>NZ_WMBQ01000002.1 GCF_009708035.1 Hyphomicrobium album
CGAGCCAGATCCTCGGCTCCATCAAGGCCGAGGGTCAGGTCTACGTCATCAACCGCAACGGCGTGATCTTCGGCGGCGCCAGCCAGGTGAACGTTGGGACGATCGTTGCGTCATCGCTCAGCCTGTCGAACCGCCAGTTTCTTGCGGGCATCAATGCGCCGCTTAGCGGCCGGATCGGTGGCGGCGCGGATGTAGATATGCTGCCGGCCTTTGGCGACATTCCCCTGACGTCGGATCCTGACGCGCCGGCCGCGGCGCCAGCCGGTAATGTGGAAGTACTGGCCGGGGCCCAGATCACCAGCGGCAAGCACGGGCTGATCGGCTTGTTCGGGACCAACGTGACCAACAGCGGCACGCTGGCGACCGACGCTGGCCAGGTGCTGCTGGCCGCCGGTGAGCAGGTGTGGCTCGTTCCGCAGAACGCCGATAGCGGCATGATCGGCATGCGGGCCTATGTCTCGGCGTTGCCCAACTACTTCACGCCCGGAATCGATGACCCGCTACTGTTCGAGAAGCTTGCCGCGCGCACGGCGCAGGTCGGCATGGTGGCCAGGAACGACGGCCTGATTACCGCCGACGCCGGCAACATCACGGTTGTCGGCTCGACGGTGAGGCAGAACGGCATCCTGCGCGCCGTCACCACCTTGGACTCGCCGGGCAGCATTATGATTGCCGGCGAGGATTCGGTGCTGTGGAGTACTTACGGCGCCATCAAGCGGCGTGGCGGGACCGTCGTCTTCGGCGAGGACAGCATAACGCAGATCGTCATTGATCCGAGCGGCGCCGTCGGCACCGGCGGGTCGGCCGGGAATTCGTCGGCCCTGCGTATCAGCGGCGCGATCGTCGAGCTGAATGGAAAAGCCGGCGCCGGCGGAAACGACCTCCAAGGCGCCTATCTCCAGGCGCAGGGCGGCAAGATCGACATCGATTTACGTGGCGTCGAGTATAGCTTCGCCGGCCTCAATGAAGGCTTCGGCGCGACGCCGGCGGGGCCCGCGGTCGGCACCCGTTTCCTGATGCATGCGGGTTCCGTTCTCGACGTGTCCGGTGTGGTCGATGTCGAGGTGCCGATGGAGCGCAACTCGGTGGCCGTCGAGGTGCGCGCCAACGAGCTGCGCGATTCGCCCCTGCAACGCGGCGGCATCCTGGTGGGAGAGACCGTCTATGTCGATCGGCGCGTCAGCGGCACGCGCGAGGACGGCACAGTCTGGTACGGCAGCGAGGTCATCGACGCCAACGAGTACATCGCCAACGCTCCGACCTCGATGGCCGAGCGCGCCGTCAAGGGCGGCAGCGTGACCATCCATGCCAACGAAGTCGTGGTCATGTCGGATGCGGAGATCAACATCGCCGGCGGCTCGCTGCGCTACCTCGACGGCTATATCAAGACGACGCAGCTTCTCGGTGCCGACGGCCGCCTCTACGATATCGGCAGTGCACGGGCCGACATGCGCTATGTCGCGATCGGCGGCGGCTTCGTGCGCGACCACGCGCGTTGGGGCGTCACCCAGGTCTGGGCACCTCTGCTCGGGGATGGAACAGCCGGACGGTTCGAGAAAGGCTACGTCGAAGGCGCACAGGCCGGGACGCTGGAGATCCACGCGCCCGCCCAGGTGCTGGATGGGAACATCTATGCCCATGCCATCAAGGGGGAGCGTCAGCTCACTGCGCCGCCCAAGGGCGGCACTTTGAAGATTGGCTCATTGTCGCTTCCGGACGGATATTTCAACGCCAACGACCTTCTGCTCCAGGCCCGGGTCGCGTCACTGCCGAGCGACTTTTCGCTCACCACCCCGCTGCCGGTGGACCGGTCCTCCACGTTGCAATTGTCCACCGACCGGTTCAACGAAAGCGGCTTGTCGACGGTCGAAGTCCACGTGAACGGCGACATTACTTTCGCCTCCGATGTCGACCTGCGCCTTCAACCCGGCAGCTTGCTGAGCGTTTACAGCGAGACCGGCGGCAATTCCGTCATCGTAGACGGCTCGATCCGTGTGGCCGGAGGCTCCGTCACTATCGGCAGCAAGGATACATTGACGGTCAAGGGAAGCGCCACGATCGACGTGAGCGGCCAGTGGACCAACGAATTGTCCTCGCTCAGCGCTGTACCGCGTGTCGTGAACGGCGGCGTTATCTCCCTCACAGCCGACAGCGGTCTGACGTTCGAGTCCGGGTCGGTCCTGGCCGCGGACGCAGGGGCAACGGTCGGCCTTAAAGGCGTCAAGGCCGGCACGGCGGGTTCGATCACGCTGGCAGGCGCGACCGTCGCCGGCCTGAACTCCGTCGCCATGAGCGCCTACGGTCTGGCAAGCTCCGACCAGGTGCCGCTTGCGCCGGCCGGAGGGATGCTCAACCTCGTCGGCCTGCCGGCGCTATGGATCGGTTCGGATGGTGCGACGCCGGGCGGCAACGCTCTCGGGTTGGATCCGTCCTTCTTCGACCGCGGCGGCTTCAGCCGGTTCGCATTCAAGCTCGCCGGTATCGAAGACGGTGTGACCTTCGCGCCCAAAGTGCGGACCAGAGTCCTGACGTCAGGCTACACGTCGCACGCATCTGCAGATTCCATCTCGGCCGTTGCCGCCCCGGCGATGCTCTTCCCGAGCCAGCGCCGCGGTGTCGAGCTCAGCATGGAGACCTCGGGCAACTTCGAACTTGGAGCCAATACCACCATCGCTCCCGGCATCGGTGGCAGCGTTATCCTCAATGGGACCGGCGACGTTGCGATTGCCGGCAAGATCGACACACCGGCCGGATCGATTTCGATCAACGGCAACAACGTCACGCTGGCCTCCACGGCGCAGTTGCTGGCGCGCGGCGCGACCCGCATCATCACAGGCACGCGCGGATTGCGCAGTGGCGAGGTGCTCGGCGGCGGCACTGTCGAGCTCAACGCGCAGGGCGAGGTCACCACGGAAGCCGGCTCGCTGATCGATGTCTCCGGCACCAGTGGTGTGATCGATATCCTCGAACCGCCCCAAGGCATGCCGGGGCCGATATATCGACCGCTGTCGCTCGCCAGCAACGGCGGATCGATCTCCATTACGGGCAGCCGCGGAAAGGTGGAAGGAACGCTGATCGGAAAGGCGGGCGGACCGGGCGCTTCGGGTGGAACGGTGAACTTCGGGATGCAGCCGTCGTCCGAGCTGGCACCGCTTGCGCAGCTGCAGGCAGTGCTCGGCGGGCTCGAGCCAAGTTGCTACGGACTTGGCAGCGGCACCTGTTCGGGCGATTTCAGCGATTGGCAGGAGGCCATCGGCTTCGATGTCGGGCTGATCCTGTTCAATCCTGACCCTGACGCCGGACAGGAATATATACCAATCGTTCTTACGCAAGCGCTTGTGGACGCCTTGTCGCCGAGCCCGGTCGGCAACATCATTCTTTCACGTACGGCAACCGGAGAGGGGCGTGCGATCAATCCCGCCGACTACGGTCTGAGCCCGGAGGCGCTCGTCCGCCTAGGTGACGCGTTCGGTATTGATTTTTCGCAGACCTTCGCGCCGATCAATTCGCTCGTGGTCCGACCGACGTCCTTTGAAACCGGTGGCTTCGCCAGCCTGGCGGCAAGAGGCACCAACGTCGAACTGGACGGCGTCAATGTTGCGCTGTCGAGATCCATCCAGGTCGAAGGCTCGCTGATCAACCGCAACGGCTCGACCTCGCGCCTTGCGGCGCCGCTTATCCAGATTGGAGGCTTGGGCATCCCTGGCCCGGCCGCAGCGCTGGCGGGGAAGCTCACGCTCGAGGCATCGCTAGTCGACATCGGCCAGGCCGGCATCCGTGGCTACGCGCAGACGAACATCGAGACGACGGATCTACGCATGGGCGGCAATTACACCACACCGTCGCGTCTCGATGTCGACGGCGATCTCGTCATCGCCGCCGGACAGGTCTATCCGACGACGCAGACCACCGCGACCATCACCGCCGGACAGTCCATCACCATCCTGCCCAACGGCAATCCGCCGCCACCGCTGTCGGCGGGCGGAACGCTGACGCTCAGCGCGCCGATCATCGATCAGCGCGGCACCTTGCGGGCGCCGTTCGGCGAGATCGTGCTCGACGCAACCGATACGCTGACACTCGGCGCCGGCAGCATCACCTCGGTATCGGGTGCCGGCCTGACCGTGCCGTACGGCTATATCGTCGACCAGACACTCTGGTACGCGGGCAATCCCAATGCCCCGATTACCTCGCCCCCCGAGAAGCGGGTCACGTTGAGGGCGCCGAACGTAGACATGCAGGCGGGCGCCGTCGTCGACCTGTCGGGCGGCGGCGACCTGCTCGTTTACCAGTTCATCCCGGGCTCGGGCGGCTCGTCAGATTACCTGACCTACGGCAACGCGATGGCCATCCTGCCAGTGAGCCAGGTCTCGGCCATCGCCGGCCAGCAGATCATTCACCTCGCCGGTGGCAATGGCGTGCCGGCCGGCGACTACGTCGTGCTGCCGGCGAGCTATGCACTGCTGCCCGGCGCCTACCGGCTACAGGCGATGGCAGGAAGCAACGGTCAGCCACTCTATGACTTCACTGGGAGCGCACGCTTGCCCGATGGCTCGGTGGTTGTCGCGGGCTGGGGCTCGATCGGCGGCACCGATGTCCGCGATCCCCGCACGCAGGCCTACAAGGTCTCGCCGTACGCGACCATCAGCCTCTATTCCGAGTACAAGGTCTGGACTGCCAACACGTATTTTGCGTCGACCGACTTCGTCGAAGCAATGCGCCGCCAGACCGGCCTCGAAGTGACGGCCGTTCCGCGCCTGCCGATGGACGCGGGCGCCCTGCAGATCGAGGCCACCCTTTCGGCGACGCTGAACGCGACGCTGCGCGGCTCGGCGGAAGCGGGAGGTCGCGGGGCGGCGGTCGATATTTCAGCGGCCAAGATTGCCGTCGTCGGCGGAGTCGACGCCTCGAGCTATCGCGCGGCCGACTATCTGGTGATCGATGCCGCAGCCCTATCGGCGCTCGGTGCCGAGAGCCTCTTGCTGGGCGGCAAGCGGCGGCAGACCGTGAGCGGTCTCGAAGTCGACGCCACTGCTGGCAGCATCGTGGTGGCGACCGACGGCACTGAGGCCAACGCGCTGACGGCGCCGGAGATCCTGCTCGCGTCCGAGGAATCTATCCATATCGCCGATGGCAGCTTGATCGAGGCGGGCGGCTCGGTCGGCACAGGATCGGGCAATATCCTGTTTACGCCCGCAATCGCGGCGGTGAAAGACGCCAGCGGCAACATCACCTCGCCGGCGCGCGACTATGGCGCCTTCGTGCGCGTGTCGAACGGCGAGGTGGTGGGCGTTATCCGCGACGGCGCGCAGCGCACCCAAGGCACGCTGGCGGTCGGTGCGGCAACCTTGCGCGGCAAGGCCATCATCCTCGATGCAACCGAGACGACCACCGTGTCGGGCAGCGCGGCGCTGCTCGGCCAGGTGCTCGACGTCTCGAGCGGTCGCATCAGCATTGGCACCCCAGCAGGCACCCCGGACGGCCTCGTCCTGTCCGGCGGCTCGCTCGCCGCCCTCATGAGCGCAACCGATCTGCGCCTGCGCAGCTATAGCTCGATCGACTTCTACGGCGACGTGGCACTGGGCGGTCGCAACGCCAATGGCGCCTTCACGCTCGCCAGCCTGCGTTTGGATGCTGCAGCACTGAACAGCAGCACCGGCTCCAGCGTCACCGTGGCGGCGGGCGAGGTCGTATTCACCAACACGCTGAGCGGCACCAACGCCAGTTTGGGCGGGACGGGCGGAATCCTTGGCATCGCGGCGGACACCCTTGCGCTCGGCACGGGCAGCAAGGTGATCACGGGGTTCGATACGATCCAAGTCTCGGCCAGCACGGCGATCGTCGGCCGCGGCACAGGCTCGATCGATTTCGGGACCGCCGATCTCGCTTTCAGCGCGCCTCGATTGACAGCCGAGAGCGGCGCGTCGCAGGACTGGACGACCACCGGCGCCTTCACGCTGACGGGCACGGCGGCGAGCGGTGGCTTCGAGACATTGGGCGCCCGCCTGGCGATCACCGCCGCATCGATAACGCAGAGCAGCCTGATCGACCTGGCGGCCGGATCGTTGACGTTGCGGGCGACGGCCGGGGACGTCACCCTGACGTCGGCTTCGGTGACGCGGGCACCGGGCTTCTCGCGTGTCTTCTACGATCAGCAAGCCGACATCGCCGGTGGCACCGTTGCACTGGTGGCCGACCAGGGGCGCGTGTGGGCGCAGGCAGGATCGCTGATCGACGTCTCGCGCAGCGGCAACGGTTCAGCCGGTACGCTGTCGATTACGACCCCGCAGCATGAAGCACGCCTCGATGGCGACCTGCGGGCGGGTAGCGGCGGCAACTTTACGCTCGATGCGAGCGCCGTCAGCGCCTTCGGCACGCTCAGCGCCAAGCTGAGGCAAGCCGGTTTCGACGGCGACCTGAGCCTGCGCCTGCGCGCCGGTGACGTGACCCTCGACGGCGATACGCATGCGCGCAGCTTTGCCCTGGCGACGGACGCCGGCAGCATCACCGTGACGGGGGTAATCGATGCCAGCGGCACGGGGGGCGGGACGATCCGGTTGTCGGCGAAGCAAGACCTGCAGGTCGCGAGCGGCGCGGTGCTTCGGGCGAACGCCAGCGACGCGCAGAAGACCTCAGGTCTCATCGAGCTCGTTGCGGCGGAAGGCAACATGAGCCTGCAAGCCGGCGCGATGATCGAGACGGTGGGCGGCCGCAACGGCAACGGCGAGATCCGGCTCCGCTTCCGGCGCGACGACACCGACGGCAGCGTCAAGCTGGTAAACGCGGCGGCGACGATGACGGCGGGGAAGATCCTTGCCGAGGCCTACCGAGCTTACGACACGACCTCGGTGGATGCCCAACTGCCGGGCGCGTTTGCCGATGCGGCGAGCTTCATGTCGACCTATGCGGCCGCAATCGAGGCGAGCCTCGGGCGCGGTGGCGACGCGACATTCCATCTGGTGCCCGGCATCGAGCTGTCCTCGAACGGCGATCTTACATTGACCTCCGCCGTCGATCTTCATGCGGCGCGCTACGATGGCGAGGCCGGCGTGCTGACGCTTCGGGCGGGCGGCAACCTGGTGCTCAACGCCAGCCTTTCGGACGGGTTCGGCAGCGCGGCGGCTGATGCTGCGGTTGGAAGCGATCCCGCCTCGTGGTCCTACCGCCTCGTCGGCGGCGCCGATCTGGCGGCCGCGAATCCGCTCGCAGTCCGCCCGATCGGGACGCTCGCTGGCGGAGCATCCGGCAATATCGGACTCGGCAGTGGGGCAATCGTGCGCACCGGCACCGGCTCGATCTCGCTCGCCGCAGGCAACGACGTGGTGCTGGCGGACAAGACATCGGTCATCTATACGGCGGGCGCGCGCATCGCCGATCCTTCGCTGGGGGGCACATATACGGGCAACGCGTACAATCCGGTGTTCACGCAGGGCGGCGGCGACGTGCGCGTCACCGCGCAGAACGACATCAAAACGCTGGTCGCGAGCGACCAGATGATCGTCGACTGGCTGTGGCGGGATGGCGCAGCCAATATCATGCCTCCCGGTGCAGACGGAAATAACGATGGCTCTTTCCTGGCCGATCGCCAGACCGCGTGGTGGATCAACTTCGGGGCGTTCCAGCAGGGCATAGCCGCGCTCGGCGGCGGCAGTGTCATGGTCGAGGCTGGGCGCGACATCGTCAACGTCTCGGCCTCGACTCCGACGCAAGGGCGCATCGGCGGCGGCCGCACGGCGGATGAGGCGAAAACCGTCGCCATCACCGGCGGCGGCGATCTTACCGTCAACGCCGGCCGCGACGTCGTCGGCGGCGTCTACTATGTCGATCACGGCACCGGCGCCATCACGGCCGGCGGTGCGATAACCTCGAATAGGACGGCAATCTATACTGATAACACCAGCATCACGCCCGTTGGCCGCAGTGTGCCCATTCGCACGGTCCTGGCCATGGGCGATGCCGCCCTGAAGGTCACGGCGGGCGGCACGATCGACATCGCGGCCGCGGGCAATCCGACATTGTGGGCGCAGTCCTACGATCAGGTCGGGGACGGCGAACGCAGCTACTTCTCGACCTATGGCCAGAACACGGATCTGGCTCTGCTGTCGGTCGGCGGCGACGTCAATCTCTGGAACACACCGCTCCATCTGCAGACCGCCACCCCAGCCTGGCGGAACTACGATTCGGCAGGCTACAGCGAGATCGAGAACGCGATGCGGCCGCTCGTGCACTACCCTGCGCACACCAAAGCGATTGCGGCTGCCGGGAGTATCAATGTCGAAGGCGGCATGGTGATCTATCCGTCCGCCACGGGGAACCTCGATCTCTGGGCGCAGGATTCGGTCAATCTCAAGCTCACCGGACCGGGCGGCGTCATGGCGGATGGCGCGGTCTATTGGAACCTGGTCATGTCTCCGGTGGATCCCGAGCTGATCGGGTCGGTGTCGCGGCCGCTCGCACGGATCATCGAAGGTTCGGTGCTGTGGGGAATTCCGTCCGACTATGGGAGCGGTGACCTGTGGGGGTACTACCCTGAAGGCAGAGGCGACTATCGCCCGCGCGGCCTGTTGCATGAAGCTGACGACGAACCGAGCCGCTTCTATGCCAATTCCGGGGATGTCACGGTCGGTCTTCCTGGAGCGGTCATCCGGGCGCAATACTATCCTGAGCCAATCAGGGTGCGGGCCGGCCGCGATATCAATAATTTGGAAGTCCGCGCGCAGAACAACCGTAGTTCTGACCTAACTCTGATCTCGGCTGGTCGGGACATCAATCTCGGCCGCGGTCGTGTCTCCATCGATGGACCGGGTTTCGTATTGGTCGAAGCAGGCCGGGACGTCTACCTCGGGAGTGGAGGCGGCATCGAGACGGCAGGCAACGGCGAGACGTCGGGTGGCGGGGCCCCGCCGTCATATTCCAACCCTGCGTTGCCGCGCGAGGGCGCCGACCTGCTCGTGCTCGCCGGCACGGCCGACGACCCGCGCTATGACGCGTTTGTCGCCGCCTACCTCGATCCCGCCAATGTCGCGGCGATGCCGTCCTACCTGGTTGCAAATGGCCAGCCAATCTACCTCGACGAGGTCGTCGCCTTCATGCGCCAGGTCACCGGCGATCCGATGCTGTCCAGCCCCGCCGCCTTCGCGGCATTGCAGGACCCGCGATATGGCGAGTACCGCAAGATCCTCATCGACCGGATTCTGTCGCGCGAGCTGCGTGCGGCAGGACGTGGATATCTTGCCGGCCTCGGCGATGCGGGCCTCGGCTTCGAACGCGGATACGCCGCCATAGCTACGCTGTTCCCAGGCGCGGAGCAGAAGGGCAACACTGCCTGGCAGGGCGATGTCATCATGGACCGGTCGATGATCCGCACCTATCGCGGCGGCAATGTCGACATTCTCGCACCGGGTGGCGGGCTGCAGGTGAGCGCGCTGTCCTCGAACGCCGTCGGCGACAAGAACGGCATTCTCACCATCAACGGTGGCGAGATCCGCATTATGACCGGCACCGGCACCATCATCAACAAGTCGCGCGTGCTCACCGCGCGCGGCGGGGACATCACGATCTGGTCGACCTTCGGGGACATCGACGCCGGCAAGGGTCGCAAGTCATCGCTCACCAACCCCGCGAGCACCTATCTGCTCTCGGCCGACGGCACCGTCGCCTATCGGATAAATCCGTCTTTCACCGGCAGCGGCATCTCTACCCAGAAGGGTGCTCCGGATGCGGCGATCTCCGATGTCGATCTCTACGCGCCGAACGGCATCATCAATGCCGGCGACGCCGGCATAAGCGTGAGCGGCAACATCTTTATCTGGGCGCCGGAGATCATCAACGGCGACAACATCCAGGCCGGCGGGGAGATTAAGGGGCTGCCAGAGCCGACGACGGCGGCAGCCACGCTGACGGTGGAGACGAAGAACGAGGGTGCTGAAGCCGCTGGGGATGCCACCCAAATGCCCCCCAACGACCAGCCGGCCATCATCATCGTCGAGGTCATCGGCTACGGCGGCGGCGATGAGCCGGACCAGGAGCGGAAACAAAAGATCAAGGATCAACGCAGCCGTCTCGACACCTACGATCCAAACAGCGCCGTGCACATGCTCGGCAACGGTACGCTGAGCGATGAGCAATCGCAGAAGCTCTCCGCTGAGGAGAGGGATCGATTGAACGCGTTAGCAGCGCAGTGAGAAGCGCGTCCTGCAGCGGACGTTCCGATGCTCAGGGATGTCCGGTCGTCCGATGGTGCCGTGGGCGTCGCCGGATCTGGCCGAGGCTGACGATAGCGAAGTGCGGTCAGAAGTCCGCTCACAGGTGCTGGGCCGACGTCGGCTGCGTCCGGCACCAAGTCTGCTTGTGGCCCTAAGCCGACATGCAGCGCGCTCATCGCGACATCAGCTTCTGTATACATGCGGACTTCAGCGCACGGCGGTTCGGCCGCAACGGGAGCCCACAGCGATCGCGCGTCCGATCACTCGCAAGTGCTGGCTCAGGTCGGACGCGAGGATAGACCGCACTCGACAAACGAGGGAGCTCTCGCATTCACGCGCTTGTGAATCCCGCCTATCTACGCCCACCTACGGCTGTCTACGACGGCCTCAATACCCTCAAAATCGAACCTAGAAATCCCAGACGCTCCATGCATTCTATCGACCGTGCAACGGCAATGAGAAAGCGGAGACAGCGGAGTAACGCCACACCATTCGGCACGTAGCCGAGAGGCTATTGGTGACATCGTCGGGAGCTAGGGAGAGCGCGTCAGCAGGCGCAGTCCGGGCTGGGGAACTCTGGAAGATTAGATCGGTGGTGGAGCCGAGGGGAATCGAACCCCTGACCTCTGCAGTGCGATTGCAGCGCTCTCCCATCTGAGCTACGGCCCCGGGCAGTTCGGCGGCATTTAGAGGGCCACCCCGAATCTTGTCAAGAAATGGCCTGTCCGCGGCTTGCCCAGCAGCTTGCCGCCCACCCCGGGCGACGCTACACGTCTGGTTTGCCACGCTGGATGGAGGCGAATTCCCATATGATCGAGCTACTCGTCTACTTGCTCACTTTCATCAGCTACCTGATCCAGCTTTACGTCTACGTGATCATCGCCAGCGTAATCCTGAGCTGGCTCATGGCCTTCGGCGTCGTCAACCCGTACAACCCGACTGTCCGGGCCATCTGGCAAGGGATTAACGCAGTCACCGAGCCGCTGTTGCGTCCCATCCGCAATACTCTGCCAAGCCTCGGCGCCATTGACATATCGCCCATCGTGCTGCTGCTCGCCTGCTTTTTCGTGCAGGGTCTGATCAGCCAGGTACTAATTCCGGTCATCGTAGGGGCGCCTTGACCATCGCCGAGCAACCGTGGCGGGCAGGAAAAGGGTGCGTCATCGTGCGCGTGCGCCTTACGCCGAAATCGTCGATAGAAGGCGTCGACGGCGTCATCCCGAGCGCGGAGGGGCAGGCGCTGGCCACCCGCGTCCGCGCGGTGCCGGCCGAGGGCGAGGCCAACGCGGCGGTGGAAAAGCTCATCGCCCGCTGGCTGGACGTGCCGAAGAGCTCGGTGCGCGTGACTGCGGGCGGAAAATCCCGCATCAAGTCGCTCACCATCAGTGGGGAAACGGATTGCCTCGAGCGGCGCCTCATGGCCAAGCTCGCCGGGGCTTCATGACTGCTGGCACAACGATCGATCCGAGGGAGGACGCTTTTCTATGACTGCTTACGCCATTGACGGCAAAGCCATCGCCGCCAAGGTGCGCGCCGATGTGGCCGCCGACGTCGCGCGCCTCAAGGCGCAGCACGGTTTCGTGCCCGGCCTCGCCGTGGTGCTGGTGGGCGAGGACCCGGCGAGCAAGGTCTACGTGCGCAACAAGGCGGCGCAGACCGTCGAGACGGGCATGCAGTCGTTCGAGCACAAGCTGGCCGAGGATACGCCGGAGCAGGTGGTGCTCGACCTCGTCGCCAAGCTCAACGCCGACCCCAACATCAACGGCATCCTGGTGCAGATGCCGCTGCCCAAACACATGGACTCAAACAAGGTGCTGGAGCTGATCGACCCGATGAAGGACGTCGACGGTTTCCATCCGATGAACGTCGGGCGCCTGTCGATCGGCGAGCGGGCGCTGGCGCCGTGCACGCCCGTCGGCTCGATCATCCTGGCGAAGTCGGTGAAGCACGACCTGTCTGGCCTCGACGCGGTGGTCGTCGGCCGCTCCAACATCGTCGGCAAGCCGATGGCGCAGCTTCTGCTGCGCGAGAACTGCACGGTGACCATCGCCCACTCGCGCACCAAGGATCTGCCTGACGTGGTGCGCCGCGCCGACCTCGTCGTCGCCGCCATCGGCAAGCCGGAGTTCGTGAAGGGCGACTGGATCAAGCCGGGTGCCATCGTCATCGACGTCGGCATCAACCGCATCGTCAAAGAGGACGGCAAGGGCAAGATCGTCGGCGATGTCGAATATGCGAGTGCCGCCAAGGTGGCGGGCGCGATCACGCCGGTGCCGGGCGGCGTCGGCCCGATGACCATCGCTTGCTTGCTGAAGAATACGGTCGAGGCGGCGCTGATGCAGCGTGGCCTGAAGGCGCTTGCCGCCTAAATCCAGGCAATAGGGCAGCAGGCAATGGGCACTAGTGGGGGCGGTATGCCATTCGGCGGCTGCCCTCTCTTTGTTCACTTAACCGTTGACCGCACCGACTTGATGAGCGCGTTGAGCATTTTTCCAACCCGCTCCGACTGTTCGAGTAAGCGAGCTGCCTGCTCACTGTCGAAGGCTCCAACTCTTTGTGCGAGCAGGATGTGCGTGTCGAGTTCGTTCAGCGAGCCGCGAGCGACCTTGAGAAATTGAACATAGGAGCCCGGGCTGTTCCGACCGTATCCTTCGGCGATGTTGGCTGGCACAGAAGCTGCCGCGCGAATCGCCTGATCCGCCAAAGCGAACCTCCAACGTGATGGCGCATCTGCGACGGTGCGGTATGTGGCCTCCGCCAATCCCATAGCCTCCTGCCAGACGCGCAAGTCGCGGTGAGATACGATCGTCTGCAGGCGATTGCCCAATGCCCACTACGCTGCGCTCCGCTGTCTCAGCGTCTCGCCGCGATAGCTCAGCGCCTCGGCGACGTGCATGCGGCCGATGCCTTCCTCGCCATCGAGATCGGCCAGCGTACGCGCCACGCGCAGCGTGCGGTGGAAGCCGCGCGCCGAAAGCTGCAGGGCATCCGCCGCCTGACGCAACAGCGCGGCGCCGTCCGCGTCCGGTTGAGCGACGTCTTCGAGCATGCGGCCCGCGCACTCCGCATTCGTGCGCATGCCCTTGGCGCCGAGCTTGAGGAACCGCGCCCGCTGCACCTCGCGCGCCCGGCTCACGCGGGCGCGCACCTCTGCACTCCCCTCTGTTGGTGACGGCAGGATGAGGTCTGCCGCGCTCACCGCCGGCACCTCGATCTGCAGATCGATGCGGTCGAGCAGCGGCCCGGAGATGCGCGCCTGGTACTCGGCGGCGCAGCGCTCGCCACGCCGGCAGGTGACCCCAGGGCCACCGCCGCCGCACTTGCACGGGTTCATCGCCGCGACGAGTTGGATGCGCGATGGGTATTGGATGCGATGGTTGGCGCGCGCGATCACCGTCTCGCCGGTCTCGAGCGGCTGGCGCAGCGCGTCGAGCACGCCCGGCTGGAACTCGGGGAGCTCGTCGAGGAACAGGACGCCCAGGTGCGCGAGGCTCACCTCCCCGGGGCGGGGGCGCGTGCCGCCGCCGACCAGTGCCGCCATGCTCGCCGAATGATGCGGCGCGCGGAACGGGCGCTCGGTGGCGAGCTTGCCGCCCATCAGCTCGCCGGCGAGGCTGTGCACCATCGAGACGTCAAGCATCTCCTCCGGTGTCAGCGGCGGCAGGATTGACGGCAGCCGCGCCGCCAGCATCGACTTGCCGGCGCCTGGAGGTCCGATCATCAAGAGGTTGTGTCCGCCGGCGGCGGCGACTTCGAGCGCTCGCCGGGCGCTTTCCTGTCCCTTGACGTCGGCGAGATCGGGACGCTGCGATGGCGTGGAATCGAGCGCCGCCTTCGGGCGCGCCAGCGTCTGCAGCCCTTTGAAGTGATTGACCAGCGACAGGAGGTGCGGCGCCGCCAGGATGTCGACGTCCTCGCCGGCCCATGCCGCTTCCGAGCCGCAGGCAGCCGGGCAGATGAGACCCTTGCCCATGGCGTTGGCGCCGATGGCGGCAGGCAACGCGCCCGGCACGGCGCGGATCGAGCCGTCAAGCGCCAGCTCGCCGATCGCCGCGTAGCCGGCGACCGCGTCAGGCGCCACCGCTTCCATCGCCACCATCATGGCGAGCAGGATCGGCAGATCGAACTGGCTACCTTCCTTCGGCAGGTCTGCGGGCGCCAGGTTCACCGTCACGTGCTTGTACGGAAGACCGAGGCCGACGGCGTGCAGGGCGTTGCGCACGCGCTCGGAGCTTTCCGCCACCGCTTTGTCGGGGAGGCCGACGATGACGAACGCGGCCTTGCCCGGCGTGATGCGCACCTGCACCTCGACGGGTCGCGCCTCGATGCCGACGAACGCGAGGGTGGAGATTTGGCCGTACATTGCCCGCCCATAAGGCCGCTACGGCCTATGCAACCTTAACGTTAGCCGGGCAAGCGTTCAAGAACATTATGGGAACACGAGGCGCTCCGGGCGAGCTACCTCCCGCACGTATGCAAACGCGACTTTCACCCATGCGACGTCGCGCACCGGCTCTGCAGGAGCGGCGCGAACCAATATCGGCCTCGGGGCGTTCGCCAGCTTGAGG
Source organism: Hyphomicrobium album (assembly GCF_009708035.1). NCBI lineage: Bacteria > Pseudomonadati > Pseudomonadota > Alphaproteobacteria > Hyphomicrobiales > Hyphomicrobiaceae > Hyphomicrobium > Hyphomicrobium album. The sequence goes on from NZ_WMBQ01000002.1 coordinate 14,774, forward strand.
AGGACCCCGCCAATGAAATCAGCACTCGCGATTGTGACCGCCTTGATGCTGCTCAGCGTTCCGGCTTCCGCCGATCCTCGGGACGAGGACGACCGCCACGGGCGCCGCGACTACCGCGTGCACGTCAGCGACGACGAATACGAGGAAGAGTTCCGGGTGGGCAACTGCAAGGTCGAGCGCGAATGGGAGCGCGACGGCGACTACAGGGAGGAGCGTGAGTGTGACCACGACGACTGACCCCGGCCTGTTGGAGGTAGGCAAAGCCTCCTCGAACTGGTTTGACCTTATCTTTGTCGTCCAGGCGCGGGCCTGATAAGGTGTGCTTTGCCCCCTCCTTCAATCAGGGCACGAGAAATCCAATGGACCAGAGAATAATTCTGCTGATAGTTGCGGCGATCATTGTGCTGGGTATCGGTTGGTACGCAACCCAGACTCCGCCGGTGACTTCGCCAGCCGCGACGCCGCCTCCGGCGACAACACCGACGACGCCCCCGGCTCCGTAAGCCGGCTATCATTTGAGAGCGGCGTCTAAGCCGGCACGGGCAATGGCCGCACGGCCAGGATCGTCGTGTTGTCCTGGTGCGGATCGCGGATCGCCTCGACGGCGCGGATGAGCGCGTTGGCGACCGACTCGGCGCCGTCGTCGGCGTAGGCCGAGACGATGCGCTGGATCTCCGTCATGTCGAGCGTCTGCACGCCGTCGCTGGCGAGGATGACGTAGTCGCCGTCCTCCAACACCAGCGGCCGGCGCGAAACATCGACGAGGTCGAGCTCATCGCCGGTGACGGCGGAGCGCAGCATGTGCCGGCGCGGGTCGGTCTTGGCCTGCTCGGGCGTGATGCGCCCCAACGCGGCGAGCCGGTCGAGTTCCGGCGCCAGCGAGTGGTCCTCGTTCAACAGCGCGATCTCGCCGCGCCGGAACAGCAGCAGCGGACTGTCGCCGACACTGACCCACTCGACGCCCTCGTTGGTGAACACCGCGGCGACGAGCGTCGTGCCCATGCCGGCGAGCATGGGGTTGGCCCGCACCTGCGCGGCAATCGAATCGTTGGCAGCAGTGAGCGACTTCAAGAGCCGCTCCGGCCGCGCGCCATTGAGACCGGAGTAGGCCGAGATGAAGCTGTCGCACACCATGCGGCTCGCCAACGCGCCCGCGGTATGCCCACCCATTCCGTCGGCGAGCACGGCGACGAGCCGCGTCTGGTTCGCAGTCGGCAGCACGTCGCCGGTTCCGGCCGCCCTATCCTTGGGCGGCCAGAAGGCGCTGGAGTCTTCCTGATAGTCGCGCGCACCCTTGGTGGCGCGCGAGGCGTGATCGAACGGCTGCATCAGTCCTTGGCATCGGTCAGCTCGGCCCAGTCGAATTCCGCCCCGCAGAACGGCACGAAAACGAGCTGCGTGCGCCCGATCGTGATCACGTCCATCTGGTTCAGCTCGACCGCGCCGGTGGGGCGCTTGTCGTTGATAGAAACGACATTGGTCTTAGCTAGGTTCGGCACGAAAAGAAAAGATCGTGCGGCCGAATCATACCGGATATAGGCCTGCTCCTCCGAGGAAATCGTGTCATCGCCGAAATCCAGGGGGATGCGCTGGGTCGTGGCGCGGCCCAGGGTGTTGTTACCCTCGAAAATCGGGCGGAAGCTGCCCATTCCGGCGCCGCCGACGATGACCAGCCAGCCCACAACCGGGTCCTGCTCGAACTCGCCACGCTTCACCTGCACCTTGCCGCGCACGAGCTGGGTCCGCGGCGAACCCGTCGTTTCAACCTTCGGTGGGCCGCCGCGCACGACGCGCGTGGTCGGCGGGCTGCCGAACTCGAGATGCTTGTCCTGCGGCTTGAGCGAGGTCTGGCCCTTGACCTCGCGCGCGGCCTCCGCAGCGCTAAGGCCTGCAGGCGTAGGCGCGGCGGCGGGAGCGGCTTCGGGTTTCACCGGCTCGGCGGCGGTTTTCGGCGCCTCGGCCTTGGGCGCGAGCTGCGTCGCCGGCTCGACCGGAGCGGGTGCGGGGCCCCGCTGGGTGTCATCGCGGCTCGCGGCCGCCAGTGCATCCTTGAGCGAGCCGAGGAAGCGGCCTGACTTTACGCCCTGCTGAGACATGGTGACCTCCGTTGCGCCTTGGCGTTCTTCCGACATGTGCAGTCTCCCTTTTATGATCAACGCCAAGGCCCGCCAAATCTTGTGCAGCCGCGCCTCGAAGGTTGCGGCGTGCATGGGTCAAATGGGCCGGGCGTCGAATTTCAGTGCCACTTCGCCGATGCCGATGACATCGCCGGATTTCAGACTTCTCTCGCCGACGCGCTTGCCGTTGACCATCACGCCGTTGCCGTCGGCTCCGGACAGGTCGGTAATGACGACTTCGCCGTCGGTGCTGCGCCGGATGACCGCGTGATAGCGGTGCACGGTCTTTTGCATCAGGCAGACGTCGTTGTCGGCCTCGCGGCCGATGCGCAGCATGGTGCGGCCGATGACATAGCGATGCCCGCCGATCTCGACCCAGGCCTCGGTCGGCCAGGACGACAGCTCGGTGCGCGCCGTCACGTTGCGCGCGGTGCCCTCGGTGCGGCGCGCCGAGCGCGCGAGGCGCACGGTCGCATCGGGAGAGCGGCGCGATTGCCGCCGCAGCATGAACCCTGCGAAGGCCAGCGGCGGCAGCGCCATGAGAGCGGCGAGGACGAGCATCAATGCCGGCGCTCGCGTGTAGCTATCGCCGAGCCACGCGTTCAGTTGCAGCCAGGTGTCGGCTGCCGGCGTTGCCAAGGTCACGAGGTCGGAGATCAACACGGCGCGTCCCGGCTCACTTGTGGGCGCTGCTGCTGCAACATGGGTTTGAGAGATCGCGGCGGCGGCAATCGAGGGCTTCATCAGTGGCGACCACGGCGATCTCATGGTCTTCTTCTCGGATCAAATCAAAGTGCAGCCTCGGGCGGCATGACGGCGAGAACATGGCATTCAGAGCGGCAGCTCAGATTTGTTCGCAAGACTTGCATGCTCTATCCGCCGCCACATTTGCCCGCCATAAGTGTGTCGGAGGCGGTACGGCAAATTGACGGACGGCGCGCGGCGTTGCATGTGAGCCGAAAGACCGACGTCACGGAGAGCCATGACGAATCTCATCGCGCTGCCAAGCGGAACCGAGCTGGTCGGCGATTATCGCATCGAGCGCGTGCTGGGCGCCGGCGGCTTCGGCGTGACCTATCTCGCCGACGAGATCGCTCTCGCGCGCATGGTGACGATCAAGGAGTATTTCCCGAGCGATATCGCCGCCCGCAATGGCGGCATCGACGCGGCGCCCCGTTCGCAGGATTGCGCCGGCGACTACCGCTGGGGCCTCGACCGCTTCATCGAGGAAGCGCAGACGCTCGCCAAGTTCGATCACACGAATATCGTCCGCGTTTACCGCTACTTCCGCGCGAACAACACGGGCTACATGGTCCTCCACTTCGAGGAAGGCCAGAGCCTCAAGGCCTGGCTCAAGAGCCTGGGACGCGCCCCGCGACAGAAGGAGCTCGATGCGATCCTCGGGCCCCTGCTCGACGCGCTCGAGCTGATCCATAAGGCCGACTTCCTCCATCGCGACATTGCGCCGGATAACATCATCATCCGCAAGTCGGGCGACCCGGTGCTCATCGACTTCGGCTCGGCGCGCGGCGAGATCGCCTCGCACACCAAGACCGTGTCGGCGCTCGTCAAGCCGGGTTACAGCCCCTACGAGCAATATGCCGAGACAAGCCGCCAGCAGGGGCCGTGGACCGACATCTACGCGCTCGCCGGTACGCTCTATCACGCGGTAACCGGCAAGCGACCGCCCGATGCCCCCTCGCGCATGGTCAAGGACGAGCACGTCCCGGCGCGTGAGGCGGCACTTAGTTCCTACCGCACCAACTTCCTGAAGGCGATCGACAAGGCGCTTTCTCTCGGCGTCGATGCCCGGCCTCAGTCGATCGCCGCGTGGCGCGCCGAGCTTCTCGCACCCGATCCGGTGCGCACGAGTTGGCTCGGACGCGCCGGCGATCGCGGGAAGAACCGCAACAAAGAAAAGGAACCCGAGTTCGCCGAGCCTGTATCGGCCGCCGCACCGGCACCTGCGCCGGCAGCCATCGCCGCGACGGTGGCGGTTGCACCAACGGTCCCCGTCGCGCCTGCGTCGGCCACTCCCCCCCCGCCCGATGCGCCGGGTCCGAAGGGTGGCCTGCTCGATTTCCTCGAAGGGTTGCGCAAGAAGCCGGATGGAGAGGGTGCGCCGATCATCATCGCCGCCGCCTCGACGCCGGTCGCCGTACCGGCACCGGCCGCGAAGGTCGAACCGCCGCCCGCCGTTCTGAAGAAGAAGTCGCAGTCCAAGAAGCCGATCCCCAAGGAGCGTGCGCTCGTCGTCGTCAAGTCGCCCGGTCGGGCGCGCCCGCGCCGCCTGAAGGGCAGCCGCCCCAGCCTGCTGCCGATCATGTTCAAGCTGCTGGTCGGCGTCGGCGTCGCCAGCGCTGCCGTCGCTATGCAGGACCGCTTTCCGCAGTTCGAGAGCCGCGGCTCGGCGACGACGACAACCGGAGCGACATCCGGCATCACGACCGGAACGACAGCCCCGGTGCAGCAGCAGGCGCAGACGCCAGCGCCGGTGATCGTCACCCCGATTGCCGAGATCGACGCCCATCGCGGGACGGTGACCCGGGCCGCCTACACCGCCGATGGCCGGCGCATCGTCACGACCGGCGCCGACGGCACGATGAAGCTGTGGGACGCCAACTACCGGAATTTGGTGCGTACCATCGAGCTCGACGATGGCCCGGCGACGGCGCTGGCGCTCAACGGCTCGCGGGCGCTCACCGGGCACGCCAACGGCAAGGTTGTGCTGTGGGACATCGACCGGGCCGAGAAGATTGCCAGCGTGCAGCGCAACGAGGCGAACATATGGGCCGTTGCATTCGTGGGTGACGGCGACCGGTTCGCCACCGCCAGCCACGACTGGAAGGTGACGCTGTGGGATGCCCGCCAGGCAGCGGCGCCGCTGCAGGTGCTCGATGGGCATGAGAACGCCGTGCAGGCGCTCGCCTATTCCCCGCAGCAGCTCTTGCTTGCTTCGGGGAGCGCCGACAAGACCGTGCGCCTGTGGAGCCTCGACACGCTCGCCATGAAACGCGCCTACAAGGGCCAGCGCGACTTCATCACCTCGGTCGGATTTTCGCAGAACGGCAAGTTGCTCGGCGCCGGCGCGCTCGACGGGCGTATCCAGATCTGGTCGGTGCTGTCGTCGCGGCGGCTGCGCACGCTGACCGGTCACCGCGGACGGGTCGCCGACGTCGCCTTTGCGCCTTCGGGCGAAGAGCTCGCCTCGGCTGGCGAGGACGGCACCGTGCGGTTGTGGGACCTGCGCCGCGGGCGCATCCTGCGCGCCCTCACCGGCCACATCGGCGGCGCCACGTCGGTTGCCTTCTCGCCCACCGGCGAGCAGATCGCCTCCGCCGGCGTCGATGGTCGCGTGCGCATCTGGGCCGTGCCTCCCGGACAGCTCGCTCGGGAATAGGCCGCCCTTTCCGCGCGTTAGTCGGCAGAATACGCACGCGCGGAATTTATATGCACAGCTTGTCACCGGGACCGGCCGCCGCAGCGCGCCGTTCTCGACGCCGTCGCCGAAGCGGGCCACAATGTGCGCGGAATGAAAACAAGAAGGACGAAGCCGGTGCCATGGAACTAGACCCCGTCCTCTTGGCCCGCATTCAGTTCGGCTTCACCATCACCTTCCACATCATCTTCCCGAGCTTCACCATCGGGCTCGCGGCGTTCATCGCCACGCTGCTCGTGCGCTGGCGTATGACGGGGCGCGACCACCTGCACCGGCTGGCGCGCTTCTGGACGAAGATCTTCGCCGTGTCGTTCGCCATGGGCGTCGTCTCCGGCATCGTCCTCTCCTACCAATTCGGCACCAACTGGAGCAATTTCTCCGTCGTCGTCGGCAATGTGCTCGGGCCGCTGCTCGGCTACGAGGTGCTGACCGCCTTCTTCCTCGAGGCGACGTTCCTCGGCATCATGCTGTTCGGCTGGAATCGCGTGCCGCCCAACATCCACGTGCTGTCGGCGGTCCTCGTGGCGATCGGCACGTCGCTGTCGGCATTCTGGATCCTTGCCGCCAACAGTTGGATGCAGACGCCCGCGGGCCACGAGGTGATCAACGGCATCGCCTACCCGGTTGACTGGCTGCAGATCATCTTCAACCCGAGCTTCCCCTACCGCTTCGCGCATATGTTCACCGCCGCCTACCTGACGACGTCGCTCGTCGTGCTGGCGGTGGGCGCACGCTATCTCTTCAAGGATCGCTACCCCGAGGAAGCGAAGACGATGATGCGCATGGGCCTCGGCATGGTGGCGATCCTCGCCCCGCTGCAGGTGCTCATCGGCGACCAGCACGGCCTCAATACCTTGAAGCACCAGCCGGCCAAGGTGGCCGCCATCGAAAGCCATTGGGACGGATCGGAGCCGGGTGCGCTAGTGCTGTTCGCCATTCCCAACGAGAAGGAAGAGCGCAACGACTTCGAGATCGCCATTCCCTATGGCGCGAGCTTGATCCTCACCCACAAGGCCGACGGGCTGTTCCCCGGCCTGAAGGAATTCGCGCCGACCGACCGGCCGCCGGTGTTCCCGGTGTTTCTGTCGTTCCGCCTGATGGTCGGCATGGGCGTGCTGATGCTGCTGATCGGCTTCGTCGGCGCCTGGCTGTGGTTCAGGGGTAAGCTCTTCGATACGCGCTGGTACCTGCAATACGTGCAATACGCCTGGCCGCTGGGCTTCATCGCCATTCTGGCCGGCTGGTACACGACCGAGATCGGGCGGCAGCCGTGGATCGCCTCCGGCATCCTGCGCACCGCCGATGCCGCGTCGCCCGTATCGGGCGGGGCGGTATTCACGACGCTGGTCCTGTTCGTCATCGTCTACGGCATCGTGTTCTCGATGGGCATCTACTACATCAACCGGCTGATCGAGTACGGCCCCAAGGGAAGCGCGGCCGAGCCGCCCGCCGGCCTGCCCAACCGTCCGCTCACCGCGGCCGAGCCGGCAGCGCAAGAAGCGATCGAGAGGACCTGACGCATGGACGCGATCGCCTTCTGGCTTCCGGTGGTGTGGGCCGCGATCATCGGCATCGCGGTGGCGCTGTACGTGATCCTCGACGGGTTCGATCTGGGGCTCGGCATCCTCTTCCCGTTCACGCCGGAGGAGGAGCGCCGCGACGTGATGATGAACTCGGTCGCGCCCTTCTGGGACGGCAACGAGACGTGGCTGGTGCTCGGCGGCGGCGGCTTGCTGGTGGCGTTTCCGCTCGCCTATGCGGTGATCATGCCGGCGCTCTACCTGCCGATCATCATCATGCTGCTGGGCTTGATCTTCCGCGGCGTCGCCTTCGAGTTCCGCTGGACCGCAAAGCCGAGCCACCAGTTCTGGGACAACGCCTTCGCCTACGGGTCGATCGTCGCCACGTTCATGCAGGGCGTGGTGCTCGGCGGTTACGTGCAGGGCATCAACGTCCAGAACAACCAGTTCGCCGGCGGCACCTTCGATTGGCTCGCGCCGTTCCCGCTGTTCACCGGGCTGTCGCTGCTCGTCGGCTACGCGCTGCTCGGCACCACGTGGCTGGTGATGAAGACCGAGGGCGAGCTCGCGGTGAACGCGCGCCGCTGGGCGCAGTATCTGCTCCTCGCCGTGCTCGTCATCATGGCGATCATCAGCCTATGGACGCCGCTCGCCTTCGAGCGCATCGCCGACCGCTGGTTCACCTGGCCGAATATCCTCTATCTGTCGCCGGTGCCGCTGCTCACCGCCCTCGCCGCCTTCACCTGCTGGTGGGGGCTGACGACCGGACGCGAGGTGGTGCCGTTCATGGCGGCAGTGTCGCTGTTTCTGTTGGGCTTCATCGGGCTCGGCATCTCGACCGTGCCTTACCTGGTGCCCCCGACGCTGACCTTCTGGGACACGGCAGCGGTGCCGAGTTCGCAGATCTTCATGCTGGTCGGAACGCTGATCATGCTGCCGATGATCCTCGGCTATACTGTATTCGTCTATTGGACGTTTCGCGGCAAAGTGCGCGAAGGAGAAGGCTATCACTGAGAGCCGGCGCGCGATAGGCAGGCGGCCAAAGCCCTGCCATCTTCTCGTGCACGTTCGCCGGCGCGGCGCGATGAGCTTCTTGGCAAGCGGCAACGTCGCCTATCTCAACAAACTGCTTCGGAGGCCGCATGCTCGGCTGGCGCAAGCGTAACGACGGCTTTGAATGGCGCGAGTACGTGCGCACGACGATCCTCGTGCGCCGCAAGCACCGTCGCGACCGCGCCGGTGAGGCGGGCAAGGCGGCCGTCGAGAACATGAAGGCAGCGGGGCAGCGCGGCGTTGCCGCCGGCGCCGAAGGGGCAAAGGCTGTCGGCCGCGGAGCCATCAACGTCGGGCAGCAGGGCGCTGCCATCGGTGCCGCCGGCGCCAAGGCGATGGGGCGCGGGGCGTACTTCTACGGCCGCGAGGGGGCGAAACTGGGCGCCGTCGGCGCTCGAGCAGCCGGCAGCAAGCTGCGCGCCAGCATTCCGATCGCGGCTGAGTATCTCCGCCGCTTCGGGGCGGCTCTCTTTGCGGTGCTCGCCTATAGCTGGGCGGTCATCAGCACGCTTGCCGGGATTGTCTACGACTACGCCGGTCCGTTGCTGGCGCCGATCGGCCGAACGCTGCGGCAGCCGAGCATCCGCTTGCCGCTGCTCATCGTCGGCGCCGTGGCGCTGGCGGGCGGCATCATCCGCGCCTTCGCCAATGGATTCGAGCGCGATACGGTCGTCGCCCTCTCGATCGGCATCGTCGTGCTCGGTGCGCTGGCGCTCGCGCACGGGGCATCCGCGATCCCGGCGTGGCTGACATCTCCGTTTGCCGGTCTTGGCGGTCGCGTGCGCGGCGGCCTCGCCGGGAGCGCCGCCAGCCCCGTTGTGCAGACCGCTTTCGCGGCCTGCGTGCTCATCCTGCTCGCTGCCGGTGCGTGGACGATGTGGGCACCTTCGACCAGTGGCAGCATGACGACGGCGAGCCTCAGGTCCGAGCGCGCCGCGCGGGCAGCACCAACGCCAGGAGAAATCGAAGGCCGCGGTAGCGCGGTCACCGGCGACACGCTGCGCGTCGGCGCCACACTCGTGCGCCTCGAGGGCATCGAGTCTCCCGAGCCGGACCAGGCCTGCATCGGCGCCGACGGCCGCGAGTGGTCATGCGGGCGCACTGCGCGCCAGGCGCTGAGCGGCATCCTACGCGCGGGGCGCGTCACCTGCGAAGTTTCCGATCCCATCGACGGCACCGCCACGGGCGACTGCAAGGTCGACGGCCGCGATGTCGCCGGCGAGCTCGTCAGCGCCGGCCACGTCTTCGCGGTGCACGGGATTTTCTCGTCCTACGGCGGATTGGAGGATGAGGCGCACGCCAACAAGGCCGGCATCTGGGCCGGCCAGGCGAGGCGCCCGTCGGAGTACCGGCAGCAGAAATGGGAAGAGGCGAAACGCGATGCGCCCGACGGCTGCCCGATCAAGGGAAGCGTGCGCGGCAGCCGCCGCTATTACATCGTGCCGTGGGCGCGTGGGTACGAGCGGGTGAAGGTCAGCGAAAGCCGCGGCGAGCGCTGGTTCTGCTCGGAAGCCGAGGCGCGCGAAGCCGGCTTCAGGCCGTCCGAACAATCCTGAAACGAATGCCAGAAGTGCAAAAGGAAAGCCCGCGCTCCGGGGGAAGAGCGCGGGCTGCGATGCGTGACGCCGCTTAGGGGGGACAGGTGGGAGGGCGCCACGTTCGAAGTCTCATTCAATACTACAGTGCCCAATTTTGCAAGGTATTCCGCGGGCGTTTCCTTCAACAGTTAAGAAACAACTTACAATGGCGTAATGTTTGTAGTTGGCTTCCCCATTCATTGCGTCGCAACAACTGCCGAATGCCCAGTATTCATCGCGCAAAGGTGTCGTCCGTTAACGGATGATCGCTACTGCTCGCGGTCAATAGGCCGCACCGCAACCTCCGACAATCCGCTGCTGCGCACGACAGTTATCGCCACCTCCTTGTCGATGCGGCGCTCGTCCAGCATGCGAAATAAATCGTCAACGCCTGTAACAATCTCCGCATCTAGACGAACGACGATGTCGCCCACGCGCAAGCCTGCCAGCGCCGCCGGGCTGCCATCTTGCACTTCGCGCACACGCACCGCGCTCGCCTGCGAAAGCCCGGCCTTGTAGGCGAGGCGCGGCGGCAGCGGCATCTGCTCGGCGACGATGCCGATGCGCGCGCGGCGTACGCGCCCGTGAGCGAGGATTTGCGTCAACGCGTGCAAGGCCGTGTTCGAGGCGACCGAGAAGCAGATGCCCTGGGCGCCCATGATCACCGCCGTGTTGATGCCGATGATCTGGCCGGCCGAGTTCACCAGCGGTCCGCCGGAGTTTCCCGGATTGAGGGCGGCGTCGGTTTGAATGACGTCGCCGATCAGCCGGCCGCTCTGCGCACGCAGCGAGCGGCCGACGGCGCTGACGATGCCTGCCGTCACCGTCGACTGGAAGCCGAGCGGGTTGCCGATGGCAATGGCGATCTGACCCTGGCGCACGCTCTTGGAGTTGGCGAGGCGGGCGGTCGGCAGCGTTTCTCCCGTTTCGCCGCGCAAGACGGCCAGATCCGTGTCGGGGTCGCGGCCCAAGGCACGAGCGCCGAACTTGCGTCCGTCCGACAGCGACACGGCGATCTCGCGCGCGCCGTCGATGACGTGGTTGTTGGTGAGGATCAGGCCGTCGGGCGACACCACGACGCCCGAGCCGGTGCCCTCCGAGCGGCGCCCCTGGCGCACGCCTGTTACCTCGACGTGGACGACGGCCGGGGCCACCGCATCGACGGCATCGACGACGGCGCGCGAATAGGAATCGAGTAGCTCGTCATCGAGGTCGGCGGAGGTTGCGCCCGCGGGCGGGGCACCGCTCGCCGGCTGCGCCGAACCCAAAAATCCCAATACATTGCGCATGCTAGTCTCCCCTTCGACGGCGAGCGCCCCTGTCCGGAGGCGTGACGCCGTCAGCTCATATGGGGAGCGTGGGGAACGGTTGAGAAGGGTGGCGTCAGCGCCGACTACTTCCAGGCGATATCGAGCGGTGAAAGGCGCAGCAGGCCGGGCATCTCGGGTGAGCGCCGGTAGCCGGCGGCTGCAAGCACGCCCATCAGCGACGTCTTGTCGTCGCTGCGCAACACAATGCCGTCGGCGTCCAGGGTCAGGGAGCCATCGACCCACAGGCGCACGGCGCCATCCGGCTCGCCCGGCTTGTTGAGCACGACTTCCAAATCCATGCGGATCCAGCGGTCGAGAGGAAGTGGGCGTCCGCTCGACTGCACGCGACGGTCCTCTCCGCCGGGAACGGTCGCCATCAGCATCGGCTGGCCCTCGCCGCTCCACTCGGGTGTGACTGTCAGGCGGACGTTGCCCTCGCGCGGGGAGGTGCCCCGCTCCCCGCCGATCACTCCCGGAAGGAAGCCGCCGCCGCCGTAGTGAAAATCGGCGGGCAGCCAGACGCTGTAGCTCATGCAGGCGGACGTCGCGGCCTCGATACCCGGCGGCGACCAGTGAAATTCGATGCCGTTGCGCACCGTGTCGGTCTTGTCCGCATCGCCGGGAAGCTTCCGCAGCTTGACCTCGAGAGCCTCGGGCGATGGACCGCCGTCGACGACGACCACCGCGGCGTTGTTGACGACGCCCAGGTCGCGCAGTCCGGCGCGCGCCTGCAATTCGGCGGCCGTCAGCGGCTTGCCCGAAGCGGACTGCAACGAGAAGCGCCTTGCGGCCGGATAGCGGGCGGTGCACGACTGCGACTGTTCGGTGTTGAAGGCGGACCAGACGACGTAGCCGACGACAAAGAGAACGAGGAACGCGCCGCCGGCATTGATCAGCAGATTGAGGTTCTTGCCGTGCATGGAGGGCGTCGATCCCAACGTCGTTTCGCCCGGCGGTGCCGGCGCAACTCGTCTTGGAGTATACCTTTCCCGTTAAAATTGGCCTCAGTGCCGAGGGATCGGCTTCGTGTAACGCCGGTAGCGCGGTCCGGCGGGGGATTGTTCCGGTGGGCTTTTGTTGCCGCGCATACTGAGCTAATAAGCACCGGCTACGAACGATTTGTCGGTGCGCGTCTTCGCCAACGAGGGGAGAGGTTCATGACGATCAGGCTGGCTCTGGCAGGCCTCGTCTTGGTGGCCGCGGGGGCCATCTCGATGCCGCAAGCGCGCGACGCAAGCGTGCTGCCGCTGGGCAAGAAAGTCCTTGAAGGCGGCAGGACCGCTTCGCCCCTGGTTGAGGTGCAGCAGAAGCGCCGTGGACGCCGGGTCAATACGCGCGAGACGGCGCCGGAAACCTCGGCTATCCCGCCCGGCAAGGCCGTGAACGGCGAGGTGCTGTTCGGCGTGCAGGACGTCGGCTTCCTCGTCGACCGCGACGTGATCCGCGTCGGTGCGGAGATCGGCAAATTCGACCGCATTCGCCTGCGCGTGCTGAAGAACGAAATTTTCGTCACCGACCTCAAGGCCGTGTTCGCGGACGGGCAGACCGAGACGCTGCTCACCGACGCCAAGATTCCGGCCGATCGCAAGACCGAGTGGATCCCGCTGAAGCACAAGGGCTTCATCAAGGAGATCCAGCTCGTCTATCGCTCCAAGCCCGACTTCAAGGGTCAGGCGCGCGTCGAGGTGTTCGGCGAATACGAGACCGGCTGGCTCGGCCCGAACGGTGAGGGTCGCAAATACAACGACGGCTGGGTGCTGCTCGGCACCGACACGGCCGGCTCGATCGGTTTCGACAAGGTCAAGATTCCCGTCGGCCAGAACGACGGCGGCTTCAAGCAGCTGCGCGTCTCGGTCAAGGACCGCGACGTGACGATGACCAACCTCGCAGTCGTCTATTCCGACGGCGCCAAGGACGAGGTCGAGAGCAAGCGCATCAAGATCGAGGCGGACGCCGCATTCGGCCCCGTCGATTTGAAGCAGGCCGCGACGATCAAAGAGATCGAGGCGACGTGGCGCTCACGCGCGATCGCCACTTCCAAGCGCGACCGCGCCTACGCCACCGTGCAGGTGTGGGGCAAGCACTGAACTTGGTGATGTCTTGAATGCAAAAAGGGCGGCGCTTGGCGCCGCCCTTTTTCGTTTGCAGATCGGATATCGGATCAGCCGAAGGCGCCGAAGTGGTGCGAGATGCCGGTGCCGATCTCGCGGATGAGCTCGTAGGCCTCTTCCATCGGCGCGAGGATTTCCGTCTCCACGCGGCCGTAGTCGTCGATGCCGTGCGGGCGGTAGGTCGCCTTCTCCGCGTAGCGGCCGCCGTCATCGTCGCCTGCCTCCATGCGCCGCGGGAACGCCTGGCGCATTTCCGCGACGACCGCCGGAACGTCGAGCATCAGCGCCATCTCGAACAGCTGGCGATGCGAGATCTCGCGCGTGGCGAAACGCGGCATCTGCGCGGCGAGGATGAAGACGCGCATGATCAGCGCCAGGCGGATCGCCTGCAGGAGGTCGAGCTCCAGCCGGGTATCGTCGGGGATCTTGCCGCCCTCGATGCCGATCTCCTCCAGCATCGCGTGCAGCTCGACGGCGTCGAGACGCAGGTGGTGCACCAGGCTGTTGATCTCACCGTTGCGGTCGTCGGAGAGCAGCAGGTTGGCGAGCGCGCGGAAGGCCGGGTCGAGGTTCGCCTCGCGACCCCATGAGGCGCGCCAAGCCCAGAAGCCCGGATCGAAGACGATGGCGTTGGCACCCATGGCGTTGAGGCTGGAGAGCTGCTTGCCGCGCGCGATCATCTCCAAAAGCGGCCGCAAACGCTGGGAATTTCGTGCGAGTTCGATGAAGCGCTCGCGCTCCGAGCCGACCGCGGCGCCGAGACCGGCGACGACATTCGCCACGTAGCCAAACTGCTGCAGGATGGCGTTGTTGGGGATGGCACGCATGCGCGAAACCGCGCTGCGGTCGATGGCGCCTGCGGCGTCCATCTGCCGCTTCACCGGACGCGAGCCGGTCTTGAACAAGATATTCGGGCCAAAGGCGCTGAGCACGGCGCGATAGCCCGGATGCTCGAACAAGTGCTCCTGGTAGGCGCGCAGGCGGCCGATGAAGTCGAGGCGCAGGTCGGTGTCCTCGTAGAACGGATCCTCGGCCTCGGCCGGCACCTCACCGTCCATGATGACGGTGGCGAGCGCGCGCGTCGTCAGGCGGCGGTTGGCGAAGAACAGATAGCCGTCGCCGCCCTGAAAGCTCGTCTCGTGCTTGATCGGAATGCCGTGCTGGGCGAAGCGGCGGCGGGATTCGTCGGAGAACACGTAGTGCAGGCGGGTGCGCATCTCGCCCGGATGTGCGCCGCGGCCCATCGACTCGCCGTGGGTGGAGAAGATGAGGGTCTCGATGCCCTTCACTTCGGAACCGCCGATCGCTTCGGCGACGCCGTGGTGCAGGCGCTCGATGGCCAGCGTCGCGGCGATCTGGCCGACGAAGCGGCCGGCGTCGGAGAAGCCCGTCTGCAGCGACAGGCGGCGGCGCTTGCGCACGTAGTTGATGTAGGCCTTTTCCTCGAGCAGGCGCTCGACGATACGCGCGGCAGTCTCGAGGCCGAGCGGCGTCTCGAACAGCGGCGACACGTCGGTGATGTGGTCGACACCAAAGAGCGTGGCGAAGAAAATGGCGATCAGCACCGTCGCCGGGGATTCCGTCTCGGCGATGAGGAAGCGGACCGGCGTCTCGCGGTCGACGTGCTTCTGGATCTGGGCGATGAGCGCAAACTGGCGGATGGCGGTCGCCGTCTCGAGGTCGAGCGACTCGAAGTTGACGGTCTCGTTGCGCGCCGTCTCGATCATGCCGACGATACGCGCCAGCGCCTGGCTTTCCGACAGGTCGCGCGTCCACGGCTCGTGCACGAAGGCGCGGAAGGCGTTGTTGAGCTGCACGGCGTTGATGCGCAGGTGGATGTGCGCGGTGCCGAGACCCGTCGCCTCCATCAGGCCGGCGAGCACGGCAACGCCGCGCTTGCCCTTGCCGTCGGGCAGCGCGTCGATGAGCTGCCGGAACAGGCTGACGATCGGCTCGATAGTGGTGATGTTGTAGCCGTCGGCGCGGGTGATGACGTTGGCCGCGTCGGCGAGCGGCGTGCTCGTAGTCATCACCTTGTTGAGCGCTTCGATTTGCTCGTCGACGGCGGCGATGGTGAGGTCGAGCTTGCCGGTCACCTGGCGGGAGAGACGCTGCGCCTCTCCGTCCGCCGGGAGGTCGTTCTTCACGCCGATGAAGCGCTCGCGGATGTCCGCCAGCGAGGCGCGCTTCTCCTTGAGGCGCAGGATGAACGACTTGCGCCAGTCGATGTCGGTGCGGCCGTCAAGGTCGTAGCCAACCCAGCAGGCGAAGGTCGCGAGCTTCGGGCGCAGCGTATAGGCCTTGTCGCCGAAGCGATGCACGGCGGCGGAGAAGAAGCTGTCGAGCAGCTCGACGTAGGCGTTGCGCAGGTTCTGGATGGCGTTCTGGGCGCGGCCGTGCTCATAGCCGAGATCGATGTTCTCGTCCGGGCGATGCGGCACGCCGATGCGCGTATTCGGGTCGACCTCGTCAGCGACGGCAATCTCGACGATGCGCTTTGACAGCGCGTCTGATAGGCCGAACGTCGGGTGGGCGGTGAGGACGATGCCGGTACGCGGGCGCTCCCACCGGGCCTTGAAGGCCTCGAAGTCGGTGGCGGCAGCGGCGTTTTCGACGAAGTCTTCGAATTCCTTGTAGGTCGTGCCGCGGTCGACGAAGCCGACGCGCTCGCGCAGGTGAAGGGCACGCTGCACGCAGGCGCGGTCCATGAGGCGGCCGGCGAGCGCCTTTACCTCGTCAATGCTGATCTCGCCGGCTTCAAGGCGCCGCGATAGGTTGAAGGCGAGGCTGACGATGGGATTGAGCGCAGGCGAATCGGGGATCTGCGTGCGCATGGCGCGCAGCTCATCGCGCAGCCGGAATTCGTCGAGCTTTCCGGAAGCGGCCGGCTGCACGTCTTTAGGCATTCATAGTCTCCACGTTTCGCATTGCCGCCGCCAGCAACGGTGCGCCGATCCGTGAAGAGCTCGGGGTCGCCGGGGGAACGAGGCCCGCCCCTCATGGGCGGGCCCCAAGCTTTCTTTAAGCGACTTTCTTCAACGAGTTCAGAACACCCGCAATCGTCGCACCCATTTCGGACGGGGTGGGCGCAATGGTCACGCCGCAGCCTTTCAAGATCTCGACCTTCTCCGGCGCGGACTCGCCGAACGCGGAGATGATCGCGCCGGCATGGCCCATCTTGCGGCCCTTCGGCGCCGACAGACCGGCGATGTAGGCAACGACCGGCTTCTTCATGTGGTCGCGGGCGTACTGGCCAGCCTCGGCCTCCTGCGGACCGCCGATCTCGCCGATCAGCAGCACCGCGTCGGTCTCCGGATCCTTCTCGAAGTGCTCGAGAATGTCGCGGAACGAGGAGCCGTTGATCGGGTCGCCACCGATGCCGACCGAGGTCGACACGCCGATGCCGAGCGCCTTCATCTGCGAGGCGGCCTCGTAGCCGAGCGTGCCCGAGCGGCCGACGATGCCGACGCGCCCGTTGAGGTAGATGTGGCCCGGCATGATGCCCAGCATCGCTTTGCCCGGAGAGATGGTGCCGGCGCAGTTGGGGCCGGTGAGCACCATGCGGTTCTCCTTCTTGTAGCGCCGCATGTAGCGCTTCACGCGGATCATGTCCTGCGCGGGGATGCCGTCGGTGATGCAGACGCAATACTTGATGCCCGCATCGGCGGCTTCCATGATCGCGTCGGCCGCGAACGGCGGCGGCACGAAGACGATGGAGGCCTCCGCCTTTGTCTCCTGCACCGCGCCCTTCATGGTGTTGAACACCGGACGGCCGAGGTGCGAGGTGCCGCCCTTACCGGGGGTCACGCCGCCGACGACGTTGGTGCCGTAGTCGATCATCTCCTGGGCGTGGAAGGTGCCGATGCGCCCGGTGAAGCCCTGGATGAGAACGGGGGTGTTCTCGTTGATGAAAATTGCCATGTGAGCGTTCTCCCTAGGCGGCTTTGGCGGCCGCGACGGCTTTTTGCGCCGCTTCAGCCAGTGTTTCTGCAGTGATGACCGTGAGGCCGCTCTGATCGAGAATGCGGCGGCCTTCCTCGACGTTCGTGCCGGCGAGGCGGACGACGACCGGCATCTTGATGTTGAGGTCGTGCACGGCATCGACGACGCCCTTGGCGACCCAATCGCACCGATTGATGCCGGCGAAGACGTTCAGCAGCAGCGCCTTGACCTTCTTATCCTTGAGCACCGCCTTGAACGACTTGGCGACGCGCTCCGGAGAAGCGCCACCGCCGATGTCGAGGAAGTTGGCGGGCTCGCCGCCGGCCAGCTTGATCATGTCGAGCGTGGCCATGGCGAGGCCGGCGCCGTTCACGACGCAGCCGATGTCGCCGTCGAGGCCGACGTAGGCGAGGCCGCGGTCGGAGGCGTAGGTCTCGCGCGGGTCTTCCTGGCTCTTGTCGCGCAGCTCGGCGATGTGCGGGCGGCGGAACAGGGCGTTGTCGTCGAACGACATCTTCGCGTCGAGCGCGAGGAGGTTCTTGTCCTTGGTCACGACCAGCGGGTTGATCTCGACCATGGTGGCGTCGAGGTCGCGGAACGCGCGGTAGCAGGCCATGATCGTCGGGACCAGTTTGTTGATCACCTCCGGGTCGACGCCGAGGCCGTAAGCCACTTCGCGAGCCTGGAACTGCTGCATGCCGACGGCCGGATCGACCGTCACGCGGATGATCGTGTCGGGCTGCTTGGCGGAGATCTCCTCGATCTCCATGCCGCCCGCCGCCGAGGCGACGACCATGATGCGCTCGGTAGCGCGGTCCATGACGAACGCCAGGTAGATCTCCTTGGCGATGTCGGTCGCTTCCTCGATGTAGAGGCGCGACACCAGCTTGCCCTGCGGGCCCGTCTGGTGCGTAGCGAGCTTCTTGCCGAGCAGAGCCTCAGCGGCGCGCTCGATCTCGTGGTCGGTGGCGCAGACCTTGATGCCGCCGGCCTTGCCGCGGGCACCGGAGTGGATCTGGGCTTTGACGACCCACTTGCTGCCGCCGATCTCGGTGGCGCGGTAGGTGGCCTGCTCGGGGCTATAAGCGATGCCACCGCGAGGAATCGGCACGCCGAACTTCGAGAGAAGTTCCTTGGCCTGGTACTCGTGGATATCCATTGTCTCTTATTCCTTGCTTGGATCGGTTGCTCAGGCGGCCTTGGAGCGGGCAGCTTCGCCCTTCTTGATGGCGGCAGCGGTGGCGAGAAGGTTGTTCGCCATCTTCTCCGAAGCGGCGTCGATCATCTTGCCGTCGAGCGAAGCAGCGCCCTTGCCCTGCGCCTCGGCCTCCTTGAGGGCAGCGAGAATGCGCTCGGCGCGCTCGATTTCCTTGGGGGTCGGCGAGAACACTTCGTTGGCAAGCTCGATCTGCGAGGGATGGATTGCCCACTTGCCTTCGATGCCGAGCGCCGCGGCGCGCTTGGCGCCCGCGGTGTAGCCAGCCGGATCGGAGAAGTCGCCGAACGGACCGTCGATCGGACGCAGGCCGAAAGCGCGGCAGGCGACGGTCATGCGCGACAGCGCGAAGTGCCACTGGTCGCCCGGATAGTCGGGGTTGAGGCCGCCGATGACCACGGTGCGCGCCTTGTTGAAGGCGGCGTAGTCGGCGACGCCGAAGTGCATGGCCTCGAGACGGCTGTTGGCCGACGCGATCGATTCAACATTGGCCATGCCGAGCGGGGTCTCGATAAGCGCTTCCATGCCGATCTTGTTCGGCAGGCCCTTTGCGACTTCGATCTGGCTGACGAAGCTTTCGATGGCGTAGACGTCGGCGTAGGTGCCGACCTTAGGAATGAGAATGGTGTCGAGCTTGGCACCGGCCTGCTCGACGATGTCGACCACGTCGCGGCAGCAGTAGTGGGTGTCGAGGCCGTTGATGCGCACCGACACGGTCTTGCCGGCGCCCCGCCAATCGAGGTCGTTCAGCGCCTGAATGATGTTCTTGCGTGCCTGCTCCTTGTCCGGCGGAGCAACGGCGTCCTCGCAGTCGAGGAACACGTAGTCGGCGGCGCTGGCGAGCGCCTTCTCGATCATCGTGGGGTTGGAACCCGGGACGGCAAGCTCACTGCGCTGCAGGCGGGACTTGCGGAGGGGATATAGCGTGTAGCTCATCTAGGCGTTCCTCTGGGACGGTTTTTGATTGACCCTACGGTTCGCCTCGACCACCGGCCTTCGGCAAACCACTTACTGCTCAGTAAAACAGAGCGGCGCCACATACGCGGCGCCACTCCAATGCGATCTAGCTGGCGAGCCTCAGCTTCGGCTCCGCGCGGCTGGTGGCGGATGCCTTGGTAGTGGAGCGGAAGTACTCCGCCGCCGCGCCGCTGCCCGAGCCCGGAACGACGTCGATGCCGCAATCGCGCATCGCCATCTCCGCTCCGAACAGCGCACCGCCGATCATGACCTCATCGAGCGCACCCAAGTGGCCGATGCGGAAGACCTTGCCGGCGACCTTGTTGAGGCCGACGCCGAACGAAAGGTTGTAGCGATAGAAGGCCGTCTTCACGACCTGGGCGCTGTCGACGCCTTCGGGAACGAGGATCGCGCTCACCGTGTCGGAGTGCCACTTCGGGTCCTTGGCGCACAGCTTGAGGCCCCAGGCACCGACCGCCTTGCGCACGCCTTCGGCGAGGCGGTGATGACGCGCGAACACGTTGTCGAGGCCCTCGCCGAGCAGGAGGTCGAGCGAGGCGCGCAGGCCGCGCAGCAGCTGCGTCGCCGGCGTGTAGGGGAAGTAGCCGTTGTCGTTGTTCTTGATCATGTCCTCGAAGGAGAAGTAGCACCGCTCCATCTTCGACGTTTTGGCGGCTTCGAGCGCCTTGTTGCTCACGGCGAGGATGCCGAGGCCGGTCGGCAGCATGAAGCCCTTCTGCGAGCCGGAGACGCAACAGTCGACGCCCCACTCCTCCATGCGGAAGTCGATGCAGCCGACGGAGCTCACGCCGTCGACGAAGAGGAGCGCGGGGTGCTTGGCGTCGTTGAGCGCCTTGCGCAGGCCGGCGATGTCGGAGGTGACGCCGGTGGCGGTCTCGTTGTGGGTGGCGAAGACGGCCTTGATCTCGTGGTTCTTATCGGCGGTGAGGATCTCGGCGTACTTCTCGACCGGAACGCCCGTGCCCCATTCCTCGTCGAGCACCTGCACGTTGAGGCCGAGGCGCTGCGCCATGTCGACCCAGAGCAGCGAGAACTGGCCGAAGCGGCTCATCAGAACTTTGTCGCCGCGATTGAGCGTGTTGGAGATCGCCGACTCCCACGCGCCCGTGCCCGACGACGGAAACAGGAAGACGCGGCCGTTGGTGAGCTTGAAGGCCTTCTTCACGTCCTCGAAGAGCGGCAGCGTGAACTTGGGAAACTCGGGCGAGCGCATGTCTTCCATGCGGATGTCCATCGCCGAGCGCACGGCCTCGGGAATCTTCGTCGGTCCGGGAATGAAGAGATGCGTCGTGACGAGCATAAAGTGCTTCCTCCGAGTCGCCGTCTTGCGTGGTGCGGCCTAGTTGGCGCCTGTGCGCGAGCCCCGTCGTCGCGCCCGGCGACGGATTGTTCTTGCTGTTGCTTGCGGCTGGGCCGGAAGCATCTATTTACACTGCTGTCTTTGCAACACCCGTTCGGGCAGCCGCGCAGCGCTCTCGGGTAGTGGTGTGATTGGCCAAGTGGGTAGTCGCTCCTACCCACCCTGCCCAACGAACGCGCAGCCTGCTCCTCGCAGACGAAACCGCACGCGTCGCCGCGACCGAAACCCGCGGAAACATTAGCGGCTTAGCTCGACTGTGCAATGTGCAAAAAAGCGCGCACGCATTGTGCAGCGCGTCATCGGCGCAGCGTCTCAGCGCTGATCCATCGTCGTCTGCATGTAGAGCGCGACGGCCATCGCGCGATTGGAGACGCCGAGTTTGTCGTAGAGGTTCTTGAGGTGATACTTCACCGTGTTGCGCGAGATGCCGATGCGCGACGCGATCTGCAAGTTCGTCCAGCCGTTGGCGAGCGCCGTGAGCAGCTCGCGCTCACGCGACGTCAGCTCAGCGAACGGATCGGTGTTCAGCGTCTGCAGGTCGAGGTAGGGCAGCGACATGCGTCCGCGCGCGACCGCGGCGATGGTGTCGACGAGCACCGACGGCTCGTCGCTCTTGGAGATGAAACCCCAGGCGCCAAGGCGCACGGACTGGCGCAACACGTCTCTTCCAGGCTCGCCGGTGTAGATCACGATGCGCGTCGGCAGATGCCGGCGCTTCAACGCTGACAGCACCTCGCCCCCGGTCATGTCGGGCAGCGACCAGCCTATAATACCGATGTCGGTCGGGAACTGCTCGACTGCGGCGACGAACGCGGCGCCAGTGGCGTGCGCTTCCAGCACCTCGAAGCGGCCATCCCGATTGATGAAATCGCGCAGGCCCGAACGCACGACCGGGCTCTTGTCCGCGATCATGATCCGGGGGCGCGCATCGCCCTGCTTTGCCGACGAAAGCTGGTCAGTCATTGCCGCTTTGGTAGCAACGAACTTGAAGGAAACAGTCAAGAGTAGCCGGTCTCCCCAAGCCTTGCGTCTACACCTTGCCGCAGCCCTTGGCGTGCGCCGCGTCGGCGCAATCCTTGTGCTCGACCTCGACGGTAGCATGCACGACGCCGAACGCCTGCTTCAGCCGTGCCTTGATGGCAGCTGCAACTTGCTCCGGAGGCACGGTATCGCAGGTCTGGGCGTGCAGCGTCATGACGCGGCGGTTTTCGCTCAGCGACCAGGCGTGCACGTGGTGGACGGACTGCACGTCGGGGACGTTGGCCTCGAGATCCTTCTGCACCTCGCGCACGTCGAGGCCGCTCGGCGCGCCTTCGAGAAGGATGTGGCCGGACTCCTTGGTGATGTACCAGGCGCTGCGCAGGATCAGGAGCGTGATGACAATAGACAGGATCGGGTCGATCGGCGTCCACCCGGTCTGCAGGATGACGAGCGCGGCGATAATCGCCGCCACCGAGCCGAGCAGATCGCTGATGACGTGCAAGAGCGCGGCGCGGACGTTGAGATTTGCCTCGCCCCCGTGGCGCAGGATGAGCAGCGTGGCGACGTTCACGCACAGGCCGACGGCGGCGATGACGAGCATCGGGGCGCCGAGCACTGCGACGGGCTCGTAGATGCGTTCGATCGCCTCGTAGCAGATCATCGCCGAAATGAAGAACAGCGCGAGCCCATTGCTGAAAGCGGCCAGCACCTCGAAGCGCTCGAAGCCGTAGGTGCGCTTCCAATCGGCAGGGTGGCGCGCGAAACGGACGGCCAGCCAGGCGAGAATGAGGGCGGCGGCATCGGTCAGCATGTGCCCGGCGTCGGCCAAGAGCGCGAGAGAGCCGGAGATGATGCCGCCGGCGGCCTCGGCCACGAGCGTGATGGTGGTCAGCGCCGCGGCGAGAAGCAGGCGCCGCTCGTTGCGTTCGCCGGCCGAGTGGCTATGTCCCGCATGGCTGTGCGAGTGCCCGGCGTGCGCACCGTGAGAGTGGTCGTGTCCCATGCATTGCTCCTTGCCGGCTCACCTATAGCATCGCTCGCACGGGGCGATTTGTCCGGCAGAAAGTATGGTGAGGCTCGGGCAAACGGACGCGGCAAGCATCCCTCGCCCACCGGTCCTCGACGCAGCAAGCGGAACCTCAGTGTCACCCACCACGCGCGTGGCCGGTGCTGGTGCTGCTCGGCGTGTTCGCGGTGCCGGGCCACATGACGCTGGTGCGCGGCCTCGCGGTGAGCGACGCGTCATTCGCGATGACCCTGGATTTCAGTCGCCTGCCGTTCTCGGTACTGGTCGGCTATCTCGTCTTCGGCGAGCTGATCGACGGCTGGACTTGGGTCGGCGCCATCGTCATTTTCGCCGCCGCGGCCTTCGCCACCCACCGCGAGGCCAAAGCTCGCGCGCGCCCGCGCCGGAGCCGCGCCGGCGGTCCGGCAGGAAGCGACCGTCTGACCTCGCAAGCTCCGCACGCCGGGTGGGGGCGGTTCGCTTCTGTTAACGGTTTGGCTTAGCTGCAGTGCGGCATTGGCGTCCGGTCAAAAGTCGAGACTTGCGCGCCGCGCATGAACCGACAATATCGGCGCGGGAAATATTAAGCGGCCCGACGGATGCGGCCATAGGCGCCGCCAATAAGACGCTTTTGCTGGAGGAACGAGCCCCGTGACCATCAAGTCTGACATTGAGATTGCCCGCGCCGCGACGATGAAGCCGATCGCCGAGGTCGCCGCCAGAGTGGGCATCCCGGCCGACGCGATCGTCCCCTACGGCAATACCAAGGCCAAGGTCTCGTTCAAGCACATCGACAGCCTGAAGGACGGCAAGGACGGCAAGCTGATCCTGGTCACGGCCATCAGCCCAACGCCCGCCGGCGAAGGCAAGACAACGACGACGGTCGGCCTCGGCGACGGCCTCAACCGCATCGGCAAGAAGGCGATGATGTGCCTGCGCGAGCCGTCCCTCGGCCCGTGCTTCGGCGTCAAGGGCGGAGCGGCCGGCGGCGGCTACGCGCAGGTGGTGCCGATGGAGGACATCAACCTCCACTTCACCGGCGACTTCCATGCGATCACGAGTGCACACAATCTGCTCTCGGCGCTGATCGACAATCACATCTACTGGGGCAACAGCCTGGGCTTCGACACGCGCCGCATCGCCTGGAAGCGCGTGCTCGACATGAACGATCGCGCGCTGCGCGAGATCGTCAACTCGCTGGGCGGCGTCGCCAACGGCTTCCCGCGCACCGACGGCTTCGACATCACGGTCGCCTCCGAGGTGATGGCGATCCTCTGCTTATCGCTCGACCTGAAGGACCTGGAGCGCCGCCTCGGCAACATCATCGTCGGCTACACGCGCGACAAGACGCCGATCCGTGCCCGCGAGCTCAAGGCCGACGGCGCCATGACGGTGCTGCTCAAGGACGCGTTGATGCCGAACCTGGTGCAGACGCTGGAGAACAATCCCGTCTTCATCCACGGCGGCCCGTTCGCCAACATCGCGCACGGCTGCAACTCCGTGCTGGCGACCAAGTCGGCGCTGAAGATCGCCGACTACGTGGTGACGGAAGCTGGCTTCGGTGCCGATCTCGGCGCCGAGAAGTTCTTCGACATCAAGTGCCGCAAGGCCGGCCTCAAGCCGGACGCGGCGGTGGTCGTCGCCACCGTGCGCGCGCTGAAAATGCACGGCGGCGTCGCCAAGGATAATTTGAAGACCGAGAACGTGCTCGCGGTGAACAAGGGCTGCGAGAACCTGAAGCGCCACCTCGAGAACATGGCCAAGTTCGGCGTGCCGATCGCCGTAGCCATCAATCGCTTCGTCACCGACACCGACGCCGAGATGCAGGAGGTGATGAAGGCGGCCGAGAGCCTCGGCGCGCGCGCCTTCGTCTGCACGCACTGGGCCGACGGCGGCGCCGGCACCGAGGCGCTGGCCCGCCATATCGTCGAGTTGGCCGACGGCGGCCGGTCGGCGTTCAAGCCGCTCTATCCGGATGACATGACCCTACGCGACAAGGTCAAGACCATCGCCACCGAGATCTACCGCGCCTCCGACATCGCCTGTGACGCTTCTGTCGAAACCGCGTTCAAGGACCTCGAGGCGGGCGGCTTCGGCAAGCTGCCGGTGTGCATGGCGAAGACGCAGTACTCGTTCTCGACCGACCCCAACAAGCGTGGCGCGCCCGAGGGCCACATCGTACCGGTGCGCGAGCTTCGCCTGTCGGCCGGCGCCGAGTTCGTCGTCGTCGTTACCGGCGAGATCATGACCATGCCGGGCCTGCCGCGCGTGCCGGCCGCCGATTCCATCCGCCTCAACGCGGACGGCCAGATCGAGGGTCTGTTCTGATCTATTAGGGGCGGCCAGCACCCCTCCCCGATTTGCCATTTCTCAAGGCAAATGCCCGCAACTAAGGCAGCGATCCGTGTACGATTTGCTGCCACTTCTCGTAGTTTGCGGGCATGATGCGGCTTGGGTTGGCAATCGGGGCTGAAGTTGCGGCAAGAGCAGACGCAGAAGTCCATCAAGGCCGAAGCGGCGGTACGCAAGGCCTTCGATGAAATGAACGGCACCGGCAACGGTGTGCGCGCACCCTATCACGCTGTGTCGGAGTGGCTCGGAACGCAGCCGCTCGACGGTCTCAAGCAAAAGCTGCTCGAGGCGGAGACCATGTTCCGCCGCACCGGCATCACCTTCGCTGTCTACGGCAGCGAGGAAGCCGCCGAGCGGCTCATCCCCTTCGATATCATTCCGCGCATCATATCGGCCGAGGAATGGCGCCGGCTGACCGCCGGCATCGAGCAGCGCGTGCGCGCGCTCAATGCCTTCATGTACGACATCTACCACCGCCAGGAGATTCTCAAGGCGGGCAAGGTGCCGGAGGAGCTGGTGATCGCCAACTCCGCCTTCGTGCCGGAGATGATGGGCGTCGAGCCGCCCCTCGGCATCTACAGCCACATCATCGGCATCGATATCGTGCGCACCTCGGAGAACGACTTCTTCGTCCTGGAGGACAACACGCGCACCCCCTCGGGCGTGTCCTACATGCTCGAGAACCGCGAAACGATGATGCACATGTTCCCCGACCTGTTCGCCAAGAATCGCGTGGCGCCGGTCGAGGACTATCCCGAGAACCTGCTGAAGACGCTGGAGAGCGTCGCCCCGCGCGGGCTCGATCGCGAGCCGACGATCGCGCTGCTGACGCCCGGCCAGTACAACAGCGCCTACTTCGAGCACTCGTTCCTCGCCGATCAGATGGGCGTGGAGCTCGTCGAGGGGCACGACCTGACCGTCATCGACGGCTCGCTGCAGATGAAGACGACGCAGGGGCCGCGCCAGATCGACGTGCTCTACCGGCGCATCGACGACGACTTCCTCGATCCGCTCGTGTTCCGCGCCGACTCTGTGCTGGGCGTGCCCGGCCTTTTCGATCTCTACCGCTCCGGCCGCGTGACGATCGTCAACGCACCTGGCGGCGGCATCGCCGACGACAAGGCGATCTACAGCTACATCCCCGAGATCATTAAGTTCTACACCGGGCGCGCGCCGATCCTGCAGAACGTGCCGACCTACAACTGCCGCAGGCCCGACGATCTCAAGTACGTGCTCGAGCATCTGTCAGAGCTGGTGGTCAAGGAAGTGCACGGCTCCGGCGGCTACGGGATGCTTGTCGGCCCGACCGCCTCGGGCGCCGAGATCGAGGCCTTCCGTCGCAAGCTGGAAGCGAACGCCAGCAACTACATCGCCCAGCCGACGCTTGCGCTTTCGACCTGCCCGACGCTCGTCGAGGCGGGGGTCGCGCCGCGCCATCTCGATCTACGGCCGTTCGTGCTGTTTGGCGACGAGGTTCGCCTCACCGCCGGCGGCCTGACGCGCGTGGCGCTGCGGGCCGGCTCGCTCGTCGTCAACTCGAGCCAGGGCGGCGGCACCAAGGACACCTGGGTTCTGCAGGATTAAGAGCAAGCAAGAAGCGGACGCAGCACATCGCATGCTAGGACGGACGGCCAACGACCTTTACTGGCTGGCGCGCTACGTAGAGCGGGCCGAAAACATGGCGCGCCTCACCGAGGTGGGCTACCGCATCGTCTTGCTGCCGCGCGACGGCGACGGCACGCACGAGGAATGGCGGTCGACGCTCGCTAGCGCCGGCTGCGCGCAGGGGTATTTCGCCAAGCACGAGCAGCTCACCACGCGCGACGTGATCAATTACCTGCTGTTCGACTTCTCCAATCCGTCGAGCGTGAAGTCGTGCCTCGCTGCGGCACGCCGCAATGGCCGAGCGCAGCGTACCTCGCTGACACGCGACATGTGGGAGAGTTTGAACTCCGCGTGGATGGAGTTCTCCAACATCAATCCGTCGAGCGTTACGGCCGGCGAGCTGCCGCGCATTCTCGACTGGGTGCGCTCGCGCTCGGCGCTCTATCGCGGCGCTCTGCTCAACACGATCCTGCGCAACGACACGTTCTACTTCAGCCAGCTCGGCACGTTCCTGGAGCGGGCCGACAACACCGCTCGCATCCTCGATGTGAAGTATTACGTGCTGCTGCCGCAGATCGAGATGGTCGGCGGCGGCGTCGACAATGTGCAGTGGGGGGCGATCCTGCGCTCGGTCTCGGCGCACCGCAGCTATCGCTGGGTCTACAAACAGAACTACCGGCCGTGGAAGATCGCCGAGTACCTGATCCTCAATCAGGCCATGCCGCGCTCGCTGCGCTCCTGCTACGACGAGATCAACATATCGCTGACCGACATCGCCGAGCTCTATGGCGCGAAGCCGGCTTGTCACGAGACGGCTTCGTCGACGCGCAGGTTGCTGGCGCGGGGCAACATCGACAACATCTTCCAGTCGGGGCTGCACGAGTTCATCGAGGACTTCATCGTCCGCAACAACCGCCTGGGGAACGAGGTCGCCGAGGCATACCACTTCACCGGCTAGCGGGGGTCACGATCAGTGCTCGTCTCCATCGGTCATGTGACGCGCTACACATTTGCGTCGCCGGCGAACTACAGCATCCATACCCTGCATCTGACACCGCCGACGTTCGAGGGGCAGCGCGTATTGAGCTGGCGCGTCGAGATGCCGGGGATCGATAAGGCCGTCCGCTTTCGCGACGCCTTCGGCAACGTCTCGCACCTGGTCTCGATCCCGGGGCCGCATTCCGAGATCACCATAATCGCGCGCGGCACGGTCGAGACGCACGACAAGGCCGGCTTCGTGCGCGGGTTGACCGAGGTGTCGCCGACCCAGGTGTTCAAGCGCGAGACCGAGAAGACGGCGCCCGACGACGCCATCCGCGAGATGGTCGCGGACCTCAAGGCGCCAGACCGGATCGACCGGCTGCACGAGCTGATGCAAGTCATCGGCGAGCGGGTGAAATACACGGTCGGTGCGACCACTCCCCACACCAGCGCTGCCGAGGCGCTGAAGAACGGTCGCGGCGTCTGCCAGGACCACGCGCACGTCTTCATTGCCGCGGCTCGGCTCCTGGGCTTCCCGGCGCGCTACGTCAGCGGGTATTTCGTCACCGGCGGCGAGTACGGCTCTGAGGCCCAGCACGCGTGGGCTGAGGTGTTCATCGACGGCCTGGGCTGGCTCGGCTTCGACCCCGCTAACCAAATGTGCCCGACCGACCGCTACGTAAGGCTCGCCTGCGGGCTCGACGCCGCCTCGGCCGCGCCTATTACCGGCAACCGCCGCGGCGGTTTCGACGAGGTCCTTGACGTCTTCGTGGAAGTCCAGCAGCAAAGCAGCGCCCAGCAGCAGTAGCCCGGTCAACGGGCCGTGCGGGGTCTGGAAAGCGCTCGGGGACTGAAGATGACCTACTGCGTGGCATTGCGGCTGAATCGCGGGATCGTGTTCGCGGCCGACACGCGCACCAACGCCGGCGTCGACAACATCGCCCAGTTCCGCAAGATCCACTACTGGTCGAAGCCGGGTGAGCGCGTGCTCGTGCTGCTCACCGCCGGCAACCTGTCGCTCACCCAGTCCGTCGTCAGCCTCATCAACGAGCAGCTCGCCGGCAGCGAAGAGGATCCCGAGGCGCCGAGCCTCTTCAACGTGCCGACGATGTATCGCGCCGCGCGCCTCGTCGGCGACGCCGTGCGCGCCATCCGCGCGATCGACGGCCCGGCGCTGGAAGCGACAAAGACCGGGTTCACAGGCTCCTTCATCCTCGGCGGCCAGATCGGCAGCGAGCCGCCGCGACTCTTTCAGGTCTACTCGGAAGGCAACTTCATCGAGGCGACCGACGAGACGCCGTTCTTCCAGATCGGCGAGCACAAGTACGGCAAGCCGATCCTCGACCGCGTGGCGCAGCCGACGATGCGTCTCGGCGAAGCAGCGAAACTGGTCCTGCTCAGCTTCGATTCGACGCTGCGCTCGAACCTGTCGGTGGGCATGCCGATCGACATTCTGCTCTATGAGCGCGACAGCCTGAAGCTGCACCGCGAGAAGCGCATCTACCAGGACGACGAGTACTTCAAGAAGCTGTCGGCGTCCTGGTCGGAGGCGCTGCGTTCAGCCTTCACCAAGATCGAAGAATTCAACGTTTAGGCCGCGGCGGTGCGCTTACGCCGCAATTGTCACGTAACAGTGGTTGAGCTAGCGCGATAGCGTGTTGCGCTGATGGGGTTCCGGATCGGCCGTGGCGGGACAGTGTCCCACCGGCTGAAGCTGCGGAGGATGTCTTGAACATTTGCATGATTGGCGCCGGCTACGTCGGCCTCGTGTCTGCCGCCTGCTTCTCCGAGTTCGGCTGGACGGTTACCTGCGTCGACAAGGATCCGCAGCGCCTCGCCGAGCTGAAGGACGGCAAGTCGCCGATCTACGAGCCGGGCCTCGACGATCTACTGCAGCGGAACATGGCGGCGGGGCGCCTGCTGTTCACCGACAATCTCGGTCCCGCGGCGAAGAACGCCGACGTGATCCTGCTCGCGGTCGGCACGCCGATGCGCCGCGGCGACGGCTACGCGGATCTCTCCTACGTGTACGCGGCGGTGGAAGAAATCGCGCCGCACCTGAAGGGCTTCACGGTCATCGTGACGAAATCGACGGTGCCCGTCGGCACCAGCCGCGAGATCGAACGGCGCCTGCGCGCTGCGCGTTCCGACGGCGACTTCGCCATCTGCTCCAATCCGGAGTTCCTGCGTGAGGGCTCTGCCATCCAGGACTTCATGCATCCCGACCGCGTTCTGGTCGGCACCGACGACGAACGCGCCAAGGACGTCATGGGGCGCCTCTATCAGCCGCTGGCGCTGCGCAGTGCGCCGGTGATGTTCGTCGGTCGCGAGTCGGCGGAACTCGCCAAGTACGCGGCGAATGCCTTCCTGGCGTTGAAGATCAGCTTCATCAACGAGATCGCCGACCTGTGCGAACAGGTGGGCGCCGACGTGCAGGAGCTCGCCTCGGCGATCGGCAAGGACCGTCGCATCGGCGACAAGTTCCTGCATCCGGGGCCGGGCTACGGCGGATCGTGCTTCCCCAAGGACGTGTCGGCGCTCATTCGCACGGCGCGCGAGAACAAGTCGCCGGTATCGCTCATCGAGCAGGTGCAACGCGTCAACGACGAGCGCAAGATCGCCATGGCGCATCGTGTCGAGGCGGCCGCCGGCGGATCGGTGCGCGGCAAGACGATCGCCATCCTCGGCGCCACCTTCAAGCCTAACACCGACGACATGCGCGATGCGCCGAGCCTCATCATCGTGCCGATGCTGCAGGAGCGCGGCGCCACCGTGCGCGTCGTCGATCCGCAGGGGCGCCGGCAGGCCGAGCCGCTGCTGCCGGGCGTGACGTGGAGCGAAAGTGCGCTCGAGGCGGCGGCAGGGGCCGACGTGCTCGTCACCGTCACCGAGTGGAACGAGTTCCGCGCCCTCGACCTGAAGGCGGCGAAGGCGAAGATGCGCGGCGACGTGCTCGTCGACCTGCGCAACGTGTTCACCGCCGAGCTGGCGCATGCCGCAGGCTTCCGCTACTCCGCCGTCGGCCGCAAGCCGGAAGAGATAGACCTCGCGCCCGCGCCGCTGGCGCTCCGAGCCTGACCGCCGCTCTTGCGCAGGATGATCTGTACACCGGGGCGCGGCGCTAAGAGATGCGGTTCGTCAGGCGCGAGGACCGGCTTCGCCAAATGCTGCTGCAGCCGTTGGGCGCTGGTGCGGGCCGCCTTTACCCCCCGCCAATGCATGAAGACCAACTCCAGCGGACCAATGACGCGCGGCATGATGATCGACGCGGCGAGGATGCTGGCCGGAGCGCACGCGCCCGTCATGGCGAGGTAAACGCCCAGGCCCAGCGTCGCCGATTGCAGCCCCGGGCGCAGGGCGCGGATGATCGCGGTCGCTGCCATTGCGGGACGTGCGGCGGCGTCCTGCTCGCGCCGCAGGCGCGCGTTGCGGCGAAACCAGTCGCGCGCGTGAGACCGGCTCGCCGGCGCAGGGGTGAGTCGCCGGCGCTTCTCGGCGCTTCGCGCGGCGCAGAGCTCAGGGATGCGACTCAAGTGGGCGGCGGTCAGCAGGCAGCCGACGATCGCTAACGCGGCGACACTGGCAAGTACGCCGAACAGTGGGTGCAGCGCGAACATGGCAGCAGCGTAGAGGGGCAGCCACGGGAGATCGCACAGCGCTGGCGGGCCCTGACCGGCAAGGAACGCGCGCACCTGGTCGAGGTCGCGGACCTGCGTGGCTCCGAGGCGGCGCGCCGTTCGCGCGGCGAGCTTGAGGTCGACGCGGCGGGCACAGCGGGCAAAGACGCGCTGACGCGCAATGTCGACGGCCGCACCGCAGGCATAGAGCGTCAGCATGATTGCGGTGGCTGCCAGCAAGGCGTTGAAATCGTGCGCCGGGAGAACGCGTCCGTGCAGCAGCAGCATGTACAGGGGGCCGGCCAGCGCCAGCGCGTTGATGCCGGCGGTGCACGCGGCTACCGCCATGAGCTCGCGGCGTCCGAGCAAGGACCGGTACGGCAAAGTTTTCCCTTTGCCGTTCGTGGGTTGCGCGGCTTCATGGCGCCGCCGAGAGGTTGGAGGCATTCCAGCTGCAGGACGGTGAGAGCAGGACGAATGATATACTACTTTAGGTTGAAATAGGTCGTCGCGCCGGTCAAGCGCTCGTCTTGGAATGCACCCAGAAATTCTTGCGGCTGGTGATGCGGCAGCAGACGCGCCCATAAGCAATAAACAGGCGCGCCCTCGATCAAGCTGCGCGGCTCATGGCATAGATCGAGGTATGCGGCCGAAGACGGCCCGGAATATCAGCGGCGGCACATGCCGCAAGGGAACGGCCCGAGGATGGATCAGCCACAGACGCTAGCGGCGTATTTCGCCGGTTGGGCGGCCGACCGGCCCGCCCGCCGCGCCGTGGCGGCGACTGTCGGCGCGCTGGCCGAGGTGGCAATCGAGCTCACCGATCTGCTCGGGCAGGGCGCGCTCGCCGGACCCCTCGGGCGTTCGACGGGCAAGCCGGGTGAAGGCGACGAGCAGAAGGAGATCGATGTCCTCGCCAACAACCGCATCGTCGATGTGCTGCGCGGCGCTCCGGTGGCGGCGGTGGCGTCCGAGGAGATGGACGCGCCGCTTTTGCTCGAGGAGAAAGCGCCGCTGCTGGTGGCCGTCGATCCGCTCGACGGCTCCTCCAACATCGACGCCAACGCCTCGATCGGCACGATTTTCACGGTGTTGCCGGCACTTGAGCACAACGCCGAGCCGTCCGCCTTCATGCAGCGGGGCGTCAACCAGCTCGCCGGCGGCTTTTTCGTCTATGGCCCGCAGACCGTGCTCACCGTTACCGTCGGCGCGGGTACGCAGATTTTCACGCTCGACCGGCGCAGCGGAACGTTCCTGCTGACGCACGCCAAGGTCGAGATACCGCTGCGCACGAGCGAGTACGCGATCAATGATTCCAACACGCGCCACTGGGACGATCCGATCCGCACCTATGTCGAGGACTGCCGGCGTGGCAAGGAAGGGCCGCGCGGTCGCGACTTCAACATGCGCTGGACCGGCTCGCCGGTAGCCGACATCTATCGCATCGTGTCGCGCGGCGGGATTTACCTCTATCCGGGCGACAAGCGCCGCGGTTTCCGCGACGGGCGCCTGCGCCTGATCTACGAGGCAAACCCCATGGCCTGGGTCGTCGAGCAGGCAGGGGGGGTGGCGTCCACGGGGCGCGAGCGGCTGCTCGAGGTGACGCCGACGTCCCTGCACCAGCGGGTGCCGATGATCGCCGGCTCGCGTATCGAGGTCGAGCACGCGGTGCGTCTGCACGATGGGTTGCAGAGCCGCGGCGAGCGTTCGCCCCTGTTCAGCCGACGGGGCCTGCTCCGGTTCTAAATAAATCAAGAATTATAAGGCAGTCTCGCCCCTACCATGTCAGCCAAGCACCCCATCATCTCGGTCACGGGCTCCTCCGGCGCCGGCACCACCTCGGTGCGGCAGACGTTCGAGAACATTTTCCGCCGCGAGCACATCACGGCGGCGTTCATCGAGGGCGATGCCTTCCACCGGTACGGGCGTGCCGAAATGGAGCAGGCCATCGTCGAGGCGCGGCTGAGGGGTAACAACAACTTTTCGCACTTCGGCGAGCAGGCGAACCTCCTGTCCGAGCTCGAAGAGGTGTTCCGCACGTATGGCGAAAGCGGTCGCGGCCGCACACGTCACTACATCCACGACGAGCACGAGGGGGAGCGCCGTGGCAGGGGCGTCGGAACCTTCACCGACTGGGAAGACCTGCCGCGCGGGACGGACCTCTTGTTCTATGAAGGCCTGCACGGGGCCGTCGTCACGCCGACGGTGGACGTGGCCAGGCATGCCGACCTCAAGATCGGCGTCGTACCGGTCATCAACCTCGAATGGATACAGAAGCTCATTCGCGACAAGTCGGCGCGCGGGTACTCGCACGACGAAGCCGTCGAGGCGATCCTGACCCGCATGCCGGACTACGTGAACTACATCTGCCCGCAATTCACCGAGACCGACATCAACTTCCAACGCGTGCCGACGGTCGACACGTCGAACCCCTTCGTGGCGCGATGGATACCGACGCCGGACGAGTCAATGGTCGTCATCCGCTTCCGCGACCCGCGCGGCATCGACTTTCCCTACCTGCAATCGATGATCCCGCAGAGCTTCATGTCGCGCGCCAACTCGGTCGTCATTCCCGGCGGCAAGCTCGATCTGGCGATGCAGCTCATTCTGACGCCACACATTTTGACGCTGGTCGAGCGCAGGCGCCGCACGACCTAGCGGCGCTTTTGCACAGGGTGCCAGCACGGCAAGACGCGCACGGCGTCGGTCGCTAGAATAGCGTTACGGCAACGGGCCGCTTGAGGACTTGGATAACATGGCTCGCTCAGTGACGATTGCTCCTTCGATCCTGTCGGCCGACTTCAGCCGGCTGAAGGAGGAGGTCGCGACGGTGGAGGCCGCCGGTGCCGACTGGATCCATCTCGACGTGATGGACGGTCACTTCGTGCCCAACATCACGTTCGGACCGCCGGTGGTGAAGGCGCTGCGCCCGCACTCGAAGAAAGTCTTCGACGTGCACCTGATGATCGCGCCGGCCGACCCGTATCTGGAAGCGTTCGCCGAGGCGGGGGCCGACATCATCACCGTGCACCCCGAGGCGGGGCCGCACCTTGATCGCACGCTTCAGTCCATCAAGGCACTGGGCAAGAAGGCGGGCGTGGCGCTCAACCCGTCGACGCCCGAGAGCGCCATTGCCTACGTGCTCGACCGTCTCGATCTCATCCTCCTGATGACCGTCAATCCCGGTTTCGGCGGGCAGAGCTTCATCCCGGCCGTGGTCGACAAGATCCGCCGCGTGAAGGCGATGATCGGAACGCGGCCGATCGACATCGAGGTGGACGGCGGCGTAACGCCGGAGACCGCACCGCTCGTCGCCGCGGCGGGCGCCAACGTGCTCGTTGCCGGCTCGGCGGTGTTCAAGGGCGGCACGCGCGACAGCTACGCGGCGAACATCGCCGCCATCCGCAAGGCGGCCGACGCCGCACGCAAGGCCGCGGCGTAGCCACGCGAGTTATCCTCGCCGTCCACTGCCGTGCCTATCCTCGCGCAACGAACCAGTTGCGAGGATCGCGTGGACTCAACGCCCAACCTCGGCCTGCCGTACATCATGGCGGCCCAATCCCAGAAGCACGTCACCCACAACGAGGCGATCCGCGCCCTCGACGCCGTGGTCCAGCTCAGCGTGCTCGACCGCCATCTCGGCGCGCCGCCATCCTCCCCTGCCGAGGGCGCCCGCTACATCGTTGCCACCAGTCCGAGCGGCGGGTGGAGCGGGCAGGCGGGTAAGGTCGCGGCGTATCAGGACGGCGCGTGGATGTTCTACGTGCCGAGCGAGGGTTGGATCGCCTGGGTGGCCGACGAGGACATCGCCGTCGTGTGGACGGGCTCCGCGTGGGGCTCGCTGGCGACGGGCGAAGGCGGCGGCGGTGGGGGCGACGGCGACTTCGAAACGCTCGGTATCAACGCGACGGCCGATACGACGAACCGGCTCGCCGTGTCATCCGACGCCACGCTGCTCAATCACGACGGCGACGGACATCAGCTCAAGATCAACAAGGCTGAAGTAGGCGACACGGCTAGCCTGCTCTATCAGACCGGCTTCTCGGGGCGGGCCGAACTTGGCCTCGCCGGCGACGACGACCTCCACTTCAAGGTGAGCGCCGACGGAGCGACGTGGAAGGAGGCGATCGTCATCGATCGCGGCTCGGGCGAGGTGTCGTTCCCCTTCACGTCGCTCGGCGAGGGCGGGAGCGGCGCGCCGACGGACGGCGAGTACATCGTCAAGGCGGCGAGCGCCGGCCTGTCGGCGGAGCGCGTTCTGACCGACACGGCGACGGTGACCTGGGACTACGCGACCGGCGGGCAGGCCAAGGCCAGCGTGCCGAACGCCGCGATCACCTATGCCAAAATCCAGGACGTCTCGGCGACGGATAAGCTGCTTGGGCGCGCCTCGAGCGGCGCCGGCGACGTTGAGGAGATCGCCTGCACGGCGTTTGCCCGCTCGGTGCTCGACGACGCCGACGCGGCGACGGCGCGCACGACGCTGGGCTTAGCCATTGGCACCAGCGTGCAGGCCCATCACGGCCATCTCTCCGACATCGCGGCACTCGACCCCGAGGACGGCGAGGCGATCGTCTGGGACGGCGCTTCCGGTCACTTCACGACTGCGACCGTCGAAGGTGGCGGGGGTGGCGGCGGCGCGCCGACCGGCGCCGAGTACATCCTCAAGGCCGCGCACGGCAGCTTGTCGGCCGAGCGTGTGTTGACCGATACGGCATCGGTCACCTGGGACTACACCACCGGGGGGCAGGCGAAAGCGAGCGTCGCTGGGTTCGACGAGTTGCTGCTGTCGCACTCGCTGCTGACGCTGCAGGTGGCGGACCTCGCCAACACGGCGATCTTCACCTCGAACAATCGGGTAGCCGACAGCTTCGACGCGCTGACCTACGTCGATACGGCCGGCACTACCAATCTCGACAGCGGAACGGCCGGCGTCCTGAAGCCGACGGTGGCAAGTCCATCGCTGATCTCCACAGGCACCGGCAGCGTCGTCGGCAACATGACGACCCGCGGCGGCACCGCCGCCTCGTCGGATGGGACCACGAGCCAGGCGGCGTCGGCCTCGTCGGGCATCACCGCCACGTCCGGCTTCGTCGGCAAGGACTGGGGCAGCGGTAACTCGAAGACCATCGGCCGCTTTCGCGTCTTCAGCGCCAACAACACCGAATGGACCGTCAACAGCGGCGGCAACATCACCATCGAGCTGCGCGGGCACTCGTCGGCGCCGTCGACCGGCCCTGAGGGCACGCTGCTGTACACGTCCTCAGCGGTCAACACCGGGACCGGCATCGTGCACGACGTCTCGTCGGGCATCACGGCCTCGACGGCCTACCGCTACCATTGGATGCGCATCTCGCACGATCTGGGCGGCGGCTTCGAGCTGGTCGTGGCAGAGGTGCAGCTCTACGAGGCGGGGGTCACCAACAACCTGACGGTACGCTCGGCGGCGTTCACCGCGGCGTCTGCGCCATCGGCGATGAAGGGCGTTATCCGCGTCAAGGAAGTGGACGCGGCGACGGCCGGCACCGACTACACGCTCGAATTTTCACGCGACGACGGCACGACCTGGTCGGCGGCGACGCTCACCGAAGTGTTCACCGCGCCGGGCTCGATCCGCGTGTGCGAGACCAACCTCGTCGACGTCACCGGCCAGCCATCGGGCACGGCGCTGCGCTGGCGGTTCAAGACGCTCAACAACAAAATGGTCGAGCTGCACGACGCGTTTCTCTACTGGCAATGAGCCGAGCGTCAGATCTTCCAGCCCGAATGAATGGCGGCGACGCCGCCGGTGAGGTTGCGGTAGGTGACGCGCTCGAAACCTGCCTCACGCACCATGCGTGCGAACACTTCCTGGTTGGGGAACTTGCGGATGCTCTCCACCAGATAGCGGTAGGGCACCGCCTCGCCGGCGATCGCCTGGCCCAGGCGCGGGATGACTTCGAAGGAGTGGAAGTCGTACAGCCGGTCGAGGATCGGCACCTGCACCTCGGAGAACTCCAAGCACAGGAAGCGGCCGCCGATCTTGAGCACGCGGTAGGCCTCGCGCAGCGCCGCGTCGATGTGCGTCACGTTACGGATGCCGAAGGCAATGGTGTAGGCATCGAAGGACCGGTCGGCGAACGGCAGTGCCTCGGCGTTGCCCTCGGTGAAGGCGATCCGCTGCTCGAGCCCGGCCTCGGCCACGCGCCGCTGGCCGACGGCGATCATCTCTGGGCTGATGTCGCACAGCATCGCCGTCGCGTTGGGGCCGCTGGCGCGCGCATAGCGCAGGGTCACGTCGGCGGTGCCGCCGGCGACGTCGAGCAAGCGGAACGGCTGCTCGCCGCGCGGCGGGTTCAGCTGGGCGATGAGGTCGTTCTTCCACAGGCGGTGCAGGCCGCCTGACATCAGGTCGTTCATCAGGTCGTAGCGGTCGGCGACAGCCGCGAACACGCGGTTGACGAGGCCTTGGCGCTCGTCGGCGGAGACGTCGCGGTAGCCGAAGGACGTGGAGGTGTCGGGGGATGTATCGGTCATGGCGCGAGCATAGCTAAGAGGGGTCGACCGCGCTATGCTGGGGGTTCCCCAATGTTTCTCGCGTGATAATCCCCCGACATGCCCGAGCTGCCTGAAGTCGAGATCGTGCGGCGCGGCCTGGAGCCGGCACTGACGGGCAAGGCCTTCGCGCAGGTCGAACAGCACCGGCCAGACCTGCGATTTCCGCTGCCGAAGAACTTCCCAGGGGAACTCCGTGGGCGGAAGGTGGAGCGGCTGGAGCGGCGGGGAAAGTACCTGCTGGCACGCCTTTCAGGCGGGCGTGTGCTCCTCATGCACCTCGGTATGACCGGCTGTTTCACCGTGCATGAACCGCAATCCACACGCAAAATGCCGCCGATGGTTAACGATACCCGTGGCGGCAAGCATGGCGCGCACGACCACGTCGTTTTCCATATGCGGGGCGGCGGCAGCGTCACCTACAACGACCCGCGTCGCTTCGGCTTCATGATGCTCATCCCCGAGAAGGACCTCGACGAGCATCCGCTGCTGCACCACCTCGGCGTCGAGCCGCTCGATGGAGGGTTGACGCCCGAGTATCTGGCGCAGCGGGCGCGCGGCAAGAAGCTCACTCTCAAGCCGTTTCTCGCCGATCAGCGCATCGTCGCCGGGCTGGGGAACATCTACGCCTGCGAGGCGCTCTACCGGGCACGACTGTCGCCGACGCGCGGCGCCGCAACGATCGCGACGTCGACGGGCAAGCCGACCGCACGTGCCGTCGCGCTGGTGCAGGCAATCAAGGAGGTGCTCGCGGATGCGATCAATGCCGGCGGCTCCTCGATGCGCGACTATCGCAACGCCAATGGCGAGCTCGGCGCCTTTCAGCACAAGTTCTGCGTCTACGACCGCGAGGGCAAGCCGTGCCTGCGCAAGGGCTGCGGCGGCACCGTGCGCCGCATCGTGCAGAGCGGCCGCGCGACCTTCTACTGTCCGCGCTGCCAGCGCTAGGCGCGCGTCGGCTCGAGCGCGCGCCGGCGGCGATAGGTGTAGAGCGAGACGAGCGAGATCGCCGCCACGGTGAGGCCGCCGGTGAGGAAGACGACGTTGGCGGCCCAATCGGCCTTCTCGGTCGCGAGCTTGCCGGACGACACGAGATAGGCGAGCGCGATAACGACGGCCGCGAGCTGCAGCCAGGTCATGACGAGCAAGATATTGAGCGACCGCGCTTGCGCCTGGCGGTCGCGGCCGCTCGCAAGCTGGTGGGCGAACCACAACGTTGCCAACGCCAAGAGCGCCATTCCGGCGCCGTACTGCCACCAATGGCGCCAGGCGAGCCCGGTCAGCGAGTAGATCGCGAACATCGCGGTCGCGCCCCAGGCATAGACGAGCGCCGTCAACATCGTGTTGCTCCACGCCCACTCGAAGTCGGCGGCCGGGTTGGCGGGTGAGCGCCACAGCGGGGCGTTGATGCGCAGCAACGCAAAGAGCACCTGGACGGCGAACAGTCCGGCGGCAAGAGCGAGCGTCGCTGTCGAGTCACGCGCTGCCGCCAGCACGCATACAAAAATGCTGAGCGCGAAGGCGAGCAGCAGCGTCGGCAGCATGGATCGAAAGGACATTCCAGTACTCGTCATGGCATTGCGACTACGTGCGCCGTGCGGCAGGGCCCCACAGGGCATTGGCGCTGATCGCTGCCAGTGCGGCGGCACCGAAGAAGAAGATCGCGTTCGCCGCCCAGTCGGGCTCGCTGGGATCGCGCGGCATCTTCTTGTCGATGATCATGCCGATCATGGCGATCGCCATGCCGACAAGCTGACCGATGGTGAGATAGCGGGCGATGGAGAGCAGCGTGTTGTCCTGGCGGCCGGCGGCGGCGTCCTTCGACATCATTGACGCGAAGAACAGGCACAGGCCCGCGACGGCGCCACCGGCGAGCACGTACTGCCACCACTCGTGCCAGCTCAGCACGAAGCGATAAGTGAAGAGCATGCTGAGCGCCGCCCACGCCCAGACGAGCGCCATAGAGTTGGCCGTCGTACTGGCAAGCGCGGGCTCGCCCCCACCGGCGGCGACGACGCGGCGGCGCTCCCAGACGGCGAGCAGTATGAAGACGAGGCAGACCACGGCCGTCACGGCCATATGCCCGACTTGCCCGCTGTTGGCGGCCGCGACGGTGACCGCGGCGGTCCCCGCCGCCAAAGCCACGACCCAAAGCCAAACCGAATTCATTCCGCCCCCGTGCCTCCCCGCCGCGTTCCGATGTACCGCCAAGAGAGCCTGGAGTTGCGGTTCTGGCAAGCCCGGCGGGCCTTTACGGCGGCGCAACCGCCCGTTGACCCTACACTTTGCGGCGTCTATAGGATCGCGACTTGGCCGCTCGGAGCTTCATGTTTCGGGCGGCTAGCGCATTTGAAGATGCGCTGCACAGAGTGGCAGCGGCCGCGGCCCGACGATGGCAGGGCGGGTGATACAGAGGAACTACGACATGGCGAATACGAAGTCTGCAAAGAAGGCGGCCCGTCAGGCAATCCGCCGCACGGAAGTGAACAAGTCTCGCACCACGCGCGCGCGCACGGTTGTGCGTTCGGTCGAGGAAGCCATTGCATCGGGTGACAAGGATGCTGCAGCGAAGGCGCTGCGCGACGCCGCGCCGGTTCTCGCGCGCACCGCGCAGAAGGGCGTCATTCACAAGAAGACCGCGAGCCGCAAAGTTTCGCGTCTCTCCGCGCGCGTCAAAGCGATGGCGAAGTAAGCTCGCGACTGCTCGGGCCACTCCAAATCGTGGTGCGGTATGTTCGCAACAGCATCACCGCACCATCCACCGTCAGCCCACGAGTCTTAAACAGACCTAAGTGACGGATTCCGCGACGCAGATGCGTCGCGGTCGCGGGTCAAAACCCGCAAGGCGCTCAGACGAGCGCGACATCGGCGCAAATGGAAAATGACGTTTCGACGACGTATCAGAGGACAAGTTTCTCTGATCGTCGACGCGCGCGTGCGAGCCCGATAAATCATGAACTTGCTCAGCCCGATATCCACAAGTGCTGTGGCGAACTCACAGGATATCCACTGGTTCGGCGTGCTCGCGCACACCTCTGCAACCAGGCGCGTTGCCGCCTCTTACCCTTGCTTAAGGCAGAGTTAAGGGTTACGGTTCTTGAGGTCGCCGCGCTTGGGTTTATCCAGCGTTCCAGCGCAGGTCGCCGCCAGGTTTTGTACAGTATCGCGTCCCTGGTTTCACCGAAGCTTATGAGTGTTTCATGCGTATCTTTCTGGGCGCTTGCCTGGAGGGTCGAGGAGTAGTTTTCTCTAGTCCTCGTTGGTGAGTTGAGCAGGCCGTCTGATAGATAGTTTTTTCAGTCCGGCCTGTGAGTGGAGGCGCAAGTGCAGTCGTTGGAAGTCGTCCACATCGAGGACGTGCCTGTGGAAGAGGTCTGGGCACACCTCGCGAAGGATGCAGGGTCGGTTCTGATCGATGTGCGGACTCGAGCAGAATGGACTTTCGTGGGGCTGCCCGATCTCAATGAAATTGGGAAGCGGGTGCTCACGGTGGAATGGCAGACGTGCCCCGAGAGCAAAGTCGATGCGGGCTTCTCGGAGCGGATGACCAAAGCGCTCGATGCGGCGGGCGCCACTAAAGACAGCGAATTGTTCTTCATATGCCGATCCGGCGCGCGCAGTCGCATGGCAGCGGAAGCCATGGCGAACGTCGGCTATCGACGAAGCAGGAATGTGGCGGACGGTTTCGAGGGGCCTCTCGACGCCGATCGCCATCGAGGGCAGGTCGCCGGTTGGAAGGCGGCCGGTCTTGCTTGGGTGCAGGGTTAGCACCCGTTACCGGAAGACCTGAACTGAGCTCTATTGCGCAGCCGCGGCGGCGGAAGGCGACGGTGGAACTTTGTCCGGGTGACTTTGAGGTGCAAGTCAAACAAGTTCAATAAGTGCGGGGGTTTCACACATGCAGACGATTCAAAAGGCGGAACGTTCCGTTGCAGGCGGCTTTGCGGGCGCAGCCACCAACGGTCTTGAAGATCGCACGGCAACCACACCCACTGCCGGTCCCTCACCGGCGCTCACCACCACCAATCCCGACGAACAGCGCGGCCACAAGGTGCGGGCCATGCTGCGCGCGCGGCTCGGCGACGACATCTTCACCAGCTGGTTCAACGCGCTCGACTTCGAGAGCTTCGAGTCCAGCACGGTCAAGTTCTCGGTGCCGGTGAAGTTCCTGCGCACCTGGATCCAGTCGCACTACTCGGAAGATCTGCTCGCCTGCTGCCAGGCCGAGTTCAAGGGCGCCGAGAAGGTCGAGGTCGTTCTGCGCCAGCCCGGCAACAATGCCGGTGCGCGCATGGAGGCCGAGGCTGCGGCTGCTGCTGACACTACCAATGCTGCTCGCAACGGTAGCGCGCAGTCTGATGCCGGCCAGCGCGGTCCGATGTTCATCGCGGCCGTTCCGGCGGCTGGGCGCACCAGCGTCGGCGGCTTCGAAGGCTCGCCGCTCGATCCGCGCTATACGTTCGAGAGCTTCGTTGTCGGCTCTTCGAACCGCATGGCGCATGCCGGTGCGACGCAAGTTGCGGAGACGGCTCTGGGCGAGGCACCGGGCTTCAACCCGCTCTACATCCACTCGCCGGTCGGTCTCGGCAAGACGCACTTGCTGCATGCCATCGCCTGGGAGGTGAAGCGCCGCTCGCCGAACGCGCAGGTGCTCTACCTGACGGCCGAGCGTTTCCGCTACCAGTTCGTCGAAGCACTGCGCAGCCAAGATCCGCTGGCGTTCAAAGAGAAGT
This sequence comes from Hyphomicrobium album, assembly GCF_009708035.1. Classification (NCBI taxonomy): domain Bacteria; kingdom Pseudomonadati; phylum Pseudomonadota; class Alphaproteobacteria; order Hyphomicrobiales; family Hyphomicrobiaceae; genus Hyphomicrobium; species Hyphomicrobium album. The sequence continues at coordinate 57,206 of NZ_WMBQ01000002.1, forward strand.
TCCGCGGCATCAACGTGCTGCTGATCGACGACCTCGAGTTCATGCACGGGGAGCGTACCGAGCAGGAGTTCGACCACATCATCAACTCGCTGCTCGACGGCGGGCGGCAGGTCGTGGTGGCTTCGGCACGTGCTCCCAACCACATCGAGCGTCTCAACGAGCGCATGCGCTCGCGGCTGCAGCGTGGCCTCGTCACCGAGATCGGCACGCTCGACCACGAGCTGCGCTTGAAGGTGCTCGAGAAGCGATTGGCCGAGAAGCGGGCGAGCGACCCGTCCTTCACGCTTAGCCGCGATATCCTGGCGCTGCTTGCCGAGCGGCTCACGGAGAGCGGTCGCGAGCTGGAAGGGGCGATCACCCGCCTCTACGCCACGTGGCAGTACATGCGCACGGCGATCACTCCCGACGTTGCCGAGACTGTGATCCGCGATCTGGTGCAGGGGCTGGAGCCCCGTCGCATCAAGATCGAGGACATCCTGCGCATCATCTCGCGCCACTTCGGCGTGTCGAAGGGCGACCTGCTCTCGCAGCGCCGCCATCGCTCGGTCGTCTGGCCGCGCCAGGTCGGCATGTACCTCGCCAAGCAGCTGACTGCCCGTTCGCTGCCCGAGATCGGCCGCCGCTTCGGCAACCGCGACCACACGACGGTGTTGCACGCAATCCGCAAGATTGAGGGCGAATTGGCGGGCAACCCCCGTCTGAAGGAAGAGCTGGAGGAACTGAAGCGCCTGCTCAGCCATTGAAGGTCGCCCGTCACAAACGGCCCGCCGCGCTTGGGGCGAGTGCGACGGGTTCTAGCGGGGAGGGGCGGCGTCGCACGGCGCCGCTCCTTTACCGTAGCTGGGCCCAGCCAAGGCAGCCGGGCCCGGCAAACCCTGCGGGATACCCGCCGGCTCTTGAAAATAACCGCCGCATCGGGTCATGTTGACCGGGGGCGAATCCTTTAAAAGACCGCCAGTCTCTGGTCCCGCCGAGCTTCCCCCCTCTCAACAAGGCCTGTCTTGCGACCTCGGCCGAGGTCGGCTCCAGGCAACGCGGTTCAGGCAATTGGCCAAAATGAACGTGCCGAGGATGCTTCCATGCGGCTAGTGATCGAACGTGGTGAACTGTTGCGGGCGCTCGGCCACGTGACCAGCGTCGTCGAACGGCGCACCACCATTCCCATACTTTCCAACGTACTGTTGCGGGTGCGCGAGTCGACGCTCGAGTTCAAGGCGACCGACCTGGAGCGCGAGGTGATAGAGGGCGTTGCGGCCGACGTGCAGCAGCCCGGCGCCGTGACCGTGCCAGCGCACATGTTGCACGACATCGTCCGCAAGCTGCCCGACGGCAGCCAGGTCGACATTCGCCGCGACGCGGAGAAGGAGCGGCTGACGCTCGCCGCGGGGCATGCGCGCTTCGCGCTGCAGACGCTTCCCGCCGAGGACTTTCCCGACATCGGCATCGGCGAGATGGGCCAGGAGTTCGAGCTCACCGCGCAGGACTTGAAGCGGCTGATCGACAAGACGCGCTTCGCCATCTCGACGGAAGAGACGCGCTACTACCTCAACGGGATCTATCTGCACACCGCGCAGTCGAACAACAAAGCGACGCTGCGCGCCGTGGCGACCGATGGGCATCGTCTGGCGCAGGTGGAGCTGCCGCTGCCGAAGGGCGCGGAAGGCATGCCGGGCGTCATCATCCCGCGCAAGACCGTGCACGAGCTGAACCGCCTGATCGAGGGCAGCTCGGCGGCGGTGAAGGTGGCGGTGAGCCCCGCCAAGGTGCGCTTCGAGATCGGCAGCGTGACGCTGACGTCGAAGCTGATCGACGGCACGTTCCCCGACTACGGCCGCGTCATCCCGCAGGGCAACGACAAGGAGCTGACCGTCTCCAATGCCGAGTTCATGAGCGCCGTCGACCGCGTGTCGACGATCGCGTCGGAGCGCGGCCGGGCGGTGAAGCTCAACATCAAGCCGGACAAGCTGGTGCTGTCGGTCAACAACCCCGAGGGCGGCAGCGCCACCGAGGAGATCGGTGTCGAGTACTCGTCATCGCCCCTTGAGATCGGCTTCAACGCTCGCTACCTGCTCGACATCGCCGGGCAGCTCGAGGGCGAGCGGGCGACGTTCAAGCTCGCCGATCCGGGCTCGCCGACTATGGTCAACGATCCGGGCGACGCGACGGCGCTCTACGTACTGATGCCGATGCGCGTCTAGCCGTGGCGTTGGCCGCCCGCTGCATCGCTATCGAAGGCGCGAACTAACCCATGCTCTGGGTCGAGCGGCTCACGCTGTCCAACTTCCGCAACTACACGCACGTGGCGCTCGAGGCAGGGCCCGAGCCGCAGGTGCTGATCGGCCCCAACGGCGCTGGCAAGACCAACCTCTTGGAAGCCGTGTCGTTGCTGTCGCCGGGGCAAGGCATGCGCCGCGCCGCTTATCCCGATCTCGCCCGCGCGACCGGCGACGGCGGCTGGGCGGTCGCCGCGCATACGCATACGCACACGGGGCCGATCGACATCGGCACCGGGCTCCTCGCCGAGAATGCGGAGAGCGAGCGCGCGGGAAGAATCGTCCGCATCAACGGCGAGACGGCGGGGGCGGGTTCGCTCGCCGACTACATAGAGGTCGTCTGGGTGACGCCGGCGATGGACGGGCTGTTCTCCGGCCCGGGTTCCGAACGCCGCCGCTTCCTCGATCGGCTGATCCTGTGCTTCGACCCCGGCTATCGCAGCGTCGCCTCCCGCTTCGAGCGCGCCATGCAGCAGCGCAACCGCCTGCTCGCCGACGGCGTACGCGATGCGTCGCGCTTCGAGGGTCTCGAATTGCTCATGGCGGAGACCGGCGTCGCCATCGCCGCGGCGCGGGCCGAGGCGGTCGCCGCGCTCGCTGCAATCATGGCCGAGCGTACGGCGCGCGATCCGCATTCGCCGTTCCCGCCCGCTGGTCTGGCGCTGGAAGGTGGCCTCGAGGCCGATCTCGAACGACTTCCGGCCGTGGACGTCGAGGACACCTACATCGAGCGCTTGCGTGCCGGCCGCGAACGCGACCGCGCCGCCGGGCGGACGCTCGACGGGCCGCATCGCACTGATCTGCTCGTGGCGCACGCGCCGAAGGCCATGCCGGCGCGGCTGTGTTCCACCGGCGAGCAGAAGGCGCTGCTCATCGGCTTGGTGCTCGCCCACGCCGAGCTGGTGACGCGACGGCGGGAGGCGGCGCCCATCCTCCTCCTCGACGAGGTGACGGCGCATCTCGACGCCGAGCGGCGAGCGGCGCTGTTCGCTGAAATCCTGCGTCTGGGCGCGCAAGCGTGGATGACCGGGACCGACGCGGAGGCCTTCTCCTGGCTCGCCGGAAAGGCTCGATTCTGGCGGGTGGAGGACGGCCTTCTGAGCGCTTTGCCGATTGTGCCTGCGCACGGTGCCGCAGCACCTTCTAACTAACGGAAATTATTCATATTTTTGTTCAGGCTCGCACGGCCCAAAAGGTGCTTTTCGCGGGCTTTTGTGGTATACATAAAAGCGACGCAGAACGACCCCTAGGACAATCCGGAAAATGAGCGCTTCGCCCGCGAAGAAAACCACGGGCGCCGAAGAGTACGGCGCCGACCAGATCAAGATGCTGAAGGGCCTCGACGCCGTTCGCAAGCGCCCGGGCATGTATATCGGCGACACGGACGACGGGTCGGGCTTGCACCACATGATCTACGAGGTCGTCGACAACGCCGTCGACGAGGTCCTCGCCGGACATGCGAAGGCGTGCACCGTAACGCTCAACCCCGACGGCTCGTGCACCGTGCGCGACGACGGGCGCGGCATACCGACCGGCATCAAGTCCGACGACGACAATGACCCCAAGCGCTCGGCGGCGGAGATCGTGTTCACCGAGCTGCACGCCGGCGGCAAGTTCGACCAGAACTCCTACAAGGTCTCGGGCGGCCTGCACGGCGTCGGCGTGTCCGTCGTCAACGCGCTGTCCACGTGGCTGCGGGCGCGCATCTGGCGCGAAGGCAAAGAGCACTTCATCGAGTTCCACGACGGCGTTCCGGTGGCGCCGCTGAAGGCCGTCGGCGACGGCAAGGGTGAGCGCGGCACGGAAGTGTCGTTCCTGCCAAGCCCCAACACCTTCACCAAGACCGAGTTCGATTTCGCCACGCTCGAGCACCGCCTGCGCGAGCTCGCGTTCCTCAACTCCGGCGCCAAGATCGTGCTGACGGACGCGCGCCACGCCGACGTGAGACGCGAGGAAATGCAGTACGACGGCGGCACCGCCGCGTTCGTCCGCTACCTCGATCGCTCGAAGCAGTCGCTGATCGCCGAGCCCATCATGCTGACGGGCGAGCGCGACAAGGTCATCGTCGAGGCGGCGCTGTGGTGGAACGACAGCTACCACGAGAACGTGCTGCTGTTCACCAACAACATCCCGCAGCGCGACGGCGGCACCCATCTCGCCGGCTTCCGCGCGGCGCTGACGCGCATCATCAACAAGTACGCGGGCGAAAGCGGCATCGCCAAGAAGGAGAAGGTCGACCTCTCCGGCGAGGACGCGCGCGAGGGTCTCACCTGCGTGCTGTCCGTCAAGGTGCCCGACCCGAAGTTCTCCAGCCAGACGAAGGACAAGCTGGTCTCGTCGGAGGTGAAGCCGGTCGTCGAGAGCATCATCGGCGACCAGCTGATGGCGTGGTTCGAGGAGCACCCCAAGGAAGCCAAGACGATCGTCGGCAAGATCGTCGAGGCGGCGCTCGCCCGCGAGGCGGCGCGCAAGGCGCGCGAGCTGACGCGGCGCAAGAGCGCCCTCGACGGCCTGCGGCTGCCCGGCGGCCTCGCCGAATGCCAGGACCGCGACGCGGCCAACACCGAGCTGTTCATCGTCGAGGGCGACTCGGCAGGTGGCTCCGCCAAGCAGGGCCGCAAGCGCGAGTTCCAGGCGGTGCTCCCGATCCGCGGTAAGATCCTCAACGTCGAGCGGGCGCGCATCGACAAGATGCTGTCGTCGGAGCAGGTGACCAACATCATCGCCGCGCTCGGCACCGGCATACGTGACGACTTCGACGTGTCGAAACTGCGCTACCACAAGATCATCATCATGACGGACGCCGACGTCGACGGCGCTCACATCCGCACGCTGCTGCTGACGTTCTTCTACCGGCAGATGGTGGAACTGGTGGAAAAGGGCCACGTCTTTATCGCCCAGCCGCCGCTCTACAAGGTGGCGCGCGGCAAGTCGGAGACCTACCTCAAGGATCAGCCGGCGCTGGAGGACTTCCTCGTCAATTCGGGCCTCGAGGACACCGTGCTGGTCACCGGCGCGGGCGAGGAGCGGGCCGGCAAGGATTTACGCTCGATCGCCGATCAGGCGCGCCGCGTCGTCGCGCTGATCGACGGATTGCATTCGCGCTATTCGCACAGCGTCGTCGAACAGGCGGCGATTGCCGGAGCCTTCGACACCACATTGGTGCAGTCGGCGGCGCAAGCCAACGCCATCGCCGAAGTCATCGCCAAGCGGCTCGACTCGATCTCCGAGGAGACGGAACTCGGCTGGCACGGGCGCTACGGCAACGACGGCTTCCATTTCAAGCGCGAGGTCCGCGGCGTTACCGAGGCACACACGCTCGACCTGGCGCTGCTCGGCTCGCTCGATGCGCGCCGGCTGAACGAGCGGCACAAGTATCTGGCCGAGGTCTACTCGAGCCCGGCGAAACTGCGCCGCAAAGCCGAGACGATCCCGGTCTATGGCCCGCGCACGCTGCTCGATGCGATCTATGAGGCGGGCAAGAAGGGCATTTCGCTGCAGCGCTACAAAGGCCTCGGCGAGATGAACCCCGATCAGCTGTGGGAGACCACCCTCAACCCGGATGTCCGCACCCTGCTGCAGGTGAAGGTGGGCGAGGTGTCGGAAGCGGACGAGATCTTTTCCAAGCTGATGGGCGACGTGGTGGAGCCGCGGCGCGAGTTCATCCAGGACAACGCGCTCACCGTCGCCAATCTCGACGTCTAGCCGTCGCCCGCGCTCGCACCTAGCGGACGAGGAAGAGCGGGCACTCGAGCACTTGGGTAAGCGGCCGCAGGCTGGCGCCGGGCGCGATCAGCCGGCCGCCGTACTGCGCGAGGGCAAAGCCCGGCTTGTGCCGCTGCAGGACCGCGGCGAGCGGCGCCGGGTCGTCGTTGGCGGCCAGCACCGTCTCGAACTCGGCGATCTCGCCGTCGTCGCCGTCGGCACAGAGCAGCCGCGCCTCGCCCTCCATCCAGGCAAGCTCGTCGCGGCGGTCGCCGACCAGGGTCAGCTTCACGTCGCCGCCGGTGACCGTCGTCAGCCGCTGTGCCGCTTTCAGCATCGGTCCGAGGCGCTCGAATTCCTCCACCACGGCCACCACCGGGCCTTGGGTGCGCCGCGCCAGCGGGCCGACGATCACGGCGCCGGTCGTGTCGCGCACCCGCTCGAACAGCTCGGACAGGCGGGCTTCGTCGCTCGGCGCCAGCGGCTCGCCGACGACAATGACGTTCCACGGGCCGTTCTCGGCGCAGGCGCGTGCCAGACCACGCAGCGGCTCGTCGCGGACGACGCGCGCGTGGCAGGGCACGGAAACGGCTGCGCCGGCCTCTGCCACCTGCCGATGCAGGGCGGCGGCGGCAAAGCGCATCTCGCGCTCGAGCGTCGCTTGCGGCAGTGGCTGCCAGCTGCCGCCCGAAGATCCGATGGCGCGGGCGAAGGGGAACTCGGCAAGGTCGAAAAGTTGCTTGTCCTCGATGTAGAGACTCTCGACCGCGGCCTGGAAGGCCTGGGCGATCGACATGGCCGCGTCGATGGCGATACGGCTGGCGCCGGCCGAGCCGCCGAGCCACAGCACGACGCGGCCACTGCGTTCTCCGGCGGCGGCGACGTGCGCGATCATGATGCCTCCGCCAACTTTCCACTAGGCTCCGACGAGCGCCGCTGGCGCAGCGCTCGTTCGACGTCGAGGGCGGAGATAGCGTCGCGGCTCTCGTTTGCCGCCCAATGGTCTGCCCCGCGGCAGACGTCGATAAGATCGCCGATGAGCACGGACAGCTTGCCTTTACCGCCGGCACGGTGCGCCGCCTCATCGATCAGCAGCGCAACGCCCGCAGCATCCACCGGCCGCAGGCCCTGCTTGTCGATGATGCCGGCAACGATACGTGCCAACATCTCGACCGTCTCTTTCGTACGCTCCACCGCGTGCTCGAACACCGCTTCGACCTTGAACATGCGGCGCAGCGCGGCGTTGCTGGTGAGACGGCGTTGCATCTCTGCGTTGGCGAAAACAACCAATCGCACATTGAGCGGGATCGACTCTAGGTCCGGCACCTCATCGCCCACGGCGCCGATGGGGCTCGTCGGTGGATCGAAGCGGATCTCCTCGGCATCGAGCGCGCGCCGCAGCGCCTCCGCCGTCGAAGGACTGTCGAGCAGCGCATCGCAGTCGATCAAGAGATAGCCGCCGTTGGCGCGATGCAGCGAGCCGGGCTTGATGCGCACCACCTGGCTCGGTCCATCTCCGCCGGGCGCGAGCTCGACGCGTCCAAATAGATTGGCATAGGTGGGGTTGGCGTCCTGCACGATCGGGGCGCCCGACCCGGCCGAGGTCGTCGCCATCACGTGGACGGCATAGCGGCCAAAGCGCGGGTGCGCTGCCGCCGCGCGCGAAGGCTTGCCGACGTGGGCTCCGGGCTCGGCGACGAACAGCCCGGCGTTGCGCACGAGGTCGCGCGCCGCCGCCTTGAGGTAGCTTTCGACACCGGCAACATCGGCAAATTCCGATTTGATATCGTCGAGAGCCGCACGCACGTGGCGGCCGGCGATCTGCTCGTTGAGCGCAGCGAGGCGGGCGCGGCGGTCCTTCTCGGCTTCGGGCCGCTCGGCGAGGATCGCCTCGATCTCGGCCTCGAGCGCTGCGATCTTCGTTTCCACCTCGCGGCGTAGCGCCTCGGGGACCGAGTTGAAGACATCGGTCTTGACCACCTTGCCTTCCAGAACGGGTGCCACGGCGATGCCGGCAGGCGTGCGCAGCAGCGCTATGTTCTGCGACTCGGCCTCGCGGCGCAGGGCCTCGAGCGCGTCCTCGCGGCTGAAGCGGAACTCTTCCTCGATGGTGCGCCGCTTCAGGTCGTAGTCATCGGCGGCGAATGCGGCGGGAAGTGCCTCGGCAAGGTGATCGATAGCGAGCGCCATCTTCTCCGCGAACGGCTTGGCCGCCCCTGGGGGCAGTTTCAGAGCGCGAAAGCCGCCAGTTGGATCGAAGGAGCTGACGTAGACCCAATCGGCTGGCCGATCGGCCTTGGACGCGGCCTCTTGCAGCTTGGTGCGCGTCGCCGTGCGTCGGCCGGAGCCCGTCGGCCCGACGACCAGCATATGATAACCCGAGCCCTTCATGCCGGCCGCAAATGCGATGGCTTCCATCGCCTTCTCCTGGCCGATGGGCCCCGCGGCGGGTTGCAAGTCGGCGGTGGTCTTGAAGCCGAGGCTCGCCGGATCAGTTAGCCCGGAGGAATTCGTGTGCGCGCCGAGCGGCAACGCCGGCTCGATGGGTTCGGCCGGTGTGGCAGCGACGGGCGCTTCCCCGGGCTCGGCGGATTGTGCGGCCGGCGCCGCTTCGGGCGCTTCGGCAGCCGCCTTGCTCTTGTCTACCTTGGAGCGTTTGAAGAACATGGGGTCGGCGCTCGTCCCTCGATGAGTTGCCCGCGACACCTAGAAGATTCGAGCACGCCACGGCCAGCTCGATTGGCAGCGGTACGAGCGCAAGACGCGCCGAGCGTTCCACCCCCTCGATCGTCGCCAGCCGAATGCACCCGTGCATGGTGGTTAAATGACGGCAGTTACGCATAAACCCGGGGAAACGGGCGGCGATGTGGCAGAAGCGCCGTGCCGCGACGCGGTCACGCGCGAGGTGTGCCGCGGGGTAGGGCGGCTGCTGCGGGCGCTCTCATTCGCAGTCATCAACGAGCTGCCGCTGCCCAACGGCCGGCGCGCCGACGTGGTGGGATTGTCGCCATCGGGCGACATCTGGATCGTCGAGGTGAAGTCGTGTCTGGAGGACTTGCGCGTCGACGCCAAGTGGCCGGAATACCGAGAGTTTTCCGATGCGCTGTTCTTCGCGGTGGCCCCGGACTTTCCGCAAGCCGTGCTGCCGGGAGACACCGGGCTGATCCTCGCCGACCGCTATGGAGCGGAGATCGTTCGCCAGGCGCCGGAGACGCGGCTCGCGGCGGCGCGGCGCAAGGCGATGACGCTGCGCTTCGCGCGCGCGGCGGCATTCACCCTGCAGGGGCTGGTGGACCCAAGCCTGGAGAACTCGTGAAGGGTGCGGCGCCGAATTACTTCGGCGCGCGCTTGGCGAGGATGCGTTGCAGGGTCCGGCGGTGCATGTTGAGGCGACGCGCCGTCTCCGACACGTTGCGGTTGCACAGCTCGTACACGCGCTGAATGTGCTCCCAGCGAACGCGGTCGGCCGACATCGGATTCTCCGGCGGCGGCGCCTTGTCGTCGGAAGGAGCGAGCAGCGCGTCGGTGACGTCGTCGGCGTCGGCGGGCTTCGCCAAATAGTCGACGGCGCCGAGCTTCACGGCGGTCACCGCGGTGGCGATGTTGCCGTAGCCGGTCAGCACGATGGCGCGGGCGTCGGGACGCGCGCGGGCAAGCTCGGCGATGACCTCGAGGCCGTTGCCGTCCTCAAGACGCATATCGACGACGGCGAAAGCAGGCGCGCGCTCGCGGATGAGATCGATGCCCTCGGCGATCGAGTGCGCGCCGCGCACCTCGAAGCCGCGCAGCTCCATCGCGCGCACGAGGCGCTGCGCGAACGCGCGGTCGTCGTCGACGATGATCAGCGATCGATCCTCGGGAAGCTCATCCTGTCGGAAGGAAAGATCTTCTGGTTGGTTCATTGTTCCTCCGGCCGCTCCGGACTCGGCAGCAGCGTTTTTCGCCTCCACGGACGCCTCCTACGCAAAACGAGAATTGCTATTTGAGGGTCGTCTTGGCGATCGCAGGCCGACCCACGGCGACCTCAAACCTGGCTCAGGCGTGTAAGGTCGCACCTTGTCGCAGGTCTGTCAGCCTCAAGTTAGCCTTTTTGTCAACGCGGAATTAGTTGAAACGCCGTTTTTGAGCGCTGCGGGGCCTGAATCTCAGGCCGCTTGGTTACTGACTGAGAATAACTGCGCGGGGCCAGCTGACGGTCACGATCGCTCCGCTCTGGCCGCCGGTGCGATTGGCGAGGCCGACGGTCGCGCCGGATCGCTCCAGCAGCGTCTTGGCGATGAAGAACCCTAGCCCCAGCCCGGTCGAATCCTCATCCAGCACGCCGTCCGACGTTTCCGCCGGCCGCGTCGTCACATAGGGCTCGCCGATATTGTCCATGACCTCGGCGGGGAACCCCGGCCCGTCGTCGGCGATGGTCACCGTGAGCCCGCTGGCATTCCAATGGGCCGTGACGTCGACGCGCGATTTGGCGAACTCAGAGGCGTTCTCGATGATGTTGCCGATCCCGTAGATGACACCGGGACGCCGTTCGACCTCGGCCTGCCGCCGTCCCGGCGACGTGGACTCAGCTGCCGGTGCAGCGGCGATGTTGATGGCGATCTTGTCGGAAAAATAGGGCTCTGCCGCTTCCTCCAGCATGGCGCGGACACTGACGCGCGCGTGCATCGGGTCTTCTTCGCCAGGATGACGCGTCAGCTTCTGCAGGATCTCGCGGCAGCGCAGGGCCTGCGTCTTCAGGAGCGCGATGTCCTCGTACAACGGGTTGTCGGGCTTGATCGTGAGCTCGAGCTCCTTGGTCACCAGGACGATTGTGGAGAGCGGCGTACCAAGCTCGTGCGCGGCAGCGGCGGCGAGCCCGTCGAGGGCGTGCAGCTTCTGCTCGCGCGCCAGCACGATGTCGGTGGCGGTGAGCGCGGCCGACATCTGCCGCGACTCCTTCGTCAGCCGCCAGGCGTAGAGGCCGATGAACGTCGTCGAGACGCACAAGGCCGCGAATGCGCCGAGCTTGTAGGCGATTGGAAGCTCCAGCTCGATGCCGGGAATCCACGGCAGCGGCTCGTGGAAGCGGACGAGAAATGCCGCCGCGGCCAGCGCGACGAGGCCGAGCGCGATGGTGTTGCGCAAGGGTAGGGTCGCGGCCGAGACCGTGACCGGCGCCACCATCAGCATGGCGAAGGGATTGTCCATGCCGCCGGTGAGGAAGAGAAGCGCCGAGAGCTGCAGGATGTCGTAGACGAGTAGCCCGCTGGCGTAAGGGATGCTGAGGCGGTGCCGCGACGGATAGGAGACGGCCAGGAACACATTGAGCCACGCCGAGAGCGCGATCACGGTGAGGCAGGCGCCGATCGGCACGTAGAAGCCGAGGACGAGCGACACAATCGAAATCGCGGCGAGCTGGCCCAGTACCGCAATCCAGCGCAAGCGAATGATCGTGTGCAGACGCAGGCGGCTGTTGACCGGATCGGCGAGGATGCGCTGGGTCTTTTTCTTCTTGGTGAAGGTGAGCGAGCGGAACGTCTGCAGCAACGCGCAAAATCCCTAAATAGCGGCCAAGGGGAGCATAGCATGCCGGCACGAGACTGGAGTGCCGCGCTAGCCGTGCATATGCGAACAGGCCCGCATGGCGCATCAACTATATGAGATCGCGGTTTCCGCGCGGTGCTATCTTGCGCCCGATTGGGTCGCCGGACCGACGCCATCGCCGCCCGGCGCGCTAGGGTGGACGTCGTTTGGCCGCGCTGGCTGGCCTATATCGGCGCGATGGAAGCAACGCGACGCTAACGCATGGTGCGGTGAGTTGCGCTCGCGGCGCTGACGGCTTAATTGGCCGGGGCGGAGGAAGACGGCAGCATGCATACAAAGATCATCGTCAGTGTCGTGTTGGGAGTCTTGCTCGGCGCGGTGGCGGCCGTCGCCGTGTTCCCCGAGGCCCGCAATAAGTTCTTTCCACAATCGCAGACGCAGACGAGCGGCAAGGCACTCATCGGCGGACCGTTCACGCTTACCGATGCGAGCGGCAAGACGGTAACAGACGCCGACTATCGCGGACGCTACATGCTCGTCTTCTTCGGCTTCACCGGCTGCCCGGACATTTGTCCTGCGGGCCTGCAGCTGATTTCCGCGGCGCTCGACAAGATCGGCGCGAAGGCCGACAAGGTCACGCCCATCTTCATCAGCGTCGATCCGGCGCGCGACACGCCGCAGAAGGTCGGCGCCTACGCGAAGAACTTCAACGATCGCATCGTCGGGCTTACTGGAACGCCGGAAGAGATCGCCGCCGTCGCCAAGGCCTATCGAGTCTTCTACGAGAAGACGCCGAACGAAAGCGTGCCAGCCGAGTACGGCATGAACCACACATCGATCATTTATTTGATGGGTCCGGACGGGACGTACGTCGCGCACTTCAATCCGACGACGAGCGTCGATGCGATGTCGGAGAAGTTGAACAAGCTTCTTTAGCCATAGTTCCATTACGCGGCGGGATGGCCACAGTGTTGCCTCATCGACCGCTCAATGGAGCTTTGTGTCTGGCGGGGCGCTCGAATTTCGATTAGGTCAGAAGATGCCTGTCGACCAATGTGTGTTGCGCATTGGCTGCACCAGGATGTTCCGACCAACGCCGTGTTGCTACACGAGGGGGAAGTCGGTGCGGAAAAAAGTTCGGGGGCCTGCATTGAAGCGACCGCGCATCGAAGAACTCGATTGCCCGGTTGAAGTTAGACGACACCCAGGCGCGCGCCGTCTAACGCTGCGTGTCAGCCGCACGCGACGTGCGGTCATCGTAACGCTTCCCGTCCAATGCGATCTCGGCGAAGCCGGCTCCTTCCTCAATCGCAATCTCGAGTGGGTGCGCGAGCGCCTCAGCTCCATTCCGCAGCCTGTGCCGTTCACGAATGGCGCGCTGCTGCCGCTGCGCGGCGAGTTCCACAACATCGTGTTCACCGGCAAGCGCGGGACCGGCGGCGTTGTGCGCGCGCAGGCTAATCCATCTGGTCTGCCGGAGTTGCGCGTGTCGGGTCGCGTCGAGCATGCACCGCGCCGCTTGCGCGACTGGCTCGCCGAGGAGGCGCGCCGCGATCTCGATGCGCGCGTGCTCGTCCACACACGCGCGCTCGGCATGAAAGCCAAGCGCATCGCCATTCGCGATCAGGCGACGCGCTGGGGTTCGTGCTCGACGACGGGCGTGCTGTCGTTCTCCTGGCGGCTCATCCTCGCGCCAGCGCGCATCTTGGATTACGTCGCGGCGCACGAGGTCGCGCATCTCGCCGAGATGAACCACGGTCCGCGCTTCTGGGCGCACGTCGAGCGGCTGCTGCCGACGATGAAAGAGGACAAGCGCTGGCTGCAGCTGTACGGCCTCGACCTGCATCGCTACGGGCCGACCGAGCACGCCGACTGACGGCGGCTACCGCGCCAACAATTGCTCCACAGAGCCGGTTTCGCTCGGCGGTTGCTGCTGTTCCAACAGCGCGCGGGCGATGAAATCGTCAGCGATAGGCTCGGCGGGATAACCGCGCAGCGGTTCCGCCACGCGGCTCGGCTCGCCACCGGCGAGCGGCACCGGCGGCTTGCCGGCGTGGGCGCCAATCATGATCTCGCGCCAGATCTCGGCCGGCAAGCTGCCGCCGACCACACGGTTCATGCCGCTGCCGTCGTCGTTGCCCGCCCAAACGCCGGTCGTCAGGTACCCGGTGTAGCCGATGAACCAGGCGTCGCGGAAACCCTGGGAGGTTCCGGTCTTGCCGGCGGCGGCGTGCATGGGAATGGCGGCGCGCCGGCCGGTACCTTCGTTGAGCGCCGTGCTCAGCATGTCGTTGATGGCGACGACCTTCTCCGGCGCGAGAACTTGTGCGGCGACCGGAGCCTGGCGGGCGAACAGCACATCGCCCGCGAAGGTGCGCACGCGGCGCACGGCGTAAGGCTCAACGGCGCGGCCGCCGTTGGCGATGACGTTATAGGCGCCCGTCAGCTCGAGCAGCGAGACCTCGGAGGTGCCGAGCGACAACGTCGCGTCCTTGGCGAGCGGGGAACGGATGCCGAGCCGCTTTGCAACGTGTGCGACGCGCGCCGGCCCGACCTGCACCGTCAACCGTGCCGCAACCGTGTTCACGGATTTGGCCAGCGCCGTGCGCAGCGGCATCGGCCCGAGATATTCGCCGTTGTCGTTGCGCGGCGCCCAGCCGCCGACGCTGAGCGGCAGATCCTCGACGACGCTGTCGGGTGTGTAGCCGGCTTCGAGCGCAGCGAGATATACGAACGGCTTGAAGGCGGAGCCGGGCTGGCGCATCGCCTTGGCGGCGCGGTTGAACTGGGTCTCGGCATACGAGCGCCCGCCGACCATGGCGAGCAGCGCGCCGTCGCGATCGAGCACCACGGCCGCAGCCTCGCCCGCCTGCAGCGTCGGGCCGCGCTGGTCGACGAATTGCTCGACGATGGCCGAGGCATTGGCCTGCATGTGGCGGTCGAGCGTCGTCTCGACGATCAGACCTTCGGCGCCGCCGGCGACCGCCATCACGTAGACGGGCGCCAACTGATCCATGACGAAGTCGACGGCATAGTCGGCGCCGGCCGGCTTGGCGTTCTGGGACCGCTCGAACGAGCGCGAGACCTCGTCCGATGCCTGCCGTTCCTGGTCCTCGGTGATGAAGCCGGCTTCCTGCATCTGCGACAGCACGAGCTTGGCGCGCGAGCGGGCGAGGCCGGGGTTGGACAGCGGCGAGAATTTCGATGGCGCCTTGAGGAGACCGGCGATCATCGCCGCCTCGGCGAGCGTCAGACTGCGCGCCGGCTTGCTGAAATAGCGGCGCGATGCGGCGTCGATGCCGTAGGCGCCGGAGCCGAGATACACGCGGTTGAGGTACAGCTCGAGGATGTCGGCCTTCGACAGCCGCGACTCAAGCCACAGCGCGAGCGTGAACTCCTCGAGCTTGCGCGACAGCGTGCGGTCGTGGCTGAGGTAGAGGTTCTTGGCGAGCTGCTGGGTGAGCGTCGAGCCGCCCTGCACGGTGCGGCCTTCGCGGAGGTTGATGAACGCCGCACGCACCATGCCCCAGGGGTCGACGCCGTGGTGGTCGTAGAAGCGCTGGTCCTCGGTGGCGATGACAGCGTCGGTGACGTAGTGCGGCAGCAGATCGAGCGGCACGTAGTCGTCACCCCCACCACGCTCGCTGATGATGGTTCCATCGCGGGCGAGGATACGCACCAGAGGGGCGTTGTCCTTGCGGCGGAGCGTCAGCGGATCGGGATAGATGACGGAGTAGTAGATCATCAGCCCGACGATGCCGGCGACGGTACCCGCCAGCGCGTAGATGGGCGCCACGATGGCCAGGCGCTTCAACGATGAGCGCTTGGGTTTCGGCGGTGACGAAAAGAGGCCCATGCGAGGCCTGCTCCGAACGGCAAATGTTGCTGAAACCTTGCGGCACGCAGCGCGCGCCTTCTTAAGATACTCCGGCTGCCGCTAAGGCGCAGTAAACCTTGCTGTCGCAACAGGCTAAGTGCCGGACGCCTCAGGTTTTCTCGCGCAAGAGCACGATCGGATAGGCGAGAACCGCCAGGATGATGCGGGCGATGATCGTGAAGAACATCAGTAGAAGCTGACGTTCCTCGAGAAGGAGTTGCAGCCAAATGTTGTACTTGGCGTCGAGCCCCGTGCCGGTGATCACCGCTTTGAAGCTGCGTGCCCAGTCGAGCATCGTCGACAGGGTTTCGGGAGAGTAGATGGCGACGAATGCCATCAGCAACGCGCCGAGAATGAGCGAGAAAACGATGTTGCCGACGGACAGAAGAATACGCAGCACGGGAAATCCCCTCGATCGGCGCCCTGACCCCAAGGGGTCAACCTAGCACCCTGCTCTCCGCCACGAAACAGGCCTAACACTGTGGGTACATGCGTACCTATATGGAACCGCGGCGGCGGGCCGCCGGTTGGGCAGGCGACCGCGCAGTTTCCAATTTGGAGCATGGATTTAGATGGCCTACGTGAACCCCGGCGCCCCTGGCACCTTCGAGCGCGTCGAGAAGCTCGAACGGCGCAAGGTGGAGGCGGCGCTGGCGCGTCTCAACATGGTGGCGCGGACGATGGATTCGCTGTTCGCCATTCCGGGGACACGGCTGCGGCTCGGCGTCGATAGTGTCATCGGCCTGGTGCCGGTGGTGGGCGACATCGTCGCCCACGCGGTCGCCGCCTACCTCATCTGGGAGGCGAAGCAGCTCGGCGTCTCCAAGTTGACGCTCTGGAGGATGGTCGGCAATACGCTCATCGATACGGTCGTCGGCGCGGTGCCGCTTGTCGGCGACGCCTTCGACGTCGTCTTCAAGGCCAACATGAAGAACATGCGGCTCCTGCAGCGGCACCTGGAGAAGCAGGGTTATCAGATGGCCGCGCCCGGCGCCGGCTCCGGTCCGATCATCCAGGGGGACTACCGGCGCGTCGCCTGAGCGCGGGTCTCAGTCCGCTTTGAAGTAGGTGGGGCCGGTGCCGACGATGTTGGCGTCGGGCTCGCCGACCGCGCGCGCGTCCTTGCCGGCATAGTCCGAGTGGAACAGAACCCAGCGAATGGTTTCGAGGCGGGCGCGGCGCTGGTCGTTGGCGCGCACGATGATCCACGGCGCGAGCTTGGAGCTCGTGCGCTTGAAGATGTCATCCTGCGCGCGCGTGTAGTCGCTCCACTTGTCGATGGCGGCGAGGTCGACGTCGGTGATCTTCCAGCGCTTGAAGGGATCGTGCCGGCGCTCATGGAAGCGCATGAGCTGCATGTCGCGGCCGATCACGAGATAGAACTTGAAGAAGGCGAAGCCGTCGCGCACGAGCAGCGCCTCGAAGTCGGGCACGTCGCGCAGAAACGCCTCCGTCTGCGCCGGCGTGCAGAAGCCCATGACCCGCTCGACACCGGCCCGGTTGTACCAGGAGCGATCGAAGAGGACCATGTCGCCGGCAGTTGGGAAGTGGCGGACGTAGCGCTGGAAGTACCACTCGCCGCGCTCGACCTCGTTGGGCTTCGACAGGGCGACGGAGCGCGCGTGTCGCGGATTGAGCCGTTCCAGGAAGCGGCTGATGCAGCTCCCCTTGCCCGACGCATCACGCCCCTCGAACAGGGCGAGGAAGCGGATCGCCTTGTCCTCGATGTGCGCCTGCAGCTTCAGAAGCTCGAGTTGCAGGTCGGCCAGCTGCTCGCTGTAGACCTTCTTTTTCAGCTCCTCGTCGTAAGGGTAGCCGCCCGAAGTGAGCGCGTGCTCGGCGATTTCCTCCGGCAGCTCGGGGTTGCCGATGTCGAACGCATAGGGCTTTCCGGCTTTGTCCTTACCGCTCTTACCGTTCTTGGAGCTCATGGTCGACGTCCCGTTTCTGCCTCAACCCGCATTGTAAGGTGAATCCGATGACGTGCGCCTGTCATGTTTGAAAGGCGTTATGATCCCGACTAAGTAGCTTTCATGCTCTCTACGAACGATCCCGAGCCGGAAGAGAAAATGTCCCTGGTCACGGCGTTGAGCAACGTGCGCTGGGCGGAGCGCCGCGCCGAGGCCGAGGCGTGGAGCCGCGGGGCGTTGACCGCGGGTCGCCGGCGGCTTGCTGCGCGGTGGATGCCGGTGGGCGCGGCGGTCGGAATTCTGCTTGCGCTCGTGGTGGTCGGCTCGTTGAGCGGTTGGGCGGCGCTGGCCTCGGTCCTGGCGCTACTCTTCGCGGCATCGATCTGGCCGTTGGATTCGAGCGGTATCCTCGGCGCCATTGCCGGCAACGCACCGCCCGCGGTGGGCGTGCGTCAGGGCGAGTCGGAGCGCACGACCTGGCATGCGGTCGTCGATGCCATTCCGACGGCAGCGCTCGCTCTCGATGCCGCGGGCACGCTGCTGCACCACAACCGGCTCGCCGCCGAGATGTTTCCGAAGATCCGCGACGGCCTGCCGATGAGCCAGGTGTCGCGCAGCCCGGATCTGCTCGTCGCCGTCGATCGGGCGCTGGCTTCCGACGAGGAGCGCATCGACGTCGAGCTCGTCGAGCGGGTGCCGGTGGAGCGGCGCGTGGCGGCGACGGTATCGCGGCTGGCACGGCCGGGACGGCCATATGCGCCGCAAGTACTCGTTACCTTTCGCGATTTGACCGAGCAGGACCGGCTCGGGCAGATGCGCGCGGACTTCATCGCCAACGCCAGCCACGAGCTGCGTACGCCGCTCGCTTCCCTGCGCGCCTTCGTCGAGACGCTGCAGGGTCCGGCGCGCGAGGACGCCAACGCCCGTACGCGCTTTCTGAAATTGATGGCGTTGCAAGCCGAGCGGATGACGCGGCTCATCGACGATCTCCTGTCGCTCAGCCGTGTGGAGATGCGCGTGCACTTGCCGCCGCGCGGCATCGTCGAGCTGAACGAGACGGCCTCCTACGTTTGCCAGTCGCTGGAGCCGGTGGCCGAGGCGGCCAAGGCCAAGGTCACCGTCATGCGGCAGGAGGCGCCGGCGCGCATTCGCGGCGATCGCGAGGAGGTGGTGCAGGTGCTGCAGAACCTCATCCAGAACGCCATCAAATACGGACGCGAGGGTGGCACGATCGAAGTGCGCGTCGGGCGTGATGCGCCGCGCGGCTCGGCTGTGGCCAAGGTGTGGGTGAGCGTCACCGACGAGGGACCCGGCATTTCGCCCGAGCATCTGCCGCGCCTCACCGAGCGCTTCTACCGGGTGAACGCCGCCTCGAGCCGCGAGAAGGGCGGCACCGGGCTCGGCCTCGCCATCGTCAAGCACATCCTCAACCGCCACCGAGGCGAGCTGCGCATCGCCTCGCGGCTCGGGGCGGGCTCGAGCTTCACGGCGAGCTTTGAGGAGCTCGGCTCCTCCTAAGGCGGCAAAAAACTCCGCGTGCGGATGCAACGCGATGGCCCGCGGGGCGTGTAACGCGCGCTGGGGCGCACGTGCCGACCGGGGTTAGGGCAAAAAACAGAAATCTTGAAATTCATACATAAGTTCCAAGCAATTAACCTGTCACGAAAGTATTGCTAGGCTGGTCTATCAAACGGCCACGGCGCAAGGGCGCCGAAGCGGGGGGAGGTCCGCGAGTGTGGTTTCGACTGCACAACCCCGTAATCCAGCATTAGGAGATCAGTGTGAGCAAAAAGCTTATCGCCTGCACGGCGGCGGCGGCCGTCGTTGGCACGTTTGCGTTCGCCGGCACGGCCGTTGCCCGCGACCAGATCCGCGTCGTCGGTTCTTCGACGGTTTATCCTTTCACTACGGCGGTTGCTGAGCAGTTCGGCAAGTCCGGCACCGGCAAGACCCCGGTCGTCGAGTCGACCGGTACCGGCGGCGGCCTGAAGCTGTTCTGCGCCGGCGTCGGCCCTGACCACCCCGACATGGCCAACGCCTCTCGCGCCATCAAGAAGAGCGAGTACGAGGACTGCCAGAAGAACGGCGTCAAAGACATCGTCGAGCTTAAGGTCGGCTTCGACGGCATCGTTATCGCGAACGCCAAGGACGGTCCGGCCCTCAACCTGACGCAGGACCAGGTCTTCCGCGCCCTCGCCAAAGAAATCGCTGGTCCGGACGGCAAGCTCATCGCCAACCCGAACAAGACCTGGAAGGACGTTGACGCTTCGCTCCCCGACGAGAAGATCGAGGTCCTCGGTCCCCCGCCGACCTCCGGCACGCGCGACGCCTTCCTCGAGCTGGTGATGGAGAAGGGCGCCGAGAAGAGCGATGCCCTCAAGGCCATCAAGGAAGACGACAAGAAGAACAAGACCAAGAACTTTGAGAAGATCTGGAAATCAGTTCGTGAGGACGGCGCCTGGATCGACGCCGGCGAGAACGACAACCTCATCGTCCAGAAGCTCGAGGCCAATCCGAAGGCCGTCGGCGTGTTCGGGTACTCCTTCCTTGAGGAGAACACGGCGAAGATCAAGGGCGCCACTATCGGTGGCATCGAAGCGAACTTCGACAACATCGCGGGTGGCAAGTATCCCGTGTCGCGTCCGCTGTTCGTCTACGTGAAGAAGGCGCACGTCGGCGTGATCCCCGGCATCAAGGAGTTCGTCGCCGAGTACATCTCCGAGAAGGCCATGGGCGAGGAAGGCTATCTGTCGAAGAAGGGCCTGATCCCGCTTCCGTCTGATGAGGCCGCCAAAACGGCCAAGACGGGCGCTGATCTCGCTTCGATGTCGGGTCCGAGCAGCTAGGTTGCCACGATAGGACTGAGCCGGCGCGGCAATGATGCCGCGCCGGTGCCGCTCAGTCCTCGCTATTCTTCGACGTCGGCGGGACGCGTATGAGCGCGATTTATCTTCTTTCACTCGTGGCCATAGCGGTCGTGGGGTACTTGTTCGGTCGCATGCGCGGCTCGAGCTTCTATAGCAGCGGTGTGTTGCCCCACTCCTTGCCGTCGTATCACGGCTGGTTCGTTGCCATCTCGGCAGCGCTGCCGATGCTGCTCCTCTTCATCATTTGGTCGATTGCAGCGCCCAAATTTATCGAGGCGCGGGGATTGGCCGAGTTGCCCGCCGCCATGCAGCCGACCGACGATCTATCGCGTGCGACCGTGGCCCGCGAGCTGCAAAACGCGGTGACCGGCGGCGGCCTGACCGAGCAGGCAAGTCCCGAGATCCGACACGCGGCTGAGACCATGCAGTGGTTGTCGTCCGCTAGCGGATGGGCACTGCTCGCTGGCGGACTTGCCGTCGGGGCTATCGGTTTCTGGTGGGCGACGTCGCAACAGCGACCGCAGTTCCGTGCGCGCAATGTCGTCGAACGGGTCGTGGTATGGGTGCTGATAGCGTGCTCTGTAGTGGCGGTCCTAACCACGCTCGGCATCGTATTTTCGGTGCTATTCGAGACGTTGCGTTTTTTCAGTAAGTATCCCTG
Organism: Hyphomicrobium album; assembly: GCF_009708035.1. Taxonomy (NCBI): domain Bacteria; kingdom Pseudomonadati; phylum Pseudomonadota; class Alphaproteobacteria; order Hyphomicrobiales; family Hyphomicrobiaceae; genus Hyphomicrobium; species Hyphomicrobium album. Next base: position 78,022 of record NZ_WMBQ01000002.1, read on the forward strand.
GTACGACTTTCTCTTCGGGACGCAGTGGTCACCGCAGATCGCCATGCGCGCAGACCAGGTTGGTCAATCTGGCGCCTTCGGATTTCTTCCGCTGTTTGTCGGAACGATGCTGATTACCGTAATCGCCATGCTTGTGGCGGGACCGATCGGTCTGTTTGCCGCGATCTACATGGCCGAGTACGCATCTCCGCGCTTCCGGGCAACAGCCAAACCGATCCTTGAGATCCTCGCCGGTGTGCCGACTGTCGTGTTCGGCTTCTTCGCGGCGCTCACTGTGGCCCCGCTTATCCGCGATCTGGGCGCCGCGGTAGGCCTCAGCGTAGCTTCCGAGTCCGCGCTGGCCGCCGGTCTCGTCATGGGCGTGATGATCATTCCCTTCGTTTCTTCACTTTCCGATGACGTGATCAATGCCGTGCCGCAGTCCTTGCGCGATGGCTCCTACGCCATGGGCGCTACGCGGTCGGAGACGATCAGGCAGGTCGTCCTGCCAGCCGCGCTATCGGGCATTGTCTCGGCGATGATGCTGGCCATTAGCCGCGCCGTGGGCGAAACCATGATCGTGGTGATGGCTGCGGGTCTTGCCGGCAACCTGACGTTCAACCCGCTCGAAGCGGTGACCACGATCACCGTGCAAATCAAAACGCTTCTCGTCGGCGACCAGGAGTTCGACAGCGTCAAGACACTGTCGGCATTCGCCCTCGGGTTCGTCCTGTTCTTCTTCACTCTCACGCTCAATGTGATCGCGCTGCGCATCGTCGAGAGATATCGAGAGCAATATGACTGATACCACTGTCTCAGGCTCGGCTCCTATGCAGCGTCGCCTCGATGTCACATCTGATGCTGCGCGCGCACGCGTTGCACGGCGCTACCGAAGCGAGCGGCGCTTCCGGCTTTATGGGCTGGCGGCAATCTTGTTTGCCGCAGTGTTTCTGCTCGCGCTCCTAACCGACATCTTCATAAAGGCCATGCCGGCCTTCACCCAGTCGGAGCTAGCGCTCAGCGTCATGGTGTCGAGCGATCTCGTCGACCCGCAAAAGATTGCGGCCGGCGACTTCGACAAGATCGTGCGCGAAGGGCTTTACGCCCTGTTCCCGCAGATGCAGAGCCGGACCGAGCGCCGCGCACTTCAAGACGTACTTTCGTCCGGTGCCGCGGACGACCTGCGCCGCATGGTTATCGCGAACCCGGCCCTTATTGGGCAACGGATCACAGCGCCAGTGCTTCTTAGTGCCGACGCAGATCTCTACCTCAAAGGCATTTCCACTGACATCCGCGTGCTGTCGGGTGCCGGCGAGGCAACCCCGAGCGCGACTGCGGGCAAGGTGACGGTGTTTTCCACCTCCAATGCCTTTGCCGACCAGCTATTGGTCGTCAAACAAATGCTGGCCAAAAATGCCGAGCGGCAGACGCACGAGGCGGACCGTCTCAGTACCATCGTGCGTTCGATGGACGCCGACCTGAAGGCGGCGCTTACGCGGCTCGATGAGGCGCGCAAGGTGAACGATGGTCCGCAGATTTCGGCGCTGGAGTCGCGTGCAAAGTCCTTGCAGAGCGACAAGGCGCGGCTCGAGGGGCAGGTGGGTGATCTGCGCGGTAAAGCTGACGCATTGATGCAGCGGCATGCCGGCCTGGGGGTTACGGAACAGCTGACGTCCGATATGCCGTCAGTCCTCATCGTCATCAACGGCGGCGTGATCAAGGCTGCCGCCGTGGGTGGGGACCGTGTCGAAGGCGACGTACTCATTCCTTTGGATTCGGTTGCTGGCGCCGCCGCCGGGCAGTGGCAGCAGGTCGTCGTCGCCACGCCGGAGACCAGCCGCAAAATTCGGGATCCGAGCATCGCCATTCTCCAAGAGCTGAAAGGGAAGGGGCTCGTCAGGAGCGTCCCCAATCTCTCGTTCTTCGAGCAGGGAGATAGCCGGGAGCCTGAGCTTGCGGGCGTCCTCGGTGCCCTCGTCGGCTCGGCGCTGACGATGTTGATCACACTTGCACTCTGCCTACCGATCGGCGTGCTAGCCGCCATTTATCTCGAGGAGTTCGCTCCCAAGAACTGGATCACGCACATTGTTGAGGTGAACATCAACAATCTGGCGGCGGTACCGTCGATCGTGTTCGGCCTGCTTGGCCTTGCGGTGTTCCTCAACTTCTTCGGCCTACCGCGCTCGGCGCCGCTGGTCGGAGGGTTGGTGCTGGCGCTTCTCGTTCTGCCCACCATCATCATCGCCAGCCGTGCCGCTTTGAAGGCGGTTCCCCCCTCCATTCGCGAGGCGGCGCTTGGCGTCGGTGCATCCAAGCAGCAGGCGATCTTTCATCACGTGCTGCCGCTGGCGATGCCAGGCATCCTTACTGGAACCATCATCGGCATGGCGCACGCGCTCGGTGAGTCTGCGCCGCTGCTTCTGATCGGCATGGTCGCCTTCATCGTCGACGTGCCTGGTAGCTTCACGCAAGCGGCGACCGTCCTCCCGGTTCAGATCTTCCTCTGGTCGGATTTGCCAGAGGTCGGTTTTCAGGCAAAGACCGCGTTCGCCATCATCGTGCTCCTCCTGTTCTTGTTCGTCATGAACGGATTGGCCATTTGGCTGCGCAAAAGGTTTGAGCGTCGCTGGTGACAGCGCTAACACTCGAGGCGAATATGGACAGTATGGTTATGCAGCATTCGGAGGCTTCCTCCGTCACCGCGCCGCCGAAGGTGGTAGCCAAGGACGTGAATGTCCATTACGGGGAGAAGCACGCCCTGCAGAACGTTTCGGTCGAGATCCCCGACCGCGCCGTGATGTCCTTCATCGGCCCCTCTGGCTGCGGCAAGTCGACGTTCCTGCGCTGCATCAACCGGATGAATGATACGGTCGCCAGTGCGCGGGTGACCGGAAGAATTACGATCGACAACCAGGACATCTACGACAAGAGCCTCGACGTGGTGCAGCTGCGCGCCCGCGTCGGCATGGTGTTCCAGAAACCAAACCCGTTCCCCAAGTCGATTTTCGAGAACGTCGCTTACGGCCCGCGGATCCACGGGATGAGCCACTCGAAGGCCGACATGGAGGAGATCGTACATACGAGCCTCGGGAAGGCCGGCCTTTGGAACGAGGTGAAGGATCGCCTCGATGATTCCGGCACCAGCCTCTCAGGCGGCCAGCAGCAACGCCTGTGCATCGCCCGCGCCATCGCCGTCAATCCCGACGTCATCCTCATGGACGAGCCGTGCTCGGCCCTCGATCCAATCGCCACCGCACGCATCGAGGAACTGATCGACGATCTGCGCAAGAACTTCTGCATCATCATCGTCACCCATTCGATGCAGCAGGCGGCGCGCGTGTCGCAGCGCACGGCCTTCTTCCATCTCGGCATCCTGGTCGAGGAAGGCGCCACGCCCGATATCTTCACCAGTCCCAAGGACAAGCGCACCCAGGATTACATCACAGGACGGTTCGGCTGATGCTGCGCACCCTCTTCGGCCGCCAGGCCGCGCAGCCCGCCAAGCCCGCCCCCGAAATCCGCCCGACGCGTTCGGCAGGAGACAAGCCCATGAATGAGCACACCGTAAAATCCTACGAAGAAGAGTTGGCGTTGCTCGACAAGAAGATTGCCCAAATGGGTGGCCTCGCCGAGCAGTTGCTTGGCCAGTCGCTCGGCGCGTTGGAAAAGCGCGATCCCAAGCTCGCCGAGGAAGTCGTCGCCTCCGACCGGCAGATCGACAATCTCGAGCGCGAGATCGAGGAGCAGGTCATCTCGATGGTGGCCCGCCGCCAGCCGATGGCCGACGACCTGCGCCACATTATGGGCGCCCTGCGCATCACTACGGACCTCGAGCGCATCGGCGACCTCGCCAAGAACATCGCCAAGCGCGCGCTGGCGATCGCCGATGAATCGCACCCCAAGCCGCTGATGTCGGGCATCCGCCACATGGTGGAGCTGGCGTTGCATCAGTTGAAGGAAGTGCTCGACGCCTACGCCGAGCGCGACGCCGACAAGGCGCTCGCCGTGTGGCGCGAGGACGCGCAGATCGACGCGATGTACAACTCGCTGTTCCGCGAGCTCCTGACCTACATGATGGAGGATCCGCGCAATATCGGCATCTCCACGCATCTGCTGTTCGGCGCCAAGAACGTCGAGCGCGTCGGCGATCACACCACCAACATCGCCGAGACGGTGCACTTCCTGGTGCGCGGCTTCAACATCGCCGACGATCGTCCCAAGGACGATCAGACCAGCTCGACGCTGATCTCCGGCAGTTGATGAGAGGGAGGCAGGGCAATCGGAATGTCCGCTAAGGTTCTCATTGTCGAGGACGAGGCGCCGCTCGCTGAGATGCTGCGCTACAATCTCGAAGCCGAAGGTTTTCGCGTCGCCCATGCCGAGACCGGCGAGGAGGCGCTCATCCTACTCGAGGAGGAGCGTCCCGATCTCGTCGTGCTCGACTGGATGCTCCCGGGCGTGTCCGGCATTGAGCTTTGCCGGCGCCTGCGCTCCAAGTCGGACTCGCGCAACGTGTCGATCCTCATGCTCACCGCGCGCGGCGAGGAGAGCGATCGCATTCGCGGCCTGTCGACAGGGGCCGACGACTACGTCGTCAAACCGTTCTCGCTGCCGGAGCTGATGGCGCGCGTGAAGGCCATCCTGCGCCGCACGTCTCCTGACCGCGTCGCCGAAGTGCTGAAGATCGGCGACATCGAGCTTGATCGGGCGGCGCACCGCGTGATGCGCGGGTTGCGCCAAGTGCGCCTTGGACCTACCGAGTTCCGCCTCCTCGAGTTTCTGATGGAAAGCTCGGGCCGGGTGCTGTCGCGCACGCAGCTGCTCGACGGCGTGTGGGGCCGCGACGCCTTCGTCGACGAGCGCACGGTCGACGTGCACATCGGCCGGCTGCGCAAGGCGCTCATCCGCGGCAACGAGCGCGATCCAATCCGCACCGTACGCTCCGCGGGCTACGTCTTCGGCGAAGCCTGACACTCCCTCCCTGCCGGCCAAAAAAGAGCGCCGAGCTCATCGCCCGGCGCTGTTGGCTAGTTGCCGAGATTGGCGCGTTGACCGCTTAAGCGGTTTCTTTGCGCTGAATGACGTCGAGAGCGCCGCCCATCGCCGGCTCCACCACCTCGCGCTCGCGGCGGCGAGCTTGAGGCGGCTGGAACGCACGGCGGGCATGAAACTCGCAGTAGGGCAAGCCGGGAACCTTGTCCTTGCCGCAGAAGTGGAAGTCGGCCATTTGCGGGTCGCCGATCGGCCAGCGGCAGCTGCACTCGAGCAGCGTCGGGATGGTTTTGCGCTCGGCGAGCGGGATGACGATCTCCTCCACCGCGGGCATGTAGGGTTCTTGCTGCTCCTGGTAGAGCGCCCGGAACGCGGGGTTGCCGGTGGCGGAAAAACGGGCCTTCGCCATGCGCTTCGACGCCATCCGCGGGCGCGGGCGATGGCTCTTCATGCGTGAGGTGGTGGCGCGACCGGAGAGGCCGAGCCGGTGAACCTTGCCGATCACCGCGTTGCGCGTGACGCTGCCGAGGCGTCCGGCGATTTGGCTGGCGCTCAGGCCTTCGCCCCAGAGCTTTTTCAACAGCTCCACGCGCTCATCCGTCCAAGCCATAAAGTCTCGCTCCCTGAGCCACAGGGGCGCGCGCAAGCCGAGGCGCACACCGATTGTCAATCGGGACAGACAGGGGACGCGACCGCGCAGTGCGAGACGCACTACGGCGAACGCGACAAGCCAATGCCTGGCCGGTTACGGGACGCTGTTACTGGGATGACGCGAACTGATTGACGCTTGACGCGAAGCGCATATTCGACAGGGCGAGCAACTGCTTCGCCGATGCGCGTCGTGGCTACTCGAGCGAGTGTCCCGCATTAAGCGCGAGACCTCGTGCCGCGACGGAGGGAAACCTACAACAGGCAGAATTGGGCCTACAAGATCAGAGATCTGGCGCGTCGGGCATCCAACGGGACAGGTGGTATATTCGCAACATGCAATGTCGCGCCACGTGGCCCAATTGCCCATCGATGCTGGGGCCGGAGGCTCCCCCGCCCGGTTTCCACAATGAGCCATCCCCAAGTGTGAGTTGCGGAAGGCGCAATTGACCGATGGACGCGCGAAAGGGGTCCCGGAGTTGACGGAAAACACTCATTCCGTTGACAGAAAAGCACCTCGCGCGTATCTACAGCCGTTCCAGGGCCGCCGCGGAGGTGGCCTTTTTTGATTTCAGCGACGCTTCGCTGCTTGAGGGTGGGCTGACCGATGTCCGCATCCTTGGCGGCCTCGGAATCCTCAACCAAGGCTGCTCCTACAACCGGCCCTTCGCCGGCCGTTATGGGTACTTACGCGCGCCAGAACCTCGTTTTCGAGCGTGGGGAGGGGGCGTGGCTCATCACGCCGTCGGGCGACCGCTATCTGGATTTCGCGTCCGGCATCGCCGTCAACGTGCTCGGGCATGCGCACCCACGTCTCGTCGCCGCGCTCACCGAGCAGGCCGGCAAGCTGTGGCATACCTCCAACCTCTACCGCGTCGAGGGGCAGGAGCGGCTTGCCGAGCGGCTCGTCGCCTCGACGTTCGCCGACAGGGTGTTCTTCTGCAATTCGGGCGCCGAGGCGTGCGAGGCAGCGATAAAGGCGTCGCGGCGCTACCAGTTCGTGAGCGGCAAGCCAGAACGCTGGCGGATCATTACCTTTACGGGCGCCTTCCACGGCCGCACGCTGGCGACCATCGCCGCCGGCGGCAACGCCAAGTATCTGGAGGGCTTCGGTCCCGCGGTCGAAGGCTTCGACCAAGTTCCGTTCGGCGATCTCGAGGCGGTCGAGCAGGCGATCGGGCCCGAAACGGCGGCGATCATGATCGAGCCCACGCAGGGCGAAGGCGGCGTCAACGTGGCGAGCGCCGAGTTCCTGCGGGCGCTACGCGCGCTGTGCGACAAGCACGGGCTGCTGCTGGTGTTCGACGAGGTTCAGTGCGGCATGGGCCGCGCGGGCACGCTGTTCGCCTATGAACTCGCCGGCATAACCCCCGACCTCATGCCTATCGCCAAGGGCCTCGGCGGCGGCTTTCCGCTGGGCGCGCTGCTCGCCACCGAGGAGGCGGCGAAGGCGCTGACGCCCGGGACGCACGGCTCGACGTTCGGCGGCAATCCGCTCGCTACGGCGGTCGGCTATGCGGTGCTCGATGCGGTTCTGGAGCCTGGCTTTCTGGAAGGCGTGCAGCAGAAGGCCCTGCGCCTGAAACAGGGCCTTGCAAGCATAAAAGACGCCCATCCCGATCTCGTCGAGGAAGTGCGCGGCCAGGGCCTGCTCGCCGGCATCAAGGTGAAAGTGGCACCCGCCGAGGTCGTCAAGGCGGCGCTCGGCGAGAAGCTGCTCGTCGCCGGCGCCAGCGACAATGTCGTGCGTCTTCTGCCGCCCCTCAATATCGCCGACGAGGAAATCGCCGAGGCGATGGAACGCTTGTCGCGCGCGCTGGGTCGCGTCGCGGCGCCCGCCACCTAAACCAGTATTCTTCAGCCGGCCGGAGTGCCATGGCAACGAAATCGCAAACCACTAGACAGCCGAGACATTTTCTCGACCTCGACGCGCTCGAGCCGAAGACGCTGCGCACCATCATCGACATGGCGCACGCGATGAAGAGGGCGGGCAAGCGCACGCCGGCAAAGTTCAAGCCCGACGAGATCGCCGAATCGACGCTGGCGATGATCTTCGAGAAGCCATCGACGCGCACGCGCGTGTCGTTCGACGTCGCCATGCGCCAGCTCGGCGGCCAGACGCTGTCGCTCAACAACAGCGACTTGCAACTCGGCCGCGGAGAATCCATCGCCGACACGGCGCGCGTGCTGTCGCGCTACGTCGACGCGATCATGATCCGCGCCAACTCGCACGAGACGCTGCTCGACCTTGCCGAGTACGCGACCGTTCCGGTGATCAACGGCCTGACCGACAAGAGCCATCCCTGCCAGGTCATGGCCGACATCATGACCTTCGAGGAGCACATGGGCCCCATCAAAGGCCGCTCGGTGGCCTGGGTCGGCGACGGCAACAATGTCGCCGTGTCGTGGATGCACGCTGCCGTGCGCTTCGGCTTCGAGCTGCGCATCGCCACCCCCGATGCACTTCGCCCGGAGGAGGCGGCGGTCGACTGGGGCAAGCGCGAGAAGGGCGCCATCAGCTATACGTCCGATGCGGCGAAAGCCGTGCGTGGCGTCGATTGCGTCGTCACCGATACCTGGGTGTCGATGGGGCAAACGGATGCGGCGCGCCGCAAGAAGATGCTCGAGCCCTACGCGGTCGACGCCAAGCTCATGAGCAAGGCGGCCGACGGCGCCATCTTCATGCATTGCCTCCCCGCCTACCGCGGCAAGGAGGTGACGGCGGACGTCATCGACGGTCCCCAGTCGGTCGTGTTCGACGAGGCGGAGAACCGGCTGCATGCGCAGAAGGCGATCCTCGCCTGGTGTCTCGGAGTTTCTTGATGGCGGGAACGGTCGCAACGACGGAGACGCCGAAGAAACCGAGCGACGACCTCGTGCTGCCGTTCCGCACCGTGCGTTCGGGCGTCATCGGCCGTCTCGTGCGTCTCGGGGCAGCCGTCGACGAGATCCTCTCGCATCACGCCGCGCCGGAGCCGGTGTCGCAGACGCTTGGCGAGGCCGTGGCGCTGACGGCGATGCTGGGCACGGCCCTTAAGATCGACGGCAAGCTGACCCTGCAGACCAAGACGGACGGGCTGCTCGATTTCCTCGTGGTCAGCTACGAGTCGCCGGGGCGCCTGCGTGCCTACGCGCGCTACGACAAGAAGCGCGTCGGCGCCGGCGATGCTATCGCGCAGGGCGCGCTGCTCGGCGAGGGACACCTCGCCATTACCATCGACCCGGGCGAGGACATGGAGCGCTACCAGGGCATCGTCGCGCTCGATGGCGAGGGTGTCGGCGACGCCGCGCTCAGCTATTTCCGCCAGTCCGAGCAGCTGCCTTCGTTCATCCGCCTCGCCGTCGCCCGCCACTACACGGCCGGTGAGAACGGTGCGCCGGGGCGCTGGCAGTGGCGGGCCGGCGGCTTGATGATCCAGCACCTGCCGAGCGCCGGCGGCACCAATACGGATCTCGAGGAAGCCTTCGAGAGCGACGAGCCGGACAGCGAGGAGGACGACGACTGGGAGCGCACGCGCATCCTGGCGTCGACGGTCGAGGATCACGAGCTGCTCGATCCGACCCTGGCGCCCGAGCGGCTGCTGTACCGGCTGTTCCACGAGGAAGGCGTGCGGGCTTTCCCCGCGGCGGCGATCGAGGCCTACTGCCGGTGCTCGCGTGAGCGCGTCGCGGCGTTCCTGAAGAGCTTCGGCGCGGCCGAGCTCACCGACATGCGCGAGCCGGATGGGTCGATCAGCGTGACGTGCGAGTTCTGCACCAAGACCTACAAGTTCGCGCCCGACGAGTTCGGCTAGCCCGCACGTTTGGGATCGCGTCCCCCTCAAAGTCATTCCCGCGCAGGCGGGAAGCCAGCCGCGCATATCGCTGGATCCTGACGCCGGCGGGAAGCGCAGCGGCGATCTGACGGCCCATTCGATCGGCTAAGTGCCCTGGGTCCCCGCCTGCGCGGGGATGACGGGGAGGCTCGGATAGCCTGCGCCATCCCCAACGTCATTCCAGCGTCATAGCGAAGTCATGCTCCGCATGGACGGGAGAGGTCGGCTGGACGCGCGTAGCGCGACAGCCGGGTGCGGGATTGCTGGCAGCTACTTCAGCGTCTTCAGGTAGTCGACGATCTTCTTGCGCTCGCCGGCGTCGGCGACGCCGCCGAACGGCTTCATGCCGTTGCCGTTCACGACAGCCTCGGGATTGGCGATGAACTTGTCGAGGTTGGCCTCGTCCCAGGTGATGCCGGAGCTTTTCATCGCCGAAGAGAACGCGAAGCCTTCGACGGAGCCGGCCTTGCGGCCGACGATGCCGTGCAGCGTCGGACCGAGGCGGTTGTCGCCTTCCTTGAACGAGTGGCAGGTGCGGCAGGCGTTGTTGTAAGCGACCTGGCCGTCGTCGCCCTGCTCCTCGGCGGCGAGCGCCGGAGCGAAAGAAGCGAGCAAAGCCAAGGTGCTAAAAAGGGTTTCGCGGAATGCGGGCCGGTTCACAGCGAGCCTCCATTATCGTTCGACTTAATCCGATACGGTCATAAGTCGAACGGCTTGCCGAAAGTTCCCGGCAAACTTTGGAAGCGCGCTGAACAAGACGTGATGCTGCCGTGCGTCAGCGCACCGCCGAGCCGTGCTCCGCCCAGTCGCCGAGACGCCCGAGGAAAGCGCTGCACTTGTCGATCTGGTCCTTGGCGATCCACTCGTTGGCAGTGTGCGCCTGCGCGATGTCGCCCGGGCCGATGACGACCGAAGGCGAGCCGGCAACCTGGAAAAGTCCGGCTTCGGTCGCGTACGAGACGGCGTGCGTCTCGTTCTGCCCGGCAAGTTTCAGCGCGAGTGCCACGGCCTCGGACTGCGGGCCGGCAGCGAATGGCGGAACCTGGTTGGCGATCACCATGTCGATGCCGGCTTCGGGTGCGACCTTGCGCATCTCTTGCACGCACACGTTGTTGGCGAAGGCGCGGACGCGCCCGTCGATGGCGGCAATGTCGACGCCGGGAATGGCGCGCACGTCGAAGTCCAGGCGGCATGAGACGGGCACAATGTTCGTCGCAGTGCCGCCGTCGATGCGAGTCACCTGTAGCGTGGCGTAGGGCGGATCGAAGCGCGGATCCTGCGGGCGCAGCTTCAATTCGTGCTCGATGTCGGCCAGCTCGCGCAGAATTTTGCCAGCGATCGCGATGGAATTGACGCCGAGCGGCGCCATGCTCGAGTGCGCCGCGCGGCCCTTGATGTGGACGTGCCAGCGCACGGGGCCTTTGTGGGAATCGACGACGCTCATCGACGTCGGCTCGCCGACGAACACCATGCGCGGCTTGACGAGGCGGGTGCCGAACTCGGCGATCATCGGGCGCACGCCGAGGCAGCCGATCTCCTCGTCGTAGGAGAAGGCGAGGTGGATCGGCACGGTGAGCGGGCGGCGCAAGAAATCCGGCACCGCCGCGAGCACGCAGGCGAGGAAGCCCTTCATGTCGGCGGTGCCGCGCCCGTAGAGCTTGCCGTTGCGCTCGGCGACGATGAATGGATCGGTTGTCCATTGCTGGCCGTCCACGGGCACGACGTCCGTATGGCCCGAGAGCGCGACGCCGCCCGCATGCGCGGGGCCGACGGTAGCGTAGAGACCGGCCTTGCGGCCATCGGCGGAGGGCACGATTTGGCTCACCACGCCGTGCTGTAAGAGGTAGTCCTCCACGAAGCGGATGAGCGGCAGGTTCGACTTATGGCTGGTGGTGTCGAAACCGACGAGTCGCGCCAGCAGCTCCGTCGCCGAGTAGCTCGGTCCGCTCATTGGTGGCTCGCTAGTTGACGCTGCGCACGGCGAAGGGGCTGTCGAGAGAGAACGCCGGAATGGCGACGTCGAACAGCTCTCCCTTTTCGTCGGTCATCTGATAGCTGCCGACCATGATGCCGGACGGCGTGCGCAGCGGACACCCCGACGTGTAGCTGAACGAGGCGCCCGGCTGAATAACCGGCGTCTCGCCGACCACGCCCGGGCCACGCACCTCTTGCGTTTGCCCTGCGCCGTCGGTGATCAGCCACACGCGCGAGCGGAGCTGCACCGTCTCGTCGCCTTCGTTGGCGATGTCGATGGTATAGGCCCAAAAGAACTCGCTCTCGTCCGGGGACGACTGATCCTCCAGATATTGCGGGGTCACGCGGATGCGGATGCCGCGGGTCACAGCTTCGTACATTTGCGGCAAATCTCCTCGCGCCGGGCAAAAGCGGCGCAACGGCGCGGATTCTAAGCGCCCGGCGCGCCGGGTCAATGCGCTGCGCGTCGTGATTAACGGCGCACTGCGGCGAGTCCGGCGTCGAGGTCGGCCGCGAGATCCTCGAAGGCTTCGAGGCCCACGGACAGGCGCAGCAGACCGTCGCCGATGCCCAACTCGGCACGCGCCTCCGGCCCGATCCGGTAGTGCGTCGTCGTGGCCGGATGGGTAATGAGCGATTTGGCGTCGCCCAGGTTGTTGGAAAGCTTGATCAGGTTGAGCGCGTTCTGCAGCTTGAACGCCGCCGCCTTGCCGCCCTCGACCTCGAAGGCGATCATCTGCCCGCCGCCGGTCATCTGCTTCTTGGCGATGCCCGCCTGCGGGTGGTCGGCACGACCGCAATAGAAGACGCGCGTGACGCCCTTCTGGGCCGCCAGGTGATCGGCGAGCCTTGCCGCCGTTGCCGTCTGCGCCTTGACCCGAACCGGCATCGTCTCCAGGCCCTTGAGCATGACCCAGGCGTTGAACGGGCTCATGGTGGGGCCGGTCTGGCGCAGGAACTCCTGCAGGTGGTTGGTCACGTAATCCTTCGAGCCGAGCACCGCGCCGCCGAGACAGCGGCCCTGGCCGTCGATGTGTTTGGTGGCGGAATAGACGACGATGTCGGCCCCGTGCTGCAGCGGCCGCTGGAATAGCGGCGTGGCGAACACGTTGTCGACGACGACGAGGGCGCCGGCGTCATGCGCAATCTTGGAGACGGCCGCTATGTCGACCAGCTCCAGCGTCGGGTTCGAGGGCGTCTCGAAGAAGAACATCTTGGTATTCGGCCGCACGGCCTTCTTCCAGGCGTCGAGGTCGCGCCCGTCCACCAGTGTGCAGCCGATGCCGTAGCGCTGGCTGAGCGTCTCGACGATATAGCGGCAGGCGCCGAACAGGGCGCGCCCCGAGACGATATGGTCGCCGGCCTTGAGGTACGACATGACCGCGCCGTTCACGGCCGCCATGCCGCTGGCGGTGGCGCGGGCATCCTCGGCGCCCTCGAGCAGGCGCACGCGCTCCTCGAACATGGCGACCGTCGGATTGCCGAAGCGGCTGTACTGGAAGCCCGGGTCCTCGTTCTTGAAGCGCGCCTCGGCCTGCTCGGGGCTGTCGTAGACGAAGCCCTGCGTCAGGAACATGGCTTCCGAGGTCTCGCCGAACTGCGAGCGCAGCGTTCCGCCGTGCACGAGCTGCGTCTCGCGTGCCCACTGTTGCGGGTCTGCCGGCCCGTTCTTCTTGCTTGCCATGCGCACTTCCTCCAGGGCTCCCGCCCAACAAAAAACCCGGCCAGCCGATGCGGCGCCCAAAAAAGGTGGCCGCGCTCAAGCTCCGGGTGCGCACGGCCCTTTTAGCGAGTTGTTTTACGTGGCTGCAAGCCGGCCGGCCAAATGACCACGAGGTAGAAGCGGGGATTACTCCCGCTTGAAGCTTGGCGTCAAGGCCTGCTTGCTCTAAGCGACAAAGCAGTGCTTGGCGGTAGGGGTTTAACGAAGATGGCTAAGCCCGAGCTTAAAGCTCCGAGGTCTGCACCGATGGCGCCCGCCGAGGGCATCCTGCCGTCGCAGGCGATCCGTGCCCTCATCGTCAGCGAGGAGGTGAAGCTCGCCGAGCCGCTGCTGCCCAACCAGCTGCAGCCCGCGAGCCTCGACCTGCGTCTGGGCAACATCGCCTACCGGGTGCGGGCGAGCTTCCTGCCGGGTCGGGGCGAGCGCGTTTCGACAAAGCTCGACGATCTGCAGCTGCACGCCATCAGCCTGTCGCAGGGCGCCGTGCTCGAGACCGGCTGCGTCTACGTCGCGCCACTTCTGGAGAGCCTGGCGCTGCCTGACGACCTGTGCGCGGCGACGAACCCGAAGAGCTCAACGGGACGCCTCGACGTTTTCACACGCGTCATCGCCGACGGCGTCTCCGCCTTCGACACGATCCCGGCGGGCTACAAGGGGCCGCTGTTCGCCGAGATTTGCCCGCAGACCTTCTCCGTCGTCGTACGCAAGGGCTCGCGCCTGTCGCAAATCCGCTTCCGCGCCGGCAGCAGCGAGGCGCGGCCGGTGCAGGATATTCCCCTGTCGGTCGATCTCGCGGGCGACAAGGACGGTCTCGTCGGCTACCGCGGCAAGCGCCACACGGGCCTCGTCGATGTCGATGCGGTCGGCGCCTGCTCGACGCTCGACTACTGGGAGCCGATCTATGTGCGCGGCAAGAAGCGGCTGATCCTCGATCCGGATCAGTTCTACATTCTCGCCTCGAAGGAATCCGTGCAGGTGCCGCCCGACCAGGCGGCCGAGATGGTGCCCTTCAATCCTCTGGTCGGCGAGTTCCGCGTGCATTACGCGGGCTTCTTCGATCCGGGCTTCGGGCATGCCGAGGCCGGCGGTGCCGGCTCACGCGCCGTGCTCGAGGTGCGCTCGCACAAGGTGCCATTCATCCTGGAGGACGGGCAGATCATCGGCCGCCTCGTCTACGAGAAGCTCACCGCGACGCCGGAGCTGATCTACGGCCGCGACCTCGCCTCGCACTACCAGGCGCAGGGCTTGAAGCTTTCCAAGCACTTCAAGTAATCCACAAGTTGCCGTTCGTTAAAGGTGCGCCGCTAGGCTGCCGGCGGCGCTTTCCGTGCGCCGTTGCCGAGGGCGCACCATGCAAAGCATTTTCGAGATCGATCCGTGGCTGGCGCTGGGCGTCGTCGTGGCGACGGCGCTGACCGACGCGGTCTACGTCATGTTCACCAACTCGGTCATCGCCCGCAAGCGCGTCGCCGCCGCTAATTGGAGCAGCCTCTGGTACACGCTCTCCTCGTTCGCGGTGATCAGCTACACCAACAACTGGGCATACGTGGTGTTCGCGGCCGCCGGCTCGTGGATCGGCGCCTATGTGACCATGACCTTCCTGCACGGCGCGGGCGGCAAGCCGCCGGCGCCGCTCGCCCCCGAGACTGCCCCGCCGGCCTGATCGGCTCAAACGTGCCAGGCCTCGACGATGCCGCGGAAGAAGGCGTGCGAGCCTGAGCGCAGGTTGCCGAGCGAGTAGCCGCCCTCCTGCACGATGAGCGTCGGCAGCCCGAAGCGGCCAATGCGCTTGCCGATGCGGTGCATGCCCTGATTGGTGACGGCGAACGAGCCGGTCGGATCGCCGCGCATGATGTCGAAGCCGATCGACAGCACGAAGAATCGCGGCTTGAAGGTTCGAACCACGCCGAGCGCTCGTTCCAGCAGCGCCAGGTAGCGCTCGTCGTCGACGGGCGGCTCGGTGGGGAAGTTGTGATTGAAGCCGAGCCCGGCCCCTTCGCCGCGCTCGTCGCTGTAGCCGGAGAAGTTGGGATAGGCGTGGCTCGGGTGGCCGTGGATCGACACTGTGAGCACGTCGTCACGGGCATAGAAGATGTCCTGGCCGCCGTTGCCGTGATGGTAGTCGATGTCGAGCAGCGCCACCTTGCCTTGGCGCGAGAGATAGTTCGCGGCGATCGCCGAATTGTTGAGGAAGCAGAAGCCGCCGTAGATGCGCCGCTCGGCGTGGTGCCCGGGCGGCCGGCAGAGCGCGTAGGCAAAGCGCTCGCCGTTGGCGACCAGCGTGGCGGCGGTGAGCGCGACGTTCGCCGCGTCCTTGGCGGCGGTGAACGAGTTCTGCGTCAGCGGCGTGAACGTGTCGGCGCAGAAATAGCCGGCGCGGTCCTCCAGCGCGCGTGGCACGCGGTCGGGGCGACGGATCGGGAACACTTCCGGGTAGATGATCGCCTTCGGGTCGAGCCGCTGGCCCATCGCCTTCAGGTAGCCGACCAGCGCCGGCGTATGCACGGCGGTGAGATGGTCCTCGCTGAAGTTGCGCGTCGGCACGCGCTCGATCGGCAGCCCTTCGAGGCCCTTGAGGATGGAGGTGACGCGCACCGGGCGCTCCACGTAGCCCTTCTCGCGCAGGTGGTGGATCATGTGGCGCTCGGAGACGACCATCTTGATCGGCAGCAGGTACTTCGCCTTGGTGGGCGCGGCGCGCTCCGGCTGGGGACCGAGCGCTTCCAGCTTCACCGGATTGTCGGTGAACGAGCGGACGATGCGCATGACGAAAGGGTCGTCGTGCTCGAACGCGTACTGATCGACGAGGATGTTGCGTACGACGACGCGCGCGTCGCGCTGGGGCAGTTGCGACTTGCGGCCGAGCGGATCGTAGAGAAGCGTCGTTAGGAAGCCGTCGTTACGCGGGTTGGCTTCGACGTCCCACAGCGTGCCGGCGACCTTTTTCGCGTCGTAGCGGGCGTAGAAGCGCATGCGCCTGCGGTTGACCGCAACGCGCGTGCGGTCCTTCAGCTTCTCGGGCTCGACCGGCGGCACGTCGAGGAACAGCCCGCGCGCTCCACGCGCCGCCAGCAACTCGCGCAGCGCCTCGTAGAGCGCGATGCCGATGCCGCGCGCCGGCTTGCGCGGGTCCGAGGCGATGTACTGCAGGTAGCCGTAGTGGATGTCGGAGAAGTAGTAGACGAAGGCCAGGCCGGTGATGCGGTCGCGGGCGTCGGTCGACAACAGCAGGATCGGGTCGAAGCCGATCGTCCGCCGGTTGAGCAGCATGTGGGCGATGCGGTCGATGGCATCGGCCTCGTGCGGGAACGCCGTGCGAAACAGGTCGCTGGCTTCGGCGAAGCGGCGGCGGTCGACATCGGAAACGAGCTCGAAAAGCCGGCGGAAACGGATCATTCCGTTAGTCTATCCTTCACCCTGCGAGCCCGGCGCCCGGTGCATATCGAACGCGTGAGCTGCGCGGAAGCAGCAGTTGTCCGCCTGCGGCACGAGGTCCAAAGTCGCGCCGACGGATGCTCTGCCTGTGGGCTGAAGGTTCAGCTAACGGGCCAGGAATTATCGCGAATAACGCGCAAGGAGCCGCCTCGCAAAGAGGCGGGCACGCCGCCGGAGACCGCTCCGGCGGCGTTGCTGATTTGTGTTCAGGCCTTCTCGTCGCCGGTGACGACGCGGCCCATCCATTCCTCGATAGCGATGGTGCCGCCGGAGGCCGCCACCTGCTCCAGCTCCTTGGGGCGCAGCACGTCCTGGATGCCGTCGATCCGCTTCCACTCACAGACCGGCGTCTCGGCGTCGACTTGCGGCACGTAGCGCGAGGTCTTGAGCCGCTCGTAGCGGTGGATGTAGCGCGGGCAGTTCATCCACAACTCGGTCACCTTCACGCGCACGACGAGCTCCGCCTCCTTGTAGGTGGCGAGCTGCTCGGGGGCATCGGAGACCTCGGCCAGGCCCTGCACCCGCAGGCGGCACGGACGCTCGAAATCGATGAACAGGAAGCCGACGTGCGGGTTGGCTGTGATGTTGCCCATCGACAGGTACATGCCGTTGCCGTCGTAGCTGGGGAAGGTGAGGTGGGTATCGTCGATGGCCCGGACGAAGCCGGGGGCGCCCCCCTTGTAGGAGACGGTGGGCCGGCCTTGGCCGTCGACGGTCGTCAGGAAGAAGAAGTCGCGGCTCTCGATGAAGGCCTTCTCGTCCGGGCCGATCTCGGTCTTGAGGGCGATCTGCTCGATCCGGTCGGCCATGGGCCGCGACTGGAAGCGGTCCTGGAGGGCGCGGTGCGGGTCCTGGTAAAGCCGGCTCATGGGTTTGATTGTCCTCCCTTTATTGACTGGTTGTTGACCGGCATCTTGGCACGGGGCGCCGTCTGGCGCGACGGCCGTTTACGGCGCCGCCGGCTATCTCTTTTCCGCAGTCAGATCCAAGGATAAGAATTGTAGGATTGCGCACGTCCACCGAGGTTTTCCCGTATGTCATTTCGCTTCCTCGCTGTCCTCGCCGTTTGTCTTGCACCCGTGGTGGCCGCTGCGGAACAGGACCCAATCGTCGGCGTATGGGCGGGCGACATCGTGCAGGGTGACATCACTTTCCAGGCGCGCGTGGTTTTCGTCTCGCCGCGCGGCGGCGTAAGCCGGTATCCCACCTATTCGTGCGGCGGCATTCTCTCCGGCGATCGCAAGGGCGACGACTACGAATTCACCGAGACAATCACCTACGGCGGAACGGACGAAAAAGTGCAGGGCTGCATCCCCGGCTCCGTGCATGTCAGCGTCAACGGCGACAAGTTGAAGTTCGTGTGGAGCGGCACCGACAAAGGCGAGAACATTTCCGCCGAAGGCGAGCTGCGCCGCGTCAAGCGACGGCGATAATGGAAGGGGCGAGTAGAGGTGAGCACTAGAGCGCATATTGATGGCCATCGGCGCATGATCGGCGCGGTGCTCGGACTATTGACCATGGCAGCAGCGGCCAGCGCATCGCTCGCGCAGGACGTCGACGGCGTCGCAGGATCTCTGACGGACGCCATCGTCGGCACCTGGACGGGCACGGCGGCGGAGCCGGAGAAGGAGGCATACCAAGTGCGGCTGACGTTCGTCTCTCCCAAGGGGGGGATCGTCCGCTATCCCGGGGAAACACCTTGTGGAGGTATGCTCACGGGGGATCGCAAAGGCGACGACTACGAATACCAGGAGAGCATCAACTTCAACGGGCTCGACGAGCGAGACGACGGCTGCTTTGACGGGGTCATGCGCCTGTCAGTCGACGGCGACACGATGAAATTCGATTGGTCCGGGACGTTCGAGGGCCAGGAGCGTACGGCTACCGGCGAGCTGAAGCGGCAGAGCAGACGCGGTAGATAGAAGCCGTTCATGGAGGGTGCACTGTGCAGCGTTGTTTTCGCGTGATCGCCGGAGCAATGGCGTTTGTCGCGGCGCCCTGTCTCGCGGACGCGGCCGAAACCGATCCGATCGTCGGCACGTGGGTCTGTAGCGGCAGCCACGAAGGCAGAGAAGGCCAGTTCAATATGCGCCTGACGTTCGTCTCTCCGCGGGGCGGGATCAGTCGATATGTGGACATTCCGTGTGGCGGCGTCCTGGACGGCGGCCAGGACGGCGATGCCTACGAATTCACCGAGACGATCACGTTCAACGGGTCGGAAGAGCGCAGCGACAACTACTGCGTCAGCGGCAAGGTCCGGGTGACGGTCGATGGCAGGTCCATGACCTATGAATGGCTGCCGACGAACGAGCCTGCCCCGCCCAGGGCGTCCGGGACGCTCAAGCGCGTAGGCCGCTAGACGGGCGGCGGCTGAGGCCGCCGCGCCCGCCCGCGTCATCACTGCTGCTGCTTTTCGACGAACTTGGCCTTGAGGCAGGGCGCCAGAACCTGATCGGCGCCATTGAGTGAAAAGGTCTCGTCGAGCTCCACCTTCGGCTCCTCAAAGGTGACGACGCTGCCGACGCTGAGTTTTCCAATCATCTCCTTGAGCCAGCCACGCGTGTTGAGGTTCTCGACGTGCTTCTTGCCAGCCGTGAGGTCGGCGCCGTCGGTCTTCAAATCGAGTTGTAGCGGCTCGGAAAAGGCATCGATCGTCATCTGCACGCCGCGCGTACCCGTCCAGCGGTCGCGCTTGCCTTTGACCTCACCGAGGAGGACGACGCCGTCCCCGGGGCTTGGTCCGGTGATATCGCAGGCGACGACGAGGGCGGCACCCTTTTCGTTGGTGACCATCGCCATCCAGACGCCTTTGTCCTTCTCGCCAGCGCGCCAGACGCCGGGGGCCGAGGCCGTGCGGCAATCGTCCTGGGCTTTGTTCCGGGCGCGGTCGAACAGTGTGCGACGAACCTTGAGGCTTTCGACAGCGAGGGCTTCCTCGACGTTCTTGGCGCAGGTCTTGTCGAAGTCACATGGGGTGTTGATGGCACAGCGCCGGAATTCCTGAAACGCTTCTGTCTCCTTCTGCTCGGTGCACCGCGGCTCGGAAGCGGTCACGCGCACATCGATATCGGCCTGGCGCGCGTTGGCGAGCTCCGTCGAGACACGTCTTGTGTAGCGTCCCTTGCAGAGGTTGCGGTCGCACGGGCGCGCCTTGATGCAAGCGGCAAAGCGGTCGAACACCGCGGCTTCGGTCTCTTTGGTCGTGGCCGGTGCGACGTCGTTCTTCGCCTCGATGCCGGGCGTGCAGGGCTTGTCGACGCTGGTGAATGGAATGAGGTTTTCCTTCAGCATCGCCTCCAGCTCGCGAATATCGACGGCGAAGAAGATGCCCTGCGCGAAGTCCGATTCCTTGGGGAGCGTGCGCAGCGTGTTGATGCCGATGACGCGCCCGCATTCATCGAACAGCGGGCCGCCGCTGTTGCCTGGATTGATGACCGCGGTGTGCTGGATGAGTTTGGCGCCGCCCAGAACCGTCGCGTTCGACACGACGCGAGCCACGGTTCCCACAGAGTAGGAGGGCTCGAAGATGATGTTCGGCAGCACGGCTCCGCCGGTTATGGCATCGGCGGCGCTGGGATAGCCGATGGCAGTCACTTTCGCCGGAGGGTCCGTATCGTAATTGGCCAACACCACGGGCTCGCCGAAGATGTCGAAGGCCGTCTCAACGATGGCCAGGTCCTTTTCCGGATCGGTCGTGACAACCTGGGCCGGGACGGCGGTCGGCTTGCCGGCGGCCAGGAACGTGACGTAGATCGTCTTGGCGCCGGCAATGACGTGGTTGTTGGTTACGATGGTACGGCGGTCATTGATGATGAAGCCGGTCCCCTGCTGCACGCCCTGGCCGGTATCAACCTCGAGGCGCACGACGCTCTCGCGCACCTCATCGCGGTCAGAGAAGGATATCGCGGCGCCGGGGTGGCTCGATCCGAGTAGAGCGGCCGCAGCCAGAAGCGTCGAAAGCACGCTATACATCTTGCCGCAAAACGACCCGCGCATCCGAAACCCCTTAAAAAATATCCGTGTCCAGATTGCCAAACTTGCTTGCGTTCAACAAGCGCGAGTGCACTGCGGCGCCCCCCAAACACCGGGTTGTTTAACGGCGGGTGCCCAGAGTTGGCCGATGGGTAGGGGGGCGGCGTCGAGGCCTGCCGGGGCGTCTTTCGCTCGCCCTAGTTTTGAGCGTATCGTGCCAGAACCCCTGGAGACACAATGCGCTTCCTTCGGCGGCGATCGACACCTGGACTGGTAGCCCTGCTCGCGGTGGCGATGCAGGCTGCCCTGTTCGTCGCCCAGGCGCACGTGCATCCGCACGCGCATGGTCACGCGGTGCGGGTCGCCGATGCCGCGATCGCCTGCCGCGCCATCGTCCGCACCGCCCAATGCGATGCGCCCGTCAAGCCCCACGACCATCGGCATGATTGTCCGCTGTGCTGCTCGCTGGCGGCGGCAAACGGGGTGCTCCCGGAGGCGCCGGTCGCCGTCATCGATGTACGGCGCTTCGAGCCGCCGCTTCCCCTGGCTTCAACGCCTAGCCTGGCCGCTCCTGTCGCCCTATCCTTTCAGGCGCGTGCGCCGCCTGCCGCCTGAGCGCTGCGCCAAGCATCGCGTGTGCTGTTCAAGCGGCGCGAGCACTAGCCACCCCTGAACATTGCATCTTCCGCTCGCGCCAGAGGCTCGCAGCCTGTGCGAGCGACACATCTGAGGATCATGTCATGCGCTCGCCGCTGATATCTGCTCTCGCCGTCTCTTCGTTCGCCCTCCTCCTGTCGCCGGCATTCGCCGAGGATCAGCACCGGGAGCTCGGCGCCCACGTGCACGGGCACGGAACGCTCAACATCGCCATCGAGGACAAGCGCGTGGCGCTGGAGCTTGAGGTCGCCGGCATGGACGTCGTGGGATTCGAGCACGCCGCCTCCACGCCCGAGCAGAAGGCGGCGGTCGACAAGGCAAAGGGACTGTTGGAAAAGCCGCTCGACGTCTTCGCGTTGCCGGCGGCAGCGGGATGCTCTGCGGCCGAAACCAAGGTTCTCATCGAGACCGAGGCGCATGGCGACCAAGATCACGATGACCACGATCATGACAAGGACGCCAAAGGTGGCGACGATCACGACGGTCACGACCACGGCGATAAGGCCGAGGGCGGTCACAGCCATTTCCACGCGACCTATGCCCTCGACTGCACCAGCCCCGCCGAGCTGACGACCATCACCTTCAACTACTTCAAGCTCTTCGCTGGCGCGAAGGAGCTGACCGTCAATGTGGTCGGCGCCAAGGGCCAGAGCAGCTACGAGGTCAGCCGCGACCGGCCCACGCTCGATCTGGCCGGGGTCATGTGATGCAGCGCCCCACTCCCGACCCCGTCAACGCGGACGTAGTCCGCATGTCGGGCGTCCACTTCCGCTGGCCCGGCGCCCGGCCGTTCTCGCTGACGATCGACAGCTTTGTGCTGCCGGCGCGCCAGCGGGTGCTGCTGCTCGGTCCGTCGGGGACGGGCAAGTCGACGTTCCTCAGCCTCCTGTGCGGCATCGTCGCGCCGTCGGCGGGGGAGCTCGAGGTGCTGGGCACCGATCTGACGAAATTGTCCAACGCCGTGCGCGATCACTTCCGGGCCGAGCACTTCGGCATCATCTTTCAGATGTTCAACCTGCTGCCGTACGGCTCGATCCTTGACAACGTCATGCTGCCCCTGAGCTTCGCGCGGCAGCGTGCGGCGCGTGCGGTGCGCAAGGGTCCGGCGGAGGACGAGGCGAAGCGGTTGCTGAAAAGCCTCGGGCTCGACGTGGCGGAGCTGGCCCATCACTCGGCGGCCGACCTCAGCGTCGGCCAGCAGCAGCGCGTCGCCGCCGCACGAGCGCTGATCGGCGGCCCCGAGCTAATCGTCGCCGACGAGCCCACCTCGGCGCTCGACCGGGACCGGCAGCTCGCCTTCCTCGATCTCCTGTTTGCCGAGGCCGAAGCCGCGGGCGCTTGCGTCATCATGGTGAGCCACGAGGAGCAGTTGGGCGCCCGCTTCGACCGCGTCGTCCGGCTGGACGAGATCGCCCGCGCCGAAAGGAGCGTGGCCGCATGAGCGTTCCGCGCCACATCGTTCCGCGCCTTGCCCTGCAGTCGCTCGGCAACCGCGCGCTCACCGCATCGCTGACGGTGCTCGCCATCGCCTTCTCGGTGATGCTGCTCCTCGGCGTAGAAAGGGTGCGCACCGGCGCGCGGCAGAGCTTCGCCGATACCATCTCCGGCACCGACCTGATCGTCGGCGCGCGCTCGGGTTCTATCCAACTCCTGCTCTATTCGGTGTTCCGCATCGGCAACGCGACGAACAACGTCACCTGGCGGAGCTACGACGACATCGCCAAGCGGCCGGAGGTTGCGTGGATCGTGCCACTGTCGCTGGGCGACAGCCACCACGGGTTCCGGGTGATGGGCACGACGCCGGAATTCTTCGAGCGTTACAAGTACCGCCACGGCCAGAAGTTGGCGTTCGCCGCTGGTGCGCCGTTCGGCGACTTGTTCGACGCGGTGATCGGTGCCGACGTGGCGAAAGCACTCGGTTACAAAGTCGGCGACCTGATCGTCGTCGCCCACGGGCTCGGGTCCGTAGCCTTCGTCGAGCACGCAGACAAGCCGTTCCGCGTGGCGGGGATCCTCGCCAAGACGGGCACGCCGGTCGACCGCACCGTACTGGTGAGCCTCGGAGCCATCGAGGCCATCCACGTCGACTGGCAGAGCGGCATGCCGGTGCCGGGCGAAGAGATTTCGGCGGATCAGGTGCGCCAGATGGACCTGAAGCCGAAGGCCATCACCGCCGCACTGGTGGGCCTGAAATCGAAGCTCGCCACCTTCAAGCTACAGCGCGCCATCAACGAGTACGCGCAGGAGCCGCTGTCGGCGATCATGCCGGGTGCGGCGTTGCAGGAGCTGTGGGGGCTGGTCGGCACGGCAGAGACGGCGCTGTCGGTGGTCTCCGCCATGGTCGTCGCTACGGCGCTGCTTGGCATGGTGACCATGATCCTCACGACGTTGAACGAGCGCCGCCGCGAGATGGCGATCCTCCGTTCGGTCGGCGCACGGCCTACGACCATCCTCGGACTACTGGCTACGGAGGCGGGTCTTCTCACTCTCGCCGGCGTCGCGCTCGGCGTCGCTTTGCTCTATGCGGCGCTGATGCTACTGCGGCCGTGGGTCGATGCCACCTACGGGCTCAACCTCGACATCGACGCGCCGACGCAGCGCGAATGGCTGATGCTCGCGACCATCGTCCTCGCCGGTTTTCTGGCTGGCCTGCTGCCGGCGGCACGCGCCTATCGACTTTCGCTCGCCGACGGCATGACGGTGCGCACATGAAGGAGACGAAGATGCACAAGGCGTCACTTGCCCTTGCGTTCGCGCTGGTGATCTCACCGGGAGCGCAGGCTGCTGATCCGCCCATCGACCTCAAGTGGGCGCAGCTCATGCCGCCGCTCGAGGCAAAGCCGAAGCCGAAGACGTTCTTCTCCGGCGCGGCGCCGACGACGATGGCCGGGCACGACGGCGGACCGCCTCCACCCTCGACGTATCAAGAGGGCAAGTTCATGTCGATCAAGCGCCGCCAACCGGGGAGCGATCAGCCGCCTCGCGTCGTCGCCGACCTCAACGGCAAGCGGGTGAAGCTGGGCGGCTATGTCGTGCCGCTCGACTTCGAGGCGACGACCATCAAGGAGTTTCTGCTGGTACCGTTCGTCGGCGCCTGCATCCACGTGCCGCCACCGCCAGCCAACCAGATCGTCTACGTGAAGTCGGATAATGGCTTCCAGATCACAGGGCAGTTCGACCCAGTCTGGGTCACCGGCACGCTCAAGACGGAGACCGCCTTCACCGGGCTTGCCGATGCCGGCTACTCGCTCGATGCCGAGAGCGTCGAGGCGCGTCCGGAATAAAGGATATGCCCGCGGGAACAGCTGGTTAAACGTGACGCTTGTATCGCAAGCAGCTGCGCCGCGGGGCGTGCTAGGATGCTCCCGCCGCACGTCCGAGAAGGAACACGCTGATGCTGTCCTATCTTTCCAAAGGCTATGACGCGACCAGGCAGTCTGTCGGCGGGACGGTGCTCGGCGACACCGGTTTCTTCTTCCATTTCTCCGCTTACGTGCTGGTCAACCTCATCCTGATCGCCGTCAATCTCATCTTCACGCCCGACAAGCTGTGGTTCTACTGGCCGCTGCTCGGGTGGGGCATCGGCATTCTCGCGCACGGGCTGGCGGTCAATTTCTCGAAAGAGGAACAGGTGCGCCGGCGTGGCCACTCGCGTCGCGCCGCACCCTAGTTCCCGGCGGCGCTCGGCGGCTTGCGGCGCACGCGCTCGGCCATCAGCTTCATGATCTGTAAGGCAAACTCCGGCTCCTCGGCGATCAGCGCGAGGAACGTCGGCTTGTCGATCACCACGACCTCGGTCGGCTCGCTGGCGAGCGCGGCGGCGGCACGTGGCGCATCGTCGATCAGCGCCATCTCGCCGAACACGCCGCCGGCGCCGATCCGGTCCAACACGTTGCCGAAACTGATGACGTCGACGGCGCCGCTGCGGACGACGTACATGGCGTCACCGGCGTCGTCCTCCAGAAAGATGCGCTCGCCGGCGGCGAAGGCGCGCAGCGGGATGCCACGGCGGGTGAAGATTTCGAGATCGAAGAGTGCGTCCGACACGGCGCAATTCCTTTGCAAGAATCGCATGCAAGAATCGCACAACTCTATGGCGCGCGCACGCGCCACGACAACTGACCGAAGGTAGCGGCGTTCAGGCGCGTGCGAAATACAGCGCGAGGAAGCGGTCGTAGATCCGCGTCAGCGTCTCCAAGTCGGACACCGGCACGCGCTCGTCCACCTGGTGGATCGTTTCGTTGAGAAGGCCGAGCTCGATCACCGGGCAGTGGTCCTTGATGAAGCGCGCATCCGACGTGCCGCCCGTCGTCGAAAGCTTGGGAGTTTTTCCCGTCACCTCTTGCACCGCGGCCTGCATGGTCTCCACGAGCGGGCCGGGCTCGGTGACGAACACGTCGCCGGTGCCGGAGTAGGTGAGGGTGTAGCGCGCGCCGAGCTCGGCCGCTGCCGCGTCGCAGGCTTCGCGCAGGTGCGCCTCGAGGCGCGGCCGGTCGTGGGCGTCGTTGTAGCGAACGTTGAAACGGGCGCGCGCCTGCCCGGGGATGACGTTGCTCGCCGTATTCGGCACCGAGATC
This sequence comes from Hyphomicrobium album, assembly GCF_009708035.1. Classification (NCBI taxonomy): domain Bacteria; kingdom Pseudomonadati; phylum Pseudomonadota; class Alphaproteobacteria; order Hyphomicrobiales; family Hyphomicrobiaceae; genus Hyphomicrobium; species Hyphomicrobium album. The sequence goes on from NZ_WMBQ01000002.1 coordinate 103,794, forward strand.
ACCGTGAACACCAGGTGCGACGGCTCGAAATGCGCCGTGCCGTTGTCTAACTTCACGTGCGACAGCCGGTCGATGATGCGGGCGAGCTTCGGCACCGGGTTGTCGGCGGTGTGCGGGTACGCGGCGTGGCCCTGCTTGCCCTCGACGATGAGCTCGCCGTTGAGCGAGCCGCGCCGTCCGATCTTGATCTCGTCGCCGACCGTGTGGCGGCTGGACGGTTCGCCGACGACGCAGGCGTGCAGTACCTCGCCGCGCGCCTTGAGCCAGTCGAGCACCTTTACGGTGCCGTTGACGCTGTCGCCTTCCTCGTCGCCGGTGATGAGCAGCGAGATCGACCCAGGGAATGCACCGCCTCCGCGGGCGAGGAAGCGCTGCGCCGCGGCGATGAAGCAGGCGATCTCGCCTTTCATATCGACGGCGCCGCGGCCGTACAGCACGCCGTCGCGGATCTGGGCGGCGAACGGCGGCGTCGTCCAGGCTTCGAGGTTGCCGGGCGGGACGACGTCCGTATGGCCGGCGAAGCAGAGGTTGGGACCGGTGTTGCCCAGTCGGGCATAGAGGTTCTCGACGTCGGCGAAGCCCGGCTCGGAAAAAGTCATGCGGTGGCAATCGAATCCGGCCGGCACGAGCACGCCTTCGAGCATCGTCAGAGCGCCGCCCTCCACGGGCGTGACGCTTTCGCAGCGGATCAGTGCTTGCGCGAGGGCCACGGGGTCGGGTGCTGAGGTCATGCGGGCGTCTGGCCTTCTGCGAGGGGATCGGGACCGTAGCGGTTCGGACCGTGAGTGCCGCGAATGAAGCCGTTGTCGATAAAGGCGGCGACGAACGTCACTAGGAACAGCCAGAAGACTGTTACCCCCGCGATTTCCGCGTCGGGATCGATCTGAAACGCGAAGTGCGGCGCGGCAGTCACGAAGGCGCCGAAAGCGCCGAGCGCATAGCCGAGCCACCAGGGCCAGTCGCGGTCGTTGAAGCGTTTCACGGTGATCGCCGTGGCGGGTATGAGCCAGACAAGCTGCCAGATCGTATCGGGCCAGGAGGCCGGCGGCGGTCCCTCCGCGGTGAACACGGCGGGATTGAACAGGGCCATGCCCGCCAGGGTGCCGACCATAGTGATGACGAAGCCGATCCACCAATGACTTCTGCCGATGCGGCCGTCGAAAGTGGTCAAGAGCTTGATGATGTCGGTCATGTGGGGGGCGTGCTCCGAGCCAGCGGATCGGGACCATAGCGGTTCGGACCGTCGGTGCCGCGAACGAAGCCGTTGTCGATCAGGGCAAACACGAAATAGACGAACAGCACCATGAGCAAAGGTAAGAGCTTGGTGGCATCCATCGGGCCCACCCAATCCTTGAGGTGCGGTCCCAGGTAAAGGACCGCGCCCAAGGGTGCGAACAGGTAGCCGAGCCATGCCGGTCGGTCGGTGTCGTTGAAGCGCTTTACCGTGATGGCCGACATGGGGATCAGCAAAGCGACCTGCCAGAGCGTGTCGGGCAACGAGGGAGGCGGCGGCTCGTCCGCCAAAAAGAAATCCGGGTTGATGAGCAGGCCGCCGGCGATGTTGGCAATGCCGAGGACCACGAGTCCCAGCCACCACTTGGCGCGATTGATGCGGCCGGTGAAGCTGAACAGCAATGAGAACGGCGCGCCCATCCGCTCCTATCCTTCCGACATATGCCTGAGCGCTGACTCACCGGCCGACACTGCCCTGGCGCCGCGCACGTCGTCGATCTCGGTCTCTACCAGCGTGATCTTCTGCCAGATCTTCTGGCTGAGGTTGGTGGTCAGCCGTTCGATGTCGCCGACGGCATCGACCACGGCAGGGTCGCCGATCTTCTCGGCGTAAACGGCGGCCGACTTGCTGGCGAGAGACAGCATCTCCGAACAGTAGCTGAGGTAGCGCACCAGCTCGAAGCGCGTCATCTCGCGGTCGGGCGACGAGCTCGTGCGCGGTCCGCCGAGCGCGCTCGGGTCCTTGGTGAGCTGGTGCATGTCGATGACGTGGGCGATCGAGCGGAACTCGTGCAGCGCCTTGAGGACGGCGCGGCGGCGCCAGCGGCTTTCGAGGCTCGACAGGTAGAAGGCGGCACCGCCCAGCACGATGAGCAGGCTCACGCCGGCATCGACGCCCTGCATGACGTTGGTCAGCTCCGTCGACGCCTCGAGCTGCATCGCCTTGCCGAGCAGCCAGACGACGGTGCCGGCGGCGAGGAGCAGCAGCAACCACACGCCGGCGATCAGCGGGACGTTGGGGCGGGCGATCTTGTCCGCCCGCTCCGACGTCTGCTCGGCCATGACGATGAGCTCGCGGCAGACCTGCAAAAGCCCCGAGCCCGGGAACCGCTCGTTGATGCGCTGCGCCAGCGTCGTCAGCGTGTCGGCGATCTTCTGACTGGCGAGATTGCGGTAGGAGTTCATGTATCTCCGCGTGTTACGCGCCTGAACCGTCATTCCCGCGGAGGCGGGAACCCAGAACACATAGACACGCTGCGAAGGTCGAAATGCGCCGCGCTCCATGTCCGCAGGCAACGGCGCAACCGCTCCGCTCATCCGAGATCGGCTCAAGTCTAGCATGTGGCCGGCACTGAAGCATTCGCGGAGACATGGCTGGGTCCCCGCCTTCGCGGGGCTGACGGGAACGGGGACCGCCTCGGGACCCTAGTCGCGGAGCAGTTCGTTGATCGAGGTCTTTGAGCGCGTCTTGGCGTCGACCTGCTTGACGATGACGGCGCAATAAAGATGCGGGCCGGGCGACCCGTCGGGCAGCGGCTTGCCCTGCATCGAGCCCGACACAACCACCGAGAACGGCGGCACCTTGCCGAAGAACTTCTCGCCCGTGGCGCGGTTGATGATCGTCGTCGAGGCGCCGAGATAGACGCCCATCGACAGCACGGAGCCCTCGCCGACGACGACGCCTTCGGCGACTTCGGCGCGGGCGCCGATGAAGCAGTTGTCCTCGATGATCACGGGGCCGGCCTGCAGCGGTTCGAGCACGCCGCCGATGCCGGCGCCGCCGGAGATGTGACAGTTCTTGCCGATCTGCGCGCACGAGCCGACCGTCGCCCACGTATCGACCATGGTGCCTTCATCGACGTAGGCGCCGAGATTGACGAACGACGGCAGCAGCACGACGCCCGGCGCGATGTAGGCCGAGCGGCGCACGATACATCCGGGCACGGCGCGGAAGCCGGCGCGGCGGAAATCGTCGGGCGTCATGCCAGCGAACTTGGAGGGGACCTTGTCCCACCACGAGGCGCCGCCCGGGGCACCGGAAATCGCGACCATGTCGTTCAGGCGGAACGACAGCAGCACGGCCTTCTTGAGCCACTGGTTGACGGTCCAGCCCTCGGGCCCCTTTTTGGCGACGCGCACCAGGCCCTTGTCCAACAGATCGAGTGCCGTCTCGACGGAGTCGCGCACGACTCCGGTGGTGCCCGCCGAGATGCCTTGCCGCTCCTCCCAGATCGCCTCGATCGCGCTCTGCAACTCGGCGGTATTGACGTTGGCTGACATCGGGCCCCTCGGCTGACTTTTCTCGGTTGGCGGCCCGGGTTGTCGCGCGCGTGGAAAATGCTGTCAATGCAAACGCCTTCTTTCGCCCTTCGCGTCAATTGGATACGTGCCGTTAAATCCCATTGGCCATACTCAGGGAAATTCGGGCGTCGGGTCGCGTAAGACGGAGTTGCGTTGTGTTGCAGGGCGATAGAGTGATTGCCGTCCCCGGGCCCAAGGCCGTTGGGAACAAGGCTGGGGGCAAGTGGGTCGGGCGCGAGGGCTTCGTCGCCGAAGCCGCCGTCCAGTTCGACCGCCTCAATGCAACCATCGCACGGCTCGAGCGTGAGCTGGAAAAGTCGAAGGCGGCCGTCGCCGAAATGGCGGAGGAGGCGAACCGCAACCGGCGCTTCCAGGCCTTCGAGGTCAGCCTCGAGAATTCCCGCGACTACAAGATCACCGACCTGCAGCGCACCTGTAAGGACGTGAAAGGTCGCCTCGATGTCATCGAGGGCGACCGCGGCACCTTCGCCGGGCTCACCTACAAGTCGTTCGCCCAGATCGATCGCCGCCTGGCCGAGCTCGGCACGCTTCTGACGCAGGTCGAGCGGGCGGAGATCGCCGCGCGGCGCAACGAGGTGCTGTTTTTCGGCGCACTCGCCGTGGCGGCCGTCGCGCTCGCCTCGCGCTTCGTCTTCTAGAGCTGGGCTTCGATCAGCCTCTTGGCTTCCGGGCTGTCCCATTTGGCCGGCCCGATCAGCCGGCCGATCTCGCGCCCCTGCGCGTCGATGAGGATGGTCGTCGGCATGCCGATCACCTTGAGGCGCAGTCCTTCCTTGGCCGTCGGATCGGCGAAGGGCTCGAGCTTTTCGGTCTTGATGTCGGCGAGAAACTTCCTGGCGCCGTCGATGCCGGACTTGTCGACCGCCAGCGCCACCACCTGGAACTTGTCGGAGCCGAGCGCGGCCTGCAGCTTGTCGAGATCGGGCATTTCTTCGCGGCAGGGCGCGCACCAGGTAGCCCATACGTTGAGCAGCACCACCTTGCCCTTGAAGCTGGCGAGGCTCATCTCGGCGCCATTCCCGTTCAGAAAGCGGATGTCCGGGAGGGCCTCGGGTTGCGGCTTGAACACGAAGGTGGTCACCGCCCCGGTGGCGAGCGGATGCGCCCCGGTCTTAACCTCTGACGATGGGGAGGCGGACCGATCGACCGGCGGCGCTTGATTGTCAGGACCGCCCATCGTGACGTATACCCCCGCAAACGCCGCCACTGCTGCGAGTGCGGCGACCCATACGTACACCAGCGAGCGGTTGCGCTTCGGTAGCGGAGGCTGCTGGTTCATATGCCTTCTTTCGCCCAACGCGTTTTCGACCGGACCCCTGACGGAGCAACCAAGCCGTGACGGACAAGCCTGCTAACCGCATGTGGGGCGGCCGTTTCTCGGCTTCACCCGCAGAGATCATGGAGGAGATAAACGCCTCCATCGGCTTCGACAAGCGGCTCGCCCCCCAGGACATCCGCGCCTCCAAGGCGCATGCCGCCATGTTGGCCGACGCCGGCATCATCGATGCTGCCGACGCCAAGGCGATCATCAAGGGCCTGGATGACGTCGCCGCCGAAATCGAAGGCGGGAAGCTGCAGTTCTCGCGCGCGCTCGAAGACGTGCACATGAACGTCGAGAGCCGCCTGAAGGAAGTGATCGGCACGCCGGCCGGACGCCTCCACACGGCGCGCTCGCGCAACGACCAGGTGGCGACCGACTTCAAGCTCTATATCCGCGACCGCCTCGACGCGCTCGACGAGGCACTTGCGGTGCTGCAGTTTGCGTTCGTCCGCAAGGCGGAGGCGCACGCCGGTACCATCATGCCGGGCTTCACGCATCTGCAGCCGGCGCAGCCCGTCACCTTCGGCCATCATCTGCTGGCTTACGTGGAAATGCTCGGTCGCGACCGCGGCCGGCTTGCGGATGCACGCGCGCGGCTCAACGAATGCCCGCTCGGCTCCGCCGCGCTCGCCGGCACCTCGTTCCCCATCGACCGGCAGGCGACCGCCAAGGCTCTGGGATTCGACAAGCCCACCGATAACTCGCTCGACGGTGTCTCCGACCGCGACTTCGTGCTCGAGACGCTCGCCGCGGCTTCCATCTGCGCCGTGCATTTGTCGCGGTTTGCGGAGGAGGTCGTGCTGTGGTCGACGCCGCAGTTTGGCTTCATCAAGCTCAGCGACAAGTTCACCACCGGCTCCTCGATCATGCCGCAGAAGCGCAACCCGGACGCCGCCGAGCTGACGCGCGCCAAGGTCGGGCGCATTGCCGGCGCCTTCCAGAGCCTGCTCATCGTCATGAAGGGGCTGCCGCTCGCCTACTCAAAGGACATGCAGGAGGACAAGGAGGTCGCCTTCGACGCCCTCGATAGCCTCGGCCTCGCCGTCGCCGCGACGGCCGGCATGGTCGACGACATGCAGCCGCAGGCCGACACGATGCTGGCCGCGGCGGGAAGCGGCTACTCCACCGCCACCGACCTCGCCGACTGGCTGGTGCGGGTGCTGAAAATGCCGTTCCGCGACGCCCACCACGTGACCGGGCGGATTGTGGCGGCGGCGGAAGCGGAAAAACTACCTCTGGATAAGTTGTCGCTGGCGGCCATGCAGGCGGTCGAGCCGCGCATAAGCGCCGATGTTTTCTCGGTTCTGAGCCCGGAAAACTCGGTGGCGAGCCGGGTCAGCCATGGGGGAACCGCGCCACAGAACGTGGCCAAAATGGCTGCCGCCTGGCGGAAGCGGTTGGAAAAGACCTCTCCCAGGGGCTAGATTTAGCGAATGTGGCTGGGCGCCCCAGTTCCGCCTTGAGGGTGGGGTGCCTTGCTTATGCTGCTGTTTTTCAGCGTGGGACTACGGGGACATGCGCGTATCGTTGACACCAAAGGCGATGGCTGGCGCCTTGCTGGCGGCCGGACTGTGCCTTGGGTTCGGCGGCTGCGGCGTCCGCGGCTCGCTCGATCCCCCGCCCTCAGCCACGGCAACCGGCACCGCCAAGTCGGCCGAGGCCTCGGGCACCCAGCCCGAATCGGCCGCCCCGCCCAAACCGCACGACGGATTCATACTCGATCCGCTGCTGCGCTAATCCGAATCTAGGGCTAAGAAGCCCGCCATGCACCACTTCCATTACAAGGACGGCGTGCTGCACGCCGAGGAAGTCTCGCTCGCGCGCCTAGCCGCCGAGGTGGGCACGCCCTTCTATTGCTATTCGACGGCGACACTCGCCCGGCACTACCGCGTGCTGACTGAAGCCTTTGCCGACCAGGACGCGCTCATTTGCTTTGCCGTCAAGGCGAACTCGAACCAGGCCGTCTTGAGGACGCTCGGCAAGCTCGGCGCCGGCATGGACGTCGTGTCGGAAGGCGAGCTGCGCCGCTCGCTCGCCGCGGGCGTGCCTGCCTCGCGCATCATTTTTGCCGGTGTCGGCAAAACGCGCGCGGAGATGGCCTACGCGCTCGAGCAGGGCATCCTCGGCTTCAACGTCGAGAGCGAGCCGGAGCTGCGCGCGCTGAGCGAGGTTGCCGCTGGCCTCGGCAAGACGGCGCGCATCGCCCTGCGCGTCAACCCGGACGTCGACGCCAAAACGCACGCCAAGATCTCCACCGGCAAGGCGGAGAACAAGTTCGGTATTCCCTACGGCCAGGCACGCCAGCTCTACGCTGCGGCCGGCAAGCTGCCGGGCATCGCCGTGTCCGGCGTCCACATGCACATCGGCAGCCAGATCACCGACCTGGAGCCGTTCCGCAACGCCTTCCGGCTGATGCGGGCGCTTGCCGAGGAGCTGATTGCCGACGGGCACAAGCTTGAGCATCTCGACATCGGTGGCGGCTTGGGCGTTCCGTACATGTCGGATGGCGAGGTGGCGCCCCCGCCGATGGATTACGCGCAGGTCGTGCGCGAGGAGCTCGGCGACCTTGGTTTGAAGCTGGTCATGGAGCCAGGGCGCGTCATCGTCGGCAACGCTGGCGTGCTCGTCACTCGCGTCATCTACGGCAAGGAGGGCGTCGACAAGACGTTCACCGTCGTCGACGCGGCGATGAACGATCTGATCCGGCCGACGCTGTACGAGGCCCAACACGAGATCTGGCCGGTCGACGAGGCGAAGCGGGCGATGCCGGCGATCGTGCAGGACATCGTCGGACCGGTGTGCGAGACGGGCGACTATCTGGCGCTCGACCGCAAGCTGCCGCCGCTCGCAGCGGGCGATCTCATCGCGGTGATGACCGCCGGCGCTTATGGGGCAGTCATGTCGTCGAGCTACAACACGCGGCCGCTGGTGCCGGAGGTGCTGGTCAACGGTGCCGACTATGCCGTCGTCCGTCCGCGCTTCGGCACCGAGGAGCTTATCGCCCTCGACAGGCTGCCTGCTTGGCTGAAGTGAATAGCCCGTCTTGATGCCGGAACCCCTTGTGGCGCCTGGGCAAACGTGGGCAAGCTAGCTGCGCCAGTCCCCAGTTCAGCCTTTGCGAGGCTGTGCAATGAACGACCAGCAACCTTATCGTATGCTCATCCGTCACTCGATCATCGGGCTCCCGCCGGGCGCGACGCACAAGCTTAGGTTTGACCAGATCGGCGACGTTTTCCCGCCCGGGATGGTTGGCAACGACATCCACCCGCATGCGATGGCCGATCTGCGCGCGTTTGCCGACGACGTGGGCTGCGCCGTGACGAAGGACGATGCGCTGAAAGTCTTCGTCTTCCGCAAGCGGGACTAGATCGCGCCGCCGCGGTGCGCCCCGCGTTTCGGCCGCGAAAAGCTTATCGCCCAAGGGCGCCTTCCGGCCGGAGGAAGTAGCAGTGTTTCCCGGCAGGATGACCAAAGTTTAATGCAGGGGCGACGGCGCGCCGCTAGGCCCGCCGTAATGTTCCGGCTATCGTTCCGCCATGACGGAGCCGAAGGCCGCCCCCACTCCTCTCGACGCGAAATTCGCGCGCAAGGTGCGCGCGAGCCGTTGGGCGCTGTTTTTCGAGCGCCTGTGGCCGCGCGTCTGGCTGATCCTGGGCCTCGTCGGCCTTTTCCTCCTGGTGTCGCTGGCCGGCCTTTGGCCGATGCTGCCCGACCTTGCCCATTACATCGTGCTCGCCCTGTTCGCGATCGGCGGCGTGGCGGCGCTATTGCACGCCGTGCGCACGCCTTTCCCCAGCCACGACGAAGCGGTCCGCCGCATCGAGCGCGTCTCGGGCGTGCCGCACCGTCCTGCCTCGTCCTACGAGGACACCGTTACCGCCAACGCCGATGACCCGCGCACCGCCGCTATCTGGCAGGCGCACCGCGCCCGCCTTGCCGCCGCGCTCGCCCGGCTGCGCGTCGGGCCGCCGCATCCGCGTGCCGACCGGCAAGATCCGATCGCGCTGCGCGGGCTCATGGTCCTGGGCGTCGTCGCCTTGCTCGCCCTCGTCGGCGACAGCGTGTCCGACCGTTTGCGCTCCGCCTTCCGCTTCAACTCCGCGATCGCCCTGGCCGAGGCACGCCTCGATGCTTGGGTGACGCCGCCATCGTATACGGGCAAGCCGCCGGTGATGCTGGCCGACGGCGCGCGCGGGGTAGCAGCCGCCGAGGCGCAGCCGAAGCTCGTCGAGGTGCCCGAGCGCAGCGTGCTGATCGTGCGCACGAGCGGCAAGGGGCTCGGAGTTCCCTCGCTCGAGGTGTTCGCCGAGGGCTCGGCGGAACGCACCCACGTCGAGGCGAAGAAGCCCGACGCAGGCAAATCGTCGGCCCCCAACAGCGATATCGCCGAGATCCGCTACGAGATGCGCAACTCGGCGGAGATCCGCGTTCTCTCAGGCGGCAACGAGCTGGCGCGCTGGCAGTTTTACGTGAAACCCGACAAGCCGCCCGTTATCTCGATGACCAAGCCGCCGGAGCGCACGCGCCGCGGCTCGATGAAGCTTCTGTACACCGCCGAGGACGACTACGGCGTGGTCTCGGCCAACGCCGACGTGAAGCGCGACCGCAGCGCCGACAAACCCGTCGATCCGAAGAAGGCGTGGGCGCAGCCCGAGGCGCTCAAAGGTCCACGTCCGCCATACGAGAAGCCGCCGGAGATCACCCTGCGCCTGCCGCGCCCCTCGCAGAAGGAGGCGCAGACCTACATCGATTTCGGCCCGCACCCCTACGCCGGCAAGCCCGTCATCCTCACGCTCGAGGCCAAGGACGTTGCCGGCAACATCGGCCGCTCCAAACCGATGAAGCTCGTCCTGCCGCAGCGGCAGTTCGACAAGCCGCTGGCGCGCGCCGTCGTCGAGCAGCGCGCCAAGCTCATGGATGACCCGCGCACCGTGCCGCTCGTCAAGCGAGCGATGGAGGCGCTGACCATCGAGCCGGAAGGCTTCATCGATTCGACCTCGATCTATCTCGGCATGCGCAGTGCCATCCGCGGGCTGGACCGCGACACCTCCCGCGAGGGCCTGAAGAATATCGTCGACGGCATGTGGGAGCTGGCGCTGCGCATCGAGGATGGCGATCTCTCCGACGCGGAGAAAGCGCTCAAGGACGCGCAGGATAAGCTCGCCGAGGCGCTGGAGAAGAACGCGCCCGATTCCGAGATCGACCAGCTCATGCAGAACCTGCGCGAGGCGCTGTCGAAGTACGTCGAGCAGCTGACCAAGAATGCGCAGGACCAGACACCGCCCGAGGGGCTCGACCAGCAGAACCAGCAGCTGAGCCAGCAAGACCTCGACCAGATGATGAAAAATCTGGAGGACATGACCAAGGCCGGCTCGCGCGATCAGGCACAGCAGATGCTGAGCCAGCTGCGCGATCTATTGGAGCGGCTGCAGTCGGGGCAGATGTCGAAGCAGCAGGCCGAGCGCAGCCAGAAGATGCAGAAGAAGCTCGACGAGCTCGGCGGCCTTGTCGGCCAGCAGCAGCGGCTGATGGACGACACCTATCGCGAGAACCGCAAGCAGCAGCGGACGCCGGGGGGCAGTGTGCCGGGCGAGAACGGCCAGCAGCAGAGCCAGAGCCAGATGGGCCAGGGCATGCCCGGCCAGCAAGGGCAAGGACAGTCCGGCCAGAAAGGCCAGAAGGGTCAACAGGGCCAACAGGGCCAGCAAGGTCAACAGGGTCAGCAGGGCAAGGGCAGCCTCAGCCAGCAGCAGCAGGCCTTGAAGGAGGAGCTCGAGAAGCTGCGTCGCGAGCTGGACGAGCTCGGCGCCGGCAAGGACGAGCTCAACAAGGCGCGCGACGCCATGGAGAGCGCGCAGAAGTCGCTGGAGCAGGGCGACACCGACAACGCGCTGGGCGACCAGTCCGAGGCGCTCGACCAGATGCGCCAGGGCGCGCAGAAGATGGCCGAGGGCATGAGCAAGGAAGGCAACTCGCGCTACGGCCAGAACGGCGACCAGCCGCGCGATCCGCTGGGCCGTCCGCAACGCTTCCAGGGCCCGGATGCCGGCAACTCGGTGAAGGTGCCGGACGAGATCGATATGCAACGCGCACGCGAGATCCTCGAGGAGCTGCGCAAGCGCCTGGCGCAGCCATCGCGTCCGATGCAGGAGCTCGACTATTACGAGCGTCTGCTGCGCCGCTTCTGACCCGGCTGAAATTCACCATTTCTGTAATTGGTGCCGCACGACCGCGATTTCGCCACGGGTATGGCCGATGACATCGCCATGTACCGTGCGTGGGGGTTACCTCTTGTCCTCGTCCTCCTGTTGGCATGGCCCTTAGTGGGCGCCATGGCCGCTGATCCGTGCGCGACCGGCACGTTGCGCCCGGTCAAGTTCAGCAAGGACGACAAGCTGCTGCTGAGCTGGGTCGGTACGGTGAACGAGAAGATGGCGGCGAAGATCGATGCCGCCTTCGAGGCGCACAAAGGTCGCGCCAAATCGGTGGAGCTTTCCCTGCACTCCTGCGGCGGCCGCACCGACTACATGGCCGAGGCCATCGGCGTCCTGACCAACATCAAGAAGACCATCACCCTCACGACCGTGGTGGAGCCGGGGTCGACCTGCGCGTCGGCCTGCATCCCCGTGTTCCTGGCGAGCGACCGGCGCCGCGCGGCGATGAGCAGCCTCTGGTTCTTCCATCGCTCCTGGCGCTACCAGCTCAAGGGCGGCGTCGACGCGGTGCTCACCGCGGCGCCGGGCGCCTACACGGTCGACGGCTTCCTCAACCGGTTTTATGCCCCGTCGGGCCTCTCGCCTGATTGGCTAAAGCACCTGAAGCAGGTCATTGAGAACAACGACGGCTACTGGCAGACGGGCCGCGATCTGTGGGACGCCAAGAGCGGCATCATCACGGAGACCATCGGGGATATTCAGCCGCAGGACGCGCGGCCGGTGTATCTCGCCCCCGCTCCCGGCTGCACCACGATGTGCCGCGGCTGAAGTCCGTCAGCGCCCCGGCGCGAGCCGCACCGCGAGGCCGCTGACCACCTGATGGCTCACCACCTTCGTCTCGATGTGACCGCCTGGCGGCGGCTCGCCGGCGAACCAGCGCTTCACCTGCCGAATGATATCGAGGGGCAGCCAGCTGCCTTCGACCTCGCTCAAGGGCGCTTCGTAGTCGGCGTAGGTGAACTTGTACTCGACGAAGAACGACAGCTTGGCGAGACGGATCTCTACCCCGAGCAGCGCTTGGCCAGCGGGGCCGGCGTAATTGTATTCGTAGGTGCGCGGACGGCTGTTGTTGGCGAGCTGAAACTCGGTGTGCGGCAGCAGCACGCCGCCGCCAACGCCAACGTAGGGGCTTACACGCGGACCGATGCTCGGCAGGCGCAACAGGCCATTGAGCAGCAGCATATTGTGCCCGTGCGAGAACTCGAACTTCGAGGCGATATCGCGGATGCGTGCGCGCGGCGGCAGCGGCTGTCCGTCGAGCGTGCCGGAGAAGTTCGTCTCCGCGTCGAGCGGCGCGATCGCCTTCGAATGGATGAAGTCGACGCCGGCGCCGGTCTTGCCGCCGGCGAACCACTGGGCGACGCGCGCGCCGTAGTAGATGGGGCTCTTGAACGGGTCCGTGTACCAGTTGACGGGGTCCAGGGTGAAATCGGTGGCGGCCTGCGCTCCCGGGTTCACGACGCGCGCCGCGCTCGGGTAATTGTAAGGCGCACCCGAAAAGGCCGCGATAACCGTCTCGCGACCGAGGGCGATCGAGCCGTCGCGATTGCCGGAGGACGTTGATTGCGCCGGCTCGTTGTCGACGCGTGCTTGCTCGAGGATGCCGCCCAGGGCCTGTGCGGTTACGAGCACAGCGGCTGCAAGCGTGACCGCGACGTCCCGGCGTCGCCGGCTCGGCGGCCGAACGGCGCCGGTCCAGCCGAGTGTGAGCAGTTCCGCCATCGGCACGTCTCCCCCGTAAGCATTCTTGCGCCGCGCACGGCCGTTTGCTTGAGAGCAAGGTATGCGACCCCCGCCCCGCCGCCAATTCACCCGGCCCGGTGTTCGGTGTGCCCCGTTGACGCGGGAGCCGTGACAGGCCTCAGGAAGAGGTCCGCGGCGATGCCAGTCGCTCCAGCATACGGTAAACGGCGATGATCTGCGGCGCGTCGCGCGTCAGATACTCGGGCCCGGTGTAGCCCCACCAGTCCCAGCAGCCCTGCGGATTGAGCGGCGTCGCGGCAGTCTGCGGGAATAGCACGACGATGTTGTTGGTGTCGGCCCAGCGGGCGTAGCCGGAATCGCGCGCGAAGGCATCGCCGACGAACGTGCGGTTCTGCCCGCAGCCGTGGAATGCGATGTGCACGCGGCAACCGCCGTTGGTCCGGCAGGCCTCGGGCACGTAGACGACGCCGTCGTCGCTCAACCCGTGGTTGGACAGCCCCTCGGTAAAAGCGTCTTGGTCGAAGACCTGGAAATGCCCGGTCGTCTTCGCGGCCGGCTTGTTGAGCGTGCCATAAATCTGACCGAGCAGCGCGCCGGCCTGATCGTAGTCGCAGTCGACGATGTAGGGCTTGCCCGCATGGTCGCATTCCGGGCCGCGGACGTCGGTGACGAAGGCGTGCGCGGCGGGAATGTTCGAGACGAAGAGGACCTGCGAATTGGGTACGCCCACGTCCTCGTAGAATTTGCGCGCGGCTTCGACGATGGCCGGAACCACGGTCGTATCGTTCGTGCCCGAGAACAGATAGATGCGGTCCGTCTTCACGTCGGCGATCGGGTCGATGCGATCGTGCTCGGCAAGGCGCTCGGCGCGTTCAGCGAGGTGCTTGGGGTTCGGCACGCCGAATGCCTGCAGCCCACTTTGCATGCAGCCATTGATGGCCTTGGTGAGATTGAGCAGCGCGCTGCCAGGGCCGGGAATGATGTCCGCGAACAGGCTTTCCGAACAGCCATAGGGTCCTCCGGCGATGATGCCCGCGCCGACCACGTCCTTGGCGTGCGCCATCTCGAACTGGCCGGCCATGTAGGCGCCGGAGGAGATGCCCGAAACGGAGGTGGCTTCGCGCTTGGCATCAAGTGCCGGAAGTTCCGCGGACGGGTGCTCGCTACAGCCGCCAAGTATGGCGGCGAGTGCCAGAAGAAACAGAGGAAATAGCCGTCGTTTCATCGTGCTCACGCCGCTGCGGGTCCTCAAGCGCGGAGACTACCGCTTCTGCTCCTCGCCCGCCATCGTGACAACGCCCTCGGAGCCTTTGAGGCGGACCGTGACGCGGTCGACCCGGCCCTTCGCGTCGACCACCGACAGCCTTACGAAGCCGTTGCCGTCCGGCTGCCAGACGACCTGGCGGGCGCGCGGGTCCGACGTGATCGGCGCGCCGTTGACGAGCCAGGTCAGCGGCAGCACGCCGCCGCTCGCCTTGAGCAGCAGCTGGTCGCCGGTTTCGGTCTCGACCTCGGCCCGGTCGGGCGGGAAAGAGATGAGGACGCGTGGCTCGAGGAATGGACCCTGCGCCACGTCGGCAATGCCGCCTTCGCGGAAGCGTTTGAGCGGCGGTGGCAGCTCGGAGCCCGTCACGCGCAGCGCCCCGGACGGCGGACCGGACAGCGGCGTTCGCTTGTCGCCCAGGCGCGCGAAGGCATCGAAGAGGATGGGCGCGGCGGCGACGCGGCCGGACAGCCCCGGGGTGGATGCCCCGTCGGGCCGGCCGACCCACACGGCGACGGTGTACTTGCCATCGTATCCGACGGCCCACGCGTCGCGGTAGCCGTACGAGGTGCCGGTCTTGTAGGCAAAGCGGCCGGCCTTGGCATTCACGGGCGGGGGGGCATCCTTGAGGATGTCGCTGACGTACCAGGCGGCGAGCGGCGATAACAGGCGCTTACGCTCAGCCTGTTTCCCGTGAAGCAATGCCTTGGCGGCATCGGCAACGTCGGCGCGCCGGTGGACAAGCGGTACGACATCGCCGCCGCGCGCGAGGCCCGCATACAGCGTCGTGACGTCGTGCAGCGTCAGTCCGACGCCGCCGAGCGCCATGGCGAGCGTCGGCACTGTCTTGTCGGGGAAGGCCGGCTCGACGCCGATCTTGCGGAAGCGGCCGGCGAGCTTGCCGGGTCCGACGGCCGACAAAACCTTCACGGCCGGGATGTTGAGCGACTGGGCCAGCGCATCGCGGATCGTCACCGTGCCGTGGAAGTCCTCGTCGAAGTTCTTCGGCGCGTAGCTGCCGTAGCGTACCGGGCGGTCCTCGATCAGCGTCTCGGGATGGGCGAGGCCGGCCTCGAACGCCAGGCCGTAGATGAAGGGTTTCAGCGTCGAGCCGGGCGAGCGCATGGCGTTGACCATGTCGATGGCGCCGGCGCGCGCATCGTCCAGGTAGCCCGCCGAGCCGACGTGGGCGATCACCTCGCCGGTGGTGTGGTCGACGGCGAGAATGGCGGCCGACAGCTTGCGGCCTAGGAGCTTGGTCTGCTCCTCGGCGAGAGCCTCGAGCGCTCGCTGCACGCCGCGATCGATGGTGAGCAGGTGCACCGTTTCCTTCGGCTGCGCCATTACCTCGGCTTCCGCGAGGTGCGGGGCGAGCTTGGGGAAGGCGCGCCGCCCGATGGGGACCGGCTCGAGGGCGGCCCGGCGCGCCTCCGCCTCGGTGATCACGCCCTCTTCGGTTGCCCGCTGGAGCACCCGGTCGCGGGCAACGCGCGCGGCACGCGGATTGCGATCGGGTCGCCGCCACTCGGGTGATTGCGGCAGGGCGACGAGCAGCGCCGCCTCGCCGATCGACAACCGCCGCGGCTCCTTGCCGAAATAGGCGAGAGAAGCCGCGCGGACGCCTTCGATGTTGCCGCCGAACGGCGCCAGCCGCAGGTAGAGCGACAGGATCTGCCGCTTGTTGAGATGATGCTCGAGCTGCAGCGCGCCGACGATCTGGCGCAGCTTGGCGCCGCCCGAGCGCTCGTAGCGCCCTTCGATGAGGCGCGCGACCTGCATCGTGAGCGTCGAGGCGCCGGAGACGATGCGGCGGTTTTCGACGAGCTGCACCGCGGCGCGCGCCAGCGACCGCATGTCGATGCCGCCGTGCTCGTAGAAGCGCTTGTCCTCGAAGGCCATGAGCATGGCGAGGTAGCGCTGGTCGACGTCGCTCGCCTCCACCGGCAAACGCCAGCGGCCGCTTTGGGTGGTGAAGGCGCGCAGCAGGTGACCGTTGCGGTCGAGCACCGTGGTCGAGAGTTGGTTGACCTGCGCGAGGTCCGGCGCCCCCAGCCGGTCTACGGCGATGTAGCCGCTGACGGCAGCTACGGCGACTGCGCCGGCCAGCGTCCCGGCGCCGATCAGTGCGTGGCGAAGATAGCGCTTGGCGCGCGGCGCGGCCGGCGGGGAGCTGTGTGTCTCCCCGCCGTTGGACGTTCTCCTCCAGGAAAAGGAGAGCCGTCTTTTGATCGCGTCGCGCATCTGCATCACTTGCCCGGCGTCACGGTGAGCTTGCCCGCCGCCGAGCGCGCGTAGCGCTCGGGCCGGTACATGTCCTCGACCGTGGCCGCAGGATGCACGAACGCACCCGGCGTCACCGCGCGGACCATGTAAGCGACCGTTGCCGAGGCGGCCGGTCCCTTGGTCACGGCCTGACCGTCCGGCGTGCTTTCGCCCTCTGCCGTCGCCTGCTCGGAGCCGGCGCTGGAGAAGTTGAAGGCGGCGACGAAGCGGTCGTCACGGAACTCGGAATGCTCCGGCTGCACGGTCGTCTTCAGCCAGTCGAGAGCCTTGACGTCGCCAGAGTCGACCAGACGCGGGTTGTCGATCTCGAAGCCGGCGGGTAGCCGGTCGACGAGCAGCACGCGGCCGCCGGGGTCGGTCGCCGAGATTTTGACGACCGCGACCAGACGCTCGTTCTGCTGGATCTGCGCGGTACCGCCGGTGGCGCTCTTCAGGTCCACGGGCGTGCCGTCAAGCGTGTAATAGCTGCGCTCGATGGTGAAGCCCTTGGAGACCGGCGGCTCGGGCGTAAGCGCCGAGCCGATGACACTGACGACAGCGTCGACCGGCGCCGTGCCGTCGTTGGTGACGGTGAGCGGCGACTTCAGCAGCTCTTCCGCCGACATGGCGCGGGTGACCGCACCGACGACCGGGGCGCCGTTGACGATCAGCTTCAGATCGTTGCCTTCCTCGGCAAGCGCGTGCGCCGCCATCAGCATCCACGCCTGCTCCTGCGTCGACGTATAGCTGCGGCCCGTGTAGGCCTGGGCGATGACGTTGACGAGCTTCGGCGCTTCGACGTTGGAGACACGCGTTTCGGTGGCGAGCGTCACCAATGCCGCGCTGTCGCGCAAGTCGGAGCCGTAGTCGGCACGGTAGCCGCCGAGCCCCGTCGCCTCGGGCAGATCGAGGGCGTCGAGGGCCGAGGCGAACGCCGTCTCTGCACGCGGCTTGTCGCCCATCATCGCCAGCGCCGCGCCGAGCTGCGCCTTGGCGAGCGGCGTGGAGAAGCGGTCGAGACGCGTGTCGGCGTAGTAGCGCAGGTCGCCGATGGGCGCGCGGCCGTTGCGGGCAAGGACGTAGAGCGCGTAGGCCCGATCCTCACCGCCCTTCTGGAAGTCCTCCGCGTAGGCGATGAAGTTCTGCAGCCGGTCGAGCGCCTGGTTGAAGCCCTGCGGGTTGACCACAAAGCCCTGCTCCTTGGCGCGGGTGAGGAAGTCAGTGACGTAGCCGGTCAGCCACAGGTCGGTGGTGACCGGACCCCAGACGCCGAAGGCGCCGCCGGAGTCCTGCATATCGAACACGCGGTCGACGGCCGCCTGCACGCGCGCTTTCAGCTCCTTGTCCGGCGCGATGCCGAGCTGGGCGGCAACCGCGTTGGCGTAGACGAGTGGCAGCGCGCGGCTCACGGTTTGCTCGGCGCAACCGTAGGGGTAGCGGTCGAGCGAGGTGAGCAGCGCCGGGATGTCGAGCGTGGCGATGGGGCCGACGGCGATCGACACGCGGGTACGGGAGGCGATCATGTCGCGCACCAGATCCGGGCTGAGCGAGATGTTTCCACCCGCCTTCAGCTTGGCGATGGTCGTGCGCTTGATGTCGCCGGCCGGCGGTTTCACATCGAAGGTCAAATGACGCTTGACGTCGATGCCGTTGGGACCGGTGACGCGGATGTCATACTCGACGAGGCCGACGGTCTCAGGCTTCACCGGCACGTGCTCGGAGCGCCGCTCGTTCGCCTTGAGGTCGAGGCTCGCCGTGTGCACGGCGTTTTCGCCGTTGATGAGCTCGACCTTGTAGGCGGCTTGCGGTCCTTCCACGTTGTGCACGGCAATGTCGAGGCGTGCCTCGTCGCCGAGCGTCAGGAAACGGGGACCCGAGGCGGTGAGCGCCACGGCGTCGCGCACGATGACGTCCGATTGGCCGTGACCTAGCTTGTCGGCACTCCAGGCGACCGCCATGACGCGGACGGTACCGTTGAAGTCGGGGATGTCGAAGTCGACCTTCGCCGTCCCGTCGGCACCGATAGTGACGATCCCGGAGAACTCGGCGACCGTCGCTTCCACGGGCGGGCTGCCCTGCAGGCCCATGTCGGCACCGCCGTCACCGCCCGAGCGCAGCGTGCCACGCTCGGCGCGCATGCCGTCGATCAAACGGCCGTAGAAGTCGCGGATCTCCAGCCCCATGCGCCTTTGTGCATAGAACCAGGATTCCGGCGACGGCGTCTGGAAGCGCGTCAGGTTGAGGATGCCGAGGTCGACGGCGGCGAGCGTGACGCGCGCCTCCTCGCCGGCTTTCAGCCCGTCAACCTTCACGGGCACGGTCAGCGTGGTGCCCGACTTGATCTTTTCGGGCGTGCCGAGCTCGACCTTCAGCGTGTTCTCCGCCTGGTCGAGGCCCAGCCACTGCACGCCGATGGCGCGCGAGGGCATGCGCTTCAGGCCTTCGTCGAGCGGACGGTAGAGCATGGCGGTGACGTAGGCGCCGGCACCCCAGCCCTCGCCCACCTTCACGTCGGCTTCGCCGCCGCCGTTGGGAACGTCGATCTCCTGCATGGAGAGAAGGCCGCCCGACAGCACCGAGATGAGCGCCTTGCCGCCCTGCTTGGTAGCAATACGCAGCTTGGCGGTGTCGCCCGGCTTGTAGCCGGCACGATCGAGAGCCACATCGAGGATCTCCGGGCTCTCGGCCTCGCTCGCCGCCGTGTACCAGCCGGCGTTGAACGTCACGCTGGCAGACGGGCCGTTCGGGTCAGCCGAAACGATCTCGAGCTTGTAGCGGCCCCAGTCGACGTTGGCATCGATCTTGGCGAAGGCGCCGTCGGCGGTGGTCGAGATGGTGCCGTCGGCGACCTTGCGGGTAAGCGTCACCGCCTCGTAGTTCCACTGTCCGTCGCGGCGATACCACTGCCAGTTCGTGTCGAGCCGGTTGAGCACCCACGTCAGGCCATCGGCAGCGGCACGCTTGCCGGTGCTGTCGAGCTGAACCACTTCGAACGACGCGGTCTGCTTCTCGTCGAGGTCGGTGCCTTTGAACAGCGGCTTGATGCCGATGCGCGCCTGATGCAGGTCGACGGGGATGCTGATGCTCCGCTCGATGGTGCGTCCGCCCGATTCACGCAGGCGCAGGATGACGCTCGCTTCGAGCGGCTTCGCCGTCTGCGTGACCGGCGGCAGCGTAACAGCGACCTGGGCGATGCCCTCCGCGTCGGTCGTGGTCGCCGCGTCGAGCGGCTTGCGCACCGGCTCGATGGTCTCGTCCGCCTGACCGAACTGGAAGCCGGGGTAGCCCTCGACGTCCTTCTTCGACGGCTTCACCACGATGTCGCCCTCGATGGCGAGGTCGGCAGCCGGCGGGCCGTAGAGATAGCGGCCTACCGCCTTGATGGTCTGCGTCTCCTGCGGCGACAGCGCTGCGGCCGGCGGCTCGAGCTTGAGGTCGAGGCGCTCGGGAACGAAGTCCTCGACGAGGAACGTCACCTGGGTGATCGGGTCCTTGTCGGGGTCGGTGTGGAGCTTGGCGCGCCAGGTGCCCGTCTGCGACGACGGCGCCAGCGGCAGGGTGATGTCGCGGCCGCCGAGGCCGCGGTCCTTGAGTGTGTAACGGGCGTGCTCGACGCCGTCGGGACGGCTGACGATCAGCGTCACGGGCAGAGTCGCCGCCTTTCCGGCGCCGTCACGCACCAGTGCCGCGATGTGCACGTCCTCGCCGGGGCGGTAGACGCCGCGCTCCGTATAGATGAAACCGTCGAGCGGGCCGGGAGGCTCGCGGCCCTTGACGCCGCGGTCGCTCAAATCGAAGGCGCCGGACGTGAGATCGAGGAAGGCATATTCGCCTGTCGAGCTCTCGGCCATGAGAAGCGCCGGCTGCAGGCCGCCTTCGCCGCGGCTGAGGCCCGACTCGAAGCGCGCATAGCCGCGCGCGTCCGTTTTCGCCGTGCCCAGCACCTCGTTGTTGCGAGCGATCAGCTTGACGTTGACATCGGCCGACGGGTTCGTGTCGGCGAGCGAGCGAACGAAGGCATGCACGCCGTCATCGCCGGAGAAGGCGGTGAGGCCGAGGTCGGAGACAATGAACCACTGCGTCGCCTCGCTGCCGTAGTCGTTCTTCGACTTTTGCGTCGGCTTGGCGATCATCACGTAGACGCCGGGCTTCAGTTTGCCGACCGCGTCGGTGACGGGGAGCGCCGTGGTGATCTCCTCGTTGAGCTTCTGCGGTACGTCCATCGAGCCACTGAAGATCTTCTCGCCGGTACGGGCGCGGATCTGCTCGAGCTCATAGCCCTGCAGCTGCCTCTGGAAGTCGCCGTTCTCGAGGGCACCGACGAGGTTGCGGTCGCCGATACGGTAGACCTCGACCTCGACCTTGGCTGTGTTGATGGAGACGAGCGGAATACCCTGCTGGCCGCGGCTCGGCAGCACGTACGACTTGCCGGAGAAGCGCACGAACGGCTTGCGGTCGGGCACATAGACGGCGATGTCGATGGTCTTTGTCAGCTCCTCCTCGACGGCGGAGGGAAGGCCTTCGCGCACCTGCACCTTGTAGCGCTGGCCGTGGCTTAACCCGTCGATGCACAGCTGCTCGTTCTCGGGGGTGACGCTCTGCGGGTCCTTGCCGTCGACAGAGACGAACTTGGCGAAGTCGACCTGGCCGCGCGCGAGGCCCTCGGAGAACTGCAGGCACAGACGCGGCGACGCCGTTTCGGCTTCTGCCTTGTAGTCGGTCATGCGGAAGCCGTGCTCGGTGCGCAGCTTGTCGTAGGACTCGCGTACCGCGCCGTTGTCGGCGAGCGCCAGGCTGATCTTCAGGGCGTCGAGTGCCGGTCGCCAGTAGGAGCGGCGCACCAACGCGTCGCCGAGGACGGCGAGGGCGCGCGCCTTCTGCGGATCGTCCTTGGCGCGCTCGTAGGCGATGTAGGCAGCGCCGGAAGCGTTCACCGGCAAGTCGTAGCGCTCGCTATCCTTGTTCGGATCGGCGGGAATGGCGAGCAGCGAGCGAGCGAGGCCGATCCATGCGTCGGCATCGCGTCCGTCGGCAACCGCGGCACCGGCGAAAGCGCGTGACGCCGCGCGCGCGTCGCTGCGCAACGCCCGGTCGCCTTCACGCCGCAGATCGGCGGCGCTCTTGCCCGACAGTTTCCAGTTGGATTTGAGGTACGCCTCGTAGCGCTGCGAGTCCTCCTTCACGCCCTGGTGGGCGAAGGGATGCACCGCTTGGGAGGTCTGGGCCATGACGGGCGCCAGCGGGGGGAGGAGAAGCGTGAGGGCGAGTATGAGGCGCGCGAGCAAAGGCATGGTGGCCACCCTGAAGGTCTGAGCCGGAACGATCCAAGTGCATTATCGAGAAGGCGGATGTCCCGGTGAAGGCGATCAGGGTCCAATGTCCATGCGGTGGGGATAATGGTTTTCTTATCGCCTTTTCCTGGCAGTTGCGCCCGCTTGTACCCGGCCCAAAACGCAGCGGGGCCAATGCTTGCGCACCGGCCCCGCTGTCGTCGGGAGACGAAAGGTGTTTGAGGCCGTTACTGGCGGCGCATGCCGTACGGCAGGCCCTCGGCGGCGAGCATGTCCGGCATCTGCGCCAGGGCGGCGGTGATGGGCGGCATGGAGTGGAGGGGAGCGGTGGCGCGCCAGAGGCTCTCGAAGGAACGAGAGGCATGCGCCCCGGTCTGGGCGCAGTCCGGGGCATAGCGCTCGAGCGCATCGCGCTTGCCCGGCTCGCGGCGCATGCAGTCTCCGACCCAGGTGCAGGTGGGGGTCAGGGTCAGCTGCTCATGCGCGGCCAGCAGGCGCGGGTCGCGGGTGAGGCGGCACTCGCTCGGCATAGAGAACGGCGCCATCAGCTGAGCCGGCTTGGAGATATCCACCTCGCTGAAGATGGCGCGAACGTGGATGCCCATCGCTGACAGGCGAGCGGCGTGCGCGCGCAGGGCTTGGGCGACGGGACTGTCGGGCGAGCGGGCCACCAGCAGGTAGCAACCGCCGGTGACTTGCATGCCGTGGGCCGAGCGCGCGTCGAGATCTTCGCCGATGAAAGCAGTCAGCTTGGACACTTTGTCGGCAATGGACAGGCCATGGAGATATGAAGGCGTTTCAATTGTCATGACCGTAGTCCCCCATGTTGCCCGGTTTCGTAGCGCGCCACACATCGCACCCGGGATTGTTGCTGTTGCCGGCCATTAAGATGTCATTTGGGTTAAACAAGTGTTGCGGAGCGCCCTGCGCGCGCTCCCTTCTCGATGTTCCGCCAACGGCTTAATCCACCATCTTGCGTAAGACCCGTGGCGGCTCGAAGTCAGCCGATTCGAAATCCTGTGGAGTGGATTCGTCCTGCAGCGCGATCGCCTCGGCTTCTTCGATCAACTGGGCGGCCACCGGAGCGGCAGGTGACATCTCGAGCTGCGGCAATGCGGCCTCGGCCTCGAGCCGGTAGGCACCGCCGCTCAGCTTCATCAGGGCTTCCGGCAGCGACGCCTCGCTCACCGGCACGTGGAAGGTGGCGGTTTCACGCCGCAGCTCCACCCCGATGGTCGGGCGTCCGTCGACAGCTTCCGTCAATGGCTCGGCCGCCAGCGCCGTGGCGATGCGCTCGGCGAACGAGGTGGCGGGGCGCGGAGGGGCAACCGCTGCCTGCGCAGGTGCCGGGAAAGGCACGACGACTGCCGCTTCATCGGATTCGGGGCGCTCGGTATTGCTGTTGGCGTGCTCGGGAGCGTCGTCGACATCGCGATACGTCGTCAACTCCGCCTCGGCGAGGCCCGCATAGCTGCCAAACCGCTGGCGGAACGCCTTGTCGCCGGCTGCCGGCGTTGGGCGCAGCCCCGGTTCGCGCCGCCGCTCCTCGGGTGCCGGTCCAATCGACAACGTATGCCGTGGCTCGGGCGCCGCGCCCGGCCGATGCTTGAAGATATTCGGACGCTTGCGCGTGCGGCGGCGGACCATGAGCTCGCTGTCGAGCCCGCTAGTGTCGATACCGGCGCGGCGCGGCTTGGCGGCAGCCGATACCTCGCGCTCGAACTCGGCGCGCACCTCGGCGACCTCCTCGACCGTCGGCTTCACGTGCTCTTGGCGGCGGCGCTCCGCCTCGATGCTCCCCGCCGCGCCCATGACGGCGCCGAGGATCAACTCCGGCCACGCCCCGCTCTTGAAGGCGTAGATGCGAAAGGCAGGGCGGTCGTCGGCCAGGCGGTCGGCAATGAAGAGGGACTTGAGCGCCCGGGCGGCGCGCGGCACCGGCGCGACGTGGTTGTCGCGGTAGCACTCGATGAACTTCGAACCCTGGCGGCGCAGCTTGCGGGTGGCGACGAGCCCAGGCGCGATCTTCCACGGGCGGGCGAGCACGCCCTGGCCCTCGAGCGCATAGCAGAGGTTGGCGAGGGCCTGCGCATCGCGGCGGAGCTGCTCGCGCTGGGGGTGGCCAAGCGGGGCATTGAGCGGCACGGCGACGTAGTAGGTGCCGCCCGATTCGAAGATCACCTCACGGAACACGTCGAACGTGCGCCGCAGCTCGTCGTGGTTATGGATCTCGGAAAAGCGCGACAGGATGGGAAACACCGGTCCGCGCTCGGCTTCGATCATGCTCTGGCGCGTGGCGACGAAGCGGTTCATCGGCCGCCCGATCGAGACGAGCAACAGGCAGAGGTCGACGAATACGGCGACGCCGAGAGGGATGTAATCCCGCTTCGAAAGCCCGACCGCCTCATGGTTGAGGGCGTGGAGAGAACCCGGATTCTCGATCGACTGCACCGCCCTCTGCTGGAGTTCGCGCAGTTCGTCCGCCGAGGGCGGAAGCTCGAACGACAGGAGGCCGAAAAACGTGGCGGTCAGACGCCGGAACGCCTCGATGGTCGCTTCCGAGCCCTCGACCGCGGCGATCTCCGGCTTCTCGAGCGTCGGGAGCTGATCGATCGCGCGCACCACGCCGCGCACTGCGACCTGCAACTGCGCGTCGGGACAGACGATGTGCTTGCCGTTGCCGCCGTCGATGGTGGTGCGCTCGGCGCGGTCGGCCAGGTCGGTGCGGATCTGGCGCAATTGGGGATCGGTGCGGAAGGCGTTGAATCCGGTCACGGTCATGTCGAGGCGCCGGCCGAGGGTGCGCATGAACTCGTTGCGCGTACCGTGCGCATCGATGATCGAGGTGTCGTTGGAGACGATCTTGGCGAGTTCGGCATCGAGGGCGCCCATGTCGCCCTTGATGGCGCCGACGCGGCCCTTCACGAACTCGGAGGCGAAGTTGAAGCGGGCGGCGTCCTCGTCGCGCATCTTGCGCCGCGGGCCGTCGCCCGGGGACGAGTTGGGACAGGAGGTGCCTTTGTCGCGCTCCAGCGTCGCCTTGTCGGTCGACATGGTGGAGAGCTGCACCAGCGTCGCCTGTAGTTGCTCGAGGCGCGTTGCCGCGGCGTGCAGCGACGATTGCACCTGGCCGACGGCGCTTTCCGCCGAACGGCCGGCCTCGGCGCGGCTTTCCAGGACTTTCCAGTAGAAACCGAAGCCGAAGCCGATCGAAATGATGGTCAGGAACACGTAGCCGAAGATGTAGGCGAGCCGCGTGAACCAGTCGACCGGCGAGAACATCTGGTCGAGCAGCCAGACGACCATGGTCATCAGCATGGCGACCGAGAAGCCGATGATCAGCTTATGGACCAGCGGCAGCGAGCCCATGTTGCTCTCGATGAGCTCGAGCATGCCGACATAGGTCGCGACCCACGACAGGCCGGCGAGCCCGACGATCAATACGAGCTTCTTCCAGTCGCGCTTGGGTGCATCTGGATCGGCCCAATCGGAAGGGGCCTCGTGGCCGAAGCCGCCGGTGGTAGTCCTCGTGCGCGACCATGGCGCGCCCGTCCGCAACGACATTGGTGACCTGCTCAACCGATCGGCGCACAGATGGTCGTCGACCCGCAACGCCGTTAGCGCGCGGGACCGCCCACCACCGAATGCGCGAAACGCCTCTTTCGCTGTTCAGTGTCTTCCGTCGTGCCGGTAAGTGATCCAACGCCTTGGTAGGCGCGGTTTTTGTCGCCAGTACGGCGCGCCGATGGCGGAACGCGGCTGGTGCGGAACTTCGCACAGCTCAGTTCGATGTGAGGCGCGCCGGCTTCTTCGCTCCGGATACTGAAGCGGCCGGCGCCTTCTTTGCGGGCACAATCGGCGCCCGCTTCTTGCCCGACGCTTCCGCCTCCAAATCCGCCAGCAGTGCGTCGACGAGCGGTACGGCAACCTGCGCGGCGTGCAGGTTCCGCGCCCACGGCTCGCGCGCCGACCCGGTGCCGACGACGACGACGTAGGAGTAAGCGGCACCGCTGGCGAACTGCAGTCCGCCTGCGACCCAAGCGTCCACGGTGGCGTCGGAATCCTCCGTCACCTGCGTACCGGTCTTGGCGAAGTGCAGGTTGAGCCCGGGGCGTCGGGCCGCACACCAGGCCGAAAGATCCTTCAACGTGCCCGTCGGCTTGCCGGCCGCTTCATAGCAGAGCGGGGCTTGCAGGAGCGCCCGCACGAGGCTTCGCCCGCCGGCGCGGATGATCGAGTTGGGTACGATCTTGCGCGCCCGGTCGGGCTCCGGCTCGTTGGTGTTGGTGAAATCGTACTGCTTGACCAGCGTCGGCGCCGGAAGCGGCGTGCCGCCCCGGCCGATGAGACTGGCCAGAACGACGCCGGCCAGGTGGTGCACCCTCCGCGGCGCCGCTGCAACCTGGCCCAGCACCACGGCGGTCGACGGCGGGGTGCCGCTGCCGTCGGCGTTCACCGGCGGCATGTTGAAGCCGAGCTGATCGATCAGGCGTTGCACGCGCCCCTGTCCCACCTGCGCGGTGCGGTTCATGAGCGGGTCGTTGAGCGAGCAGGCGAAGGCAACGACGGCGCGCCGCCCCTGCCGCTGTTCGCCGCGCGCACAAGTCTCCAGCCCCTGCGCCGGTGCGTGCGCATCGAGATAGAGCGACTGCGGCGTGTCGCGCATGGTGTTGGCGATGGCGATGGCGGCGATGATTTTGCCGGTCGATGCGACCATGCGGCTCTCGCGACCGCTGTCGTAGTAGCCGGTGCCCGTCTCGCGCGCGAATGGTGAGCCGAAATAAGCGGCGTTCTCGCCCTGCTCGTAGTAGCGGACGATCTCCCCGTCGGCGTTGGCAGCCGCCACGATGACGCCGGGGCTGTGGCGCTCGTCCGATATTTTGGCCGGGTCGAGGGTGAAACCGGCGTCTATCTTGTCGGCATACTTGCCGTCGACGTTGGCCAGCTTGCCGCGGATAACTCCACCGAGAGCGAGGTTCTTCACGACGTCGAAAGTGGTGGTGATGCCGCGCACGTGGTCGCGCCAGGCGAAACCGTAGCGCTGCTTCATCTCCTCGCGCACGCCGTAGCGCGCCGCCGGCATCAGTGCATTGGCGCGGATCACGGGGTTGGCCAGCGCCGCCAGCGCCTGACCGGGCGCGTACTCGTCCAGCGCGTGCTGCAGGCGCGGCTTGATCTTCGGGTCGGGCGGCCCGGCAGCCATGGCGACGAGATCGAACAGCACCTCCTTCTGCAGCGCCTCGTCCTTGATGAGCTTCTCGGCACAGGTACGCGCCCGCACCTCGACGATGTAGCGCCAGCGGTCGAGCCGCACGGCATTGAGCCGTTCGCTGCCCTCCATGAGAATGATCGGCCGGTTGACGGCGGAGGCGAGCACGAACTGCTCGGCGATCGTCAAGTCGGGAGATTCCTTGCCGAACACGATGCGGCTCGTGAGCTCGATGCCGTGCAGGGGCGCGCCGCCCGTCCGCTGCGCCAGCCAGAGGTGGTTCGCGGCCCATTGCTTCAACGCCGTCTGGCTGCCGTTTCCGGTCAGCTCGCGGTAGATGACCGGCGCCAGCCACCATTCGCCGAACTTGCGCTTCAGCTTCACCAGCGCGCCTTCGCTGGCGTGCGGCGGGGTCTTGTAGATGACGCGGACGAGCTGCATCGAAAGCGTCGATCCGCCCACGCCCAGCACCAGCCGCTTGGCGGCGATCGAGCGGCGCACGGTCGAGAACGGGATCTTCAAGACGCCTGGCAGGTCGATGCCAAACGGGTTCAGCACGCCACCGAGATTGCGGTCCTCGTGATAGACGAGGCACTGCCAATATTGCTCCGGGACTTCGCGCACCGGGATCGACTTGTGATCGGGGTTGGCGACGTAGTCGCCGACGTCGATCGCCTCGCTCGTGTAGTTTACATCGCGCAGGCTATCGAGGCGCGGATCGAACGTTCCAACGAAGCTGCCGCGCGCATCGTAGATCGCGGTCGCCAGCCAGCGCTCGGCGTCATAATGCAGCTTTGGCCCGAGCGTGTAGTGGCCGACCGCGCCGCGGATCGGAGCCAGCACATAGACGAGGATGAGTGCGCTGCAGACGTAGAAGATGCCGGCCGCAGCGACGTGGCGCAGCGGGCCGAGGCGGGGGTTGAACGCCACCCGATCGAGCAGAAGATGCAAAATGCGGAACGGCAGCAGCGCCAGGAGCTCTAGCGCTCGCACGAGCACGCGGAATACGACGAGCATTGGCCTGCCGGCTCGCACGAGGGATGAGCGCAACGGCGCTCTGAACCCGCGAGAGCTAGCGAGGGTTTATGGCGATATTGGCCCCGCCCGATGGCGCAATGCTGAAATGCCGCTCGTCAGAATGTATGCAGCAGCACGAACAAGCCGACGCCCACGGCTGGTCCTAATACTGTCGCAACGACAAGCATCATGAATGACTTCGCAACCATAACACTACCCCGCACAACCCGCCGTCGAAGACACGCGACGACGTCCGCTTTCACTGCCGCATTGTCACTGGAGACCCCCTTAAAATTTCCAGTGACTTATAGAAATTACATCAACAGAAAGAAGTTGACACGCCCTGTTTGCGGGGGAAGTAGCGTTCAGGTTCGCACTTGCGAAGCGTACGCCGTTTGCATGCGCATCGAGCCCTGTGGACCAATGGCGAAAACGCGAATTTTCAAAGCCATTTAGCAGATGCTCTAGTGGAGTTTGGTTGAACTCCACGTGGTGCTCACGCCGCCAACTGCTTGTTGAAGCAACCTGTGGACGCGTGGCGAAAGCGCATCAGCCGCGCTTGCTATTTTGCATGGCCGCCCTGCGTGCGGGCGCATCGAACAAGCGCAGCTGGCGCTCGTCCTGGCCCTTCGTTTCGCGGGCCAATTGCTCGATGCGATCGAACGGCACCTGCTCGGCCATGATGAGCGAACGCTGGGCCTTCATCGGCCGCACAAGCCCCTCCTGCACGAGGTGGAACTCGCCGACCGTCTGGCCTGGCAGCACCGCCGCCGGCTCGAGTCCCGACTCGCTCTGGAACGCCGCCTTGAGCTTGCGCAGCGCCGTGTCCTCACGCACGCGGCCGATGAACCAGCTCGTGATCTGATCGCGGCTCTTGTAGTCGAGGTCGCCCGGCGACTGCGTCGCCAGCATCATGCCGAGACCGGCCGACCGGGCGCGCTTGAGCAAGCTCTGCAGCGGCTCGGCGGTAGCCGGCTTGGCATTGGCCGGAATGTAAAGATCGGCTTCGTCGAACATGACGACCGCCTGTAGTTCGTCGTTCGGGTTGCGCTGGCAGAAGCGCAGCGCCTCGGCCAAGAACTGCGAGACCCAGAAGAGGATGTTCTCGTTGTCGCCGAGGAAGCCCGTATAGATGATCGACAGGCGCGTGCGCCCGTCGCGGGCATAGGGGCCGAGCCCCAGCAGCGATTCCATGCGCAGCGATTCACCGCCCGCCTCGAACAGCGAGGAGTTGCGGTGGCGGAGGCTGTCGAGCTGGGCGACCAGGTCGCGGCGCAGCTTGCCGGAGGGATCCATGCGCTGCGTCAGGTCGGCAAGCTCCGGGTCATCGTCCTCGAGGAGGTGGATGAGGTCGTTGAGCGTCACCTCGCGGCTGTGGCGCGAGCCGAGGATGCGCAGGGCAACCGACAGCGTGCCGGACTGCTTCTGGTGGGTCGCTGAGTTCTTCAGGTGCAGCATCTCGCCGATCGCGGCAGATGACAGGTTGGCCAGCAGCTGCTGCTCGTGCTCGGGCAGCTCGTTGATGCCGTTGGGCAGCAGCGTGATGGAGATCGGGCGTCCCGAGGAGCGCCCCGGCGTGAACACCGCGACGTCGATCGCGTCGGCCAGCTTCTCGCGCTCGCCGCGGCGCTCGGAGAATTCCTCGTCGTTCTCGCGCCAGACATCCGGATTGGCATAGCTGCACAGGTCGCCCTTGCGGTCGATGAGCACGGCCGGGATGCCGCGCAGCAGGAGCTGCTCGATGATGGTCAAAGCGAGCGTGGTCTTACCGGAGCCGGAGCCGCCGAGCACCGCCGCGTGGCGCTTCAAGACGTTCTTGTTGAGCGTGATCGACTTGGCGCCAGGGCGCAGCTCGCGGCCGGCAACGATGCTCGAGCCGCCGCCGTTCTCATCGAGGATGACCGACAGGGGCAACTGCTCCTCCTCGTCACCAATCACCGGCTCGGAGGGCTGCACTTCATGGAGCGCGCTGACGAGGCTGCGCCCGCCGTTCGCCTTGGTCCCGTTGACTGCTGCCTCGGCTTCCGCCGCGGCGGACTTCGGCAGCGCCCGGCCGAGCAAGTCGAGGCGCAAGAGCTGGATGATGAGCGGCAGGTTCGACAACAGCTTGGCATTGCCGAGCCAGCCGGCGAAACCCGGATCCTGGCGATGGTGCGTGTGGAACTCGCGCACCATCATCATGCGCTCCCACTCGGCGATCGGCACGGTGGCCGTGCGACCGCCGTTCTCGCGGAACTTGCGCACCGCCTGCGCCGTCTGGTTCTTGCGGTTGGGCGGGAAGTCGGAAGCCCGCAGCATGAAGCACTGCTTGGCGCCCATGTTCGGCAGCACGCGGTCGAGCTGGCGCTTCAGGCCGCCGCCCTGGGTCGGCTTGTTGCACACGAACACGCGGCCGTCGGTGGCGTAGCCGGCCTTGTGCTTCAGCGTGAAGTCGATGGCCGAGATGTCGTCGCCGAAGTCGAGGCGCTCGACGTTGAGCTGGATGGTGCCGGCCCACTCCTCCTTGGAGAGCGCCAAGGCGCCGGCAAGAATATCGAGAAGCTCGCGTTCGTCGGACGGGATCTCCGCCTCCGACGCGTTCTGGAACCGCTCCCACGTGTCGCGGTAGTCGACGCTGGCATCGGACGCGGCCGCGCCGTCGCCTTCAGCCGCGAAGCCGAGCCCGAGGGCTGCGGCGAGGCGGGAGATGAAGCCACCGCCGGTTTCGGGTACCGCGGCGCCCTCCTCGGGCTCGTCCGCGTCGGGCGCTGTCTTGGTACGCAACCGATTGTGGGCGTGCTCGAGCAGCCGCCGCGTCGATAGTCCGGCGAACTCCTCGTAGAACTGTGGACCGAAGTAGGCGGACGGGTCGGGATAGCTGGCGCTGATGTCGCCCGTAGCGGACAGGTGGGCGAGGCGCTTGGCGATAATCAGCCTCGCCTCTTCCGGCGTCCGGCTCTCCAGCAGCGCCACCGGGCCGGCCTTCTCGATGCGATCGATGTAGGACTGGGCGAGCACGCCGCGCACCTGTCCGTAGAAGTCTTCCAGGCAGGAGATGATGAGAATGGCGTTGGGGACGCGGTTGGCGATCTGGATCAAGTCGCGCACGGCGCGCTGGAAGCGCTCCTCGGCGTCGGAGAAGAAGCGCAGATCCTCGACCTGATCGACGCAAAAGACGAGCGCGGCACGGTCGACCGTCCACATCAGCGCGCCGAGCGCGGCGATGATCTCGAAGGCGCGGTCCTCGCCGCCGTTGGGATCGAGCGCGGCGACGGCCTGATGCGCGAGATCGGTCAGCGGGCGGCCGTGCAGATACTGGCGGATGCGCTGGTCGACGCGCGGGTCGCGGCGTTCCAGATAGAGCAGCGCGCGCACGACGTTGATGTCGAGCTCCTGCGCGGAATACTTGGGCGAGGCGACGATATCGTCGGCGATCTTGAGGACGAGCTTGGCAAGCTTCGCCTCATCCAGGCTCGCCTCGCGCAGGTTCTGCAGGTCCTTGGCGTCGATCGCGGCTTTCGCGACAATGCGGTCGGTCAGGCGGGTCAGCGCGCTCTCGCCGGAAGAATCCGGGTCGTAGGTCTTCTCGAGCGAATGGACGAGGCGGCGCAGATAGTAGTCAGCGTAGTTCGCCACGTCGGGCGTCATCTGTGCATAGCCGAAGTAGGCGCTACCCGCGCGGTGCGCGTTGGTGCGCAGCGCGCGCAACAGGTGCGTCTTGCCGGCGCCCGACTGACCGTGGAACAGCAGGATGCGATCCTGCGTGCCGGGGCCCTTGCCGGCGATGATGCCGGACAGAAGATCGTTGAACTTGCGCCGAGCCTTGGCGTGCACCTCCGCGACGTCGACCGGGTCGGCGCGCCAGATATCGTCTTCCCAGGTGATCGACTGCTCGAACGCCGAGAACAGGCGATCAGGTGCTGGCTGCGGAGAAGCTTCTTTGAGCTGCATCAGTTGACGGCCCTCTACGTCTCAGTCTTCAACGCGCACGTAGTGCCAAACGGTATTTTTGTAGAGGATCGCGGAATCCTCGAACTCCTTGATGTGTTGTTTGTTCTTGAGGTCCGCGCCGGCGAGAACCAGCTGACCCGCCCGGTGGGCGCCGGACAGCATGTCCTTGAACTCGATCTCGGAGAGGCCCCATTCGGGGTGCGAGGTGCGAATCGCGTCCCACACCTTCGAGATAAACGCCTTACGGGCCCCTGGCCAGCCCTCGGCGCAGGTGCGTGCCGTGTTGAGCACACCGGCGGAAAATTGCGCCAGTCCAGGGCGCTGCGGCGTCGCATCGGCTTGTGGTGTGAACTTGGGCGCCGCCGGCGGTGGCGAATCGCCAACGGCTCGCAACGCCGATTTGGGCGTGACGGGCGCGGCGCTCGGTGCATCGGCAAGTACGAGCTTGCGCAGCACGGCGAGGCGCAGCGCGTCGATGTCGAAGCGTGGGCTCGCGGCATAGTCGGCGCACAGCGCGGCGACGAGGCGTGTATCGGTCGGCAACTCGCGCGGCTTCTGCAACAATTGCCCGGCCAGCACGCGCCCGGCCTTGGCCGACAGTGCCGTTCCCTTGGCGAGGCCTTCCTTGACGTTGCCGCCGAACGCCCGCTCGAGCGCCACCAGCGCCAGGGCGGCGCGCAGCTTCGACGGTGACAGCGCTTGGCGCACGGCGAGCCCGAAGGCGTGCTGAACCACGAGGGCACTCAAGCCGTCGGGACGCGATAAAGCCGCACGCAGCGCCGGTTTTCCGGGATCGACGCCGAGCGACTTGGCGACGAGCCAAATATCGCGCTGGTCGTTCCAGGTGCGGGCGTGCACCTCTTTCTCGCCGAAATATGCGGCGACGGCCGCTTCGCCTCCGTCGGTCAGGCGCAGACGTCCGCGTACATCGCGCATCTGACCGTTCATCATCAGGCGGGCGAGGGCCGTGTCGGCGGCCGTCTTCCACTGGGCGGTCGACAGGTTGCCACTCATCAGCGGACCCAGGTCGCGCACGATCTGGGCGCGCGTGGCGCCGCCCGAGCAGGCGATGCGGGTCAGGACGAGATTATCGACAGCGGAAGGCGCGGCTCCGCCTGCAGGCGCTGGCTGCGCTTTGGCGCTCAGGGCCGACATACAACGCGTCTCCTCATGCCGTTGGCATGGCCGTACGCGCGAATCACCGGCCGCTAGCGAGGAATTGTGTGAGAGATCGCCGTGGCTTCAAGAGGGCACGGCAAATGGGACGTGGATGGTTGCATGGGCGCCCGTCACTTTTCGCTGCTTCGCCCGCCTTTCGCCGCAAGCGGGTCAAATTGGCGACACCATAATGAAGCGAGATCGGACAAGGCGTTCGCGGGGCCGCCGACGCAAACAGGGGGAAAAGACCACACGAATTCAAAGATATGCGGCAGTGAGCCCCGTATCCGGACGTGCGGTTGCAACTCCTTAGCATTAACGGCGAGTTAACGGGTTTACGCGATGATCAATCGTTGTACCGCAATCGTCCACGCGGGAGTGGCTCGTATGTATCGCGTCGCGCTATGCGCAACTGCTGCTGTTGCCTTAGGGGCCTGCAGCCTGGGTTCCGGATCCATCTCCTCCGGCTTCAATGAATCGGACACGACGGCTTCGATCACGTCCTCACCGCAGGCCGAGAGTGTCGCGCTGGGCGGTGAGCCGAAGGCGCCGCGCGCCCCGGCCGTCGCCGGCCAGCAGTACGCCAAGCTCGACGATCAGGCGCCGAACGGCTCCTACGAGAAGGCGCCGACCGGCGCGCTCGCCGATCGCGACTATTCGCACACCGCGCTGGACGCCGAGAGGGCGCGCGACATCATCAATCAGTACCGCAAGGACAAGGGCCTGAAGCCGCTCAAGCTCAACGCCGAGCTCTCCGAAGCGGCGAAGGCGCACTCGCGCGATCTGGCCAAGTGGGATCGCATCTCGCACTACGGCTCCGACGGCTCCAATCCGTGGGACCGCGTGAAGCGCGTCGGCTTCAAGGCACGGCTCGCCGCCGAGAATGTTGGCACCGGCCAGGTAGACTTCAACGAAGTGATGCGCGGCTGGAAGGAAAGCCCCGGTCACAACAAGAACCTGCTGCTCGGTGACGCGACCCACATGGGTATTGCGCTGGTGCAGGATCCGCGCACCGAGTTCAAGTCGTTCTGGACGCTGGTGATCGGCACGCCGATGTAGGGCGGCTGTTGCAGGGCGGGCGCCTCAGCCCGCCTGCTTTCCCTTGAACAGGTTGCTCCACACCGCCACCTCGATGCCGAGCGTGCGGCTTACCGCGTAGTTGTTCATGAGCGCGCCCACTACCAGCACGCTCGACGAAGCCACCGCGGCGCCGATCAATCCGTAGTACGGCACCAAGAGGAAATTGAGCGCCACCGCCGCCAGCGCCATGGTGACCTGCACCGCGGCGCTGATCCGCTGCTTGCCCATCATGTTGAGCAGGAACTCAGTCGGCCCCATCGAGGCGCGGAACAGGAAGCCGACGACGAGGATCAGCATCACCGGGTAGCCCGAGGTGAACTGTGGTCCGAACAGCCACAGCAGCGGCAGTCCGAGCGCCAGGAGCGCGCATCCAGCGGCGAGCGACGGCCAGAACGTCCAATGAGCGGCGTCGCGGGCGAACTTGTCGAGTTCAACCCTATCGCCGCGTGCGGCAAGAGCCGCGAAGTGGTTGGCTACCGAGCTGCCGACCGCATAGTGCACGAACAGAATGAGCGACATCGTTTTTGCCGCGGCAAAGTAGATCGCCACGTCGGTCGGCGTCATGTAGTGCGAGATGATGAGCACGTCGGCGCTCTGCAGCGCGAACTCGCTGGCATTGGTGGCGAGCAGCGGCCAGCTCGCCTTGAGCCACACCGGGAATTCGTAGCGGTACGTGCCGCTGCCGATGGCCTCCTTGAGGCGCACGTCCATCAGCACGGTTTGCAACACGCCCGTGACCCAGGTCGCGATGATGGCCGCGGCTGCGGCGGTTTTCGCCTCCATGGGAAGGCCGATGGCGTGGGCCACGATCATGGCGATGAGCAACAGCGCCGGGCGCACGATATATCCCGGCACCAGCGACAGCCCCATCCACGCGAAGGCCTTGCCGATGCCGTCCTGCACCCAGGTGAGCGCGTAGAGCGGGACGCAGACCAGCGCCAGGTAGGCCGGCAGCATGAACGGTCCGTCCAGCGGCTCGAAGGCGTAGAGCAGCGCGACGCCGCCGAAGGCGATCAGCGTGCCGACGCCGAGCGAGAGCCAACGCGAGCCGCGCACGATGCCGCGCACGAGCGCCGGATCTCCAGACTCACGGTAGTGCGGCACGAAGCGAATGGTCGCGACACCCAGGCCCAAATCGGCGAGGCCACCGAGGATCATCACCCAGGTCCAGACGAAGACGTAGATGCCGTACTCGTAGCTTCCCATCCAGCGGGCGAGCGCGATCTGCGAAAGATAGAGAAGCGCTGCACTGGCGCAGCGGACTGAAAAGGCGGTGACGGCGTCGCGCTGCGCACGATGCCGATCGTTCTTCCCCTCGAGCACGGCGAGTATCTGGGACGGCAGCTCCCTCACCGCCAGCCAGAGCATCGCCGGCGTTGAAATTCCGAGAACTGTCGCGTGGCTCATGGCTTCGGCTTCAGCTTCAGGAGAGCAGCCGGTCGCGCTGGCGCTCGCGCACGCGCTCGGCGACGTCGGCCCATGCGCTGGATCGCTCGGCATCGCCGTTCTTATAGTGCACGGCCGCGAAGAAGTCGGCCACTTCCGCTGCGTGAAGACCATGCTTTGCCTCAAGGACGCTCGCCATCGCGTCGAACTCGGGCTCGTCTATGGACATCTTGTGTTGCCAGAGGTTTGTCATTGCCGTGAAATCCCGTGTGCTTCCTCTCCTGCCTGGGGAGCAAAAAGCGCGCCATAAGGTGCGTGCTCCAAAATGAAACTGCGCGGCAAGGGGCGGCATCGTGCTAGGCTCGGCGCAAAGTTGCGCAGGAGGATGCGAGATGCCCTCACAATTGCGGTTAACGCTTCTTTGCGCTGCGTGCGTAGCGATGCTCGGAACGGCGTCGGCAGCGCTGGCCCAGGCGGGGTCGTCGGTCGGCGCGGCGAGGCCCCAGCCGCAGCAGCAGTCGGATGATACGACTAGGAAGGCCGTCGAGCCGCCGACCGCCCCGCAGCAGGGCGGTACG
Source organism: Hyphomicrobium album (assembly GCF_009708035.1). Classification (NCBI taxonomy): domain Bacteria; kingdom Pseudomonadati; phylum Pseudomonadota; class Alphaproteobacteria; order Hyphomicrobiales; family Hyphomicrobiaceae; genus Hyphomicrobium; species Hyphomicrobium album. Next base: position 139,764 of record NZ_WMBQ01000002.1, read on the forward strand.
CCGTCCGGCTGCCCATATCGAGACGGCAAGCTCGAGCTGATCGTTTAGAGACGTTCGGAGCGACTGCCCGACGATCGGTCGGGCCGGTAGGCCTCTATTGCTGCTGGAACGAGGCAGCGGCGGGCGGAGGCATCGTCCCACGAAGCTCCACGGTCGCCGGCTCACCGCCCGCATCGGGAACGACGTCGAGGGTGACGGGCGCCGGCTTCTCCGCGGCCTCCGTGGCCAGCTTCTTCTTCGCAGCCTTGGCGGCCGTGCGCTTCTTGCCGGCGCCGGCCTTGGCCGTGCGAGCCTTGCGCTCGTTGCAGCCCCAGGACGTCACGCCGGTGCGCACGCTCTTCACCGGCGAGGCGCTGGCGAGGGGCATATTGTCGATGGTCGTGGAATTGAAGAGCTGTTTCCAGCCGTGCTGCTGGAAGCCGTACTCGAGCAGGCTCGCGGCGCGCACGTTGCGCTCGCCGCTGGAATGGTCGCCAAGGACGACGGCGATGATGCGCCGGTTGTCGCGGGTGGCGGTGGCGACAACGTTGAAGCCGGAATCGCAGGTGAAGCCGGTTTTCATGCCGTCAGCGCCTTCGAACGAGCGCAGCAGGCCATTGTGGGTCACGAGGCGCTGTTTGCCGAGCCGCATCTCCGGCTTCATCCAGTAATGCGCGTATTCGGGGTAGTCGTTGATGATGGCGCGGGCGAGCTTGGCGAGATCGCGTGCCGTGGTTACCTGTTGCGGCGACGGCAGGCCGTTGGGATTGACGAACGAGGTGCGCTCCATGCCGAGCCGCTTCGCCGTCGCGTTCATCTGCGCGACGAACGCCGGTTCGCTACCGGCGACCGCTTCGGCGAGCATCACCGCGACGTCGTTGGCCGATTTGATGATCAGCGCCTGCAGACCGTGGTCGACCGACATCTGCCCGCCCACCGGCAGGCCGATTTTGCTCGGCGGCTGCCCGTTGGCGGTCGCCGAGCAGGATATCTTCGTCTTGAGATCGAGCTTGCCGCCTTTGAGCGCCTCGAACACGAGGTAGGCCGTCATCATCTTGGTGAGCGATGCGGGATACCACGTGCTATCGGCTTCCTCGGCGTAGAGCACCTTGTTGTTCGAAAGCTCGATGACCAAGGCTGGTCCAGCCGCGACGGCACGCGGCACGAGGGCTGCGAGCAGCAGTAGGGTGACGTATGCGGTGCCGCGGCGCATGCAATTCCCCCGACAGTCTCTGATCTTGCCGGATAACATATTCATCGCCGCTGCTGCAACGCAGCGCGGGGGCCTTTCCCAGGCTGTGTGACTGTTGGCGCACAGTGCGCGGACGGCCTTATTTCGGCCGTCCGCGTGTTGCTGGCCGCGCAAAGACTAGGATGTCAGCGTGCGGTAGGCATGGGCGGCCGCCAGCATCGTTACCGGCACACTCACGAAGAGGCCGACGACGAGGGCGATGGCGCCAAGGATGTTCAGTCCGATCAACGCCAGGAACAGCAGGAACAGCTGCCACTTATGACCCTTGGTGACCCGCCAGCTCTCCTTCATGGCCTCGATCGGCCCCGATCCGCGATCGATGACGAGATAGGGCACGAACATCAGTCCCATGGCGAGGATGACGCCGGGGACGATCAAAGCAATAAAACCGAGCGCGATGGCGATCACGGTCAAGATGTGCGCGCCGAGGAAGCGCCAGAAGGGACCCGGGTTCCAAAGATCGGTGATCTGCACGGCCTGGATATTGTCGTGGGCGCGCAGCGAGAACGTCGTCAGGCCGAGGCTGACACCGATCGACACGAATAGGCTGACGAGAGAGACGATCGTGCCCCACGTTGAAACCGGTGCCGGGATGATCTGTCCATCCGGTCCGACTGTCGGGTAAGGCGCGAAGACCTGCGGCAGACCGGCGATGATCATCGACAGCAGCAGTGCGCCGATGAGGATCCACGGGCGCTGCTTAAAAGTATCCCAGGCGAAGCGAAGGCAGTCGCCGACAGACAAAGTGTGCATGCTGCACCCCCCATTGAAATGAGCTGCTGATATACGCTGGTGCTCAAGCGAACCGACGCATCAAGCCTACAACGAAGCCCCCGGGCTGTGGAGAGCCCAGGGGCGTTGTGGCATGGGACTGATGACCGGAGCCTTTCCGGGGCGCCTAGAAGTTGATCAAGGCGCCAGTCGAGACATAGCGGAAGTCGTCGATACCGGCCGGCGCGAAGCCTGTCACTTCGGCCGTATGCTCCCGATACTTCAACCAGATAGACATTGAAGCCGCATCGATTTCCTGCACGGCGCCCACGCCCCAGCGAGTGAACTCCGAGGATGTCGCGCCGGCGCTGAGGGCGATGGGCCCCATCTGGTCGATGTACGTGCCGGCTTCGCCGTAGAGCACCGTATGCCCCAGAGACATCCACTGCCGGCGGATACCGCCCTTCACGTACCACTGGTTCGAGTCGGGCTCGGTGAAGCCGGCGAGCGTCTTCTTGTTGTTGTTGTCCTCCTCGCCATAGGCCGCGTGCAGGAACAGGCCCGTGGCAAGATGCTGAGCATAGCCGCCGACCTGAAAGACGGCCGATTCCTTGCTAAAGGAGATGGGCGGCGGCTGCGTCAGCTGGTCCGTATTGACCGAGTAGCCGATGCCGAAGGCAAGCTTGAAGCCGGATACGGTCCCGGTGTAGCGGCCAGCCACCTCCCAATCGTCGTCCTCGCCGTAGCTGGCGGAGATGGAGAAGCCGGCCATCACCGGACTATCGTAGCGCACTCCGTTCATCACGATGCCGTCGCAGTCACCGCCCCACGGACGCTGCTGCGCGTAGCAATAGCCGAGGTCACCCCACTTCACCGGCAGCAGCACGCCGTTACTACGCATGAAGAAGGCGCCGCCATCGAACAGCACGTAGTTGGCGATCACCTGCGTGCCGGAGAGGTCGGTGAACATAGCAGCGCTCTTCGCCGCGAGCGCGTTTCTGCCGACGGCGAGTTTGCCGTAGTCCTTGCTGGCAATGTACCAGTGCGCCATCTGCACGTTGAGGCCCTGGTCGATGCTCGACACGTTCTGGTCTGCTCCCATGGGATTGTCGGTCAGATCCTGGATGCGCATCATGTAGCCGGCCTTCCATCCAGGGGCGATGGTCGCCTCGCCGGTAATGCGGAAGTTCGTCGCCTGCGTCGGGCCGATGTCGTTGATGTAGGCGTTGTGCTCGACGCCATCATCCCAGAACATGATCTGCTTCGTCACGTAGCCGGTGATGGTGACCGAGACCTTGCGGTTGCCCTTGCGCGCCGTCGTCATCTCCAACTCGGCGATGCGCTCCTCGAGATCGGCACAACAGCCCCCCCCGAGATCAGCTGCCTGAGCGAGGGTGTTACCGCTGGCCGACAGGACAGCGAAGGTTAGAGTGAAGGCGAAAGCCGAACTGAATTTGCGCATGGGCCGTCCTACAGGTGCGATTTTCGATGTCGCCGCGAACAAACAACCTTGCCCGATGAGGGCCGAAGGGAGGTCGCGGCGTGGGAATGTCCGGGCCGGCGCTGGCCCTGTTCGCAGCCTTGCAGAACGGCACCAAAATAGACCACGTCCGCGAGCTGTCACCGTTCTTCATGCTCTTAACCCTGGCAAAGATGCAGCCGATAGCAAGAACATCACAGCTTGCTCGGCCGGCAGGCAATCTAGTGTGAGTTGCCCGATTTGCAGCCACACAGGCACTGAAATTCTGCACACGGAGCATTGGCGTAGCAACCAGATGGGTCGGACGACGAAGCGCCCAAACGGCTGGCGGCCTCGGCGAAAAGGTTGTGCAAACGCTATCCTGCGCGCAGACCGATACGGTGAGCCGGAGTGACCCCCAGAGCCGTCTTAGGCGGTCCTCCACGCGGCGGGGACCCTCGGCGCACATCGGCGAGGTTGGAGGTCTCGCGCGGGTGAGAGCGTCGAGCGCCGAACGGCTCGTCGAGCAGGGGAACACTCCGCTTCATCACGCGCGCGCCGGCAACGCCGACGCGCTGCTTGCAGGTGAATTCCCGAACCTACGCTACAACTAACCTGTCCTAAGCTTCACTACCGGCGTGCGCGCGGGCGGAGCTAGCAAGGCACGCTGCACGCCGCGTGGCCGCGACGCCGATAAGAATGATGCATGGACCTTGCGATGGTGCCGCGGCGATGCGCTGCGGTAGCGTCGCAAGATCGGCGGACATCATCACTTCATCCGCGCGCGTGGCGTTGAACACTGCCGCCGCCGGATGCGGGCCCGGCAGGCCGCGCGCCATCAGCTCGCTGCAGAGGTCGGCGATGGTTGCCTTCGGCATGTAGACGGCGGTGGTCGCTTTCGGATCGGCGAGGCCGGCCCAATCGAAATCTTCCGGCAGCCGGCCGTGGTCGGCATGCCCGGTGATCGCCTGGAAGCGGCGCGCGCCGCGGCGGCGGGTGAGCGACACGCCGAGCGATGCCGCCGCGCCCTGCGCCGCCGATATGCCGGGGACCACGTCGAACGAGATTGCGGCCGTCTCCAGCGCGACGATCTCTTCCTCGAGCCGTCCGAACACCAATGGATCGCCGGCCTTCAGCCGCACGACGCGGCGCCCCGCCTTGGCGAATGCCACCATCAGGTCGTTGATGTCGCTCTGTTTGCAGGCGCGTCCGTATCCCTTCTTGCCGACGTCGATGCGCTGCGCGTGCTGCGGCACCAGCGCCAGAACCTCAGGCGAAACGAGCTGGTCATGCAGCACGACGTCGGCGGCGGCGAGCGCCTTCAAAGCCTTGAGCGTGATGAGATCCGGATCGCCTGGTCCGGCGCCGACGAGGCTGACGTGACCGACGCCGCGCTCCTGCGGCTCCGCGTTCGAGATGTCCGTGTCGGTCGGGCGCGAACGCAACAGCGCGCGCCCAATGTCGGTGACGCGTCGCACGATGGTGCCCGCCAAGTTGGCGAGCGTAGGCGGCATCAGGGGCTGCAGGTATTCGTGCATCGGTGCCTTCATGCCGGTACTACGACACGTGGCGCCGCTGCAGGGGCGGCAAGTTGCGCGTCGAGGATGCTGCGGATTTCAGCGCGGCAGGAGCCGCAATTCGTGCCGGCCTGGGTTGCGGCGCCCACGGCGGCGACGCTGGTGCAGCCGCGCGCGACCGCCCCGGCGATCTCGTTGGCACCGATCCCGAAGCAGGCGCAGACGATGGCGCCGCGATCGATGCCACCGGCGCCTGGACGTCCGGCGAGAACGGCGCTGCGCGTGCGCGGACTGGAGTTGCCCTCGACGAGCTGCGAGACCGCCCATTCGCGCGACACGGCTACAGGCTCGCGCGCTAGAAAAACCGTACCGGCGAGATGGCCGTCCTCGTAGCATGCAAAGCGCATGCGTCCGGTCTCACTGTCGCTATAGGCGGCGGGCTCGCCGTCGCTACCGACGAGGTCGCGAACGAACGCCGGCCAGTCGTCGGAATTGGCGGCGAACGCCAATTCGACGCGCCATCCACCCTCACACTTGGCGATGGCCCAGTATTCCGCTGCGATCTGCGTGGGCTTGCGGCGCAGCACCGCAAACCCGTACGTGGCGGCGACGAAGCGCTCGATGCGCGCCGGCACGTTCTTCAAGGCTGGCTGGCCGGAGGTGGGATCGGTGACCGAGGCGGCCAGCACGTCGACGCGGGCGCGCGAGGCGAACTGGTCGTTCCAGTGCATTGGGACAAAGATCGAGCCCGGTTGCTGGCGCGGAGTGATGAGGGCGCGCACGAGTATGGCGCCAAGCCCCGTCGAGACGCGCACCAGATCCGCCTCGCCGATACGATGGCGCGCCGCGTCCTCGGGATGAATCTCGACGAACGGCTCGGCATAGTGCCGCGACAGGCGGGCGCTCTTTCCCGTGCGCGTCATGGTGTGCCAATGGTCGCGCACGCGGCCGGTGTTGAGCGTCAGTGGGAAGCCTGGCTCGGTTGCCGCGAGGGCGGGTGCTTGCACGTTGACGAAGCGAGCCTTGCCGTCGGGTGTGAAGAAGCGCCCGTCGGTGAACATGCGCTCGACAGAGCTGCCCTGTTTGGTGCGCGGCCATTGGAAGGGTTCGAGATCTTCAAAGCCAGCGGCGTCTATCGTCCCGTGCGCGCCGATGTCGAAATCGCGCGCCCCATCGTTCTCGAACGCCGACAGTGCCGCGTGCTCGGCGAAGATTTCCGCCGGCTCCGAAAATGTGAAGGCGGCGCCGTGTCCCATACGGCTCGCCACTTCGCTGATGATCCACCAGTCGGGGCGCGCGTCGCCCGGTGGCGTGAGGAAGGTCCGCTGGCGCGAGATACGCCGCTCGGTATTGGTCACCGTGCCGCTCTTCTCGCCCCAACCGGCGGCCGGCAGCAGCACGTGCGCCAGGCGCGCCGTGTCGGTTGCCGCAGTCACGTCGGACACGACGACGAACGGGCAGTTGCGGATGGCGGCCTCGACGTTGCCGGCGTCCGGCATCGACACGACCGGATTGGTCGCCATGACCCATAGCGCCTTGATGCGCCCATCGGCGACGGCGCGGAACATGTCGACGGCCTTTAGCCCCGGCTTCGCTGCGATGGTCGGCGCCTGCCAGAAGCGCTGCACGCGCTCGCGATGCACCGCGTCCTCGATGTTCATATGCGCGGCGAGCATGTTGGCCATCCCGCCGACCTCGCGTCCGCCCATGGCATTGGGCTGCCCCGTCACCGACAGCGGTCCCATGCCCGGCTTGCCGATGCGGCCGGTGGCGAGGTGGCAATTAATGATGGCGTTGACCTTGTCGGTACCCGACGCCGACTGGTTGACGCCCTGGCTGTAGACGGTGACGACTTTCTCGGTGGCCGCGAACAGCGCGAAGAACTGCTCCAACGTCGCCCCGGCAACGCCGGTGCGGCGCACGAGGTCGTAGAGATCGAGCAATTCCGCCGACTGCAACGCTTCCTTGAAGCCGGTCGTGTGCCCGTTGATGTAGCGGCGCTTGAGCGCGCCGCTGCGCGCCAGATAGCGCAGCAGCCCGAGGAACAGCGCGACGTCGCTGTCCGGCTTGATGGCAAGATGCAGGTCGGCGATGTCGGAGGTCGCCGTGCGCCGCGGATCGATCAGCACGATCTTCATCCGCGGCCGCTTTTCCTTAGCCGCCACGATGCGCTGATAGAGCACCGGATGGCACCAGGCGAGGTTGGAGCCGGTGAGCACGATGAGGTCGGCGACCTCCAGGTCCTCGTAGCACCCGGGCACCGTGTCGGCGCCGAAGGCGCGCCGGTGCCCGGCAACCGACGAGGCCATGCACAGGCGCGAGTTGGTGTCGATATTTGCCGAGCCGATGAAGCCCTTCATCAGCTTATTGGCGACGTAGTAGTCCTCGGTGAGGAGCTGGCCCGACACGTAGAAGGCAACCGAGTCGGGACCGTGGTCGCGGATCGCGGCGCCAAACTTATCGGCGACGAGATCGAGCGCCGAACCCCAGTCGGTGTGCGCGCCGTTCACCTGCGGGTAGAGCAGGCGGTCGTCCAGACCGATCGTCTCGGCGAGCGCCGCGCCCTTGGAGCATAGGCGCCCAAAATTTGCCGGATGGCTTTCGTCGCCGCGCACGCTGACGTCGCCCGTGCCGCTGACCTCGGCGATAACGCCGCAGCCGACACCGCAGTACGGGCAGGTCGTCTTGATATGGCGCGGCGCGGCCATGTCCATGCTCAGGCCGCCTTGTGCGCGTGCGCTTCGAGGGCGATGAACAGCAGGTCGCCTTCGACCTTCACCGGAATTGTGCGCACGCAGCCTTCGTCCGCACCGAGCGCCTTGCCGGTCTCCAGCGAAATCACCCAGTTGTGCAGCGGGCACGTCACTGCAGCACCGTGCACGATGCCCTGGCTCAGCGGGCCGCCCTTGTGCGGGCAGTGGTCATCGATGGCGAACACGCGATCCTCTGCCGTGCGGAACACGGCGACCTTGCCGCTCGGGGTGTCGACGCAGCGCGCCCCGCGCTGCGGGATGTCCGAAAGGGTACCGATGGCGATCCAGTTCATTGTCGTCACTCCGCCGCCTGTGCCACGCCGACCGCGGCCAGCGGACGGAACTCGTGCTTGTGCAAGCCGGAGACGCGCTCCGACCACGGGTCGACCTGGGCAAACTTTTGCGAGTAGACGAAGCGCTCGTAGAAGGCGCGGCGGCGCTCCACATCGTCGAGCACCTGGCGGCGGACTTCCGCAACGCCGACGCGTTTCGTCCATTTGTAGATGCGCTCCAGATAGCGCCCCTGCTCGCGGTACATCTGGACGAGCGCGACGATCACCTCGAGCGCTTCGTCCTCGGTCTTCACCAGGCCGAGCACCTCGGTGCCCTTGATGTCGAGCCCGGCGGCACCGGCGAAGTGGATCTCATAGCCGCTGTCGACGCAGACGACGCCGACGTCCTTGCAGGTCGCTTCGGCGCAGTTACGCGGGCAGCCGGACACGGCCATCTTCACCTTCGCCGGCGTCCACGAGCCCCACATGAACTTCTCGATGCGCACGCCGAGGCCGGTGGAATCCTGGGTGCCGAAGCGGCACCAGTCGGTGCCGACACAGGTCTTCACCGTGCGCAGCCCCTTGGCGTAGGCGTGCCCCGAGACGAACCCGGCCTTGCCGAGATCGGCCCAAACCGCCGGCAGGTCCTCCTTCTTGATGCCGAGCATGTCGATGCGCTGTCCGCCGGTCACCTTAACCGTCGGGATGGCGAACTTGTCGACCACGTCGGCGATGGCACGCAGCTCCTTCGAGTTCGTCACGCCGCCCCACATGCGCGGCACCACCGAGTAGGTGCCGTCCTTCTGGATGTTGGCGTGGGCGCGCTCGTTGATGAAGCGCGACTGGTAGTCGTCGGCGTATTCACCCGGCCAGTCGCATACGAGGTAGTAGTTGAGCGCCGGCCGGCACTTGGCGCAGCCGCACGAGGTCTTCCACTCGAGCTCCTGCATCACCGCGTGGATGGTCTTGAGGCCCTTGGCCTTGATCAAGCGGCGCACGTCGTCGTGGCCGAGCGACGTGCAGGCGCACATCGGCTGCACGGCAGCGGGGTTGTAATTGTCGCCGAGCGTCAGCGTCATCAGCTGCTCGACGAGCCCCGTGCACGAGCCGCACGATGCGGACGCCTTGGTATGGGCGCGCACATCGTCGAGCGATGCGAGACCTTTCTCCTTTATGGTGCCGACGATCTTGCCCTTGCATACGCCGTTGCAGCCGCAGATTTCTGCGTCATCGGGCAACGCTGCAACGGCCGCCATAGGGTCCAGCGGCGAGCCGCCCTGGTACGCCTGGCCGAAGATCAGCGTGTCGCGCATATCGGAGATGTCGACCTGCTTTTTCTTCAGGTCGTTGAACCAGGCGCCGTCCGTTGTCTCGCCGTAGAGCACGGTGCCGATGATGCGATTTTCCTTGAGGACGAGCCGCTTGTAGACACCGGCGGTAGCGTCGCGCAGCACGATTTCCTGGCGGTCGTCGCCGTCGGCAAAGTCGCCGAGCGAGAAGAGGTCGATGCCGGTGACCTTCAGCTTGGTCGGCGTGTCGTTGTGGACGAACGTTGCGCTGTCGTCGCCGGTGAGGCGCGCGGCGGCGACGCGCGCCATTTCGTAGAGCGGGGCGACGAGGCCGTAGACCTCGCCGCCGATCTCGGCGCACTCACCCACAGCGAAGATGTCGGGGTCGGACGTGCGCATCCCCTCGTCGACCAGGATGCCGCGTTTGGTCTCGAGGGCGGCGTCCTTGGCGATCGACGCGTTCGGCCGAATGCCGGCGGCCATGATGACCAGTGTCGCCGGGATCACGCGCCCGTCGGCGAGCATGACGCCCTCGGTGCGGTGCTGGCCGATGATCGCCTGGGTCGTGGCCTTGGTGACGACCTTGATGCCGCGCGCTTCCAGCTCCCGCTGCAACATGTACCCCGCCGCCGGATCGAGCTGACGCTCCATCAGGGTCGGCATCAGATGCACGACGGTCACGTCCATGTCGCGCGCCTTGAGGCCCGCAGCGGCTTCGAGGCCGAGCAGGCCGCCGCCAATGACCACCGCCTTGGCCCGCGACTGCGCGGCGACGAGCATCGCATTCACGTCGTCGAGGTCGCGATAGGAGAGCACGCCCGGCAGGTTGTTGCCGGGTACGGGCAGAATGAACGGCACCGAGCCGGTGGCGATGACCAGCTTGTCAAAACTCTCGGTCACACCGTGCTCCGACGTTACCGTCTTCGCCGTGCGATCGATCTTGGTAATCTTGTGCCCCTTGTAGAGGGTGATGCCGTGCTTGATGTACCAGCCGTCGCCGTGGATGATGATCTGCTCGTAGTCCTTCTCGCCCGACAGAACCGGCGAGAGCATGATGCGGTCGTAGTTGACCCGCGGCTCGGCATTGAAGATCGTGACCTCGTAGCGCTCCGGTGAGCGCTCGAGCAGGTGCTCGAGCATGCGTCCCGGAGCCATGCCGTTGCCGATGATGACGAGTTTTTCGCGCATGCTGTTCATTCCGCTGCTTGGATGCGCAGGCGCGGGCCGGCAGCCAGACGTTCGGCTCGCTTGCGCTTGATGTCTTCGAGAAGGGCAGGCGGCGGGTTGGCGCCGCCTTCATACGCTTCGAGGAAGTCGAGGAGCTCCTCGCGGTACGCGTAGTAGTCGGGGTGTGACAGAAGCATCTTGCGCGAACGCGGACGCGGGAGGTTCACCTCCATGATGTTGCCGATCGTCGCGTTCGGTCCGTTCGACATCATCACCACGCGATCGGCGAGCAGGATCGCCTCATCGACGTCATGGGTGACGCAGACGGCGGTGACCTTGGTACGCGCCCAGACGTCCATCAGCACGTCCTGCAGCTCCCAGCGAGTAAGGCTGTCGAGCATGCCGAACGGCTCGTCGAGCAGCAGCAGCTTGGGCGACAGGGCGAAGGCGCGGGCGATGCCGACACGTTGCTTCATGCCGTTGGACAGCTCGGCGGCGCGCCGGTGCATGGTGTCACCGAGGCCGACGCGGTGCAGATAGTATTCGACGATGTCGCGCCGCTCGGCGGGGCTGGCCTTCGGATAGACGCGGTCGACTCCGAGCGCGACGTTCTCGCGCGCCGTAAGCCAGGGCATGAGCGAAGGGGACTGGAAGACGACGGCCCGATCGGGGCCGGCGCCGGCAATCTCGCGACCGTCGAGGACGATGCCGCCGCTCGACAGCTTGTTGAGCCCCGCCGCCATCGACAACACCGTCGACTTGCCGCAGCCGGAATGGCCGATGAGGGTGACGAACTCACCCTTCTTCATTTTCAGGTTGAAGCCGTCGACGACAGTGAGCGGGCCCTTCGGGGTGGGGTACGTCTTGCGCACCTCGTAGAACTCGACGTAACGCTCCTCGATGGGCGAATGGGCCGCCTTCTGATAGGCGAGCGGCAGTTCGTTCTTGGGCGCCTTCGCCGTGATCGGCGTAACGTTCGGCAGCACGGGTTCGGCCTGCGTGCTGGCGGCGCGTGACGCGCCAAGCTCCATGAGGCAGGCGGTCACCTCGCCGCGGATACGGATGAACTCGGGGTCCGAGTTCATAGCCGCGCGGTCGCGCGGGCGCGGCAGATCGACCTTGAAGGACGGTCCAAGCGTCGCCTTCGGCCCGGGCGTCAGTGGAATGATGCGGTCAGCGAGGAGGATGGCCTCGTCGACGTCGTTGGTGATGAGGATGATGGTCTTGCGCTCGCGCGAGGAGATCTCCGCGAACTCGTCCTGCAGCTTGGCGCGCGTCAGCGCGTCGAGCGCGGAAAGTGGCTCATCGAGCAGGATGATCTCGGGTTGGATGGCGAGTGCGCGCGCAACCGCCACGCGCTGGCGCATGCCGCCAGACAGCTCCGCCGGGCGCCGGTCGAGCGCGTGCGAGAGGCCGACCATATCGATATACTTGTGCGCGATGGCGCCGCGCTCGGTGGCGGACTTGCCCTTGTGGACGGCGTCGACAGCGAGCGACACGTTGCCGTAGACGCTCAGCCAGGGCATCAGCGAATACGACTGGAAGACGATGCCGCGCTCAGGTCCCGGGCCGGAGATATCCTTGTCGCGAACCTTGATGCTGCCGCTGTCCGGCTTGGTCAGCCCGGCGATGGCGGAGATCAGCGTCGTCTTGCCCGATCCTGAGAAGCCGACGATGGCGATGAACTCACCCTCGGCGACGGAGAGGTTGATGTCGGCCAGCACATCGGTGCGCGCCGCGCCCTCGCCGTAGCCTTTCGAAAGTCCGGTGATTTCGAGGAAGCTCATCTGTGTCTCACCGGTTCGTCTGGAAGGTGAAGGCCGACTGCAGCGCGTACATCACGCGGTCCAGCATGAAGCCGATGATGCCGATGGTGAGCACCGCCACCATGATGCGTGCCAGCGAGAACGACGAGCCGTTCTGGAACTCGTCCCACACGAACTTTCCGAGCCCAGGGTTCTGCGCCAGCATCTCGGCGGCGATCAGCACCATCCAGCCCACGCCGAGCGACAGGCGCATGCCGGTGAAGATCAGTGGCAAGGCGGACGGCAACACCAGCTTGCGAATGGTCGTCAGCGTCGAGAGCTGCAGCACCTTGCCGACGTTGACGAGATCCTTGTCGATCGAGGCGACACCGAGTGCGGTATTGATGAGTGTCGGCCAGAGCGAGCAGAGCGTTACGGTGATCGCTGAGATCAGCAGCGCCTTCGGCAGCGCATCGCTCGGGTTCACGTAGAGCGCCGAGACGATCATGGTGACGATCGGCAGCCAGGCGAGAGGTGACACCGGCTTGAAGAGCTGGATGAGCGGGTTGATCGCGCCGTTCAGCGTCCTCGACAGACCGCAGGCGATGCCGAGCGGCACTGCGAGTATTGTCGCGATAATGAAGCCGAGGCCGACGGTCTTCAGCGACGTCAGGATCTGGTCGAAGAAGGTCGGCTTGCCCGTATAGGCACGCCACTTAACCTCTTCCGGCTTGCCCGCTGCGGCGAGGGCGGTATTGCGCTCCTCTTGGCGGGCGTAGAACGCGGCTTCCTTGGCGCGCTCGGCGTGGTGATCGGCGAACAGGTTCAGCGCCTGCTCCCACACTTGCGCCGGCCCGGGTAGAGCCCCGAGGGAGGTGTCGACGCGCGGGGCGAGCATGCCCCAAGCAAGGACAAACATGCCGATCCCGAGCAAGGGGATGATGAGCACGCGCTTCAACTCGCCGAGCTGCTCGCCGACGTTGTCGCCGGCCGCGATCTTCAGCAGGGGCGTCACCCAGGCAAAACCGAGGGCATCGAGCCAGCCGGCAGCCTTGTTGATGCGAGCAAAGCGCCTTTCCTTGCGGAGGAGGCGCCCCGCGTCGGCGGCGGCAATCGTGTCGGATGCGGTGGTCATGCTCATTCAGCCCTGCGTCAAGTCAAGCGGTTGAGAGTGGCGACGGCCGCCGTGGGCAGCGGCCGTCGCGGGGCAGCTGTCATCCCCCGACGACTTCGCTGCCGTCGACCTTCTGCTGGCCCTTCAATCCGATGGGCAGCGCGTCGATGTAGGCGTTCGGCTTGCGCCCGTCGTAGGTGATGCCGTCGATGAACTCGGCCGTCGGTGCGCGATAGCCGTCGGCAGTCCAGGGGAAGTCGGCTTCCTTCGCCTTGCCTTCGGCGACGAGGAGCTTTGCCGCCTGCAGATAGATCTCGGGGCGATAGACGCTCTTGGCGACGGTTGCGTACCAGTCGTCCGGCTTGCCTTCGGGGATCTGGCCCCAGCGGCGCATCTGCGTGAGGTACCAGACGGCGTCCGAGTAGTAGGGGTAGGTCGCGAAGTGGCGGAAGAAGACGTTGAAGTCCGGCACCGCGCGCTTGTCGCCCTTCTCGTACTCAAAGGTGCCGGTCATCGAATTGGCGATGACTTTGGCGTCGGCGCCAACGTATTCCGACTTCGACAAGATCTCGACCGCCTTCATGCGGTTGGCGTTGTTGTTCTCGTCGAGCCACATGGCGGCGCGAATGAGCGCCTTGGTCAGCGCGAGCGTCGTCTTGGGATTCTTCTCGGCGAACGCCTTGGTGATGCCGAACACCTTCTCGGGGTTGTTCTTCCAGATCTCGTAGTCGGTGACGATGGGTACGCCGATGCCCTTGAATACGGCGGCTTGGTTCCACGGCTCGCCGACGCAGTAGCCATGGATGGTGCCGGCTTCGAGCGTTGCCGGCATCTGCGGCGGCGGCGTCACCGACAGGAGCACGTCGGCTTTGATCTGGCCTGAGACGTCGTTCGAGGAATAGAGGCCGGGATGGATCTTGCCGGCGGCGAGCCAGTAGCGCAGCTCGTAGTTGTGCGTGGACACGGGGAAGACCATGCCCATGTTGAAGGTCTTGCCGTCGCCGCGGAACTTGTCGACCACCGGCTTCAAGGCATCGGCCTTGATCGGGTGCGCGGGTTTGCCGTCGGCCACAGGGATGCTCGGCTTCATCATCGCCCACACGTCGTTGGAGACGGTGACGGCGTTGCCGTTGAGGTCCATCGAGAACGGCGTGACGATTTCAGCCTTGGTGCCAAAGCCGATGGTGGCGGCGATCGGCTGGCCGGCGAGCATATGAGCGCCGTCGAGCTCGCCGCTGATGACGCGGTCGAGCAGCACCTTCCAGTTCGCCTGCGGCTCGAGCGTGACGTAGAGGCCCTCTTCCTCGAAGAAGCCGAGCTCCTTGGCGATCGCCAGCGGCGCCATGTCGGTGAGCTTGATGAAGCCGAGCTTGAGCTCGTCCTTCTCGGGTACCAGCGGCTCGGCCCGAGCGGAGAGCATCGAGACGAGCATCATGGCCGCGAAGCAGGCCATGAAGGCGAGCGTGGCTATGGAGAAGCGGTTTGGCTCGCTGGCGGTGGTGCTGGCTGCAATACCTTCGGTGCGCATCAATCGTCCCCTCACGTGGTCCCAAAACAAAAAAGCTGCCGGTCAAGACCGTGCGCACGCGCGCAAGGGCTTGATCGGCAGCTTTGCCTGATGAGCGCCCGCCATTGGGCGCTGTCGGTTACTTAAGAGCAGAAACCGTGCCAACTGGCAGCATTCTGAAAAATCAATATTTATCAGATGCTTAGAAATTCATAGTCGGTTCGAAGGATTCGGCGCAAGACCAAATAATAGTCACTGGCGGCACCAACCGGCATAAAGTTTGTGCAGTGCGGCATGTTGGCATGCACTAGCCACTTTGCGAGTTGATGTACGCCTCAAGCCGGTCCGGATCGAACAGCGTGCCGTCGAAAAACCCGTCCGGCCCGAGTGTCAAGCTGGCCCCCGCCGAGCCGACCGGCGTCGGCGCCTTGAGCGCTCCTTCCACCTTGGCGTTGGCAGTGGGCAGCGCCACGCCGAGCGGCTTCAATGCGGCGCGATAGAGGTCGGGCCGATAGGTCTCGCGGGCGATCGCGGCGTTCTCCGCCGAATGCGCGATCTGCCCCCAGCGGACCATCTGCGAATAGAACCACAGCGCGTGGCTCTTCCAGGGGAAGGTCGCCGCCTTGGCGAAGGGCACGAAGAACTCGGCGAGGCGCCGGACCTCCCCGCCGCCGACGTCGAGCTCGCCCGACAGACCGTGCAGCATCCACGCGGCCGGGCGCCCCAGATAGGCGGTGCCGGCGAGGATGCCGGCAAGCTCACTGTGGTTGCCGGGGTCGGCGCACCACTGCGCCGACCGGCACAGCGCGCGCAACAGCGCCGCCAGCGCCTCCGGGTTATCCGCCGCCCATTTGGCGCCGGCGCCCAGCACTTTCTCCGGGCTCGAACGCCAGATGGCCGCCTTCACCGTGGCGATGCGTCCGTGTCCGGCGATGGCCGCCGCGGTGCTCCACGGCTCGCCGACGCAGTAGCCGTCGATGCCGCCACTCGCCAGGGCGTCGGCCATCAGCGGCGGCGGGACGATGACGATCTCCACGTCGCGCCGCGGATCGACACCGCAGGCGGCGAGCCAATAGCGCAGCTCGTAGTTATGGCCGGAGAACGGGTGCACGACCGCAAAGCGCAGCACCGGCTCCCCGCGCGCCGCCCGCTCGGCGCACACCGCCTTGATGCCGCGGCCCGTCGATGCGGGGTCGAGGTCCGGCGTGGCGCCGTGTCCGAGCATGCTTGCCCAAAGTGCGTTCGAGACGGTGACCGCGTTACCGCCGAGCCCGAGTGCCATCGGGGCAATCGTCGGGACGGCGAGCGGCGTAAGGCCGAGATTGGCGGCTATCGGCATGGGCGCCAGCATGTGGGCGACCTGGAAATGGCCGACGGCCATGCGGTCGCGAATGCTCGCCCACGAGGTCTCCCGCATCAGCACGAGGTCGATGCCCTCGGAGGCGGCGAACCCCTTTTCCTTGGCGGCGATGAGGAGAGAACTGTCCAGCAGCGGCATGAAGCCGGCGAAGATCTGGTGCCCCGAGCTCATGGTCAGGAATCCTCCGGCGGAGCGAGCAAGCCAGCGGCCGTGATCAGGCTCTCGGCGATCTCGGAAATCTTGCGGTTCTGGTTCATGGCGGTCTTGCGCAGCAGCGCGTAGGCATCGGCCTCCGACAGTCCGCGCGTCGTCATCAGGATGCCCTTGGCGCGGTCGATGAGCTTGCGGCTTTCCAGCTCTGTGCGCGCCTCCTGCAGCTCGTGCGCCATGCGGGCGAACGCGTTGAAGCGGCTGATGGCCATGTCGAGGATCGGTTTCACGCGCTCGCGCTTCAGCCCGTCGACCACGTAGGCGGAGACGCCCGCGTCCACCGCCGCCTCGATTGCCGCCTGGTCGGAGCGGTCGACAAACATGGCGATGGGCCGCTTCACCGCTTTGGATAGCTGGAACATGTTCTCCAGCATGTCGCGGTTGGGGTTTTCGAGGTCGATGACGATGACGTCGGGGTTAACGTCGGCGATGCGCCGGGCGATGCCGGCGACATCGTGCACGATGGTGAGATTGTCGTAGCCCGCATCGCGCAAGCCCTCCTCGATAACCGCCGCACGCAGCCGGTTTTCGTCGATGACGAGGATCGAAAGCGTGGTCGGCGCTGCCGGCATGCGGTCGCTCTTGGAGGACGCAGCGTGCGAGCTGCTGCGACGCGCGCCTTAGCACGCGGCCCTCCCCGCAGGCAAACGGTCTGCTTGCCTGCGGCCTCCCAACCAAGCGCGGAGAGCGGCAGATTTTCTGCTCGTCCGCAGTCCCCAAACCTAGAAGCCGACTTTGAGCGAAGTTCCAAACGTCCGCGGCGGCAGAAGCGTGGCGCCGGCCTCATACACCGTCGCCTGCGCCACCTCGTCGGTCACGTTGTTGATGAAGGCGCGCGCCACGATCGGCCCTAAGGTGTAGCTGGCGCCGATATCGAGCAACGTATAGTCGCCTGCCTTATAGGCCGGCGCGTTGACGTAGCTGTAGTAGCTGCTGACGTACATGGCCTTGCCAGTCAGCTCGACGCCTTCAACCGGGCGCCAAGCGAGCATCAGCGACGGCGTCACCGCAGGGTCCAAGCCGAAATTGTCGCCCTTCACTATCTGCAGAGTTGCGGCCGTGACGTCGATCAGCTCGGTCTGCAGAAGTCCCACGCCTGCCGTCACGTCGAGGTCCTTGGTGACGGCCGCTTTTGCTTCCAACTCGAGACCGTAGGAGCGCGCCTTAGGCTCGTTGATGATGGTGTAGTCGAGAACCGACTTCGAGATGAAGAGCTGCTTGTCCTTGTAGTCGTTGTAGAAGGCGGTGACGCCGACCGATAGCTGGTCTTGCAGCAGACGATTGCGGTAGGCGACCTCGTAGGTCCACATCGTCTCGTCTTGGAATTCGAAATAGACCCCGGTGTAGATGTTGGCGAAAGCGCCGCCGGGGTTGTAACCCTTGCGCACCGTGGCGGCGATCGTCTCGTCGACGTCGAGATGGTACTGCAGTCCAATCTTTGGCAGCAGATAAGTTTCCTCGTTGCTGTACAGACGCGTCGTCGGCGGTGCGAACAAGGCGTCGACGTACGTGAACCGGTCGTCACGCCGGTGATCCACGCGTCCGCCGAACAGTAGGTCGAAGCGCGGGGCGAAGTTCCACGCGACGTCCGCGTAGACAGCTTGGTTCTCGATGTCGAAGTCTTGTTGCAACTTGATTGGCACGGTGATGCCGTAGTAGCGGTCATCCTGCGTGACGGACACGCCCACGACGCCAGTCATGTTGCTCACGCCGCGAAAGCCATACTGCAAGTCTTGGGCGAAGCGCGTTTCCGTCACGTCGTCGATCTTGGTTCCAAGGCTCTGCGGCGCGCTGCTGAAATGGTCGGAGAGGTAGCTCGTGACGGATTTCAGCTCTTCCCGGGACGACAGCGCGTACGTGGCGGTCAAGCCGCCGACCCACGCTTCCGTATCGAAGATGCGAATGTCGTTGCTATAGAGGGCGACCCGATCGCGGTACCGGTGCGTGCTTTTCGACGGCAAATCGACAAAAGAGTTGAAGGCATTGTCGAGGCCCGACTGGTATTCCGCCGTCGCCAGCACGGTCAGACCCGGGATGCTGTCGGGCTCGACCAGGAACTTGCCGCGTAGGTTGAGCGTGCGAAAGTCGTTGAGTTCTTCGAGATCCTTACCTGCCGGCGGGATGGCGTCCTTGACGAGCACGTCGTACGGGTCGTCGCCTTCCTCGTATTGGATTACGAGCCGCATCGCCGCCTCCGATGAAAGCGGCGCATTGGCGACGCCGGCAACGCGGTAGTTGAGGCCCGAAAACTCGTTCCACGTGATCTCAGAGAACGATTCGCCATACCACTTGAACTCGGGATCGTTGGTCTTCACCACGAAGGCGCCGGCAAACGCATTTGTGCCGACCACTGCCGGTTGCGGGCCCTTCAGCACGTCTACCCAGCTCACATCGTACAGATTCTGGAAGGACGAGTTGGCGTAGGACGACACGCGCGCGACGTGGTCGACGATCAGCACCGATTGGGGCGAGGTGCCATAGAGCAATGTGCCGCCGAGATCCGACGGTCCGGCGCCTTCGCCGCGGATGGCGGGTAGCGTCGCGCCGCCGGCGGCCGGCGTCAGGTTGGGTGTGGATTTGATGACGTCATAGACGCCCGTATCGCCCGATCGTTGGACGTCGGCAGCGGTGAAGGTCGTCACGCCGCTCGTATTTTGCTGCGACGCGCGCAGCAGTTCGCCGGAGAGCCCTTGGCTGGGTGCGGGAGGCGTAGTTGTGGGTGTCGGTGCAGCGCTGACGACAGGCGCCGCGCTCTTCTGCTTCGCCTTGGCGGTCTTCTTCTTCGGCGCGGCCTTTTTCTGGGCGGGCGCGTCGACGACGACCGGCGGCAGCTGCGTCGAGCCGGCGGCGGGAGGCGCGGGTGTCGGAGGTTCGGGCGCCTGCGCATTGGCGCTGGACGCAAGCAACAAGAAGCCGCCCGCCGCAATGGCGGCGGTGTACGCACACAAACGCATTCGAGTCCCCCGAGGCCCCGTACACTACAGATACACGCGAGCGCTCGGCGCCGACCGGGAGCTCATGCCAAGCAGTGTTCAGGCATGAGCGCGTATTGTCTACCAAAATTGTATTGAATCCGTGCGCGTGTGGCATTTTGCGCGCGAAATCTGCGCAGCTATTGTTTACGTGCAACGTCGACAATCAAATTGTCGCGTGCAAATCTCGTCATGAGGTGGCGTGTCGGTGCATCCACCTGACAGGGGCCGCGTGCGATTGCGTGCGCACATGCCGGGGATGCGCGGATGCGCGAGCTACTATCGATCGAGCTGCTGGGGACGCTTGCGTCGACGCTGCTTTTCTTCGCCGGGCTGGCGCTGCTGCGCTGGCGCTGGCTGCAGCGGTCCTCGCGCTTGCTGACTCTTGCCGGCTGGCTGCTCGTTGGCGCCGGCATCTACGGATACGTCTATAGCTGGGGTGGCGAGGCTGGCACTGCCTACGCCCTGCTGGCGCTCTCGGCCGTCGCCTTCCTCGTCGTTTGGTACGGGCTGGAACGGCGCGTGGCGCGCGTGCGGCCGGGCCGCGAGGTGGCGCTGGAGCCTGAGGACCGGCCGACGAATTGGCCGCGCGCCATCGCCAAAAGCTTCCTCGCCTTCGTGCTTGCCGGCGTCGCTGCGGTCGGCATCGGTGTTGCCTTCGCCATCCACATGCCGCTCGTGCCGACGGACCGCATCGTCATTGGCGGCTTGCTCGTGCCTACGTTATGGGGTGCGGGCATGGCGTGGACGCTGAGCGATGCAAAGCTCGTGCGCGCCACGCTGCTCCTCGCTCTCATCTCCGCCGCAGCCTATGCCGCCGCCTTCCTTCCCAAGATGTTGAGCGCCTGATGCACGACAAGGTTCAAGTGAAACCGCCGAAGCGGCAGTTCCTCTCGCCCGACTTCGTGCGCGCGATGCTCGCCGGACACTCGGCCCTAGGACTGGCATTCGCGGCGCTCATCTACATCGTCTGCCTCACCGGCACCGTCTCCGTGTTCCTCATGGAGCTGCAGCGCTGGGAGCAGCCGGACGGCCCGCGGGTGACGGAGACGCCGTCGCCGGAGGTTATCGCCGCCGCCGTGCGTGCCGGGTACGAGCAGGCGCGGGCCGACAACGCCGCGCACGATCTGTTCGTCAGCGCCCCGCCCCGCACGCCGCAACGGATCATGGTCACCTATCACGATCATGAATCCGGCGTTGAAGGCGATTGGCTTGCCGATGCCGACGGCCGCCTGGTGACGCGGGTTTCGGCGGCGTGGTCGGAGTTCATCAGCTTCCTGCACATGCACCTGCACCTGCCGCGCACTTGGGGCAAATATCTCGTTGGTCTGACGGGCGTGGCGCTGCTGTCGTCGCTCATCTCCGGGATCCTCTCGCATCCGCGTATCTTCAAGGATGCGTTCTACCTGCGCTGGGGCGGCTCGCGGCGTCTGCAGGAGGCGGACCTGCACAATCGGCTCGGCGTATGGGGCTTGCCGTTCCACGTCGTGGTGACGCTCTCGGGCGCGCTGCTCGGCCTGTCGACGCTGATCGTCGGCGTGCTGGCGCTCGCCGCCTACGACGGCGATCGGGAGAAGGCGTTCGGCACGCTGTTCGGTCCGCGCGCCACGGACAGCAAGACGGCGGCGCCGGTGCCGGATCTGGCTCCCATGATCCGCCAAGTGCAGGAGCGCGAGCCGAAGGCCGAGGTGGCGAGCGTCTTCGTCGAGCACGTCGGCACCGCCGGCCAGGTGGTGCAACTCGGCATGCACATGCCAGGCAAGATCGCCTTCTCGGAGACGTTCCACTTCCGCGGCGACGGCAAGCTGCTTCCCGACCCGACCAAAGCCGAGGCTGGACCGGGCCGGTGGATCCTCGGCGCCATCCAACCGCTGCACTTCGGCTGGTTCGGCGGCCTGCCGGTGAAGGTCCTCTATGGCGTGCTCGGCCTCGCGCTGACCATCGTCACCCACAGCGGCGTCGTCATCTGGCTGGCGCGGCGGCGCGACAAGGGACGCCCGGCGCCGGGCTGGGAGAAGGTTTGGGCGGTGGTCGGCTGGAGTCAGCCGCTCGCCTTCGGCGTAACGGCGATCGTCGCGCTGCTCATCGGCGAAGGGCGTTTGGTCGCGATCTACCTCGCGACGATTGCCGCGGCGCTCGTGCTGGCCTTGGTGATGCGCGACGGGACGTCGACGGCGCGGGCGTTGCGCGTGCTGAGCGGGCTGGCACTGCTCGGCGCCGTGGCGACGCACGCCTACCTCTGGTGGGGGCGCATCGCCGATCCGATGGCGTGGTGGGTCGACGCGGCGATCGTCGCGGCTGCGCTGCTCATCGCTCTGCCGGCGCTGAAGCGCCGGGCGCGGTCGGCTTCGCTGCAGCAATTCCCCGTCGCGGCGTAATGCAAGCTCAACTTGAGCCAGAGCCGGCCTGGATCTAGGGGTTCCTCGGCTTTTTACCCGTTGCGCTAAAGCGAAACAAAGACGTCGTCTGACAATATGTCTGGATCGCAAAAACCTAGGTTGCATCCGATGACGAACCGCCTGTCTCGCCGCCAAGCCCTTGCCGCGCTCGCCGGCGCGGGAGCCGTCGCCGCGATGCCCTCATCGGCGCGTGCCTGCAGCCGCGTCTTCTGGAACGACAACAAGGTCAAGCTCGTCGGCCGCACGCTCGACTGGAGCCGCCACTTCAACGAGGAGATGTGGGCGTTACCCGCGGGCATGGAGCGGTCCGGGCGCGTGCCCGACAATGCCGCCACCTGGTCGTCGCGCTATGCGAGCCTGATCATCGCCGGCCTCGGCATCTGCACCGAGGAAGGCATCAACGAGAAGGGCCTCGTCGTCAGCCTGCTCTTCCTCGACGGTACGCAATACGAGACGCGCAACTCCAAGCGGCCCGGCATCGCCTTCTACCAGTGGCCGCAGTTCTACCTCGACAACTATTCGACGGTGAACGAAGTGATCGCCAACCTCGACCAGGTGCAGATCGTCAACACCGGCCTCGGCGACGAATATCCGAACGGCCTGCCGCTGCACGTGGCGCTCGCCGACCGCGACGGCCAGTCGGCGATCATCGAGTTCATCAAGGGCGAGCCGACGATCCACTTCGGCCGCCAGTATCAGGTGATGACCAACGAGCCGGCCTACGACCAGCAGGTCGCCAATCTGCTGCGCTACAAGTGGTTCGGCGGCACGATCGACCAGCTGCCCGGCGGCATCCAGGCCGACGAGCGCTTCGTGCGCGCTGCCTATACGCTCAAGTATCTGCCGAAGACGGACGACCCCGCGCAGGCCGCCGCCAGCATGATGAGCCTCATGAACAACGTGTCGGTGCCCTTTGGCAGCCCCTACTCGGGCGTCTCGGGCACCTACCCGACGTGGTACCGCTCGATCATCGACCCGGACAGCCGCCGCTACTACGTGCAGACGGCGATCACCCCGGGCACCTTCTGGGTGGACATGGACAAGCTCGACCTGAAGCCCGGCGCCGCGGCGCGCAAGCTCCCCATCTTCGATCCGGATCTGGTGGGTGAGGTCGGCGCCGCCTTCAAGGACGGCAAGCCGTCGGTGTGATGTCCTGAATCGCCGAACGCGGCCGCTCAGAAGTAGGTGGTGCCCCAGGCCCGACTCGAACGGGCACATCCTTGCGGACAACAGATTTTGAGTCTGTCGCGTCTACCGGTTCCGCCACTGGGGCAAGCCCGTCTGAGAAGCGCGCCTTGGCCTTCGCGCTGCCGACCGGGGCCCCTTCCCTACACATGAAGCGACCGTCACGCAACGGCGCTGTCGCCACATTTGACGCGTGCATGAACGTGAAAATAGGTACAAAATACCGCTTTGCTGGCTCCATATTGCAATGTCGTTTTCTCAGCTTCGCAGCGTCAGGCGCGCTCCGTCTCCCGAGGCCGATAGCTCGGCGCCGAGCGGCTGGAAACGCTTTCGGGCGGTTCTCGGCGCCTACCTTCTCAACGGCGGGCTCGCGGCCCACGTGCAGGCTGCTGCGGCGGTCGTCGCGGTAGGTTTGGCGATCTACACGCTCAACACGTGGAAGACCCAGGAGCGCGCCAAGAAGCGGAGCGAGCTGGCATTCGAGATCCTATCCCGCACGATGTACGCAGCCGGCGAGGTTCGTGAGTTGCTCGGCTGGGGCGACATTGACCTCCAGTCAAACGATGCCGAAGCGTTTCTCAAACGCGTCATTGCGAGCGATGACCGCGCGCGCTTCAAACAGCTCTCCGGAAAGATGAGCGAGCTCGACCTTTACAGAACCGTGGCCGGGTTCACGGTCCGCAACGGTCCGCTCGATGCAGACCTGCTCTTCATCAGCAGCAGCATCAAGCGGCTCGATGGCTGCTACGACGAACTCGACAGAATGAGCCGTACCGATGTCGGGGCTCGACCCGAGGTGTGGCAGACTATGGTCATTTCCCAGGCCAGAGACCTCGGTCACGCTTGGTCGAAGGCCCTCGATACGGCGTTTCTCAAGACCAACTGCACGCTCGACCAAGACGGCTTCCACGCCAGGGTCGACCTCGTCTACAAGCAACTCGTTCCAGAGCTGGAGTTCAACGCCCCCGCCGAACTGAGGCATCCCGTCGACAGTTCAGCGAAACAGTAGCCGGACGCTGCCGGACGACCGGAATCGCGGCCAGCTGAACGACCCCAACTGAAAATGCTCAGGGCGGTGGGAACCCACGTGCCACAGCCGCCGTTGCCGGGATGCCCGCCGTCCGCAGAGGGACCCCAGCATGGCCGCCGCTTCCGCCCCAACTTCATCCGCGCTCTCCGAGGCCCAGTTCATACGGCGCGTGTTCATCGTCGTCGGCATCCTCGCCCTCGTCGCGGCGCTGTACCTGCTCTCCGACCTGCTGCTCCTGGTCTTCGGCGCGGTGCTGGTTGCGGTGACCTTGCGCGCCATCGCGGCCCCGATCGCGCGCGAGACGTCGCTCGGCCAGCGCTTCTCGCTGCTCGCTGCGGGACTGGGCGTGGTCGCGCTGCTGGGCGGCATCGCCTACTGGTTCGGCGCGCAGATCAGCGATCAGCTCGTTGCTCTGTTCGACAAGCTGCCCGCCGCCGCCGAGGCGGCTTCGCAGCGCGTGCCGTTCCTGGCGATGCCGGTGTCGGATCTCGTGAAGGGCTCCTCCATCGGAGGCCTGCTGGCGGGCGCCTTCACGTGGGGCAAGGCGGTCGCCGGCTCGGTCGCAACGGTGGTGCTCATGGTGATCGCCGGCATCTACATCGCCATCAATCCCGGCATCTACCGGCGCGGGTTCGTGATGCTGTTTCCCAAGCGCGTGCAGCCGCAGGTGTCCGACACGCTGACCCAGGCCGGCGCGGCGCTGCGCCTGTGGCTCGGCGCGCAGCTTCTCGCCATGATCATGGTCGGCGTGATGATCGGTGGCGGACTCGCGTTGATCGGTGTGCCGTCGGCGCTGGGTTTGGGCTTCGTCGCGGGCGTGCTCGAGTTTATCCCCTATCTCGGGCCGATACTGAGCGCCGTACCGGCGCTGCTCATCGCCTCGACGCAGAGCTGGGAGATGGTCGGGTGGACGCTGCTCTTGTTCATCGTCGTGCAGCAGGTGGAGAACAACATCATCCTGCCGCTGGTCACCGGCCGCGCGGTCGATCTGCCGCCGGCCGTCGGCCTGCTCGCCGTCGTCGCCATCGGCATCCTGTTCGGGCCGCTCGGGCTGTTGCTCGCCTACCCGCTCGCCATCGTCATCGACGTGGCCGTGCGCCGGCTCTACGTGCGCGAGATGCTGGGCGAGAAGGTTGCCATCGCCGGCGAAAAGTCAAAAGGCGCTTAGGCTACTTCCAGGAGTAGGTGATGCGGCCGGTGTGGTGGCGGTGCTCGGTGATCTCGATGTGATCGCCGACGTGCGGATCGGTCGTCTTCATCGCCATGACGTTGATGCGGCGGCCGCCGTTATCGAGCGCCACCTCGACCGACAGCCCTTCCTCGATCAGGCGCGTGTTCTTGATGTTGAGCGGGCCGACGTTGGTCACCGTCGCCGGCACGCGCACGTTCTCGACGCGCGCGTCGTAGTCCTCGTAGACGAAATAGGCGCCGATCAGGACCAGCGCCGCGGCGCCGATGCCGATTTTCTTGAAGCGCTCGCGCCACAGGGCGCGCTCGAGCTTGCGCCGGGTTTCTTCACGCATCGTCATTTCTTCCTTGTTGGTTTGCCCCGTCTTAGGCGGCCATCGCCTGGCTGCCGACGAGACGCACGATGTCGCTCATGATGTCGTTGAGTTGGAAGTTCTTCGGCGTGTACACGGCGGCGACGCCGAATGCTTTCAGCTTCACCTCGTCCTCCGGCGGAATGATGCCGCCGACGACGACGGGCACGTCCGTGAGGCCCTCCTTGCGCAGACGCTCCATGACTTCCTGCACGAGCGGCACGTGGCTGCCAGAAAGGATGGAAAGCCCGATGACGTGGGTGCTCTCGTCCACGGCGGCGCGCACGATCTGCGCCGGCGTCAGGCGGATGCCCTCGTAGACGACGTCCATGCCGACGTCGCGGGCGCGCACGGCGATCTGCTCGGCGCCGTTCGAATGACCGTCGAGGCCCGGTTTGCCGACGAGGAACTTCACGCGGCGGCCGAGCTTGGCGGAGAGCTCGTCGACGGCGGCGCGCACGCTGTCGAGCGCGGCGCTGTCACGCGCGACGGCGGACTGGGCAACGCCGGTCGGGGCGCGATACTCGCCGAACACGCGGCGTAGCGTGCCGCCCCACTCGCCGGTCGTCACGCCGACGCGCGCGGCGACAATCGACGGCTCCATGATGTTGCGGCCTTCCTTGGCAGCACGCTCCAGATCGGCGAGCGCGGCACTCACTGCCTTATTGTCGCGTTCAGCACGCCAGGCTTTAAGGCGCTCGACCTGCAGCGCTTCCATTGCCGGGTCGACCACCATGATGGCGCCTTCACCGGCGGTGAGCGGCGAGGGCTCGGTCTCGGTCCACTTGTTGACACCGACGACGGTAAGGTCGCCGCTCTCGATACCGGACAGGCGCCCCGTGTTGCTTTCGACCAGACGCCGTTTCATGTAGTCGATTGCAGCGACGGCGCCGCCCATCGCATCGATGGTCGCGAGCTCGGCCTTCGCCTGCTCCTTCAGCTCTTCGACCTTGCGCGCGATTACGGTCGAGCCGTCGAAGATGTCGCCGTATTCGAGCAGGTCGGTCTCGTAGGCGAGGATCTGCTGCATGCGTAGCGACCACTGCTGGTCCCACGGACGCGGGAGGCCGAGCGCCTCGTTCCAGGCCGGGAGCTGCACGGCGCGGGCGCGCGCCTTCTTCGACAGCGTTACGGCCAGCATCTCGATCAGGATGCGGTAGACGTTGTTCTCAGGCTGCGGCTCGGTGAGGCCGAGGCTGTTCACCTGCACGCCGTAGCGGAACATCCGGTCCTTCGGATTGGTAACGCCGTAGCGCTCGCGCGTGATCTCGTCCCACAGCTCGTTGAACGCCCGCATCTTGCAGATCTCGGTGATGAACCGCAGGCCCGCATTGACGAAGAACGACACACGCCCGACGACCTGGCCGAACTGGTCGGCCGGCACCTCGCCCGAGGCCTTCACCGTGTCGAGCACGGCGATGGCCGTTGCCAGCGCATACGCCAGCTCCTGCACCGGCGTCGCCCCCGCCTCCTGTAGATGATAGGAGCAGACGTTCGTCGGGTTCCACTTAGGAACCTCTTTGTAGGAGAAGACGATCGTGTCCTTGATGAGCCGCAGCGACGGCTCTGGGGGGAACACGTAGGTCCCGCGCGACAGGTATTCCTTGATGATGTCGTTCTGGATGGTGCCGGTGAGCTTGTCGCGCGAGGCGCCCTGCTCGTCGGCGAAGGCGACGTAGAGCGACAACAACCACGCGGCCGTGGCGTTGATCGTCATCGACGTGTTCATCTGGTCGAGCGGGATGCCGTCGAGCAGGGTGCGCATGTCACCCAGGTGGGACACGGGCACGCCGACCTTGCCGACCTCGCCCTTGGCTAGCTCGTTGTCGCTGTCGTAGCCGGTCTGAGTCGGCAGATCGAAGGCGATCGAAAGGCCCGTCTGACCCTTGGCGAGGTTCTTCCGGTAGAGCTCGTTCGACTTGGCGGCCGTCGAGTGGCCGGCGTAGGTGCGAAATAACCACGGGCGGTCGGGCGTCCGACTTCCGGCCCCGCTCTTGCCTTCGGGCATGCATCAACCTCGGTTGGGTTCGGCTGTTGCCGTAAAGTACCCATAACCGCCAGTGCAATGCAAAATGATCTTTGCCGCAACGCCCGTGCGTCGGCAGACGCCTAGATGCGGCGCAGCTCGCGGCGGTAGGGCAGGTCGCGATCGGCCATGTCGCGCTTGAACTGGTGTCGCTCGAGACGGAAGAACGCCATGATCGCCGCGATGCGCATGAACAGCAGCAGCGCGAGCAGGGCCATGACGATGCCCGCCGTGCAGGCGATGACGACGTTGGTCTCGCGGTCGGGGGTGGGATAGAACCCGGTCAGCTCGAAAACGTAGTTCGTCACGAGCGCCCCGAGGGTGAATCCGGGGACGAAGACCAGCGCCAGGACCGTCCGCGACAGGACGTGCAGGGTGAGCACCCCGGCCCATCCGGAAAGCATGGCCACGACAACCAGGGTGTAGGTGTCGACGGTGACGGCTCTGTTCAGAAAATCAAGCATGTGCAGTTTATCCAGGACTGCTCTGCCGGCCTGCCGCCCACAAAGAACTCAAGTCGAACCGGCGTTTTAGGCGCCCGGGGCTTAATGCTCCGTTGACACGATCGCATAGCGGCGCCAGAGCCTCTTCATTGCAGCGCGGAAACGTGCTTGAAACGGCTCCAGGCACGTGCGGCTGTGGGGCCGCGATCAAATGCGCCGCCGACCAGCGGGTCCGGCGGATTCATCACGGGAGCCAAGAATGACGAGCCAAAGCGCCGCCAGGACGGAAATCGCCATGGGCGCGCCGGCAAGCGGCGAGAAGAAGGATCTCTACGAAATTGGGGAGATTCCGCCGCTCGGGTACGTTCCCAAGAACATGTATGCCTGGGCCATCCGTAAGGAGCGCCACGGCGACCCGGACACGGCCATGCAGATGGAGGTCCTCCCCACCTGGGAGCTCGACAGCCATGACGTGCTCGTGCTCGTCATGGCCGCCGGCGTTAACTACAACGGCATTTGGGCTTCGCTAGGCAAGCCGATCTCGCCGCTGGACGGCCACAAGAACCCCTACCACATCGCCGGCTCGGATGCCTCGGGCATCGTCTGGGCGGTCGGCTCCAAGGTGAAGCGCTGGAAGGTCGGCGACGAGGTCGTCATCCATTGCAACCAGGACGACGGCGACGACGAGGAGTGTAACGGCGGCGACCCGATGTTCTCCCCGAGCCAGCGCATCTGGGGCTACGAAACCCCGGACGGCTCGTTCGCCCAGTTCTGCCGCGTGCAGGACCGCCAGCTTCTCGAGCGCCCGCGCCACCTCACCTGGGAGGAGAGCGCCTGCTACACGCTCGTCCTCGCCACGGCCTACCGAATGCTGTTCGGCCATCGTCCGCACGTGCTGCGCCCCGGCCATAACGTGCTCGTCTGGGGCGCCTCGGGCGGCCTCGGCTCCATGGCCGTGCAGCTCTGCGCCACCTCCGGCGCCAACGCCATCGGCGTCGTCTCCGAGGAGGATAAACGCGACTTCGTCATGCAGCTGGGCGCGCGCGGCGTGATCAACCGCAAGAACTTCGATTGCTGGGGCGAGCTACCGAAGGTCGGCACGCCCGAGTACGACGCCTGGTTCAAGAGCGCGCGCAAGTTCGGCGCCGCGATCTGGGAGACCACCGGCAAGGGCAACAACGTCGATTCCGTGTTCGAGCATCCCGGCCAGTCGACGTTCCCGGTGTCGGTGTTCATCGTCAAGCGCGGCGGCATGGTGGTCATCTGCGCCGGCACCACCGGCTACAACCTGACCATGGATGCCCGCTATCTCTGGATGCACCAGAAGCGCGTGCAGGGCTCGCACTTCGCCAACCTGTTGCAGGCGGCGCAGGCCAACAAGCTCGTCGTCGAGCGGCGCATCGATCCGTGCATGTCGGAAGTCTTCCCGTGGGAGCAGATCCCCAAGGCCCACATGCGCATGTTCCGCAACGAGCATAAGCCGGGCAACATGGCGGTGCTCGTCTCCGCTCCGACGACCGGCCTCAGAACCTACGAAGACGTGATCGAGGCCAGCCAGCGCCTGCGCGGCGGCTAGACTGTTTGGAGTTCGGCAGCCGAAGGCTCGATACAGGGCCTTCGGCGCACTTTTTCTGATGAAGACTTGCCGCTAGCGCCCGCGCACGGGCGATAAGGCGGCGACCGCGTCGAGCCCCGTGCCGCTCATGCGCTTGAACTCGAAGATGCCGCGGTTGAGCTCGGCCCCGAGAATGACGATCACCGCCGTCATCTGGAAGAAGATCATCGCTACCATCAGCTGCGACAGGCCCGCATAGAAGCGCGAGTAGTCGCTGAGGTTGAGGTAGTACGAGTAGAGGCTCGCGGCGAGCAGCCACAGCACCGTCGACAGCAGCACGCCCGGCCAGACGTCCTTGATGCGCCGCTTCCCCGCTGCCAGCCACAGGTGGAAGGCGAGCAGCTGCGTGGAGATGACCGCTGCCGCCGACGCGTAGCGCAGGATCGCGCCGAGCCACGTCGAGCGCATCAGCGTGAACGACTGGGTGAGCGATGGATCGAAGCGCGCCGCGAGCGCGGGGCCTACCACCACGACCCACGTCAGCACCAGCATCGAAACCGCACTGGCGAAGACGAACACCATGCTGCGGCCGAGACAGTAGAAGTACGGCCGCTTCTCGACGACTCGGTAGGCGCCGTTGAGTGCCGTGCGCAGGGTCTCGATCGCATTGGTGGCGAAGAACAGCGACAGCCCCGCGCTGACCGTCAGCAGGTCGATGCGGGTGCGTCCCATGATCGCCTCGACCTGCGGGGCGAGCGCCCCGGCGACGCTGGGCGGCAGGATCTGGAACAGCTGCTCGACGGCCTGGGCGGCCAGTTCGCGGCCGCCGAAAATGCCGGCGAGCGCGCCGAGAAAGATGCAGAAGGGAAAGAGCGAGACGACGAACGAGAAGGCCACCGCGCCGGCCATGGCGAAGCCGCTGTGCTCATAGAGGCGATAGATCGCCTCGAGCAAGGTGCGGTAGCGCTGCATTCTACTCTCCCGGAACTCTGGTGGGGCGGAACCTAGCGGCGCGCCCGGGGTAGGTCTATGCCGCGATTGCCGCGCGGTCCCGAATTGCGTAGGCGGCCAGCGTGGACGCGGCGCGTCCTATTCCATAAAGTGGAGCCGAAACCGGGAAAGCGGGCCGACGTGGCAACCAGGAGCGATGATCGGGCGGGTGAAAGCCGGGTTGCGGGCTACGAGCCGACGCGGCCGTCGAAGCTGCGCGCCGACGCGCCCCCGCCCCTCCCGCCCCCGGCCGAGCGCCATTCCGACGGCTTCGGCACGGCCGATGAGGATGGCCTGCGCATGCTGGCGGCGCTGGAAACCCTCAGCAGTCTCGAGCCCGACTACTCCGACGACCTCGCCGCCGAGGCGTCCGTGACGATCATCGAGTCCTTTGGCGACGACGTGGTCGCCGAGGCGCTGACGTCTGACATGCCCAATCGGCCGCTGCGGGCGTTGCTGCACGAGGACAAGGGCCCCGAGCTGCTGCTCAACGGCTATGAGACGTTCTTGGGGCCCGGCGACGAGGCGACCGTCGAGATCGTCGAAATCGGCGCGGCCTTCGCCGAGGACACCGCCGGAACCGAGCAGCCGGCGATCCAATCTACCTCGCTTGCCGAGCGCATCGCCGCGGTGGCCGGCCGGGGCGCCACCGGCAGCCGCTTCTTCAAGGCCTTGTCCGGCGGTTGAACGGCCCTGCGGCACTGATTGCCTTGACGACCGGGCCAGTTATTCTGCAACGCAACTCTTACAGCGGCGCCGACGCGGCGCCACTCATGCGATTCCCAGGAGGATGACGATGTCGACTGCGGTGAAGACGGCCGAGCACGATTTCCTCGCGGCCGGCCCCGATGCGCTGCTCGAGCGCGCCGGACGCGCGGTCGCTTCCGCCGACAAGGTGCTGCAGGCGGCGAAGTCCGGCGTGCGCGCCAAGGTCGCCGAAGCCGGCGGCATCGACAACGCCCAGCACGCGGCGCATGGGCTCGCCTGGCTCGCTACCGCGGTCGAGGGGCTGCGGCAAATGCACGTTTGGGGCACGCGGCTGTCTAGCGAAGGCCGCTTCGGCGAGTTCGAGCAGCTGCTCGTCGCCGCCGCCTTCGCCGAATATCTCGCCCAGATCTCCGGCGGCATTCCGATGGGCCAGCTGGAAATCGTCCGTCCCGAGCAGCTCGGCGTATCGCGCGCCGACGTGCGCCGCTTCGAGGACGAGGTCGCCGACATGATCGCCGCGGGCGGCACGCAGGACGTCAAGAAGCGGCTCGCCGATTTCATTGCCGCGCAGCCCAACGCCGTCAGCTTCGGCGATCCGGGGCTCGACGACACGCACGCGGCCATCCTCGACCAGATGCACACCTTCTCGGTAGAGGAGGTCATTCCCCACGCTCACGAATGGCACCTCGCCAACGCCTACATTCCGCTCGAGGTGATCCAGAAGGTGGCGGAGCTCGGCGTGTTCGGCCTGACGCTGCCGGAAGAGTTCGGCGGCATGGGGCTCGGCAAGGAGAGCATGTGTATCGTCTCCGAGGAGCTGTCGCGCGGCTACATCGGCGTCGGCTCGCTCGGCACCCGCTCGGAGATTGCCGGCGAACTAATCCTCAACAATGGCACCGACGAGCAGAAGGCGAAGTACCTGCCAAAGCTCGCCTCGGGCGAGCTGCTTCCAACCGCAGTTTTCACTGAACCCAACACCGGCTCGGACCTAGCCTCGCTGAAGACGCGCGCGGTGAAGGAGGGCGACACCTACAAGGTCACCGGCCAGAAGACGTGGATCACGCATCCGGTGCGCGCCGACCTGATGACGCTGCTCGTGCGCACCAACCCCGCCGAGGCTGGTTACAAGGGTCTCTCCATGCTGCTCGCGGAAAAGCCACGCGGCTCGGATGAGAACCCGTTCCCGGCGCAGGGGATGACCGGCGGCGAGATCGAGGTGCTCGGCTACCGCGGCATGAAGGAATACGACATCTCCTTCGACGGCTTCGAGGTTCCGGCCGCCCAGCTACTTGGGGGCACCGAGGGCCAGGGCTTCAAGCAGCTGATGAACACCTTCGAGGCGGCCCGCATCCAGACGGCGGCGCGCGCCGTCGGCGTCGCCCAGGCGGCGATGGATCTCGGCCTCAAGTACGCGCTGGAGCGCAACCAATTCGGCAAGCCGATCTACGCGTTCCCGCGCGTCTACAACAAGATCGTCATGATGGCGGTGGAGACGATGATCGCCCGCCAGCTCACCTACTTCGCGGCGCGCGAGAAAGACCAGGGGCACCGCTGCGACCTGGAAGCCGGCATGGCGAAGCTGCTCGGCGCGCGCGTCGCCTGGGCCAACGCCGACAACGCCCTGCAGATCCACGGCGGCAACGGCTTCGCGCTCGAGTATCCGATCAGCCGCGTGCTGTGCGACTCGCGCATCCTGAACATCTTCGAGGGTGCGGCCGAGATCCAGGCGCAGGTGATCGCGCGAAGGCTATTGGAGGGAGCTAACTAGGATGCCTGCCTGCGGCGGACCCGAGCCTGCGATCATTCTTTCGACTTGCGGCGCAGCAGAGCCGCGAAGTGCCCGAGTTCTGATCCGTTAAGGTCGGAGATTGCCTGATAGGAGAGGCCGCCAGAGACCCATTGGATTACGTTGTATCCATTGTGGACACTGCGCCTTGTGGCGTTGACCCATGTCTCGTCGGCCGGCGCTTCGAACACGGTGATCTTGTGATTGCGTCGCGTATACTCGAGCGCGGCCTGATAGCGGCCATCCACGTAATCGACTCGGGCGCCGAGCAGTGGAAATCCGTCCTGCTCAAGATTCACGACCTCAGGTGAGAAATCGAGCTTTCCGGCGAACCAAGGGCGGACCGTGTGTTGGTCGCCCGATGTCAGGGCGAGGCGCCGTTCATCCAGCAACGAGCGAACGTGTGCGGCGACGACTTCGCGGGTCGCGGAGCCGTGCCGCAGATAGTCACTCGTCGCTACGTAGACGATTAAGCCGCCTCCGATAATCATGGCGGCGTGGCTCGCCACGAGGGCACTCAGGGTGCGCCAGCGCCAGCCCCGGGCGAAACCTGCGTCTCGATGCCGTAGAGTCCTGATGATGCGGGCGCGCAATTCTGCAGGTGTCACGAAACGCCCGGCTTTTGCGATTACGGGGCGCAAGACCTCCAGGTCCCTCAGGGCGCGGGCGCAGCCGGAGCACCCCTGAACATGCTCGACCACCGCGGCACGGGTTTCCGGCACGAGTTCATTGTCGTGAAGTGCTTCGAGCAGTTCGCGGACTTCTTCACACTTCATTCTTGTGTTCTCCGCGATCCGCCTCGATCAAGA
Organism: Hyphomicrobium album; assembly: GCF_009708035.1. Classification (NCBI taxonomy): domain Bacteria; kingdom Pseudomonadati; phylum Pseudomonadota; class Alphaproteobacteria; order Hyphomicrobiales; family Hyphomicrobiaceae; genus Hyphomicrobium; species Hyphomicrobium album. Next base: position 173,543 of record NZ_WMBQ01000002.1, read on the forward strand.
GCGATCGCATTAGCGAGCGGGCACGCGCGAGTCTCGACATGACCGTACCGATCGGGACCCCGACGACGTCGGCGATCTCCTTGTAGGTGAGCTCTTCAAACTCTCGCAGCACCAGAACTTCGCGAAAGCTAGTCGGCAACCGGCCAAGCGCGCGATGCACCTCGTTCCGCTCTGCCCTGGCTATGCTCGCAGTCTCGGGGTCAGCGGCTGCCTTAGCGGAAGAACTCTCCGCGACGGCCTGCTCGACCTGGCCCAAAACATCCTCGATCATCACCACATTGGCGGATTGCCGGCTGCGCCTGAGACGCATGAGGCAGACATTGCGTACGATGGTCAGCAACCAGGCTTTCTCACCCCTACCTTGATAGGTGTCGAAATGCTCGAGGGCGCGGACATAGGCGTCTTGCACGGCGTCCTCGGCCTCGTGGGGGTGGCGAAGCATCCAACGGGCGAGTCCATAGGCTGAATCGAGGTGAGGTAGCATTAGCTCCTCGAATCGAGCGTGCCGGTTCTCCTCCCCAAATGCAGGCAACTCATCCACTCCGTGCGCGAGCAGCCCTTCCAAATCCGACGCAGACGTCGAACCGCGATCTCGTCCTGACAATAGGACTCTGCTCGGACCTATTTTATTCCCGTGTCCTGTTTACCGGGAATAATCCGCGGTTCGCCGGCATCTCTGTTTGCGCAGACCACGTGAATGCGCCGGTCCGCGCAGCCACCTGCCGTCATCGATGGACACGGGAGACAGTCATGCAAGGTACGAGAGCGTTTTTTGCCAGCCTACTCGCCGCCAGCCTGGTCGGATGGCCGTTGATAGCACCCGTTCAGGCTGAAGAGATGCGGGAATTCTACATCAAGACCGTACACGTGGATGGCAAGACATCCACCCACGGCGATGCCGACCACAAGCCAGAGGCCTTCCCCGAGGCCGCTCTGCCCGAAGGCCGAGGTCTTGTGCTGAAGAGGCCCGACGAGGAGGGGAAATGGAGTGTGCGAGCGTTCGCCTTCGAGCCCTCGCAGATCGTTATCAACGCCGGCGAGCCTGTCCGGCTGCACTTTATCGGCATACACGGCATGTCGCATTCAATTCATCTGGAAGGCGGAGGCGTCGACGAGCGGTTCACGTTGACGCGGGGGCGGATGCATACCGTCGAACTCACCCCCAAGACGCCCGGTGTCATCGAAATCGAATGCTATGACCACCAGCCATCCATGCGCGGTGAGATCGTCGTCTTGTCGCGATGATGGGCGAAAATGTGGGTGATGCGACGGCGAAGTCGAGGTCGACGACAGCGTCCATGGCGATGGCCTGCAGGTAAAAATCCCGTCGGCTCTACTTTGGGAGCAGGTGGGGCTCGGCTGAGACGCCGAGCTCCAGTGTTTGCGGGGCTCCTGCGAAGACTTCTTCAGTCAATTTTAAGCGAACTCGCCACTCGTTAGATCGATCAGTGGACTGTTTTAACCCCTGATTGGCTAACTGGTCTTTTCATGTGGCGAGCCGGATGCCCGGAGCGAACAGTCGCGTCGGACGGACCGTTGCTCGCACGAGAGTGCGCGAGTATCCGAATGTCCGTTCATCCGACACCGAACCCGACGACGGAGGACGCCGACGCCGTCCATGCCGAGAGTCAAGCTCCCGAGCATGGCGCGGTTGCGCGCCTGAAGCGGCTCGACGAAGAGCTGCGCGACCGGCTGCGCCATCCCGACGAAAGACCTCACGAGTATCCGCTCAAAGAGCCGCACGCACCGCCGCCGCCGGTCGCCCCGCCGCGCGAGCCCGGGTTCTTCGACAGGTTCAAGGGCCGGCAGGGTGTTAAATCGCTCATCGCTATCGCGGTCGCGCTGGCGCTCGGCTGGTTTCCCCTGCAGCGGTTGCTGGCAACGACCAGCGCCGAGGCGACGGTCAACGCCCGCCTCATCAACCTGCGCGCTCCCATCGACGGCAACGTCTCGCTCGTCGCGCCGACGCTCGCCGTCGGCACCGAGGTCGAGCCCAACGAGGCGCTGCTCTACATCGCCAACACTCGCGCCGACCGCGGCCGCCTCGACGACCTGCGCCGCACGATCAACGGTTTGACTACAGACATGCACGCGGCGGAGAAGCGCGTCGCGCAGCTCAAGGGCATCGAGGCGAACCTGGTGGCGCAGCGCAACGCTTTCCAAGAAGGCCGCATCCTCCAGCTCGAGGCGCGCGCCAACGAGCTCAAGGTGCAGATCACCTCGGCCGAAGCGACGCACGAAGATGCTCATCAGGCCATGGAGCGGTCGAAGAAGCTGCGCGCGACGGGTTCGCAGACGATCGCCACGCTGCTGCACGCCGAACGCGATTTCAAAACTTCCGGGCTGGCCATCCAGGCCGCCAAGATCCGCCTCGAAGGCAACAAGATCGAACTCGATGCGGCGAAGAAGGGCCTGTTCGTCGGCGACAGCTACAACGACCTGCCGCGCTCGGCGCAGCGCCTCGACGAGGTTCGCCAGCAGCTTCTCGACGGCAGCGCCCGCGTCGAGGAGAACAAGGGACGCATCGCCTACCTCGAGAACGAGCTAGCCGCCGAGAAGCAGCAGCTCGCCGTGCACTCGCATGCCGACATCAAGGCCACGGTGCGCGGTCGCATCTGGGAGGTCTTGACGGCCAACGGCGAGGAAGTGCGCGTCGGGCAGAGCCTGCTGCGCGTCCTCGACTGCGCCGGCGCGGTGGTGACGGCCACGGTTAGCGAGAGCGTGTACAACAAGCTGTTCATCGGCCAGCCGACACACTTCCGCCTGCGCGGCGAAAGCACCGAGTATGCCGGCACCGTCGTCGGCCTCACGGGTCTCGCCGCAGCTGGCTCCAACTTGGCCATCGAGCAGACGGCGCTGACGCGCGAACCCTACCATGTGACGATTGCCGTGCCCGGGCTCGCCGAGCGGCGCGAATGCAACGTCGGGCGCACGGGGCAGGTCACTTTCGATACATCGACGGCCGCGTCGCCGGAAACGGTCAAGACCGCCGACGCACTGAACTAGGGCGACCGCAATGTACGTTGCCTCGGGTATCAGCTACTGGGATGCCATCGCACCCGGCCTCGTCATGGGGCTCCTCGCGATCGGCATTCTGCCGTGGCTCGACCGTAACAATACGCTCGCGCGCACCATTGCCATCGGCGTCTGCCTATTTCTCGGCTGGCGCTATATGCTGTGGCGCATCACCGACACGCTGCCGCCGCTCTCCGAACCCGTCGACTTCGCGATAGGCGCGGTCTTCACGTTCGTCGAGATGCTGTCGATGCTGGGTACGACCGTGGCGCTGTTCTTCCTGACGCGCACCAAGGATCGGACACCCGAAGCGGACGCCGACGTCAAATGGCTCAAGGCGCTCCCCGCGCAGCCGCTCGTCGATGTGCTGGTCTGCACCTATAACGAGGAAGAGGCGATCCTGGAGCGCACCATCATCGGCGCGCTCGGCATCAACTATCCGCGCTACCGCCTGTGGGTCTGCGACGACGGCAAGCGCCCGTGGTTGAAGGCGATGTGCGAGCGGCACAGCTGCGGCTACATCACCCGGCCCGACAACCGCCATGCCAAGGCCGGCAACATCAACAACGCGCTGAAGCATCTGGCGGCCCTGACCGAGCAGCCCGAGTTCGTCTCCATCCTCGATGCCGATTTCGTTGCCAAGTCCGAGTTCCTGACGCGAACCGTGGCGCTGATGCGCGAGCCCGACGTCGGCGTCGTGCAGACACCGCAGCACTTCTTCAATCCCGACCCGATCCAGATCAACCTCAACTTGGTGCGCGTCTGGCCGGACGAGCAGCGCTTCTTCTTCGACGTGGTGATGCCGGCGAAGGACGCCTGGGGCGGCGCCTTCTGCTGCGGCACGTCATCCGTGCTGCGCTATGCCCCGCTCATGCGTATCGGCGGCTTCCCGACGGATTCGGTGACGGAAGACTATCTCGCGTCGCTGCGTTTGAAGGAGATCGGCTACCGCACGATCTATCTCAACGAGGCGCTGTCGCTCGGCCTCGCGCCGGAAGGGCTGAAGGAATACGTGTCGCAGCGGGCACGGTGGGCGCTCGGCTTCATGCAGATCTGCCGCGGCCCGAACGGGCCGCTGTCGGACCAGGTGGCGATGTCGCTGCTCGATCGCGTCATGCTCAGCGAGACGTTCCTGCACTGGTCGGCGACGCACATCTTTCGTCTCATGGCGCTCGTCGTGCCGCCGCTCTACCTGCTCTTCAATATTCAGGCGGTGTACGCCGGGGTACCCGACGCGATCTCGCATCTCTTGCCGTTCTTCGTCGTCCAGGTGGCGATGATTACCTGGCTGACGCGCGGCCGCGTGCTGCCCCTCATGGCCGATCTCAGCCAGCTGCTCGGGGCCACCGACATCGCGCGCTCGGTGTTCATCGGCCTCTTCCGGCCGCAGGGCCACAAGTTCGACGTTACGGCGAAGGGCGGCGACCGTACCAAGGGCTTCATACAATGGCGGATGCTGCGCATCTTCATCGCCTACCTGGCATTCAACGTGGCCGGCATCCTCTGGGCGTTCGTGCTCGACGACTCTCGCTCGCTCGCCGACGCCAGCATCATCGCCTACATCTGGACTTGGTATAACATCGTCATCCTGACGATGGCCTGCTTCGTTTGCGTCGAAGCCTCGCAGGCGCGCCGCGGCGACCGGTTCCACGCGAGCGGCATGGCGACCATCACCATCGGCGGCGCGAACCAAAGCAGGCCAATCGACAACATCTCGGTGAGCGGCATGCGTCTGCGCGGGGCGGCGCCGGGTCCGGTCGGCACGGAAGTCCGCGTCCAGTTCGACGCCATCGACGTCATGGCGACGATCATGCGTGCCGATCCAGCCAGCTTCGCCGTGCAGTTCGCGCCGTCACAGGAAATGCACGCGAGCCTGGTGCGCCACGTCTACGGCGGCAACTATGGCGGTACCCTTCCCGACATCAGCGCGGGCAAGGTCGCGGGCGCCATTGTTGAGCGGGTGTTCCGCTAGATCCGGCTGAGCGTTTCGTCCGGCTCGCGCGCGACCTTCAGCGTCGCCAGCACGACTATGAACATCATGGCCAGCAGCGCGACGAGCGCCGACGTCTCATAGACGTCGCCGCTGCGCCAAGTCATGCCCGTGGCGTCGGTCACCTGCTCGCTGCCTTTTACGAGATAGCTCGCGACGAAGTCGAGGGCGACGACGGCGTACATGGCGATCGCCTGCAGATAGTAGCCCTTCGGCTGCGGCGCGGTCTCTTCGGGGCCGTACCTGCGTAGGTAGATCGCGAAGATCAGCATGAAAGCGAAGACCGTGAGGTACCAGCCGAGGAAGTTCTGCAGCGGCACACCGAAGTAACCGCCCCCCTGGTGCCAGATCCACCACTGGGCGAGCGTCGAGGCCATGGGGTCCATGGCAAAGTCCCACATCACCATGATGAAGGCGCCGATGACCGGCGTGGCGAGGACCTGCCAGCCGTCGGAGCGGCGGCTCACGTCGCCGATGAGGACGCCGGCCAGCACCCACGACAGGTATCCTACCCCGAGGTAGGCGGGGCCGATCATCAGCGGCACGTAGCCGAGCTTCGGGCCTAGGGCGTCCGTGTAATGGTAGGGACCGAACGGAAAGCCGGTGGCGACGCCTAGGTTCTCGAGGAGATTGCTGACCACGAGGCAAATGACGGCAAAGGCGATGATGCCGCGGGTCCCGTAGCGCAGGGCGCCGTGCACGAAGGCGAACGACAGGAGTATCGTAAGGTGCAGGACCGTGAGCGGAACGGTACGGTAGAACTCGCCGATCAGGCTCTCGATGGCGAGGAGCAGGACGAGCAGCCAGAGGAGATTGCGTGCCTGCATGTATTGGCTCGCTGAAAGGCGCGTGAAACGGGGCTGAACGCCGAATCAACCAATACCCGTGCGAACATAGCACGCGGCTGGGTCCTGGGCCGATCGGACCCCATGTGTTGTTGTCAGTCACAGCGGATCTGAGGCGAGAAATGGCGAACCAGACGATTATCGAGACGCGCCGGCATCAGATGTTTCCGGTGCTCGCACCCGAGGAGATCGAGCGCGTCCGCCGTTTCGGTGAGATTCGCAAGTTCGCCTCCGGCGAAGCGCTGGCCCGCGTCGGCGACATGTCGCCGGGGCTGATGATCGTCCTGTCCGGGCACGTCGACGTTTTTCAGCAGCAGGCCGGTCACCGATCGTTGATCGTCACGCACGGTCCGGGCGGCTTCATGGGCGAGCTCGCCCAGCTCGGCGGCCGCCCGGCGCTGGTCGACGCGATCGCGAGCGAGCCCGGCGAGGCGATCGTCATTCCAACGGTGCAGTTGCGCGCCCTGCTCGTCGGCGAGGCGGAGCTGGGCGAGAGCATCATGCGGGCGCTCATCCTGCGGCGCATGGGGCTGATCGAGTCGGGCGGCGGCGGGCCGGTGATCGTCGGCGGCGTGGGCGATGGCAATGTGTTGCGCCTGGAGGGCTTCCTGCGCCGCAATGGCCATCCCTATCACCGCCTCGACCCCGAGGCCGATTCTTGCGGCAAGGTGCTAGTCGAGCGGTTCCAGGTCGCGCCGAGCGAACTGCCCATCGTCGTCTGTCCCAACGGGCAGGTTCTGCGCAATCCGACCGAGGCGGATCTCGCCCGCTGCCTCGGCCTCATTTCGACGCTCGACCCCGACCACCTCTACGATGTCGCCATCATCGGCGGCGGTCCCGCCGGCTTGGCGACGGCCGTCTACGCCGCTTCCGAGGGCCTTTCGGTCGCCGTCCTCGACTGCCGTGCGTTCGGCGGCCAGGCGGGCGCCTCGGCGCGCATCGAAAACTACTTGGGCTTCCCGACCGGCATCTCAGGCATGGCCCTGATGGGACGCGCCTACAATCAGGCGCTGAAGTTCGGCGCCGACATCGTCATCCCCTGCGAGGCGAAACATCTCGAATGTCAGGGTTGGGGATACGTCCTGCATCTCGAAGGCGACCAGCGCATCAGGGCGCGCACGGTCGTGCTCGCCTGCGGGGCACGCTACCGGCGCCTCGAGGTCGACAACCTGCACGAGTTCGAGATGACGAGCGTGCACTTCTGGGCGTCGCCGCTCGAAGGCAACTTGTGCGCCAACCAGGAGGTGGCGCTGGTCGGTGCCGGCAATTCCGCCGGGCAGGCGACGGTCTATCTTGCCAGCCGGGCGAAGAAGGTATGGCTGCTCGCCCGCGGCGGCAGCATCGAGGCGACGATGTCGCGCTATCTCGTCGACCGCATCAGCAATCTGCCTAACGTCGAGGTTCTGACCAACGCCGAGGTGACAGGGCTCGAAGGCAAGGACGGCCGGCTCGAGGCGATCCGCTGGCGGCATCAGGGGCGCGAGCAACACTGCGCCATCCAGCACCTGTTCCTGTTCATCGGCGCCGACCCGAACACCGCCTGGCTGCGGGACTCGGGCGTGAAGCTCGATGGTAAAGGCTTCGTGCTCACCGGCAGCGACTTGTCCGGCTCCAACGGCAAGCCTCTGGAAACCAGCCGTCATGGAATCTTCGCCATCGGCGACGTACGCGCGGGCTCGGTGAAGCGCGTCGCCGCCTCGGTGGGTGAAGGTGCGCAGGTCGTCGCCGCGCTGCATACCTTCCTCGCCGATGCGCTCGCCGCGGCGTCCGATGAGCTCCCGGCGGTCGCGGCAGCGCTTGCATCCGGCGGCTCACGGTGAGATCACGGCCCATGGGAAAAGATCAGAAGCACCCGCGCGTCGTCTCGCTCATTGCCAGCTCCACCGAGATCCTGCACGCGCTGGGCGCCGGCGATCTACAGGTCGCCCGCTCGCACGAGTGCGACTGGCCGCCGTCGGTCAAGAGCCTGCCGGCGATCACGCGGCCGAAATTCGACGTGCACGGCTCGAGCGGCGAGATCGACAAGCGCGTCCGATCGCTCGTCGAGAAGGGGCTCTCGGTCTACGAGGTCGACGCCGATGCGCTCGAGGCTTTAAAGCCCGACGTCATCCTGACCCAGGACCAGTGCCAGGTGTGCGCCGTGTCGCTCGCCGACGTCGAGCGCGCCGTGTGCCAGACCGTGCACGGCGACCCGCACATTGTCTCGCTGCACCCGCATTCGCTCACCGACATCTACGCCGACATCGGCAAGGTGGCGGACGCCATCGGCCGGCCGGCCGCCGGCGCCAAGCTCATCGCCTCGATGCAGGATCGCCTCGCGGCGATCCGCGACAAGGTCGCGGCGCTGCCGAAGAAGCGCTTGGTCTTCATCGAATGGGTCGATCCGCCGATGTCGGGTGGCCACTGGATGCCGGAGCTGATCGACATTGCCGGCGGCGTCAGCCCCTTCGGCGTGACGGGTGAGTCCTCGCCGTGGATCACCTGGAAGGAAGTCGCCGCCGCTGATCCCGACGTGGTCGTGGTCTCGCCGTGCGGATATGACATCGAGACGACGGAGCGCGAGGTGCGACCGCTCGCCCGCTACGCGATCTGGCAACAGCTGCGCGCGGTGCGGAACCACCAGGTATTCCTCGCCGACGGCAACGCCTACTTCAACCGGCCGGGCCCGCGCCTCGTCGAAAGCGCCGAGATCCTTGCCGAGATCATGCACCCGGAGGCCTGCGACTTCGGCATGCGCGGCCAGGGCTACGTCGACTACAAGATGATCCCCGCCGGTATCATCACCAAAACCGCCAGCTAAACCGCGGCCACCACTGTCATCCTCGGGCGACAGCGCAGAGCTGCCTTCGGTCCGACGACGCGGTCGCTCTCTCCCCACCAACGTCATTCCCGCGTCATGGCGCAGCCATGCTCCGCATGGACGGCGGGAACCCAGTTCACTTCAAAGCTAGGGGACGTTGGCGATACCGCGCCTCGCCTCGAACCCCACCGCACGTCGCGTCGGCCGAAACGTGTCTAGGTTCCCGCCTTCGCGGGAATGACGGAGAAGGATGGGCGTCGTCGCCGCATTTAGGAGTGGGGGCGCTAAAGGCTTTCGTTCATGCGGCGCAGGCGGCGCGACAGCCGCCGCAGGAGGTCGAGAGCGAAGGCCGGGTTGCGCTCGACCAGGTAGTTAAAAGCGCGCTCGTCGATGACCGCCACCTCGGTCGGCTCCCGGGCGATAGCGGTGGCGCCGCGCGGCGAGCCGTCGATCAGCGTCAGCTCGCCGAATGTCTCGCCTGGCCCCACCGTCTCGAGCACGGCCCCCGCCGACACGATCGAGACGGCACCCGAGCGCACCGCGTACATGGCGTTGCCCTCGTCGCCGTCGACAAAAATACGCTCGCCCTCGGCGAACTGCTGCAGCGGATAGCCCGCCCGCACTAATCCTTCGAAATCAAATCCTTCGCCTGCCATGCTTCACCTCGGAGGGACGCGCTGCAGTGCGAAAAGAGTATGCCCCGCGGAAAGTCCCGACAACTACCTCGTGTTCGCTGCGTTATGCGTGGCGCCGCCGATACGCTCAGCCGCTCGTGGCACGCCGAGCCCCGGCAAACGGCGCGACAAGCCGCCGATTTTCCTATATCGGCCTATACAAGGTGGATGACTTGGACGGGGGACTGACATGGCCGTGACGCAGGATGGGCGCTCGCTCTGGGGCCGCGCGACCGATTATCTGCTGGGCCGTAACACGCTGATCGGCATCGCCTCGATCATGCTGCTGCTCATCGCCGGCTTCGCCACCTGGCACGGCATGCGCGACTTCATCATCGGCGTATCGACCTCGCCGACGGGCAACTCGCAGGAGCTGCCGGGCGGCTTGTCGTTCTCCAACGATTTCCTCGTCATCATCGTCGTCTTCGCGCTCACCTTCTTGATGTGGCTGATGCTGCGCGAGTCCTTCGCGCAGGGGCGCCGGTGGACCGAGCGCCTGGTCACCTTCCCGCTCTATGTATTCCTCGCCATCTGGTCTATCGGCTTCGGCTACGGCTTCTGGTGGAGCCTCATCGCCGGCGAGGAGGCGACCCGCACCGGGCTTTCCGGGCTGCAGCAGGACGCGGGCGACGCGGCGAGTGCCGTCGCGGCCCGGCTCGACGCGGTCAAGGTCGGCCTTGACGGCGTCGTCACCTGGTCGGATACGCAGATGGCGCGCGAGGAAACCAGTGGCGGCTCGTGCGGCACCTCCTCGGGAGCCGGTCGCGGCCCCCTCTATGCCGCCCGCGTCGGTGTGCGCGACCAAGTCACGTCGCTGCGCGATGGCGTGCAGAATTCGTGGATCGCGCCGGTGCAGGCCGACATCGCCTCGCTGCAACAGAGCGTCGCCCAGCTGCAAGGCTCCACCGTCGCCGAGCGGCAGCAGAGCTTCAACGCGATGGCGACCAACATCCGCTCGCGCGCCCGCGACATCGCCGCCCGGTCCAATGAGCTCGGCAAGTCGACGGCGACCGAGATGCGCGCCATCGCCGCCGCCGTGTCCGTGGCGCCGGGACAAAGCGGCTTCTCCTGCTACGACCCGACCCTGGCGCAACGCCTGACGCAGGCGGCGGTGCAGGCGGATCAGCCGGCGACGCTCAACTTGCGCGAGGCGGCGTTCAACGAGGGTCCGGCCGGCGTCGCCAACGCCATCAAGCGCCTGTGGGAGAACATCGGCGCCTACCTGTCGAGCCTCATCGGCTGGCTCGCCGGAGCGACGCCCGACGGCTCAACCAAGACCGGCGAGCCGATCACCGGCCGCGATATGATCGCGCTGCTTGCCACCATCGGCATCGACCTCGGCCTGCTGGCGCTGGCGATCCTCAATCCGCCGCCGCCGGAGAGCAAGCGGCCGTCGTCGGCGGTGGTCCGCCAGATCCGCGCGGCGATCAATACGGCTGTCCAGCGGGCGCCGGGGGCCAACATCGAATGGGTGCGCCGCCACTTCATCTATCACCGCGGCGGGTCCTATCTCGTCATTCCCAATCTCTACAGTTGTGACCCGAAGAACGAGGACGAATGCGCCAAGGGACTGGCCATGAACCAGCTCGCCGGTGTGCTCGACGACATGGATCTGGTGCGCTGGCCGCATCGCCCGCGCTGGTGGAGCTTCCGCAAAGGCGAGCTCGACAAGCTCAAGGCCGAGGAGAGTGCTGCGAGCGATACCGACCTGAGCGACATCCGCAAGAAATGGCTCAAGGACCATCCGAAGCCCGACGACCAGAAGACCCCGCAGGACGAACTATTCGAGAAGGCGCAGCCGATCCGCAACCACGGCCTGTTCTCCAAGGCGGAAAGCGCGCTCACGATTGCCGGCTGGAGCGAGCGGGCGCGGCGCGATATCGAGATCTTCCCGCTGGAAGACATCGAGGGCCTGACGCCGATCCTCATGGTGCTCGCCGACGACGGCAGCCTGGAAAAGGCGGAGGCCCAGGAGGCCGCCGCCAAGAGCAGGAAGGGCTGGTGGCCCTTCGGTCGCGGAGGCGAGGCGAAGACCGCTTAGCTCAGCGGCCCTGCCAGAGGTAGATCGTCAGCGCCGCGCCGCCGACGGCGAGGATGTACGCCAGGAGCTCCGAGCCGATCCCGAGAATGCTGGCGATGTGGTAGCCCATGAACGAGCCGGCGATGCCGACCAGCGCGTAGGTGATCTCGCCGCCGGTCGTGGCGCCGGCCACCTGTCGGCCGATCCAGTTATGGCCGTAGCGGATCATGGCGAACCCAACCGCAGCACCGAACAAGACGAGCAGAAGAAACGTGCCTAGAGCGCCCATTGTCGACCTCGTGGTGTTTGACCCGAATCACTGCCCGCCATTGTAACGGACTTGCCGTCAATGCGGCGAGCCGCTCCGTCAGGCGCGGTGATAGGGGTGGCCGGAGAGGATCGTTGCGGCGCGGTAAAGCTGCTCGATGAGCACGGCGCGCGCCATCCCGTGCGGCAGCGTCATCGGCCCGAGCGACAGTTTGAGCGCGGCGCCGTCGAGGGCCGCGGGACCGTGGCCGTCCGGGCCGCCGATCAAAAAGGCGAGGCCCTTAGCGCCGCCATCCCGCCGCTGCGCGATCCACTTGGCGAAGGCTTCGCTCGACAGCGCCTTGCCGCCCTCGTCGAGCACGACGCGCACGTCGGCAGTGCCAGCCGCCTTCATCAGGCGCGCCGCCTCGTCGGCCTTGCGCGCATCCGCGCCGGCCGCGCGGCTTTCGCTAAGTTCGGTGATTGTTAGGGGACCGAGGCAGAGGCTGCGCCCCGCCGCATCGAAGCGCTTACTATAGCGCTCGCACAGCTCGCGCTCGGCGTCCTTCAGGCGGCCGACGGCGGCAACGACGAGGCGCATGCAGGCTTCTCCCGCGGAAGCGCGGGACCATTACGTCGGCCGCCGTCGCCCTAGATCAGTGGGCGGTCGTCGGCTCGACGGGGCGCTCAGCCGACCACATCTTCTCGAGGTTATAGAACTCACGCACCTCGTCGCGGAAGACGTGGACGATGATGTCGCCGGTGTCGATCAGGACCCAGTCACAGGCTTCCATGCCCTCGATGCGCACGCGACCGAGGCCCTGGTCCTTGAGCTTGCGTCCGACCTGTTCGGCAATTGCGCCAACGTGCCGGTCCGACCGGCCGGTGGCGACGACCATGAAGTCACCGATGGAAGACTTACCTGCCAGATCGATCGTCACGATCTCCTCGGCTTTCGCCTCGTCGAGCCAATGGACGATGTCCTTGAGCAGGGCTGCCGGCTTCTGTCCGTCTGACAAAAGTTCGGCGTGAGGCGCGCCCCTACGGGCACCCTCAAGTGCGGTTCGCATCGTGTGCTGGTTGTCCCTTCCTCATGCACCCCTTGGGGCCTGCGCCACGGCGCTACGCGCAATTCCACGCCGTCGACGCTCGTCAGCGGACGGCACTCGCCGGTCCACCGAACCGAAACATAAGGCCTCTCCGGCCCCATCAGCAATAGTTAATGCGTGACAAACCCGTGAAACGGCCATGAGTCCCTGTCAAAAAACGTCTATATTTTATAGCTTTACCGGTTTGCCGCGCGGCGGAGGGCCGTTGAGGACGCCTCCGACAGCCGGGTGCTGAGCAAGGCCCAAGCCGGTGGGTGCATGACCGGTAGGCGCCCGGCCAGGCTCTCGGCGACGCGGTAGCGGGCGAGGCTCGTGGCCGCCGGCGAGGCAAGCGCCCGCAACCTCCAGCCCGGCCGGTCGACCACGGCGATGGGCACCAGGCGAGCGATGTCGCGCCAATGCTGCCAGCGGTCGAAGCCGGCGAGGTTGTCGGCGCCCATGACCCAGACGAAGTGCACGCCCGGCAGCCGCCGCATGACAAAGCGGAGGGTGTCGTAGGTGTAGCGGCTACCGAGCGCCGCCTCGAACCCCGTCACCTTGATGCGCGGGTCGGCGGCGAACTTGCGGCTCGCCTCGATGCGCTCCGCCAGCGGCGGCAGTCCGTCGCCGCTCTTCAGCGGATTGCCGGGCGTCACCATCCACCAGAGTTGGTCGAGACGCAGCCGGCGGATGGCGGTCGAGGCGCAGGTCGCGTGTCCCGCGTGCGGCGGGTTGAACGTTCCGCCCATCAGGCCGATGCGCTGCCCGGCGAATGCCAGGGGCATCGCGGCGCTGAGTTCGGCGGAGCTCGGGCTGGCGGAAGGGCGGGACATGGCTCTTTGCCGGACGACGTTCGTTTCGATTGTAGGCGATAACAGATTGAATACGCATACCGTCCAAATCCGACATGCAACCTGAGTAACGCGCCGGTCATTATTGGTCTGTCATTGCTGATGCAGCCGGCCGACTTGGCCAGGAGGCAAGATGCGCAGACGGCAATTTCTCGCTTCGGCTGCAGTGCTCGCGGGGGTAGCCGCCGTGCGCGCCCCGGCGTTCGCTGCCGACGACGGCGGCAAGTCGCACGCCATTCCGCATCTCCTCGACGGTTTTTTGAAGTTGCCCGGTCAGAAGGGCGTGCAGGTCGACGTCGACGTGCCGACGAGCCCGTGGCGCGTGACGTCCAATCCGGACGATGCGCTGTTCTGCGGCAGCTGTTTCAAAACCTTCGTGCTCAGCGCGTACCTGCAGGAGGTTGAGGCCGGGCGTCTTGACGAGCTCGAGCAGCTTGTCGTCGACGACGGCGTGCGCTCGTTCAGCAGCCTCGTGCTCGAGAACCTCACCGGCAAGACGCCGGCGAAGTGCGCGCTCGAGGCGATGATCACGCATAGCGACAACACCGCGACCGACATGGCGTTGAAGCGGGTCACGCCGGCGCGCGTGCGCCAGTTCATCGCCGATGCGGGCCTGAAGAAAGCGCGCATCCCGAATTCGACGCGGCAGTTCTTCTCCTACGTCGCCGGCGCCCCACAGGGCACTGATATCGGCTGGAAAGCGATGCGGGCGATCATCGCCGACGATAAGCCCGACACGTCGAAGTACCGCCCCGCGCTCAACGACGTCGAGACGATGGCCGCGCCGGCTTCCGAGTTCGTCGCCTATTACAAGCGCGCGCTGACGGGCGGATACTTCCAGAAGCCCGAGACGCTCACCGAATTCAAGCGCATCCAGGCCATGGCGGACGCCATCGCCATGGTCGTACCGGCCGACACCCCCGCCTACATGAAGGGCGGCTCGATCGACTGGAACGGCTTCCATTGCCTGGCGATCGCCGGACAGATGATCGTGCGCGATACGCCGGTCACCGTCGCGTTCCTGCACAACTGGACCGACGCCGATGGCGATCAGAAGCAGACGACGGCCGCCTTCAAGGACGCCGTCGCCGAGGTGCTCGGCAAAGTCCACAAGCGGGTGCTCGAGGTTCGCGCATAGAGGCCATGCCCAGCGACAACATCCTGCTGTCGACCGTATTGGCGCTGCTAGTCGCTGCCGCGCCCGCGACCTCTGCGGTTGCAGAAAGCGCCGAGGACACGATCCGCGCCACGCTGGTGCAGTGGACCAAGGACTTCAACGCCGGCAACGCCGACAAGGTGTGCGCTCTGTTCTCGCCCGAGTTGCGCTACGATTTCCGCGGGTATCCGGAGCGGGACTACGACGACGTCTGTACGCGCCTCAAGAGGTCATTGAGCGACAAGAGCAAACGCTACGAATACGGCCTCGACATCCGCGAAATCATCCCCGCCGGCGACATCGCTATCGTGCGGCTGACTTGGACTCTCACTGTTGCACTGCCGAACGGACAGACAGTTTCGAGCGTTGAGCCGGGCATGGACATTTTTCGCAAGTCCCCGGACGGACAATGGAAAATCATCCGATACCTAGCTTACGAGGCGCCGCAGCGCCCAATAAGCAGCGGGGAGTAGAACCCGCGGGCCACTGAAAGAGTTGTTGTGGATGTGTGTTCGTAAAGGCCGACCCCAAGGAGGAGTCAAAATGAAAGTCCGTTACAGTCTGATCGCCGCATTTGCGGTGATGTCCGCCCCCGTGTTCGCTCAGGATGCGCCGGCGCCTTCGACGCAGGAGTCTTCGCCGCCCGCGCAGACCGAGCCGATGGCACCCGCAACTCCGCCGGCCGCCACCACCCCGTCGGCGGCCGATCCGGCGCCCGCGCCGGCGCCTGCTCCGGCTGCTCCCGATAAGGAAGCCGCCGCTCCTGCTCCCAGCACGTCCACCACCATGGCCTCCGGCGACCTGAAGGAGTCCGAGGACGACGCCAAGATGGTCCCGTCGCTGAACGCGACCGTCGACAAGGTCGAGGAAATGGACATCTTCGACGGCAACGGCAAGAAGATCGCCGAGGTCGATGCCGTCCTCGAGGACTCGGCCGGTGAAGTGAAGGGCGTCGCCATCGAGTACGGCGGCTTCCTCGGCTTCGGCGAGAGTGGCGCGATCCTGACCTTCGACCAGGTCAAGGCGCAGGACGGCAAGTTGATCACGACCCTCAGCGAGGATGAGCTGAAGACGCTTCCGGCCTGGGACAAGTAAGCCCCGACCTATCAATGCAGCGCGCGACGCTTCGGCACCGCGCGCTGCATTTGCGCGTCTGAAAGAAACGCATCGTTAGGCATAGCCGGAACTGGCTCATCTTTGAGCACGCGCGCCTTCGGCACGGGCAACGGCCTATTGCTGCAGCACGATCGCCCGCTGCAGGGGCCGCGTAGACGGCGTCCCCGCATCAACGCTGCCCAACAACCAAGCGCGACGAGTGCGGATCGAATTTGCCGCAGTAGACCGCAAAATCGTTTGTTAGCCTCTGGCAGGCAGCTTGGGCACGCATTGCCAGGGGCGGAGCCATGTTCGACAAGCCGACAACCAACACGCGCGACACCCGCCTCGGGCGCGCTCGCACCTTCGTTCGTCGCGCCGGCGAGCGCGCTGCCGGTTTCGGCGCTGCGCTGTGGGAAGCGCTCGACGGCAGCGGCAAGGAAGTGAGAAGCGCGCGCGCCGTTGCCGACGCCGCCGTCGCCACCGCCGCCACCGCGCATGCACGCCTGCGCGAAGCTCTCGAGATCCTGCCGCAGGGCATCGTCTTCCTCGACAACGAGGGGCGCTACATCCTGTGGAACCAGAAGTACGCCGACATCTACAAGCGCAGCGCCGACCTGTTCAAAGTCGGGGCACGGCTCGAGGACACTCTGCGGGTCGGCGTCGCCCGCGGCGACTATCCCTCCGCTAACGGCCGCGAAGAAGCGTGGATCAAGGAGCGCCTCAATCTTCTCTACGAGCCCGGTTCCCAGCACGAGCAGGTTCTCGCCGACGGCCGCTGCATCCTCATCGAGGAACGCAAGACCGGCGACGGCGGCATCATCGGCCTGCGCATGGACATCACCGGCTTGAAGCAGCGCGAGGCCTCCTTCCGGCTGCTGTTCGACGAGAATCCTGTGCCGATGTTCGTCTTGCGCCGCGATACGCAGGGCTTCCTCGCCGCCAACGCCGCCGCCGTCTCGCACTACGGGTTCAGCCGCGAGGAGCTTCTCTGCATGCGCCTGCCCGACCTGCAGGTGGCAGACGACGCGCCGGAAGATGATAGCGCCGCGCCGTTCGAGACCAGCGTTACGACCTCCACGCACCGCGCGCGTGACGGCCGTGCCATGGAGGTGGTCTCCTTCTCCCGCCAGCTCGACTACGAGGGTACGCCGGCGCTGCTCATCGCCGTCATCGACGTCACCGAGCGCAAGGAGGCCGAGGCGCGCATCGCCTACATGGCGCACCACGATTCCCTCACCGATCTCCCCAACCGCGTGCTGTTCCGCCAACATCTGTCGGACGCGCTGGCAAAGCGCTCACGCACCGGCGGCTGCGTCGGCGCACTGTGCATCGACCTCGACAACTTCAAGCTGGTGAACGACACGCTCGGTCATCCGGTCGGCGACCGGCTCTTGCAGGATGTGGCCGAGCGCATAAAGCGCGTCACCCGCGACCGCGAGACGGCCGCGCGGCTCGGCGGCGACGAGTTCGCGATGCTGGTGCCCGATGTGAAATCTCCGCAGGATCTGGCGGTGCTGGCGCAGCGGCTCATCGACGTCATCAGCGAGCCCTACATCACCGATGGCCACGTCCTGACTGTTGGCACGACCATCGGCATCGCCGTCGCGCCCACCGACGGCGACGATGCCGACCGCCTGTTGCGCAACGCTGACCTCGCCCTCTACCGCGCCAAGGCCGACGGCAAATCCACCTTCCGCTTCTTCGAGCCGGAGATGGATGCCCAGGCGCAGGCCCGCCGCCAGCTCGAGATCGATCTCCGGTCGGCGCTCGCCGCCGAGGAGCTGGAGGTCCACTACCAGCCGCTCGTCGACCTCGAAACGCACGACGTCGTCGGCTTCGAGGCTCTGCTGCGCTGGCCGCACGCGTCGCGCGGCTACATCCCGCCGTCCGAGTTCATTCCCCTCGCCGAGGAGACCGGTCTCATCACCCCGCTCGGCAACTTCGCGCTGCGCCGGGCTTGCGCCGACGCGACCGAATGGCCGGAGCACGTCAAGCTTGCCGTGAACCTCTCGCCGATGCAGTTCCGCGTCGGCAATATCTTCGTCACCGTCAGCGAGGCGTTGCGCGAAAGCGGGCTGGCTCCGGAGCGGCTCGACCTGGAGATCACCGAGAGCGTGCTTCTGGATCGCACCGACCAGGTCATCGCTCACCTGCACGCGCTGCGCGCCCTCGGCGTGCGCATCTCGATGGACGACTTCGGCACCGGCTACTCGTCACTGAGCTACCTGCGCGCCTTCCCGTTCGACAAGATCAAGATCGACCGCTCGTTCGTGCGCGGCCTGCAGGGCAACCCGCAGACTTTGGCGATCGTGCGCGCGATCCTCGGCCTCGCCGAGGGTCTCGACATGCGCGTGGTCGCCGAAGGCATCGAGACGCAGGCGGATCTCGCCTGCCTTGCGGCGGAAGGCTGCAAGGAGGGGCAGGGCTTCTACTTCAGCGAAGCGCGTCCGCAGGGCGAAGTTCTGAAGCTGCTGCGTGAGGCACCGCGCCGCCAAGTCGCCTGATCAGCGCTTGCGCTTCTCGCGGTCGAGCAGCGCCTGTTTGCGCTCCACGCCCCAGCGATAGCCGGTGAGCTTGCCCGTGCTGCCCACCACGCGATGGCAGGGGATCGCCACGGCAATGCGATTCGCCGCGCAGGCGGTGCCGACGGCGCGCACCGCCTCTGGCTTGCCGATGCGCCGCGCGATGTCGCCGTAGGTGACGGTCTCGCCGGGCGGGATCTCACGCAGCGCCGTCCACACCCGATGCTGGAAGGCCGTGCCCTGCACGTCGAGCGGCAGGTCGAGCGCCTTCTGCGGCTGCTCGACGTAGGCGACGACCTTGGCGACCAGGTCCTTGAACGCGCGGTCGCCCTTGGTCAGCTTGGCGCGCGGCAATCGATCGCGCAGCTCCCGCTCCAGCTCGGCAGGGTCGTCGCCAAAGAACAGGGCGCATATCCCCTTGTCGGTCGCGGCGACGAGCATCTTGCCGAGCGTGCATTTGGCGATGGCGTGACGGATCTCCGTATCGGCGCCGCCGGCGCGATAGGCGCGGGGCTTCATGCCCAGCGACGGCGTCGCATCGGCGTAGAAGCGGCCGGGGGAGTTGAACCCCGCTTCATAGATCGCTTCGGTCACGGACTTGTCTCCTTTCAGCGCGTCACGCACCCGCTTGTTGCGGTGGGCGACGGCGTAGGCTTTCGGCGTCAGACCGGTCGCCGCCTTGAACACGCGATGGAAGTGGTAGGAGCTGAGGCCAGCGGAAGCGGCGAGGGTTTCGAGGTTCGGTGCCGTTTCCGCCGTCTCGATCATCCGGCAGGCGACCGCGATTTTCTCGGCCTGCGCATTGTTGCCGCTCGCCATCTTGGGCTTGCAGCGCTTGCAGGCACGAAAGCCCGCGGCCTCGGCCTCGGCGCAAGTGGCGTAGAAGCTCACGTTCTTGCGCAGCGGTTTGCGCGCCGGACACGACGGCTTGCAGTAGATGCCCGTCGTCTTGACGCCCAAGACGAAGGAGCCGTCGGCCGCCTTGTCGCGCGCCAGCACCGATGCCCAGCGGCGATCGTCGGCCGCGGCGGCTTTGCCGGTGGTCTGGGAGGTAGAGCGGGACATGGGACCTATTCTGGCGTGTTCCATGCGCCATACATAGGGGCGTGCGCTGCGCTCCGCACTCCGATCCTTGCGGTCGAATTCGAAAGCGGCCGATCAGGGGCTCGGAGCAGGTGCGGCGCCGCTCTCGGCGACCGTCTTCAGCTTGGCGAGGCCCTTGTCCATCTCGTCGCCGATCATCTTCTTGCCGTTGAATACGATGCACATCGCCTTCTCGATGAAGTTCTGCTTGCCGCCCATGCTCCAGGTGACGACGGTCTGATTGGCCTCCGGCTTGAACTCGAACGTCGAGCTGCTCGTGTTCTCGAACGGCTTGGTGAAGTCGACCTTGAGATCGACCAGCTCGTTGGGGCGGCTGTCGACGACGGTCATCTTGCCCTCGCCGATCTGATCGTTGCCCGACCAGGTGAACACCGCGTCCTTGCCGGCGGCCGGGCCCTCGAAGCCCACCTTGGCGTTCGGGTCCATCTTCGCCCACGGCGACCAGGCGTCCCACTTCTTCAGATCGTTGACGTTGTCGAAGACGGCGGCGGGCGGGGCGGCGATGGTCGCCTGGCGCTGGATGTGCAGGTCGTCCGGCTGCATGGCGACGTAGCCGGCGAACGCGGCGATGAGCACGACGAGCACGAGAAGGATCTTCTTGAGCATGGCTTCGCTCCCGTTGTTTTGTTTGGGCGCACGCCGCCACGTCAATCGGGCGACTTCGCGGCGCTGCGATCACATTTTCTAGGGAAAGGCCCTTAGCGGCCGAGGCGCCGCGCCTCGGCGCGGTCAAACGCCAGCTGCTCGGCGGGGGTGCACCACGGGTTGCCGTAGTAGCCCCAGCGGCCGTTGAAGCGCGTGCAGTCCTTCACCGGCGGCGGCGCGCTACGCACGCCTTTGCGGCTGCCGGCTTCCGACGACGCCCCATGTGCTGCCGTCAAAGCCATGGTGAGCGCGAAGAGGCTTATGAATCGCAGCATGATCTACCTGACCTCGTCAGTGCTCCCCTCTATCTAAGCTGGGAGGGGTCGATCTCAAAGGGGTTCTTTTGCTCGCGCGACATCGTCGAAGCCTTGATCTTCATTGTTTCCAGTAGCTCGCCATTGGTGCGGTCTAGAGAGAAGAGGTTGCCGGCCGCATCGAGGTAGTCGACCACCTTGCGCTTCCCACCCTTCACGCTCTTCTCCGACAAGGTTAGCTCAGCGCTGCCGGCCTCGTCCCATTCGCTCGACGCGGGGAGCCTGTAGATCCATTTCGCCTCGCCGGTATCGATCGCGCGCGCAAATATTGTCCGCGATGCTAGCGGTGAGCGGGCCTGGGGTTGGAACGGCGCGCTTTCGCTAGCGACATAATACATGAGCTTCAGCGCCGGATCGAAGACGGCCTTGCTCAGCTGCTTGCCGCCACTGATCTTCCACTGATCGCCGGTCCACGTCTTGAGGCTAGAATCCCTTCCGACCGGCTTGCCCTCCGCCATGGTCGTCTCCGGATTGAAGAGGATTTGGTCATCCGGGCCCCTCGAGTACGCGCGCCAATTTTGCTTGCCTGTCTTCACGTCGAGGGAGGTCATATAGTCGCGCGTGCCAAACTCAGCGCCCGACACGCTGACCATAACCTGATCATCGACGACGTAGGGCAGGCGGTCTCCGACCTGACCTTTCTGGGGATCGCCGGTGCGGGTCTTCCACAGCTCCTTGCCGGTCTTGGCGTCGAGCGCGATGAGCGTCGTGTCGGACTCGTACTTGATGACCTTGCCGTCGGCGTAGGCGAGCCGTCCGCTGTTGGGCTCGTCGCAGCACATGACCGGAATGACGGTGGGGTCCTGTTGCGCCACGTGGGTCCAGGCGACCGATGGGCTTTGATCGAGGTTCACCGCGACGACCTTGTTGGTGAGCGGCATGCTGACAATAACCTTATCGTCGACCTGCAACGGCGCGAAGGCATCGCCGCCCGTCATCGGACCCGCCAGTGCCACCAGCGTGTTGCGGCCCTCGTTGAGTTTGCGTGCTTCAATAGACGCTAGCGCGCCGCTCTCGGCAGCATCGATGCGGGTTGCCGGCTCAAGCCCCTTCATGCTGGCCACAAGTTCCACCTTCGCCGCTTTGTCGTCGGCGGGGGGCGCAATAGTAGCTTGAGCGAGCAGGGTCTTTACGTCGACACCCTGCCGCTCCCTGATCTCATCGTTGACTGGGCAGCCAGAAAATTCCGGACCTTTCCCCGATTCGAAAGTCTTCAGCCGGCAGTCGAGGTAGACGTTGGCGCTGGCCAGGGTTTGCAACACTGCGTCCTTTTCCGACGCGTGGCTGTCGAGATATGCCGTCGCGGCGTCTGCCTGGGCGCGCTTGGCGATAGTGATCACGTCACGGATGTAGGTAGCGAAGGCGGTGCAGTTGAGTAGCGAGGAATGGGAGATACGGCACTCGTGACGCTCGGTCGCGTCGCCGTCCTCGAGTTGAGTGAAGCCGCGCGCCAGCGCGTTTCTGCCGACGAACATGGGCACCGTTCCATCACCCTCGGTCCATGGCGGTCGGGCGACGTCCTCGATCACCCAGACCGGCGTGCTCCATGGCAACCACCCCCACCAAGTCGATTTCTTCGTGATCTCGAAGGAAGCATCAGTCTTCTCCGAGTTGCTCGCGAAGTACTTCACCTTCACGTTGGCAGGGAACTTGTACTGCGCCAGCCGGCAGAGAAATGCCCGCGCTTTGGGGAGTGTCTCGGCCAGGAAGCCATAGAACTCTTTTGTCGTGCGGGATGGCGGCTTCGTCGCTGGCCAACCCATCTCCTCCCATGCCTTCGCGTCGAAGATCGAGAACTTGTCGCCGCTTCCCCCGATATCGGCGATGTGCGGCGGCCAGTCGTCGGGCGGCATGGTGTAGTGACTCATGCAATCCGCGGTGTGTTCGTGATAGATCGGAAGCAGTTGATAGACGCTCGGGAACAACGCCCCGTAGTCGTTCAGCGCCTTGGCCACAGTTCCCTTGTCGAGCCTGTCCTTCAGCAGGCCCAGCATCCCGCCGAAGCTCTTGGCCATGAGTGTGAAACCGCTTGCCAGCGATTTGATCGCCTTGGGCGCGCCGAAGTGCGGCGTGCCGAGGAAGATCACTTCCTTGATGTTGAGCGGCTTGGGCTGCGGTGCATTCGCACCCTCGACGCGACAACTGGGCATGCCCCCATAGCGCCGGAACCATTCCTTGACGACGAGACCGCCCATGCTGTGGGCAATGAAGCGGATCTCGCGGTCCTTGAATTGATCGTACTGCTTGGTGTCGCACAGCCAGTCGTTCAGTTTCTCCGCTGTGCGCCCGTTGTCCTGGCGCCAATCATAGGGAAAGTACGCGAGCAGATCGACGCCGAGCTGCGCGTTCTTGATCTCCTGGATTCCGCTGGCATAGGCATCGACCTCGTGCACGTTGCCGAGTTTGAAGTCGTAAAGGATTGTCGCACGCACGGCGCCGTCGTCGCCGTCGAGGATCGATAGGTCCGGTGTCGACGTATCGTAGAGTCCCCACAAGACATTGCTACCGTTCGGTGTGGTTCGCTCGAGCCGCGATCCGATTATGCCCGGTACGAAGATGAAGAGTGGATAGTTCGCACGGACAGCGTTCTTCTGCGCCGCGAGGAACCCGGGCAAAACGGTGCCGAGTTGCTGCTGAACTTCCGGCTTCGCAGTATTGAGAAGCGCAAAGTCGTCCGCCTGGGCCAGCGGCAGGGTGGCAAAGAGCCAAAGCCCGGCGAAGCTCAACCGCCTATGCGATCTGAAATGCATTTTGCGCCTCGTGCGCTGAAACGATCGGTCGGAAAAACTCACCGGCACGAGCACGTGCCAGTACGAACGGAAGAATAGAAGAAAGCGCACGACTTAAGCGTGCATTGTGCCGCGCGCGGGCGCGGAAGGCAATCCGCTCACGTGACAAACTTGATCGATGGGTGGCTTGCTTTGCCTATTTCGGCCGGATTTGTCCGTCGCCGCGGACCACGTACTTGAAGCTCGTCAGCTGCTCGACGCCGACGGGCCCGCGCGCGTGCAGCTTGCCGGTGGCGATGCCGATCTCGCCACCGAAGCCGAACTCGCCGCCGTCGGCGAACTGAGTCGAGGCGTTGTGCAGCACGATGGCGCTGTCGACCTCGCGCATGAAGCGCTCCGCCGTCGCCGTGTTGGCGGTGATGATGGCGTCGGTGTGCTGCGTGCTGTGCCCGGCGATGTGGGCGATGGCGCCGGCGACGCCGTCGACCGTCTTTACCGAGATGATGGCGTCGAGATATTCCGTTGTCCAGTCGGTGTCGGCGGCCGGCTTCACGCGCGCGTCGGCCTTCTGCGTCGCCGCGTCGCCGCGCACCTCGCAGCCGTCGTCGAGCAGCGCCTTGACGAGCGCGGGAAGAACGGCGGCCGGCGCCGCCTTGTCGACGAGTAGCGTTTCGGTGGCGCCGCACACGCCGGTACGCCGCATCTTGGCATTGAGCACGACCTCGACTGCCATGCCCAGGTCGGCATCCTTGTCGACGTAGGTGTGGCACAGCCCTTCGAGGTGGGCGAATACCGGCACGCGCGCTTCCTTCTGCACGCGCTCCACCAGGCTCTTGCCGCCGCGCGGCACAATCACGTCGATCGAGCCGTCGAGACCCGCGAGCATGTGGCCGACCGCGGCGCGATCGGCGATCGGCACGAGCTGGATCGCCGCCTCGGGCAGCCCGGCGCTCTTCAATCCGGAGGCCATCGCCGCGTGGATGGCGAGCGAGGAGTTGAGGCTTTCGGAGCCTGCGCGCAGGATAGCGGCGTTGCCGGCCTTCACAGCGAGCGCGCCGGCATCCGCCGTCACGTTCGGGCGGCTTTCGTAGATGATGCCGATGACGCCGAGCGGCACGCGCACGCGCTGGAACTTCAGCCCGTTGGGTCGCGACCATTCGGCCAGCACGGTGCCGACGGGATCGGGCAGCTCGGCGATCTCCTCGACGCCCGTCGCCATGGCGGCGATGCGCGCCCCGTTGAGCAGCAGGCGGTCGATGAATGCGGCCGGGCGTCCCGCCGTGCGCGCCGCCTCGATGTCCTTGGTGTTGGCGGCGAGGATTTGCGGCGTCGCCTCGCGCAGCGCCTTGGCGGCGGCGCGCAGTGCCTTGGTCTTGGCTTCCGGTGTGGCGAGCGCGAGAGCGTGCGCGGCTTCGCGTGCCCGCCGGCCGATGGCGAGCATCGCTCCCTCGGTCGCGGTGTCGATGCGCTCGGGCTTGTTCATGTCACTTCCGCTGCAGGGCCATGTCGTCGCGATGGATCAGCTCATCGCAGCGCGACACCCCCAATATAGTGGCTATTTCGGCACTTTTCTTGCCGATGATGCGCTCCGCGTCGAAACGGGCGTAGGCGACGAGCCCGCGCCCCAGTTCACGGCCGTCCGGGCCGCGGATGATCACCGCGTCGCCGCGGTCGAAGTTGCCCTCGATGCGCGCCACTCCGGCCGGCAACAGGCTCTTGCCCGCGGCCAGTGCCTTCTCGGCGCCGGCATCGACGTGCACCTGGCCCTTGGGCTCGAGCTGCCCGGCGATCCAGCGCTTGCGCGCCGTCATCGGGTCGGAATGCGCAAGGAACCAGGTGCAAGGCGCGCCCTCACCGATGGAGCGCAGCGGGTGCATGACCTTGCCGCTGGCGATCACCATGTGCGTGCCGCCGCCGAGCGCAACTTTGGCGGCCTCGATCTTGGTCTTCATGCCGCCCTTCGACAGCTCGGTGCCGACATCGCCCGCCATCGCCTCGATCTCCGGCGTGATGGCAGTGACGACGTCGAGCCGCGTCGCATTGACGTTGGCGTTGGGCGGCGCCGTGTAGAGGCCGTCGATGTCGGACAGCAGCACCAGGCAGTCGGCCGTCACCATCGAGGCGACGCGCGCCGACAGCCGGTCGTTGTCGCCGTAGCGGATCTCGGTGGTCGCTACCGTGTCGTTCTCGTTGACGACCGGCACGGCGTTGAGCTCCAAGAGCGTGCTGATCGTGTGGCGGGCGTTGAGGTAGCGGCGGCGCTCCTCGGTGTCGCCGAGCGTCAAAAGAATCTGCGCGGCGACGAGCCCACGGGCGCCGCACATCTCCTGGTAGGCGTGCGCCAGGCTGATCTGGCCGACGGCAGCAGCCGCCTGGCTCTGCTCCAGCTCCAGCGGCCCCTTCGGCAGCTTCAGCGTGTGGCGGCCGAGCGCGATCGCGCCCGACGACACCAGCACAACCTGCTTGCCCGCGCGGATGAGCGCCGCGACGTCATCGAGCAGCGAGGCGAGCCACTCGGCCTTGAGCGTGCCCGTCGCCCGGTCGGTGAGCAGCGCCGAGCCGATCTTGACGACGATGCGCCGGGCGTTGGTCCACTCGGGGCGCACGGCGCTCGCCAGGGCTGTTTTTGCTTCGGTGGTCATGGTTTGCGCTTCGGCGCTTAGCTCAGGGAAAAAGTTCTCGGGCCAGCCTGATAGCCCAGGCGCGGCAAAAGCGGTAGCCTTGGCGGAAAACAAGGGGGCCGCAGGTCCCTCATAGCGCGGCGCACATAAACAGGCGGTTGCCTCCGGTCCGAGGGGCGGCCCCGCGCACGCTTGAGGGAGCCCCATGATCAGCAGCCGGCGCCGACTTGCGCTCGTCACACCGCTTCTCGCGCTCATCGCCTTCATCGCCCCCGGTCTGTCGGCGGGCACGATGGCGCCCGACGCGCCGCAGCCGATCCTTGTCCTCAAGGGCCACACCCGCGACCTCGCCAACGCCGCGTTCAGTCCCGACGGCAAGAGGGTCGTCACCGCGTCGAGCGACGGCACCGCACGGGTATGGGATGCCGCCACCGGCGCGGTTCTCGCCACGCTCAGCGGCCACGAGGAAGCGGTGCGCAGCGCCGCGTTCAGTCCGGACGGGACGCGCGTCGTCACCGCCTCGCGTGACGGGAGCGCACGTATCTGGGACGCGGCGACCGGCGTCGAACAGGTGAAGCTCGCCGGGCACGCGGGCATGCTGGAATACGCGGCGTGGAGCCCCGACGGAACGCGCGTCGTCACCGCCTCACGCGACAAGCGCGGGACGGTCTGGGACGCCGCGACTGGAAAGGTGATCGCCGAATTGGAGGGTCACAAGAGCCCGGTGATGCGCGCCGCGTTCAGCCCCGACGGCAGCCGTATCGTCACCGCCTCGACCGACAAGACGGCGCGCGTCTGGGACGCTGCCACGGGGGCTCCCGTCGCCACTCTCGAAGGCCACCAGCGCATGGTGCTCGGCGCCACGTTCAGCCCCGACGGAACGAGGGTCGCCACCGCCGGCAGCGACGAGACGGCGGCCATCTGGGACGCCAAGACGGGCACGCGGCTGGCGACGCTCACCGGCCACGAGCGCGGCGTTCTTCACATCGTGTTCTCGCCTGATGGCAGCACGATCCTCACCACCTCGAGCGACCGTACCGGCCGCATCTGGGACGCCAAGACGGGCGCTCTGCTGCACACGCTGCCGGGGCACGGGCGGCCGGTGATGAGCGGCGCCTTCAGCCCGGACGGCAAGCTCGCCGTCACCGCGTCGCACGACAAGAACGCGCGCATCTGGAACGTGGCGACGGGGGCGCTGCTGGCGACGCTGCCGACGGACGGCAGCGAGGTGCAGACGGCGGTGTTCAGCCCGGACGGCACGCGGCTCCTCACGGCAACCTTTGACGGGGTCGCGCGCATCTGGGATGTCAGCGCTTATAAACCGCGCTGAACGGGGCCGCATGTCGGAAGTCGTGCACATCTACGAGGCGAATGCCGCCGCCTTCGATCGCGACCGCGGCCGCCAGCTGATGGAGGCTGGTTACCTCGACGCGATCCTGAGCCGCCTGCCGAGTGAAAGCCGGTCCGTACTCGACCTCGGCTGCGGCGCCGGCGAGCCGATCGCCCGCTACCTGATCGACAACGACTGCCGCGTGACCGGCGTCGATGCGGCCCCGGCGATGATCGACCTGTGCAAGGCGCGCTTTCCGGATATGACCTGGATGGTCGGTGACATGCGCAGCCTGGCGCTGGGTCAGCGCTTCGGTGCGGTCATCGCCTGGGACAGCTTCTTCCACCTCGCGGCCGATGCGCAGCGCGGGATGTTCCCGATCTTCCGCGAGCATGTCGCGCCGTGCGGGCTCCTGCTGTTCACCTCCGGCCCTGAGCACGGCGAGGCGATCGGCGAGCTGTACGGGAAGCCACTCTATCACGCGAGCCTCGCCGCCGACGAATACCGGTGCTTGCTGGGACGGAACGGTTTCGAGGTCGTGCAGCACGCCGTCGAGGATCCGGCGTGCGGCGGACACACGGTGTGGCTGGCGCAGTCGATCTGAAGGTTCAGGCGGTCGCGCGCCGCACGTCCAGTGCCAGCAGCGTCAGGCTGACGCCCTGCAGCAGCAGCGCCGCGCCGACGATCGTGCCGAGCGTCCAACCGGCCGAGGACGGCAGGTCGAACAGGATCAGCAGGCCGGCGACGATCGAGATCACTGCCGAAAGGATCAGCCAGCGGCGGCTGCCCGCATCGCCGACGCCGCCGCCGATCATCAGCGAGGTGACGCCCTGGGCGACGAGCGTCGCGGCGATGATCATGGTCAGCGATACGAGGCCGAACGTCGGATAGAGGAAGATCAGGATGCCGCCGACGATGGAGGCGATGCCGCCGAACATCTGCCACGACGCGTGGCTCCAGTCGGAGGCGCGGATGCCGTGCATCAGCTGCAGCACGCCGGCCGCGACCAGCGCGGCGGCGATCCACATCTCGGTGGTCAGCGAGGCGGTGACCACGCCCATCGGCGTGCTCAGAATGAGGAAGCCGAAGAGGATGAGCACCACGCCGAGGGCCAATAGCCAGCCCCAGCTTTGATGCAGCTTGCCGCGCAGTCCCGTCGTCTCGGCCATTGTCCGCTCCCGCGAAGCTGTTCGTGGGGCCGGACTAGCATGCGATCTGCCTATTTTTTGCTAACCGGCATGGCGGCGAGCGCCTGTCGGGCGGCTATGGCCCCGCCGAGGATGGCGCCCGTGTAGCCGCCGCTCCCGGCGTAAGCGGAAGCGAGGAACAGCCGGTCGATGGGCGTGCGCGGCGAACGGCCGGTGCCCTTCCAGATCGGTCCCGCCGGCGGGGTGGGGGCAAACCCGTAGACGGCGCCCGCCGGTGCGTCGAGGTAGCTGTTCATCGAGCTCGCGGTGCTCATCACCGACGTCACCACGTTTTCGGCGAAGCCCGGATAGGCGCCATCGAGCGCCGCGACGAGCGCTTTCATCCAGGCGTCGCGCTTGGCGGCGTAGGCAGCGGCATCCATGCCCTGCCAATTGGCGAGCCGGTCGGCGCCGACGGCGGAGACGGGATACGGCGGTCCACCGAGCCCGCTATCGATCGCCGCATAGTTGACGACGGCGACGGGCGGCATCGCTTCGCCGGGGGCTTCGGCAAGCAGCGCCGCGCCGCGCTTGTAGTCGGCGAGCGTGCGCATCCACTCGGGCAACAGCATCGTCGAATAAGAGCTGAGCCCCAGCTCCTGCGGGCGCCGCGTCAAACCGAAAGTGGCCGAGAACAGCGATATCGACAGCGGCTGACCGATATACGGCTCCGCGAAGGTCTCGCGCCGGTCGGGCGGCAGCATCTCGGCCATCATGCTCGGCGCGGCGTTGCTGACGACCACGCGGGCGCGCACTTCGACGCGCTCGCCGTCCTTCTTGCCGACGTGCGCCACACCCACCGGCAGGCCGTGCGCGTCGAGCAAAATCTCGGTGACGCGGCGATGCAGGACAATCTCCCCGCCGGCGGCGCGGAACGCGCGGGCGATGGCGCTGCTCAGGCGTTGCGATCCACCCTGGACGAAGCAGCCGCCCGAGCCGATGTAGCCGCCTTGTGCCAACGCGAACAGGATCCACCACAACTGATCGGGATCGTCGTGCCAGTAGAGCATGTTGGCGGCGAGCGCAGCTTTGGCGCCCTCGTCGTCGCCAAATGCACGCTGCAGCCGCTGCGCCAGTGAGTGGCGCCAGCCGGTCACCACCGGCGCGAGCTTCAACAGCGCGGAGAGCCCCGCCAGAGGATCATCGAAGGCCGCGCGACCCTGGCTCAGCACTCCGAGCCCGGCGGTAATCCGTTCCATGTCGGCGAGCAATTCACCGATGCCGACACGCAGCGCCGGAAAGCGATCGATGAACGCCGCGCGTGCCTCGCCGAAGCCGTCCGGCAGCACGAATGGTACGGGGCCGAGCGGACCACCGCGCGCCTCGTAGACACTGCCCGCCGGCACCCACGTCACCTTGTCGAGCACGCCGAGGCCGCGAAGGATGTGGTGCTTGGGCTCGAGCGGGTCATGCGGGTTCGCGGTTTCGTGCAGCGAGCCTTCGACGACCATCTCGCCGGATTTGTAGGTCGAGGCGGCGCCACCGACGCTGTAGTTGCGCTCGATGAGCAGCGTCTTGCAGCCCCGCTGCGCGAGCGTGGCAGCGGCCGTCAAGCCACCCAGGCCTGCGCCGATGACGATGGCGTCGTATTGCGTGTCCATGCCGTGGAGTACTGGTGCCCGACTGATTTCGCTGCCGGTGTTTAGGCTAGAGAGCCGGCGAGGAATAGTCGCGCAATTACCTGCTTGCAACCGCGACGAGGTCAGCTGGCCACTGCCGACGCGATCTGGCGGGAGGCGATGAACTCGGTCATCTGCGCAACGGGGAGCGGGCGCGAGAAGAGGTAGCCCTGCAACTGGTCGCAGCCGGCGGCCTGCAGCCACCGCTGCTGCTCGCGCGTCTCCACGCCCTCGGCGACGATGGTCAGATCGAGATCCTGGCCGAGCCTGATGATCGAGGCCAGGATGACCGAACTCTCGGGCGGCTCGCCGGCACCGTCGAGGAAGCTGCGGTCGATCTTCAGCTTGTCGAAGCCAAAGCGGCGCAGGTACTGCAGGCTGGAATAGCCGGTACCGAAGTCGTCGAGCGCCACCTTGACGCCAAGCGCCTGCAGGCCGCGCATCTGCTCGTTGGCGCGCTTTTCGTCGGCGAGCAGCACGCTCTCGGTGATCTCGATTTCGAGACGCTCGGCGGGGAACTGGCTTGCCTCGAGCGCCTGGCGCACGACCTCGACTACGTCGCCGTGATGGATCTGCGAGGCCGAGACGTTGACCGCGACACTGATCCCCGACCACGCCTTGGCGTCCCGGATCGCGCGATCCAGCACGTGCTCGCCGATGCTCTGGATGAGACCGGTTTCCTCGGCGAGCGGAATGAAGATGTCGGGCGAGATCGGTCCCAACGTGGCATCGGTCCACCGCGCCAGCGCCTCGACGCCCAGCACCCGCTTGCCGCTCACGTCCACCAGCGGTTGATAGAAGACATCGATCGCGCCCCCGGCGATGGCATCGCGCAGCGCCATCTCGAGCATATGCCGGTAGGTGATCTCGGCGTCCATCTCCGGTGCAAACGCGACGGCCGTCTCCGTGATCGCGCCTTTCGCCTTGTCCACCGCGAGCTCGGCGCGGCGCAGAAGCTCATCTCCCGTCGCCCCATCGCGCGGGCCGATCGCGTAGCCGACGGATACGGCGACGATTACGCTCGCGCCGCCGACGTCGAACGGCTCGGCGAGCGCCGTCATGATATCGCTTGCCAGCTCGCTGGTGGCGGCCTCGGTGAGGCGCGGCGCCAGCATGACGAAGCTGTCGCCGTCGCTACGGGCGACGATGCCGCCCGGCGGGAGCAGGTTCCGCAGCCGCTTCGCCGTCCCGATGAGCACGGCATCGCCGGTCGCCGCGCCGAAGGCGTCGTTGATTGCCTTGAACTGGTCGATGTCGACCATGATGAGGCTCACCGGCACCGGCCTTTGCCGATCCTCCAAGAGGCCGGCAATCTCCTCGTGCAGTCCGGTGCGGTTGGGCAGGTCGGTGAGCTGGTCGGTGCGAGCGGCGGTCGTCGCGTGCTCCTCGCTCTGCAGAATCTGCCGCGCCTTGCGCTTGCCCCACACGACGAGGAACCAGGTCAGCGCCCCGATCAGCAGCAGGGCGGCGCCGAGGCCGGGCGCGACGTGGCGGATGAATTGCAGCCCCGGCTGATCCTTGCGCCAGACGAGCGTGCCCACCGGCGCGCCGTCGTCGGACTTGACCGCCTCGCTGGAATCCCCGGCAGGGGTCCCGGTCGCTACCCAATGCAGCTCGCGAAAGCCGAAGTTCTCGCCCAGCCGCTTCGTGAAGCCCTTGTCGATGTCCTCCACTGCAACGAGCAGCATCGGCGGATCGGGCGTGGCGATGGGTTTGCCTGCGTCCGGCACGATCGTCGACACGATGACGGTGGCGGGCTTGCCGTCGATCGACCGCGCGTCGGCAACGGCCACGTGATGCTGCACCGTGCCGTCGGGCATCGCGATGTCGGTGACGACGACATCGTAGTGCGGCTTGAGGTGCGGATGGCGAACCGCCTGCAGCAGGTCCGTCAGGCCCGCGCCGATGGCCCCATAGTCCGAATCCGCTCGGGCCGCCGCCGCATAGCCGAACACCGGCGCATCATTGCCGGCAAGCACGTAGATTTGGTCGTAGCCGAGGAGATCGCTGAGATACTTGCCATAGAAGGTTCGCATCCAGCCGGTGTCTTTGTGGCGCGTCTGCTCAAACGCTTCCGACCACACGGTCTGTACGCGCAACTCGCGGGCCAGCGACAACCCATGCTGATCGATGGCGTGCTCGATCGTGTCCCGCTGCCGCTGAAGCGCAGTATCGTCGGCCTCGCGCGCGCCGATCAGCAATGAAATCAAGACAGCGAGGATCGACGCGGCGCCGAGCGCCACGATCGGAAACGTCACAAAAGCGGTGGTCCGCTTGGGCAATCATCCACCCCGCGTGTCGTGCCCTCTAGTCCTCGCTGCCGCCGACCTACGCAGAGGCGGCTGAACAAGCAGTAATTTAGGGCGGTCGACGTCGGGGTGCGGTGAGCGCTTCGTTAACGAGATAGCAAACTCGCGTCCAAACGGGACAACGGTCGCCGCGAAGTCCGCAACTGCAAGCGCTACGGGCGCCAGCGCTCCTTGGGCGCGTGCGCCTGTGCCGCATCCTGGGCTTTGCCGCGGCCGATCTCGCGTGCCAGGGCGAATAGTGCTTCGCGCACGCCTTCGCCCGATACGGCCGACAGCAGCAGAGGCTTCTTCTTCGCGGCCTTCTTGAGCGCTTCGGCGCGCGCTTCGAGCGTTTCCTTGTCGAGCGCGTCGCACTTCGAGAGCGCGACCAGCTCCTTCTTCTTGTCGAGGTCGGCCCCATAGGCCTTGAGCTCGCGGCGCACCGTGCGATAGGCCGTCGCCACGTCCTCCTCGGTGGCATCAACGAGATGCAGCAGCACCTTGGTGCGCTCGACGTGGCCGAGAAAGCGCGTGCCGATGCCGGCGCCTTCGCTGGCACCTTCGATCAGACCGGGGATGTCGGCGAGCACGAAGTCCTTGTCGTCCGCGCGCACGACGCCGAGGTTCGGGTGCAGAGTGGTGAAAGGGTAAGCGGCGATCTTCGGCTTCGCTGCGCTCACCGCGGCGAGAAACGTCGACTTACCGGCGTTGGGCATGCCGACGATGCCGGCATCGGCGATCAGCTTCAGGCGCAGCCAGATCGTCAGCTCCTCGGCGGGTAGGCCGGGATTGACGCGGCGCGGCGCCTGGTTGGTCGACGACTTGAAATGGGCATTGCCGAAGCCGCCGTTGCCTCCCTTGGCGAGTAGCGCGCGGTCGCCCACCTTCGACAGGTCGGCGAGCAGCGTCTCCTGGTCCTCGGCGTAGATCTGCGTGCCGGGCGGCACCTTGATGATGCAGTCGTCGCCGTTGGCGCCCGCGCGGTTCTTACCCGCGCCATTGCCACCCTTCTTCGCCTTGAAGTGCTGCTGGTAGCGGTAGTCGATAAGCGTGTTGAGATTGTCGACGCACTCGGCCCAAACGTCGCCGCCCTTGCCGCCGTCGCCGCCGTCGGGGCCACCGAACTCGATGAACTTCTCGCGCCGGAACGACAGGGAGCCGTCGCCGCCGGCGCCCGAGGCAATGTAGATCTTCGCAGAATCGAGAAATTTCATCGCGTACCACTCCGCCAGGCGCCGAGCAGCGGACGCCGTCGCGCATACTTTACCGTCCGCACCTCACTGCGCCGCGCCTCGCACCATTGCGCCCCGGCGCCGATGCGGCGAAAGCCGAGCTTGGCGATGACGCGGGCCGAGGCGGGGTTGTCCACGAAGTGACCACAGGTGAGGCGCTTGAAGTTCATTTCGCCGAAGCAATGGTTCATGAGGGTGCCGGCCGCTTCCGTCGCATAGCCGTTTCCCCACCAGGGCTTGCCGATCCAGTAGCCGATCTCGGCCTGCCCCGGGTCGCCGTTGATGTAGCCGACCGCGCCGATCAACTCGCCGTCGCGCTCGACGCCGCGCACGAACTCGTCATCGCCGATGGAGGCGATCCACAAGTCGGCATCGACGAGCGAGTAGGGATGGGGAATGCGCGACGTCATGCGCGCGATGTCCCAGTCGCCGGCAAGCGCGGCGATGCGGCCCGCGTCGCGGGCGTCGATGGGCCGATAGCTCAAACGTGGCGAGCGCATATGCACCGCGCTCCGATCTCGTGCCGGCAAACGAAGGCGGCCGGCTATGAAAAAGGGGGACGCCGCGCATCCCCCTTGCAATCGCTAAAGGTGGATGGCGCCGATTATTCGGCGGTCTTGTCTTCGCGCACCGACACGTAAACGCGGCCGTTGCGCTTGGTGTTGAATTCGACGGCGCCCTCGACCACCGCGAAGATGGTGTGGTCGGAGCCCATGCCGACGCCGTTGCCCGGGTGCCACTGGGTACCGCGCTGGCGGACCAGGATGTTGCCGGGGATGACCTGCTCGCCGCCGAAGCGCTTAACGCCGAGGCGCTTTGAGTGCGAGTCGCGGCCGTTACGCGTTGAGCCGCCAGCTTTCTTTTGTGCCATGGATCAGTTCCTTCGAAACTCGGGCTGCCGCTTAGGCGCCGACGATGCTCTTGATACGGACCGTGACGAGGTCCTGGCGATGGCCGCGCTTGCGGCGCGAATTCTTGCGGCGGCGCTTCTTGAAGGAGATGACCTTCGGGCCGCGGGTGGCCTCGACGAACTCGCCGACGACCTTGGCGCCGGAGACGAGCGGGCTGCCGAATTTGGGCTTGTCGCCGCCGATCATGAGGACTTCGGCGAACTCGACCTTGGAGCCGGCTTCGCCGGCGATCTTTTCGATGGTGATGACGTCGTCAGCAGCAACACGGTACTGCTTGCCGCCCGTCTTGATGACAGCGTACATAGCTATTCCTTCAACGTTATCCGCGCCCTATGGCGCCGCAGGCGAGCTGCGGACTTTATGAGATCGCCTCTTCGGGAAGGGCGACCAGGCCTCGGGCAGCGCATTGCGCGCCCCGATTTCCGGGGCGCGGGAAGGCGGGTTTATCCTCGAAGCCCCGGAAATTGTCAATCCGGCCCAGTATTTCCGGGGTTTCCGGGCGGGACGCCTATCGGCCAGCCGCCGGCAGCGCCAAGAGAATGTCGCTGCCGCTGCGCCAGCGCTCCCTATAACCGGCCTCAAGCAGTCCGGCGAGGCAGTCCTCCTGCCATCGGGGCGCGTGGTCGACCTCCATGAAGATGCGGGCTGGCCAGAGCTGCCGCGGGGCGGAGCGAATGAACGGCATGAGCGCCCGGTCCTCGAATCCTTCGATGTCGATCTTCAAGGCGTCGATCCGCTGGAGTCCGGTGCTTTCGATGATCGCGTGCAGCGGTGTCACCGGCACCATCAGCTCCTCGCCCTCCGTTCCGACCAGGCTCGCGTGCCCGTACTGTTTCATGCTGACATGGATGGTCGCCTCGCCCGGTTGCGCGCCGACGGCCGTCGGGCACACGGTCACGTTGGAGAAGCCGTTGGCGGCAACGTTGAAGCGGAGGCGCGCCAGCATGGCCGGCAGCGGCTCGATGGCGATCACGCGTCCTGCTGGTCCGACCTTGCGTGCGGCAAAGACTGCGAACAGACCGCAGTTGGCGCCGACGTCGACGAACACGTCGCCGGGCTTCAGGTCGGTGGTGATGACGTCGATGGCGATGCGGTTGGTGTGCCCGTTGCGCTCCAATGCCATCTGCTCGGTGTAGTTGTCGTTGACCCGGCAGCGCAGCTTCAGGCCGTCGACCTCGACGTCGTACTCGGTGCCGATGCGCGCAAGCAGTCTGCGCACCGGTCCCTTGACCGCTCCGCGCGCGATGCGCTGGCGCAATGCCGCGATGCAGAGTGCCGCGGGGAAAGTGGGCCGGTAGTAGCCCCATTGGTCAATCGCGAGCGGCGAGGAAAAAGTGGGCAAAGTATTCATCATGGAAAAGATCTCGAAGCTGGAATCAGTGGGCTGACAAGCAGTGCACCGCCGATCTTCGGCAGCAAAGCGGGGGCACGTAATTGGACGTTGGAAACTTGCCGCCTGTGGCGGCGACAACGCGAAAGTGTCGGACTACTGTTCAATTCCTTGGCGCGGGCCCACATTGTGCTGACGGAGTTGTCCACTCGCTGAAACGGAAACGATGCAATCCCTCGAGCCCATACCCGTCCACGATGTGGGCGCCGCCTACCCGCTGGAAACTTTGGAGCTGGAGGAGGCACGCGCGCATGCGCTGATCGACGGCGCGACCGCGCACGTGCCGCGCGCCGCGCTTCGCACTCTCGACGCCGTCTCCCGCCGCTGGCTCGCCAAGCAGGACAGCGTGCATCTCGACGAGATCGACGCCATCGCCGCGCGTCTCGGCCGCCCCGGCGCCTACTTCCTGTCCGTCAACTACGAGTGGGGATGCACCTGCCGCGTCGCGCCGTCGCCGGAAGGCAAAACCGCGCGGCTGGTGCGCGTCCTCGACTGGGTGACGGAAGGTCTCGGCCGCTACGTCATCGCCGCGCGCGTCGCCAGCGACGCCGGTCCGTTCGTGACGCTGACCTGGCCAGGCTACACGGGCGTGCTGCAGGGCATGGCGCCCGGCCGCTTCTCGGCGGCCTTGAACCAGGCGCCGATGCGCCCGGTCTGGGGCCAGTTCCACCTCGACTGGGCGGTCAACCGTGGCCGCATCTGGCGCATGAAGCATCTGACGCCGGCGCATTTGTTGCGTGAGGTTTTCGAGACGGCCGCGTCATTCGGCGAAGCGAAGCGCATGCTCACCGAACGTCCGATCTCCACGCCGGCCATCTTCACGCTCGCCGGACTGAAGCCGTCCGAGACGGCGGTCATCGAGCGCACCGAAACGGAAGCCCGCGTACACGAGGGCTGCAACGCCGCCGCCAATCACTGGCAGGCGCCCGGCTGGTCGGGATATTCGCGGGGTTTAGATAGCGCCGGGCGTGCTTGCCTCATGCACCAGGTATCGACGGCGCTCGATCCGAGCTTTGCGTGGCTCAAGCCGCCGATCCGCAATTGGAACACGCGGCTCGTCATGGTCGCCGATGCATCGGAAGGCCGTCTCGTCGCGCAGGGCTACGAGGTGGACGGCCGCACCACCGCGCCGGCGACGGCACCGCTCGAGCTGACGGCCTGAGCGGCACCGCCGCGCTTACGCGCCCAGCACCTCCTTGGTCACGTCGAGCGCATGCTTGATCTCCTCGGGCGTGAACTCGCAGGTGAGGAAGAAGCGCAGGCGCGCGGCGTTCACCGGAACACCCGGCGACATGATGAGCGAGGTATTGATGCCGCGCTCCAGAACTTTCGACACGGCCTTGGCGGCGCGCGTGGTGGCGCCCACCATCACCGGCAGCATGCCGATGCCGATGGAGCGGCCGGTGTTCAAGCCGCGTGCCTTGGCTTCGCGCAGGAACAACTGACCGTTGGCGTGCAGGCGGGCGACGCGATGCGGCTCGCGCTTGACGACGCGGAGCGCGGCGAGGGCGGCGGCCGTCATGCTCGGCGGCAGGCCGACCGAGAACACGAAGCCCGGCGCCGAGTAGCGCAGCGCATCGATCAGCTCGCGGTTGCCGGCGATGTAGCCGCCGCACGAGGCGTAAGCCTTGCTCAGCGTGCCCATCCAAATGTCGACCTTGTTGCCGGGAACGCCGGTGTGCTCGGCGAGGCCGGCGCCGGTGTTGCCGAGGACGCCGCAACCGTGCGCGTCGTCGACCATCAGCCAGGCGCCGTAGCGCTCCTTCAGCTCGACCACGCGGGCGAGATCGGGGATGTCGCCCTCGGTCGAGTAGAGGCCTTCGATGACGACGAGGCAGTTCTTGTACTTGGCGCGCTCCTCGCGCAGCACCTGCTCCAAGAGGTCGAGCTTGTTGTGCCTGAAGGTCATGGTCTTGGCGCCCGACAGGCGCATGCCGACCACGGCGCTGTTGTGCACGAACTCGTCGTGGATGATGAGGTCGTCGGCGGTCATGATCGTGCCGATCGTCGACACGTTGGCGGCATGTCCGGAGACGAACACCAGCGCGCCTTCGACGCCGATCGTGTCGGCGATTTCCTGCTCCAGCTCGCGGTGGAGAGGCGTGTCGCCCGACACCATGCGGCTCGCCGAAACGGACGTGCCGTAGGCGTCGATGGCGGCCTTCGAGGCATTGATCAGGTCAGGATGCTTGCTGAGGCCGAGGTAGTCGCACCAGGCAAAGTTCAGAACCGGCTTGCCGTCGATCAGCGTATGCCGGCCCTGCGGGCCCTCGGTCGAGCGGAAGAACGGGTTCGCGATGCCAAGCATCTTGCCGAGCCCCTGGTGGTAGGTAATCGACTTGTATTCAGGGAGCGACGAGAAGGGGGCCGCG
This sequence comes from Hyphomicrobium album, assembly GCF_009708035.1. Taxonomy (NCBI): domain Bacteria; kingdom Pseudomonadati; phylum Pseudomonadota; class Alphaproteobacteria; order Hyphomicrobiales; family Hyphomicrobiaceae; genus Hyphomicrobium; species Hyphomicrobium album. Next base: position 211,590 of record NZ_WMBQ01000002.1, read on the forward strand.
ACGAGGTCGCGGTCCAGCTTCGCGCGCAGCTTGTTCAGCGTCTGGGGCATGATGCTCATGGTAGGTGCTCCTGGCTACGCACGACGTCACCGCCGCGCTTTACGGTTCAAAATCGCGAGTAAACTCCGAGGTGGAAGTCGAAGCCGCCGGCGTCGTCGAAGGCCGGGGCGAAGGCGCTGGCCTTGCTCGGGCTCTTGGGTCGAGCGGCAGGAAATGGCTCATCGAAGATGGCGCTGTCGTCGCGCACGAGGCCACCGAAGGGATGGCCGGGGAAGGGAGCCTGCTCCTCGAAGGCGTTGGGCTCGTAGGACGGACTCATGAAACCTCTCCTTGCGTTCGCGCGCCCGTGGAACTGGAGCGCCGCGTGGAGAGGTTTTAGGAAAATGATCGGCCAATGCGCTGTTCCGGCCGGAACACGCGTGTGCTGAAAAAAATTTGCGTCGGGCTATCAGCGAGCGGCGGCGATCCGAGAGGTTGTCGGGCTGCTGCCGCGACGCTCGCCTCCTCTCACGTCATCCCCACGAAGGTGGGGACCCAGCCACGTTTCAACCAGCGCGGCGATCGTCGTTAGGCATGGTGCCCTGGGTTCCCGCCGTCCATGCGGAGCATGGCTTCGCCATGACGCGGGAATGACGGGGTGATTTGGGGGCGCGTGACGGTCCGCTCAGCTAGCGGGGCGCTTTTGCCCCGACCAATCGACGTTGAGCGTCGCGAACATCACGACCGCCAGCATCACGAACCCGGCGATGGCACCGGCGAGCAAGGCGTAGTCCTCCAGCTGCAGGATCAGGTACAAGAGCCCGTACAGCAGGAACAGCACGCCCGCCATGATGAGCCCCTTGTTGAGGCTCTGCTGCACCCGCGCGACGTAGAGCGACAGGAGCCCGCCCGTGGCGACCGCGGCGATGAGGTAGGCGCTAAGACAACCGATCTGCTCGGCGAACGACAACAGCAGCACGTAGAAGAAGATCATCGACAAGCCGACGAACAGGTACTGCACCGGGTGCACCTGCCGGGCCGAGCGGGTCTCCAGCACGAACACGGCCATGAACGCAGTGGCAAGGAACATCATCGCGTATTTCGCGGCGCGACTGACGATCTGATAGAAATCCACCGGCACGATGAAGCGCACGCCGAAGGCATAGGGGGACATGCGCTCCAGGTCTTGATCGGCGAGCGACCAGGATTGCGGCACGCTGCGTGCCAGGTGCGGGATCTGCCACTTCGCGGAGAACGATGTCGGCTCGACCGTGCGGTCGTTCGGCAGGAAGGCGCCGGTGAAGCTCGGGTCGCTCCAATCGGACGAGAGCGCGACGGTCGTCTCCTGCGCAACCGGCGCGAAGGTCAGCTCGGACGAGCCGTTGAGCGCCAGCGCGAACTTGAAATCGAAGCCGTTGATGCCGGTCGGCGCCGCGTCGGTGACGCCTTGCGTGGCGAACAGCGTCGCAGCGGGCGCGAGGCGCACGTGAATGCCGCCGCCGCGCATGGCCGGCACGCCGATGCTCGGCTCGAACGCCAATGCCTGGCCGCCGTCGATTGTCACCGATGCGGCTTCCTTCAGGCCCGACACGTCGCTGATTGCCACCGCCAGCACGGCATCGCGCCAGCGCACCGACTGTGCGTCGGCGACCACCTCGGCGATGTCGGGAGCGGCGAAGCTGCCGGAAAAATCGAGTAGCCCGGTGTAGACGGCGACGTCGTAGATGGAGCGGTGCAGGACCTTGGTCGTCGCCTTGCCGCTCACCTTGAGCGACTTCGGGAGAAATACGGCACGCCGCTCGACCACCTCCTCGACGCGCTTGTCACCCTCGCCGGTCACGCGCTTCACGGTGTAAGGCACGATCAGCAGCGGACCATCGATGTACTGGCTGGCGCCCCACTCCTGCGCCACCGTCTGGCGCACGCCTTCGGCGCGCTGCTCGCGCTCGCTGATCAAACCCCACACGAGCAAGAGCGGAATGGTCAGGATCAGTATCAGGCCGCAGATGAGGAGGAATTTGAACCCGGGGCTGTTCAGCAGCCGCGCAATGGCGGCGGTCAGGCTTTCCACTCAATTTCTCCACGGCAAGCAATATCGCCGTGGAGGGAACAGCAGCGGGGTGGCGCGAACAAGTCAGCAAATTGGCGGGATTTCCGGCAACTTCGGAATTTCCGCGGCGGGATCAGGCGCTCGCCTTGCGCACGTCGGGGACCACCTCGTCAGCCCATACTTTGAAGGTCTTCAAGGTGTGCGGGCCGAACGTGTTGATCAGCGGCACGTCGGTGGCATCGCGGCCGCGCGCCACGACGATCCGGCCGACGCGCCGCTTGTTATGGCGCGCGTCGAACGTGTACCAGCGGTTATCGAGGTACACCTCCGTCCAGGCGCTGAAGTCCATCGGTGCCGGATCGGCTGGAACCCCGATGTCGCCGAGGTAGCCGTTGACGTAGCGCGCCGGGATGTTGAGGCAGCGGCAGAAGGTGATCATCAGGTGGGCGAAGTCGCGGCAGACACCCTTCTTCTCCGCAAAGGCGTCTAGCGCGGTGCGCGTAGCGCTAGCGTGCGGATAGCCGAACGTCAGATGATCGTGCACGTAGTCGCAGATTGCCTGCACCCGCGTCCAGCCAGGCTTGACGCCGCCGAACATATCCCACGCCACTTGGCTCAACCGGTCGGTCTCGCAGTAGCGGCTGCCGAGCAGGAAGGTGAGCAGGTAGTGCGGCAGGAGGTCGACCTGCACCTCGCGCGCATCGGGCGCGATATCGTCCGGCCTGCCGCTGTCGATGATCGTGCCGTCGAGGCGCAGCGTGATGTCGCCGGCCGGCGCCATCAGCCGGCGGCACTGATTGCCGAAGCTGTCGAAGTACATCATCGCCTGCGTTGGAGGCGCGGTGGCGAACGGGGCTTCGGTGTTGATGTCCTTGCGGCGCTCGGGGTGCACGTCGAGCAAAGAGATCAGCGGAGTGGCCCGGGGGACCGTGATGCCGATCTCGCAACCGTAGTTGATGAGCATGGGGAAAATTCCTGACTGGCGCGGCACTAACGTGCGCCGCTGAGCGCGGTTCCCGGAATTTCGTGCGTGACTAAAGTTTAGGCCGTTGGTCTGGCGCGCAAATCTGCGACGCCGATGGATTGAGCCGCGCGTGCAATGCCGCGCTCGCGCTTGCAATCTTATGCCCATCGGCTTGCCGGCGCCTGCCCAATAAGGCGGCAGCGCGCGACGCAAATACCGCCAGTTGCGCTTGACGGCGGGGCGTTTGTGTCGCTAATTTCGGTCATGACAGAAATTAGCGTACATACCGACCTGTTGCCCGGCGCCGTCGAGCGCTTCGTCGTCCATTGGGGCGAGATGGGCACCACCTGGGGCGTGAACCGCTCGGTGGCGCAGATCCATGCGCTTCTCTATCTGAGCGAGGTTCCGCTGACGGCCGAGGACATCGCCGAGCGCCTCGGTATGGCACGCTCCAACGTGTCGACCAGCCTGCGCGAGCTCCTGGGCTGGAGCCTCATCCGCCGCGTGCACGTCATGAGCGACCGGCGCGACTACTACGAAGCCGAAGCCGACATGTTCGAGATGGTTCGGCGCATCGCCCTGGTTCGCAAGGCGCGGGAGATCGATCCGGCGCTCGCCGTGCTGCGCAGCTGTGCCACCGAGGCCAAGGGCGACGCGGGCGTTTCGCCGGCCGTGCGCAAGCGGCTCTCCGCAATGCTCGAGTTTACCGAGACGGTCGACCGCAGCTTCGGCGAGATCATGCGGCTGCCGGCGCCGACGCTGATGGCGCTCATCCGCATGGGCGGCACGATCGCTCGCTTCGTCGGCCGCAAGAGTAGCAAGAAGCCGCCACGCTGAAGTGGGCGGAGAACGGGGAGGTGTGATGTGTCGGTCCTCGACAAACGCAATGTCGCCCTGCAACCGCAGCCGCTGCACCACGCAGCGCCGGCCGCCGTTCCCATCGCCGCTCCCACCGTGCTGGCGCCGATCGAGGACCTCCGGTTTCGCGCTCTCGTCGGCGAGCGGGCCTGGGGGGAGCTGCCTGACGCCGTCCGCCGGCGCTTCTCCAAATGCCTCGGGCCGAGCGAAGCGCTCGTCTACCAGGGCCTGGTGACGGCGACGCGCTTGTCGCCAGCCGGGCGCGTGCTTTCGTTCCTCGCTAGGGCCATCGGCTCGCCGCTGCCGCTGACGGACGGCGCGACCGGGCCGGCGGTGGTGATCGTCACCGAGGACGCGGGTCTCGGCGGCCAGAGCTGGCTCAGAATCTATGCCCGCCCAGGTCGCTTTCCACAGGCGATCCACTCGGCCAAGCGCTTCAGCGGGCCGACGGGCCTCGAGGAGTACGTCGGCTGCGGCATCGGCATGGCGTTGCGGGTCAGCGTCGAGGAGGGGGCGCTCGCCTTTCGGTCGGTCGGGTTTTTCGTGCAGATCGCCCGCTGGCGCCTTTCCATCCCGCGGCTGCTCCATCCCGGCCAAATGCAGATCGTGCACCGCGACCTCGGCGCCGGCAGTTTCGAGTTCGCGCTCAGTCTGACGCATCGGGTGTTCGGCCGGCTCGTGCACCAAGCTGCGGTGTTCCACGATGCGTGAGCACGCTCGCGCTCCGCGGCGACGCGAGCTATGATCGGCACATGACACGCCGCGCCGTACGAACGATCTGGGTCCTGACCGGGCTGTGCCTCGTGGCCGGCGTGGTGGTCAGCGCGTCCCTGTGGGTGGGTGCGCCGGACCGTCCCTGGCAGCACGCGATGAAGGAGCTCTCCACCCTGCTCGACGTGGTGGCGCTGCTCCTGTGGATGGGCATTTTCGCCATCTACTGGGCGCGGCGACGGCCCCGCCCCTGACGCCACCTCAAAACTGTCGCCCCTAAAAACGCAGCGCGCCGGGACACCCCGCGGGCCCCGGCGCGCTTCTCAAGTCGCAATCCCGAGTGACGGGAGGATTGCGATTAATTCTTGTGTTCACTGCAATGGCAGCGAGACCGCGTAATTCTGCAACGGGGACTCGGGCTCCGTCTGCGAGCGGACCTTCTGCGAATAGTCGACCTCGCACATCTCGACCATGCCCTCATCGTCGGCAGATTTGGCGGCGTCGGTGGCGCCCCAGATCCACGGCATGGAAGCGTTGGTGAGCGGCTCTTGTTCCGGCTCGATCGCTTCGACGATACAACGCAGGCGCAGGTCGTAGCGGATACGCTGGACCTTGGCGCCCTTGCTGTTGGCATCGGCCACGAGGCGTCGGGTCTCGGCGCGCATTTGCGCCAGCGCGGCTCGCGCTGGAGCGTCCTTCTTGGGGCGGGCCACGGCGTCGACCGCGCGGCCCCCGGTGGTGGTGTGCAGCGGAGCGCCGTTGTCATCAACGACGGTCCATTGGTAGCTGCCTGGTTGTGCCAACTCGGACGCGTTACTTACCTGCGGCAATTCTTGGGCAGTGGCCGGGAGCGTTCCCAGCAGAAGTGCAAAAGCAAGACAAAACGCTTTCAATTTACCACCTCTTTTACATGCGAGCGGCGATGTCCATTTAGTATCACGCCAGGGGTGGTTGACCAACGCACTACAACCCGTTTTGCACGCAATGCACATGCTCCGCAAAACTGTGCATTCTCGCGCCATTTGTCATCTAGCGGCGCATCTGCATCTCGAGAAGCGCGTTTGCGACCCCAGACAAATCATGTATTTGCAGTATCTTAACCGTGTTCGGCTGAGACTTTGATGCGCAAGGTCTCTAGGGGATGAGAAAATGACCGAAGCACTCAAGCTGGTCGCTTCCGAATATGCGTCGGTGTGCATCGACAAGGTAGAAAGCGTTGCGCGCTCGCATGATCGCCATTGGTGGGCGGGCGTCGGACTTTATCTTTGGACCGCTTTCCTATTCGGAAATGTCGTAGGCGAGATGTGGAGGCTTTTCGGCACGCCAATGGCGTGAGCCGGATTGCCCCGTTTCAAAAATGAAAAGCGCGGCGTCCCCGGGGGGAAGGCCGCGCAACTGCCTGTTGTCTCTAAAGAGAGGCGCAAAGCCGGGGCGCTAGTTGGCGCGCCCGCGCAGCCGCGTGTTTATGGCGTCGATCTCGCCGGCGAGCTCCTGCAGCCGCGCCCGGTTGTCGAGGTAGGCCCCGCGGCGATTGTCGCGCTCTGCCGCCGTGGGCTCGCGCTGGAGATGCTCGAAGCTGCCGAGAATGCTCTCGCACTGCTTCTCGACCACCATCACCTCGTCCTTGAGACGCTCGCAGGCCATGAGCCATTCGAGCGATTGCCTATCCAGCATGAGAATGCCCTCCACTCTTACTGACTGAGGCATTCTGTGGGCGGGTACGGCTGGGCGGCCAGTTGCGGGTATGTCTTATCCCCGTAATCCCCTGGGTTGCCGCAATTGCGCTCCGCGGGTCGTGTTCCGCGCGGAACATCGCGGCGGCGCAGGGGCGCCTATGGTCCGGGGCATCGAAACCCCTGGAGGCAAGCCAATGTTCACCGAAATCGTTCAGCTGCTCAGCAACCCCGACAACCTGCTCGTCAAGGTGCAAGACGGGGAAATCTACCTCATGCCGGCCGAGTAGGCACCGCCGCGCCTCGCCGCCATGCCACCCACGCAACGTGGGCCGAACTGCCGCCCTTGAGGCTTGTCAGGCCCGCGCGTTTCTCTTAAGAGCACCGTTCCTAACGTCCCGGCCTGTCAGCCCTGCGCATATGCTCGGCGCGTTGACAGCCCGTGTGGTGGGTTTGGAGAGGTGGCTGAGTGGCTGAAAGCACCGCACTCGAAATGCGGCATACTCGCAAGGGTATCGTGGGTTCAAATCCCACCCTCTCCGCCACAACCGCGAGCTAAAACCACCCGACCAAATCAGCGAAGCACCTTGGCGATCCTCTCGCGCGACGGAAGCGCCGGGCTGTAGTCGCGGTTGCGATGCGCATTGTCGGCAACTTCGTCGCCGCCATGCTCGTCGTGCTGGTTCGGCTGTTGCTCCGGGCCCGACGCGCCTTTGCCGTCGCCGGCGCTGCCGCCGTATCCGTGGCTCAGGCCTTCGCCGCCCTGGCCCTTCCGTCCAGGCACCCAACTCTTATTTTTGATCTTGCCTTCGCCGCGGGTCTTGCCGACCTTCGGCCGCAGACGTTTGCGCGCAAGCATGGCGTCACTCCTTGCGGGTGGTGACGGGTATCGTCCAGAAGCTCGAGGCGCTGGCCATCACGAGCTGCGAATACAGATAGGGCAGAAGAAAAAGGGGCATTTCGTCTCTCCTTTTCTCGTGTTGGCTAGATAACCGCCGGCGGGTTCGGCGCGTTCCCTGCTGCTGCCGTGGGGTGCCGATGCGCGCCAATTCGCGCGCGGAACCCTCGTCAGCCCCACCCGTTAGCCCTGCATGGAACGGATAATTCTAGCCCCCGTATGCCGATCCGCCGGCGGCCACGCGGCGGCGTCTTTCCCGATTGCGCGGACGCCTGGCAGCGTTGCGCCGGCGGCGGCAAAATCTGAAGGTTCCAAGCGGCGCCCTAGAGACCCGTCACCCAAGCCCAAGCGGCAGGTGGCCGCGGCGACGTCGCGCTAACGATTGGAGGGAGCCATGGCGCTTCCCGTCGACTATGCGAACGACCCAGAGCTGCAATACCACTACCGGACGTATCGGAGCTTCGTCCGCTGGGCGTTTGTGGCTGCCGCCCATGTGCTGCTGATCCTTGCCTTGCTGGAATGGTATCTTGGTTGACGCTCAGATCGTCGCGTAAAGCGAGTGAGTTGCCGTCGTCGGCATAGTGCGATAGCGAGTACTTCGCACGTCCATGCCGCCTTCTCACACCCATCCATCTGCGAGCGACCCATCCATGAAGCTTGTGCGTTTTGGCCAGCCCGGCGCGGAAAAGCCGGGGCTTGTCGATAAGCAAGGCGCTATCCGCGACCTCTCCGTTCACATTTCCGATTTCACCGGCGCCAACCTGTCGCCTGCCTCGCTCGACCGCCTGCGTGCCATCGAGCCGGAGTCGCTGCCGCTCGCGCCCGCGGGCGTGCGCCTGGGTGCGCCCGTCGCCGGCACGCGCAACTTCGTCGCCATCGGCCTCAACTACGCCGACCACGCCAAGGAGACGGGGCAGGAGATTCCGGCGGAGCCGATCCTCTTCAACAAGGCGCCGACCTGCATCTGCGGGCCCAACGACGACATCATGTACCCGAAGAACTCGGACCGCATGGATTGGGAGGTCGAGATCGCCTTCGTCGTCGGCACGCGCTCCCGCTATGTCGAGGAAAAGGATGCGCTGGCGCACATCGCCGGCTACTGCCTGTGCAACGACGTCTCCGAGCGCCGCTTCCAGGTGAAGCGCGCCGGCCAGTGGGTGAAGGGCAAGTCGGCCGAGACGTTCGGTCCGCTGGGGCCGTTCCTGGTGACGCCGGACGAGATCCCCGACGTGCAGAACCTCGCCATGGCGCTCGACGTCAACGGCGATCGCAAGCAGACGGGCTCGACGTCGACGATGATCTTCTCGATCCCGTTCCTGCTCGCCTACGTCACCCAGTTCATGGTGCTGGAGCCGGGCGACGTGGTGACGACCGGTACGCCGCCGGGCGTCGGCTCGGCGAAGACGCCGCCTGAGTACCTGAAGGCCGGTGACGAGCTCGTCCTGCGCGTCGAGGGTCTCGGGGAGCAGCGCGCCAAGGTCGTCCCCTTCAAGCTTTAGGTTCAGCTGTGCCCGCAGAAGGCCGCGACGGCGCGGCGCGTTTCCCCGTGCCGTCGATCAGAACCTGTAGGAGCTGGCACACCCCCGGCAGGCGCATGAACCAGCCGAGGAAGGCGCACGCCAGGTTCACGTGGTCGAGGCACGACGCGATCGCGTAGACGCCGTGCACCTCGCTGCCGTCGGGATAGCGATAGGTCACGCGCGCGAGCGCTTCCGGATGCTCGGACGCATCCTTGATGTCGAGCCCGACGGGGCGAAGCCGCTCGATCCAGTGCTGCGTATCGCGGCATATCTCGCAATAGCCCGCGAAGTACACTGTCGACGGCTTGCCGATCCAGGGCCGCCAGCGCGGCAACCAGTTGCGCACATGGCTGCGGTAGGTGCGCCACGCCGCGCCGAAGCGCGGCTGCAGGTCGATCGCATGATGCCAACGCACGATACCGAGCGCGTAGACCACCGCGACGCCGGCAGCCGCTGCCAATAGCCAGCTTTGAAAAGCCATCCCCAGCATCAGCAGACTCCCCACGACCGAGATCTGCATCGGGTTGGCGACGTAGGCATACGGCCCGGTGACGACGAGGCGCTTGGGCGGATCGAAGGGGATAGGCGTGCCGCGCCCGCGCTCGGCGAATTCCTGGCTGCCCGCGAGGCCGAGAACCACGGGGATCAGCAGCGCGTTGAAGACGAGTGACAGCTGCCACGCCGGCCACAGCATCGCCTCCCACACGCTGCGGCCGGAATGTTCGAGGATCACCGCCGGCAGCATGACGAACATCAAGATGCCGGTGATGACTGCCTGCGCCGTGGCCCGGCAGCCGACGTGCACATCGCGCGCCGTAAAGCTCGCGATCAGCCATCCCGGCAGGAAGCACGCCGCGAGCACCAGCGCTTCGCCCCACAGCCAATCGTTGCCGAGTTGAACCAGCGGCGTCAGGCGCGGCATGGCGACGACGTCGATCCATAGCGCGGTGAGCAGTGCCAGCAGCACGTACCGGCCGCCGAAGAGCAGGAACAGTGCCGCGCCCCACCACACCGCCCAGCCGAGCAGCACGTCGAACGGCACCCCCAGCAGCAGGCCGCCGGTGGCGTTGAACGTCCACCAGCCCATGTGTAGCGCCACGAGGTTCGCCAGCACGAGCGTGGTCAAGTTCCAGAGGCTGGCAATGAATACGCCCGCGAGCGCGCGCTTGCCGGGCTGCGCCACGAGGATGGCGGCACCGGCGATCAGGAACGGCACGAGCAGCACCGCTGCCCGCTGCTCGCCGACGCTAAGTTCGAGGAGTGGCGGCATGGTCGATCAGCTCCTCGGCGACGAGGCCAACCGCGTACTTCTGCAGTGTGCCGAAGTACCAGTAGGGATCGTACTTGCGGTGAAACGACAGGCGCCAGGTGACGAGCGTGTCGCCATTGGTCGTCGGCGTCAGCTCCACCTCCGAGCGCTTCCAGCCGAGGTAATGCGCGACGTAAGACGTGTCGCTCGCAAGCTCGAACGCGATCTTGCGTTCGTTCGCCTCGACGACCTTGAAGACGGCCGTGCCTTCGATGCGATTCCAGAAGATGTGCTTGTAGGCGACGAACGTCGCGCTCCGCGTATCGCCCACGCCAAGGCCGTCACCCTGCAAGTCGACGGGATAGGGGAAGATGCGCAGGAAGAACGGCTTGTCCTCACCCAGGACCGGCGGCTGGGCCAGCGCCGCCCGCACGGCCTCCACGGGCGCCGAAACGATTTTGCTGACGACGACCTCGTGCTCGCGCGGGAAAGACGTCTCGGGCGTGACGCCCTCCATGGCCATCAGCGCGATGGCAGTCGCTATGATGGCACTTTGCAGATTGCCCTTCTTGGCGCGGCGCTTGCGCCCCCAATCAATTGCCGCGGCGATGATCAGGCCGACGGCAAAGAACAGCGGCGAGGCGAACAGGATGCAGATATAGCCTTCCTGGAAGACGGGCGCGGCGAGGAGCAGCGCAATCGCCATGCCCTTCATGGTCGCGCCGGTCGCCGATTTGTCTGGCGGCGTCAGCGACAGGCCGAGGGCCAGCAGCAGCGGCAGCCCCAGGTAGAGCGCTGCCGACTCGTCCAACCCCTTGCGCCGCAGATATCCGTAGATGAGACCGGCGCAGCCGATCACCAGCACCGCGGAGAACAGCTTCCACTGCCCGGGGCCGATCTTGTAGCCGGTGTCCTTGGGTTTGATTTCGTCTTGTGTCGGGTCTGGCTGCATTGATGGTCGCCCCGCGTCCGCTGCCTAGGCTTGGCGGGAGCGGCGGCGGCGCGCAACAGCAAAGATTCCGACGCCGGGTTCGTGCGCGACTGGAGATACAAAAAGGCGGCGCCGGGATGCAGCCCCAACGCCGCCGTACCGTGCCCTCGTCGTTCCTCAGTAAGCCTGCTGGACCTTGGCCCTATGCTGGTCCTGGCGCATCAGCTTGCGGGTGCGGTCCCAGGCATCGCCGTCGAGGCTGCTCGCCGCCTCGCGGCTCTTGTTCTCGAGATCGGTGAGCGCGCCGACGGAAGCGCTGGGGGCCGGGGCGGCGCCGGCCGTGTAGAGGTCGCGCGAGCGCTTGATGTAGTCGGCGTTCTTCTCGAGCACCTTGCGCGCGCCGGCGATGTCGCCCTTGTCGCGCAACTCCACCGCCTGCTCGCTGTTCTCGGTGGCGATCTGCCGGGTCACCTGGCTCATCACCGGCTTGTTGAGGCCGTCCTCGATGTCCTTGGCGTTGGCGGAGAAGCGCACGCTCGGCTTGGCCTCGGCGCGGGCAGCCTTGCCGCCGTCGTCGAGGTCGACATAGGTGACGGAGATGTCGGCCACGTCGGCGGCACCTTCGCTGCGCCCTTCCGGCGCCTGCAGCTCGACGACGACATAGCGCTCGTTCTGGGCCTGCAACTGGTTGAGCTTCAGCGTGACCTTGCCGCCGTCGATGCTGCCGTCGCGGCCGAGGATGCGCTTCGGCGTAAAGCCGGCCCTGCACTCGATGATGATGGTGATGTCGCGCGCCGAGACGGACAGCGCGTCGCCGAACTCGCGGTCGAAGATCTCGGCGAGATCGCTGGGCCGCTCGACGAACACGTGGTTGCCGTCGGAGGCGGCGGCCAGGCGCTGCATCAGGTCCTCGTTGTATTCCAGCCCGAGGCCGATGGTCGACACGGAGATGCCCTTCGATGCGAGCTTGCGGCCGAGCTCGGCCAGCTCGCCCGGCGTCGACGGGCCGACGTTGGCGAGGCCGTCCGACAGGAGGATGACGCGGTTGACGTTGTTGCCGGAGACGAACTCCTCGATCTGCTTGCCGCCCTCCTTGACGCCGGCATAGAGGCCGGTGGTGCCGTTGGCTTCCAGCTTGTCGATCGCCTCGATGAGTTTCTCGCGCGAGGCGCGCAGCGGCGCGGCTGGGCTGAGCACCTCGACATCGTGATTGTAGGAGATGAGCGCGACCGTATCGTCCGACGACAGGCGCTTCAGCGCGACGCGGGCGCCTTCCTTGGCGGCTTCGATGCGGTCACCCTGCATGGAGCCGGAGCGGTCGATGACGATCGCCGCGTTGATAGGCGGGCGGCGCTCGCGGTTGGAGGCGGCGAGGCTCTTCAGGTTGAGGCGCAGGTAGACGTTCCCCGGCTTGGCCGTCGACAGCACGCTCTGGCCGAGATCGGCTTCGAGCTTCAGCCCGGCGGCGTGGGCAGGGACGTGCAGCGAGAACGGTGCGGCAAGGGCAATAGCGAACGCCGCGTAGCGGATCATCGACATCGCAATATCTCCTCGAACGAAATGTGCGAGGACGCTAGTGCGCGGCCGCGGTGGCGCGATGGCGGAACGGCGTCGGCGCAATGGCTTAAAAAAGAGAACGTCCCGCGTTGCTGGCGAGCAACGCGGGACGTTGGCAACGTGAACTGAACGTAAGCTAGTTGAGCGTCGGGCGGCCGTTGTCGGAGGCGACACGCGTCTCGCTGTGCTGCGCCTGATCGAAGCTTGCCTCCAGACGGCGCCATGCGGTCTCGTTCGAGCGCGCATTGGCCTTGAAGGCGTCGAGCAGCTTGCGCGCCAGGTTATAGAGCGCCTGTTGGTCGTTGGAGAGGCGCCCGTCGCCGGCATCCGGCTCGAGCCGCTCGACGACCTCGTGCACGACCGCCTCGAACGGTCCGTTGGGGAGCAGCATCAGCACGTGCCAGTGCTGGTCGAGCTCCAGATAGGCCTCGTCGAGCAGCTGCCGGTCCCAGGAGGCCTGCGGCTTCAGCCGGTGCTTCAGCAGGGTGTACATCTCGTCGAACGCCAGGCGGGCATCGTCCTCGTGCTTGCGCAGGAAGCCGTCGAGCAGCGCGTTGAGCCGCCGCGTGCGGGTGAAAGCCTCGTTGGCGGCGATCGCAGCCGCATGCGCGCCGCCCGACACCCGCTCCCAGCTCGGCGCGTCGATGTTGAGCGCCGATAAAAGCTGCGTGACGAACCCGGTGCGAATCTCGCTCGTCGTCTCTTCCTCGATCGCCGGCTTGTGCTCGATCGCCTTGGTGCGCTCGGTGAGCGAGCCGCCAAAGTTCTGCCGTTGCGCCGGCGACTGGCCGATGCGCGGACGGCCATAGTCGGCCATCAGCGTGCGCGCACGGATGCGGGCCAGCGTCTTATACAAGTCGCGGTGGATCCAGAATTCGTTGGCGGTCTTGCCGCGCCGCTGGACGCGGCCGAGCGTGGCGCCGGCATTCAGCGTCGAGCGCACGACTCGTTTGTGATCGGGCTCCACCTCGGCGAGGTTGATCTCGGCGGTGAAGCCGCGGTCCTCGTCGATCGGGTGCATATAGTGCAGCACCGTCTCGGCGTTCTGGTTGATGTCGGGCAGCAGAGCCACGCCGACGATCTTCTCCAGCTCGGCGAGGTCGATGTTCGCCTTGTCGGCCTCGAACGAGCGCTTGGCGACGATCGACAGGAACTCGTAGAGCTCGGCCCGCACGAGATAGCGGTTCTGCTGCTCGTCGTAGTCGACCGCGCTGATGGTCGAGCCGGCGTTGAGGACGCCGATCACCTGCCGCTCGGTGTGCGGGTCGAGCATCTCCGGGCGCACCTCGGCCATGAAACCCGACGCATTGGTGATCGGCCGCATGGTGTTGAGCGTGGCGCGGGCGTTGTCGAGCGTGTCCGGCAGCAGCGCGTTCTCGATGATCGCCTCGAGCTGCTGCGAGTTGCGGCCCTTGGACGACGGCACGTCGGCCAGCGGCGAGCGCACGGCGTTAGCGCCGAACAGGCCGGTCATGAAGATCAGCGAGTCGATGCCGATGGCGATGGCGAGTGCCAGGTAGGCCAAGCGGTTGCCGTCCTGGAAGGCGTTCCACGAGACGACGAAGCGGTGCGCCTTGTCGTCACGATTCATCTCGGCGAAGGCGACTTTGCCGCGCAACTCGTCGGTCTGCTGGCTGGGGAGCTGGCTGTCGGACAGGCACTTCACGGCAAAGCCGAACAGCGCGTCGGTGGAGCGCTGGGCGGCAAGCTTGTCGCCGCCGACGCAGTTGGCGTTGAACGCCTTGGTGCCGGCCTGCAGCGTGAACAGCGTCGATGCCGCCTCGCTCGCCTGCTTGGGATCGCAGTCGATGCCCGAAACTTTCGGCTTGGTCACGTCAGCGGCGAACATGGCGCTGTAGAGCTGCGAGCAGCGCTGCTGCACCTCGGCGAGGCGGTCGGCGCTGGGATGCTGGCGGAACTCGGCGCGCGCCGTCTCGAAGGCGGGCAGCACCCGGCCCGGATCGACACGCTGCTCGGCGTCCTGCCCGGCGATGTTCTCCTGCGCCATGCGAATGCGCTCGCCGGCGGTGGCTTCCTCGCCCTTGTACTTGGCGAGCTCGCCGTCGATCGACGCCAGCTCGCGCTTGATCTGCGCGATGCGGGTTTCGGCCGTGTCGAGACGCTTCTTGGCGTCCTTCACGCGGTCGTCCTGGATCTTGACGGCGGCCTGCATCTTGCCGAGGTCGCCCATGATCTGGCGATACACCGGCCCGCGGCCCTCTTTGAGCGTGCCTTCGACGCCCTTGCTCTCGGCCATGGCCTCGACGCGCTTGGCGTCGATCGCCTTGGAGCGCGAGTCGAGCTCCGTCTTGGTTGCCGCGTAGTCGGCGGCGAGCGTCGCGCGGTCGCCCTCGAGGCGTGCCAGCTCGTCGGTGAGCGTTGTCTTCTTGCCGGCGATGCCGGCCTGGCCGCTCTGCGCGGTGGTGATGCGCTCCTGCTGCTCCTTGATGCCGCGATTGCGCGCTTCGATCTGGTCGTTGAAGTACTTCTCGATCTCTCCCGTCGAGCCTTGCGCGGCGGAGGCGAGGCGGTCGAGCTGATCCTCGTAGGTGTGCCAGCCCTCGCTCTGGAACAAGGACGACGTCTGGGTCAGTTGTTGGTCGGCGATGGTCTTGCCGATGTCGGCGATGATGGCCGAGACCTGATTGGTGGCGCGCAGCTCCGACACGCGCTGGCGCTGCTCCTGCGGGAAGACGACGTTGAAGCGGCTGTCGAACGAGAAGAAGACCGACGTTGACATGCAGGCGAGGAACATCACCCACAGCATCGAGTTCTTGGCCATGATGCGCAGGGCCTGGGCATAGGGCGATATCACGTCGGTGCGCGCGAATATCGTGAGCAGGCCGAGGAGGCCGAACAACAGGCCGGCGGCCACGAGGCCCTGGATCACGTAATCGGTATTGATGCCGTAATGGTACTGGTAGACGGCGAAGCCGGCGGCGAGCAGCGCGCCGCCGACGAGCAGCACGACGATGAGCGGGGCGGTGACGCGGGTGATGCCGGCGCGCGGCACGGTACTCATGCCGGTAGCGAAGCTCTCGCCGATCAGCCAGGCGACGATCAGCATCACGCCGTGGATGCCGAAGGTGAACATGAGCGACAGCACCGGCTCGCCGGTGAAGTTCGTCATGCCGTCCCAGGTGGTCCAGCCGCCGGCGAGGGAGAGGACGATGGCAGCGGTGCCGAGCATGGCGAGCTGCCAGTTGCTGAAGAAGACTTCCTCGACCACCCGCCACAACCGCGGGCCGACCTTGAACAGTGCGATGAGGGCGGCAATCACTAGGACGGTGAGGAGAATGCTGCGTGCGTACGCAGCCGGGTTCGCCATCACCGCATCAAAGGCCTGCTTCACGTCCATCTGCATTTCCCGCTAAACCGGCCGGGGCCGGATAATCCGTCGCCGCGTCCAATGCGGCGCAATAGCAACGCACGATGCAAGATGACCACAGCTCCTGTCCACTTCGGGGCAGGATTGCGGCGATCCCATGCACTAGGAGTTGGAATATGGATTCCGAGTGGGCCGGGAAAATCCAGCGCGCGCGCCCCGGCAGAATTGGGGATCAGGCAGTTGGAATGCAAGCACAACCAAATTGCGCGCGTTTGCGCGCGCATTGCACCAACGCTGCAACAGAGTGCATTAGACGGCTTCGAACAACGCCGCGAGACCCATGCCACCGGCGACGCCCATCGTGGCGAGACCGAGTGAGCGGCCTTTGCTCTCGCCGCGCGCCATGCGGGTGAAAAGACGCGTGACGAGCACCGAGCCCGCCGCGCCGAACGGATGGCCGCGGGCGAGCGCGCCACCGTCGGGGTTCACCAGCTCCTCGTCGAGTTCGAGCGCGCGGATGACGGCGATCGCCTGTGCCGCCGAGCTTTCGCTCATCTCGATGTGCCCGATGTCGGAATCCTTGTAACCCTTGAAGCGGGCTTTCAAATTCCGCATCGCCTCGATCGGCGCCGACGCTTCCTCGTCGGGCGCGACGCCGCGCGCCGCATGCGCCACGAGACGCAGACCGCGCGGTTTGCCGAGCGAGCTCCACACGTCGTGGGAGACCACCACCGACACGGCGGCGCCGTCGTGCAGGCTCGAGGTGTTGCCCGGCGTGAGCGTCCCGTCCGGCGCCATATAGGGGGCGAGTTGCGCCAGATCCTTGAAGTCGGGGGCAACGCTGCTCTGGTCGCGCGCTTCCTCGGGGTTGGCGCGCAGGGGAGCGATCTCGCCGACGAAGCGCTTGTGCTCGCGCGCCTGCTCGGCCTTGAGGAGGGACCGCAGGGCGTAGGCGTCCTGCTCGGCCCGGCCGATCCCGAGGCGCGCCGCCAACACCTCGGCGGATTCCACATGTGCGGGGACGTCGCGCTCCTCGCCCGCACCCGGCTCATAGCCGAGGAAGCGCGGAAGCTGCTGCAGGCTGCGAGGCTTGGCGACGCGCCAAGGCGCCATCGAGATCGCCTCGGCACCGCCCGCGACAACAGCGTGCGCATCGCCCAGCTTGATGGCGCGCGCGGCGGCGAGAATGGCATCGAGGCCCGAGCCGCACTGCCGGTCGATACTGGCCGCTGGCGTCGTTTCGGGCAGCCCCGCAGCAAGTGCGATGAGGCGCGCCGGGTTGCCGCCTTGCGTGGCGTTGCCGACGATCAGTTCGTCGATCCGAGCGGGCTCGAGGCCGCTGTCCTGCAACGCAACAGTGACGAGCGGAGCGCACAGCTCCTCGATGCGCCGACTTTTATGCAGGCCGCCGACACGACCGATAGCGGTCCGCCGTGCCGCGACGATGTACGCGGATTGAGAAGGCATAATTGCTGCTTGGGCTCTCGAAAATTGATACGCGAGAGAGCTTGAACCTGGCGCCGACGGGCGGCGCCCGCTCCCGACTTCCATTGTCCGGTGGCCCGTAGCAACCATATGATGGTGGCGGAAAAGGGATGAATTGCAGGTAGGTTTACGATCCCTTTCCGGCAGCGCCTATGCCGCGATCCTGCGGTGGTATACAGTCACGGAAACAGAAACGCCTGGGATGAGACGATGACCGAGGCCACCGCCAAGCAGCAGAACGCGCCGTCGTTGACCCAGTCGGAGCGCAAACTGGCGAAAGCCGTCGATAGAGCCAGCCAGGCGTTTACCGAAAAGAACCTCCGGTTCACCAAACTTCGCCAGGACGTATTCGAAGAGATCGCCGCCACCCACGCTTCGATCGGTGCCTACGACATCCTCGCCAAGCTGGCCGAGAAGGGAACGCGGCTGGCGCCCATCTCGGTCTACCGCGCCATCGACGCCCTGCTCGAAGCCGGCGTCATCCACCGGCTGGAAAGCAAGAACGCCTTCTTCGCCTGCCGGCGCATGGATCATCGCACCGGCCGCCGTCCGATCTTCCTCTCCTGCGAGCGGTGCAACGCCGTGCAGGAGGTGGATTCGGAAGGTATTTTCGACACCATCGATCGCTTGGCGCGCGGGGCGTCGTTCCAGCCGCGGGTGAAGTTCGTCGAGGTGTCCGGACTGTGCCGCGCCTGCCAGTCTAAGAAGGACTGAAGCACTCATGGCGGAGAGCGATGGAGTGGTCCAGGCGGCTCCTAAGCCGTGCGGCCACGGTCCCGGTCATGCCTGTACTCACGCGCACGTGCACGACGGGGAAATCCCGGCGTTCGACCCGGCGGCGCTGATCTCGGCACGCGGCGTCAGCGTGATCCGCAACGGCCGCGACCAGCTCGTCAACGTCAATCTCGACATCCACGAGCGCGAGATCGTTACGCTCATCGGCCCCAACGGCGCCGGCAAGACGACGCTGGTGCGCGTGCTGCTCGGGCTCGAGAAGCCGGATCGCGGCTCGGTGCACCGGCGCCGCGACCTGCGCATCGGCTACGTTCCGCAGCGCTTCGACAGCGACGCCGTCATACCCATGACGGTCGAGCGCTTCCTGACGCTCGGCAGCAATGAAAGCATCGACCGAATTGGAAGCATGCTGAAAAGCGTCGACGCCACGTCGGTGCGCCATCAGCAACTCGGCGAGCTCTCGGGCGGCGAGCTGCAACGCGTGGTCCTCGCCCGCGCCCTCCTGCGCCGTCCCAATCTGCTCGTGCTCGACGAGCCGGTGCAGGGCGTCGACTACAGCGGCGAGGCCGACCTCTATAACCTGATCGCCAAGCTGCGCGACGAGGCGGGCTTCGGCGTCCTGCTCGTGTCGCACGACCTGCATTTCGTCATGGGGCGCTCAGACCGGGTGATCTGCCTCAACCGTCACGTCTGCTGCTCAGGCGTGCCGGAAGCGGTGGCGCAGCATCCGGCGTACGGACGCCTCTTCGGCGCAGAGGCGGCGCGCGCCTTTGCCGTCTATCGGCATCATCACGACCACAGCCACGACCTCGCCGGCCATCCGCATCCGGCGCCGGCGAGCGACGAGCCACCGCGCGGAGACCGCTAGTGTGATGATCGAAAAATTCGCCAGCACAAGCGGCACGGGATCGAGCGAATTTCTCGATCTGAATCACACTAGCAAACCTATGATTCTAGTGTCCCTCTTAATTCCGAAGTTCGCTCGGGACACTAGCCTTGAGTTCTGGCGAACTTCGGAATTGGGACACTAGTGCTCGAGCCGTTCCTCATCCGTGCCCTCGTCGCCAGCCTCGGGCTCGCCGCCGTCGCTGCCCCGCTCGGCTGCTTCGTTGTCTGGCAACGGCTCGCTTACTTCGGCGAGACGGTCGCCCAGGCGGGGCTGATCGGCGTGGCGCTCGGTCTGGCGCTGCAGATGGACGTGACGTGGGGCGTGCTCGTCGTCGCGCTCGCAGTGGCGGCTCTCCTGCTCTGGTTTAGCCGTCAGAAGCTCGTGGCGCTCGATTCCATCCTCGGGCTCCTGCATCACGCCGCACTTGCTGCGGGCGTCATTGCCACCTCGATGATCAAAGGTGCACCGGTCGATCTCACCGGCTTCCTGTTCGGCGACGTGTTCGCCGTGACCAGCACCGACGTCGCCATCATCTTTGTCGGTGGCGCGGCCGTGCTCGCCACGGTTGCGTGGCTGTGGCAGCCGCTGCTGCGGCTGGCCGTGCACGAGGAGCTTGCCGCCGCCGAGGGCGTCGACCGCGAGACGGTGCGTACCGTGTTCATCGTCCTGCTCGCCGTGACCATCGCCGTTGCCATGAAGATCGTCGGCATCCTCCTGGTCATGGCCTTCCTGGTCGTACCGGCGGTGGCCGCCCGCCCCTTGAGCCGGACGCCCGAGCGGATGGTGCTGCTGACCGGGCTGATCGCCATGGGCAGTGTCATCGCCGGACTGTGGCTGTCGGCCGCGGTCGATAGCCCGGGAGGGCCGTCGATCGTCATCGTCATGTCGGTTTTGGCCGGGCTGTCCCTCAGTTGGGCCACCTACGGGCGCCCTGGCGCCTCCGCCAGGTAGGGGATCGAGCGCCGCCCTCTGGCCAAGTTGTGGGCGCTGGATTAGTTAGACGCTTGGTGCCAATGGCGGAAATGGGAGCCATGCAGGCTTCGGCAACCGAACTGATAGCTCCGCGGCGGCAAACGCATTCCGTCCGCGTTGCCGGCGTTGTCGTCGGCGGCGGTGCGCCCGTCGTCGTCCAGTCGATGACCAATACAGACACCGCCGACATCGACTCGACGGTTGCCCAGGTCGCGGCCCTCGCCCGCTCCGGTTCCGAGCTCGTGCGCATCACCGTCGACCGCGACGAGGCGGCAAAAGCCGTCCCCCACATCCGCGATCGGCTCTTGGCGCGCGGCGTCTCCGTGCCGCTGGTCGGCGACTTCCACTACAACGGCCACACGCTGCTGGCGGACAACCCGGGCGCCGCCGAGGCGCTCGACAAGTACCGTATCAATCCCGGCAACGTCGGCTTCAAGGACAAGAAGGACCGGCAGTTCGCCGCCATCGTCGACACCGCGCTGCGCTGGAAGAAGCCGGTGCGCATCGGCGTCAACTGGGGCTCGCTCGACCAGGAGCTGCTGACGCGGCTGATGGACGAGAACGCTCGCGCACCCGAGCCGAAGGACGCGCGCGCCGTGATGCACGAGGCGATCGTGCAATCGGCGCTCATCTCTGCGCAGCGCGCCGAAGAACTCGGCATGACGGCGAACGACATCATCCTCTCGGCCAAAGTCTCCGCCGTGCAGGATCTGGTCAGCGTCTACACAATGCTGGCAGGGCGCAGTGAATATGCGCTGCACGTCGGGCTGACCGAAGCCGGCATGGGCTCGAAAGGCATCGTGGCGTCGACTGCCGGCATCGGTCTGCTGCTGCAATCCGGCATCGGCGACACCATCCGCGTGTCGCTCACGCCGGAGCCGGGTGGCGACCGCGCGCTCGAGGTGATGGTGGCGCAGCAGATCCTGCAGTCGATGGGCCTGCGCTCCTTCATGCCCGTCGTCACCGCCTGCCCCGGCTGCGGGCGGACGACGTCGACCGTGTTCCAGGAGCTCGCCAAGCGCGTGCAGGACATGATCAGCGAGCGCATGCCGGAGTGGCGCCGCCGCTATCCCGGCGTCGAGACGCTGAACTTCGCGGTCATGGGCTGCATCGTGAACGGCCCTGGCGAATCGAAGCAGGCCGACATCGGCATTTCGCTGCCTGGGACCGGCGAGGCACCGGCGGCACCGGTGTTCATCGACGGAAAGAAGATGACAACTCTGCGCGGCCCGAACATTGCCGCTGAATTCCAGAAGATCGTGGAGGACTATATCGAGCGTCGATTCGGCGGGGCGGCGCCGGTCGACAGCCCGCAAGCGAGACAGACGGCCTGAGGCGCGGCCCAGCCCTTTGGGGGAACGACAATGACAATAAGATCAAAAAGCTTCTCCGTTCACGAGGTCGGCAGGATTGCGGCGCTCGGAGTCCTCCTCGCCGTCGCCGGCTGCTCCGGCTCTTCGATCCCCGATACGGATCGCGTGTTCCTGTCCGCGGCCGGAGGCTGGGATCGCAACCGCGACGGCGTCGTCACCTGCGATGAGTGGAAGGCCTACGCGGCGGAGCTGTTCGACGCCGCCGACGCCGACCGCGATGGGACCATCGATCGCACCGAATATTCGAAGATCATCGTGACCGATCGCATGTTCGAAACGGTCGACTTCAAATACTACGACGCCAACGGCGACGGCAAAGTCGCGCGCACCGAGTTCGTCGACAAGCCGAACCGCGCCTTCGCACTGCTCGACAAGTCGAACGAGTGCAAGCTGACGTCGAGCCAGGTTGCCGGCGCGCGCGCCAACACCGAGCAGATCTTCGACACCAAGAAAGCGGAGTCGGGCGATCCGCGCGAGAAGCAGAAGGGCGGCCCCGGCGTCGGCGGCATGTAGCGTCTCTATTTGGCCCGATATGGGGCCAAGGCGCCTATCAATCGCCCCGCTCAGGCCATTGGCGATTCGTATCTTTTTGGCGACACCCCGGACTCGGTCCGGGGAACTCCGGCGCTGTGCCCGACGTTTGGGGCTCAGTCATTCGACGAACGGGGACAATCGCCATGAAGAAGATTTTGCTGGCCGGCATCGCTGCCGGCGCTTGCGCGAGCAACGCGCTGGCGGCCGACCTCGGACCTTACCGTCCGCCGCCGCCCGTCGAGCCGATCTACGAGCCTGTCCGCAGCGGACCCTACAACTGGCAGGGCCTCTATCTCGGCGTGAACGCCGGCTACGGCTGGGGCAACGACAACGGTGCTTCCTACAACGGATTTGGCGGCGGCTCCGGTGCGCTGAATGCCGACGGTTGGTTCGGCGGCGGCCAGATCGGCTACAACGCGCAGTTCAACGCGCTGGTGCTCGGTCTGGAAGCCGACTTGCAGGGCGCCGACATCAGCGACACCACGGCGCTGAGCGGCGGCCTTAGCCAGGTGACTACCGACATCGAGTATTTCTCGACCTTGCGCGGCCGCGTCGGCTTCGCGGCTGGACCGGCGCTTCTCTATGTGACGGGCGGTTGGGCATTCGCCGATCTCAGCCAGAGCCTCACTGCGCCGGGCGCTTCGTTTAGCAGCAGCGACTGGGAGAGCGGCTACACCGTCGGCGGCGGTATCGAGTGGGCGTTCGCGCCGAACTGGTCGTTGAAGTCGGAATACCTCTACGTCGACCTGGGTGAGCAGACGTATTCCAGCCCGGCCGGCACCTACACGACGCAGACGGATTTCCACACGGCGCGCGTCGGCCTCAACTACCGCTTCTAAGCGTCTTTACAGATTTTCGATGGGCGTCGCAGGCAAAGCCTGGCGGCGCCCATTTCGTTTGCGCGGCTGCGTCAGTGGGCGCGGCTGGCGGCAAAGGCCGCGGCCTCGACCAGCGTGCGGGCTTTGTCGCCGAAGCGCTGCAACTCGCCCTCGGCGCGGCGCACGGTTTCGGCAAGTTGAGCGCGCGCTTCCGCAACGCCAATGAGGGAGACGAGCGTCGCCTTGCCCGCGGCGCTGTCCTTGCCGGCGGCCTTGCCCATCGCCGCGGGGTCGCCTTCCGCATCGAGCAGGTCGTCGGCGATCTGGAAGGCGAGGCCGAGCAGATCGCCATAGCACCGCAGCGCCGCGCGTTCATCCGCGGTCGCCTTTGCCAGCACCGCGCCCGCTTCGCACGATGCGGCGATCAACGCGCCGGTCTTCAAGGCTTGCAGCCGGCGGACATGGGCGACCGTCCATTGCTGCGGCTCGCCGCGCTTCTCCGCTTCGAGATCGAGCATCTGGCCGAGCACCATGCCGCGTGCGCCAGCGGCGTGCGCGAGCACCTGAGCAAGCGTGGCGCGCACGTCCGGGTCGGCATGCGTCTCAGGCCGCGCGACGATTTCGAAGGCGAGCGTGAGCAGCGCATCGCCGGCAAGGATCGCCGTCCACTCGTCGAAGGCCTTGTGCACGGTCGGTAGTCCGCGCCGCACATCGTCGTTGTCCATGCACGGCAGGTCGTCGTGGGCCAGCGAATAGCAGTGCACGCACTCGAAGGCGGCAGCCGCGTCGCGCGCCGCGGATGCCTCGACGCCGAAAAGCGCCGCGCTCTCGATGACCAGAAACGGCCGGAAGCGCTTGCCGCCGCCCAAGAGTGCGTGGCGCATGGCGGCGGCGAGCCGGCTGCCTTTATCCGGCCCGCATTCTGCGAGCAATTCGGCGAGGCGCCCCTCGATTGAACCCGCGGCCGCGCCGAGCCTTTGCACGAACGTCATTTCGGACTACCTACTAGCGTCGGGCCAGCCCTACGCCGTCAGGCCGCGGGCAATAAGCGCTGCGGATATAGCACCGGGGCGATGCAAGAACAGTATGGAAAGGTCCGATTCACCTCGGCCGCCCGCCGCCGATCCGGCTGCGGAAAAAGCAGAGCAGCCTAAACGGGCGGCTACGGGCGAACCTGCGTCCGGCGACGAGCCTCTGGCCGTCGACACCGCCGCGCCGCGCGCGGCCGATCCCTTCGTCGAAGCCGAGCCCGAGGCAACCGAGCGCGGGCACTTCGAGACGATCGAGCGCGAGACCACGCAGCCCGTACGCCGCTACTTCGAGCCGCGCAACAGTGCGCCCCCGGTGAAGCGCGCCGGCATCGCCGAGGCGGTGAGCTACACGCCGCCCCACGCCGACGACGAGCGGCCCGCGTACCTCGATGCGCTGTCGGAAGCGATGCGCGCGCACGAAATGCCCGAGCCGATGGAGGACGAGCAGCTCGCGGAGCCGGCGTTCGAGCCGTGGCCCGATCCCTTGTCGACGACGCAGCCGGGAGCGCGTGCGCAACAGCGGGCCGAACCAGTTGCTGCGCCGGAGCCCGAGGCCGCGACCGAGCCGCCGCGCGCGGCCGATCCCGATCCCGCCGCCGAGCCCCCGCAAGATCCGCCGGCGCCTCCTGCTCCGTCGTTCGAGCCGTCGCCGTTTCAAGTGATGCGGCCGCTTCCCGCCCGGGGACCATTGTCGGCGCTGGCGGACGCAGCGCGCGCCAGGCAGGCAGCCGCCCCCGAGGCAAAACAGGAAGCGCCGGCAGAGACGGCCGCTTGCGAGCCGGATGTCGTTGAACCCGTGCCGCCCCAGCGGGAGGTGGCGCCCGAGCCGCCCGTGCAAGAGGCGGCCGCACCACCCGCGCCGCCCTCATCGCCCGAGATCGCTCGCGATGCGCCGCCCGCGCCAGCGGAGCCGCCGCCGATGGCGCCGCCACCACCTGCGCCGCCGAAGTCAATCGCTGCCGCGCCGCCGCCGGTACGGCAGGACTACTCGTCACCGCGTCCGTCGCCGCCGTCGCAGTTCGCGCCACCCTTCACGCGCGCCGAACCGGCAATGCGTCCCACCGAGCCGGCGATGCGTCCCAAAGATCCGGCGCCACGACGGCCGGTACCGCCGCCGCCATCACCAGCGCCGCGTGCACCGACGCTGCAGCACGACGTCGCCGCCGCCTGGGCGCCACCGCAGCGGCGCGAGCCTTCCTTCTATCGCGACGCTCCGCAGCAACCAGCGGCGGAAGCGACGGCGGTGGCCGCACCGGAAAGCCGCGATTGGCGCGACCTCATTCGCCGCGCCGCCAACGTCGCCTTCCTCGTCTTCGTCGGATGGTTCGTCGCCGTCCTTCTGCTCATCGGCGTCTACCGCTTCGTCAATCCGCCGTTCTCGATGCTCATGATGCAGCAGGCGCTCACCGGTACGCCGATCGACAAGCAGTGGGTGCCGATCGAGCGCATCTCGCCCAACCTGTCGCGCGCCGTGATCGTCGCCGAGGACGGCCGCTTCTGCGAGCACTGGGGCATCGACTTCATCGAAATGGCGCATGCGGTCCGCCGCGCCTCCGACGGCTATCCGCGCGGCGCCAGCACCATCACCATGCAGGTGGCGAAGAACCTCTTCCTCGTCCCCACCAAGAGCTACCTGCGCAAGATCGTCGAGGTGCCGCTCACCTTCGCCATCGAGCTCGCCTGGCCGAAGTGGCGCATCCTCGAGATCTACCTGAACATCGTGGAATGGGGTCCGGGGGTCTTCGGCGCCGAGGCGGCCTCCCGCGCCCATTTCGGACGCCCCGCCTCGAGCTTGAGCGCCCGCCAGGCCGCCCAGCTGGCCGTGGTTCTGCCCAACCCGATCGTGCGCGACGCCGGCTCCCCCGGCCCCCGCACCTCCCGCCGGGCCTCCACCATTCAGGCGCGGGCGGCCGGCAACCGGACGGCGTCCTCCTGCGTCGACGGGCGCCGCTAAGGGCCCGCCAAGGGTCTGGCACTCCCCGTGGAATATGCGTATAAGGCGCCCCACCAGCGCCCGGGTGCGGGATTACCCTCCAGGGCGCTTACAGGAAAAGAGCTTCCCACAGCCGGGGTTTTGACGGGCTTGCAAAGGCCCGAGCGCGGTGCATTTAGCCCGCAAGAGCCCTGTCTCAGCACGGAGTTAGGACTATGGCAGTTCCGCGGAAGAAAGTTTCTCGCATGAAGCGAGGCATGCGCCGCTCGCATGACGCGCTCGGCAATCCAACCTACATCGAGGACAAGGACTCCGGCGAGCGCCGCCGTCCGCACCACATCGACCTGAAGACCGGCAAATACCGCGGCCGGCAGATCCTCGAGCCCAAGGCCGACGCCTAAAGCCGATACGGCGGCGCCTCGGCGCCGCCCCGGCTTCACGCCGGTGCCCCTTTGGCCGTTGCAGCGGCAAGGTCCGCATGGCAGAAACGGGGCTGCCAGGGCAGGGCTTGCCCGGCCCAACAGGGGGAATGCGCTATGTCGCTCAGGTCAATTCCGTCCATTGTCCTCGCGTTCATTCTCTACAACGCGATCGTCTTCGTCTCCGGCACCACGGAAGTCCTGAACAACGCGCTGTTCGAGCTGCCGATGCTCAGCGGCGGCACCTGGCGCTTTGAAGTCGGCGACCTGATCATCCTGGTCACGCTATTCCTGCTCTTCGCCGAGCTCATCAAGGCGACGTACACGTCGACCTCGTCGCTCGTCGATCACGGGCTGTCGATGGTCGTATTCGTCGCCTGCCTCGTGGAGTTCCTGCTTGCCCCGCTGGCGGCGACGTCCACGTTCTTCCTCGTCATGGTGGCAACCGCCATCGACGTCGTGGCCGGCTTCACGATCGGCATCCGCGTGGCGCGCCGCGATCTCGCGATCGGCGGCGGCATCGACTGAGCGGACTGCAGCAACCGAAATCAAAAAAGGCGATCGCCCGGAAGCGATCGCCTTTTTTGTTTCTTCGCAGCGAAGCGTAAAGCTTAGTCGCGGTCTTGCGTCAGCTTGTCGATCTTCTGCTGCATATTGGCGAGCTGCGTCTTGAGCTCGCTGATCTCGTTGGTATCGCCGGCCTTGGCTTCAAGCGCCGGGCCCTTGTCGGCGCCGGGCTTCCCATCGGGGCGCTTACCACCCGGCACGCCGGTGAAGGGGCTCCACATCGACAGCGCCTGCTCGAACATCTGCATGTTCTTGCGCGCCTGGTCTTGGTAGACCTCGAAGGCGGCGGCGGGGTTGGAGAACGCGGTCGCGAACTGGGCGCGGATCTTCTCCTGCTCCTTGACGAGGTTCTCCAGGCTGAACTGGAGGTAGCCCGGCACCATGCGGCCGATGCTGTCGTCGTAGAAGCGGATGAGCTGGCGCAGGAACGGCACGGGGAGCAGCGTCTGCCCGCCGACGCGGTTTTCCTGCTCGACAATGATCTGCGTGAGGACCGAATGCGTGAGATCGTCGCCGGTCTTGGCGTCGTAGACGACGAAGTCCCTATCGCCCCGCACCATCGTCGCCAGATCTTCTAGCGTCACGTAGGTGCTGGTCTCGGTGTTATAGAGCCGGCGGTTGGCATACTTCTTTATGACAACCGCTTCTTTTTTGTCGGCAGAAGCGTCGGGTTTGTTCAACATCGCAGGGCCGCCAGGGGAGTTTTTTGCACTGCGGCAGCGTAACACACCCCTCCCCATGGGTGCCAGCCGTTTGTGTTGACCGCTGCAGCCAGATAGCGCATTAGCTGGCAGCAAGCCTAAGCTTCGGTAACACGTGGTTTACAAGCGGCCGGCCGGGCCCCCAGGTCGGGGCGCGCTGCCGTGTGGCCACCCAACAAAACCAATGCGCTCGAGGAGGCGCCACCGCGGATGAGCGACGACAATACCATCGTGATTGCCAGCGCAGCGCGCACGCCGGTCGGCTCGTTCAACGGGTCGTTGTCGAGCCTGCCTGGTCACGAGCTCGGCAAGATCGCCATCAAGGCGGCCATCGAGCGCGCCGGCGTCCAGCCGGGCGAGGTATCCGAGGTTATCCTCGGTCAGGTGCTCACTGGCGGCCAGGGCCAGAATCCGGCCCGCCAGGCATCCATCGCCGCCGGCATCCCCGTCGACAGCCCCGCCTGGGGCATCAATCAGGTGTGCGGCTCGGGCCTCCGCGCCGTGGCGCTCGCCGCCCAGCAGATCCAGTCGGGCGCAGCCAGCATCGTCGTCGCCGGCGGTCAGGAGAGCATGAGCCAGTCGGTGCACGCCGCGCACCTGCGCAACGGCACCAAGATGGGCAGCCTCGACTTCGTCGACACCATGATCAAGGACGGCCTGTGGGACGCCTTCAACGGCTACCACATGGGCACCACGGCGGAGAACGTCGCGCGCCAGTGGCAGATCACGCGCGAGGATCAGGACAAGTTCGCCGTGGCCTCGCAGAACAAGGCCGAGGCCGCCAAGAAGGCCGGCAAGTTCAAGGACGAGATCGTCGCCGTCACCATCAAGGGCAAGAAGGGCGACACCGTCGTCTCCGAGGATGAGTACATCCGCGACGGGGCGACGCTCGATAGCCTCACCAAGCTGCGCCCCGCCTTCGACAAGGCCGGCACCGTCACCGCCGGCAACGCCTCGGGCATCAACGACGGCGCTGCGGCGCTGGTGCTGATGACTGCCGCCGAAGCCAAGAAGCGTGGCATCGAGCCGCTCGCCCGCATCGTCTCGTGGGCGCAGGCGGGCGTCGATCCCTCGATCATGGGCACCGGTCCGATCCCCGCCTCGAAGAAGGCGCTGGAGAAGGCCGGCTGGCAGGCGAAGGACCTCGATCTCGTCGAGGCCAACGAGGCCTTTGCCGCACAGGCCTGCGCCGTGAACAAGGGCGTGGGCTGGGATACCGACAAGGTCAACGTCAACGGCGGCGCCATCGCCATCGGCCATCCGATCGGCGCGTCCGGCGCGCGCGTGCTGACGACGCTGGTCCACGAGATGAAGCGCCGCGGCGCCAAGAAGGGCCTCGCCACGCTATGCATCGGCGGCGGCATGGGCATCGCCATGTGCGTCGAGCGCGACTGAACGAAAAGTAACCACAGGTTCGCCCCGGCCTTGCGAAAGGGCCGGGGGTACCCGCCACACAACCGCATTCAATCAACAAAAGACAATCCGAGGGAGGCTACTTCATGGCTCGTGTCGCGCTGGTGACGGGAGGGACGCGTGGCATCGGTCACGCAATCTCGACTGCGCTCAAGAATGCGGGCTACCGCGTCGCCGCTAACTACGCGGGTAACGACGCCGCTGCGCAGCAGTTCCAGGTCGAGACGGGCATCCCGGTCTTCAAGTGGAACGTCGGCGACTACGCCGCCTGCGAAGCCGGCTGCGCCCAGGTGGCGAAGGAGGTCGGCCCGGTCGACGTCCTCGTCAACAACGCCGGCATCACGCGTGACGCCATGCTCCACCGCATGACCCTCGAGCAGTGGAAAGAGGTGATCTCCACCGACCTCGATTCCGTCTTCAACATGACGCGTCAGGTGATCGACGGCATGCGTGCCCGCAACTTCGGCCGCGTCATCAACGTCTCGTCGATCAACGGCCGCAAGGGCCAGATGGGGCAGACGAACTACTCCGCCGCCAAGGCCGGCATGCACGGCTTCACCAAGGCGCTGGCCTTCGAGGGCGCGGCCAAGGGCATCACCGCCAACACCATCGCGCCCGGCTACATCGCCACCGAGATGGTGCGCGCCGTGCCGAAGGAAGTGCTCGACACCAAGATCATCCCGCAGATCCCGGTCGGCCGCCTCGGCGAGTCGGAGGAGATCGCGCGTGCCGTGGTGTTCCTCGCTGCCGATAGCGCCGGCTTCATCAACGGCGCGTGCTTCGACATCAACGGCGGCCACTACATGGCCACCTGAGCGATCGACGCCAAGCCCGACGACGGGGCACTACCAAATGCAAAGGCCGGGCTCGCGCCCGGCCTTTTTGTTGTCTGCGCCTGATCGGTGCGGGCTTAGCCGCGCAGCCGCGTGCGGATGATGCGGGGGAATTCGTCGCCGGTGCCGGTGGACTGCTGCTCGGCGCCCGGCTGGCGGCCGTCGTCGAAGCTCCACCACCGATCGCCGCCCGCGGCCTGGCCGGGCTCGCCCCCCATGCCCTGCTGCGGCTGCCGGGCCGGGGCGTAGCCGCCCTGCGCCGCGGCACCGCCATTGCGCTGGGCGATCGGCGCCGCGAACCACGCTTCGATCAGATCGAGCTCGTCGGCCGACAGATTGAGGCCCTGGCTACGGCAGCGCGCGACCACGAAGTTGCGGAAGCGCGAAGCGAACAGGTTCGGCGAGGCGCCCTGGTCGAACCACGGATCGGGCTCGCTGACGACGTCGAGCACAAAGCGCACGTCGTCGCGGCGGATCTCGATGCCCATGCTCTCGGCACGCTTCACGATGTTGCTGAGCGTCTGCTGGCCGGAGAGGCCGTTGGCGGCGATCTCC
Source organism: Hyphomicrobium album (assembly GCF_009708035.1). Classification (NCBI taxonomy): domain Bacteria; kingdom Pseudomonadati; phylum Pseudomonadota; class Alphaproteobacteria; order Hyphomicrobiales; family Hyphomicrobiaceae; genus Hyphomicrobium; species Hyphomicrobium album. The sequence continues at coordinate 241,566 of NZ_WMBQ01000002.1, forward strand.
TGCGCCATCACGTCGAACAGCGTGCGGTAGTCCTGCGGCGACAGCGTCGGAGCCTGGCTCGCCTCGTGGATGCGGGCGATCGACTGCTGTATGGCCGCGGCGCCCTGGGCCGTGCGCTGCGCGCCCGGAGCCTGCTGGCGGGATTGCCCCGGCTGGCCCGAGAGGGTGTCGGACTGTGCCGGGGCCAGCGGACCGCGCTGCATCGGAGCGGGGGCCCCGATCGGCGCAGCGTCGGCTCGCTGAGCGGGTTGACCACCGAACAGCGGCGCGAGCGCGCGCTGCATGATGGGCTGCTCGGAGCGGATTGGCTCGGAGCGGACGATCTCGTTGCGGATGGGCTCGGCGCGCGTCTCGATGCGCGGCGCGTCGGTCTGCACGGCACGCTTGGCGTCGTAGACGAAGTAGGGCGCATTGCCGGTGAGGCGGATGTCCTCCGGCAAGCCGCGGGCGAGAAGGTCGCGGAAGCTGCCTGTGCCGCCCCAGGCGGAGCCGGCGGTCTTGTCGTGACCGAGAATGCGCACGCAGCGGTCGGCCAGCGCCTCGAGCGGCATCGGCTGATCGGCGGCGCGCACGGCGTTGGCGACCTCGGCGAGGATCTCTCGGCGCACCGACTCGATCGACGCGGCGCTCGGCAGCGCCTGCTGCTCCGCGCGGCCTTCGCTCTGGTTGGTCAGCTGGCCGTCGACCAGCAGCGACAGGAAGCTCGCCTCGCGGATCTCCGCGTCGCAGATCGCCGTATAGGGGGCGGCGGTGTGATCGTTCGAGTAGATCACCGTGCGGCGCGCGTGCGAGCGGAGGCGGTGCAGCACCGGCGTGAAGTCGGCGTCGGCCGAAAGGATGACGAACTCGTCGAAGTAGGTGTCGTGCGTGAGCAGGTCGCGCACGTCCATCACCATGCGGATGTCGGCGGAGTTCTTCATCTGCGCGGTGAGCGGCGGGCAGTCGACGACCTCGAAGCCGGCGCGCAGGAAGTGGTGGCGCACGAACGGGAACGAGCTCATGTCGGTGGAATTATCGCCCTGGTTACGGCGGGGGACAGGATTACCGTAGCAGCGGTTGATGACGATGCGGCGGTCGGCTTGCAGTGCCGGCGAGTTGGTCGCCGTCATCAGCGCTCCCGACGCGATCTCCTTGAGCCAGGTGCCAGCGTCCTTGGAGAAACGCTTGGCCGCCTCCTCGTTCTTGCGCTTCAGCGACAAGTAGACGTTGTCGTAGTCGACGAACACCGCCGTTAGAATTTGCCCAGACGACTCGCGCTTCATAAGCGGCATCCCCCCGCGTGGCCGTAAAATGTCGATTGCGAGGACTTTTTGGTGAGTCGGCCTTCAGCGGCAACCAGAGTCGACTCGCGATACGGGGAAAACTGTTCAATGCTCGGCGCTTAGTTGACGTGGCACGCACCAACAAACAGTGGAAAACCCGATTGTGAGGTTTGCGGGCAACAAAGTGGTCGCTGCTCGTGGCAACACTTCACGCACGCGGCGGGGAAAATCCGTTCTCCGCCAACTCGAAATGCTCGAACAGAAAACCCGGGGCCACGGTGCAGCCGACGAGCGTCCAATCGCCGAGGCTCTGCGCACTCTGCCAGTGGCCCGGCGGCACGACGCCCTGCGGGCGCTCGCCGGCCACGAGGTCGGCGCCGAGACGCAGTTCGGTCTGCGGCCCATCCGGCGGCGCGATCGACAGAAGCAGCGGCGCGCCCGCGTGCCAGTGCCACACTTCGGCAGCGTCGACGCGGTGCCAGCGGGAGATTTCGCCGGCGGCGAGCAGGAAATATATGGCGGTAGACGCGGCGCGCTTCCCGTCGCCGCGGTCGTCGCGGAACGTCTCGCGGTAGTGGCCGCCTTCCGGATGCGGCTGCAAATCGAGGAGTTGGATGATCTCGGCCGCGGTGCGCTCGGACATGCTTCAGCTCTTGTTCTTGCGCTCGCGGATAGCGGCGAACACGTGCCAGTCGGGCGCGTACAGCATGCCGAGCTTGGCGCGGATGGCGGTGACGTGCGGGCGCAGGAAGGGGTTGGTCTCGAGCTCGCGGTCGAGGCGCGTCGGCAGCGTCGGCTTGTTGTCCTTGCGCAGCTGGTCGACCTCCTTGGCGCGATTGACCAGCGCCTGGTTGTCGGGCTCCAGCGTCAGCGCGAAGGCTGCGTTCGACTGCGTGTACTCGTGGCCGCAGTAGATTTCCGTGTCGCGCGGCAACCGGCTGAGCTTCTGCAGCGACTTCCACATCATCTCGGCATTGCCTTCGAAGATGCGGCCGGCGCCCATCGCGAACATCGTGTCGCCGACGAACGCGACCTTGGCGGCCGGTATGAAGTAGGCCACGTGACCCAGCGTGTGCCCGGGCGTCTCGATGACCTTAATCTCGAAGGTGCCGAACTTGATCGTGTCGCCTTCCGCCACGTCCACGTCGATGCCGGGTATGCGCTCGGCCTCGCCCTTGGGGCCGATGATGGTGCAACCCGTCGCCTCCTTGAGTTGCAGGTTGCCGCCGGTGTGATCGCTGTGATGGTGGGTGACGAGGAGGTGCGTCAGCTTCCAGCCCTTCGCCTCCAGCCGCGCGAGGATCGCCTTGGCGTCGGGCGCATCGATGGACGCCGTGACGCCCGCCTCGGGGTCGTGGATCAGCACACCGTAGTTGTCGGAAAGGCAAGCAAACTGCTCGATTTCGAGCTTCGGCATCAGAACCGGCTCACTTTCTTGGCAAGCGTCGACGAAGCGCGAGCGTAGCGGCGCGCCGATCCGATGACAACGCGGGCTTGAAATGCCGCGCGAAGCGGTCAGATTGGCGGGCGACGCAAAAGGACTGCGACCATCATGCAGCTCGACGTCGAGGAACTAAGGGAGTTCTACGCCGCGCCGCTCGGGCAGACGGTGCGCCGGCTGCTGACGCACCGCATCCGCGCGCGCTGGCGCGGCCTGCACCGCTCGACGCTCATCGGCCTCGGCTACTCCGCGCCCTATCTCGGCGCGTTCCGCGGCGAGGCGCAGCACCTCGGCGCGCTCATGCCCGACAGCCAGGGCGCGGTACGCTGGCCGCGCGATGGCGCGTCGCAGAGCGTTCTCGTCGACGACGACCGCCTGCCGCTCGCCGACGGGTCGGTCGATCGCCTGCTTGCCGTGCACTGCCTCGAGGTCGCCGAGCACACGCGGCACCTGCTGCGCGAGATGTGGCGCATCCTGGCGCCCGAAGGTCGCATCATCCTCGTCGTGCCCAACCGCCGCGGCGTGTGGGCGCGATTGGACAATACGCCGTTCGGCTTCGGGCGCCCCTACAGCCGCCGGCAGCTCGAGCAGCTTCTGGTCGGCGCGATGTTTACTCCGGTCGATTGGGGTGGCGCTCTCTATTTCCCGCCGCTCGGCCGGGCGGTGCTGCTGCGCTCGTCGACTGCGTGGGAGCGCGTCGGCGAGTCGGTATCGCCGGCGTTTTGTGGGGTGATGATCGTCGAGGCGCGCAAGGAGCTGGTGGCGCCGATCGGCAAGCCGGCCAAGGCGCGGCGCCTGCCGCAGCTGGTGCCGTCGGCCACGTCCGCCCGCCGCGACCGCAGCTGACGAGTTGACTCAGCCGGCTTCGCGGAAGCTCTGCGCGGTTTGCAGGTCGACCGAAACGAGCTGCGAGATGCCCTTCTCCGCCATGGTGACGCCGAACAGGCGGCTCATGCGCGACATGGTCATTGGGTGGTGGGTGATGACCAGGAAGCGCGTCGCGGTCTCCGCCGCCATCGACTCGAGCAGGCGGCAGAAGCGATCGACGTTGGCATCGTCGAGCGGTGCGTCCACCTCGTCGAGCACGCAGATCGGCGAGGGGTTGGTGAGGAACACGGCGAAGATCAGCGACAGGGCGGTGAGCGACTGTTCGCCGCCCGACAACAGCGACAGCGTCACCGGCTTCTTGCCCGGAGGCTTGGCGATGATCTCCAGCCCGCCTTCCAGCGGATCCTCGCCCTCGATCATTTCGAGCCGCGCCTCGCCGCCGCCGAACAGCGTCATGAACAGCTTGCCGAAGTGGGCGTTGACCGCCTCGAACGCCTCCTGCAGCCGCTTGTGCGCCTCGCGGTTGAGCTGGCCGATGGCGGCGCGCAGCTTGGCGATGGCGCTCTCCACGTCGGTCTTCTCGGTGTCGAGGTTGGCCGCCTGGATGCTGAGCTGCTGCAGCTCGTCGTCGGCGGCGAGATTGACGCCGCCCAAACGCTCGCGGTCGGCCTTGAGGCCGGTCAGCTTGCGCTCGACGTCGGCGAGTGGCGGCATGTAGGCGCCGGGCTGAAGCTCGGAGACCGCCAAGCAGCCTTCCGGCGCGATGCCGAGTTGCTCGCGGATCTGCCGCGAAACGTCTTGCCGGCGGGTGCGGGCGCCCTCGAGCCGTGCCTCGGTGCGGGCGCGGCCCTCGCGCGCTTCCGTCACGGTGCCCTGCGCCGCGCGCAGCGCCTGCACGCCGGCGCGCAACGCCGTGTCGGCCGTGGCCAGCGCGTCGGCGGCTACCTGTCGCTCGCGCTCCGCCGCGGCGAGCGCGCTCATCAGCTTGTCGCGCTTCTCCTCGATCATCGCCGGGACATCGGCGAGCCCGTCCAACTCGCGCTCGGTGTCGACGAGGCGTGTCTTCAGAGTTTCAATCTGCTGCTCGGCGCCGCCCGAACGCGTCGTCCAGCGCTCGCGCTCAACTTCGATAGCTGTGCCGCGATCGGCGCGGGCACGCCGCTCGCGCTCGATATCGCTCACGGCGGCGCGCGCTTCGGCCACGGCCATGCGGCGCGCTTCCGCCTCGGTCTTCGCCGCGGCGAGCACCGGCTCCAAGTCCTCGGCGGCGGCAAAGGCTGCGGCTGCCTCCTCCGCCTCGCCCAGCAAGTCCTTGGCGACGACAAGCTCTTCTTCGGCGCGCGCCCGCGCGCCCGAGACGGCGGCGAGCTTGCTTTCCGTGTCGCGCGCCGCGCGCTCGATGGTCGTGAGGCTGTCCCGCGTCTTCGCCAGCATGCCCTGCGCCTCGCGGCCGAGCTGGCGCAGGCGCTGCTCCTCGGCGCGTGCGGCGGTGAGTGCCTCGACGGCCTGGCGCTCTTCGTCCGCGGCCGACGCGGCGGCGGTGTGGGCTTCGGCTTCCTCGATTTCAAGCGACGACAGCCGGTTCCGCTCGGCGAGGCGCTGGGCGGCGGGCGTCGCGCCTTCAGCGGCGGCCGTGAAGCCGTCCCACCGCCACAGATCGCCGGCGCGGCTGACGAGGCGCTGGCCCGGCTTCAACGCCGGCTGCAGCTTATGGCCCTGGGTGCGATCGGCGACGATGCCCGTCTGGCGCAGGCGGCGGTCGAGCTCCGGCGGCGCCTGCACGTGGGTGGAAAGCGGGTCGACGCCGGCGGGCAGCACCGGATCGTGCCGCGGCACCTCGACGTGGCGCCAGTGGACGGCGGCTTCTAGCTCGGCGGGCGCCTCGAGATCGTCGCCGAGTGCCGCGCCGAGCGCTGCCTCGTAGCCGTGCGCCACGCGGAGACGTTCGAGGATGGGCGGGAAATCCGTGTGCCGCGCGCCAATCAGCAATTTTACGAGGGTCTCGCGCTCGGCGCGCATCGCCGCGAGGCCTAGGCGCGCCTTGTTGCTCACCTCGCGCGCCGCGTCGGCGATGGCGGCGATGGTGCGGGCGTTTTCCTCGGCGGCGAGCGCCTGCGTCTCGCACTTGACGATCTGGTCGGAGAGCGTCTGTCCCGCCTCGGTGATCTGCTGCAGCTTTTCCGCGTCGGGCGCGCGCCCGGCAATCTCGCGCGTCTGCGCCTGCAACTCGGCGAGCTGGCGGCTGAGCTTGGCGATCACCGCCTGGCGCTCGGCGAGATTGGCTTCGACGCTGTGCTTGCGGGCGCGATGCTCGGCGACCTTGGTGGTCAACTCGGCGAGCTGGCCTTCGGCGTCGCGCAAAGCTTCCTGCGCCGCCTCGAGCCGTGTGCGGGCGCCGCGCTCGCTGTCGCCTGCCTCGGCCTCCGCCGCGGCGAGCTTTTCGGTCTCGGTTCCGAGGTCGGCGAGGATCTGGCGGGCCTCGCCGATCAGCGCTTCCTCACGTGCGGTGTCGTTGCTGAGCTGCTCGGCCCGAGCGCGCAATTCGCGCTCGCGCTCCGCGGCGCGCGCCGCCTCCCGCTCGAAATTCTCCTGCTCGACGCGCAGCCGCCCGAGGACGCCGGCGCGCTTGCCTTCCTCCTCGCGCAGCGGGTCCATCTGCTCGGCGAGACGCACCTCCTCGGTGAGCGCCTGCGATTCCGTTTCCGTCGCCGTGGCGAGCACTGACAGCGCGTCGCGCAGCCTGCCCTCCTCGCCGTCGACTTGCGCCTGCGCGTCGGTCCACGCGAGATGCATGACGAGCGCTTCCTGGCGGCGGATCTCGTCGGAGATTTCCTTGTAGCGCCGCGCCGCGCGCGCCTGCCGCTTTAGGCTCTCGACCTGGCTGTTGAGCTGGCCGAGCACGTCGCTCAGCCGCGCCAGGTTCGACTCCGCTGCCTTGAGGCGCAACTCCGCCTCGTGGCGGCGGCTGTGCAATCCGGCGATGCCGGCCGCGTCCTCGAGTATGCGGCGGCGCTGCTCGGGCTTGGCGTTGACGATCTCGCCGATCTGCCCCTGGCGCACCAGCGCCGGCGAGCGGGCGCCGGTCGCGGCGTCCTCGAACAGGATCTTGATGTCGCGGGCACGCGCCTCGCGGCTGTTGATGCGATAGGCGCTGCCCGCCTCGCGCTCGATGCGCCGGGTGATCTCGACCTGGTCGCTGTCGTTGAACTCGGCCGGCGCCTTGCGTTCGTGGTTGTCGAGGAAGATCGTCACTTCCGCCGAGTTGCGGGCCGGACGCGAGTTGGTGCCGGAGAAGATCACGTCGTCCATGGCGGCGGCGCGCATGCTCTTGTGCGAGGTCTCGCCCATGACCCAGCGAAGCGCTTCCAGGAGATTGGATTTGCCGCAGCCGTTCGGCCCCACGACGCCGGTGAGTCCCGGCTCGATGACCAGCTCGGTCGGCTCGACGAACGACTTGAATCCCAAAAGCCTTAGGCGAGTGATCTTCATCGCGGTCCCTGCGCGCAGCAAATAGCGCCGCTCAGCATAGCGGATGCAGCCGGATCAGTTCGGCGCCCCAGCCGACGCGGTAGCCGGGCCCGCCAGCAGCGGATCGACCATCGCGCGGATGTCCTCCAACGTGAGCTCCTTCTTTACGAGCTTGCCCGCAACGAAGAAGTTGGGAGTGCCCATGACACCGAGCTTGCGCCCGCGGTCTTTCACCCACTTGAGCCCATCGATCATGGCTTGATTCTCGCGACAGGCGTCGAACTGCTGGCGCGTCATCCCCACCTGCGCGGCGACCTTGAATACGGGGTCGAGGCGCACCTCCTGGGAGACCCAGGCCGATTGCTGCTCCATGAATTTCCCATAGAGCGTCAGATACTTGTCAGGATTCGCGCAACGCAGCGCGACGGTCGCGGCACCCGACGTCTTGCCGATCGGGAACTCGCGCATGATGAAGCGCACCTTGCCCGTGTCGATGTACTGCTTCTTGAGCTGCGGGAAGGTGGTGAGGTGGAAGTTGCGGCAGTGCGGGCAGGAGAGCGACGCGTATTCGACGATGGTGACGGGGGCGTCGGGGCGGCCCAACGCGAATTCCGGCAGCGTGCCGGTCACCATGATGTCGGCGGGCGTCGGGTTCTCGATCACCTCGCGGCCGCCCGCGGGCTTCTCGCTCGGATCGGCGAAGGGATTGAATCGCTCCGGGCCTGTCGACGCTGTGTCCTCGGCGCTCGGATAGGCGCCGCCGGTGTCCGGCGCCTTGTCGGGCGTCAACTCAGTGGTCGGCGGCAACAGGGTATTGCCGCCGCACCCCGCCAGCAGGGCCGGGAGCATGAGCAGCGCAGCAAGGACGCTTATCCGGCTCACGATCCTATGGCTCAGCTCTTGGCCAGCAGCGGCTCGATCATGGCGTCGAACTTGTCCAGCGTCGGACCGCCGTCGAGCTTCTTGCCGTTGATGTAGAAGGTCGGCGTCGACTGCACGCCGAACACGTCGGAGGCGCGCGTGCGGCCGGCGGTGATGTCGTCGAGCAGCTTCTGATCGGTCAGGCACTTGTCGAACGACTCCTGCGTGAAGCCGGCCTGCTTGGCGATCTCGAACAGCCGCGGCACGGGGTTGCCTTCGCCGAACGCCCACTCCTGCTGCTTCTCGAACATCACCTCGATCAGCGGGAAGGCTTTGTCGCCCCCGGCGCAGCGCGCCAGCATCGAGGCGGCGGCGGCGAGGTTGTCGAGCGGGAACTCGCGGAAAATGTAGCGCACCTTGCCGGTGTCGACGTACTTCTTCTTGAACTCGGGCCACACATCCTTGGTGAAGTGAGCGCAGTGGCCGCAGGTCATCGACGCGTACTCGACGACCGTCACCTTGGCGTCCGTGGGGCCGACCGCCAGGTCCGGCAAGCCGACCGGCTTCATCAGCTCCTCGACCGGCACCTCGCTCGGCCCCTTCTGCTGTTGCTGGGCGGCAACGGGGAGGGCGAGGACGGTGACGATGGCACCGGCGCAGAGGGCGGCAACGGCGGCGCGGCGCGCAAGCTCAAAACGGCCGGAGTAGAACTTCGATGCGGACACGTGTGTGCTCCTTGGACGAACTACGTTATTGCGGCCCGGGCGCTCCCGCCCGACTAGCACGCTATCGGGCGTTGGAATAAGGCAAAACGGGCCGCGCTCCAAGTGAATGAAGCTTAATGCTCGCCCTGATGTAGGGGTTTTTCAGCGGCTTTGGGCGCGGTGCGTCAGACCGGATTTCAGGTTCGCCAGCGCCGTCCGTAGCCGCTCGTCGGCAATTCCGGCAAGCTCGGGCGCGGTGTCGGGTGTGACAGGCGCGCGCGGGGCCTCGGATGGGGCTCGGGCGCGCTCGGGTAGCGGCGCCTGCATGATGCGCAGCTCGCCGACGGCGCGGTAACCGAAATGGCCGTTGATGCGCTCGATGATCTGTTGCGCCTTGTATTGCGCGTCGAGCGCGCGGGCCGGGTCCACCCGGACGATCAGCGTGGCGCCGGGCCGTCCTTGCGCGCCGTCTTCCACGTCGCCGCCGATGTCGACGCCGCGCGGCCATTTCAGCCGTTCCGGCGCCGTGTACTGCGCCACCTCGGCGCCGACGATGACCGCCCAATCGGTGAGCAGTGCCGCGGCGGCGAAGCCGTACTTCTCGAAGGCCTTGTGCGTCAGCTTCGGAACGTAGGTGCCGACGGCGCGTGCCGAGATGTAGCCACGCGAGTGTGGCGTCGGCGCCGTTCGGGCGCGCAGTGCTGCGGTGTTGCTGGCCATGCTAGGCTTAGTCCGCCTTGGAGAGTTTGCAGCGCGGTATTCGACGCTTAGCATCGCCGGATCGATTCGCGGGCGCCGGGAGACGATCCCTTGACTGCTGTTGCGCGAAAGCAACTGCCGCTCCGGCCGGCCGGCCCCGACACGGTCGACGCGCTGCTCGCGTGGTACGACGAGGAGCGCCGCGATCTGCCCTGGCGCGTGGCACCCGGCAAGCGTGCCGATCCCTACCGCGTCTGGCTGAGCGAGATCATGCTGCAGCAGACGACGGTCAAAGCCGTCATCCCATTCTACGCACGCTTCCTGGCGCGCTGGCCGACCATCAAGGCGCTCGCCGCGGCGCCGCTTGACGATGTGCTCGCCGCCTGGGCGGGGCTCGGCTACTACAGCCGCGCGCGCAACCTGCACAAGTGCGCCATCGCCGTGGTCGAGGATTTCGGCGGCAAGTTTCCCTCGACCATCGCCGAGCTGCAGAAGCTGCCCGGCATCGGCCCGTACACGGCGAACGCGATTGCCGCGATCGCCTTCGGCGAATCCGCGACGCCTGTCGACGGCAATGTCGAGCGCGTCGTCGCGCGGCTGTTCGCGGTGCGCCAATCGTTGCCGGCGGCGAAGACCGAATTGAAGCGGCTCGCCGCCACACTTACACCCGAGCGCCGTGCCGGCGACTTCGCGCAAGCGATGATGGATCTCGGCGCCGGCATCTGCACGCCGCGCCGCCCGTCGTGCCTCGTCTGTCCGGTGCAGCAGGACTGCGCCGCCGCGGCGCATGGCATTGCCGAGCAGCTGCCGATGCGGCTCGAGCGCGCCGAGCGCCCGCAGCGCGTCGGCTTCGCCTTCGTTGCCTTGCGCGAGGACGGCTGCGTGCTCGTGCGCAAGCGCGCGGAGGCGGGGCTGCTCGGCGGCATGCTGGAGGTGCCGAGCACCGCGTGGGGCGACCTGCTGCCGCCGGCCAAGGAAGCGCTGAGGTCGGCGCCGTTACGTGCCGACTGGTGGGCCGTGCCCGGCACCGTCGTGCACGTGTTCACGCATTTCCGTTTGGAGCTCATCGTCTATCGCGCGCTGGTGCCGGCCGACGCCACGCTCACCTTCTGGGCCGAGCCGGAGCGCTGCCAGTGGGTGGCGCGCCGCGACCTGCACGCCGCGGCGCTGCCGAGCGTCATGCGCAAGGTCATCGGCCACGCGCTGAAAGAGAACTAGCGACGTAGAGTACGCCCTGACGGCGGAACGGGGTTTGAAGCTGCGCAGTTTGGGACACATCTACAGGTATGGCCCAATCCACCGTCGCCACCTATCTCCTCGAGCGCCTGAAGCAGGCGGGGCTCAGGCATGCCTTCGGTGTGCCGGGCGACTATGTGCTGACGTTCATGGACCGGCTGATCGAGTCCGGCATCGAGTTCGTCGGCACCTGCAATGAGCTCAACGCCGGCTATGCCGCCGACGCCTACGCGCGGATCAACGGCATCGGTTGCATCTGTGTCACCTGGGGCGTGGGCGGCTTCAGCGCCATGAACGCCATCGCCGGCGCCTACGCCGAGCAGGTTCCCGTCGTCGTCCTCGTCGGCGGCCCGCGTACCACGCAGCGGCGCTCCTCCATGCTGCTGCATCACAGCGTCGGCGACTTCTCGACCATGCAGCAGGCGTATTCGCACATCACCGCGGCCTCGGTCCTGCTCGACGATCCCGCCGAGGCGCCGCAGCGCATCGATCGCGCGCTCGCCCGCTGCATGGCCGAGAAGCGCCCGATCATGATCGAGATCCCCGCCGACATGGTGGACCGGCCGTGTCCCCCGCCGGGTCCCTTCGCGGCTCCCGCACGCCCGCCGTCCGATCCGGACGCGCTGGCCGAGGCGCTCGAGGAGGCCATGTCGCTGCTCTTGACGGCGAAGCGCCCGGTGATCCTGGGCGGCGTCGAGCTGCACCGTTACGGGCTGATGGATGAATTCCATCGTCTGGTGGAAGCGAGCGGCGTGCCCGTCGCCACCACGCTACTCGGCAAGACGGTGATCTCCGAGCACCACCCGCAAGCCATCGGCGTCTACGAGGGCGGCATGTCGCGGCGCGAGGTACGCGACGTCGTGGAGAAGGCGGACGTCCTGCTCTGCCTCGGCGCCTGGATCAGCGACATTTGCCTTGGCGTCAATACGGGCCGGCTCGAGGGCCGGCACATGATCCTTGCCAATTCCGGGCGTCTCAAAATCAGCCAGCACGTCTACGAGCAAGTGTGGATCGGCGATGTCGTATCGGGGCTGGCGGATCGCATGCCGGTTGCCGGCCTCACGCACCCGCCATTCACCAGCGTGTCGCGGCTGCTCGATACCGGCTTTGTCGCCGAGCCCGGCCGCAAGCTGACCGTCAGCCGTGTCATGAAGCGCATCAACGGCTTCATCGGCAACGACACGACGGTCATCGCCGAGACGGGCGACTCGATCGTTGCCGCCGCCGACCTCGTCATGCACCACGACGTCGGCTTCATCGGCCAGGCTTTCTATCTGTCGATCGGCTACGCGCTGCCGGCGACGCTCGGCGCCTCGCTGGCCGACCCCGCGCGGCGTCCCTTGGCGCTGATCGGCGACGGCGCTTTCCAGATGAGCGCCCAAGAGCTGTCCTCGCTGTGCCGCCGCGAGAGCAATGTCATCCTGCTGCTCATGAACAACGACGGCTACACGACCGAGCGGGTGATCCACGAGGGCTCTTACAACGACATCCAGCCGTGGGCCTACCATCGGCTGCCGGAGATATTTGGCGGCGGCTGGGGTGAGCGCGTCACGACGGAAGACGAGCTCGACGCCGCTCTCGAGCGCGCCCGCGCCAGCAATCGAGGTCCCGCATTGGTCGAGATCATGCTCGATCGCCTCGACACCTCCGAGGCGCTGAAGCGGCTCGGTGCCGAGCTATCGCCGGATAAGGGCAGGCAAGCGGCGCAACCCGTGCTGTCAGCGGTCGAGCCGGACGCCGCGCGCTAGACCACGCTGGTGTTGGGACAATTCAGATAACACGTGCAACTCACCGCTTGTTCGGCCGAATGAGGCCGCTAGAGTGGGCGTTCGTTTTTCACAATTCATTTCTGCATCGATATTTGGAGAGGATTGCCATGCTTCGCGCCGTCCGCGGTTTGTTGATGTTGGTTGCCTTGCTTTTGACGCCCGCCGCGCAGAGCGCCGATCAATCATCCAGACAGGTCCTGAGAGCCGCACTGTTCGAGTACATTCCGGGCTACGAGGACGACCAGCTGGGGACCCTGCGCCAGGAGATCGAAACCAGATTTGAGCGCATGTATCCGCAGGTTGACCTGCTGCTCACCAGCCCGAGCAATCGCGATGGACTTTACAGTTCCGAGGCACTGAAGAAGTGGCTTGGCGAAGAGGGCGACGAGCATTTCCATGTGATGGAAATCGACACGCAGCTGCTCGGCGATCTGGTGCTGGCAGGTGTCATTACGCCATTCTCGCCGGCTCGCACCGACAATCTGTTCGACGTTGGCATGCGCGCCGTCACGTTCGAGGGACAGGTCTATGGCGTACCGCATCTCTTGTGCGGTCATTTCCTGTTCGCAAGGGATCCGAGCCTCCTGGAAGGCCAGGGTCAAAGTGGGCTGTTGCAGAAGTTGGCGAGCGACGGTGATGACGGAGTCGATCTAGTCGGTGACTTCGAGGGAAGCTGGACCTTGCCGTCGCTTTATCTCGATGCGTGGATGGATCGGAACCCTGGCGGCGATCCAGCGAAAGCATTCAAAGATGCGCTAACCCAGCTTGACCCTTCGGTGGTCGCCGATCTTGCCAGCATGATAAAGCTCTGCGGACCGCTGGACCGGAATGTCTGCTTCTCCGGAAAATTCAATTCGCTACCGAGCAAGATGGACGGTGCAGAGGTGCTCATAGCGCCGTTTGCCATTTCCCACGCGAACACCTACGTCGGGTACTCGGAAAGCCTGCACTATATCCGCCGGTTTCCGCGCAATGAGAACGTAGCGGTTCGCTCGGCGCCGCTCGGCGACGGCGACAATCCGATACTCTTCACGGACGCGTTTGTGGTGGGCAAGAACTGTGGAGCTGATTGTCAGAGCGCGGCGGCAAAGTTTGTGGCCTTCATGAACAGCGATGAGACGATGGCCTACCTGCTCCTAGGCAAGGACATCAAGAACAACACGGTGCCGCGCTACCTTTTGCCAGCGACCAAGTCCGCGTTTTCCATCCCAGAGATAGCCCAGGACCAAACCTACGCCAGGTTCAAGGCCGATATTGTCAGGGCTGTCGCGTACCCCAACTCCGGAATCGAGGCGAACCGGAAGGCGGTCCGCAAAAAGATCACCTGCGCGATATCACCGACGGCGTGCTAGGCCGCCGTGAATGACGGCCCGCGCGGTACGGCGCCCCGACCAAAGTCATCTACCGCTCACTCCTCGTCGTGCAGGACGGCGAGTTGGAATTTCAGCGGCTCGTCGCAGAGCGAGCAACGCACCGGGAGGGTCGCCGGCACGCGCCAGTCAGCGCCGAAGCGGCTGATCAAGGCGTCGAGATCGAAGCGTGCGAACTCGTTGCAGTTGGACGTCGTGCAGGCGCCTTCGAGAACCATGCCGGCCGACTTGATGCCGCCGAGCGTCCAGGTCGTCAGCTCTTCCTCGTCGCCGGTCATCGCCGCCTCACGCTGCCTGTATCCCGATAGCCGCATGATCGCTGATAAGGGGTCCCGTGTCGCTTGTGTCGCAGGCGCCGCCCTCATCGGAACTCGAATCGCGCCGTATCCGTTTTTGCGATGCAGCAACACGGAGCCGCCGAAGCTATATGTTCCCCCCGCTGGTAAGCCCCGACAATCTCGCCATTCTGCAGAAAGCCATCGACACGGCGCTCGGTCTCGCGGCCCGGCGCAATGTCGTGTTGACGGTGAACGAGCTGGCCGCCCAGTTGTCGTCCGCCTTCGAGGCGGGCGAGCGCGATCCCGTCAAACTCGCCGAGGCGGTGTTTGCACCGCCGCCCGGGATGGCGCTGCACTAGCGCCGCCGGACTATGCGGCAGCCGGACGAATGGACCACGCCGCATTGCCGCGCGCGAGCAGCGCCGTCAGCTCGTTGATGTCGAGAGGGCGCGAGATCACGTAGCCCTGCACGTAGTCGACCAACCCTGTCGCGCGCAGAACGTTGAGCCGCGCCAGCGTCTCGACCCCCTCGACGATGATCAGCCTGCCAGTCGTCTTGATGATCTCGATCACCTGCACCAGCATGCGGCCCATCACGCTGTCGGGCGGCGACATGGCGAACGAGCGGTCGAGCTTCACGCCGTGCACCGCGAGCCTGGCGACGCGCTCGATGCTCGAATAGCCCGTCCCGAAATCGTCGATGAAGGTCCGCACGCCGGCCGCCGCCAGCGCTTCGATCGTGCACTGCGCGCTCTCGAAGTCGATGTCGTGGTTCTCGACGAGTTCCACGGCGGCGCGGAAGCGCTGCGGCTCGCCGAGGAACTTGACGAAGATCTTCAGCAGGTCCGTGCTGTCGAAATCCGGGGCGAAGACGTTGAAGCTCACCTCCAGCGGCGTGTCGCGCCCGATGTGTTCGCTCAACTCGGCGTAGGCGCGGTCCACGACCAACTGCGTGAACTCCCCCGTGCGGCCGGAGCGGGCGACGATGTCGATGAAGCGGTTCGGCGCCACGAGGGTCCCGTCGACGTCTCGCCACCGCGCCAACACCTCCACGCCCACGATGTCGTCGGTCTTGAGATCGACCAGCGGCTGGTAAGCGACGACGATCGATTGGGCATTGAGGCCCCGCGTGAAGCGCGCTTCGAACGACCAATAGCGAGCGAGCCAGTCGGCGATGTTGTTGGCGCACACCCACGCGAAAAGCGCCGCCAGGAGGATGGTCGACGAGAGGATCGGCAGCCAGTCCTTCGCCCAGTCGAAGAGATTTGCGCGGGAGGCCACGCAATAGGGGCCCGCCGGATCGCAGATAGAGGATGTCAGCGTCGTGAGCCCCGCGCCGAGCGAAGGATGTTTCTCCGCTTCGAGGCTCTCGAACAACCCGCGATCGCCGGCGACGCTCCAAACCTTTCCGTCGGCGCCGCGGGAGACGAGCTCCTTGTGCAACCACGGTGATTCATTCTCGTAACGGGTGTAGGGCGGGATCGCGACGGCGAAGTTGCCGAGTTGGGCGATGGTGCCGATCACGCCGGCCAGGCCGATCGAAGCAAGGTCACGATCCACGCGCCAGCTCGGATCGTTCGACGTGGTCGTGGCGATGTCGGGTGCCGCAAGCAGCACCGGTGGCTCGAAGCTCGGCTGACTGGTCGAGCACTCGATGCGACCGCCCGGCGCGTAGAGAAACTCGTTGAGCCCATCCGGCAGGAACGCCACGCGCCGCATCTGGGCGAGGAAGTCGCGCGAGCAGGGAACTGCGGTGGCATCCCGTTGCAGCATGCGCAGGGCATCCACGACGCCGGTGCGAATGGAGTTGATGCGCGCCAGCTCGGCGCGCTGATCGTGACGGATGAAGCTACGCACTTGCCAATGCACGAAGCCGTAGCCGAGGCCCAAAAGGGCGGCGAGGATTGCGCCCCACAGCACGCCGCGTAGCAGCCGCCGGTGCCGCCCGGCGATCAATGCATTAACGATTGCCGACATGCGCCTCAGCCGCTGGCCCCGTGGCTCAATGCTGCCGAAAAGCGCTGAAATTTGCGTGTGGGCGCCCGTTCAATTGCCAAATAACGCGGCGCTATCAAGGGCAGGCGCCTCTAAACGACAACGCCTCCGAGCATTGGCTCGGAGGCGCCGCACGCAGGAGTAGGTACTACTTGTCGTTCTGGGCCGTCTTCTTTTCGGAGCCGCCCTTGCCGAGCACGGCCAGGTGTACTCTGTGCAGGCCCGAGAAGCCGAGCGCGCTGGCGGCACCCTTCGACAGGTCGATGATGCGGCCTTTGATGAAGGGCCCACGGTCGACGATCGTCACCACGACCGAGCGTCCGGTGCTCGCGCTCTTGACCCGCACCTTGGTACCGAACGGCAGGCTCCGGTGGGCGGCGACCATGGCGCTCGACTTGTAAGCGCGTCCGCTCGCCGTGACCGACAGGTCCGAGTAGTGAGAAGCGACGCCACTCTGAGCGCGGGCCGAGGCCCAGGGGGCCAGGATGGCAGCGGCAACAGCGATCGTTCCGACTATCAGGGCTTGCATCAGATATTCCCTCAATTGTTTGCGACGAGGGCCTCTTTGCATGCTCAAGTCGATCGCGAAACCGCGTGTTCCTTCAAAGACTTGCAACGCTCTGCAATATACTTTTTCTTAACCACTTTGCGGCCCCGCCACACCGCGATCGCCGGCCGCGAGCCGGTAACGTGCACGCAGCAATTTGACGCTGGTCGTTAACCTCGAACGGCCCGCTGGCGGGACGCTCGGCACGTGCATCGTTGAGCGAAGCGTCGTCTAGCGCGTCTTGGTTCGGCGCGTGCGCGCGCCGTTCTGGTCGTTGGCGGGAATGCCACGCGTCGACTGGCGCAGCGCTTCCTTCAGACCGGTCGGGCGCCCGTGCTTCTTCAGAAGATCGCGGAAAGCCTCGTCGGCCAGCTCCTGGAAGTCTTTCATCGAGTCGCGCGCGAGCAGCTGCAGCGCCTGCAGCGTCGCCGGGTCGAACTCGATGAGCTTGCGGGGCGCGTTCTCCTCCAGCTCGGCCGAGCCGGTGAGGCGGGACGGTTTCTTGCTGGGCGGCTTTTTCGCCATCGCCGGCGTCCCGTCTTAGTGTTGGCGCGCCGCTCTAAGCGCGTTTCTTGGTGCCGCCGCGGCGTGGTGCCGGCGTGCGCCGCGAGGTGGAGCGCGTCGCCTTCGCCTTGCCGCCGCTGCCTTCGCCTATCGACTTGCGAAGCGCTGCCATCAAGTCGATGACCTTGGCGCCGCCGGGAGCCGCTTCCTCGTGCGGGGCCTTGATCTTCTGGCCCTTCATCTTCTTCTGCACCAGCTCGCGCAGCGCGGTGGCGTAGTGGTCCTCGAACTGCTCGGGCGTGAACTTGCCGGCCTTGCGCTCGATCAGCTCGACGGCGAGATCGACCATCTCCTTGTCCGGCTTGCCGGTCGGCACCTCGTCGAAGAACTGGTCGGCTTCCTTCAGCTCGTCGGCGTAGCGCAGCATCTCCATCAACAAGCCGTCGCCAAGGGCGGTGATGGCAACGAGCCACTCGCGCCCGCCGATGGTGAGCTGGGCGAGGCCCGCCTTGCCGGTCTTTTTCAAGGCTTCGCGGATGACGACGTAGCCTTCGCCCGAATGCTTGTCGGCGGGGGCGATGAAATAAGGGCGCTCGAAGTAGCGCGGGTCGATCTCTTCGGCGTCGACGAATTTGACGAGGTCGATGGTCTTCTTGCTCTCGAGCTTGACCGCATCGATCTCGTCCGGGTCGAGGGTCACGTACGTGTCGCTGTCGATCTCGTAGCCCTTGACGATGTCGGCGCTCTTCACCTCGCCGATGCCCTGCACCGTCTTGGTGTAGTTGATGCGGCGGCCGGAGGGCTTGTGGATCTGCCGGAAGGAAATCTCGGATTTCGACTCGACGGCGTTATAGATCTCGACGGCGATCGACACGAGGGAAAGGCGCAGAAAGCCCTTCCAATACGCACGGGCGGCCATTGTATGCTCCGCAACTCGAGGGGACGCAGCCTCCACCTTATGACGCCAATGATAACAAAAAAGTTCCTAGAGTTCGAAGGTCGATCCGTGAACCCGCAATTACTGATCCGGACCGCGATCTTGGCGGATCGGGTTGCCATCTGGGGCATCCTCGAGCCTGTCATTCGGGCCGGCGAGACCTATGCGCTGCCGGCTGACATGAGCGAGGCGGACGCCATCGCCTATTGGATGGGACCCGGGCGCGAGGTCTTTCTTGCCGAGCAGGACGGCCTGGTCGTCGGCACCTACTTTCTGTGTGCCAACCAGAAAGGCGGCGGCGACCATGTTGCCAACGCCGCTTACGCCACGCTTCCCGCCATGCGCGGTCGCGGCATCGCGAGGGGGATGGCCGAACACTCGCTCGCCGAGGCGCGCCGGCGCGGCTTCCTGGCCATGCAATACAACTTCGTCGTCAGCTCGAACGCGGACGCCGTGCACCTTTGGCAGAGTCTCGGCTTTGAGATCGTTGGGCGGCTGCCCGGCGCTTTCCGGCATCCGCAACTCGGCCCGGTCGACGCCCTCGTCATGTTCCGGCGGCTCTGAGCGGCCGATGTGACGGCCCATACGGCGTGCATTGGCGCCCCGGCGTGGCATTGCGGTCACCCTTAGTTAAGCGACGGTTGTTACTTTCTCGAAATGAGGCGCGGGGGGAAACGACGTTGTTCCGTAGTCCTCATTGCATCAACGAGGAAGAATATGCGGGACACCCTTGCTCTCGGCTCGGCGGCCTTTGCGGCGCTCGCCCTGCTCGCCGTTGCTAACACTGACGCCAGCGCCGAGTTCTATCGGACGCCCGCCGGCGAGGTGAAGTACCGCCGGCCCGACCCCAACGCCAACACCCCGGTCCTGTTCTATTACCGCGGCTACGCCTACCCCTACGTCTCGGGCCTCGCCTATCGCGAGCGCGCCGGTGAGGTGCGTCCGTCGGATGCCCCGTACCGCGAGCGGGTGCAGCGCTAAGCCAAAGCTGAATTGAGGTTCGGCGCCGTCACTCGTTGACGGCGACGGCCTTGTCGCGCCCGTCGAATTCATAAAGGGACGGGTCGAAGGGCGGACGGCCCTGGGTCTCGGCGATGATGCGCGCCCGCCGCTTCAGGAGCGGCAGCACCTTGTGGGCCAGCCAGATCACCCGGCGCGTCGCCCCCGGATCGATCAGGTGCGAGGTCGGCACCTTGAGCCCCCGCCACTTGAGCACGTAGCCGATCGGCAGGTCGATCTCGTCCTGTATCGCGATCATCTCGGCGTAGAGCTTCGCGGCCGGCGAGATGATGGCGCCGAAGCCGTTGCGCGGCTGCGCCCAGCCGACGATGTAGAGGTTCTTTACCGCCTCGGGGAAGGCGCCGCCGTACACCTGGACGATGTCGTTCTCGATCGGCACGAGGTTCGCGGGCAGGAACGGGATGGCGTTGTTGAAGCCTGTGGCGGCGACGATGAGATCGTATTCGCCGACGCTGCCGTCGACGAAATGCACCTTCGTGCCGGAGAAGCGGGCGATGTCCGGTCGCGGTTTGATGCGGCCCTGGCGCAGGTAGTTCAGCACGTCCGTGCCGAACGCCGGATGCCTCTCGAAGAGCTTGTGCGACGGCCGCTGCAATCCGTACTGGCGATAGTCGCCGATGAAGATGCGGACGAGCGACTTCAGCACGAGGCGCTGCACCCACACCGGCAGGCCCCAGATCGGCAGGTCGGTCAGCGGGCGGCCGAACGCGGTCTTGGGCAGGAACCAATAGCCCGAGCGCAGGCTCCAGTCGCACGCGGCGCCGACGCGCGCCGCCTCGCAGGTGATGTCGCAGCCGGAGTTGCCGCCGCCGATGACGAGCACCCGCTTGTCGCGCAGCTGCTTCGGTTCCCTGTAGTCCGAGGAATGGATGAGCGATCCGGTGAAGCGTCCGCGATAGTGCGGCAAGCGCTTGTCCCAATGATGCCCGTTGCAGACGACGACGCCCTTGTAGGTGCGCTCTTCGCCGTCCTCGAACGTCACCTGCCAGGTCTCGTCGGCGAGCGGCGCCGCGCGGACGACTTTGCGGTTGAGCTCGATCGAGGCGTTGAGGTCGCGATCGTGCGCGAAGCTCTCCAGATAGCGCAGCATCTGCGTGCTGCTCGGGAAATCCGGATAGTGCGCCGGCATCGGATAATCGGTGTAGCCGGTCGACTTCTTCGAGGAGACGATGTGCACGCCCTGGTACACGCCGTGGCGCCACAACCCGCCGATGCCGTCCGAGGCGTCGACGTGATCGAAAGCGACGTCGCGCTGCTTCAACGCGTCAGCCATAGCCAAACCGACAGGACCCGCGCCGATAACGAGTAGGCGGTCGGTTCTCAGCGCGGTGCGACGCATACGCGTGTCCGGAAATGTGGCTATGAATGGGCTTGAATTAGACCCAGATGCGGCAGTCGTCTACTGCGGCGTCGCGCCCTCCGGCATTGCGAACGACAACAGCACCAACCTCGGCGTGCGGGTGCTGGTTGTGCGAAAATGTCGCAAGTGATGCTCAGTGTTTTGATTATTCAGCGGCAATTACCGCCGGCGCGCCACTCAACCCGAGCTGCCGCTTCGCTTCTTCACGCAAGATGTCGATCGGTTTCAGCTTCCCGTCGGCCTCGAAGTGCCAATAGGTCCAGCCGTTGCACGCGCTCTTGCCCTGCACGATCGCGCCGAGGCGGTGGATCGAGCCCTGGTTCCCGCCGTAGCTGAGTGTGCCGTCGGCCTTCACCTCCGCGCGAATCCGCTTGCGGGAGTCGAGCAGCTCCGTGCCCGGATGGAGGAGGCGCATCTCGATGATGGTGCCGAAGGGCACGCGCGGCTCGGAGCGCTTTGAACGTACCGTCTCGAGCGCCGACAGCGACAGCGGCTGCACCCTGGCGATCCGCTCCTCGGCGGCACGGGCATAGTCGGGATCGCGCTCGATGCCGATGAAGCGGCGGCCAAGCTGCTTCGCCACGGCGCCGGTCGTGCCGGTGCCGAAGAACGGGTCGAGCACGATGTCGCCCGGCTTCGACGAGGCGAGCAGCACGCGCTGCAAGAGCGCCTCGGGCTTCTGCGTCGGATGCGCTTTGCGACCGCCTTCGTCCTTCAGCCGCTCCGGCCCCGAGCAGATCGGGAACAGCCAGTCGGAGCGCATCTGCAGGTCGTCGTTGAGCGCCTTGAGGCTCTCGTAGTTGAACGTGGCGCGAGCGCGCTGGTCGCGGGCCGCCCAGATCAGTGTCTCGTGCGCATTGGTGAAGCGCTTGCCGCGGAAGTTCGGCATCGGGTTCACCTTGCGCCAGATGACGTCGTTCTGGATCCAGAAGCCGAGATCCTGCAGCGTCACGCCGAGGCGGAAGATGTTGTGATAGGAGCCGATGACCCAGATGGCGCCGTCCGGCTTCAGGATGCGGCGGCACTCGGTGAGCCAGCTGCGCGAGAACTTGTCGTAGTCGGCGAAGCTCGCGAACTTGTCCCAATCGTCGTCGACGCCGTCGACGCGCGTATTGTTGGGGCGCATCAGGTCGGAGGCGAGCTGCAGATTGTAGGGTGGGTCGGCGAAGACGAGATCGACCGAGGCGTCGGGCAGCTTTTTCAGCGCTGCAAGGCAATCACCGACGATGATGCGATTGGCCGATTGGGCCGCGGACGAACGACGCAAAACCATGTGAACGCAACTTTCGCAACAGGGGAAACACGCGCCTCGGCAGCGCCGAAGCCCGTGGATTCTAGCTGTGCGAGGAGTCCGTTGGGAAGCGATTTATCGGTTGCCGATGCAGATGCGAGTCGCATCAAGGGCTTGCGGCTATTAGTGGATTCTACACCACTTCCTCGTCCTCGGTGATGAGGCCGAGGGCGAGCTGCACGGCGCGGAACGAGCGCCGGTGATGCACGGTGACGCCAAGGCGCTTGATCGCGCCGTGATGCTCGGCGGTGCCGTAGCCCTTGTGGCGCTCGAAGCCATAGCCCGGGTGGCTGGCGGCGAGCTGCACCATCAGCCGGTCGCGCGTCACCTTGGCGATGATCGACGCGGCGGCGATCGACAGGCAGCGCGCGTCGCCCTTCACCAGCGTGCGCGATGGGCAATCGAGCTGCGGCGCGCGATTCCCGTCGATGGCGACGAGTTTCGGCGTCTGCGGAAGCTGCGCCACCGCCTGCGCCATCGCCCACATCGTGGCGTGCAGGATGTTGAGCTCGTCGATGCGCTTCACGTCGGCGATGCCGACGCCGATGATCGCCGTCGCGCGAATGCGGACATAGAGGAACTCGCGCGCTTCCTCGTCGAGCACCTTGCTGTCGTTGATGCCGTCGGGGATGCGCTCGGGGTCGAGGATGACGGCTGCTGCCACGACGGGTCCGGCCAGCGGTCCTCGGCCCGCTTCGTCGACACCGGCGACCGGACCGCCGTGCAGCTGCAGCTCCGCCGCTTCCAACTCGAAGGTCGGGCGCGGTCGAAGCTCGGCGGCAGCATTCCCCATAGTGGGGAAGGTTCAACCCGGTCCGGCGCCAAGTCAAAGCGCGGCATGAAGATGACTGAGGAAAACCCTCAAAAAAGCGGCATTTGTTGCCCGGCGAGCACTGGGCGCTTGAAGAGGTCGGTCCGGAGCTCGCTGCGGTCCTGATTGAGGCCCAGCCGCTTGACCGCCAGGCGGAAGCGCATGCCGATCTGGTCGGCGTAGGGGCCGGTGCCACGCTGGCGCACGCCCCAATCGGAGGTGTAGTCGCGCCCGCCGTGCATCGACTGCATCAGATGCATCACGCGCTCGGCACGGTCGGGGAACTCCGACGCCAGCCACTCGCGGAACAGCCCGCTGATCTCCAGCGGCAAGCGCAGCATGACGTAGCCGGCCGAGCGTGCGCCCGCCTCCCGCGCCGCGGCGAGGATGCGCTCAATCTCCGGATCGGTGAGTGCGGGAATGATCGGCGCCACCATGACCGTCGTCGGGATGCCGGCCTCGGCGAGCTGGCGCACGGCGTCGAGGCGCTTCGTCGGCGTGGGTGCGCGCGGCTCCATGGCGCGGGCGATCTTCGCATCGAGCGTCGTGATCGAGATACATACGCGCGCCAACTGGCGTTCCGCCATGCGCGCGAGGATGTCGATATCGCGCGTGATCAGCGCCGACTTGGTGACGATGCCGACGGGATGCGACGTGCGCTCCAGCACCTCCAAGATCGAGCGCATGATGCGCCGCTCGCGCTCGATCGGCTGGTAGGGATCGGTGTTGGTGCCGATCGCCATGCACGCCGGCTGGTAGCGCGGATTCGACAGCTCCTTCTCGAGCAACTCCGCCGCGTTGGTGCGTGCGTAAAGCTTCGTCTCGAAGTCGAGCCCGGCGGAATGGCCGAGGAAGCAGTGCGTCGGCCGCGCGAAGCAATAGACGCACCCGTGCTCGCAGCCGCGATAGGGATTGATCGAGCGATCGAATGAGATGTCGGGGCTATCGTTGCGCGTGATGATGGTGCGCGCCGGGTCGTCGAAGACCGTCGTCTTGAAGGCGTCGAGGTCGCCCAGACCCTCCCAGCCGTCGTCGAACGTCTCCCGCCGCTCGCCCTCGAAGCGGCCGGTGTGGTTGGAGCGTGCGCCGCGCCCGCGGCGGCGCTCGTCATCGACCAGGCCGCCGGGGCTCGCCTCAACCGTCGCTTTCTCGCGCTGCCTCGCCATCTGGTCTCCGGAATTGCCGGGATGACCCTTACCGCGACTTAAAGAACAAAGCAAGAACGATAGCCATGCGTTTGGACATGGCCGGAATTGCGGTTGTTGAAGCGGCAAAGGGCGTGGCAGAGAACCTTATGGTTTCCGTGGTCATTCCCGCTCTCAACGCCGAGGCGACGCTGCCTCAGACGCTCACCGCGCTGGTGCCCGCAGCGCTGGAGGGATTTGTCCGCGAGGTGGTCGTCGTTGACGGCGGATCGGAAGACAAGACGTGCGAGATCGCCGACCATGCCGGCGCGGAAGTTATCACCGCTCCGCCCAATCGCGGCGCTCAGCTGCGCGCCGGTGCTAACGCTGCCCGGCATCCGTGGCTGCTGTTCTTGAACGCGGACACCGTGCTCGATGCCGGCTGGGAACGCGAGGCGGCACACTTCATGGAGCGCTTCGACCGCGGCACGTCCCGCCATGCCGCCGCTGCCTTCCGCTTCGCGCTCGACGACGATGGCTTTGCGCCGCGCTTGATCGAAGGCGCCGTGCGCCTGCGCGGCGCGCTGCTGCGATCTCCCTATGGGGAGCAGGGGCTGCTCATCGCCCGCCGCCAGTACGACAAGGTCGGCGGACATCGGCCGCTGCCGTTGCTGGAGGATGCCGATCTCGTCCGTCGCCTCGGGATGCGGCGGGTGAAGCTCTTGAGCACGCGCGCCGTGAGCAGCGCTGCGCGCTATCGGCGTGACGGTTATTTTCGTCACGCACTCGACAACCAACGCCAGCGGCTTCTTTATGCGCTACGGCTGGCGCCGCGACAGGCTGCGGCACTGCGCGGCGAGCGATAAGCCACGCCGTCACCCTCGCGCCGTCGTAATTTTGCCGTTAGATTTAGATGACTTAGTCCTGGATCAGCGCTTTTACGGGGGTAAAAAAGCTGTGACCGTCACCACCCTTCGCCTTGTCTCGCTGCCATTGCCGCCACGCGCGACGCCCGTACGCCGGCACAAAGCCGTTCCGCGGCCCCTCTCCGGCCGTTCGCTGCGCATCGACAAGAGCACCGCCGGAAAACTCTCGAGCGATACCAGTCATCTGCCGCGCATCAGCGACATGCCGTTCGACTGTCCGGTGCTGATCGTTGGCGACGGCGTGCCGTCGTTCAAGGTGGAGCACGTCGGAGCGGCGCTCATGGCACGCGGCGCGCGCGGATTCTGGTTGGTCGAGATTGAGCCGCGGCCACGTTCGACGGGCAGCGGGTTGCTGGCGGAGACACTCGTCGGCTTTCCTGGCCTGCACATCGAGCGCGTCACATCGCTCGCGGATCTCTAAATGCAGAAGGGCGCGGCAAATTGTCGGACCCTGCTGTTAGTAAAGTTACGCGTTTTGAATATTTCTGCCCGGCCTGGGGCGGACATTCGTAATTGACAGTGGTAGCGTTGCATCGCTCGCGTTGAGCGTAAGGGGGTTGCGTCATGGTGCAGACGTCGATGCAGTTCACGCCGGTGCAGGTGCTACAAGCGGCGCGGCGGGCCGAGGCCGAGGGCAAGATGGATTATGCCCTCCAATTCTACCGCCACCTTGTCGAACAGCATGGGACGACCGCCGAGGCGCAAGAAGCGCGCGAGGGCCTGTTCCGCATTGCCGAGTGGCGCTGGGGCGAAGCCCGCGTCGCCCGCTCGCGCGAGTCTGGCGGCCAAGCGGCGCAGCCAGCGGCACAAGCGCCGCCATCTCCGTCGCCCGGCGGTCAGCGCGTCTATAACGTCGGCAATCAATCTGCGGCGAGCGGCTACGCCGACCCGCAACAGGTCCCCATGCCGCGCGTCGCGCGCCCCGCAGAGAGCGATCTTCCGGCCTTCCAGCCACGCTTCCGCCTATCGAAAGTCGTCGCCCACGCGCTGAGTGCGATCGGATGGGTGATGCTGCTCGGTGGCGTCTTCGCGGCTGTGGCCGGCGGTGGCGGTTTCGTCGGCGAACTCTCCGCCGTTGCGTTCTTCGGCTTGCCGCTCGGTGTCCTCACGGGCGCTCCAGCGCTGGTCCTCGGGCTCGTCTTCATCGTCGCTGGGCAGATCGCCGCGGCGGTGTTCGATACCACCAACGCGACGCTCGAACTCGTCGCCATCGAGCGCGGCCGCAGCAGCTTCTGAGCGGCGGCCGGCTCAGCGCGTCTCTTTCAGACGCGGCATGATATCGACCAGATTGCAGGGCCGGTGGCGGGCGTCGAGCTGCCACTTCAAGATGCCGTTCCACGCGTCCTTGCAGGCGCCGGGCGAGCCCGGCAGGCAGAAGATGTAAGTGCCGTTGGCAGTGCCGCCGCAGGCACGCGACTGGATGGTCGACGTCTCCACGCTCTTGAACGAGAGCATGTGGAAGATCACCGAGAACCCCTCGATCTCCTTCTCGAACAGCGGCTTCACCGCGTCCGGTGTTACGTCGCGGCCCGTAAAGCCCGTGCCGCCGGTGGTGATGACCACGTCGACGCCCGCGTCGGCGATCCAGCTCTCTACCTTGGCGCGGATCTGCGTCAGGTCGTCGGTAACGATCTCGCGCTTCACCAGCGCGTGGCCCGCCTCGCGGATCATATCCTCCAGCACGTCGCCCGATTTGTCGTTCGCCTTGTCGCGCGTGTCGGAGACCGTGAGCGTCGCGATGCGCAGCGGCTTGAAGGTGAAGCTCTCGTCGATCCTGGCCATGAGTTTCTCTTCGCTATTTCAGCGCCGCCTTGACGGCGAGCAGATCGCGCCAAGCCATGCCCTTGGCGGCCGGCGTCCGCAAGAGATAGGCCGGATGGAGCGTCGCCATCGCCTGCGCCGTGTGGCCGCCGGCTTCCAGATCGCGCCACTTGCCGCGGATGCGCATGATGCCGTCGGCGACGTCGAACAACTGCTTCGCGGCGGCGCCGCCGAGCGCCAGGACGACCTTGGGTCCGACGAGCGCGATCTGCCGCTCGAGGAACGGTCGGCAGGCGAGCGCCTCCTGCGGCGTCGGCGTGCGGTTCCCCGGCGGCCGCCAGTAGACGATGTTGGTGATGTGGACGTTGGCCTCGCCCATGCCGATGGACGCGAGCATCTTGTCGAGCAGCTGTCCGGCGCGGCCGACGAACGGCTTGCCTTCCAGGTCCTCCTCGCGCCCCGGCGCCTCGCCGACGATCATCAGGGGCGCGCGCTCGGCGCCGCGATAGAAGCATAGGTTCTTGGCCGTCGCCTTGAGTCCGCAGCCATCGAAAGCACTGAGCATTGATCCGAGGGCCGCAAGGTCCCCCGCGCGGGCTAGATCGACATTCGCCTCCGCGCCTGGTGCGGCGGCTGGGCGCGCCGGGAACTGCCGTGCCGGCTTGGCGATTGGGGCCTGAGGCGCGTGGGCGCGCGGCGGTGCCGTTGGCACTCCAGGTCCCGGGCGCTGCTGCGGTGCCGGCGTCGCGGCGGCGGAGGAAACTTCCGATTGCAACGAGAATTGCGCGCCGGGCGGCACGTTGGCGCGCGCCATCCAATCGATCGGCACATCGGCGAGTGCGGCGTCGACGCCCATCGCCTCGTACCAGGCGAGGATGCGACCGGCCGCTGCGCGTGCTGTCTCGTCGGCGTTCATGCGCGGCACCATATAGGGGGAGAGAGCCGGCTCATAGCGCGAGCGCCTCGCCGCTCCCTCTCCTCCCCGACCGATGCTTGCGGCCCCGCGGCGCTTGACGCTGCCGCCCCGGGAGACCTACGACCACTTTAGAAGAGTTTGAAGCTCGCGCGCGAGACATGAGGTGAAAGAAGTCATGGCCGAGACCGCAGCCGAGCTGCCGCCCCGCGAGGCGATGGAGTTCGACGTCGTCATCGTCGGCGCCGGCCCGGCCGGTCTTGCCGCGGCGATCCGGCTGAAGCAGCTCGCCGCCGAGGCCGGGAGCGAGCTGTCGGTCGTGGTGGTCGAGAAGGGCTCCGCCGTCGGCGCGCACATTCTCTCGGGCGCCGTCATCGACCCCAAGGGCCTCAACAAGCTCATTCCCGATTGGAAGGAGAAGGGCGCCCCCGTCGAGACGGAAGTGCGCGACGACCGCTTCTACTTCCTCACCGCCAGCAGGGCGCTGCGCCTACCCAACTTCCTGATGCCGCCGCTGATGAGCAATCACGGCAACTACATCATCAGCCTCGGCGCGCTGTGCATCTGGCTCTCCGAGCAGGCGGCCGAGCTCGGCGTCGAGGTGTATCCGGGCTTCGCGGCGAGCGAGGTTCTCTACGACGAGAACGGCGCCGTGGTCGGCGTCGCCACCGGCGACATGGGCGTCGGCCGCGACGGCCAGCCGACCGAGAGCTTCGTGCGCGGCATGGAACTGCGCGGCAAGTACACGTTTCTCGCCGAGGGCGCGCGCGGCTCGCTGACGAAGCAACTCGTCGAGGAGTTCAAGCTCACCGAGAACAGCGACCCGCAGAAGTACGGCATCGGCCTCAAGGAGCTGTGGCGCGTCGCGCCCGAGAAGCATCAGCCGGGCCTGGTGCAGCACTCGTTCGGCTGGCCGCTCGACGACCGTACCGGCGGCGGCTCGTTCCTCTACCACTACGGCGACAATCTCGTTTCCGTCGGCTTCGTGCTGCACTTGAACTACGAGAACCCGTACATCTCGCCCTACGAGGAATTCCAGCGGTTCAAGACGCATCCCGCGGTCCGCACCACGTTCGAGGGCGGTAAGCGCATCGGTTATGGGGCGCGCGCCATCACCGAAGGCGGATGGCAATCGATCCCGCAGCTCACCTTTCCGGGTGGCGCGCTGCTCGGCTGCGCCGCGGGCTTCATCAACCTGCCGCGCATCAAGGGCAGCCACAACGCGATCCTGTCGGGCATCGCCGCGGCGGATGCCGCCTTCGTCGCGATCGGCGAGGGGCGCGCGCACGACCGTCTCGAAGCCTACGAGGAGGCCGTGCGCTCCGGTGACATTGCCCGCGATCTGCAACCGGTGCGCAACGTGAAGCCGCTGTGGTCGCGCTTCGGGACGTTCATCGGCTTCGCGCTGGGCGGCATCGACATGTGGCTCAACACGTTCATCCGCGGCGGCCTGGGCTTCACGCTCAAGCACAGCAAGCCCGACTACGCGACGCTCAAGCGCGCGCAAAACACCGCGCCCATCGCCTATCCGAAGCCCGACGGCGTCCTCACCTTCGACCGGCTGACCAGCGTGTCGTTCTCGGGCACCAACCACGAGGAGAACCAGCCGGTTCACCTAAAGCTAACCGACCCCGCTGTACCGGTTGCCATCAACCTGCCGGAATTCGCCGAACCCGCGCAGCGCTATTGCCCAGCAGCGGTCTATGAGATCGTCGTGGAGCCGGGCGGCGACCCGCGCTTCCAGATCAACGCCCAGAACTGCGTCCACTGCAAAACTTGCGATATCAAGGACCCCAGCCAGAACATTACCTGGGTCTGCCCCGAGGGCGGCGGCGGGCCGAATTACGCCGGAATGTGAGGCGTCTAGGGGCTCGTCCGGGGTGCGAATATGACGCCCTAGGTTTTTGCGATTCAACGTTACCCACCCCGACCTTGTCGCCAAATCGCCGCGATATGCGCTACGGTACGACCAGGTGGGAATCGGCCCCGTGCCTCCAAGAAGGATGAGTTTGAATGCGGTCCAGCCTTCGCAAGGTATTGCGCATTACTGCAATCGCTTCCGGCATGTTTGCCGCCATCAGCGCGCCCCAGGCCGCCAACGATTTCATGACCGAGACGGACGCGCACTCGCTGCTCGGCAGCTACCTCGCAGCCAACCTCGCCAAGGGCATTAACGACAACAACAGCGCCGCGGAGTTCTACCGTAGCGCGCTCGCCCTCGACCCGACGAACGCCGTCCTTCTCGAGCAGGCTTTCCAGACCGAGGCCACCGAGGGCCACTGGGAGCGCGCTGTCCCGCTCGCCCGCCAGCTCATCGCCAAGGATGCGGACAACCGCATGGCGCATCTGCTCCTTGGTCTCGACGGGTTCAAGAACGGCAAGTACGACGTCGCCGACGAGGAGTTCCGCAAGGCCTCCGACGGCCCGATCGGCGAATTGACGAGCGCACTCGCCCGAGCCTGGTCCGCCGCCGCTGCCGGCAACGCGCAGCGCGCTCTGAAGCTGCTCGAGATGCCCAAGCAGGCCGAGTGGGCGCAGTTCTATCTCAACTATCACAAGGCGCTGATCGCCGACGTCATGGGGCAGCCGAAGGAGGCGGAGGCGGCCTACGAGCATTCGATGCGCCAGGACGCGACGACGCTGCGCATCGCGCTCGCCGCCGCTCGCCACGCCGCGCACGAAGGAAATTTCAAACGCGCCGGAGAGCTGCTCGACGCGCAGACCGAGCGCGCCCAGGGCGAGCCGCACGTGCTCGTGCGCGAGCTGCGTGAGCAGATCGGACCGGGCAAGAAGACCCCGCTGTTGATCAACACGCCGGCCGAGGGCATGGCCGAGGTGTTCTACGGTCTCGGCGAGGCGCTGACGAGCGAGGGTGGCCTCAGCATGGGCATCCTCTACCTGCAGCTGGCCCTCTATGCGCAGCCCGATCACGCCTTTGCGCTCGCGGCGCTCGCCAGCGCCTACGAGACGGGCCAGCGCTATCAGGACGCCATCGAGGTCTACAATCGCATTCCGGCCGGCACGGCGCTGCAGGCGGCGATCGATATCCGCAAGGCGTTCGCCCTCAACTCGCTGGAGAAGGTCGACGAGGCGAAGTTGATCCTCGAGCGTCTGGCGAAGGAAAGCCCCGACGACCTGAAGCCCCTCGATGCGCTGGGCAACATCCTGCGCTCGCGCAAGCGCTATGGCGAGGCGGCCGACGTCTACACGCAGGCGACGAAGCTGATCCCCAAGCCCGACAAGCGGCACTGGAGCATCTATTATTCGCGCGGCACCTGCTATGAGCGCCTGAAGAACTGGCCGGGAGCCGAGGCCGATCTGAAGAAGGCACTCGAGCTCTATCCGGACCAGCCGCTGGCGCTCAACTATCTCGGCTACAGCTGGGTCGACCAGAATCGCAACCTCAAGGAGGGCATGTCGCTGATCGAGAAGGCCGTCGCGCTGAAGCCGGACGACGGCTACATCGTCGACAGCCTCGGCTGGGCGCACTTCAAGCTCGGCAACTTCGCCGAGTCCGTGCGCTTCCTCGAGCGCGCCGTCGAGCTCAAGCCGCAGGACCCGGTCCTCAACGACCACCTCGGTGATGCGCTATGGCGCGTCGGCCGCGAGCGCGAGGCAAAGTTCCAGTGGGACCAGGCGCTCACCCTCGATCCCGAGCCGGAAGAGCTGGAGAAGATCAAGAAGAAGCTCGTCGACGGCCTGCCGCCGAGCGTGGAGGCCCGGGCAGGTCCGCGCGAGACGATGCGCAAGGTCCAGCAGAAGCGGCGCAAGGAAACCAAGCTCAATCCGGCGCTGGTCGAGTGACGCTGCGGCGGGCACCGGTGCCCGCCCACCCCCGGTTTGACGGCCGATAGTTTCACCGCGGGTGGAACAAGCGCCCGAGATTCGAATTCCACTGACAGCAACGCGGCGGATCGCGGAGCTGTCTGGAGTTCGCAATGGTTCGAGTAAAACGCATCGCGGTTGCCGCTGCCGCGTTCTCCGTGGCGGCTCTTTCCACCGGTCCCACCCTTGCCAAGCCGCTTCCGATCGCCTCGCCGGACGAGATCGAGACCATGGCCGGCACGCCCGCCTATCGCCAGTGCTTCTGGGCGGACGGCTATCGCATGTGCCGGACCTACTATGAGGCCGACATCAAGGTCGACGCCGCGCCCAGCTACGGCGCGTACGGCGCGCCGGGGATCTATCTCGACAACACCGGCTTCGGCCGCAACCTCATCGACGGCGCCGCCGACCGCTGACGCGCCGCGCTTCGCACGGCCCAGCCTGCGGCCTCGGACGATCGTCCGGGGCCTTCGTCTTACCGGTGAGCGGCAATGACGACGCTTACCGAGCACGCCCGCGCCAAGATCAACCTGACGCTGCGGGTGCTTGGCCGCCGCGCCGACGGGTATCACCTGCTCGAAAGTCTCATCGCCTTCGCCGATGTCGCCGACGACGTCACCGTCACGCCGGGCTCTGCGCGCGAGGTGCGCATGACGGGACAGTATGCGGCGGCGATCGCCGGCAACAACCTCGTCGATACGGCGCTCGACCGCATCGCCGCGGCAGATCCGCAGGCGACGCTCGGGCGTGTGGACGTGGAGAAGCGCCTGCCGATCGCCGCCGGGATCGGCGGCGGCTCGGCCGACGCGGCGGCCGTACTGCGCGCCGTGCGCCGCGCCAACCCCGCTGCATCGATCGACTGGCGGTCGATCGCCGCCTCGCTCGGAGCCGACGTGCCGGTCTGCCTCGCCGACAGGACGTCGCTCGTATGGGGTGTCGGCGAGCACATCGAGCCGGCCGGCAAGCTGCCGCGGCTCGATGCGGTGCTCGTGTGCCCCCTGATCGCCTCGCCGTTCGGCAAGACCAAGTCCGTATTCGGGCAGCTTTCGGTGCCGCGTGCCGCGGAGGCTGCGGCGCCGGCGCCATTGCCAAGCTTTGCTGATGCTCCGGCGCTCGTCGACTATATGCGCGCCATCGGCAACGACCTGAGGGCACCGGCCCATACCGTGCTGCCAGATAGCGCCGCGGCCGAAGCGGCGCTCGCCGCGCTGCCCGACTGCCTCTACGTCAGCCTCTCCGGCGCCGGGCCGACGAGCTATGGAATTCTCGCCGATCCGCAACGCGCCGCGGCGGCAGCCGAGCAGCTGCGCGCCCGCCATCCCGATTGGTGGGTCGTCGCCACCACGCTCGGCGACTGACGCTAGCTCGTCTCTAGCAGAAGAAGCAGTTGCGGCACGCCGTGGCCGCCTCGTTGATCTGCCCGCTCATGATCTTCGAGTATTCGGAGAGCTTGGTCTTGAAGCGCTCGCACACGGCCTTCTTGGCGTCGGGCTGTCCGTGCAGCGTTTCCCACTGCTTCAGGTAGCCGTCCTTCTTCGTCTTGAAGGTGCCGATCACCTTCCGCAATGACGTCGGCTCGACGCAGGTGCCCACGGCGCGCCAGGCGCGCCGCTGCAGGTTGAGCTTGGTGCCGCAGAACTCCTGCAGCGCGTCGACGGTGGCGTACTCGTCGACCAGCTTCCACAGGTCCGCCTGCTGCGTCTTGGTCATGTCGGTGATGCCGACCTTGGCCAGAACGATGCCCGGCTTGAGCCCCTCGATCGGCTGGGCCGCAAATGCGGCCCCCGCGAGCGCGAGGCAGGCTGAGGCAACGAGCCAGCCGCGGCGGGCGGCAATGCGTCCGGCGATATGCTGATGCGGCGGCACTTGATATCCCCGATGTGACCAGCGAAGCGCCGAATCCTAGGATGCCGGGGTTCGCCCGGCAATACGGCCCGTATGGGCCAGGTGATTTTCAGTGCGTGCGGTGCACGCAGAACGCGATCACGTCCTGCATCGCCGACTTTTCCGGCCGATTGGGGAAGATGGCGAGGGCGTCGTGGGCGATCGCCCCATACGAGCGGGCCCGCTCCATCGTCGCTTCAAGCGCCTTGTGCTGTTTCATAAGCGCCACGGCGTGCTCCAGATCCCCGTCCTTCAGGTCGCCGTCGGCGATGGTGCGCTTCCAGAATTGGCGCTCCTCCTCCGACCCGCGGCGGAACGACAGGATCACCGGCAGGGTGATCTTGCCTTCGCGGAAATCATCGCCGATCGCCTTGCCGAGGCTGGCGCTGTCGCCGGAATAGTCGAGGGCATCGTCGACGAGCTGGAAGGCGAGGCCGAGGTTGCGCCCGTACGATTTGAGTGCCGCCTGCTCCGCCGCCGGTCGATTGGAGATGGCAGCGCCGACCTCGGCCGCGGCCGAGAACAGCGCCGCGGTCTTGGCGTTGATGATGGCGAGGTAGTCGTCCTCGGTGGTCGTCGTGTTGTTGGCGGCGGCCAGCTGCATCACCTCGCCCTCGGCGATCACCGCCGCGGCGTTGGACAGGATGCGCAGCACCGGCAACGAGCCGACGTCGACCAGCGTGCGGAAAGCCTGCCCGAGCAGGAAGTCGCCGACCAGCACGCTCGCCTGGTTGCCCCACAGCATGCGCGCGGTCTGCTTGCCGCGCCTGAGGCCGCTCTCGTCGACCACGTCGTCGTGCAGCAGCGTGGCGGTGTGCATGAACTCGATGGCGCTGGCGACGCGGATGTGGCCGGTGCCGGAATACCCGCACAGCTTGCACGCCGCCAAGGCCAGCATCGGGCGCAGACGCTTGCCGCCCGAGTCGATGAGGTGGTGCGCGAGCTCCGGGATCAGCTCGACGTCGGAGACGTGCTTGTCGAGAATGATGCGGTTGATCGCCTCCATATCGGTGGCGACGAGGTCGAGCAGCGGCTTGAGGCTTTCCGGCGAGCCGCGGCCGGCGTCGAATGCTATGACTTGACCCAAGGTCATCTTCCCGAGCTCATGCTTGTGAAGCTTGGTATAACGTGCTGCCGGGGGCAAATTCCAAGCAAACTTTGCCGCAACCGGCCCGGACCAGGGTTACCTTGGCACAATGCGCGATTTGGTGACGACCAACGACCCGGTGCTCCTGAGCTACCTGAAGGTGCTCCTGGAGGATGCCGGCATCGAAACGGCAGTGTTCGACGGCAATATGAGCGCCGTGCAGGGCACGCTGGGCGCCGTGGCCCAGCGGCTCGCGGTGCCCGAGGATCGCTGGGAGGCCGCCCGTAGGCTACTGATCGAGGCCGACCTCGGCCAGTGGATGGTTGCCCCGTGACGATGGACCCGCGGCGCCCGGGCGGTTGCGGGCGCTCTTGACGCGCCGGGCGTCAGCCGTTGTTGCTAGGGGATGGAGCAAACGTCCGCAGCCCAAGATCGTCCCCTTGTCACAAATGACGCCTTTCTCGACGGCGCGCTGAGCATTCGGCAATTGCGCTCCGGCTATCGGGCCGGGCTCGACGCAG
Organism: Hyphomicrobium album; assembly: GCF_009708035.1. Classification (NCBI taxonomy): domain Bacteria; kingdom Pseudomonadati; phylum Pseudomonadota; class Alphaproteobacteria; order Hyphomicrobiales; family Hyphomicrobiaceae; genus Hyphomicrobium; species Hyphomicrobium album. Next base: position 275,988 of record NZ_WMBQ01000002.1, read on the forward strand.
TGATGCTAGCCGCCGCCGTGCCGGCTGACGCCGGCCGGCCGCTGCGCGTGCTCGATGTCGGCGCTGGCGTCGGCACCGCCGGCCTGTGCGTTGCGCGGCGCCTGCCGTTCGCCGAGGTGGTGCTGCTCGAAAAGCAGCGCGAGCTGGCCGAACTCGCCGCCGAGAACGTGCAGCACAATGATCTCGCCGCACGCGTGCGGGTCGTCAGCGCCGACATCGGCGCATCGGCGGCCGAGCTGCGCGCGCACGCGCTTGTCGATGAAAGCTTCGGTCACATCATCGCCAATCCGCCGTATCACGACGCCGATGCCAGCACGCTCGCTCCGGACGCATTGAAGGCCGGCGCCCACGCGATGGATGAGGGTGGTCTCGAGGCGTGGGGACGCTTCATGGCGCGCATGGCGGCGCCGGGCGGCGTGGCGACCATTGTCCACAAGGCCGAGGCTCTGGGCCGCGTGCTTGCCGCGTTCGACCAGCGCTTCGGCGCCATTCGCATCCTGCCGCTCCATCCTCGCGTGGGCACGCTCGCCCACCGCGTCATCGTGCAGGGCACGAAGGGGAGCCGCGCGCCCCTGCAGGTTCTGCCTGGCTTCGTGCTGCACGAGGCCGGCAACGGCTTCACCCCGGCGGCGCAGGACATTCTGCGCCGTGGCGGCGCGCTGGCGATGCAGGCTCCGGCGTAAAGGCAGCCTGCCGCTCTAGCCGGGGGTGCTTCGATGGCCTAAAAGGTCGGCTCCACCCGATCTGCAGGCTTTCAGCGAGGCCCCCATGTGGTTCTTTGGCCAAGGTCCCGTCGTTCCCGTGCTGCGCTTCGCGGGCCCCATCGGCGCTGCGGTGCCCTTGCGCCCGGGCCTGTCGATCGCGCACGCCGCCGGTGCCATCGAGAAGGCCTTCGAGATGTCGAAGTGCCCGGCCGTGGCCATCATCATAAATTCGCCCGGCGGCTCGGCCGTGCAGTCGAACCTCATCTTCCGCCGCATCCGTCAGCTGGCCGAGGAGAAGAAGAAAACCGTCTACACCTTCTGCGAGGATGTTGCCGCTTCCGGCGGCTACTATCTCGCCGTCGCCGGCGACGAGATCTATGCCGACGCGTCGTCGATCGTCGGCTCGATCGGCGTGATCTTCTCGGGCTTCGGCTTCGTCAAGGCGATCGAGAAGCTTGGCATCGAGCGTCGCGTCTACACGGCGGGCATCTCCAAGGACTCACTCGACCCGTTCCGTCCCGAGCGCCCCGAGGAGGTCGAGCAGATCAAGAGCGTGCAGCGCGACGTGCACGACGTGTTTATCGGTATCGTCAAAGAGCGCCGCGCCGGTCGCCTGCGGGGCGCCGACTCCGATATGTTCTCCGGCGCATTCTGGTCGGCGCCGAAGGCGCTGGAGCTGGGGCTCGTCGACGGCATATCGGACGTGCGCACCAAGATGCGCGAGCTTTACGGCGACAAGGTTCGTCTCAAGGTCGTTCCGCTCGAAAAAGGCGGCCTGTTGAGCCGCCTGCGGCGTTCGCCCGCGAGCACGGGTTACGAGGAATTAACCAGCGGCCGTCTTGCCTTTGCCGAGGATCTGATATCCGCTGTCGAGGCCCGGGCGCTTTGGTCGCGGTACGGGCTATAATTGGCGCGTTCGGCGCGCGCCTCTGGAGGGAGTGTCGTCGATGCCTCACGTCGTCGCCGCGGTGCTCATCGGAGCCGGAGTGGCGGCCGGCATGAAATGGCTGGCCAAGGAAATGTCGCGTGCTTCGGAGGCCGCGCGGGAAGCGGCCGAGCGTATGACCCGCAATACGCCGCTGAAGTCGATGCCCAAGGATCTCGGCTATCTCGAATGGGATGCCGACGCCGGCGTCTACCGGCCGAGCAAGCGCCATAACTGATACCGCCGCCACCGCCTGCGAAGAGGACCCCATGCCCGCGCCCGATCCAGCTGAGCTCGCCGAGCTCGACACCCGCATAGCTATATTGCGCGCCAACCTGCGCGAGCTTGTTGAGCAGGCCGCGGCCTATTCGGGTGCGGCCGACGAAAGTCGCACCTCCGATCGTATCGCCGACCAGCAGGCGAAGCTCGATGCGCTCATTGCCGAGCGCGACAAGCTATCCAAGTAGGCCGCCCACCTGGTGCGCCGCTAGGCGCGCGGGTCGTCGGCCTTGTTCGGCTCGCTGAAGCGCAGCTTGTTGCCGAACGGGTCGCCCACCTCCATCACCCGCGCGTCCCAGGGCGCGTCTTCCAGGCCCGGACGGTAGTAGCGGTAGTTCTTGGCCGTAAGCTCGCGGTGATACTCGGCGATGCCGCGCATCCACACGAACACCGTGGAGCCGGGGATGGCGTCGCCGTGATGCTCGGATAGGTGCAGCTTAAGGCCGGCGCGCGACACCTGCGCATAGAGCGGGAAGTTGTCGCCGAAGCGGTGCTCCCAGTCGATCGTGAAGCCGAGAAAGTCGACGTAGAATTCCTTCGCCTTGGCGACGTCGAAGATGCGCAGGATGGGTATCGCTTCGATGAGCCGGATGCCGTCGCTCGTCGCTTCGGCCGGTTTGCCGCCATCTGCCGCGTCGATCTTGGCGGCGAGCACATTCCAGTTATCGAGGCCGAATTGCCGGGCGACGATGTCGAGGCACTCGCCGTGCGACAGCTCGAGCTTCTTGTCGCCGAGCGCGCTGCGCAGCGAGCGTGCCATGGCCTTTGCGTCGGTGAATGAACGCATGGGTAGATCCTTTGCTCTACGGGCGAACGGTACCGATCAGCGCTTGCATTGCCGACCCGTTCGCCGCGAAGCAGAAGGATCAACGTCTCAGTTGATGCATTCACCATACCCATAGGGCGCAAGCGGCTGGCTGCATCGGCCGGATCGCAGCCTAGTTGCAGCCAACGCGCCTCGTCAATCGTCGGATCCCTGCCTCACGCGGCCTCGCTCTGCCGCTGCGCGTCGAGCAGGGCCATGAACTCGGGAATTCCGAAGGTCACGACGACGTTGAGGTTCTCATCGAGGATCTCGTAGACGACCCCGTTGTCGGCAATGCCGCGGTTGCTGAACAGAGCGATCACGTCGATGTCGCCGCCGCCCTCGGTATGCGGCTCGCCGTCGGACGCGGCGCTGACATAGCTGCCCAGCGGGCGGACTTCCTTCAGCTCGCCGTTCGCCCGATAGATGCGCAATTCGCCCTGCAGCACGAAGGTGCGGTACGCCGCCTTGTGCCGATGCAGCGCGATCTTCTCGTTGGCGGCGAACTTGAAGAGGATGTCGACGCTGCGCAGGCGCTCGTCCACGTCGCAGACGTGATAGGCGAGGTTGTCGAAGCCTCCGAGCGTGTACCAGCGGATGTTACGGTCGTCGAAATAGCCGTTTTTCACTTTGCTCTCCCTCGGCGATGCTGCCCCGTTCCCGGAATGGTCACTGCAATGTGAGTCGCTTTCGGGTGGTCTCGCTTGCCATTTTGCGCCATCGCCAATTTGCCGGACCGATTGCCGAAATGTCCCGCCGTCAGTCAGGCTTCACCCGCGCCAGCGCCCTGGGGCCCATCGCCAGCGTCGTCGAAGGGCTGGGCGGTTCCATCGGCCGCATCCTGCAGGACGTCGACTTGCCGCTTGCGCTATTGGAGCGGCGCGAGCTGGTCGTCCCGCTGCGGGAGCAGTTTCGCCTTCTGGAGCGTGCCGCCCGTGCCACCGGCGATGAGCATTTCGGCGCCCGGCTCGGCAGCCGCGTGAAGGCGCGCGAGCTCAATGCGTTCGGCCGCTGGGTCTGCGCGGCGCCGACGCTCGCCGCCGCGATCGACCGGTCCTCGACAGGGATCGCCGCGATGCTGCAGACATCGACGGTGCTGGCGATCGAGGTTCGCGGCGGGTGCGCGCGCTGGTCGATCGAGTTTCTCGAACCCGAGTGCGAGGGCCGCTATCAGAACGAGTTGCTCGGCGCGGGATATCTGATCGATCTCGTGCGCACGTATGCCGGCCGGCGCTGGACGCCCGACTACGTCCTGACCACCGCGGCGCGCGGCTCGCCCACGGGCGAGGTCGAGCAGATTCTGCGCACCAATGTCTCGCATGGCCACGCCGTCACGACCATCGGCTTCGACGCGGCGCTGCTCGCGGCCGCCAATCCCGACACAGTGCCCGACGGCGGGCACGACCTTCCGGCGGCCGATGAGCCGGCGCTCCCCACGGGGCACGATTCCGTTGGCGCCATCACCGCCGTCATGGCGCTGGCCCTGCAAGAGGGGGCTCCGCGCCTGGAATGGGTTTCGGCCAAGCTCGGAACGACCCCGCGGACGCTGCAACGCAAGCTCGCGCAAGCGGGCACCGCCTACCACGCGGTTCTGGATGATTTGTTGTGCGCGCGCTCGACCTCGCTCGTCGCACACACACGCGCCCCCATCACCGACATTGCGCTCGAACTGGGTTACTCGGACCCGGCGCATTTCACGCGCGCCTTCCGGCGGTGGACCGGCACCTCGCCGCTGGCGTTCCGCAAGGCCGCCGCTAGCCAGCCTTAGGCGCGGTGAGCTGAAAGCTGTGCGGCACCCAGCGGTAGCCACGGTCGGCGCGGCGCTCGACGTAGCCGATCGACGGGAACGGCATGTGATAGCCGCTGACCGGAAGGCGCTCGGTCGCCGCCATGTCGTAGATGCGCTTGCGCGTCGCGGCGCCCTGCTCCTTGTCGGCATCGAAGACGCAATGCCAGTCCGGCCGCGCCAGAGATGCAACGTGGTGATGCGCGCAGTCGCCCCAGAACAGCATGCGCGCGCCGTCACTCTCCAGCGTGAAGGCGAGGTGCCCGGGCGTGTGGCCGTACGCTGCGAGCGAGCGGATGCCCGGGACGACATCGTCGCCCGCCTTGATGAAGGTGATGCGCTCGGTCACCGGGACGACGTTGGCGCGAAACACGGCAGCGAGCTTTTCCATCTCGCCCGAATGTTTGCCCTCGGGAGCCCAGAAATCGTACTCGATGCCGGCGATGATGTAGCGGGCATTCGGGAACAGCGGCTTGCCGCCTTCCATCACGCCGGCGACATGGTCGAGGTGGCCGTGCGACAGCACCACCACATCGATGTCCTCCGGCTTGAAGCCGGCGGAGCCGAGCTGCGCCGCGAGCCAGCCGCCGTCCGGCCGTTTGATGAAGCCGGCGGCGCCGTTGCCCGTGTCGAAAAGAACGAGCTCCTTGCCGGTGTTGACCAGCATCGGCGTGAAGCCCGGCTGATAGGTCCTGGGCGGCAGCATGTTTTCGCGCATAAGCTGCTCGACCTCGGCCGCCGTGGCGTTGCCGCCGACGATCGGGTAGGGGCCGTCGATGAAGGCGTCGGAATCGGCGAGCATGGTCAACTGGAAGCTGCCGAGCTTGAAGCGCTCCCACGCCGGCTTGCTCGGGGGCAGGATCGGTCCGGTCGCCCGCGCCGGCGTGATCGGCAAGGCCGTTGCGAGGGGAGCTGCTGCCAAGGCGGCGGCCGACGCCAGCATGCGGCGCCGCGTCAGACCCGCGCCGCCTTTCTCTTCCATTGTCACGTCGTCATTCCTCTGCAAGCTTGGTCGATCGGGTCGCAAGGTAGCGCATGTCCATGTCCGGCCTCTTGAACGAACGTGCTGCGAAGCAGCGTCCGCGCCGCGAGGCGCTGTGGCACGTCGATAACGGCTGGGCGGTGTTCGCCGGGCCGCTCGACCACAACGCGCCGCACGCCCACAGCACGGCCGTGTACCTTGCCGGGCTTTACGGCGGCTTCCGCCTGCGCATCGCGGGCAGCGGGTGGCAGACGTGCCGCAGCGCCGTCGTGCGCGCCGGCGTGCCCTACGAGTTCGACGTCGGCGGCGATCCGCTCGGCGTCATCTATCTCGAGCCCGACATGGCCGGCGCCGACGCGCTGGCCTCACTGGTGAGCGGTGGCGAAGCGGTCGATGGCGTGCTCATCGGCGGCAGCGATCCTTCCCCGCTACGCGACTACTTCGAGCGGCGTCCCGACGCGATCGACATGCGCGGCGATATGCAGGACGTCGTCGCCTTCGGAGGCAGGCGCGCGCGCCGCACGATGGACGCGCGCATCGCCCGCGCCGTCTCCGCGCTGCAAGACGACGCTGACTCGGACCTCTCGGTCGCCGCTGCTGCCACCGCTGCCGGGCTCTCGCCCTCGCGCTTCCAGCACCTGTTCACGCTGGAGGTTGGCGTCCCCTTCCGGCGCTATCGCGGATGGCATCGCCTGCGCGCCGCCATTCGCGAAGCCGCGCAAGGGGCGAGCCTCACTACGGCGGCGCATGCCGCAGGCTTCGCCGACCAGGCGCACTTCTCCCGCGCCTTCCGCCGCACCTTCGGGGCGCCGCCCTCGCAGGGCCTCTAGAGCCCTCCGATGGATGTGCTCGCTAAAGGGCGAGGCTGTGGAGATCCTGCGGATATTGAACAGTTGCATTAGAGCAACGCTGGGTTGTGTTCATCTTGAGGACCGCTGTTCGCGTGGCGCGAATCAATAGACTAACGAATCATCAAGAACGCCGTTCGCCAGTGGCGCGTGCTGGCCGCGAAGGGCTCGGGCCTTGTGGAAAACAATCCACAAGCGGGACTCTTTGGGGGATGCCGTGCCGGCACCTTCTTGTCGTTCGACCGTCAGCCGATCTCTTGTCTCAGCCGCCGCGCTCTGCTTGGCAATGAGCGGCGAGGCTCGCGCATCCGCCGGCTGCGACGCGGTCAATGCCGGCGCCTACAACGTGACCAACCTCAACGCCAACGTCATAGGGACAGTGCAAGACTTTAGCGTCGGCGATCAGATCACGTTCGTCGTCAATGACGACGGATCAACCGCTCAGTTCCAGCTTTTTGGTACCAGCCAGCTACTTGCTGTGCCGGTTACGGCGACTCCGCAAACGGTGCCTTACACTGTGACTGGCGCCAATGGCGATACCGCCTCGATCCTGGCCTACTTCAGCCCGGACAACGGGAGTGCGACGGTCACCGTTACCGCGACGTGCGCAAGCGCGCCGCCGCCCGGTTCCTCCGGCGCGGACGCCTCGCAGGCGGTGACCAAGGGTTTCCTGCTGTCGCGCATCAACGGGCTGCTCCTGAACTCGCCGGGCGCCATGAGCCTGGTCAACCGCAACAACTCGACGGTGCAGCCGAAGATGGCGAGCGCCGCCAACGGTACGACCAACGTCGCCGGCAACGTCGCCGCCTTCGGCAGCGCCATGGGCCTCGGCGCCGGCCTCGGCAACGCCATTAGCGGCAACGCAACGGGTCTCGGCGCCAGCCGCTTCGATGACGCCGACCGGAGCACTATCGGCTCCAACAATGTCCAGTTCTCCGGCAGCCTCAGCCAGATGCGCGGCGACGCCGCGCAGGCCCGCATGAGCAAGGACCGCATGGCGCTCGGCGCCGGCGACGGCGGCACACTGCCGCTCGCTTTCGAGGGCACCTCGCCGTGGGATATCTGGGTGGAAGGCCGCTACTCGCACTTCGACGACGACGCCGGCAACCTCGACCGCAACGGCCATGTCGGTGTGCTCTACGTGGGCGGCGACTACCGCGTCGCCCAGAACGTCATCGTCGGCGCGCTCATGCAGTTCGACTGGTCGAAGGACGACTCCTCGGTGCTCGCCTCCAAGGTCGACGGCAACGGCTGGATGATCGGCCCCTATCTGTCGGCTGAGGTGCACGAGAACGTCTACTTCGACCTGCGAGCCTCCTGGGGGCGTTCTGACAACGACCTCACCCTCGGCACCACCACCGGTGCCTTCGACACCTGGCGTTGGCTGGTGAAGGGCGCACTCGCTGGCAACTGGGTGCACGACGCTTGGCGCTTCACACCTTCGGCCGAGCTGGCCTACGTGACCGAGAGCCAGGATGCCTTCACCAACTCGGCCGGCACCTTTGTGCCGGGCCAGGACGTTTCTCTAGGCCGGCTGCAGTTCGGCCCCGAGTTCGGCTACCGCTTCGCGCACACGGCCGGCACGTTCATCGAGCCTTTCGCCGCCATCAAGGGCGTGTGGGACTTCGACAACCCGAACGTCGCCATCATCGACGGGTTCGTCGTCGGTCCCGGCGACTTCTGGGGCCGTCTCGAAGGCGGCCTCAACGTCATGACCACCAGCGGCTGGCTGGTACGCGGGCTGGCCTCCTGGGACGGTGTCGGCTCCGACGACTACAACGGCTACACCCTGCAGGGCATCGTCAACGTGCCCCTGAACTAGGCGGCTCCAAGCCAACCGTAGGTACAATTCCCATTGCCGGCTGCCCGTCGCCCGGCTTAGATCGCCCCGGGGCATATTGCCGATTGTGGGGGTTGGGAGCGACCAAATGATGTTCCGTTGTCTTGCGTTGATTGCCGCCGTGGCGCTGCTGGCGCCTGCTACATACGCCGCCGAGGAATGGTGGATGGTGCATCGCACCGAGGAGGGCGCCCAGTGCGGGCCGCCGCTCGAGGCCGACGGCGTCGTGCTGACGCCCGGCGAAATTCTCAAGCGCTTCGACGAGTGTAAGCTGATGGACGAGACGCCGTCGCTCGACCTCAAGAACGTGATGGTCAACTGCGAAGGCAACCTCAACTCGGTCTTCATCTTCTCCAAGACCAAGGAAGGCTGCGAGGCGATCAAGCCGCAGTAGCCCAACTTCCCGCTGCACAAGCCTAGGGCGCGCTGCGTGACAGGGGCGAGGATGTGCGTATAGTGCGGCCGAAATTCCACGAGGCCGCTCCACCCATGCCGACCAGCGCTGTCGCCAAATCCGCTGCCCATGCGTCCGCCACCGAGGCGGCCGCGCTGCATCCGAAAAAGTCTTTCCAGGATCTGATCTTCGCCCTGCAGCGCTTCTGGGCCGAGCAGGGCTGCGTCGTGCTGCAGCCCTACGACATGGAGGTCGGCGCCGGCACGTTTCATCCGGCGACGACGCTTCGCTCGCTCGGCCCCAAGCCGTGGAACGCCTGCTACGTACAACCCTCGCGCCGGCCGAAGGACGGACGCTACGGCGAGAATCCCAACCGCATGCAGCATTACTATCAGCTGCAGGTGATCATGAAGCCGGCGCCGGCCGACATTATCGATCTCTATCTCGAGAGCCTGCGCCGCATCGGCCTCAACCCCGACCAGCACGACATCCGCTTCGTCGAGGACGACTGGGAGAGCCCGACGCTGGGCGCCTGGGGCCTCGGCTGGGAGGTTTGGTGCGACGGCATGGAGGTGACGCAGTTCACCTACTTCCAGCAGGTCGGCGGCTTCGACTGCGAGGTCGTCTCGGCCGAGATCACCTACGGCCTGGAACGCCTCGCCATGTACGTCCAGGGCGTCGATCGCGTGTTCGACCTGTCGTTCAACGGCCGCTCGGACGCCCGCAAGCTCTCCTACGGCGACGTGTTCCTGCAGGCCGAGCAGGAATTCTCGCGCTTCAACTTCGAGCACGCCGATACGGCACTCTTGCTGCAGCACTTCAACGATGCCGAGAAGGAGTGCAAGGCGCTGCTGGAGAGGGGCCAGACGCCCGAGGGGCGTCACGAGATGGCGCTGCCCGCTTACGACCAGTGCATCAAGGCCTCGCATCTTTTCAATCTGCTCGACGCGCGCGGCGTGATCTCGGTGACCGAGCGGCAGAGCTACATCCTGCGCGTGCGCGAGCTGGCCAAGGCGTGTTGTGCTGCCTGGCTGAACACCGCGGGAGGCGGCGCGTAAATCTCCTGCGGAACTGCCGGCCGCCGCGGCGGAAGTTATTTTTTAGGACGAAGCTCATTCCTCGGCCGCGCATCGAGCGGCAATTTTTCAACGGTTAGCTCGCATGTCAGGTATCGCGCGGTGGATCCCGGGCCCTTGGAAGGATCGCTCTGAGTTCGTCAAGGCAATCGCAGCGACCGACTGCGGCGTCATCGCGGCCGGCGGGATGATGGTCGAGGCCGCGCATCAGCGGCACGCGATGTTCGAGATCCTCGAGCCCGACGGTAATCTCACCAAGGAAATGTTCATCGGTTCGGGGCGCTCGCTCGACGGCGCGACCCTCGAGGCGATCGAAGGTCACAAATCGATCGCCGCGCTGCTGCTACCCGATACGGGAGAAGCCCTGGTCAAAACGCTCGGCGTCTTCACGCGCGCGGTCCGCGCCGCCGGCGGCTTCGCCGTCAAGGTGCATTTCTCGGGCTTGAGCCACGGCTGGGACCGCTGGGAGGGGGAGCTGTCCGCGGAACAGCCTGCCGGCCTTTTCCGCCTCTTGGTCGTGCAGGTCCCCGATCCCGAGGCGGGGGTGGTGAGCTCCTTCGGCATGAAGCAGTTTGCCCTTGCCGATGCGAGCATCGAGGACGACGGGGAAGGCTTCGACGCGGCCTGGGTGCTGTTCGAGTTCAATATCTATCTGCGGGCGCAGCGGCCGTCCCTGCAGGATGGCCACACGTTCTCGCGCCCCATTGAGGGTGCCCCGTGGTATCGATTGAAACATGTATCGGACGGGCGCTATGCAGAGGGGCACCCCTACGTCAATCCGCAAGGGCTCTGGGAGCTGACGTTCGCATAGGCTTTTGCAGCACGACAAAGGATAGCCGCATGATTTCTCCTGAGCTGATCGGCGCACTCACCATCGTCATTCCGGCGATCGTCGTCGCCTACATCGCCTTTTTCTGGCGCCGCCGTCCGATCTTCTGGTTCGTCGTGGCACTGGCGCTCGTCGGCAGCGGCTACCTCTATTCGACCGGGGCGCTGCGCGACATCGGCTTGTCCATCATCGGCGACATCGAGGCCGTCGAGCAGGCGCGTTGAGGCATGACGCTCGTCGCCTATACCGGCAGCGAGTGCCCGCCCGGCGATAAGACGCCGGCCATCAAGCCGCGCCTCGTGTCGTGGACCTCGCGCATCTGGCGCGAAAGCCCCGAGCGCTCGTTCCCGCTGTTCAAGATCGAGGCGCGGCTGGAGATGCGCGACGTCGACGACCGGGCGCTTCAGGAGGCGCTGCGTCCCTACGCGGCGCAGTTGCAGAAGATGGTCATCGTGCCGTTGGCCGGGGAGACCACGCGGTTGGCGCCGTGGGCGGTCGGACGCTTCGACATCGACAGCAAGAGCGCGTACATGTTCTTCCATGACTTCCTCGGCGCGCCCAACGGCATGCTGATGCTCCACCTGATGCAGACGGCCGGTTCGTCGAGCGACATCGTCATTTCGCTGGTGCCGATGATCGTCGAGCCGCAGCGCCTCGCCTTCGCCGTGTCCACCTACGACCTCGGCATCCACGCCCGCATCTCCTGACGGCGCTTGCGTGAGAGGCCCGGCATGCCCACTCACCTCGTCATTCCCGCGTCATGGCGAAGCCATGCTCCGCATGGACGGCGGGAACCCAGGACAAGATGCTTCACGACGGCCGTCCCCGTTGGTTGAAACGTGGCTGGGTCCCCACCTTCGTGGGGATGACGTCTGCGGAGGCGAGGTCGGGCGGCTTCCGGGATGACAGTGGGGTGCCGATCACGTATGTGTTCGCCTCCCTTTGACCCCCGAGACCCCCATGTCTGAGCTGCTGCTCGAGCTGTTCTCCGAAGAGATTCCCGCCCGCCTGCAGGTGCGCGCGGCCGAGGACCTGCGCCGGCTGATGGTCGACGGCCTGACGGCGAAGGGTCTCGAGGTGGGCGAGGCGCGCGCCTTCGCCACGCCGCGCCGTCTGGCGCTCGTCATCGCCGACGTGCCGAAGAAGTCGCCGGCCGTTTCGGAGGAAAAGAAGGGACCGCGCGTCGGCGCGCCCGAACAGGCGATCGCCGGCTTCCTCAAGGGCGCCGGCTTGAAGGCGATCGGCGAGGCGAGCGTCGTCAAGGACGAGAAGAAGGGCGACTACTATGTTGCGCGCATCGACAAGCCCGGGCGCGCCGCCGGCGAGATCGTCAACGAGGTGCTGCGCGAGACGATCCTGAATTTCCCCTGGCCGAAGACGATGCGCTTCAATGCCAAGCTCGACAACGGCGCCGAGCTGCGCTGGATCCGGCCGCTGCATGCGATCGTGCTCTTGCTCGACGGCAAGGTGGTTGCGTTCGAGATCGCCGGCATCAAGTCAGGCGCGACGACGCGCGGCCACCGCTTCATGGGCAACGAGCCGTTCAAGGTGACCGGCTTCGCCGACTACGAGAAGCAGCTCAAGGCGAACAAGGTGGTGCTCGATTCCGCCGCCCGGTCTGCCGCCATCAACGAGGCGGCGCACGCGGCAGCCAAGGACGCGCACCTGACGCTGGTGGAGGACGACGCGCTCGCCGCCGAGAATGCCGGCCTCACCGAATGGCCGACGGTGCTCATGGGCGCCTTCGACAAGTCGTTTCTCGCCGTGCCGGGCGAGTGCCTGACGAGCGCGATGAAGACGCACCAGAAGTGCTTCTCGCTGCGCCATGGCAAGAAGCTGTCGAACCACTTCCTGCTCGTCACCAACCTCAAAGCCAAGGACGGCGGCAAGACCATCGTCGCCGGCAACGAGAAGGTGATCGCCGCGCGCTTGTCCGACGCCAAGTTCTTCTGGGAGACTGACCTCAAGAAGTCGCTCGATCAGATGCGCGACGAGTTGAAGGGCATCACCTTCCACGAGAAGCTCGGCACGCAGTTCGAGCGCACCGAGCGCATCAAGGAGATGGCGCACCAGCTCGCCACCTCGCAGGAGCTGTGCGAAGCGGCGCTGGCCCTGCGCGCCGGAGAACTGTCGAAGGCCGACCTCGTCTCCGGCATGGTTGGCGAATTCCCCGAGCTGCAGGGGCTCATGGGCCGCTACTACGCGGAGGCCGAGCACATGAACCCGGCCATCGCGCGGGCGATCGAGCTGCACTACAAGCCGAAGGGCCCGACCGATAGCGTGCCGCTGGAGAGCGAGGGCGACGGCGCCGCGGTGGCCGTGGCGCTGGCCGACAAGCTCGACATGCTGGTGGGCTTCTGGGCGATCGGCGAGAAGCCGACCGGGTCGGGCGATCCCTACCAGCTGCGGCGCGCCGCACTTGGCGTCATCCGCCTTGTCATCGACAACGAGCTGCGCCTGCCATTGAGGCACACGTTTGTGCTGGCACAGGGTAAGAAAAAAGACGATGCCGCGAGCAACGACCTTCTCGCCTTCTTCGCCGAGCGGCTGAAGGTCTACCTGCGCGACAAGGGTGCGCGCCACGATCTGATCGACGCCATCATCTCGCTGCCCGGCCAGGACGACCTGGCGCTCATCGTCAAGCGCGTCGAGGCGCTGACCGAGTTCCTCAAGACCGACGACGGGGCCAATCTCCTCGCCGGCGTCAAGCGCGCGCAGAACATCCTCACCATCGAGGAGAAGAAGGACAAGACGAGCCACGCCGGCGACTACGACGCTGCGTTGTTGCAGGCCGACGAGGAAGAGGCGCTCGCCGCTGCCATCGACAAGGTGAAGGACGACACGGTCGCGGCGCTCGCAGTCGAGAACTTCGCCGGCTCGATGCGGGCGCTGGCCGAGCTGCGCGCGCCCGTCGACGCGTTCTTCGACAAGGTGACGGTCAACGCCGACGATCCGGCGCTGCGTCAGAACCGCCTGCATCTGCTGTCGCAGATCCGCGCCGCCACCCTGAACGTCGCCGACTTCACCAAGATCGCCGGCTAGCCAAGTCCTCCGCGCATAACCTCTCCCATTGGGAGAGGCTAAGGGTTCGTCGCCACGGCTAAGCTCTCCCGCCCATGCCAAGCATTGGCTCCGTCAGGTAGGCCGGGCATGACGCTTCGGTGACAACAACCCCGTAGAATGAAGCTTTCACGACCAAATTGTAACGTGGGCTCCATGATCGACGCAGACACCTGCCGCTACCTGTTCGTCTACGGTACGCTGATGAGCGGCGCGCGCACTAAGCTCGGCACCGCGCAGCGGCTGCGCCTCGCCGCCGATTCCGACAGCCTCGGCTCCGCCTCGCTCCACTTCGCGCGCCTCTACGATCTCGGCCAGTACCCGGGCGCCGTGCTCTCCGACGGCGAGGAGGAGATCGTGCACGGCGAGGCCGTACTGCTCGCCAATCCACAAGCCGCGCTCGCCTGGCTCGACGCGTACGAGGGCTATGTGCACGGCGGCGGCGACGCCAACGAATACGACCGCCTTATCCGCGAGGTACGCCTCGCCGGCGGCGAGACCTTCGACGCCTGGGTCTACCTCTTGCGCCGTGCACCCGACGAGAAAAAGCGCCTCGTCAGCGGCCGGTGGGTCGGCCGCTGACGGTGCATCTCGCGTTGGGGGAAGTCGTTGAGAGCTGGCCTGCGGACCCCGAACGGCCCTCTACCGCGCAGGCACGGTCCCCGCTTAAGACCGAGGCGGCCAGCTCCCACACGTTCGGTCATACACCTGTCGCGATGCCGCCTCCATTGGGGCAAGCAAAAACAAATTTTCATGTGCAAATCGCGCGGATGTGACTTGTCACGGATTCGTCACGCGATCCTCGCGGCTTACGCTTCCGCAGCGTCCACGCTCGCCGCTTCGTACTCTTCTGATGCCATCAACCACTGCTCTTCCACCTCGTTCAATTTCTTCGCCAGCTGGCCGCGCTCGATGGCGGCGCTCTGCGCGCCCTGCGGATCTTTGGCGTAGAGCTGCGGATCGGCGAGCTTCGCATCGAGACGAGCAATTTCGCCGTTCAGCTTCTCGACCTGCTTCTCTGCCGTCTGCATCGCCTTCTTCAGCGGCGCGAGGGAAGCGCGCTTGTCGGCGGCGGCGCGACGCTGCTCGGCGCGCGTGTCGGCCTTCGCTTCCGTCTTGCCGTTGCTTTTGCCGCGCGTCGTGGCGCCGCGCTCGGCGAGCAGGTCGGCGCGGTAGCTGTCCATGTCGCCGTCGTAGGATTTCACGGTGCCGCCGCGCACCACCCAGAGCCGGTCGGCACATGCCTCGATCAAATGCCGGTCGTGGCTGATGAGGATGACGGCGCCTTCGAACTCGGCGAGCGCGTGGATGAGCGCCTCGCGGCTGTCGACGTCAAGGTGGTTGGTCGGCTCGTCGAGGATCAACAGGTGCGGTGCGTGGAAGGCCGACAGCGCTAGCAGTAGCCGCGCCTTCTCGCCGCCCGACAGCTTGGCGCACTTGGTGTCGGCCTTGTCGGCCGAAAACCCGTACGTGCCGAGCCGCGTGCGCCGCTGCGCCTCCGTCGCCTCCGGCATCAGCGCCAGCATGTGGTCGTAAGGCGTCTTCAGCGGGTTGAGCTCGTCGAGCTGGTGCTGGGCGAAGTAGCCGACGTCGACGCGGTTGGCGCCGAACACCTTGCCGTCGAGCGGCGCCAGCTTGCCGGCGATGAGCTTGGCGAAAGTGGACTTGCCGTTGCCGTTCTGGCCGAGGAGCGCGATGCGGTCGTCCTGGTCGATCCGCAGGTTGAGCCCGCTCAGCACCGGCGTGTCGGCCGCATAGCCGATCGCCACGTCCTCGAAGCGCATCAGCGGCGAGGCGAGCGCCTTCGCCGGGTTCGGCAGGTGGAATGGCTTGACGCGCTCGTCGAGTTGCGCCGCGATCGGCTGCATTTTGGCCAGCGCCTTGACGCGGCTCTGCGCCTGCGCCGCCTTCGTCGCCTTCGCCTTGAAGCGGTCGATGAATACCTGGATGCGGCGGCGCTCCTCGTCCTGCTTCTTCTTGAGCTTCAATTCCAGCCGCTGCTTCTCGCGCCGCGCTTCCTCGAAGTCGTCGTAGCCGCCCGAGTAGAAGGTGAGCTTGCCGCGGTCGAGATGCAGGATCGCCGTCACCGCACGGTTGAGCAGATCGCGGTCGTGGCTGACGATAACGACGGTATGCGGATAGGAGCGCAGGTAGCTTTCGAGCCACATCGCGCCTTCGAGGTCGAGATAGTTGGTCGGCTCGTCGAGCAGCAGGATCTCCGGCTCGAGGAACAGCACGGCGGCGAGCGCCACGCGCATGCGCCAGCCGCCCGACAGCGATCCGCACGCCCGCTGCTGTGCCGCCTCGTCGAAGCCGAGGCCGGCGAGGATCTGCGCCGCGCGGGCAGGGGCGGCATGCGCGCCGATGTCGTTCAAGCGCTCGTGGATCTCAGCGATGCGGTGCGGATCGGAAGCGCGCTCCGCCTCGCTCAGCAGCGCGGCGCGTTCGGTGTCGGCGTTGAGCACCCAGTCGATCAGGCTGTCGTTGCCGCCCGGCGCCTCCTGCGCCACGTGGCCGATGCGCGCCGCGCGGGGCACGGTGATCGAGCCCATGTCGGGTGCGAGGTCACCGGCGATGATCTTAAGAAGCGTCGTCTTGCCCGCGCCGTTACGGCCGACGAGGCCCACCTTGTGGCCGGTCGGAATGCCCGCTGTCGCGCCCTCGAAAATGGGCCGTCCTTCGATGCGGTAGCTCAGGTCGTTGATGTGCAGCATGGGCCGAGGGCATAGCGGCTCGGCGCCCGGCTGTCATCCGGTCCGCCCTCGACTAAATCGCGATGCCGAAGAGCTTGAGAATGCCGAGCATCAGGAAGTAGCAGGCGACGGTAAGTGCAGCGGCGCCGATCAGGCTTGGCGCGAAAGGGACGCCGGCGCGCAAGAGCAACGGCAAAGTGATGAATAGCACGAGCGACGGCAGGACCAGCCAGAAGACGCCCGTGGCCAGGTCGGCCACCTTCTCAGTGCTACCCGTATCGGCGTAGAGCCAGATTATCGCCAGCACGGATGTAAGCGGTATCGACGCCAGTACCGCACCCATCAGGGAGCTGCGTTTGGCCACCTCCGAGATCGCGACCACCAGGACGGCGGTCGCGAACACTTTGGTTGCCGTGGCGAGCATCGCCGTTTTATCCCGAGACAACTGGCTTCAGCGTCTCGACCAGGAGGCGTTCCTGCGTGCCCTGGTCCGCGACGGCCAGATGCGCATTGAACCAGTCCTGCACCATCTTGCAGACCCGCTCCGGCGGCTCGCGCGATAGCAGCGTCGGATTGGAGAACACCTGCAGGTCGGCTTCCTTCCAGCCGAGCTTGGTCAGCTCCTGAACCAACACGTCGTAGTCTTCCTTCAGCGCCTTGTCGTGCGCGGTCGGCGTTTTGCGGCCGTCGGCGATCGCCTCGAAGATGGCGGCGACCTGCGCCTGCACCGCGGCGCCCTGCTCGGGCGACTGCAGCATCTCGAGCACGACCGGCGATGTCTCGCCCTGTGAGATGAAGCCGTAGCAGGCGCCGACGCTCTTCTCGGAAAGCACCTTGAGATTGTTGAGGAAGGCGCTCGCGACCTCCTTCAGCTTCGGAGTGCTGGCCGAGAGCGCATCGTTGGCGTGCTGGCGGCGCAGGGCGACCAGCGCCTCAGTAAGATGCTTGTTGACGGCGGCCTCCGGCTGGTTCTGCGCGGCGAGCGCCGCAGCCTGACGAAGCTGCTCGCCGTACCAGTCGGGGAACTCGCGCTTCACCACGTTCCACGCAGCAAGCTTTTCGAACTTTGTGTCGAGCTCTTGCGCGCCAGCTTCGACGACGGCCTGCGACACGGGTGGGGCTGCGGGCGCGGCGGTGTCGCCGGCAGCCGGCGAAGAAGATGAGTCCGGTGCGGCGACGGTCGGCACTTGCTCGCCTTCCTTCGAGGTCAGCGCGCCGAGGTTGCCGAGCATGCCGCTATGCCAGAGGTACCAGCCGCCGCCGCCGAACAGCGCCAAGAGCACGAGCGCGCCGACGGCGCGGCGGATGCCCGAGCGACCGCCGCTGTCAGCGGATCCTCGTGCGACACGGATACGATCCGGCTCGAACGAGGGTTGGCCCGGTGCCGCGGCCGGTCCGCCACGCGGAGCAGGCTGAGGCGCGCGACCCTGTTGCGTCGTGGGACGCGGCGGAGCGGCGGGCGCCGGCTCCGCTTGCTGGAACGGAAATACGGCCGGCGCCGGACGCCAATCGGCAAACCCCGGACGCCAAATCAGATCGGTCGGTTTGAGATGACCTTGCGCGACAAAAGTGCGCATTTCGGCATCGGACAGCGGGCCGTGCTGTTTGCCTTCGCGTGCGATGTACCACTGAATGTCAGCCTGCTGGCCTGTCATAAAAGTCTCATGTCATTGCGGGGAGCCGTCGGCTTCGAGCACGCCGCACCCAGGCCTAGCATGGCCTTTTTGCATGGCGCCAATGTGGTTCGGCGCACCCCGGCTCGTCAATTGGCCGCACCAGCGCGGGCACGGTAGTCCACGGCGGCATTTTGGCGGCCTTGCTGCGAAGCATGGTCCCAGCTATAAGGCGCCGCAAATCAAGAACATTCGAAACCCTAACAGAGGTCGAGGGATGGCCGTCGAGCGAACACTTTCCATTCTCAAGCCGGATGCCACCGGCCGCAATCTGACCGGCGCGATCAATACGCTGATCGAAAAGGCCGGTTTGCGCATCGTGGCGCAAAAGCGCGTCGTTTGGACGAAAGCGCAGGCGCAGAAGTTTTATGCCGAACACAAAGGTCGTCCGTTCTTCGACGAGCTGTGCTCGTTCATGACGTCGGGCCCGATCGTCGTCCAGGTGCTGCAAGGCAAGGATGCCATCGCTACCTACCGCAAGCTGATGGGCGCTACCAACCCGGACGAGGCCAAGCGCGGCACAATTCGCAAGCGTTTTGCCGAATCCAAGGGCCGCAATTCGGTGCACGGCTCCGATAGCGTGGCTTCCGCCACGCGCGAGATTGCATTGAATTTCAAGTCGGCCGAGATTGTTGGCTAAGGCCGCGCACTCCTGACGCGGCCACCGGGGCACTAACCTCATGGCACGCGTCAGGTTCTACGTTGCCACCAGTCTCGACGGGTTCATCGCCGACCGCGAGGGAAGCGTCGAATGGCTGGCACCGTACGATGCCCGTCTCTACGGCTACGACAAGTTTGTCTCCGAGGTCGGCGCCCTCATCATGGGGCGCCGTACTTATGAGTTGATCTTCGCCATCGGCGAGGATTGGCCATACAACGGCAAGCCCGTCTACGTTCTCTCATCGACATCGCTGGGCGATGTGCCTCCGGGCGTTGTCACCACAACGCGCGGCCTCCGCGCCGCCTTGCAGCAGGCGCGCGATATGACGCGCAACGACATCTGGATCGTCGGTGGCGCCGTGACCATGCAGTCGGCGCTCGAGGAACGGCTCGTCGACATGCTCGAAATCTTCCTCGTCCCGGTGCTGCTCGGCTCGGGCCTCAATCTCCTGAACGACCTCTCGCGGCACCCCACGCTCATCTTCGACGGCATCGAGGCGTTCCCCGACGGCGTGGTTAAGCTGCGCTACCTCGTTCCCCGCTGATGCGCGTGCTGTTCCGATAGGAACAGCGGGACTGATCGCGCCGTGCACACCTCATTGTTCCGGCCACATGCCCGCATTGGCTGTCGGCTAAAGAACCCGCGAGGATGCCGTGAGCGTCAAATACGAAGCCCTCCGCGCGCCGTGGCCGCTGACATTGCCGGCGCGGCCCGCCCTCGATACCGCGACCAACGCCCGCCCGCGTCTCGATTCCATCGATCTGTTGCGCGGCCTCGTCATGGTGCTCATGGCGCTCGACCACACACGCGACTTTTTCGGCGCGAGCGGCATGAACCCGCGCGACGTCGCCGATCCGGCGCTCTTCCTGACGCGCTGGATCACCCACTACTGCGCGCCCATCTTCATATTGCTGGCCGGCACATCGGCTTACCTTTACGGCGCCCGCGGGCGCTCGACCGCCGAGATCAGCCGCTTCCTCATAACGCGCGGATTCTGGCTCATGGTGCTGGAGTTCACCGTCGTCCGGCTTGGCTGGACGTTCGACACGGGCCTCGATTTCTTCGTCACCCAGGTGATCTGGGCCATCGGCGCCTCGATGGTCGTGCTCGCCGGCCTCGTGTGGCTGCCGCGTGCCGCCATCGGCGCCATCGGCATCGCCATGATCGTTGGCCACAACGCGTTCGACGGCGTGACCGCGAGCGACATCGGTATGCACGGCTGGATCTGGAATTTCCTGCACGAGCCGAAGCTGCTCACGCTGGCGCCCGGCTCGCAGCTCTATGCGCTCTACCCGCTCATCCCCTGGGCCGGGGTCATGGCGGCCGGCTATGCGCTCGGGCCAGTCTTCCTGCTGGACGCCAAAGTGCGCCGTCGCCTGCTCCTCGACCTCGGCGCCGCCATCACAGTGGCGTTCGTTGTCCTGCGCCTCAGCAACGTCTACGGCGACCCGGCGCCCTGGGCCGTGCAGGACACCACGTTGTCGACCGCGCTGTCGGTGCTCAATGTCGAGAAGTATCCGCCCTCGCTGCTCTACTTGATGATGACGCTCGGGCCGGCGTTGATGCTGCTCGCCCTATTCGAGCGGGCGCGCGGCGACTTGGCGCAGTGGATCACCACTTTCGGCCGCGTGCCGCTCCTCTACTACGTGGCGCACATTTTCCTGATCCACGCGGCGGCCGTCGTCCTGGCGCTCGTGGTGATCGGCGATGCCGCGTGGCTGCTCGGCGGGCTGCCATCCGCCAAGCCAGCCGGCTACGGCTTGCCGCTGCCCGGCGTCTATGCCGTGTGGCTGATGGTGGTCGTCGCTCTCTATCCGCTGTGCGCCTGGTTCGCGCAGCTGAAGCGCCGCCGCAGCGAGTGGTGGTGGAGCTACCTCTAGGGTCTCATGAACGCGAGCGGCCGCCGGGATCTCACCCGGCGGCCGCATTGCATTTCAGCGATGTGCGAGGCGCTAGCTCAGCTCGCGGATCTTGAACTTGAGGCCGCCCTTGGGCGTCAGTGTCACGGTGGCATTGATGCCCGCCGGATCGGTGCCGACGTACTCGGGACGGAAGCGGCGCAGGAGCAGCGACAGGGCGAGGGTGTTCTCGACCTGGCTCATGGCGCCGCCGATGCAGGAGCGCTTTCCGCCGCCGAACGGCAGGTAGGAGTACTTCACCTGCTTCTTTGCTGCGCCGGCCATCCAGCGCTCGGGGCGGAACTCCTCCGGCGCCTCCCAGAAGCGCGGGTTGTGGTGCGCGCCATAGGCGAACAGCACCACGCGGTCGCCGGGGCGGATTTCCTTGTCGCCGATCACGTCGTGCTCGTTGGCGACGCGGATCAGGCCCCAGATCGGCGGATAGATTCGCATCGTCTCCTGAATGACGGCGCGCGTGTAGGCGAGGGCGGAATAGTCGGCGGCAGTCGGCTCGCGGTCGCCGTATACCTGCTCGCCTTCCTTGCGGATGCGCTCGGCGGCTTCCGGGTGGCGAGCCGTCTCGTACAGCGCCCAGGCCAGGGTCAGCGCCGTCGTCTCGGTGCCGGCCCACAGATATTGCTTCAGCTCGTCGATGGCCTGCTGCTGGTCGAACTCCGGCATGTTCGGATCGTTGACCGCAGCCTCGATCATCTTGAGCAGGGTGCGCTCGCGCTCCTCGCGCGGCTCGGCGCCGAAGACGGCGGGCGGCACGCTGGCCCACACCTCCATCGCCTTGGCGGCATCCTCCTCGGTGATCTCGAAGATCTCGCCGGCCTGCCTCTTGAGGCGGATCTCCTTGTGATTCATCACGTCGGTGTAGGTCTTCACGCACTTGAAGACGAAGTGCGGATTGAAGGGCATGTCGCGGTCGAACAGCGCCTTGCAGATCATGTCGGCGGCGAGCGTCCACGTCTGCTCGACCATCTCGATGGTCTCGCCCGACTTCGCCACGTCCGACCACATGTCCATCTTGGTGCGGATGGCCGCCAGGAAGTACGGGATGTACTCGGCGAACATGTCGGGGTGGAACGCCGGCTGCTGCGGCATGCGGATCTTCTGCCACAGCGCGCCGTCGTTGGTGATCATCGACTTGCCGAAGATCGGCTTCAGGCCGTCGAAATACTTGATGTAGGCGTCAGCCTTGGTGACCAGCACGTGCTTGAAGTGCTCGGGCTCCGACAGGAGCACGATCCGCTGGTTGGCGAGATTGATGGGGATGACCGGGCCGTAGCGCTCGGCCATCTGCATGATGATATGCAACGGATTGTCGAGCCCGCCCTTCAAGAGAGGGGTGAGCTTGAACCAGATGCTCGATTCGTCGCCTAGGCCCTGAGTATGGGCTGGCGCCGAGGTATCCGGTGCGGGCTGCTTTGCCGTCGCGGTCATGACGTCTCTCCCGGCGAGAATGCCGTTCAAACGCACTTCTATGCCTAATCCAGCCAACGGGTTCTAAACTGGGTAACGGGCGGGGCCCGTCTGATACCTTGCGCGGCTAGGCCGGCTCCCCCAAGGCTGCATCCTACGTACCACCCGTCAATCGCAAGTGTCCATGCGACCACGCGTTTCCGCTTCATTTTGGCGCTCGACCGCTGACCTGGGGCAACGCTCCCGGTTAGGGGATGGATGGCCAATACAATGGTTTTGCTTGGTTAATCGGGCCTTGCGGAAGTTGAACGATTTCGCCCGCCACCACGGCTCTGCCTGAGGCAAGAAGCGAAAGTGCATGGGGATAGAGCGTGTGTTCGGCCTCCAGCACCCGGGCGGCGAGCCGCTCGGAGGTGTCGCCCTCGAGCACCGGAACGGCGGCCTGGGCGATGATCGGCCCGGCGTCGAGCTCGGCGCGCACGACGTGCACCGTGCAGCCTGTCAGCTTGACCCCGGCTTCCAGCGCGCGGGCGTGTGTGTCGAGGCCCCTGAACGACGGCAGTAGCGAGGGGTGGATGTTGATCATCCGGTCGCGCCAGCCCTCGACGAAGCCGGCGGTCATTTTCCGCATGAATCCGGCGCAGGCGACGATGTCCACCTCGGCGGCACGCAGGGCCTTGTCGAGGTCGGCCTCGAAGCCCTCGCGCGAGCCGTAGCTCTTGTGGTCGAAAGCGCCCGTGCGAATTCCCGCGGCCGCGGCCTTAGACAGCCCCTCCGCCTCGGGCCGATTGGACAGCACGCAGACGATCTCGGCCGGGTAGTCCAACTCCCGCGCCGCGGCGATCAGCGACATCATGTTGGAGCCGCGTCCGGAGATGAGGATGCCGACTCGCTTCTTGGCTGTGCTCATGGCGCGGGCATAGCACGATGGCTCGCCGGGTACAGCGTCCTCAACGCATGTCGAGCTGCAGCCACCATCCATCACCGATCGAACGCTGAAGAAGGGCGTCCTTGTCGGTGAGTGCCGCAGCGGCCGCGTCCAGGTCGCCGTTAACGACAGTGGCGTCGGCGTCGGCCTGGGGCGCGTGGACGAATGCCTTGGCACTGCCGCTGATTGCGAGCCCGCGCGTGGAGACAATGAAGGTCGCCGTGTTGCCATGGCGGGCGAGCCCGTGGGCAATTCCCGCTCCGGCGAGCCGTGCGCGATAGTCGGCAATCCGCCCCGGCGCCACCGTCAGGGGATCGGGGCGGGTGAAATCCGCAGCGAGGCGTTGGATACCCGGGTCTTGCCCAAGCATGCCGACCAGTTCCTCCAGCGCCGGCCGCTGGGCCGCGAACTGCGCCAGCAACGCGCCGTCAGAGGGATGCTGCGGCCCGCCGAACGGATCGACGATCGCCAGCCAGGCGACGAGAGCCGCAAAGGTGAGCGCGCCGGCGGCGGCGATGCCGGCAATGGAGAGTGCCAACAGTTTGAGATAGGCGCGCGGCGGCATGGTCTTCGAGCGGAGCTTCGGCGGTCCAATACTGCCTGGTGCACGCGGCGACACCGAGGCAGCGGATTGTCGCCGCTGGGCCCCCGTTCAGGTCGGTTCGCCCGTCGCCAGGCGCTTGGCGAACATGCGCGAGAACCCTCCCGACGCGAAATAGAGAACGGCAAAGAACACCCCGACGACGAAGATGGCGATGAAGGCCACGAGCCCGACGTTGGCAGCCACCCATGCCCGCGTTTCGTCGGCCAGCTGCGGCAGCTCGGCGGCGCTGAAGTAGATGGGCAGAATCACGGCCATCTGCACGATGCTCAAGAGCATCGACGCGGCCGTCGCCAGGAGCGCAAAGCGCAACTGCTCGCGGCGCGACAGCGCGCGCCCGTGGCCGGCGACGAACTTCTGTGCAGCCGCTGCGGTGGCGGCGATCAGGATGGCGACCGACACGCCCGTATTGGAATTGAGGTCCAGGTAGACCAGCACCGCGGTCACCATCGCCGACACGATCATATAGGCGATCGAAAACGTGATCAGCGCCGGCCAGAGATTGGCTTCGCCGGAGGTGGGCGTGCTCGTCATTGCAAATCCTCCTTGCCGGCAGCTTCAAATATCGGCGCTGCCCAGGGCGGCATAGCTCTAGCATGCCGTCGGCCTTCCCGCTCGCCGTCCGCCCAATTTGCCGTCGTCCCACGAAAAAGAGCCGCCCTGGCGGGCGGCTCTTCCGGTTGTCGCGGAACTCCAGTGCGGATCAGAACTGGATGCGCGCGCCGCTGATCACCATGTCGAAGTCGTCGATCTCGACCTTGGCGCCCGCCGTGTTGGTGTAGTCGCCCTCGGCGTGGCGGTAGATGACATAGAGGTCCATCGCGGCGGCCTCGATGTTCTGCACGACGCCACCGGCCCAGAACGTGAGGTCGGCGCCGCGCGTGGTCAGGACATTGGCGGTCGAGACGTTCGCGCCTGGGTCGTCCTTGCGGTACTCGGCGAAGATCGTGGTCTTGCCGATGTCGTGCCACTTGCGCTCGATACCCGGCTGCAGGAACCACGTCGTGCTGGTGTCGTCGGCGACACCGGGCAGCGAGTCGATTTTCTGCTCGCCATAACCGGCATAGAGGTAGAGGCCGGTCGGGGTATGCATCGCCGTGCCGGCAGCGCCCCACCAGGTGCACTTGAAGTTGACCGGGGAACCGCCGCAATTGCTCGCCACAGGATCGGTGCTCTCGCCGTAGCCGACCTTGCCGAGCAGCTTGATGCCGTTGAACTCGCCCTTGTACGTCAGCGAGGTGTCCCAAAGGTCATCCTCACCCCACGAGGCCGAGGCAACGAAGCCGGCGAACTCCGGCGAGTCGTAGCGCACGATGTTGCGGCGGCCATCTTGGCCCGGCGTCTTGTTGTTGAAGCCGCGCATCACGTCGCCCCAGCTCAAACCCGTCAGAGCGCCGGCCGAGTTGCGGACGAAGAAGCCGCCCATTGCCACGCCGGCCGCTTCCGCGTCGGAGTAGTTGCGCGTGTTGGCCCCGTCGGCATCGTCGAGCAGGTGATAAGTCGAGCTGCCCTCGAGGCCGACCGTCAGCTTGCCGTAGGTCTTGCTCTTCACCCACCAGTTGCTCTTGCGGAGGGTGAAAGTGTTGGAGCCGGTCTTGTCGCTATCCTGGGTCCAAGCGCCCGACGAGTTGCCAACGATGCCAACCTCGACGGTGTAGCCGGCCGACCAACCATCGGCGATGGTGGCTTCACCGGCGAACTTGAAGCGCGACTGCTCCAGGCTGTTCGTGCCGACGTAGACGTTCTGCTCGGTGCCGTCGTCCCAGAAGAACGCGGCCTCATTGACCCAGCCCGAGATCGTCAGGCTGACTTTGCGGTTGCCCTTGCGGGCGGTCGTCGCCTCCAGCTCGGAAATCCGCTCTTCCAGATCCCCGCAGCAGTCGCCGCCGAGATCGGCGGCCTGCGCGGCTGCGCTACCGAGCGCCAATCCGCCTACGGCGAGGATGGATAGCCATCCTGCCTTCGTTACTCCCCCACGCATACGCAACTCCTACGCTTACACTTACGCCTCAACTCGGACTCGGTCGCCGCAACTGCGATTACGCGACCGCGCCACGCAGCGCCCCAGAACACTCGGCGCGCTTCGCTGATCTCGATCTAAGCTGGGAGGGAAATGGCGTAAACGCTAAAAGCGATTATGACAGTTTATATCAAAAACGCTGTGGCGGGTTCGTCTATTCCGGCTTGCGATTACGCGGCCAATTTCCATTGAGCATGCGGCGGATCACTTCCGGATGAAACGCAGAATCATGCTGATCCACATATCCGCTTTCGGCGAGCTGCGCGCTTATTCCGCGCAGCGTAATTCTTTCGCCGCTCGCTTTGCTCGACTGATAAAGCCGCTTCGCCATCAGCGTCGCTTCGGGGTGCAGCTCGGCGTAGGTCTTGCGGTGCGGCTTGCCGGTGCGGGCGCGGCGCGCAACGCTCACCGAACGGGTCGCCGCGGAAGCTGCGGCGGCGTCAAATTGTGCAGTTGTTGCAAGTACTTGTAGCACGTCTCGGTGGGCATCAGATTCCTGCGCGAAGGCGTCAGGGGCGTCGGCGGCGATCAGCTCGACGCCGCGCTCGCGCAGCCGCTCGTAACCGATGATTCGATCGATCGATTGTTCGGAGAAAAGGGTCGCCGTGCTGACGATGACGGCGCGCACATGGTCCAAATCAATGCGGACAAAAAGCGAAGTTATATTGGCGAGCGTCAATACGGGAGAAGACGTTTCGGAAGCGGCGTCCAAAGCCATACTTAATTCTGAGACTATTTCAAAACCAGAGGCCACCGCAAAAGCGCTGATAGCGCTGCGCTGGGCGACGCCGTAGCCGCGACGCAAAAACGCCATAGCAGGCTGTAGATCGGTACCTACTTTCTTGAGCATAGAAACCGCTGATTTAGTTTCCGATCAGGAATTGAATCCCTATGCGAATTCTGTCTGGGCAGATCGGCCGCTGCGTTCGCGTACGGCCTTCAACGCATGACTGTCTCCCCAGCGACGCACGATGAGCAACGGCAACACTGCCTCGCCAAGTTGGCCGCGACCTTTCCGGCGCCTTACCGATCGGTAAGGTTCGTCCGCGGACGTCACACACCGTCACAGCGCGTGGCGGCATCGTGGAATTGTGGGGGTTGCTCACCCGCAGTGGCGCGCCGCCGCGGCGTGCGCATGACGGCCCGGCGAATTCCGCGGGGTGTCCCCGGAATGCCACGGCAACACGGGGGCGAGTGCCAAGTGATCAGCCGAAGCGCAAGGCGCCCGTGTACTGGACCGCCCAGGCGTTGCCGCGGCCCTTGGCCTCCGACCGCTCGCCGCCGGGCGGTACGATCTCGCCGATGAGGAAGGGCGCTTCGCCCGCTTCCTGCAGCGTCCGCACGACGGACTGGGCCTCCGACTTGGCCACGACCATGACCATGCCGATGCCGCAGTTGAATGTCTTCAGCATCTCCGCATCGGGGAGCCGTCCAGTCTGCGCCAGCCAGCCGAACACCGGCAGCGCCGAGAAGGAGGTGAGATCGATGCGCGCTGCGACGGTTTCCGGCAGCACGCGCGGCACGTTCTCCGAGAGACCGCCGCCCGTGATGTGCGCCAGCGCCTTCACGGCGCCTTCGGTTCCGCCTACCGCCTCGATCGCCGCCAGCAGCGGTTTCACATAAATGCGCGTCGGGGCAAGCAGCGCCTGGGCCACGCTCTGGCCGGGCTCGAACGGTGCCGGTGCCTCCCAGGAAAGCCCGCTCTCTTTGACGAGGCGGCGCACCAGGGAATAGCCGTTCGAGTGCACGCCCGAGGACGCCAGGCCGATCAGCACGTCGCCGACGACGATGTCGCCGCGCGGCAGGATCTCGCCGCGCTCCACGGCGCCGACGGCAAAGCCGGCGAGGTCGTAATCGCCTGGCTGGTACATGCCGGGCATCTCGGCCGTCTCCCCGCCGATCAGCGCGCAGCCCGCCTCGCGGCAGCCGTCGGCGATGCCGGCGACGACCGCCCGGGCGATCTCCACGTCGAGTTTTCCGCAGGCGAAATAGTCTAGGAAAAACAGTGGCTCCGCGCCCTGCACCACCAGGTCGTTCACGCACATGGCGACGAGGTCGATGCCGATAGTGGCGTGCCGGCCGGTGTCTATGGCGATCTTGAGCTTGGTGCCGACGCCGTCGGTGGCGGAAACGAGGATCGGATCGCGGAAACCCGCGCCTTTGAGGTCGAACAGCCCGCCGAAGCCGCCGAGATCGGTGTCGGCCCCCGGCCGGCGAGTGGCCCGCGCCAGAGGCTTAATGAGCTCGACCAGCCGGTTCCCCGCGTCGATATCGACGCCGGCGTCGCGGTAGGTGATGGCCGGGTTGCGTTCCCGATCAGGCTCTGTCATGTGACCTTGGAACCCAATTTTGCCCCGTTGCCCTCGAAAGATGCGGCGTCCTAGCAGCTTCGGCAGGCGAAGCGCAAATCGCGGCGATTCTGGCCTCATGGCAAGAGCGCAACCCAGAAAGGGATATGGCGTGCGGCCGGTTCGACCCAATTTTTTCCACGCCATTCTGGCCGCCGCCGTGTTCGGCCCCGTTGGCCCCGCCCTGGCGGCCAATGACGACGTGTTCACCGTTGGCAACTATCCGGTCGATGCCCAGGCCGCCAACGCCGTCGACGCCAAGAAGCAGGCGCTTGCCGATGGCCAGCAATCCGCATTCCGCTCGCTCCTGAAGCGGCTGGTGCCCGTCACCGACTACGACCGCCTGAAGCGGCTATCGGCGCTCAAGGCCTCGGGCTTCCTCGAAGGCGTCTCGGTCCGCTCGGAGCGCAACTCGTCGACCCGCTATATCGCCAGTCTCGACTTCTCCTTCCGCGCCGACAGCGTGCGCTCCGTCCTGCAGCAGGAAGGCATACCCTTCATCGAGGACCAGGCGCGCGAGATCGTCGTCGTTCCCGTCGTGCGCAATCCCGACGGCTCGATCGAGGCCGGTGCTGCATCGCGCGCCTGGAATTCCGCCTGGAAGAGCCTCGACCAGGAGCACACGCTCGCCCCGTTCAGCCTCCAGGCTGTCAAAGGTGCGATCAACGCCGACACGTTGAAGCAGGCGGCCGAAGGGGGCGGCGGAGCGGAGCGCACTCTCGCCGCTGAGTACGGCTCGCCCTATGTCGTCCTCGCCATCGCCGAACCCGACCCGGCGGCCAAGCGCCTCAATGTGACGCTCTACGGCATCGACGGCGTCGGCGGGTTGTCGCTCAAGCGCAGCTATCGCGTCTACGACGGCGACACCGCCTATTCGATGGAGCTCGCCGCCGTCGTCGGCCTCGGCGTACTCGAGGGCCGCTGGAAGGCGCAGAAGGCGCCGCCGCTCGCCGCGTCGTCCTATTCCCCCGCTTACTCCTCGGCCAATTCCGGTGGCGGCACCGCGGTCGCGATGCGGGCGCAGTACCAAAGCCTCGCCGAATGGAGCGAGATGCGCCGCCAGCTCCTCGACCTGCCGGGCGTCGAGGACGTCCGTATCGAGACGGAATCGGCCCGCGGCGCCGATCTGACCCTCCGCTACCCCGGCGGCGCGCGCGAGCTCGCCTCGGCCCTTTACGGGCGCGGTCTGGCACTTGAGAATGGGACCGACCGGCTCATTCTTCGTTCGGCCAACTAGGCCCCAAGAAACCGCAGCGGCGACAAGCGGCGATACAACAAGGCGCAGGCGCGATTGGCGCTCGCCACAGCGGGTGGATTGCAAGTGGACCGGGCGTTGAACCTACCCAACCTGATCACCCTGCTGCGGGTGATCCTCGTGCCGGTCGTGTTCTGGCTGCTGATCACCGGCCAAACCGAGCTCGCCTTCATCTTGTTCATCGTCGCCGGCATCTCCGACGCGGTCGACGGCTACCTCGCCAAGACGTTCGGCTGGCAGACCGAGCTTGGCGCCTACCTCGATCCGCTCGCCGACAAGCTCTTGCTGGTCAGCATCTTTCTGGCGCTCGGCGTTGACGGCAAGCTGCCGCTCTGGCTGGTCGTCGCTGTCGTCTCGCGCGATATCCTCATTGTCGCGGCGGTGATGCTGTCGTGGGTGCTGGGCAACCCCGTGCGCATCCGCCCGCTCATCGTCTCCAAGGCCAACACCGTGGCGCAGATCGTCCTCGCCGGCACCGTGCTCGCCGACGAGGGCTTCGGTCTCGGGCTCGGCTGGCCGCGCTTCGTCCTGGTCTGGCTGACCGGCATTTTGACCTTCGCGTCGCTGGCTGCCTATTTGCTCAGCTGGCTGCGGCATATGTCGGGCAATGAATCGCCGGATGCACGCGGCTGACGTGCCCATGCGCTTGGCTATCCGCCTCGTGCGCTGTGCCGCTTCGCATACGGCAGCACGAACATGTACAGGCCGGTGAACAGCAGCAGGAACAGCGGGAGCAGCGGTGAATAGACCACCCATGCGGGCGGCTCTCCCAGGCTCATGGCGAAGAAGTTGGCAATGACCGTCACCGTAAAGGCGATGGACAGCCAGCGGTGAAATTGCCGAATCCACGTACTCCAATTCAATGTGACCTCCTCTCTGAAGACGAGCCGAAGCACAACGCGGCAGACGTCAGTCCGTCCGCGCCAGCACCTGCTCCAGGTTTGCAAAGAACTGCTGCCACCCCGCCTTGGCGCCGCCGAACGCCTGCTTCTGCTCCGGCCGGAAGCCCGACTGCTCCATCCGCAGATGCGTCCTCGTGGGCGTCGGGGTGAGCGTAAAGGCCACGACGCTCTGCAGATTGAAGGCCGCGTCGTCGTGCGCAAAATTCCACGTGTAGGAGAGCGTCCTGTTCGGCTCGACGGCGAGGACCTCGCAGTCCAATACGCCGCCCCAGTTGCCGCGAAGATTGAAGCGGTGGCCTACGGCCGCCTTGAAGTCGTTCTGCATGAGCCACTCCGCGATCAGGTGCGGTTGCGTGGGCGCGCGCCAGATCTTTTCCGGCGGATGAGGGATCTCACGTTCGACGACGACGGTGCGGGTTTCGCTCATTGGTCCATTCTCTTCAGCAGGTCTTCGAGGTCGTCGAACCGGCTCTCCCAGAACCCGGCCATCTGGCTTGTCCAGTCGATCAGCGGGGCCAAGGCACTGAGCTGCGCGCTGTAATGGGTCTGGCGACCTTCGTGGCGGTCGCGCACCAGCCCGGCCTGCTTCAGAACGCCGAGATGCTTTGAGACAGCGGGCTGCGAGACGCCGGCCCGGGCCGTCAGGGCCCCGACGGTCTGCTCACCGTCGCGGCACAACCGCTCGAAGATGGCCCGCCGAGTCGGATCGGAGAGCGTTCTGAAGAGCACGTCGTGGGGATTTGGCTTTTCCAATCGATAACCCATTGGTTATTGATTGACGTATAACCGCGGAGTTATGCGTCAGTCAAGCGGGCAGAATCAGCCTCTCGTCGTAGGCAACGCCATGCGGGACGCGCTGCAGGTTGGCGTCACCAAACAGACGCAACTAACCTGCGTCGTCGGCATCGCCCATCGGTCGGCGGTTTCGCGCGGCGTCGACGACAGCACCGTCGCATCGCTGGCTGCCTATTTGCGCAGTTGGCTGCTACATAGTCCGGATATGAATCGCCGGATGCGCGCCGCTAACGTCCGTTGCGCGGGCCGACCGATGGGCCGAGGGGGCTCAAATCCATGCGCGTGGAACGTCAGGTGCTGTTCTGGCTGGCAGCCGCGCTCATGCTCATACTTCTCGTGGCGCTCCTGCGCGGCGTGATCCTGCCGTTCGTCGCCGGCATCGTCATCGCCTACTTCCTCAACCCCGCCGCCGACCGGCTGACGCAATGGGGATTGCCGCGCGGCGTCGCCTCCGCGGTGATCGTTGCCGCCTTCGGTGCGCTGATCACGGCCGCCCTCATCTTCCTCGTGCCGCTGCTGCTCACCCAGGCGCAGCAGTTCGCTGTCGCCCTGCCGGACGAGATCTCGCGCCTGCGGGCACTCGTCGAGGCGTGGGCGCGTGACCAGCTCGGCACGCATTACCCCGATTTCGAGGCCGGTCTCGACCGCACCTCGCAGACGCTGACCGACAACATGGCGAACCTCGCCGGGTTCGTCGCCGGCTCCCTCTGGAGCCAGGGACGGGCGCTCTTCGATTTCCTGTCGCTGCTGCTGGTCGCGCCGCTCGTCGTTTTCTACGTGCTGATCGATTGGCATCCGATGCTGGCCAAGATTGACAGCTGGCTGCCGCGCGCGCATGCGTCGACCATCCGCCGCCTCGCCGCGGAAGTGAACGATGCGGTCTCCGCCTTCATTCGCGGCCAAGGCACCGTCTGCTTCATCCTCGCCATCTATTACGCGCTCGCGCTGGGCGCCATGGGGCTGCGCTACGGCCTGCTCGTCGGGCTCGCGACCGGCCTCATGAGCTTCGTGCCCTTCGTCGGCTGGGCGCTGGGCTTGATCACCGCGACCATCATCGCCATCGTCCAATTCTGGCCCGAGGCCGTGCCGATCCTCACCGTGATCGGCATTTTCGCCGGCGCCCAGGTGCTGGATGCCGGCTTCCTCAGCCCCAACATCGTCGGCTCAAAGATCGGCCTGCACCCCGTGTGGCTGATCTTCTCGCTGTTCGTGTTCAGCTACCTGTTCGGCTTCGTCGGCGTGCTCGTTGCCGTGCCAATCGCCGCGGCGATTGGCGTGCTCGTGCGCTTCGCGCTCAACATCTATCTCGCGAGCCCGCTCTATAGCGGCATCGAGTCTGCGGCACCGGCGCCGGTTCTGCCCACAGCGCCGGCGTCGCTACCGGCGTCGCAGAATTCAGTTTCGCCGTAATCATTCGCGATCACCCTCGGCATGACCGCTGCACCACGCCAACTCGTCTTCGATCTCGCTCACCGGCAAGCGCTGGGGGCGGAGGATTTCCTCGTCAGCCGTTCAAACGAGGCCGCCGTCGAGATGATCGACCGCTGGCCGCATTGGCCGCATCCGGCGTCGCTGGTCGCCGGACCGCAGGGCTCGGGCAAGAGCCACCTCGCCAACGTGTGGCGCCTGCGCTCGGCAGCCGACGTCATCTCGGCTGGCGCCCTCGATGACGCGGCCGTCGCCGCCCTGCCCGATGGGGGCGCGCTGGTCGTCGAGGACCTCGACCGCGGCATCGCCGACGAGAAGGCACTGTTTCACCTGTTGAACCGCGCCCGCGAGAGCAAGCTTGCGGTGCTCATCACCTCGCGCATCCCGCCCGGCGAGCAGGAGTTCCGCGTCCCCGACCTGCGCTCGCGCCTGCGGGCCCTGCCGCTGGTGGAGGTGCAACCGCCCGACGAGGTCCTCCTCAAGGCAGTGCTTGTGAAGCTCTTTTCCGATCGCCAATTGAATGTCGAACCGCCGGTGATCGACTACCTGAGCTTGCGAATGGAGCGGTCCATGGCGGCGGCGAACCGTATCGTCGCGGCCGTCGACGGGCTGGCGCTCGCCAAGCACCGCAAAGTGACGCGACCGCTGGCCGCAGAGGCGCTTGCCAGCCTCGGCGAGACCCGTGAATAACTAGTTTTTGCCGCCGCGGCCGGCGAGCATGTCATATTTGTGACTTAGCGTGCCCTCCGCCCGAACCCGCGGGCGATGGGGCCAAGGATTATCCAAAATGGCGAGCGCGAGGAATAAAGTGCGCGATAAGGCAATCGTACGTAAGGAACTGGCCGAACCGCCGCCCGACGGTCCGGAGCGCTACTACAATCGCGAGTTGTCGTGGCTGCAGTTCAATCGCCGCGTCCTCGAGGAGGCGCAGAACGAGCGCCACCCGCTGCTCGAACGGCTGCGCTTCCTGTCGATCTCGGCATCGAACCTCGACGAGTTCTACATGGTGCGCGTCGCCGGCATCTACGGCCAGATCGCCGCCGGCGTGCAGACGCTCTCGCAGGACGGCCTCAACCCGGCGCAGCAGCTGCGCACCATCAACCGCTTCGCCGCGAGCCTCGTCGCCGACAAGCAGGCCTGCTGGCGCACCATCAAGGCGGAGATGGCGCAGTCCGGAATCCACATTCTCGAGCCGGGCGATCTGAAGCCCGCCGAGAAGAGCTGGCTGCAGCGCCTGTTCCTCACGCACATGTTTCCGATCCTGACGCCTATCGCGGTCGATCCGGCGCATCCCTTCCCCTTCATTCTCAACCGGGGCCTCACCCTTGCCGTCGAGATGCTGCACGAGCGCGACAGCAAAGCGATGAACGGGCTGATCCCCATTCCCGGGCAGCTCGAGCGCTTCATCCGTCTCGGCGGCATGGACGTCGAGCACAAGGATCTGCGCTTCATCAAGGTCGAGACGATGATCGGCCTGTTCATCTCCGAGCTGTTTCCCGGGTTCACGATCAAGAGCCAGGGCGCGTTCCGGGTGCTGCGCGACAGTGATATCGAGATCCAGGAAGAGGCCGAGGACCTGGTGCGCTCGTACGAGTCGGCGCTGAAGCGCCGCCGCCGCGGCCACGTGATCCGTCTCGAGCTCGAAGCGGCGATGCCGAACCGGCTGAAGAAGTTCGTCGTCGAGGAGCTTGAGGTCGGCGAGGACGCCGTGTTCATCAAGGACGGTCTCTTGGCGCTCGCCGACACCGCGCAGCTCATCGTCTCCGACCGCCCGGACCTCCTCTTCAAGCCGTTCTCCAGCCGCTTCCCGGAGCGTATCCGCGAATTCAACGGCGACTGCTTCGCGGCGATCCGCAAGAAGGACCTCATCGTCCACCACCCGTACGAATCGTTCGACGTCGTCGTGCAGTTCCTCCGCCAGGCGGTCGCCGACCCGAACGTCATGGCCATCAAGTGGACGCTCTATCGCACCTCGCGCGACAGCCCGATCGTGCAGGCGCTGAAGGAGGCGGTGGAGGCCGGCAAGTCGGTCACTGCCGTCGTCGAATTGAAGGCGCGCTTCGACGAGGCCGCCAACATCCGCTGGGCCCGCGATCTGGAAAACGCCGGCGTGCACGTCGTCTATGGATTCATCGAATTAAAGACGCACGCCAAGCTCGGCATTATCGTGCGCCGCGAAGGCACGGAGCTGACGAGCTACTGCCACATCGGCACCGGCAACTACCATCCGCAGACGGCGCGCGTTTATACGGACCTCTCGCTGTTCACCACCGATCCGGCGGTCGCCCGCGACGTGACGCGCATCTTGAACTTCGTCACCGGCTACGGCGAGCCGGCGGAGCTCGAAGCGATGGCGGCGAGCCCGCACGGCATCCGCCAGCGAATCATCGCCCACATCCGCGAGGAGATCGAGCACGCCAAGGCCGGCCGTCCCGCGCAAATCTGGATGAAGATGAACGCGCTCGTCGACGGCCAGATCATCTCCACACTTTATGACGCGAGCCAGGCCGGCGTTGAAATCGATCTTGTCGTGCGCGGCGTATGCTGCCTTAAGCCGGGAATCCCCGGGCTTTCGGAGAACATTCGCGTCAAGAGCATCATCGGCCGCTTCCTCGAGCACGCGCGCATTTACTGTTTCGGCCGCGGCCAGGGGTTGCCTTCCCCGAAGGCGGCCGTCTACATCAGCTCGGCCGATATGATGCCGCGCAATCTCGATCGTCGCGTGGAGGCCATGGTGCCGGTCATGAACCCGACCGTGCACGAGCAGGTGCTCGATCAGATCATGGTCGCCAATCTCAAGGACAACCAGCAGAGCTGGAGTATCAAGTCGGATGGATCGTCGGAGCGCATTCATCCGGCTAAGGGAGAGGAAGCCTTCAACGCGCATCAGTATTTCCTCACCAACCCGAGCCTCTCGGGTCGAGGACAGGCGCTCAAGGAGAACTTCCCGCCCCGCTTCAGCCTGCTCGCCAAAGACTGACGCTAAGATCAGAGGCTGCATTTGACGAGCTTGGAACGGTTGTTCGGCGAGCAGAGCCGGGTTCATGAGCTCGAACCCATCGGCGTCATCGATATCGGCTCGAATTCGGTGCGCCTCGTCGTCTACGAGGGCGCGGTGCGGGCGCCGACGCCGGTGTTCAACGAAAAGGTGCTGTGCGGGCTAGGGCGCGATATCGCCTCGACCGGCAAGCTCGGCACCGAGCCGGTCGACCGCGCGCTCGCCGCGCTCACCCGCTTCCGCTCCATAACCCGCCTTCTCGAGGTGAAGAACGTCCGCGCCTTCGCCACCGCCGCGGTGCGCGAGGCCGACGACGGCGCCGACTTCATCGCCCGCGCCGAGAAGGCGCTCGGAATGCGCATCGAGGTGCTGTCGGGCGAGAAGGAAGCGCGGCTCGTCGCCCATGGCATCATGATGGGCTTCGTCGAGCCCGACGGCGTCGCCGGCGACTTGGGCGGCGGCAGCCTGGAACTGATCGACATCGCCTCCGACCGGCTGAAGCAGGCTTCGACACTACCCGTCGGCGGCTTGCGCCTTATCGATGCCACCGGCAACAAGATCGAGAAGGCGCAGCCGCTGATCGACGAGGCGATCGCGCAGGTACCGTGGCTGAGCCAGGGCGCCGGGCGGCCGTTCTTTGCCGTGGGCGGGAGCTGGCGGGCGATCGCGCGCCTGCACATGGAGCAGACGAACTATCCGCTGCACGTCACGCACGGGTATTCTATTCCAACGCTCGAGGCCGTCGTCTTCTGCGAGTTTCTGCGCAAGACCAAGAAGCTCTCCGGTCTCGCCGGCTTCGAGGAGCTGGCGAGAGCCCGCCGTGAGGTGCTGCCCTACGGTGCCTTCGTGCTCGAGCGCCTCTTGAAGACGCTCAACCCGAGCGAGGTGATTTTCTCGGTGTTCGGCATCCGCGAGGGACTGATTTACTCGCTGCTGCCGGCGCACGAGCGGCGCAAGGACCCGCTCCTGTCGTTCTGCGCCGAGTACGCGGGGCTGCGCTCGCGCTCGGTCGAGCACGCCTGGGAGCTGTGCAAGTGGACCGACGCGCTGTTCGAGCCGCCGGGACCGAAGGAGATGCCGGAAGAGCGCCGCCTCCGCTACGCCGCCTGTCTCATCTCGGATATCGGCTGGCGCGAGCACCCCGACTACCGCGGCGAGCAAAGCCTCAACCTGCTCGCCCACGCCGGCCTTTCCGGCATCGACCACCAGGGCCGCGTGTTCATGGCGCTGGCGATCTTCTATCGCCACGCCGGGGCGAGCCAGGAGCATGCGGCCGAGCTCTCCGAGCGCCTCAAGGCCATCTCGACCAAGCGCGCGCAGAAGCGCGCCCGCATCGTCGCCGCCGCCGTCCGCACCGCGCACATGCTGTCGGTCGGCGTCCCGGGCGTCATCGACGAGGCGCCGCTCTCGTATGACGGCGACAAGCTGGTCCTCACCATCCCCAAGGCCTACGCCCAGCTCGACGGCGAGCGCCTGCGCCGCCGCTTCGACACCTTGGCGCAGCTGGTGGAAAAGGCGCCGGAAATTCGCATCGGCCGCTGACCATCCAGCGGAAGGCCAAAACAAAACCGTTTTCGACCGTGCGCAACCATTGCCGACGGCCTGCCGCCGCCATATTTCCTGGTAGACTAATGCTGCCAGCCGGGGGGCTGGATTTGGGGACAGGACGTTTCCGCGATGGCCGATGATCCTTATGCCACCCTGGGCGTAGCAAAGAACGCCTCGGACGAGGACATTCGCCGCGCCTTCCGCAAGCTCGCCAAGGAGCTGCACCCCGACATTTCCAAGGGCAACGAGGAACGCTTCAAGAAGGTCTCCTCGGCCTACGAGATCTTGGGCGACGCGGAAAAGCGCCGCGCCTACGATCGCGGCGAGATCGACGGCCGCGGCGATCCGCGCCATGCCGGCTTCCGCCAATACCGCGGGGCCCGCGCCGGTGCAGCGGCCGGCGGCGGCTTCGATGAGTTCGGGTTCGGCGACATCTTCTCCGACATTTTCAGCGGCGCTGGGCAGCGCGCCGGCGCGCGCTCCGTCTCCAAGGGCCATGACGTCCGCTATACGCTCGAGGTTGATTTCCTCGAGTCGGCGGCCGGCGCCACCAAGCGCGTGACGCTGCCGGGCGGCGGCACGCTCGACCTCAACGTGCCGGCCGGCGTCACCGACGGCCAGGTGCTGCGCCTCAAGGGCAAAGGGCAGCGCGGGGCCAGCGGCGCTGAGGCGGGCGATGCGCTGGTCGAGATTCGTGTGCGCCCGCATCCGCTGTTCAAGCGCGAGGACGACGACATCCTCGTCGAGGTGCCGATCACCATCGACGAGGCGGTGCTCGGCGCCAAGGTCGAGGTGCCGACCATCTCAGGACGCGTGCAGCTCACCGTGCCGAAGGGTACGAGCTCGGGCCGCGTGTTCCGCCTGAAGGGGAAGGGTGTAAAGAGCGCCGGGCGCACGGAGGCGGGCGATCAGCTCGTGACCGTCAAGATCGTGTTGCCCGAGACGATCGACGACACGCTCGCCTACTTCTTCTCCGAGTGGCGGCAGAAGAACGGCTACGATCCCGGCCGCAAGTAGAGCGCGTTCAGCTCACGCGTCGGGTTTGCCGGAGATAAGCACGCGATATGCCGTGATGATCAGCAGGAACGCGGCGATGCCCAGGGTAATCCAGTCGAGCGCTGTCGCGGCTCCGCCGAGCACCCTCGCCAAGTAGACGAAGACGAATATGCCGAACACCAGCAGGTAGGCGAGCTGCGCCAATGGCACGCGCGGCGGAGGGGCCTTGGTCATCGGTTCACGCTACCTACTGCGCGGCTTCGCGGCCGGGCTTCTCGGTGGCGATCGCGACCACCTCGCTCCCGGCGAGCGTCAGCGCGATCTCGCCGCGCTTCAAGCGCAGCGCGTCCTCGCCGAACAGGCGCCGCCGCCAGCCCTTCAGCGCCGGAATGTCCGGCTCCCCTTCGACCGCGATGCGCTCCAGATCCTCGGAGCTGGCGATCAGCTTCGGCGCCACGCGGTTGCGCGCGGCCGACGCCTTCAAGAGCACGCGGAGCAATTCCATCAGCGCCGTCGACTCGGCGGAGAGCTGCGCTCCGCGCGACACCGCCGGCACGGTCTTCATGTCGCGCCCGAGGCCACGGTTCACTGCCTCGATGATGTCGCGCGCCCGTGCCGAGCGCGAGAACCCTTCGCTCAGCGTGCGCAGGTGGCTCAACTGCTCGGCCGACGTCGGCGCCTGGTTGGCGATGTCGTACAGGGCCTCGTCGCGCAGGATGCGCGAGCGCGGCACGTCCTGCGATTGCGCCAGCCGCTCGCGCCAGGCGGCCAGCTCCATCAGCACGGCCAGCGCCTTGCGATTCTTCACCCTGAGCTTCAGCCGCTGCCACGCTTCTTCCGGGTGGGACTCGTAGGTCTTCGGGTCCGTCAGAATGCCCATCTCTTCGTTGAGCCAGTCGGCGCGGCCGGCCTTGTCGATGTCGCCCTTGAGGTGGCGGTAGACGTCGCGCAGGTGGGTCACGTCGCCGAGCGCGTACTCGAGCTGCTTGTCGGACAGGGGCCGGCGGCTCCAGTCGGTGAAGCGCGAGGACTTGTCGAGGTCGGCACCCGTCACGTTCTTGACGAGGTTGACGTAGGAGACGCTCTCGCCGAAGCCGCACACCATCGCCGCCACCTGCGTGTCGAACACCGGCTTGGGCACCAGCCCGGCGCGCGCGTAGACGATCTCGATGTCCTGGCGGGCGGCGTGGAAAACCTTCACCACCGCCTCGTCGGCCATCAGCTGCCAGAACGGCGCGAGGTCGAGGCCCGTCGCCAGAGGGTCGATGATCATCGCCTCGTCCGGCGAGGCGATTTGGACCAGGCAGAGCTGGGGCCAGAAGGTCGATTCGCGCA
This sequence comes from Hyphomicrobium album, assembly GCF_009708035.1. Lineage (NCBI taxonomy): Bacteria > Pseudomonadati > Pseudomonadota > Alphaproteobacteria > Hyphomicrobiales > Hyphomicrobiaceae > Hyphomicrobium > Hyphomicrobium album. The sequence continues at coordinate 315,020 of NZ_WMBQ01000002.1, forward strand.
GGAACTCGGTGTCGACGGCGACGAAGTCGCTGGTCGAGAGACGCCGGACGGCTTGGGTGAGGTCTTCGGAGGTGCTGACGATACGCATGTCGGCGCGGTATAGCGCATCGCACCCGGTTTGTCGCGGGGGCGTGAAGCCACCCGGCTTAGCCGCCGCCGGACCCCTTTTTCCGGCGCCCCAGGGCCTTAGACGGGCACCACCGGGGCCTTCGTCTTGCGCAGCGCCTTTACGGTCTTGGCGTCGATGTTGAGGCTCGCTTCGACCAGCTCCGGCGGCGTCAAGGCCAGCCACTGGTTGAGCGACACGTCCGCATAGTGGGCGCTCTTGAACATCTCCAGGAAGCGCAGCGGGCAGGAGCCGGTGTTCTCCACGTAGTGCCCCATGGCGAAGGGGACGTAGCCGACGTCGCCGGCGCGGAAATCGAAGGTGCGCGCGTTCCCCGTCGAGCCGAACACGCCCATGCGCGCCTCGCCCTCGATGTAGTACTGCCACTCGTCGGTGTTTGGATGCCAGTGCATCTCGCGCATGCCGCCGGGCTCCACCTCAACCAGCGCCGCGGCGATCGCCGTGGCGACGGGGAAGTTGGATGAATCGGTGATGCGTACCGCGCCGCTCTTCGTCTTGATCGGCTTCTGCGCCATCATCTTGTGCGTGTAGGCGAGGGGCGTCGGGATCGCGCCCTTGACGCGGTCGCGCTTCAAGGGCGGCGGCACCTTGCCGGCGAAGATGTAGAGCTGGTCAGGGTCGGGCACGCGCGCGAAGGACTTCGCCGGCACGCCGAAGTTCTTGGCCATCACTTCCGGTGGCGTGTGCTTCACCCAGTCGGAGAGGAGGAACGTGTTGTCCTCGCTGAACGTGCCGTCGTCGAACACGAGCAGGAACTCGCAGCCGTCGGGGCCGAGCCCCTGGATCGAATGCGGCAGGCCCGGCGGGAAGTACCACAGGTCGCCGACGCCGAGGTCGTTGATGAACATGCGGCCCTGCGCATCGGTGATGGTGATGCGCGCGCGACCGTAGAGCATGTACGCCCACTCGGCTTCCTTGTGCCAATGCATCTCGCGGATGGCGCCGGCGTTGAGCCGCATGTCGACGCCCGCCATGTTGGTCGAGATCGGCAGCTCACGCACCGTGATCTCGCGCGTCCAACCGCCGCGCTCTAGGCGCATGTGCGCGTCGGCGAACGAGAAGCGCAGGTTGGGCAGGATACCGGCGTCGGTCTTCGGCGGAATGAAGAGGTCGGGGTTCTGCCGATCGAGCGTGACGTTGCGCGGGCCCGGGTCCGTGCCGCCGCGGCGCGGCCGCGTCGGCTGGCGCGGCGGCTGCAACTTATCGTTGGCGACGGGCACTTTGAAAACGGGCGCCGACTTGCGGGTCGGCTCGCGGACTGCCTTCGCCAGGATCGTCGGTCGCGTCTTTGACGCGCGCTTGCTGGGTTTGCGGGCAGCGGTCATGTCGGTGCGGCTCCCTGCGCGGGAGGCGCCCCGCGATGTTCGCACCAGAGAGCCACAAACGTGGGTAACGGACGGTAAAGACGATGGATTATGCGTATGGTTGGGTCAGTCGGCGCGGCTGACGTCGCCGCGCTTGAGGCGCAGCACCCCGTACACGTCATGGCTTGTAAGAGCGCTGGTGGCCTCTACGGCGGCACCGGATGCCTGGTGGACCCGCCGCCTGACGGCCTCGACGGCCTGCGACTTATCGGGCTCGGCGACGTTGAACTTTAGCGCCGGACTGGGCCCGCGCGGCGTCACCTGCACCACCCAGCCGAAGGCCTTTGCGGTCGTCATGAAGGTCTGCTCCTAGCGGGTAATGGCCCGCGGCACTTCGGCTCAGCATCTGCTTGAAACTCTAAAGGCGCCCGATTTGCCGCGAGTGCAACCCCTTCAAATCAATTCGCCTTATGGGTTGCAGCAGGAAAGATCATTTTACTCGTGGGGTTCGAGGCGGCTCCTTCTGGCTTGCACGTAGCCACTCCGGAGCCATCCCCGATGACCGACAAGAAAACCCTCACCACCACGGCCGGCGCCCCGATCGCCGACAACCAGAATTCGATGACCGCCGGTCCACTCGGGCCACTGCTCATCCAGGACTACCAGCTTGTCGAGAAGCTCGCCCACCAGAACCGCGAGCGCATCCCCGAGCGCACCGTGCACGCCAAGGGCTGGGGCGCCTTCGGCACGTTCACGGTCACCAAGGACATCACCTCGTACACCTCGGCCGACATCTTCGCCGCCGTCGGCAAGAAGACCGAGATGCTCGCCCGCTTCTCCACCGTCGCCGGCGAGATGGGCGCCGCGGACCACGAGCGCGACGTGCGCGGCTTCGCACTGAAGTTCTACACGGGCGAGGGCAACTGGGATCTCGTCGGCAACAACACGCCGGTGTTCTTCGTGCGCGACCCCTACAAGTTCCCCGACTTCATCCACACGCAGAAGCGCCACCCGAAGACCAACATGCGCTCGCCCACGGCGATGTGGGATTTCTGGTCGCTGTCGCCGGAGAGCCTGCACCAGGTGACGATCCTGATGTCGGACCGCGGCATCCCGCAGTCGCCGCGCTTCATGCACGGCTTCGGCTCGCATACCTATTCCTTCGTCAACGCGGCGGGCGAGCGCCACTGGGTAAAATTCCACTTCCGGACGCAGCAGGGCATCAAGATCCACACCAACCGCGAGGCCGAGGAGATCGTCGGCAAGAACCGCGAGTCCTACCAGGCGGACTTGTTCGGTGCGATCGAGCAGGGCGACTTCCCCAAGTGGACGATGTACGTGCAGGCGATGCCCGAGGCCGACGTGGGCAAGCACTGGTACAACCCGTTCGACCTGACGAAGGTGTGGCCGCACGCCGACTATCCGTTGATCGAGGTCGGCGTGATGGAGCTCAACCGCAATCCGGAAAACTACTTCAACGAGATCGAGCAGGCGGCGTTCGCGCCGAAGAACGTCGTCCCCGGCATCGGCTTCTCGCCCGACAAAATGCTGCAGGCGCGCATCTTCTCCTATGCGGATGCGCATCGCTATCGGCTCGGCACGCACTACGAGCACCTGCCGGTGAACGCGCCGAAGTGCCCGGTGCACCACTACAACAAGGACGGCGCGATGCGCTTCTTCGGCCAGCAGACCGGCAGCCTCGACGCCTACTACGAGCCGAACTCGTTCGGCGGCGCCACCGAGGACAAGCGTTTCAAGGAGCCGCCGTTGGCGATCTCCGGCGCGGCCGACCGCTACAACCATCGCGACGGCAACGACGACTACAAGCAGCCGGGCGACCTGTTCCGGCTGATGACGCCCGAGCAGCAAGGGCGGCTGATGGACAACATCGTCGAGGCGATGGCCGGCGTGCCGGTGGAGATCGTCATCCGCCAGATCGGCCATTTCGCCAAGGCCGATCCGGCGTACGGCGCGGGTATCGCCAAGCGCGCCGGCCTCGGCGCCGCCGACCTCGCGCGCTCCGAAGCCGCGGAATAGCGGGCGGCACAGCAATTGTCATCGCTTGCACCGGCACCCGGCAACAAGGTGCCGGAATGACGGGCACAGCGACAGACCTAATTAGAAAGCGAGTACACATGACGATACAGACGCCGAAACCCATCACCGCCGCCGAGACGGTCGGCGAGTTCTTCACCGAGGCGCGGCTCGATGCGCTCAACGCCGCACTTGCCGCCCACGGCGTCGATGCGAGCCGCATCATCACTATCTTCGAGGTCCCGGGGCAGTCTGTCGCCAACGCGCGGCTGCCGCGCTACCACGTGCTGTATCGCAAGCCGTAACCTGATTGAAACGTAAAGGGCCGCGCGGCGTGTGTTGCGCGGCCCTTCTTCGCTCTCGGTGGTTAGCGTCCGGCGAGGCGCCGCAGCAACCCGCCGCCGGCCTTGGCTGCGCCTAGCATCTTGGAGCCGAGGCCGCCGCCACCACCGCCGGACAGCTTGTACTTGACCTTCTCCTTGAAGCCCGCTGCCGCCTTGCTCAGCAGGCCGTCGCCGGACCGGTCCTTTAGCTTGGATTTCAGCGCTTCCTTGGCGCCGGACATCGCCTTGTTGATGCCGCCGGCGCGGTCTTTCAGCTTGTCCTTGAGCTGCGTGAAGCTGCGGGTCTCGAGACTCTCCTTCACTTTGTCCTTGAGGTCGTTCGTCAGCGGCGCCGAAGCCAAGTTGCCGTCATACGTTCCAGGGTTGCCGTCACACGTTCGCCCGTGCACTGAAAAACTCGCGCGCGCGTCTCGTTTTGTGTCACGAGTTGGCGTGAACTTAGCGCTGCACGGCACTGAATTTTAAGCAGATTAGTCGCAATTTGTATGGGTCTTTCAAGCGCGTCTTAGCGCTCCGCGCCCCTTCAGCTCCGAGGACCCCGTCATGCGTATGGCTCCCCTGCTCCCCTTATTACTCTCATCAATAGCGATGCCGGCCGCCGCCGGCGATTACAGCTTCTGCTATGCCCAGCCGGACAGCGTGAACTGCCTCATTCAGCAGATCGAGTTCGAGCGCAGCCAGAACGCGCTCGCCACCGCCTCCGTCGCCCGCGTCGAAGCGAGCCGGGCGCGCGAGCTCGCGCTCAGCCTGACGCACTGCAAGTCGCGCTGGTCGCGCACGCCGCGCTGCATGGCCGAAAAGGCGCAGCGCTTCGCCGCCCAGCAGAACCAGCTCGCCGACGCGTCGATCCAGCGGGTCAACAGGGTCCGCACCGCCGAAGCCGCGCGCAATGCCGAGATGGCCGGCTACATCGCCCGCATCAAGGCGATGCGCCAGAGCCAGCTCGAGATCGAGCAGAACAAGCTCATCGAGGCTTCCCTTGCCGCGGTCGAGGCCCAGAAGCAGATCCGCTTCGCCTCCCGGCAGAACGCCCTCGCGACCGCCTCGGTGATCCGCGTCGAGATCGAGCGCAATCGCCAGCTGGCCTTGAGCCTGTCGCCCTGCAAGTCGGCCGACGATCAGCGCCCGCGTTGCCTCGCCCAGCGTGATCGCGAGTTCGCCGCCGCTCAGAACGCCATCGCCATCGCATCCGCCGCGCGCGTGAAGGCCGAGCGCGAGCGCGCCTTTGCCGCGGCGCGCAATGGCGAGATCAACGCCTCGATCGCCGCGGTTGACCGCAATCGCGCGCAGACGATCGCTTACAACACGTCGCATTGCGCGACGAATGAAGCGAGCCCGCGCTGCGAAGCCGAGCGCAATCGCGAGCTGCAACTCGCCCTGACCCACTGCAAGACGGCGTCGGACACGAGCCCGCGCTGCGCCGAGCAGCTCAATCGCGAGTTCCACATCGCTCGCAACGCCGAGATCGACCATTCGATCGCCGCCGTCGCCGGTGCCCGCGCCCGCCTGCAGGCAAACAACTCCATCACGACCGCCTCGGTGGACACGCCCGCTGCATTGAGCGCTGCCGAGTATGCGGCGCTGACCTCGCACTGTGTCCGCGCCCCGCAGAGCCCGCGTTGCGAAGCCGAGCGGATCCGCGAGTTCGCCGCCGCCCGCAACGCCGAGATCAACGCTTCGATCGCCGCCGTCGAGCGCAACCGGGGATACTCCCCGGCAAACAACTCGATCGACACGGGGGCCACCTGCAAGCCGTACAACTGCAACGTGGAGCAGGCTGACCGGGCGCCCGCGCTGAGCGCCATCCAGTACGCCGCTCTGACCTCGCACTGCATCCGCGTTCCGGCGAGCCCGCGCTGCGCAGCCGAGCGGATCCGCGAGTTTGCGGCGGCCCGCAACGCCGAGATCGATCGCTCGATCGCCGCCGTTGCCGCTGCCCGCGCCCTGAACCGCCAGCAGGCCAACACCGCAACGGGCAGCAACAACACGGACAGCAATTCGAGCTTCTCCGCTTATGGCGACGTGATCGCGCCGCTCGAGACGGGTGCCCTCGGCGTTCTGCCGCGCCCGACGCTCCCCGAGGCACGTCCGCTGCCGGAGTTCGAGCTGCGCCAAGACATCTCCGCCGAGTCCTGCCGCGCCACCGGCACGCCGTTCGGCCCGCTGCATTTCTCCAACAGCCTCGACATCGACGCCGCGATGCGCCCCGAGCTCGATCGCCTCGCCCACCTGGCAGCGACCTGCCCCGGCATGCGCATCGAGGTTCACGGCTACTCCGACGGCCGCAGCTCGGCGTTCATCAACCGCAGCATGGCGCAGGCTCGCGCCCAGGCGGTTGCCGACTACCTGATTACTGCCGGTGTGTCCCCGAACCGCCTCGCCACCATTGGCCGCGGCGCTCTTGCCCCGGTGCTCCCGTACAGCAAGAACATCGATCCGGCTCACGGCCGCCGAGTCGAGTTCCTGATCAAGGACCCGGCGATGGATGCCGCCGCCCGCAAGGTGATGTGGGACTTGGCCGAGCTCCTCGATCCGACCTACGTTCCCGCCGTCGCCGGCCTCAGCCCCTGAGCGCCCCCGACCGCTAAGCCACTCGGCCCCGAAGGTTGCCACCGCCGATCGCCGCCGAGCCTCACGAAGGGCCCCCAAAATCGGGGGCCCTTTCGTTTTTTCGGGCCCTGCCCGCACTTTAGCTGCCAAGTGCGACGTGCTCGTTGTTGAAAATGCCCAGATCGCATGGACAACTGCCCCCCTCGGGGGCCACACCATCGCGGGTGGCCATACAGGATGGGCAATTCAGGGCTGGCGCGCGAAATGCACGCTGACGAGATCGTGCTGCAGGGGCCCGGTGCGTCGCAGACGGCAGAGCACCTGGCTGCGCTGCGTCAGCGGCGCGACCGGGTATTCTGGGGTGGGCTGTGCGCGGCCTTCTTCGTGCACGCTGCGTTCATCGTCGGCATCGGCAGCGCCCACCAGCGCACGCTCGGCACGCCCGAGGGAGCGGCGGACGCCATTGCGGTTGAGATCGTCGACGGCGCGACGCTGAAAGACAGCATGGAGCCGCCATCGCCTGCGGCCGCGCCGCCGGGCGCGGAGCAGACCGCCGCCCTCCAGGCAGAGAAGCCGGGACCTCCGCCTCCCCCGCCGCAGCCGGAAGTGCAGCCGCAGCCCGAGCCGCAGCCGCAACAGCCGCAGCCCGAAGCCGCGCAGCCGCCTCCGCCCGAGGCCCCGCCCGCCGAGAAGGAGGCACCGAAGCTCAGCGCCGAGGCCATCCCGGCGCTCGAGGACGCGGCGCCGGCGGAGATTCCCGAGACACCGAAGGAAGCGGAGAAGCCGCCGGAGGTGAAGCCGGCGGAGACCAAGCAACCGGAAGCCAAGCAGCCGGCAAAGAAGCAGGAGCAGGCGAAGCAGCCGTCGAAGAAGCGTACGCAGACCTCGGCGCTCGATCTCTCGGTGCCCTACGACGATGGCGGTGGCGCCCCGGAAGCCGGCGGCCAGTCGGCCGTACAGCGTCCGCCCGGCATCACCCGATCGGGGGAGAACGATGAGTTCGCGCGCAACGTCATTCGCGCCTTGCAGCGGACCATGCCGCGCGAGCGGGCGCGCGGACGCGTGACGGTCCGCATCGTGCTCAACGAGAACGGCAGCCGCGCCGACGTGAAACTTCTCAACAGCGGCGGCGATTCCGACCTCGACTTCAACGTGGTGTTCGCGGCACGGCAGACCGCCTTTCCGTTCCCGCCGAAGAACGCGACGCTCGTCGACCGCACGTTCACGGTCACCTACATCTATCGCTGACGGGCCGCGCGGGCGCGGTCCGGCTGCGCGCAACGAAACCAGGGGCAACGCATGGACTTCAATCTCACCACTGCGCTCGTCACCGTGGGGCAGCTGTTCATCGGCGCGCTCTACGTCTACGGCGGGTTGAATCACTTCGGCCCCGCGGCGGAGAAGATCGTCCCCGTGCTTACCGCCCGAGGCGTGCCCATGCCGCGTCAGTCGCTCTATGCCGCGAGCGTCTTCCAGGTCGCGTGCGGCGCCTGCCTAATGCTCGGCATCGCCGTCGTGCCCGCGGCGATCGGGCTCGTTGTCTTCACGCTCGCCGCCAGCCTGGTCATGGTGAATTTCTGGGATCTGCCGCCGGGGGAAACGCGTGACCTGCTGCAGGGCGTCTTCGCCTCCAACGTTGCCATCATTGGCGGTCTGCTCGTCGTCATCGCCCAAGTGCTGTGAGGTCCTAGCGTGCGCGCAACCGGCCGATGCTCGCATAAGGGCCGTAACGAAGCCCGCAATTACTGGGGAACGACCTCTTAGGCTCACGCGTTTCAATGCCGTGTCCAACCCCCGGAGGAAATGCGATGAATTGGGACCGCGTCGAAGGCAACTGGAAGCAGTTCACCGGTAAGGTCAAGGAGCAGTGGGGCAAGCTCACTGACGACGACCTGACCCAGATCAACGGCAACCGCGAGCAGCTCGAGGGCAAGATTCAGGCCCGCTACGGCTACGCCAAGGACCAAGTGAAGTCGGACGTCGACGACTGGCTGAACCGCTCCTAAGCCTCAGGCATCTGCCTAAAGATAACGCGGCTTCGGCCGCGTTATTCTTTTTGGGCACAGGGGAGAGCTAATTTATTGACTTCCCTGTCAGACCCCTTGTGAGCCCCCTCGACTCGCCCGCACTATGGCCGTGGGGATTGGGCTGGGGGTTGGCGATGAAGACCTTTCGCGCAACGACGCTTACCGAAACAACTGTTTCGACGGATAAGCGGCGCTTCCAAATGACCTTCGTGGACGCCGACGGGCAAGAGCACGCCGTCAGCATTCCGTCGGCGATTGCCGCCGATCTCGTACCGGTGCTGGAAGCGGTAGCTGCTTCGCAGCCGCGCGCCACCGGCGGCGAGATGACGAGAGTGCCGAAGACGTGCGCCGTGGGGCACGCCACGGGCGACCGCATGGTCCTGCTCCGCTTCGACGACGAGGCGCCCTACGCCATCGAGCTCGAGGTCGCCCAGGCGCTCGCCGAGCAGCTGCAGGAGCAGAGTGCCGAGCTAATCGACGAGCCGCGGCCCGCACTGCACTGAGGGCCCGCATTCCCGCCGACGCGCGCACTCGCAAGTGGCGTCCGTGTCACTCCGCCGTATAGTGGACTTTGCTGGATTCAGCCTTGGCCCCGCGCGGTAGCATCATGCCGAAAAGCCCGACCGTCGAGATCACCTACTGCCGGCTGTGTGGCTGGGGCCTCCGAGCCGGCTGGATGGCGCAGGAGTTGATGCACTCGTTCGCCGAGGAGCTCGGCACCGTGATGCTCACTCCGGACGTCGCCGGCGGCGTTTTCGAGGTCCGCATCGACGGCGACCTCGTCTGGTCGCGCAAGGAGATGGGGCACATCCCGGACATCAAGGAGCTGAAGCGGCTGGTCCGCGACCGGGTTGCCCCCGACCGCTCCCTGGGACACGTCGATCGCAGCTAGCGCGCACGCCTTCTAGCGCGCTACGGGCGCCGGCCTGCGGAGGATGGCGACGGCGGCGAGCGCGAGCCCCAGGATGACGACGCCGAGACCGATGATCGCCAGGTCGTCGCCCGGCCAGACGAGCCCCAAGCCCTCTCCGATCCAGAAGACGCCGAACGCCAAGAGCATCACGCCCACCGCGAACTTCAGCGTGTTCTCAGGTACGCGCGCCAACGGCCGGTGCACGACATAGCCCGCGCCCACGACCAGCAGCGTCGCCGCAATGGCGCCGGCGCTCACCGGCACGAGCAGCTCTGGCCGCGTGCTCAGCGCCAGCACGATGAACACGACCTCGACGCCCTCCAGCAACACCGCCTTGAAGCTCGCCACCGCCGCGAGCCATTGCAGGCGCGTTTGCCGCCGCCGGTCCTCGTCGCGCAGCTGCGCGGTCTCGGCGGCGAACGCCTCGTCCTCGTCGTGCAACGGCTTGCGCCCCGCCGCGCGCAGTACCGCCTTGCGCAGCCAGTTGCCGCCGAAGAGGACGAGCAGGATGCCGATGGTGAGTTGCAGGAGATGTTCGGGGAGGAGCTTGAGCAGCGGCCCGAGTGTCGCCACCAGTGCGACGAGCACCACGAGCGCCGCCACCGCGCCGCCGATCGCCGGGCGCCAGCCGCGCACGATGCCGATGGCGAGGATGATCGTCAGCGCCTCGACCGCCTCGACCAGCGTGGCGAGGAAGGCAGCCGCAACCGCCGGCAGCACGTTCACAAGACCGTCCATTGTTTCTGCGATCCCGGCTCTTGAGCCCTTCCGAGCTAGTGTCGCGCTCGCCGAGAATGTCCCAGTCATAGTAAGGCGAGCCTGCGGTCATACCTATCCCAGCAGCAGATCCGCCTGCCGTGCCGCGCTATCCAAGATGGCGCGAGAGACCTCGGCCAGTCTGGCAGACCTGTTCATCAGGAAATCCGAGATCCGGGATGCCGGAACGACCTCCAACTCATCGTATTCGCGATCCGTCAGCGCGGCGAACAGCTCACGCACTTGGGCGGCCGAATGATTGACGCGAACGATGAGGCCCACGTCAGTCACATGATTTAGTTGGTCTTCGACCATCACGAACGCTTGCGGGGGCTTAGAAACCGCTGCTGCCTGGATGCCGGTTTCCTCTTCCAGCTCAGTAAGAAGATGTGCCCCAAGATCGGGCTGTCCAGTCCCATCCACTCGGGAGCCGTCGACACCGCCGGACGGCACCAACTCCCAAAGACCAGCGTCCATTTCGACGTGGCCTGCGCGACGACCAAGCACAATACCATCGGTGCAACAGAGGAGGCCCGTCACTCCCAACGGCCTGATCTTCAGTACCTGATAGAGGCTCGGGTCCCTCCGCTGAGCGAGGAACCAGCGATACTCGGCAAACCAACCCGTAATCCGTTCCGGACCTGAATGTTCAATGCTGAAGAGCCGCCCATTGAACAGACTGTCACCTCGGCGCTCCTTTTCCGATTTCCAGATTGCCTCGACCCGCGCCAGCACTTCGCTAGGGACCGCTGGACCTGCTGACCCTAACTGCACCTTCAAACTAGCGTTGACGGCATGAACGGTCAGCACGTTCTGAGTATCTCCAGCAGGTCCGGGAGGCCGCTTACAAAGCCGACCTCCGCAGGCCATCCACTGCGGTCAGTCGGGTCGGCCACTACCCAAGTGGAAAGGCCAGCAGCAACCGCCGACATCGCCCCTAGTCGTGAGTCTTCCACTGCGAGCGAAACGGCAGCTGCGCAGTTCACTCGCGAGAGCCCTAACACATAGGGGTCCGGTGCCGGCTTGCCGTTGGCAACCTCATCGCCGCCTACGACAGCGTCGACTCGGTCGGATAGGCCGCTCCGCACCAGCCAATCCCAAGCCGCCGATCGCGCTGACGACGTTACCACTGCGATTTTCCATCCGCGCGTCCGCGCTTCCTGGAGCAATTCAGTCGCGCCCCCAACCGGAGGCGCTGTTTGATGCGCGTGGCGGATCATATCGGAGTAACGGCGTAGTAGAGCGGCTGGTTCGTCACGAAGGCCGTGGGCCTTCTTGAGCACCCGAATAATTTCAGCCAACGGGGGCCCGTTGAGCCTCCCGAACTCGTCGTCAGTTCCTGTGGCGCCCAGTCCGGACAGGAATGCGAAATACACGGCTCTGAGGGCTGGCACGCTGTCCGCCAACGTGCCATCCAAGTCCAGTAGTAACCCCTTGCCGTTCAAGCGCGTCCCTATTCTGCCACCTAATAGCTAGGTCAACCTTCGACAGACGAACAAGCGGTTCTGCCCATAGCTGCCGAAGGTGCCAGTCGCTTCAGCGGCGAGCTCCCTCGACAGGGTCGTCGCCGCCTGCACCAACGGATGATCATAATCAACAGCGCCTCCATTTATGGCCGGCACCAGCACGTAGAGCATAAGGTCGTGCAAGCTGCTGAAATCTTCCACGTCGACAAGTTCAAGGCCTGCTGCTGTGACATGCAGCAGAATTTCATCTTCATCAAAGAATAGATTGAAGTCAGCTGGCTTGCGCGCTGCGAGCCCGAGGGCCTCGCGGCACCGATTTTGTTTGGCATATGAAGTCAAACTGTTTTCGATCATCAAGAGGTAACCGCCAGGTTTCACTTTTGATGCGAGAATCGAGATGGCCTGTTTCTGCAATTCTATCGCGTCCAAATTTATAAGGCACCGATCAGTAAACACCACATCATAAGAGGGCTGCAATTCTGGAAGATTGCCCGCGCCAATTGCATCGCCGACAAAGAAGCGTACGCGATCTTCGACGTCAGCAGACCGGGCGTTTTCAATGGCGGCAGTTACCATTTCCGGGACAAAATCAACCCCGTCGAAGCTCAGGTTGGGGAAAAACTTAGCCAGCTCGACGCAATTAATCCCATTGCCACAGCCCATCTCCAAAATTTTACCGCCACCGCTATCGCCGACGACCGAGCGCAAGCGGCGAGATAACGCGTCGATTTCAAGCGCCTTCGCTGTCCAGGTCTTCGTAGTGGCCCGTAGGGCGGAGCCGTATGTGGTGGCCCAGTTTGTCCAATGCCGGCGTATATCACGGCTGTCCATCTATAGTCGGTTCCTTCGGATGGGCGGCGCGATTGCGCAGTCGCGATACGAGGCGTTGCTCGGCAATCGATACCAGTAGATCCGGGACTTCGATTGTAGCGTGCGCAAACAGGTATCTTCCTTAGGCTGTTTGCGCAACCGTAGGGCATGGCGATTGCGCCTGGCAGCGCATCGACGCGGGCGCCGTGCGGAGGTCCGTGCGAAGCATGGCTGCGCCATGACGCTTTGCCATGACAAGGTCGCCGGAATTTGCAACTGGATGGCGGTCGTTTAGCACCCGCGCTCCCTCGCACTTTGACATCTCTCGAGAGCAGAGCGCAGCGAGGCTCGGACGCCGTCCCGGCGCGGCGGAGAACGCATTTTTGCGACTTCCACAGGGCTCCGCGACGAGGACGCCGACGGCGCCGACGGCAATCCTTGACAACCCCCGGTGCGCATGCGCTTTTCCCGCGAACTTCCAGGACAATTCGCGGTACGGAACGGACGCACGATGGCTGAGCCGAAGGCTAAGGATAAGTCGACCAAGAAGGCGGAAACGGGGGCGGGCGAACTGCACCGCTATCGCTCGCATACCTGCGGCGCGCTGAGGTCGACCGACATCGGCAACAACGTGCGCCTGTCCGGCTGGGTGCACCGGGTACGCGACCACGGCGGCCTGCTGTTCATCGACCTGCGCGACCACTACGGCATCACCCAGGTCGTGGCCGATCCCGACAGCCCCGCCTTCAAGACCGCCGAGAGCGTGCGCTCCGAATGGGTGATCCGCATCGACGGCGCCGTGCGCCAGCGCCCCGAGGGCACGGTCAACGCCGACCTGCCGACCGGCGAGATCGAGCTGTTCGCCTCCGAGATCGAGGTGCTGTCGCAGGCGAAGGAGCTGCCGGTTCCGGTGTTCGGCGAGCCCGACTACCCCGAAGACCTGCGCCTGCAGTACCGCTTCCTCGATCTGCGCCGCGAGAGCCTGCACGCGCTCATCATGAAGCGCCTGCAGATCACCCGCGCCATCCGTCAGTATATGCACGAGGCTGGGTTCAACGAGTTCCCGACGCCGATCCTCACCGCGTCGTCGCCGGAAGGTGCGCGCGACTTTCTCGTGCCCTCGCGCATCCACGCCGGCAAGTTCTACGCCCTGCCACAGGCGCCGCAGATCTACAAGCAGCTCCTCATGGTGTCGGGCTTCGACCGCTACTTCCAGATCGCGCCGTGCTTCCGCGACGAGGATCCGCGCGCCGACCGCCTGCCGGGCGAGTTCTACCAGCTCGACGTGGAGATGAGCTTCGTCACCCAGGACGAGATCTTCTCCACCATGGAGCCGATCATCACGCGCGTGTTCGAGGAGTTCGGCAAGCCGATCGGCAAGGCGCTCAAAACGACGCCGTGGCCCCGCATCCCGTACGACGAGGCGATCGCCAAGTACGGCTCCGACAAGCCCGATCTGCGCAACCCCATCGAGATGGCCGACGTGACGGAGCAGTTCCGCGGCTCCGGCTTCAAGATCTTCGCCGGCATGATCGACAAGGACCCGAAGGTCCGCGTGTGGGCGATTCCCGCGCCGGGCGGCGGCAGCCGCGCTTTCTGCGACCGCATGAACGCGTGGGCGCAGGGCGAGGGGCAGCCGGGCCTCGCCTACATCTTCTATCGCGAAAACGAGGCCGCCGGGCCGGTCGGCAAGAACCTCGGGCCAGAGCGGTCGGAGGCGATCCGCACCCAGCTCGGCCTCAAGGAAGGTGACGCCGTCTTCTTCACCGCCGGCAACCCGGCGCGCTTCTACAAGTTCGCCGGAGAGGCGCGCACGCGCATCGGCGACGAGCTGAAACTCACGGACGAGAGCAAATTCGCCTTCGCCTGGATCGTCGACTTCCCGTTCTACGAGTGGAACGAGGAGGAGAAGAAAGTCGACTTCTCGCACAACCCGTTCTCGATGCCGCAGGGTGGTCTCGAGGCGCTACAGGCGGCGAAGTCGGACGAGGACTTCCTCAAGCTCAAGGCGCACCAGTACGACATCGTCTGCAACGGCTACGAGCTGGCGTCGGGCTCGGTGCGCAATCATCGCCCTGACACCATGGTCAAGGCGTTCGAGGTGACGGGTCTTACGCAGGCCGACGTCGAGGCGCGCTTCGGCGGCCTCTACCGTGCCTTCCAGTACGGTGCCCCGCCACACGGCGGCATGGCGGCCGGCATCGAGCGCATGGTCATGCTGCTGACCGACTCCAAGAATGTGCGTGAAGTCGCGATCTTCCCGATGAATCAGCAGGCCGCCGATCTGTTGATGAACGCGCCGTCTGAAGCGCCGCCCAAGCACCTGCGCGAATTGCACATCCGCGTCGTCGCCCCGGAAAAGAAAGACTAGCCGGCCGCAGATCGTTTCCCCGCGGCAAAGGAGACCAAGATGGCCCATTCGGTCGAGGTGAACATCACCGGTCACCCGCTGAGCCGCGAGGAGAACGGCATCGTCTTCGTCGTCAACGACGGCGAGGGCAAGTTCGGCGAGCTCACCATCAGTAAGGGCGGCGTGCGTTGGCGTCCGCGCGGCAAGCATCAGCCGCATTTCATGACCTGGGCGGCGTTCGACCGCTCGATGCGCGATGCGCGCAAGGACTAGGGCTATCCACCAAGAGCGATGCCGAAACCTGCGGATTGGTGAGTTTGGATGTGGGTCTTCGTCATCAACCTCGATAGGGATCGCGAGCGCCTCGCGCGCATGCTGAGCGAGGGCCAGCGCGTCGGCATTTCCTTCGAGCGTTTCGTCGCCGTCGACGGCAAGCATCTCGACGGCGAGCTGCGCGATCAGTTCTATCAAGGCGCCGCCCCGCACGAGGCCGCCTTCACCGCCGGCGAGATCGGCTGCTACGCCAGCCATCTGCGCATTCACCGGCTGCTCGAGGACAGGACCGGCGAGTTCGCGCTGATCCTCGAGGACGACGTGCGCCTCGCCGATGACCTGGTGCCGACGATCAAGGCGGCGGTTGGGTGCGCCCGCGACTGGGACATCATTCGATTGTCCAACGCGACGAAAAGCGTGGTGCAGCCGGTGGCGCCGCTCGGCAACGGCCGCGATCTCGTGCGCTATTGGACGGTGCCGAACGGCACGGGCGCCTACCTCATCAGCCGCACCGGTGCCATCAAGTTCGCCGACGCCTATGCAAGGCGCACGCTGCCTATCGACGAGGACCTGCGCCGGCCCTGGCGCAGCGGTCTCGTCACCTACGGGGTGGTGCCGCCGCCGGTCGATCCCGACGTGCTCGACACATCGCAGATTGACGCGATGGGCCGCGACCGCAAGCTGTCGGCGCGGGCGCGGTTCAAGGATGCGGCTCCCCGGCGCGACGCGCTGGCCCAATGGCGGTATCGGCTCGCGACGTTCGGCGCGCTAGGTTCACTGCGCGCCGTGGCGCATTCCGCGGCGGCCTCGGTCGTGAAGCGCATGCGCGGGCGCAAGGCGGCCGAGAAGTTCTATAGGCTGTGAGGCAGTCGGCGGATGGATTGGAGCAAGGTCTATAGCTATTGCGAGCGCGGCGGCGACCCAAGCTTCTGGGCGGAGCCGCTCAATGCCATCTCGAACGGCGCCTTCGTCGTCGCCGGGCTGATCGCTGCCTGGCAGCTCGCCCGCGCGCCGCGGCGCGATCCGGCGCTGTGGGAATGGCTGATGATCGTGCTGGTGGTTTGCATCGGCATCGGCAGCTTCATGTTCCACACCTACGCCACGGTGTGGGCCATCCCCTTCGACACGATTCCGATCTCGCTGTTCATGCTCGCCTACCTCGGCTACGCGCTGCGCCGCTTCGCCGGCGCGCCGTGGATCGTCGTGATCGCGGCGCTGGTCGGCTTCTTCTACAGCGTCAAGTACATGCAAGGCATGCAATGCTCGAACGAGTTGCTGCCGATGACGCGCGGGGCGGGCAAGCGCTGCTTCAACGGCACGCTCGGCTATACGCCGGCCTTCGCCGCTTTGCTGCTGGTTGGCACGCTGCTGCTCCTGCAGGGCCATCGCGCCGCCAAATACTTGTTCGCCGCCGCTATTCTATTCCTCGCGGCGATGACCTTCCGCACCGTCGACTACGAGGTATGCCGCTGGGCGGTGCGCGGTGGGCGCGGCGTCGGCAGCCACTTCCTCTGGCACACCTTCAACGGGCTCTTGCTCTACGTTCTGCTGTTAGGTGCCATCCGGCATGGAG
Organism: Hyphomicrobium album; assembly: GCF_009708035.1. Classification (NCBI taxonomy): domain Bacteria; kingdom Pseudomonadati; phylum Pseudomonadota; class Alphaproteobacteria; order Hyphomicrobiales; family Hyphomicrobiaceae; genus Hyphomicrobium; species Hyphomicrobium album. The sequence continues at coordinate 331,547 of NZ_WMBQ01000002.1, forward strand.
CGCCAAAGCGCACCGAGTGATTGCGCACGGTTCGCCGGGGCCTCATAACGGCGCGGCGCGGACGTGGTGGAACTGGTAGACACACAGGACTTAAAATCCTGAGGCGGCAACGCCGTGTGGGTTCGATTCCCACCGTCCGCACCATCCGAATGTATTTCTCAACGAGGTAATCCATGGCCGCTAGGAAGCGCGAGCTCATCGAGCCGCACAAGGGCGACAAGCGCTACGTGCGTCGCAACAAGCAGGGCGAGTTCAATGAGGTGGTCGACGTCGGCCGCTCGCTCTCAGCCGATCGGCGCAGCAAGTCGAAGACCGTCGTCAAGGCGGGACAGGGCGACAAGGGCGATCGCGCCGCGCCGAAGAAGGCCGCGGCCAAGAAGGCCAAGGTGAAGGTCAAGGCCACGCCGAAGGTGAAAGTGAAGCCGAAGGCCAAGGTGAAGACCAAGGCGAAGCGCCGATAGGCGCGCGCGACAAGACTGCCGACTGAGACCGGCACAAACGAAGAGAGCCCCGGACCGATAAGGTCCGGGGCCGTGATTGCCGCGGGAGGGCGCCTCGGGCAATCGAAGATGAAGCCGCGGGGGGATCGGCTTCGTGCAGCAACAACGCGGGCTCTGGGGCACCGTTCCCGCCGCCATAAAAAATCTTCGCCCGACGCGCGGATAGGGGTGGCGAGAACGAATTGCTGCCCGGCGAATCAGCTAACGCTCGGCAATGCTCGATTGGCTGCAAAGTCTCAAGCCCGCCGCGCTCGCAGGCCTCCCGGCGGATCTACCGCCGGTGCTCATATATGCGGGCGCGGCCGGCGCCGTTTTCGTCGTCGCGCTGCTGCTCATCGTCGTGAGCCGGTCGCGGGCCCGCGCCGCGCAGATGGAATTCGCCGAGCTGAAGGGCCGGCTGTCGGCGATGGCCGAGCTCGCCGCCCAGCAAAGCTCCGACCAGGCGCGCGCGCTGAACGACCGCATCGACACCCTGGCGCGGCACCTGTCGCAGACGCTCGATACGACCGCGGCGCGTCTCGGCGACAACCTGAGCGAGGCGGGGCGGCGCACCTCGGAAAGCCTGTCGACGCTGAACGAGCGCCTGGCGCTGATCGACGAGGCCAACCGCAGCTTGTCGGATCTGTCGAACGAGGTCGGCTCGCTGCACGGCGTGCTCGCCAACAAGCAGGCGCGCGGCGCCTTTGGGCAGGTGCGCATGGAGACGATCGTACGCGACGCGCTGCCGGCGGGCGCCTACGAATTTCAGGCGACGCTGTCGAACGGCAAGCGGCCCGACTGCGTGATCCGCCTTCCGGGTGCGCATGCGGCATTGGTGATCGACTCCAAATTCCCGCTGGAAGGCTTCGAGGCGCTGCGCGTGGCGCAATCGGCCGACGAGACGAAGCTCGCCTGCGCCGCCGTGCGCGAGGCGGTCGGGCGGCACGTGGCCGCGATCGCCGACAAGTACCTGATCCCCGGCGAGACGCAGGAGACGGCGCTGATGTTCGTGCCGTCGGAATCGATCTGCGCCGATCTGTTCGAGAAGTTCCCCGACCTGGTGCAAGCGGCGCACCGCGCCCGCGTCATGATCGTGGCGCCCAACACGCTGATGCTGGCGGTGCAGACGGTGCTGGCGCTGTTGAAGGACGCCAGGATGCGCGACCACGCCGACGTCATCCGCCGCGAGGTCGAGCACCTGCTGACCGACGTGGCGCAGCTCGTCGAGCGGGTCGGTGACTTGGAGCGCCACTTCGCGCTGTCGGGCAAGTCGCTGGAGAAGGTGTCGGTGTCGACCGCCAAGATCCTCGGCCGCCGCCAGCGCCTGAACGCCTTCGACGTCGACGCGATGGGCGAGGTCGAGGGCAACGTCACGGCGTTGCCGAGCGCCGCGGCCCCGAAAGAGGCAAAGCGCGGACGCACCGGGTAGCTAGCGCGATAGGATGCCCCGCACGGCGCAGATGATAAGCGCCGCGAGCGCCAAGCCGGCGATCACGTCGCTCGGATAGTGGACCCCCAAATAAACTCGCGACAGGCCGATGCCGCCGATGAGCGCCAGCGAGCAGCCTAGGATTGCGGCGCGCTGCCACCCGCGCGGCGCCGCTGCCGCCAGCATGCCGCCGAGCACGCCGTAAAGGCAGCCGGCGAACAGCGCGTGCCCGCTGGCAAAGCTGTAGCTGGCGGGCAGGTCGCCGAAGAAGGCTTCCGGGCGCGCCCGCGCGATCGACATCTTCACCGCGTTGTTCAAGATGCCGGCCACGGCCATGACCACCGCCAAATGCAGCGCCGCCGGGCGCTTGCCGAGGAGCCAGAGAGCCAATACGGCAATGACGGTCAACGAATAGACTACGGCCGTCGAGCCGAGGTGCGTCAGGCTCTCGAAGTACGACGTGAGGCCGGGCGACGCCCAAGCATTCACCGCCCCTCGCACACTTGCATCGAGTCCGTCGGTGACCCCGAACACGACGCCGAGCGTGGCGCTGGTGAACAGCAGCAGCGAGATCGCGAGGCAGGCATAGCTCCAGCCGGATCGCTCTTCGGTGTCGGGTGTCGCCATCGTTCGACCTGCCGCGCGGTTGCGAACGGTCTATGTGCCTTACCGCGCCGCCGATGGCTAGCTCTGCGCCGGCACCAGCACCCGCAGGGCCAGAGGCAGGATGCGGTAGTGCAGCGGCGAGCGCGTCGCGAACACCTCGCCGTCGTTGGCGAGCTTGATGCGGCGATTCTTGCGCGTCTGCACCCAGAGTTCCTCGACCTCGTTCACCTTGAGCTCGCCCGGGGCCGTGCGTCCGAACAGGGCGCGAAACGCCATCCACATGAGCGTAAGGCGGTCGGCGTCGGGTGCGCGGCACACCCATAGACGTCCGGTGTCGAGCCGCTGCCGCTCGCCGATCTGCAGGCCGTTCGTCTGGTAGGGGTTGTTGCCGACGAAGATGAAGGGCGTGCGGTCGCGTCCGTCGTATCGGCCGTCCGCACGCACCGTGGCGTGGAAGTGGGGCATGCGCCGCAGCACCGTGTAAATGGCGCGCGCGAAGGCCGCCCATTTGCTCATGCCGCGGCTCTGGTGGCGCGAACGCTGCTGCACGATGGCCGGATAGAGCCCGATGCTCGAGTTGTTGACGAAGATGCGCTCGTTGACCTCGCCGACGTCGACGAGCTTCGGCACGCCGTGGATGATGTTCTCCACCGCGGCATCGAGATCGAGCGGGATGCCCATGTCCTTGGCGAAGTGATTGAGCGTGCCGAGCGGCAGAACTCCCAGCGTCGCTTGGGTGCCGACGATGGCCGAGGCGACGGCACTGACGGTTCCGTCGCCGCCGGCCGCCACGACAATGCCCTTGCCGTTCCGCGCGAAACGCCGCGCGACGGGAAGCAACTGGCTGCCGTCCTCGATGACGATGGTCTCCACTCTGACGCCGTGGGCGCGGAACAGCTCGGCCACGCGCTCCGCCAGCTGGGCGGCGGCGTTGGAGCGCGCCCGCTGATTGACGATGCAGGCGATGACCGACTGAGTTGCTATCTGATCCACGCGAACGCCCGGCCCTCTGCCAACCCGGGTAACACCGGGGGCGGCCACTTGTTCCGCTCCCCGGCATAAAGCGACCGGCGCTACCCCGTGATCCAGTCCGAGCACTTCACCGGTGCCGCGGTCTCGCCCCACGGGCTGATCGGCACGGCGGAGGTCGAGTTCTCCGGGCTGCCTTCGATGATCTTGTCGGTATAGGTCATGTAGACCAGCACGTTGCGCTTGGCATCGCAGCCGCGCACGATCTGCATCTTCTTGAAGATGAGCGAGCGCCGCTGGCTGAAGGCCTCGTCGCCCTGCTCGAGCTTGCGCTTGAATTTGATGGGTCCGACCTGGCGGCAGGCGAGCGAGGCGTTCGACAGCTCTTCGGCGAGGCCGAGCCAGCCGGTCCAGCCGCCCTTCTCCGGCACCGTGAAGTAGCAGGTGACCCCTTCGACGTCAGGGTCGTCGATGGCATAGGTGCCGAGCTTGTGGTCGGGCGACAGCAGCTTCCAGACCGTCGTCTTCTTGAAGATGAGGTCGGGGTCCTCCGCAGCCGCGGGAGCGGCGAGCATTAGAAGCAAGCCGAAGCAGGCGGCGATCGTGCGCATGTCTCTCTCCATCCGGTGCGGGCCATCGGCCCGTATCGATGCGAGCACATGGCCCCTCTTGGCGGCGAGTACAAGCGGGCGGAACGTGCTAGGTGATCCACCAAACTGGAGGAGGGCGGCTTGGCGCGGCGACCGATCAACGAGGTGGCAAAGGTGGTGATTGCCGCCGTGGCGCTCGGGCCGCCGCTGGGCGGCATCGTCGTCATGGCGCTGCTGCAGTTCATCCCGGCAATGGAGGGCAACTTCGGCGCGTCGCTGCCGGAGTTCGGCAAGAACGTCTTGAGCGCAATCGCGCTGGCGATCCCGCTCTCCTATGTCGTCGGCGCGACTTCGGCCATCCTCGGCGGCTTGGCGCTTGCTGCGTACATCGCCTGGGGCGGACGACTGACCTGGTGGTCCTGCGTGGTGGCCTCGCTCATCTATCCGGCGCTACTGGCCCTCAACGGCTGGAATTCGGCGAGCGGCTCGCCTGGGACGCTGCCGCCGGTCCTGATCCACGCCGCAATGATCGCCGTCGGCTCGGTATCCGCTGCCTTGCTGACCTATCTCCTGCTGCGCAAGACCGCGTTCGTGCGCAGGCTTAACGCACGAGCCGCGTGACAAGAGGCCGGGCGTGACGGCGCGGGGGGATGTGCTACAAGGCGCCCCGATGCATAACCCGGACCCCGTTCAGGAAGCGCCCGGCTACCGCCCCTTCTGGGAGGTGAAGCCGCTCACCGCCATGTCGCACGCGGAGTGGGAATCCCTCTGCGATGGCTGCGGCCAGTGCTGCCTCATCAAGGTCGAGGACGAGGACACGGGCGGCATCTACCTGACGCGGCTCGGCTGCAAGCTGCTCGATACAACCTCGTGCCGCTGCCGCGATTACCCGCGACGCAAGAAGCGCGTCCCCGACTGCATCAGCATCGGACCGGACGACATCTCGCGGCTCTCCTGGCTCCCGCAGACCTGCGCCTATCGCAGCCTCGCCGAAGGGCGCGGCCTCGAGTGGTGGCATCCGCTCGTCTCCGGCGACCCTGAAACGGTTCATGCTGCTGGGATATCGGTGCGCGGCTGGGCGCGCAGTGAGAAAGGCGTCAAGCCGAGCGCCATCGCCCGCTACATCATCGGCGAGGCGGGCTGAAGCCCGCCCGGATCACACATGCCGCCGCCGCTCCTCCAGCTCAGCGATATCGCGCTCACCTTCGGCGGCCATCCGCTGCTCGACGGCGTCGAGCTGTCGGTCTCTGCCGGCGAGCGCGTGTGTCTCGTCGGCCGCAACGGCTCCGGCAAGTCGACGCTGCTCAAGATCGCCGCCGGGTTGATCGAGCCCGATCGCGGCGAACGCTTCGTGCAGCCCGGCGCCAGCATCCGCTACCTGCCGCAGGAGCCTGACTTCGCCGGCCACGCGACCACGCTCGCCTACGTTGAAGCTGGGCTTGGCGCGAGCGACGACGCCCACCAGGCGCGCTACATGCTGCAGCAGCTCGGTCTCACCGGCGAGGAAGACCCGGCGCATCTCTCAGGCGGCGAGGCGCGCCGTGCGGCGCTCGCGCGAGTATTGGCGCCGCAGCCTGACATTCTCTTGCTCGACGAGCCGACCAACCACCTCGATCTCACCACCATCGAGTGGCTGGAGTCGACGCTCGCGGCGCAGCGCGGCGCGCTGGTTATTATCAGCCACGACCGCCGCTTCCTCGAGACGCTGTCGCGCGTCACCGTGTGGCTCGACCGCGGACACGCGCGGCGCGTCGACATCGGCTTCAAGGAGTTCGAGGCCTGGCGCGATCAGCAGCTCGCCGAGGAAGAGGTTCAGCAGCACAAGCTCGACCGCAAGATCGTGCGCGAGGAGCACTGGGTCCGCTACGGTGTCACCGCGCGCCGCAAGCGCAACGTGCGGCGCATGGCCGAGCTCGGCGCGCTGCGTCAACAGCGGCGCGAGCATCGGCGCGTCACGGGCAAGGCGGTGATCGAGGCGGCCCAGGGGGAGAAATCCGGCGCGCTGGTCGCCGAGGCGAAGGCGGTGTCGAAGGCCTACGGCGAGCGGCCGATCGTCGACCAATTCTCGACGCGCGTCATGCGCGGCGACCGCATCGGCATCGTCGGGCCGAACGGCTCGGGCAAGACGACGCTCGTCAGCGTGCTCACCGGCGTGCAGCCGCCCGACGGCGGTGAGGTGCGCCTCGGCGCCAACGTCGCGATGGCATCGCTCGAGCAGGACCGCGACAGCCTCGACCCCAATTGGACGCTTGCCGAGGCGCTGACCGGCGGCCGCGGCGACCAGGTGGCGGTCGGCAACGGCCACAAGCACGTCGTCGGCTACATGAAGGACTTCCTTTTCCAACCGGAGCAGGCACGGACGCCGCTGCGCGTGCTGTCGGGCGGCGAGCGCGGGCGCCTGATGCTGGCGCGGGCGCTGGCCAAGCCGTCGAACCTCTTGGTGCTCGACGAGCCGACCAACGATCTCGACCTAGAAACCCTCGACGTGCTCGAGGAGATGTTGAGCGAGTACGCCGGCACGGTCATCCTCATCAGCCACGACCGCGACTTCCTCGATCGCGTCGTGCACGCCGTGATCGTTCCCGAGGGCTCCGGCAAGTGGGCGGAGTACGCCGGCGGCTACAGCGATATGCTGACCCAACGCGGCAGCGATCTATCGGGCAGGCGCACTACCAAGCCGGCCCCAAAGGAGAAGGCGCCTTCGTCCGAGGCGCCTGCAGTGAGTGCCGCCAAGCGCAAGCTGAGTTTCAAGGACAAGCACGCGCTGGAGACGCTGCCGAAGCAGATGGCGACGCTGCATGACGAGGCGAAGAAGCTCAACGCCGCGCTCGCCGATCCGGGACTCTACGGGCGCGACGCTAAGGCATTTGCGGACACCTCCGCGCGCCTCGCAGCGGTGCAGGGGGAGCTTGCCGCCGCCGAGGAGCGGTGGCTCGAGCTCGAAATCCTCCGCGAGGAACTCGACCGCGCCTAGCGGCGCGCGAGCCACTGCAGTGCGCCGCGGCCGGCGAGGGCGCCGGTGGCGAGACACGCCTGCAAGAGATAGCCGCCGGTCGGCGCCTCCCAGTCGAGCATCTCGCCCGCGACGAACGCGCCGGGTCGTGCGTGCAGCATCAAGTGCTCGTCGACCGCGTCCCAGGCGACCCCACCCGCCGTCGAGATGGCGGTCTCGATCGGCGCCGGCGCCATGAGGCGCAGCGGCACCGCCTTGATCAAACCCGCCAGTGCCATGGGATTCATTTGTGCCAGCTGTGCGTGCGCACTTTCGTGCAGCAGTCCGATCTCGACCGGCGATAAGCTCGCAACCTTGCGCAGGAAGGTCGAAAGCGACTGCTTGCCGCGCGGCTTCGCCAGGCGCGCCGCGAGGTCGGCGAGCGACACGTCGGGGCGCAAGTCGACGGAGAGCTCTGCCGGTGCGCCCGCAGCGATGGCATCGCGGAGCGCGCCGGAGAGCGCGTACACGGCGCCGCCCTCGAGGCCGCGCGCGGTGACGAGCGCCTCGCCGCGCACGCTGCGGTCGGCGAACGACAGTGCGATGCGTTTCAGCGGCTGGCCCTGGAAGCGGCGGGCGAACTCTTCCGTCCATTCGACGATGAAGCCGCAATTGGCCGGCACAAGCGGCGCAATCCCGACACCCGCGGCACCAAGGAGCGGTACCCAGTCTCCGGTCGAGCCGAGCCGCGGCCAGCTCGCGCCGCCGAGCGCCAGGATCACGGCATCGGCTGTAATGGCCGTTTCGCCCTCCGGCGTGTCGAACGTAAGCCGCCCCGCGTCATCCCAGCCGAGCCATCGCTGGCGGGTGCGAAAGATGACGCCCGCCTGTGCCAGTCGCCCAAGCCAGGCGCGCAACAGCGGCGAAGCCTTCATGGACTTGGGAAAGACGCGGCCGCTCGAGCCGACGAAGGTTGGCTGGCCGAGCCCTTTGCACCAGGCACGCGCTGCGGCAGGCGGGAAAGTTTCCAGGGCCAAACGTAGGAATTTTTCCCGATCGCCGTAACGTGCCGCGAGCCGGGCGAAGTCCTCGCTGTGGGTGAGGTTGAGGCCGCCGCGTCCGGCCATGAGGAGCTTGCGGGCGAGCGTCGGCATCCGGTCGTAGACGGTAACGTCGGCGCCGCTGGCGGCCAGCACTTCGGCCGCCATCAAGCCCGCGGGGCCGCCACCCACGACGGCGATGCTGCAACTCGGGCCGTCCGTCATCGCGCCGCCGCTCCGCTGTCCCATCGAGCCGCCCCGCCTAGCACCGCCCCGGTAGGGCTGGCAACGGCATCCATTAGCGCTGTCCGTTGGTTATCGATATGGATGGTCACAGCTGCTCTAGGCGGCGGCTGTCACACTGTTATAATGTTCCAATTCGACGCCAGAGGAATTCCCGTTTGTCGCTGCGCGGTCGCCTCCTCGTTTCGATCCTTGCCACGCTGCTGCTGAGCCTAATAGCCGGCGGCGCGTTCACCTATTGGCACGCGGTTGCCAAGATCGAGACAGAGATGAACGCGGCCATCGTCGTCGGCAGCCGCATCGCGCGCAACGCCGTCGACGACTGGGAGGAGGCGACCGACCCGGCACGCCGGCTCGCGCTGCTGATTGCCGACTTCGAGGGTGACCGCCATCTGCGCGCGATGCTCGTCGGCCCCGACGGCAAGGTCGTGCATGCTTCGCGGGTGGCGCAGGCCGAAACCCCGGCGCCGGCTTGGCTCGTGTCGCTGCTGGCGGCGCCCGCCAAGCAGGCGAAGATGGACCTGCCGGCCGTCTTCGATCGCTTCGGCACCGTCGTCCTGCAGACTGACCCACGCAACGAAGTCGCCGAAGTCTGGAGCGACATGTGGCTCACGCTGAGCGTGCTCACCATCTTCTGCGCGCTGGTGCTGGCCTTCATCTACTGGACGCTGGCGACCACCATTCGCCCACTGAACAACTTGACGTCGGCGTTTGCGCGCGTCGGCGGGGGCGACTACCGCGAGCGCCTGACCGAGCGCGGTCCGCGCGAACTCAAGCGCCTGTCGCAAAGCTTCAACCAGATGATCGAGCGCCTGGCGCGCGCGGAGGCGCAGAACAAGCGCCTGCAGCAACAGCTCACCAGTGTGCAGGATGAGGAGCGCGCCGACCTCGCCCGCGACCTGCACGACGAGATCGGGCCATTGCTGTTTGCCGCCGACGTCGATGCCGTGGCGATCGAACAGCTCGCCAAAGCGGGTGAGTACGAGGCGATCCCGCATCGCGTCGGCATCATCCGTGATGCCATCGGCCGCATGCAGAAGCACGTGCGCGACATCCTCGGACGCTTGCGCTCGGCGATGTTGCTCGATGTTGGGCTGGCGCATGCGATTGATAACCTCGTCGCCTTCTGGCGCGCGCACCGGCCCAAGCTCGCCGTGAGCGTGGACGTGCCGGAGGAGAGCTTCGGTGAGGCGATCGACGGCACGATCTACCGCATCGTTCAGGAAAGCCTGAGCAACGCCGTGCGCCACGGTTCGCCCACGGCGATCTCGATCGTGGTCAAGGCGGGGGCCGACGGGTCCATCGACATTCGCGTCACCGACGACGGCGGCGGACTGAAAGCCGGCAACGGTGGCAGCGGCTACGGCATCATTGGCATGCAGGAGCGCGTCGCGACGCTCGGCGGCCGGCTCGATATCTCCAATAACCACGACGGACAAGGGGTCGTCGTCTCCGCCCATCTTCCCGCGCCTGCGCCGTCCGCAGCCGCCCGCACCTACGAAACGCACGAGGCAACGCTGCAATGAAGATTCTGCTGGTCGACGATCACATCGTGGTGCGCGAGGGCGTCCGCCGTCTCTTGTCGGGCATGAGCGGCGCCGAGCTGCACGAGGCATCGACGGGCGAGGAGGCGCTCGCCATGTTCCGCGACATAAAGCCGGAGCTGGTGTTGCTCGACTTGAACCTCACCGGCATCGGCGGCCTCGAGCTGCTCCGTCGCCTCCTGAGCGAGGACGAGAAGGTGCGCGTCGTCGTGTTCTCGATGCATGCCGAGCCGATCTACGCCGCCCGGGCGCTGCGCCTTGGCGCGCGCGGCTATGTGAGCAAGAGCGCCGGCGCCGACGAGCTCGTCACCGCGGTCAAGAAGGTGGCGGAGGGCGGCCGCTACGTGGAGCGCGAGATCGCCGGCGAGCTGGCGTTCACGCAGCTCTCGGCCGAGGACCCACTGCAACAGCTGACCATGCGCGAGATCGAGATCCTGCGACTGCTGGGCGAGGGCAACAGCTTGACCGAGATCGCGCAGACCATCGGTGTCGCCTACAAGACGGTCGCCAACACCTGCTCGATCATCAAGAGCAAGCTCGGCGTCGAGCGCACGGCCGACCTCATCCGCGTGTCGATGGAAATGAAGTAGCGCGCACCGCTTGCACGCTGCGACAATGCGCAATCCTGCCTAGGAAATTTTGGAAACTACGGCCGGGAACTTTGCCCTAGCCGCAGTGCTGCGCGTGCCGCTACCGTTTGGTCGCCGCGCACTTCCGGAAGGTCGACGTCGCCCTCGGGCTCCGCCGCCTTCCGTTTTTTTTGCTCAGACGTCGAGGGTGTTGTCACGCTCCCACTGCGTGAAGTGCGAGGCGTACTGGTTCCACTCGGCATGCTTGAGCTTCAGGTAGGCGGCCGCGAACTCCTCGCCGAGCGTCGCCTTCAGCTCGCCGTCCCTGTCGAAGTTGCGCAAGGCGTCGAGCAGGTTGAGCGGCAGCTTCGGCGCGTCCGTCACCGTATGCCCGAGCTGGTACATATCGATGTCGTAGCGCCGTCCGGGGCTTGCCTTGTGGGCGATGCCCGAAAGGCCGGCGGCGATGATCGCGGCCTGCAAAAGATAGGGGTTGGCGGCGCCGTCCGGTAGGCGCAGCTCAAAGCGGCCTTTGCCCGGCACGCGCACCATGTGCGTGCGGTTGTTGCCGGTCCAGGTGACGGTATTGGGCGACCAGGTCGCACCCGACAGCGTGCGCGGGGCGTTGATCCGCTTGTACGAGTTGACGGTCGGGTTGGTGAGGGCGGCGAGCGCCTCCGCGTGGCGCATGATGCCGCCGAGGAAGTGGTAACCCTGCTGCGACAGGCCCATCTCGTCGGAGTTGTCGAGGAAGGCGTTGGTGGTGCCCGACCTGTCCCACACCGAGATGTGGGCGTGGCAGCCGTTGCCGGTGAGGCCGGGGAAGGGCTTGGGCATGAACGTGGCGCGCAGACCGTGCTTCTCGGCGACCGACTTCACCATGAACTTGAAGAACGAGTGACGGTCGGCGGTGATCAGCGCGTCGTCGAAGTTCCAGTTCATTTCGAACTGGCCGTTGGCGTCCTCGTGGTCGTTCTGGTACGGACCCCAGCCGAGCTCCAGCATGTAGTCGCAGATCTCGCTGATGACGTCGTAGCGGCGCATCAGGGCCTGCTGGTCGTAGCAAGGCTTGGCGGCGTTGTCCTTTTCGTCCGAGATGGCGCTGCCGTCCGGACAGATGAGGAAATATTCGCACTCGACCCCGGTCTTGACGAAGAGGCCCTGATCGGTTGCCTTCCTGAGCACGTTCTTCAGGACGACGCGCGGCGCCTGGGCGACGTGCTTGTCCTCCATGACGCAGTCGGCGGCGACCCAGGCGACTTCTTTCTTCCAGGGCAGCTGGATGAGCGCCGCAGGGTCGGGCATGCCGAAAAGATCAGGGTGTGCCGGCGTCATGTCGAGGTAGGTGGCGAAGCCCGCGAACCCGGCGCCGTCCTTCTGCATGTCGCCGATCGCCTGCGCCGGAACGAGCTTGGCGCGCTGGCCGCCGAACAAGTCCGTGTAGGAGATCATGAAGTAGCGGATGCCGCGCTCTTTCGCGACTTGCGCGAGGTCCTGCGACCCGGAGTGAGCCATGTCCTGTGCCATAGGTTCTTCCCCAACCGTGGTGGTGTTGGCGCGCTTCGTGGGCGATCGAAACTTCGCAAACAGACCCAAAATATTCGCCCCAGATCCTAAAGATTGCCCTGGCCCGGAATCCAGCTCGTACCGGCGAGCGGCACGCGCGCCATCGCGGCGGCCTCGATGGTGAGAGCGCAGAGATCCTCGGGCTCGAGATTGTGCACGTGGTTGTGTCCGCAGGCGCGAGCGATGGTTTGCGCCTCCAGCGTCATAACCTTGAGGTAGTTGGCGAGGCGGCGCCCGGCAAGAACGGGATCGAGCCGCTTCGATAGTTCCGGGTCCTGCGTCGTGATGCCGGCCGGGTCGCGGCCCTCGTGCCAGTCGTCGTAGGCGCCGGCCGTGGTGTTGAGCTTCTGGTACTCGCTCTCGAGCGCCGGATCGTTGTCGCCGAGCGCCACGAGCGCCGCCGAGCCGACCGACACGGCGTCGGCGCCGAGCGCCAGCGCCTTCGCCACGTCGGCGCCATTGCGGATGCCGCCGGAAATGATGAGCTGCACCTTGCGGTGCATGCCGAGATCCTGCAGCGCCTGCACGGCGGGACGGATGCAGGCGAGCGTCGGCTGGCCGACGTGCTCGATGAAGACTTCCTGCGTCGCGGCCGTTCCGCCCTGCATGCCGTCGACGACGACGACGTCGGCGCCGGCCTTTACCGCGAGAGCGACGTCATAGTAGGGCCGCGCGCCGCCGACCTTCACGTAGATCGGCTTCTGCCAATCGGTGATCTCGCGCAGCTCGATGATCTTGATTTCCAGATCGTCGGGGCCGGTCCAGTCCGGATGCCGGCAAGCCGAGCGCTGGTCGATGCCCTTCGGCAGCGTGCGCATCTCGGCGACGCGATCGGAAATCTTCTGGCCGAGCAGCATGCCGCCGCCGCCTGGCTTCGCGCCCTGGCCGACGACGACCTCGATGGCGTCGGCCTTGCGCAGGTCGTCGGGGTTCATGCCGTAGCGCGAGGGCAAGTACTGATAGACCAGCGTCTGCGACTGGCCGCGCTCCTCCGGCGTCATGCCGCCGTCGCCCGTCGTGGTCGACGTGCCGGCGATGGTGGCGCCGCGGCCGAGGGCTTCCTTGGCATTGGCGGACAGCGAGCCGAAGCTCATGCCGGCGACGGTGATGGGGATTTTCAGCTCGATGGGCTTTTTCGCATAGCGCGTGCCGAGCGTCACGGTCGTCGAGCACTTCTCGCGGTAGCCCTCGAGCGGGTAGCGCGACATGGAGGCGCCGAGGAACAGCAAGTCGTCGAAATGCGGGACTTTGCGCTTCGCACCGCCGCCGCGGATGTCGTAGATGCCGGTGCTCGCGGCGCGGCGGATTTCGGAAAGCGTGTAGTCATCGAAGACGGCGGATTTGCGGGGCGTGGTCGGCGGATTGTGGTACGTCATCAGTAGGCGTCCGCGTTGTCGATGTTGAAGTTATAGAGCTTGCGCGAAGAGCCGTAGCGGCGGAAGTCCTTGGGCTTCACGCCATTGAGACCCGAGCGCTGCAGGATGTTGTCGACGAGGTCCAGATGCTCGTCGCGCATTTCCTTCTCGACGCAGTCGGCGCCGAGGCTCTTCACCGAGCCGCGCACGAACAGCCGCGCCTCGTAGATCGAATCGCCGAGCGCGTCGCCCGCATCGCCGAACACGACCAGGTTGCCCGTCTGCGCCATGAACGCCGACATGTGGCCGATGTTGCCTTTGACGACGATGTCGATGCCCTTCATCGAGATGCCGCAACGCGAGGAAGCGTTGCCCTCGACGACGAGCAAGCCACCCCGGCCGGTGGCGCCGGCGTACTGGCTGACGTCGCCTTTGACGACGACTTTGCCCGACATCATGTTCTCGGCGGCGCCGGGACCGGCCGAACCGTGCACGACGATGTTCGCGTGCTTGTTCATGCCGGCGACGTAGTAGCCGACCGGACCCTTGATATCGATGTTGAGCGGTGCATCGACGCCCACGGCGACGGCGTGCCTGCCCTTCGGATTGAGGATTTCCCACTGCGTTTCGTTGGTGCCGGCGCCCTGCTTGTGCAGCAGCTCGTTCAGCTCGCGCAGGGATGTGGTAGCGAGATCGACGGTCGGCATCGGATCAGCGCTCCCAGAAATAGACGGTGGCGGGCTCGGGCTCCCAGACGCGGGCGGCGTCGATGCCGGGCAGTCCGGCGAGCGCCCGGTATTCGGAGCCGAAAGCCACGTACTGATTCGTCTCGGCCATCACTGCCGGCTTGCAGGCGATGGGGTCGCGCAGCACGCCGAAGCCGTTCTTGGTGCCGACCACGAAGGTGAAGAAGCCGTCGAGATCTTCCAGGCTCTTCTGCAGCGCCTCGCCGAGGTTCAGGCCCTGCTTCATGCGCCAGGAGATGTAGGCGGCGGCGACCTCGGTATCGTTCTCGGTCTCGAAGCTCATGCCGTCGTGGATCAGGTCGCGGCGCAGGTTGTGATGGTTCGACAGCGATCCGTTGTGCACCAGGCACTGATCTGGCCCCGTCGAGAACGGATGCGCGCCCATGGTGGTGACGGCGGATTCGGTCGCCATCCGCGTATGGCCGATGGCGTGCGACCCCTGCATCTTCGACAGGTCGAAGCGGCTTGCCACCTGGGTCGGGTAGCCGACCTCCTTGAAAATTTCGATTACGTCGCCCGAGCTCATGATGCGCAGGTGCGGATGGCCGGTGCGCAGCGCCTCGCGCGCGGCGTCCACCTTGCCGGCGGGGACGGACAGCACGCCGTGCGTGGACTTACGCTCCAGGCTGACCTCGGCGCCGATTGCCTTGGAGATCGGGGCGGTGAGGCCGGCGAAATCGCGATCCGGGTCGGGGGACTGCAAGGTGATCTTGGCCCGCCCCTTGGTGGCCGGTCCGTAAACGGCAAAACCCGCCGAATCCGGCCCGCGCTCGCACATCGTGGCGAGCATCGTTGAGGTTAACTGGCCCAGTTTTGGTTCGAGCGAGGCGTCTTTAATGAATAGGCCGACGATGCCGCACATTTTCTCCGGTCCCCAAGTTCTTCTGCCGATCAAAACCTAGCAGGCAGTCTCGAAGAGTTCAACTGGCATGAAGACTATTTTCCTTGGAGGCAACTCGCTGACCGTGTTTCCACTCCTCGTAGCGGATGCGGGCGATGCGGTAGGCGTCCGGAATCGACACCGCCCAGACGAACAGGCCGAAGGCCGAGCGGCCGATGAACGAGATGTCCGGCGTCGTCGCGTGCCAGCAGAGGAGTGCCAGGAGAAGCGAGAAAAACGCAAAGCCCAAGCCGCGCTGGGGCGCTCCGGCGGCGACGTGCCCGGCGCCCGGAGCGAGGATGGCAAGGGCGAGGACGATGTAGGGGTTGAGAGGCTGTTTGCCGCTCATGCCGCGCACGCGCGCCCGTAGGCGTCCGTCACCGAACGGATGGCTTCGAGCTGTTCGAGCACGGCGGTGAGATCCTGGCGCGTGGCACTCGTGTTCTCGAACACCGATTGACGCAACAGCAGGTGATCGCCGCGCTTGCCTTCGCCGGCCTGGCGCAGGATGCGCACGCCGCGCGGCGTGACGGCGATCTCCTTGACGTGCGGATCGGCGAGGATCGCGCGCAGCGTGTCGGCGAGCTCGGCGAGCAGCGCCTCGGCGCCGTCATCGCCGCGGATCAGCACTTCGGCGGGGAAGCCGGCCGGCGCCGCCAGTCGCTGGTCGAAGGTCGAAGTGAGCGAATAGAACTCGCTGCCCATTCCGGAGGGGCGAACGAGGATAGCGAAGCCCGGCCTGCCGGGATTGGCCGCGAGCAGAGTGGCCCGCATCCACAGTTGCGGCAGGCGGCGGATGGTCATCGTATCGCAGAGAAGATCGACGCGAGTTTCGCGCCCGCGATAGAGGCCGGCAAGGCGCGGAAAGTGGTCGGCAGCGTGGGAAAGCTCGCAGCGGTCGAGGGCGCCGGCGCAGTCGTCAAGAATGGCGCGGCGGGCGGCGCGGGCGGCGCGGGCATCGCGCATGCCGACGAAGGTCAGCGCGGCAACGCTTCCGGCGGCGAGAAGAAGAGAGACGGACATCTCGTGATCGCTCCGCGCGACTTTGAATTCGGGGCTCTAAAGCGATGGTGGCGATCCCCGCAGAGCCTAGCCGGGGATCGCCGGGGAGGTGCCGCGGACCGTGGGAGTCCGCGGCACGACACTAGTAGCCGACGGGACGTGGCCAGGGCATCGTGAACTGATCGCCGCGCCGCACGTATTTGTAGCGGTGGAAGGCGAACCACGCCGAGGCGGCGATGTAGAACACCATCATCGCCACGAGCTGCGTGCCGTAGCCCAGGAACACCGCGAAGTAGGTGACCGAGCAGATCAGTAGGAGCACGATCGCCGGCAGCGGGTGGAACGGATGCACGTAGCCGCGGCGGATCGAGTTGAGCGGCCACTTCTTGCGGAACATCACCATGTTGAAGGGCATGAAGGTGTATCCGAGAAGTCCCGACAGGATCGAGAACGTGATCACCTGGTCGAGCGGCACGCCGAGCGCGAAGATAAGCGCCACGGGCACCAGGAAGACGATCGACCTGTAGGGCGTGCGATAGACCGGATGCACGGCGCCGAACCACACCGGCAGATACCGGTCGCGGCCCATCGAGAACCAGGCGCGCGAGGCATCGTTGATGCAGCCGTTGGCCGAGGCCAGCGTCGAGAAGATGGTGCCGACGAAGAGGAACACCATCAGCCACAACGAGCCGGTCAGTCGCGCCGCGTCGAACAGCGGCGTGATCGCCTGGCCGAGGTACTCCCAGGGCATCAAACCGACGCAGATGTACCAGGTCATGGTCGCCGCCACGAGGAGGGTGATCATGCCGGTCATCGTGCCGAGCGGCAGGGCGCGCGCCGGAGAGCGGACTTCTTCCGCCGCCTGCGTCGTGCCTTCGATGCCGAGGTAGAACCAGAGACCAAAGTGCAGCGCGGCGATGACGCCGAGCCAGCCGTACGGCAAGCCGGTAAGCAGCTCCGCCGGCTTCAGAACGTCATCGGTCCACGGGCGAACGGCCGCGAACAGCACCACGATCGCCAAGCAGGCGATGGCGGTGATGATGAGGCTGAACGTAAGCGTCGCGAACACGCCGCGATAATTCAGCCAAGCCAGCGCCACGATAGTGAGCACGATGAATGGTTTGTCGTGCACACCCTCGAAACCCGCCATGCCGCCCACCGCCTGCACCAGATAGCCGGCGGTAATAGCGTTGCCGGCCTCCAGCATCGTGTAGGCGAGCACCAGGAAGAGACCGACGTTGAAGGCCATGAGCGGCCCCACGATGTGCTTGGCCTGCGCGTACTGACCGCCGGCGGCTGCGACCGTCGAGGTCACCTCCGAGTCGATCATGGCGACGCAGGTGTAGAGCAGGCCCGCTACCCAGCAGGCGATGAGGGCGGCGAGTGCGCCGCCTTTGCCGACGGCGAAGTTCCAGCCCATGTATTCGCCGACGAGCACGATGCCGACGCCCAAGGCCCAGACGTGGCCGGGGCCGAGAACGCGCAACAGCGAGACTTTCTCGCCGTGGATTGCCGTTGACTGGGTCACCGGTGCCCCCCTTGGTGCGTAGGATCGATGACCAGCACGTCCTCGATTTCACCTTCCTTCGAGGAGAGCAATGTCTGCTCGGAGTACTTGATGTTGGTCTTGATCATGTCGAAGAGCATCCACAGACCGATAACGGCGGAGATGCCCCAGGCTGCGTATTCCAGCAGCTGGAAGTTATTCAAGTTTTCCATTGATGCTCTCCGTTACCGGTCGAACCGCTCGGAGATGACGTCTTTGTACTCCTTCGCCGACAAGCGAAAGACGAATACAAAGTAGACGATCACCACGAGCGCAGTCAGAGCGAGTGCCGGCACGCTGAAGGAGTAGTCGAACCGGGAGGCGATGAGGTCGTGGGCCGTCTCGGCCGTATAGCCGAGCTTCTCCCATTGGGCTTGCATCGTTGCGTTCTGCCCCATGCCCGCCCACGTCTTGTCGGCGAACTCGATCGCCGTCTTGCCGCCGCCGGCGAGGCCGAAGTAGACCGGCGCAAAGAGGCTGGCGACGACGAGGGCGAGGAGGAACAAGGAGTCTATGAGCTGCCCGAATTTGGATTGCTCGGGCGGTTGGTATTTTGGATTGGCCATTTGTCCCTCCCTCAAGCCGTGCCGCGCAGGACGTCGAGGTAGTGGAGGTCGAGGCCGTAGATGTGCTCCTTGTCACCGGCGTAGTGACGGATCATCGCGAAGATGGACGCGGTGTTGAAGAGCAGCACGATGGCGCCCGATATAGCGAGGGCGTACATCACCTCAGGCGTGCCGACGAGCGGCAGAACTTTCCAGAAGACGAATCCGTATGTCGCCCAGAGCGCGGCGACGGCAAAAACCGCCCATCGCACGTCTCCCGCGTACATCGATTGCACGCGCGCTTCATTAGTGCTCTTTTGCATTGAGCTCCCCTTGGCTGCCTTGTCATTCCACCCGAGTGAAGTTGCCTTAGAGGCAACCTATTTTTATATGCGGAAAATTCTGCGACGGGTTGACGCAAGTTGTCAAGCCACGTAATCCCTGTTTTTCCGAGGCATTCGGGAGTCAAGACCATTATTTGCGCAGGATGGTGACCTACTGAGCACTTGAACATGCGGAAATTTTCTTGCACTCTGGGAACGCATTTCGAGACCGCCAGGCAGGACGAAACAGCCGATGCCCTTTGCGCTTTTGAAGTACGGGCTGGCCAAAGAGCACCCTGAAGATCCGCATTTCCGCTGGGCTCCGGAGCTCAAGTCCACCTATGACGTCGTCGTCATCGGCGCGGGCGGCCACGGCCTCGCCATCGCCTACTACCTCGCGGCTCGGCACGGCATCACCAACGTCTGCGTGCTCGACAAGGGCTGGCTCGCCGGCGGCAACACGGCGCGCAACACGACGATCATCCGCGCCAACTACCTGACGCCCGAAGGCGTCAAGTTCTACAAAGAGTCGGTCGACCTCTGGCGCGGCCTGTCGAACCAGCTCGACATCAACATGATGTACTCCGAGCGCGGGCACTTCACGCTCGCGCACACGGACGCCGCGATGCGCACCGCCCGTTGGCGCGCGGAGGTCAACAAGCACCTCGGCGTAAAGTCGGAGGTGATCGACGCCGACGAGGTCAAGCGTCTCTGCCCGACGATTAACATCTCCGACGACGTGCGCTACCCGGTCCTCGGCGCGCTCTATCATCCGCCGGGCGCCATCGCGCGCCACGACGCGGTGGCCTGGGGCTACGCCAAGGAGGCGATCAAGCGCGGCGTCGAGGTGCACACGCAGACGGGCGTCAACAAGATCCTCATCGAGAACGGCCGGGCCGTCGGCGTCGAGACCAATCGCGGCACCATCCGCGCCGGCAAGATCGTACAGGCGGTGGCGGGGTCGTCGAGCGAGGTGGCGCGGATGGCGGGATTCCTCCTCCCCATCCGCACCATACCGCTGCAGGCCTGCGTGTCGGAGCCGGTGAAGCCGATCCTCGACCAGATCATCGTGTCGGGCTCGCTGCACGTCTACATCTCGCAGTCGGCACGCGGCGAGATGGTGATGGGCGGCGCCACCGATCCCTACGGCCTCTATTCGACGCGCTCGACGCTCGACTTCAAAGAGAGCTTGATGGCGCACATGCTCGAGCTGTTCCCGTTCATGGGCGAGCTCAAAGTGCTGCGCCAGTGGGCTGGCATGGCCGACATGACGCCGGACTTCTCGCCGGTGATGGGGCTCACGCCGGTCCAGAACTACTACATCGACGCGGGCTGGGGCACGTGGGGCTTCAAGGCAACGCCGGTGTGCGGGGCGCGCATGGCCGAGTGCATTGTCGATGACCGGCAGCCGGAGCTGCTCAAGCCGTTCGCGCTCGACCGCTTCCGCACGTTCGATCTCGTCGGTGAAAAGGGCGCGGCGTCGGTGGGGCACTGAGAGACGTATCGGGACAAACAACGCCAATGAAGATTCTGACGTGCCCGGTCAACGGGCCGCGCAACATCACGGAATTCGTTTGGGGCGGCGAGGTCAAGGCGATGCCGGACGCGGCGGCGAGCGACGACGCGTGGACCGGGTATCTGTTCCTCGAGACCAATCTCGCCGGCGAGATCGACGAATGGTGGCTGCACGCGCCGACCAACACGTGGTTCATCGCCCGCCGCAACACCGTCACCGACACGGTTCTAGAGACAATGACGGTCGACGCTTACTTCGCGCGTCGTAGCGGGAGCGCGACATGAGCGCAGGCGCCGGACGGCTCGAAGGGTCCGACTACGGGCTGCTGATCGATCGCAAGCGGCCGCTGTCGTTCAGCTTCGATGGCAGGCTGCACAGCGGCTTTGACGGCGACGTCATCGCCTCGGCGCTCTATGCGCAGGGTCGCGTGCTGCTGTCGCGCTCGTTCAAGTATCACCGGCCGCGTGGCGTGCTCACCATGTCGGGGCACGACGCCAACACCATCGTGCAGGTGGGCGGCGAGCCGAACGCACGCGCCGATCAGCACGCTCTCGCCGAAGGCATGGCGGTCGAGTCTGTCAATCGGCTCGGTCCGCTCGACCACGACCTTTTCGCCGGCATGGGCCTCTTCAGCCGCTTTCTGCCGGTCGGCTTCTACTACAAGACCTTCTACTGGCCGCGCGGCGTGTGGCAGCACCTGTTCGAGCGGCCGATCCGCATTATGGCCGGCCTCGGCAAGCTGAAGCCCGAGGCTCCGCACAAGTACTACGACAAGGCCTATCTGTTCGCCGACGTGCTCGTCATCGGCGGCGGTCCGGCCGGTCTCGAAGCGGCAATCGCCGCGGCGGAAGCCGGCGCCGATACGCTATTGGTCGAGGAGTTGCCGCAGCTCGGCGGCTCGCTGCTCTATGGGCGCAGTGGCGGTGACCGCGCCTCCGTCGTCGCGCGCCGCGATGCGCTCATCCAGCGCGCCCGCGCGCTCCGCAATCTGCGGATCATGACCGGCACGACGGTGACCGGCATGTTCACCGACAACTGGACGTCGGCCGCCTCCGGCAGCCGCTTCTTCAAGATCCGCAGCAAGCAGACCGTCGTCGCCACCGGCACCTTCGATCAGCCGCTCGTCTTTGCCAACAACGATCGCCCCGGCATCATGTTCGCGGGCGCGGCGCAGCGCCTGTTGCGCCTTTATGCAGTGAAGCCCGGGCAGCGGGCGGTGATCGTCACCGCTAACCGGTTCGGCTACGAGGCGGCACTCGACCTGCTCGATGCGGGCGTTGCCGTCGCTGCCGTCGTCGATCTGAACCCCGCGGTCGATTCCACCGTCGCGGAGGAGGTGAAAGCACGGGGCGTGCGCATCATCTCTGGCGCCACGCTGGCCGACAGCCGCGGTCGCAAGCGCGTGCGGTCGGTGGCCGTCGCGCGCATCACCGGCAACGGCACGAGCGCGGCGGACCGCGAATGGGTCGACTGCGATGTCGTGCTGATGAGCGTAGGCTTCGCGCCGTCGCTCAATCTCGCCAGCCACGCCGGCGCCAAGGTGATCTTCGATCCGGCGATCAATCTGCATCGCGCCGTCGACCTGCCGGCCGGCATCTCGGTCGTCGGCGCGGCCGCCGGCGTGTGGTCGCAGGCAGCGGTGATCGGCGACAGCCGCCACGCCGGCGCCATCGCCGCGGCCGAGGCCGGATATGGCTCATCGCCGCCGCGACCCCAGCCGACCGCCGATCCCTATGCCGCCCACGTCAGCCATCCCTATCCGGTGTTCGCCCAGAAGCGGGGCCTCGACTTCATCGACTTCGACGAGGACCTGAAGGCGAAGGACATCGTCAACACAATCAAGGACGGCTACGACGACATCCAGCTCGTCAAGCGCTACTCGACCGCAGGGTTCGGTCCGAGCCAGGGGCGCCACGCCAACCTCAACACGATCCGCGTCGTCGCCAAGGAAACCGGCAAGTCGATCGAGTCCATCGGCACGACGACGTTCCGTCCGCCGCTGGTGCCGGAGAAGTTCGCCGCGCTTGCCGGACGCGGGTTCGAGCCGGTGCGTTTCACCGCCATGCATCACCGCCACCTCGAAGCCGGCGCGCAGATGATGCCCGCCGGCCTGTGGATGCGCCCCGCCTACTACGGCGCCAAGGGCGACGCGCAGCGCGCGATCGAGCGTGAGGTGCGTGCCGTGCGCGAGGGCGTCGGCATGATCGACGTGTCGACGCTCGGCGGCCTGGAGGTGCGCGGTCCCGACGCCGCGGCCTTCATCGACCGCATGTACACGTGGGCCTACGAGAAACAGCAGATCGGCCGCGCCCGCTACGCGTTGATGACCGATCAGACCGGCGTCGTCATCGACGACGGCGTCGCCGCGCGCCTGCACGAGCGCCACTACTACGTCACGGCGACGACCAGCGCCGTCGATCAGGTCTACCGGCAGATGACCTGGTTCAACGTGCAATGGAAGATGGACGTCGACGTCGCCAACGTCACGGCGGCCTACTCCGGCATCAACCTCGCCGGTCCGAAGTCGCGCGAGGTCATCCAGAAGCTCGCCAGCGACATCGACTTCTCGGCCGAAGCATTCCCCTACATGGCAGCGCGGGTAGGTAAGCTCGCCGGCATTCCCGTGCGCATCCTGCGCGTCGGTTTTGTCGGCGAGCTGGGCTACGAGATCCACGTCCCGTCTTCTATGGGCGAAGCGCTGTGGGACCGTCTGATGGAGGCGGGCAAGCCGTTCGGCATCGTGCCGTTCGGCGTCGAGGCGCAGCGCATCCTACGGCTCGAGAAGGGGCACATCATTGTCGGGCAGGATACCGACGGCCTCACCCATCCGGCGGAGGCCAACATGGAGTGGGCGCTCGCCAAGAAGAAGCCGTTCTACGTGGGCAAACGCGCCGTCGACATGCAGATGACGAAGGGCGTGACGCGGCGGCTCGTCGGGTTCGCGCTCGTCGATAGGAATGCGCCGTCGCCGAAGGAGTGCCACCTCGTCATCCGCGACGGCGACATCGTCGGCCGGGTCACCTCCGTTGCCCGCTCGCCCACGCTCGGAAAGGTCGTCGGCCTCGCCTACCTGCCGCCCGATCTCGCGGAGCCCGGCAAGCGCTTCGCGATCCGCGTCGACGGCGGCCGCATGGTCACCGCCGAGACGGTGCCGGTGCCCTTCTACGATCCCGAAAACAAGCGCCAGGAAATGTGACGAGGAACTGCGAGCATGATCGATCCCGTCGCCCTTCCGCGCCGTTCACCGCTGCGCCGCAAGCTGCAAGCTGCCGGCGCCGGATGGCGTAAGCTGGATGATATCGCCGTTGCCGACACCGTCGACGAAGGGACCGCCGGCGGGATCGTCATTGCCGACCTGACACCGTTTCCGCGCCTCGGGTTCAAAGGGCGGGGCACCGTTCCTGCCATGCAGGCGCGCGGCATTGCCATCGAGGCCACGGCCAACCGCGCCTTCCGCCAGCCGGATGGAGGGCTGTGCCTAGTCCTTGCCCCCGGCGAGGTCATCCTGCTTTCCAACCTCAACGGCGACGGCGAGCGGCTTGCACAACTCGAAGCCAATTGGCGGATCGAGGACGAGGAGCGTACCTATCCGCTGTCGCGCCGCGACAGCCACGCCTGGCTAGCGGTGGCCGGCGAGGCCCTGCCGGAGATGTTCGCCAAGCTTTGCGCCATCGACCTGCGGCGCGATAAGTTCGCCGATCTTGCCATCGCGCAAACCTCGATCGCCAAAATGTCGGCCATCCTCACCCGGGCCGACATGGGGACCACCCCCGTTTTCCACTTGCTTGTGGACAGTGCCGCCGCCTTATACTTCTGCGATTGTCTCCTCGATGCCGCCGACGAATTTGGTGGGCGCATCGTCGGGTTAAAGGCATTGCAGAAGCTCGCAGGCGGATGAAAAAGACCAAAACACGAGAAAGAGCGCCGGCCAAAGCCCGGATTACCGATAGCCCCCTCGACGCGTTGAGCGAGCCGGTCCGCGGCGCCGACGCGAACGCCAAGCCCGGGCGGGTATCCCGGCACGTCGCGACGCGGAAGGCGTTGCTTGCCGGCGAGCAGGACCCCCACGCCCTGCAAGGCGCGCGTGACAACATGCTCGAGGTCGCCATAGGCCGCGAGGTGCGGGCGTTCCGCAGCAAACTCGGCATCACGGCATCCGACCTCGCGCGCGCCGCCGACCTGTCGCTCGGCATGCTTTCCAAGATCGAGAACGGCGTGACCTCGGCGTCGCTGACAACGCTGCAGCGCCTGTCAAAAGCGCTTGGCGTTCCGGTAACATCGCTGTTCAGGCGTTTCGAGGAACGGCGCGACGCCGTCTTCGTCTCGGCCGGGCAGGGGCTTCTGATCGAACGTCGCGGCACGCGCGCCGGACACCAGTATCAGCTGCTGGGGCACACGGGCGGCTTGTCGGGCAGCGTCGTCGTCGAGCCCTACCTCATTACCCTCACGGAAGAATCGGAGGTATTCCCGCTCTTCCAGCACGGCGGCCACGAGCTGATCTTCATCATCGAGGGCGAGGTCGTGTACCGCCACGCCGACAAGCTCTACCCCATGAAGGCCGGCGACAGCCTGTTCTTCGACGCCGATGCGCCGCATGGGCCGGAGGAGTTGGTGAAGCTTCCCATCCGCTTCCTGTCGGTGATCAGCTACTCCCGCGAATTGCCGTAGCGGCGCAACTGAACGTCGCTTGCAAATCGTTAGACCAAAGAATATCTGTTTTTCCCGCAGGGAATAATCCACGGTCAACAAGCGCCGATGCCTCGCGTCGCCATCTTTCAGCACGCCACGAATTGCCATGCCGGAACGCTCTTCGGGCATTTGGCTGCCGACGGCATCGTGCCGACCATCGTGCGCCTCGATCGCGGCGATCCAATCCCCGACCTCAATCGGTTCAACATCCTCATGGTGATGGGCGGTCCGATGGACGTCTGGCAGGAGGATCTGCATCCCTGGCTCAAGGACGAGAAGGCCGCGATCCGCACCTGGGTCGCCGAGAACGACAAGCCGTTCCTCGGCGTGTGCCTCGGGCATCAGCTGCTCGCCGACGCGCTGGGCGGTAAGGTCGGGCCGGCAACGGTCGGAGAGTTCAACCTGCTCGACATCGCGTTGAGCGAGGAAGGCCGCAGGCATCCGCTCTATGCCGGCTTTGGCGAAAGCAAGCGCGGCGTCCAGTGGCACGGCGCCGAGGTGAAGGCGATGCCGGACGGAGGCGTGCTGCTCGCCTCGACGTCGGATTGCCCCATTGCGGCATTCGCCTATGGATCGTCGGCGTTCGGCCTCCAGTACCACGTCGAGGCGACGGATCAGTCGATCGCCGATTGGTCGGTGTCGGGCGCGGAGGCGCTGCGGCTGCATCCTCCCGGATACGGCGGCAAGCTGCGCAAGCAGGTCATCGAAGGCTTCGCAGAGCTGCTGGGCAACTCGCGGCGCCTCTACGACAACTTCATGCGCATCGCCGTCGAGCGTATCGCCTAGTCGGCGCGCCAGCCGTAGAGCCAATCGTAGCGTGCCATCAGCCGTTGCGCCGGCAGTTTGCGCAGAACGAGATTGCGCGCCTGTGCCGCCAAGCCCTGCAGGTGATAGATGCTGCCGTTGCGGCGCGAGGCTTTGGCGACCCGCATGACA
This sequence comes from Hyphomicrobium album, assembly GCF_009708035.1. Classification (NCBI taxonomy): domain Bacteria; kingdom Pseudomonadati; phylum Pseudomonadota; class Alphaproteobacteria; order Hyphomicrobiales; family Hyphomicrobiaceae; genus Hyphomicrobium; species Hyphomicrobium album. The sequence goes on from NZ_WMBQ01000002.1 coordinate 357,052, forward strand.
CGCGCGCGGCGGCGGCGCTGATACTGCTGCAACGCTAGGGGCACCTGGTCGGGGTTCCGGTGCAGCGCGTCCGCCAGAACCGCCGCATCCTCGAGCGCCATCACGCCGCCCTGCGCCAGGAACGGCAGGACCGGATGCGCCGCGTCGCCGAGCAGCGCGATCGGTCCCTGGGCCCATCGCTGCGGCACGGGCATCGTGTGCAGCGACCATCGCCGCCACGTGCTGGCCCCGAGGATCAGCGTCTGCAGCGCCTCGGCGCACTCGGGCATGCTCTGCTGGATCCACGCCGGCGGCACCGGAGCGCTCCAGTCGCTGCTTTCGTGCCCGTCGTCGAGCACGACGACGACCGCAAGCTCGGTCCCGCCGGAAACGGGGTAGTGCACGACGTGCGCGTCGGGGAACAGCCAGATGGTCGTCTCGGGCCGGTGGAACTCCTCGGGCAGCGTGTCGAGCGGCACGATCGAGCGCGACGCGCTCTTGCCGCAGAACGTCGGCTTCGCCTCCTTGAACAGCAGCGAGCGCAGCGGTGACCAGATGCCGTCGGCGGCGATGAGCGCCCGCCCGGTCCACGCCTGGCGGCTGTCGGCGGCAACCGCGACGAGCCCGTCGCGTGTCGCTACCTCGGAGGCATCGAAGCCCATCGACAGCGCCACCAGCGGCTCCGTGCGCACCGCTTGCAGCAGCGCGGCGTGCAGGTCCCTGCGATGCGCGACCCAGTAGGGGGCGCCGTGGCGCATGGCGAGCCAGCGACCGAGTGGCAGCCGCGCGAGCTCATTTCCCGTAGACCCGTCACGCACGCTCAGCGCCTCGGGCACGCCGACGTGCGGGCGCAACGCATCGACGACGCCGAGCTGACGCAATATGCGCGTGCCGTTTGGACCAATCTGGATGCCGGCGCCGTCCTCATTGAAAGCAGGACGCCGCTCGAGAACGTGCGAGGCGATGCCGCGGCGCGCCAGCGCCAGGGAGGCCGCAAGCCCGCCTATCCCCGCCCCGACGATGAGCACGGGACCGGGCTGGCCCTTGCGGGCATGGGCGAGCGCCGTTTCGGCATTCTCGTTGGCAAGCGGATCGAGCTGCAGCACGCTCATCGGATACTATGAGTTGCAGGCCGCGGCGCGCTCGGTCTGTAAAGTCCGTTAAGCTGTCAGGCGGCGTCCTCGACGCCGCCGACGAGGCATCCCGCCGGGTCGCTCTGATCGGCGGAAAGGCGCGGGTCGTAGATGTAGAGCGTCGAGCAATACGGGCAAAGTATTTGGCCGTCGTCGCCCATGTCGAGATAGACGTGCGGATGATCGAATGGCGGGCGGGCGCCCATACAATTCAGCTCGCGCACGCCGATGAAGATCTTCTCCGCGCCCTGGTCGTTGGCGAGGTGGGGAACGAGGCTCAAGGCCATGGAATTGCCCTGCATTGTCTTGCCGATAGCGGGCCGACCATAGCCGCGCCCGGCGGCAAATGATAGGGGTGCGGCTGGCTGCGGCGACGAGGACAAACGACGGTGCAGACGTTCAGCTCCGACGGCATCGACATCGCCTATCTCGACGAGGGCGCGGGCACGCCGGTGCTGCTCATCCACGGCTTCGCGTCCAACGTCGCGACCAACTGGGTCGACACCCAATGGGTCAAGACGCTGACCGACGCCGGCTATCGCGTCATCGCCTACGACAACCGCGGGCATGGGCGCAGCGCCAAGCTCTATGACCTCGATCAGTACGGTGCGCCGATCATGGCGGAGGACGCGCGCCGGCTGCTCGACCACCTCGGCCTCGAGCGCGCCCACGTCATCGGCTATTCGATGGGCGCCCGCATCGCCGCTTTTCTCGGCATGGCGCACCCCTCGCGCGTGCGCAGCCTCGTGTTCGGCGGCCTCGGTCTCAACATGGTGCGCGGCGTCGCCGGAACCGGGCCGATCGCGCGGGCGCTCGAGGCCGCGAGCATCGACGACGTAAAGAACGATACGGCGCGCACGTTCCGGGCCTTTGCCGAGCAGACGAAAAGCGATCTGAAGGCGCTCGCCGCCTGCATCCGCTCGGCGCGCGCGCCCATCACCGCCGAGGCGCTGGGGGCGCTGCGCTGTCCGGTGCTGGTCGTCGTCGGCGAGAAGGACGTCATCGGCGGGTCGGCGGCCGAGCTCGCCGCGCTCATCCCCGGCGCGCAGGGCGTCGAGCTGCCCGGGCGCGATCACAACAAGGCGGTGGGTGACAAGGGCTTCAAGCAGGCGGTGCTGGCGTTCTTCGCCTCACAGCGCTGACCGCTGCTGCGGCGAAAATACGAGACCCCGGCAATCGCCACTGATACCCAAAAGACAAACGCGGGGTTGCCAAGGGACCAGTGCCGACAAATGCCGGGGCCAAGACGCGGTACACACTCAGGGCGCAGCACATACGCAGTACGAATTGGCCGCTGCCTGAGGGCCAGGATCGCTCCTGACAGCCAATTACTACCAAGCCAACCATGACAGGTCTGTAGGCGGCGTCGGCGTCGCGACATTCCGGCTGTGGATAACCTCCGGCGCGCCGTTGTTTGGCCACGACTCGCCGGGTTCTGCCCTGCCCGAGTCGTAAATGCGCCGGAATGCGCTGGCTCTATGCATTTGGGAAAGATGGCAGATTCATAATCCGTTAGGGTTACCGCGGTTAGTTATTTCGCATGCCATCCGTCCGTTTCTGCGTAGTTCTTGGCATTCTCAGTCCGCTGTTGCTGTCCGGGTGCGGCGGCAGCGGCGGCCAATACTTCGTGGCCAAAGACGAACCTTGGCGGGAGACCGAGGAGCGGGCATGCCTCGCCTCCGGCGCGGTCCGGGAATCCCCCTTCATCAAGACCAAGCTGTCGCTGGGCGGACCGAGCGTCTGCGGCGCGGAGCGCCCATTCGAGCTGGCCGCGACCGATAACGGCCGCGTTAGCATCCGCCCCGTCGCGCTCGTGCGCTGTCCGATGATCCCGCAGATCAATCGCTGGGTCGTCGGCGTCATCGAGCCCACCGCCATGCGGGTCTACGGCGTGCCCCTCGTCGAGGTGAAGATTGCCGGCTCCTATTCCTGCCGTCCGATGAACAACTCGTGGGGCGCGCACCTCTCCGAGCACGGCCATGCGAATGCGCTCGACGTGTCGGGCTTCGTCCTGGCCGACGGACGCACGATCTCGGTGAAGCGCGGGTGGCGGGGCGACGAGCGCGAGCGGGCCTTCCTGCGCACGGTGCGCGCCGGCGCCTGCGAGCACTTCACGACGGTGCTGAGCCCGGACTACGACTCCAACCACCACGACCATTTCCACGTCGATCTGGCGCGACGCGGGTCCGACGGCCTCAAGACGGTCTGCAAGTAGGCGGCGCTAGTCTTCGTCGGGATCGCAGGCGACCGGGAATTCCATGTCCGGATCGACGCAGACGATGTCTGGCTGAATGCGCGCGAACGTCGGCGGCGACGCGAGCGTTGCGGCGGCGAAAACGGCGAGCAGCACGGCACTGCGCATGCGAAAACTCCCCTCGGCCAGAGAGGTTTGTAGCGCTTTTCAGTCGTCGCGGCCAGCGCGCGCCAGGGCGGGCTCGCCGTTTTGCGGTGCATTGGACGCAGACCTGCCGCGTTTCTTGGCAAAATAGTCCTGCGCCTGCGTCATGTCCTCGGTGGCCATTTCGTCGACGGTCCGTTGGCGGAGCGCCCGCATGCCCTCGACGTCGATCTCGACCAGCTTGATGTGCTGCGCATACTGCATGGCGACCAGGCCGCGGCCGTCGGCGGAGCGCGCATACTTGAAGACGTTGAACTCCATCACGTCGCTCTCGGGAGCCCAGGTGAGGAAGTCGATGATCGCCTCGCCGGTCTTGTCATTGGTGACGATGGCGTAGTTGGCGTCCTTGTTGGTTTCCTTCACGACCTTGCCGACGGTCTCGACTGCGGCGAGGGGATCGTCGCCCATTTCCGGGTAGGCGTGAAAGGCGAAGAGCTTCGACCAGTTGTCGACGCTTTCACCGGGCAAGGTGAACTCGGCGATGGCGTCGCCCGCTTCGCCGTCGGGCAGCGTCGCCTGATCCTCGAAGGCCAGCGTGTAGTGCCCATCGTCGAAGACCACCGCCGGCGCAGCGGGGCGGGCGAGCGAGATCGACGCCAGCAGCACAACGAAAAGCGACAGCAGGCGCATCAGGCGATCCTCGAAAGACGGCTCGGGGCTTAGGTTCGGCCGAGCTCGCGCTCGGACACGACGCGATCGAACGGCTCGTTTTCGTGGCGGACCTTGTAGAGGGTGGCACCGTCGCCGAGCGTCAGGAGCTGCTCGATGCGGTACGTCGCTTCCGGCGCCAGCAAGCCGCTCTCCAGGCCTAGGAGATGCACGAAAGATCCGACCTCGAGCTCGCGCCGCGACATGCCATTCCCTCCCAACCCGCGCGGGGCACCGCCCCAGACGAAAAAGCCTAGTCGGCGAGGCTGAAGGATGGGTGTCTGCGGCTCGATAAAATCTATGCAAGCTGCGGCGCGTGGGCGCGCGCACCCTAGCAACTCATAGAAAGCGCAACTATTTGCCGGACAGTGCGAACCTAATAGCAAACCGTTCGTTATGGGCATGCCCGTTATGCCCATAACGGTCCGAACCCGCGCCGTCCGAGCTAGCGTCTATCCGCACCCTCACAGCCAGAGGTCCCCGTGCTTTCAACGCTCCCGGTCCACGCGACCGCCGATTCGCCGAAGAAACCGCGCGCTCCCGATCTCCACGGGCGCCTCCTATCCAGCCGCCAGCTGTCGCTCGCCCTCGCCGCTCCGCTGAGCGACGAGGACCAGACTGTGCAGCCGATGGACGATGCTAGCCCGACCAAGTGGCATCTCGCGCATACGACCTGGTTCTACGAGAGCTTCATCCTGAAGCCGAACCTGCCCGACTACCGCGAGTTCGCCGCCGATTTCGAGTACTGCTTCAACTCCTATTACGAGAGCAAGGGCGCCCGGCAGCCGCGCGGCCGCCGTGGATTGCTGACGCGCCCCTCCGCCCAGCAGGTGCGCGACTACCGCGCCCATGTCGATCGCGAGCTTGGGCGACTGTTCACCGAGGGCTTCGTCGATGACGGCCCAGATCCGCTCGTCGCCATGCTCGAGCTCGGCATCAATCACGAGCAGCAGCATCAGGAGCTGTTGCTCACCGACATCCTCAGCCTGTTTGCCTATCAGCCGTTGCGGCCCGCCTATCGCGAACCGCAGCCCAAGCCCGAGCCGCAGGTTGCGGCCGAGCCCATGCAGTTCATCGCCTTCGACGGCGGCATCCGCGGCATCGGTTACGACGGCAGCCGCTTCTCGTACGACAACGAGGGGCCGCGCCACGACGTGCTGCTCTATCCCTATCGGCTGGCCGATCGCTGCGTCACCAACGGCGAATGGCTCGCCTTCATGGAGGCGGGTGGTTATGGCGAGCCGTTGCTGTGGCTCGCCGACGGCTGGACGACAGTGAAGTCGCAAGCCTGGGACGCGCCCGGCTACTGGGAAGAGCGCGACGGCGTCTGGCATCAGATGACGCTCGAAGGTCTGCTGCCGGTCGACCCGCGCGCGCCCGTCACCCACATCAGCTACTACGAGGCGAACGCCTTCGCCAATTGGGCCGGCAAGCGCCTGCCGACCGAGTTCGAGTGGGAGGCGGCCAGCGCCGGCTACGAGGTTGCCGGCAACGATCTCGGCACCGGCGCGCTGCGTCCCCGTCCCGCCGGACCGGGCAACGGCCGCCTGACGCAAATGTTCGGCGACGTCTGGGAGTGGACGTCGAGCGCCTACTTGCCATACCCGGGCTATCGCCCGGCGCCGGGCGCGGTCGGCGAGTACAACGGCAAGTTCATGGTCAGCCAGAACGTGCTGCGCGGCGGCTCGTGCGCGACTCCCACCGGTCACGTCCGCGCCAGCTATCGCAACTTCTTCTACCCGCAACAGCGTTGGCAGTTCACCGGCCTGCGCCTCGCCGAGGACGCTGCATGAAACTGGATGTCGACGGCAATCTCGCCGAAATCGAGCCGAGCACCGCCGAGAGCGCGACCGACGCGCTCCGCCATGCGCGCGAGCCGCTGAGCGAGTTCGCGCACGCGCTCATCGCCGGTCTGTCGGCGCGCAACAAATCGGTCCCCTGCCGCTTTTTCTACGACGCGGCGGGCAGCGCCCTCTTCGAGCGCATCACCGAGCTGCCCGAGTACTATCCGACCCGCACCGAGATGCGCATTCTGCAGAGCCGCGCCGGCGAAATTCCCTCCCTGGCGCCGTCCGACGCCGTGCTCATCGAGTTCGGCTCGGGCTCGAGCACCAAGACGGAACTGCTGCTCGAGGTCATGCGCGACCTCTATGCGTACGTTCCGGTCGACATCAGCGAAGCAGCGCTGGTCGACGCCGAGGCGCGCATCAAAACGCGCTTTGCCGACCTGCGCGTGCTCCCCGTCGCCGGCGATTTCTCCCGCCCGCTGCGGCTGCCCGACGAGGTCGCCGGCAAGCCCAAGCTCGGCTTCTTCCCCGGCTCGACCATCGGCAACTTGACCGACACGGAGGCGGCGGAGCTGCTCGCCAACATGCGCCGCATCCTCGGCGCCGACAGCACGCTCATCATCGGCGCCGACCTCAAGAAGGACGTGCGCCGCCTCATCGCCGCCTACGACGATGCGGCGGGCGTCACGGCAAAGTTCAATCTCAACCTGCTGCACCGGGCGAACCGCGAGCTCGGCGCCGACTTCAACGTCGACGCCTTCCGCCACCTTGCCACCTACGACGTGCGCCATGGGCGCATCGACATGCACCTCGTCAGCCGCGACGAGCAGACGGTGCAGGTGCTCGGCCACCGTTTCCGCTTCGCCGCGGGCGAGCGCATCCATACCGAGCACTCGCACAAGTACGACATCGACGGCTTCCAGGCGCTGGCCGAGCGCGCCGGGTGGCGCCCGCAAGCGGTATGGACCGATCCCGAGCGGCTGTTCAGCGTCCACGTCTTGCGCGCAGGCTGATAGCGCGCCCCAATAGCCTGAACCGGGCGAATTGCGCTACAAGCGCGCCATGAGTTGGCACAAAGAAGGTCCCGGCGGCCGGCGCGGCTATCACCACGGCAATCTGCGCGAGGCGCTAATCACCGCGGCGCTCGACCTCATTTCCAAGAAGGGGCCGGCGGGCTTCACCTTCGCCGATGCGGCGCGCGCGGCGGGCGTCAGTCCGGCGGCGCCCTACCGGCATTTCCGCGACCGCGACGCGCTGATGGCCGACGTGGCGCGGCGCGGCTTCGATGCGTTCACGGAGGCGCTGACCCGCGCCTGGGACACTGGCCGGCCGACACCGCGCTCGGCCTTCGAGCGCGTCGGGCGCGCCTACCTCGAGTTCGCGGCGAAGGAGCCGGCGCTGTTTTCGGCGATGTTCGAATCGGGCGTGCCGCTCGGCGACTATCCGGAGGTGCGCGAGGCGGGCGACCGCGCCTTCAATGTTTTGCGCCAGGCATGCGAGGCGCTCGCCGCGACGATGCCGGCCGACAAGCGGCCGCCGTCGCTGATGATGGCGCTGCACATCTGGTCGTTGAGCCACGGCATCGCCACGCTGTTCGGCCGCGGCGACGCGGCGCGCCGGCCGATCCCGATGTCGCCGGAGGATCTGCTCGAGGCCGCCGTGCTCATCTACCTCGACGGCCTCGGCGTCCCCGCGGATAAGTGACGTCAGCGCGGAACGCGCGCAACCGTCATCCCGCTGAAGAGCGGGATCCACGCAAGTCGACACAATCGCGACTGCTGCAGTTTGCGGACTCGCTTCAGCGCACATCGAAGACGTCTTTCGTCGGGCCCTTTGAACCTGGCGTGGATCCCGGCCTGCGCCGGGATGACGGCAGCGGTCCTCAGCATTCACGTTCCGCCATTAGCAACCGCGCACTGGGTCCTCGAGACAAGCCCGAGGATGACAGCTTGTAGCCGGGCACCTCTGGTGCTGGGGCGCGGACATCCCATGTTTAGGCAACTCAGGGCCGCCTGCCGCCCGCTGTCCGATTTTCCCAAGCGCGCCCCTTGACGACCGACCACCCACCTGCCAACTATGTAAATGTGATGAACATTCACATGGAGATGACCTACGATGACTGGGGTTGTGGCGACGCTGGACGACTACGGCAAGCCCGCGTGGATTGCCGTCATGGTCCTGAGCTTCATCCTGTTCTGGCCCGTGGGCCTCGCAGTTCTGGCTTTCCTGATCTGGAGTGGACGCATGGGATGTGGACGGCACGGAGACATGAGCCGTTGGCAGCGCCGGTTTACCGACCGCTGGGACAGCAACGTGCAGCGCTGGGGACGTGAGTTCCGCGGCTTCCAGTCGAGCGGCAACGCCGCCTTCGACGAGTACCGCGAGGACGCCATCCGCCGCCTCGAGGAGGAGCAGCGCGAGTTCCGCGAGTTCCTCGACCGCCTGCGCAAGGCGAAGGACAAGCAGGAGTTCGACCAGTTCATGGCCGAGCGCCGCACGCGTCCCACCGGCGGCAGCGAGCCGGCGACCACCTAACGCGACGTTTCGAATTGGCGCCAGGGCGGCTCGCTGCCCTGGCGCTCAAGTGCTCACCCGCAACCGGAGTTGTAGTCCATGGGCTTGGTAATCCTCGGCTTCATCGGCTTCATCCTCGCCACGCTGATCGGCCTCGCGTGGGCCGTGGTGTGGATCGCCTTCGCGCTGTTCTGGCTGGTATGGCCGCTCTTACTGCTCGTCGTCGCCGGCATCGCCTGGCGCCGGCAGGCGCGGGGCTGGCAGCGCGCGCAGCGTATGTCCCCCGAGGCGCCGCAACACGAGGCGTCGCCGAGCGGCAACGCCGCGTTCGACACCTACCGCGCGGAGACCGTGCAGCGGCTCGACGAGGAACGGGCGCACTTCGGCGCGTATCTCGAGCACCTGCGCAAGGCGAAGGACAAGGAAGCGTTCGACAACTACATCGCCGAGCGCCGCGGCGGTGGCGGCCACATCGAGGATATGCGCGGCGCGTCTGCTTAAGCTGCACGTCATCGAAACAGGAAAGCCGGGGCCTACGCCCCGGCTTTTTTGTCACTTCGACGGTCCGCTACGGATCGGAGCGGCGACGCGACATCACCCCACAAACGTCATCCTCGCGAAGGCGAGGATCCACGCAAGCGTCCACAATCTCTTCTCGTGTAGAAGCGGGCCTCGCAGCAGCGCCTGCACCACTTGTGGTCGTAGCGGGTGTTGAAATTTGCGTGGATGGCCGCCGTCCATGCGGAGCCTGGCTTCGCCATGACGCGGCCATGACGTTACTGAGCAGGATGTCAGCGGGACGTCGCCCTGGGTCAGCGGATGGTCTTGTCGAAGTTGAGCGCGGTGGCGAGCCCCTTCACCGTATCGAGCCCCTTGACGCCGAGCAGCGTCGCACCGTCGAGATCGGCGCCGGTGAGGTCCGCACCCGTCAGGTCGGCGCCGGTGAAATCGGCGCGCGACAGGTCCGCGTCGGTGAGATTGGCGCCGGTCAGGTCCGCCCCCGCAAAGCGCGCGAAGGTGAGCACCGCGTGGTCGAGGTTGGCGTTGCGCAGGATCGCCTTGGTGAAGTCGCACGACTTCAGCATGTTCCTGGCAAGCGTCGATAGCGTGCCCTGGCCGGGGCGCAACTCGCGCGGCGTGAAATTCGCGTTCGTCAGATCGGCGCCGTGGAAGTCGGCGCCCGACATGTTCGCCATCACCCGGATGCCGGTGAGGTTGGCGCCGGCAAAGCGCGGCGCGTCGGCGATGTTCTCGGCCAGGTCGGTGTAGATGGTCGGCCGCAGGATGCTGGCGCCGGAAAGGTTGGCGCCAGAGAAATCGGCGCGGATCAGGGTCGCGCGGTCGAGCCGCGTACTTGTCATGTCGGTGCCCCGCAGATTGGCACCGGAGAAGTCGGCACCATAGAGGTTCGACTTGGCGAGCTTCGCGCCTTTGAAGTTGAGCCCCGAGAGGTCGAGATAGGTGAGGTCGTGGTTGGAATAGTCGAGCACCTCGCCGGGCTTCGCCTTGAACAGCCCGGCGGTGATCTCGCGCACCGTCATGTCGGCCGCCGGTGACACCGGCTCGGTCTCTTCCGCCGCGGCGGGAAAGCCGATCGCGAGAGCTGCCGCGAGGATCAGGCCGCGCGCCAAGTGTGTCCGTGCCGCGTTGGTCATTTTGTCCGCCTTCGTGATGGGCGCCCCTGCATATGAAAGGGTCGCGGGACGGTGTGGCAAGGGCCGGCCCACCTTAATTCCACGAAAGTCGGGGGCGGCGAGCCTCTTTGCCACAGAACGGAACGCCGGGCGCGAAAGTTTCAGCTTTGTCCGTAGCCGCCGCCGGTGGGTGTCACGATGGCGATGGCGTCGCCGGCCGCAACCTCGGTCTCGTCGCAGCCCTGCAGCGGCTCGCTGCGGCCATCGGCGCGGCGCACGCTGTTGCTACCGGCCTCGCCGGGCTCACCCCCCGCGACGCCGAAGGGCTGCACGCGCCGGTAACCCGAAAGGATGGCGCAGTGCATGCGTTCCAGGAAGCGGATGACGCGCCGCGTGCCGTCGCCGCTCCGCCACTTGCCACCGCCGCCCGAGCCGCGGCGAATGGAGAATTCCTCCAGCAGCACCGGATAGCGCAGCTCGAGGATTTCCGGGTCGGTGAGCCGCGTATTGGTCATGTGGACGTGCACGGCCGCCGCGCCGTCGAACCCGGGACCCGCCGGCGCGCCGGAGCACAGCGTCTCGTAATACTGCAGCTTGTCGTTGCCGAAGGTGAGGTTGTTCATCGTGCCTTGCGAGGAGCCGAGGGCGCCGAGCGCCGCGAACAGGGCGTTGGTGACGATCTGGCTCGTCTCCACGTTGCCGGCGACGACTGCGGCCGGATAGGTCGGCCGCAGCATCGAGCCTTCGGGGATGACGATCTCGATGGGCTTCAGGCAGCCCGCGTTCATCGGGATCGGCTCGTCGACCATGACGCGGAAGGTGTAGAGCACGGCGGCGCGCGTCACCGGCTCGGGCGCGTTGAAGTTGTTGGCTTGCTGCGCGCTAGTACCGGTGAAGTCGACCTTCGCCGAGCGCGCCGCGCGGTCGACCGTGATCCGCACCTCCACCGCCGTGCCCTGGTCGGTCTCGACGCGGAAGTGTCCGTTCTCCAGGCGCGATAGAAGCCGCCGCACTGCCTCTTCGGCGTTGTCCTGCACGTGCCGCATGTAGGCCTGCACCACGCCGAGCCCGAAGTGCGCCACCATGCGGCGCAGCTCCGCCTCGCCCTTCGCATTGGCGGCGACCTGCGCCTTGAGGTCGGCGATGTTCTTGTCGGGCCGGCGCGCCGGATACTTGGCGCCCGTGAGCAGCGACCGAGTCTCCGCCTCCAAGAAGCGTCCGCCGTCGACCAGCTTGACGTTGTCGATGTAGACGCCTTCCTCCTCGATGGTGGTGGCGCGCGGCGTCATCGAGCCCGGCGTCAGGCCGCCGATGTCCTCGTGATGGCCGCGGCTCGCCACGTAGAACAGCACCTTTCCGCCGGGGTCGCCGAACACCGGGGTGACGACGGTGATGTCGGGCAGGTGCGTGCCGCCGTTGTAGGGGGCGTTGAGCATGAAAGAGTCACCGGGCTGCATCTCGGCACCGCGCTCGCGGGTGATCGTCTCCACCGAGCGGTCCATGGAACCCAAATGCACCGGAAGATGCGGCGCGTTGGCGACGAGCGCGCCGGTCGCGTCGAACACCGCGCAGGAGAAGTCGAGCCGCTCCTTGATGTTCACCGACTGCGCCGTGTTGCGCAGTGCTTCGCCCATCTGCTCGGCGATGGCCATGAACAGGTTGTTGAAGACTTCCAGAAGCACCGGGTCGGCGGCGGCGCCGAGCTTCTCGCGCTGGCGTGGCGCGGCGCGCGTCAGGACGATGTCGTTGCCGGCGGTGAGCGTGAGCGTCCAGCCGGCCTCGACGACAATGGTCTGGTGCGGCTCGATGACGATGGCCGGCCCCGGAACGGCTTTGCCCGCCTGCAACGCGTCGCGCATCAGCACCGGCACGTCGTGCCACTCGCCGCGCGAATAGAACCGCGTCGTGGTCGACGTCGACGCAAGCGTCTTTTCGGGCAATGCGATCGTGCTGTCCGCTTCGCTGCTGTCGCCGCCGCTCGCGGCGACCTCGAGCGCGGCGACGTAGATGTCTTTTTCCGGCGAGATGAATCCGAAGCGCTGCCGGTGCAGCACCTCGAAGTCGCGGCGCATGAAATGCGCCTCCGACAGCGGCACCGGCAGCGCCGTGTCGGTGCCCGCATAGCGCAGGTGCGCGAAGCTCTCGATGGCGATGGCGTCGTGCTCGACACCCTGGTCGAGCAGCTCCTCGGTCGCGTCGCTGCCGAGCTCGTAGGCGAGGTCTTCGAGCTCGCGCATCGTCGCGCCGTCGAGCGGCGCCTCGATGGAGCGTTCGCGGCTCGCCCGCTGCGGCGCCAATCCCATCCCGTATGCCGAGAGCAATCCCGACAGGGGATGCACCAGCACCGTCTCGATGCCGAGCGTGTCGGCGATCAGGCAGGCGTGCTGGCCGCCGGCCGAGCCGAAGCAGTTGAGCGCGTACTCCGTCACGTCGTAGCCGCGCTCGACGGAAATCTTCTTGATGGCGTTGGCCATGTTTTCGACGGCGATGCGGATGGCGCCGTCGGCGATGTCCTCGGCCGTGCGTCCGCCGCCCACCTCGCGCGCCAGTTCCGCGAACGCCGCGCGCACCGCTTGGGCGTCGAGCGGCTGATCGCCGTGCGGCCCGAAGATCGCCGGAAAGAACTGCGGGTCGATCTTGCCGAGCATGACGTTGGCGTCGGTGACAGTCAGCGGACCGCCACGGCGGTACGCCTTCGGTCCCGGGTTGGCGCCCGCGCTCGCGGGTCCGACACGAAACCGCGTGCCGTCGAAGGTGATGATCGATCCGCCGCCCGCCGCCACCGTATTGACGCGCAGCATCGGCACAGCGAGGCGCACGCCGGCGATCTGCGTCTCGAAGGCACGCTCGTACTCGCCGGCGAAATGCGCCACGTCCGTCGATGTGCCGCCCATGTCGAAGCCGATCAGCTTGGCGAAACCGGCGCGTTTGCCCGTCTCCGCCATGCCGACCACGCCGCCCGCGGGTCCTGACAGAATTGCGTCGCGGCCGCGAAATGTCTGCGCCGCCTTGAGGCCGCCGGACGACGCCATGAACAGCAGATTCGGCCGTTCTCTGCCGGAGGTCAGCGCGCTTGAGACGCGGTCGACGTAGCGGCGCAGCACCGGCGACAGGTAGGCGTCGGCAACGGTCGTGTCGCCGCGCGGCACGATCTTGATGAGCGGGGCGACGTCATGGCTCGCCGACACCTGGGCAAAGCCTAGCGACCGTGCCAGCTCCGCGGCCTGCTGCTCGTTGGCAGGATGCGCGTAGGCGTGCATGAACACGATGGCGACCGCGTCGATGCCGTCGGTGCGTGCCGCCCGCAGCTCGGTCTCCAGGGCATCGAGATCGAGAATGCGCTCCACCGTCCCGTCGGCGCGCACGCGCTCGTCCGCCTCGACGACGCGTGCATACAACATCTCCGGCTTGACGATGTGCCTGGCGAAAATGTCGGGCCGCGCCTGCGTGCCGATCTCGAGCTGATCCTTGAAGCCGCGGGTGATGACCAGCAGCGTCCTGTCGCCCTTGCGCTCCAGAAGCGCGTTGGTTGCGACCGTCGTCCCCATCTTCACCGCGGCGATGCGCTCCGCCGGGGTCGCCGCCCCCGACGCTACGCCGAGAAACAGCCGGATCGCCTCCAGCGCCGCGTCGTCATAGGCGCCGGGGTTCTCCGACAGCAGCTTACGGGTGACGAGGCGGCCGTCGGGTGTGCGTGCAACGACGTCGGTGAAGGTGCCGCCGCGGTCGATGAAGAAGTGCCACTTTTCGTCGCTGGGGCGCCCGGCCATCCGGCATCCGTCCGAAAATCCCGCCGTCTCGTGAGCTATCGGGCGCGCGTGCAGGCGTCAACTACGGGCTTCCCGGGGCGCCGCGGGCCAATAGGCGGCATTTGGCGCGACTTTCACGCAGTGGGCCGCAACCAGTGGTTCGCCCTCTTCATGTTGGCCGAGAATGCCGATATGGGAATGCCTATGCCATGGAACGCAATAGCAAGGGCGGTCGGAATCGAGGCGGGTGGCGCCTCGATGCGCGATACGCTGTCGACGCTGTGGAACCGCATCGTCGGTGAGCGCGCCAAGACGCCGGGATACCGCACGGTCGCCTTCACCATCGCGGTGACAACGCTCGCCGCCAAGATGGCCAAGGCGGACGGCGTAGCGCTGCCGGTCGAGGAGCGCGCCTTCGCCCGCGTGTTCAACATCCCGCCCGAGGAGAGGGCGAACTTCGGCCGCCTGTTCGATCTCGCGGCGCAGGACATCGCCGGCTACGACATCTACGCCGGCAAGATCGCCCGCCTCCTGGCCGACGAGCCCGACATGCTGCGGGCGCTGCTGGAGTGCCTTTTCCACGTCGCCGCGGCCGACGGCGTGCTGCATCCCGACGAGGACACGTTCCTTTCCCTCGTCGCCGAGAAGTTCGGCCTGACGCGCGGCGAGTTCCACTCCATCCGCGCCGGCTTCGTCAAAGACCCGTGCAGCCCGTACACCATCCTCGGCGTCGATGGCCGCATTTCGGATGCCGAGCTGAAGCTGCGCCACCGCGCGCTCGTGCGCGAGCATCATCCCGATCGTCTGGCGGCGCACGGCGTACCCCCCGAGCTGCGCTGCGCCGCCAACCGGCGTCTCGCGGCCATCAACGCCGCCTACGACACGATCCTCTCCGAGCGTGGACTGCGTCCGCAGCGGGACGAGCGCCCATGAGCTTCAAGGCGGACAGCAAGCATGTCCACGCGCTGCATCCCTCGTGCAATTGTGGCGACCGCGCCAAGGGCTTTCGCCCCAGTATGATCGTGCTGCACTACACGGGCATGGAGGCAGCGGATCAGGCCGTGCGCTGGCTCGCCGATCCGCGCAGCAAGGTCTCCTCTCACTACGTCGTCGACGAGAAGGGCCACATCACCCAGCTGGTGGAAGAGTGCCAGCGCGCCTGGCACGCGGGCGCTTCGCACTGGGCGGGCGAGACCGACATCAACTCGTGCTCGATCGGCATCGAGATCCAGAACCCCGGCCACGAGCACGGCTACCCGGACTTTCCGCCGGCGCAGATGCAGGCCATCGCCGATCTGTGCCGCGACATCGCGCAGCGCTGGAAGATTCCGCCCGAGCGCGTGCTGGCCCACGCAGACATCGCACCGGGGCGCAAGATCGATCCCGGCGAGAAGTTCGATTGGGCATTCCTGGGAAAGCATGGCGTTGGCCGCTGGATCGAGCCGGCGCCGCTCAAGGACGACGCCCGCATTCTCGATGACGACGCCGGCGCCCGCACCGAGGCGCTGGAGCTATTGCGCCTGTATGGCTACGGCATCGAAAATCCTGGGCGCGACAACTGGTTCTGGCATCTGATCCGCACCTTCCAAATGCACTTCCGTCCGGCCCGCGCCGACGGCCGCCTCGATGCCGGTACGCTCGACACGCTGCGCCGGCTGGTCGCGACGCTTCCCGCTCGCGCCACCTGCTGACTTACCGGATCACTTCGCGGTCAGACGATCGTGTCGGGCCTGACGGTCCTGCGATAAAGGTGCCACGTCGCGTGTCCGAGAACGGGGAATACGACGGCGAGGCCGAAGAACAGGGGCAGCGCCCCCACAACGAGGCCGGCGGCGACATAGCAACCCCACACCGCCATCGTTAGCGGATTGGCGAGCACGGCGCGAACCGACGTGCGTACCGCCGTCGCCGCGCTCACCCGGCGATCGACGAGCATCGGGAACGACACGACGCTGATCACCAGCACTAGGGCGGCGAACAGGAAGCCGACGGCATTGCCGACGACGATCAGTTGGTGGCCTTGCGGCGTCGAGAGTATCTGGCGGACAAACTCGCCAAGCGAGGCCGGAGCCTCAGGGCCCATGATCTGCGTGTACATGGTCTGCGCCACCGCCATCCAGGCAACGAATATGGCCAGCAGCACCAGCCCCAATCGGGCAATGGCGCCGATCGACGGCAATTGGAAGACTTCCGTCAGGTGCCACACCGACGGATCGAGGCCGAGCTCGCGGCGCCGGCTCAAGTCGTAGAGGGCGACGGCTGCAAGCGGCCCGAGCAACGCGGACCCTGCGAGCAACGGATAGACGAGCGGTAGCACCTCGTACCCGAACGACACCCTGAACAGGATCACGCCGAGGATGGCGTAGATGATGCCGAGGAACAGCGCGTGGCTCGGCATCGCCATGAAGTCCGCGATGCCCTTCCTGAGCGCGTCGTTCAAGTCGGCGACGCTGACAGTATTGACCGCCGGCTCGCCGGGTCTCCAGATCGACGACGCTGGCCAGCGCAGATCGACGCCGGGCTGAGGAAGTTCAGAGTGATGGATTGTCTCGAGGTTCGCCATGGCCATACCTCCGGATCGCGTCCGAGCGCACACAGCGCCAAAGAGGGGCCAAGCGCCAATTCGCTTGCGCGGCGCCGTTCCTGAGAGATGCGCTGCGCGCGGCGTCAATTCAATAGGGAAGAGCCCGCTGGGATGCATTAATAAGCCGATCGTGCAGCGTCGGAGCCGCCGCCATCGCCGTCGTCGGACCGCACAAGATCGACTTGATGCTCGATGCTGTCACCGCAAGCGTGAACTGCCGCTTCTGATCCGTCGCGCCGGCGCGCCCCTGGCGATTGTCGCGTCTCGGCTTGCGAGTTACGGATTTTGCACGATCTCCGGTTAGCGTGCGCCTCGTGCATGTGCACGGCGGAGAGACACTATGAAAGCTGGAAGTCTGGCGCTCGCCTCAGCGGCAGCGTTCGTTGGTCTGCTGACGGTCGGAACTGCGCTCGCTGCCGACTTCGGGCCGCCTCCTCCGCCTCCCCCGCCGGAACCCATCGTGTATGCACCGGTGAACTATCACTGCATGCGCTGGACGGAGAGATGCGATCGGCGCTGGGGATTGGGCTCGCCGCGCTTCTACCGCTGCATGTGGCGGCACGGATGCTGACGGAAGGACGGTCTCCGTCGCCGCACCTGAATCGCAGAAAATCATAGAACGCAAAAACGCCCGGGGTTTCCCCGGGCGTTGCTTTGCTCCGTAGCCCTCAATCAGCGGCGATCGAACCGATCATCGCGCCGGTCACGCCGATCGTCACGACGATCATCGCGGTGATCTCGGCGATCGTCGCGTCGCTCAAAGCGGCCATCGTGCCGATCAAAGCGGTCCGGGCGACGCCAGTTCATCGGCGGTGGACCCATGCCGGCGGGCGCGCGGTAGCCTTCACGCCACCAGCCGGCGCGGCGCGGCCCACGCGGGGGCCCGTGCCAGCCGATACGCGGCCGCACTTGGTAGGCGAACCAGCGGTCGCGGTCGCGATACCACGGGCGGCCGACGTAGTAGCGGTCCCAGTAGTCGCGCGCGGCGAAGGTCACGAACGGAATGCGGAAATAGGCGGGCCCCACGTCGGGCAGCGGCACCCAGCGGCCGCGATCGTCGAACGCGAGATACTCGCTGAAGACCCAGCCGCGTCCGCCGTCCCAGCGAACGTCGCACCAGGACTCGTCGCGCAGGCAGCCTTCGATCGACAGCGGCTCGCCGTCGGGAATGACGCCGACGCTCGGGAACTCGATATCCGGGCCGGTGCGGATGTTCACGTTGGCCGTCGCGAAGCCGGGCGCGGCCTGCGCGATTGCCGCGCTCATGGCCAGCGCTATCGCCACGGCAACCAATCTCGAAAGTCTCATTCTGTGCGACGCTCCTGATCCGAGGTGAATCCCTTCAGGGGGTCATGAGGGGCATAACCTTGGCGCCCTTATGACGCATGTGTCGCAACATTTCCGTCGCTGCCCAAATGCGGCTGGAACTTTGTGTGAGCGCGAACTACTTGCGCTCCTGGGCGCGGCGCATGGCGGCGGCAAGCGCGCTTTCGCCGGCACTTTCCGACTTTGGCGGCGGGGCGCTGGAGCGCTGGGTCGACGGCGGTCCCGACGCGCGCGGCGCATCGGCGGCGGAGCGGTCGATGGCGCCCGACTTCATGGTGAGGGCGATGCGCTTGCGGCCGGCGTCGACCTCCTTGACGCGCACCTTCACCACGTCGCCCGCCTTCACCACCTCGCGCGGGTCCTTGACGAAGCGGTCGGACAATTCGGAGATGTGCACCAGGCCGTCTTGATGCACGCCGACATCGACGAAGGCGCCGAACGCCGCGACGTTGGTGACGACGCCTTCGAGCTGCATGCCAGGTTTCAGGTCGGAGATGCTGTCGACGCCTTCCTGGAATGTTGCCGTCTTGAACTCGGGTCGCGGATCGCGGCCGGGCTTCTCCAGCTCGGCGAGGATGTCGGTCACCGTCGGGATGCCGAACGCCGCGTCGGCGTAGTCGGCCGGGCGCAGCGATTTGAGGAACGCGCGGTCGCCGATGATCGACTTCAGCGGCCGCTTGGTCGCCTCCGAAATCTTCTCCACCACCGAGTACGCCTCGGGGTGCACCGCGGACGCATCGAGCGGGTTCTTGCCGTCCATTATGCGCAGGAAGCCCGCCGCCTGCTCGAACGCCTTGGCGCCGAGGCGGGGCACCTTCTTCAAGTTGGTGCGCGCCTTGAACGCGCCGTTCTCGTCGCGGAAGGCGACGATGTTGGAAGCCAGCGTCTGGTTGAGGCCGGACACGCGGGCGAGCAGCGGCGCCGACGCCGTGTTCACGTCGACGCCGACCGAGTTCACGCAGTCCTCGACAACTGTGTCGAGCGAGCGGGCGAGGCCGGTCTGGTCGACATCGTGCTGGTATTGCCCGACGCCGATAGCCTTCGGCTCGATCTTGACGAGCTCGGCGAGCGGGTCCTGCAGGCGGCGCGCGATCGACACCGCGCCGCGCAGGGTGACGTCGAGATCGGGGAATTCCTTCGCCGCCAGCTCCGACGCCGAATAGACCGACGCACCGGCCTCCGACACCATCGCCTTGGTGAGCTTCAGCTCCGGCATTTTCGCCATCAGCTCGGCGACGAGTTTGTCGGTCTCGCGCCCGCCCGTGCCGTTGCCGACGCTCACGATGTCGACCTTGTGCTTGATGCACAGCGCCGCGAGTGCCGCCAGCGATCCCTGCCAGTCGCGCCGCGGCTCATGTGGATAGATCGTCGTCGTGGCGACGACCTTGCCGGTCTGGTCGACGACGGCGACCTTGACGCCGGTGCGGATGCCGGGATCGAGGCCCATAGTGGTGCGCGGGCCGGCCGGCGCCGCGAGCAGCAGATCCTTCAAGTTGCGCGAGAAGACGCCGATGGCCTCCGCGTCGGCGCGCTCCTTCAGCCGCGCGAGCAATCCGGTGCTGAGCGAGCCGGAGAGTTTGTCCTTCCAGGCGCGCTGCACGGTCTCGCCGAGCCATGCGTCCGCCGGCCAGCCGCGGTCGGCGATGCCGAAGGCGCTCCTGATGCGCCCCTCCGCCGGGTGCGGCTTGCCTGCCTCGTGCGCCACGTCGAGATCGAGGTCGAGCACGCCCTCGTTCATGCCACGCAGCATGGCGAGCGCCCGGTGCGAGGGCATGTCCTTGATGCGCTGGCCGAAGTCGAAGTAGTCGGAGAACTTGGCGCCTTCCTCGGTCTTGCCCTTCTTCACGACCGACTTCAGCTCGCCGTCGCTCCACATCCATTCGCGCAGCTGGCCGACGAGCGTCGGCGTCTCGGCGATGCGTTCGATGAGAATGTGGCGGGCGCCTTCCAGCGCCGCCTTGGCGTCGGCTACGCCCTTGCCGGCGTCGATGTACTTCGCCGCTTCCACCAGCGGATCGAGCCCCGGGTTGGCGAGTAGCGCCTCGCTCAATGGCTCGAGCCCAGCCTCGCGGGCGATCTGCGCGCGCGTGCGCCGCTTCACCTTGTAGGGCGCGTAGAGGTCTTCCAGCTCTACCTTGGTCAGCGCGCCGTTGATGGCGCGCGCCAGCTCGGCCGTCAGCTTGCCTTGCTCCTCGATGGTCTTGAGCACGCTGGCGCGCCGGTCCTCCAGCTCGCGCAGGTAGCCGAGCCGCTCCTCCAGCTTGCGCAGCTGCGTATCGTCCAATCCGCCCGTCTTTTCCTTGCGGTAGCGGGCGATGAACGGGACCGTTGCACCCTCGCCCAGCAATTCAACGGCCGCCGCTACCTGCCCAGGGGCAACGTTCAGCTCGGTCGCGATGCGCTGGTTGATCTTGTCCATGTGGCTCCCGGGGCGTGACGTTTTTTTAAGTCGGGTTGGCGTCATACTTCCCGGCGCCCCGCGAGGGAAGTGCCGGTCTGCGGGAAGTGCTACATATCACGTGTGGAGATGGGAGGACGTCACATGCGTTGTCTGTTCGCCGCACTTGCTGCGGCCGTTCTGCTTGCGCCGGGGGCTGCCGCGGCGGGTGAGTATGCGCCGATGAACTGTGCCAAGGCCAAATCGGCCGCCGAGAAGACGATCTGCAAGGACTATGAGCTGGGGCAGCTCGAGGCGCGGATGGCGACGCTCTATGCGGTTGCGACCTCGCTCGTCGCCATGGGCCAGCGCGGCGACATGCTGGGTGCGCAGCGCGACTTCCTGCAGGAGCGCGAGAACTGCGGAGCCGACGCCGCGTGCATCAGGCAGAAGTACGACGCCCGCATTGCCGATCTGCAGGGCACGATCGACGCCATCGCCTCGCGCGGCCCGTTCTGACCTAGTCGAGGCAGTCGAGTTTGACCGCCTCGGCGCAGAGCGCAGCGGGGCGCGCAAGGCTCGTCGGGCGGGCGTTCTTCTATTGGGTCACTCGCAGGAACCTGCGCCACCATGCAAGGCGCCCGGAGGGCGTGGGCGCCTTCACAAGCGGGGCGGCGCATCGTTCGGCGAGGGCATGCAGCTCGTGGGCTCGCGCTACGGCGAACAGGTGAAGCGCTTGGCCGCTGTGATCAATCTGGGTCACGCCGGGCTTCCTCTTTCCACTCTGCGTCATCGCCTAACTCCTGCAGGCAATGCGATGGGGGCATGATGAGGATACGCCTGCCCGATGAACGCCGGCTGAAGGATCGCGGGCCGCGGGTGCCGCCTCGCCGGGGTTGAAAACCGCCTTGGCGTCGCGCGGGTTAGGCTCGAATCGCGCTAACGAGATGGCCGGGCAACCAATGACGCGTGGGACATGGCGCGCAGCGCAACGCGGCGAACGGCGGATAACGGCGGCATCGAGCGGGCGCGCGAGGTTCTCGCCGACGTGTTCGGCTACCGCGATTTTCGTTCCCACCAGGCCGATATCATCGCCACGGTCATCGCTGGCGATGACGCGCTCGCCCTGATGCCGACCGGCGGCGGCAAGTCGCTGTGCTACCAGATCCCGTCGCTCGTCCGCCCCGGCCTCGGCGTCGTCGTCTCGCCGCTCATCGCCCTGATGCAAGACCAGGTGGAAGCGCTGACGCAGGCTGGGGTCAAAGCCGCCTTTCTCAATTCCACGCTCGATTACCGCGAGATGGTCGCGCTCGAGGCGCGCATCGGGCAGGGCGACCTCGACATTCTCTACGTCTCGCCCGAGCGACTGCTGCAGGACCGCACGCTCGCGCTCTTGGCGCGCATCGACCTGGCGCTATTCGCCATTGACGAGGCGCACTGCGTCTCGCAGTGGGGACACGACTTCCGCCCCGAATACCGGCAGCTCAAGGTGCTTGCCGAACGCTTCCCGTCCGTCCCGCGCATCGCACTTACCGCAACGGCCGACGAGCGGACGCGCGAGGAGATCGTTGCCGAGCTGCGTCTCGGCGAAGCGCGGCGCTTCATTGCCAGTTTCGACCGCCCGAACATCCGCTACACGATCTCGGATGCGGGCAGCATGGGCGCGCGCGAGCGCCTGTGGCGTTTCATCGAGACCGAGCACGCCGAGGACGCCGGTATCGTCTACTGCCTGTCGCGCAAGTCGGTGGAGGAGACGGCAGCGTGGCTGTCCGACAAGGGCCGCACCGCGCTCGCCTACCACGCCGGGCTCGAAACGCGCGTGCGCAGCAAGGTGCTCGATCGTTTCCGCCAGGAGAGCGGCGTCATCGTCGTCGCCACCATCGCCT
Source organism: Hyphomicrobium album (assembly GCF_009708035.1). Lineage (NCBI taxonomy): Bacteria > Pseudomonadati > Pseudomonadota > Alphaproteobacteria > Hyphomicrobiales > Hyphomicrobiaceae > Hyphomicrobium > Hyphomicrobium album. The sequence continues at coordinate 379,067 of NZ_WMBQ01000002.1, forward strand.
TCGGCATGGGCATCGACAAGCCCGACGTGCGCTTCGTCGCTCATCTCAATTTGCCGAAATCGATCGAGGCTTACTACCAGGAGACGGGACGCGCCGGCCGCGACGGCCTCGCCGCCAACGCTTGGCTCGCCTACGGGCTGCAAGATCTCATCCAGCTCCGCCAGTGGATCGCGCAAAGCGAGGGCTCCGAGGCCTACAAGCAGGTGCAGCGGCAGAAGCTCGCCGCGCTCATCGGCCTGTGCGAATTGCCGAGCTGCCGTCGCCAGTCCCTGCTCGCCTACTTTGGGGAGCGTCGTGCCGAGCCGTGCGGCAACTGCGATAACTGCCTCAACCCGCCGCAGACCACGGACGGCACGGTGCTGGCGCAAAAGGCGCTCTCCGCCGTCTACCGCACCGGCCAGCGCTTCGGCGCCACCTACCTCATCGACGTGCTGCTCGGCCGCGCCAACGAGCGCGTCGCGCGCTCCGGCCACGACAAGCTGCCCGTGTTCGGCATCGGCAAGGACACCGACGAGGCGACGTGGAAGGGCGTCTTCCGCCAGCTCACCGCCGCGGGGCAGCTCACCGGCGACGACGACGGCTACGGGATGCTGCTGCTGACCGATGCGGCGCGCCCCATCCTGCGCGGCGAGGAAAAATTCCTCGTCCGCATCGCGCCGAAGGAGACGAAGACCAAGGCGAAGCGGGCTAGCAAGAGCGCCGCGATCGTCAATGACGCGGATCGGCCCCTGTTCGAAGACCTGCGCAATTTGCGCCGCGATCTCGCCGCTAAGGCGAAGCTGCCGCCCTATATCGTCTGCTCGGACGTGACCTTGGCCGAGCTCGCCATCTTCCGCCCGACCGACGAGGCGGCGCTGCACGGCATCACTGGGCTCGGCAACAGCAAGATCGGCCGCTACGGCGCGGCCCTGCTGGCCACGATCGCCAAGCATCCCCGCCGCGCTTGAGCCCCCTCACCCGGAAGCTCATTTGCATTCGCTTCCGACCTCTCCCCGCCGGGGAGAGGTTAAGGGACGAGGGTCGGCACTCTCTAACCTCTCCCCGCTGGGGAGAGGTCGCGCGCAATCGCGCGAAGCGCGATCAGCGCGGGTGAGGGGGCTACTCGCGGGCGCGGCGCTGCTTGCTGAGATGCCGGCGGAACGCTTCGAGCGTCTCGCGGCTGACGTGATGCTCGATACCTTCGGCGTCCGAATCGGCCGTCTCTGGGTCGACGCCGAGTGCGATCAGGAAATCGCGCACGATAAGGTGCCGCTCGCGCGAGGTGGTGGCGAGCTTGCGTCCCTTGTCGGTGAGGAAGATCGCGCGGTAAGGCTCGCTGGTGACCAGGCCGTCGCGCTGCAGGCGCTGGATGGTGTTGTTCACCGTCGCCTTGGTGACCCCCAGCCGCTCCGACAGTTCGACCAGCCGCGCCTCACCCTTCTCGTCGAGGAGATCGGCAATCAATTCAACGTAGTCCTCGGCCAGCTCCGTCTGGTGCGCGTCGCGCACCCGCTGAAACCGTTCCGCCTGTTGCCGGGCCGCGCGCGCGTCCGGCGCAGCCGGCTTTTTCCGTGTCGAATCCATGCGTGTTTCTAACCGAGCCGGCGTTGACAGCAAAGTTAGCCGCGGCTAACTTAGTCAACACTAACTTTGTTGGTTTGGGCGAATCGTGTCTCTCGTCTTGTGGAGACGACGTCGCCATTCTTGGGGGGAACGGCAGTGATCGCGTCGGCAACCAGGTTTCTGGGGGTTCTACTTTGTGTCGCGGCGGGGGCCGAGATGGCCACCGCGGGCGATGACGACAAATCGCAATACAACCTTTTCAATCCGACGCCGCGCCGCCTGATGCGCGAGATGACGACGGATCGCCCCGACATCACCGAGGTGCCCTTCACCGTCGACGCGGGCCACGTGCAGTTCGAAAGCACCCTGTTCGGCTATACGCGCACGCGCCCGGATGTCGACGGCGCAGAGAGCGATGTCTTCGAGTTCGCCTACACCAACGTCCGCATCGGCCTCACCAACGACGTCGAGCTGAGCCTCGTGTGGCAGCCGTACGGGATCGTCAACACGAACGCGGTCGACCCCGAACCGACACAGAAGCAGTCGGGCGTCGGCAGCGTCGATATTCGCGGCAAGATCAACCTGTGGGGCAACGACGACTTCGAGAAGGTCGGTTCGGCGTTCGCGGTGCTGCCGGTCATCACGCTGCCGACCGATGCGGACAACGGCATCGGTACCGCCGCCGTCGAAGGCGGCGTGGCCGTGTTCCTCTCCCTGGCCCTGCCCGCCGGCTTCGGTCTCGGCCTCAACGCCGGCACCTTTGCCATCGAGGACTACGACACGACCGGCTACCACGCCGAGTATTTGGCGACGGCGTCCGGGTCCTACGAATGGACCGACAAGTTCGCGACCTATGCCGAGATCGTCGCCATCCTCGGCATGCAGGATCCGCGCGGTGACATCCTGCAGCTCGGCGCGGGATGGACCTACGCGCTTACCGACGACGTGCAGCTCGACGGTGGCATCAACTTCGGCCTGACAGATGCGTCCGACCGCTACAATCCCTTCCTCGGACTGTCGATGCGCTTCTAAAGGTCGAGCAGCAGCAGCGCGCGGTTCGGCTTGCGGGCCCGCGCCTGCTTGCCCGGCGTGCGCGGCATCGCGGCGGCGAGCAGGTTGCGCAAGGTCAGCCACTCGAGCTCCTGCGCGAAGATCGGATCGAGCGGCTTGCTCAATATCTCGCTGGCGGTCGCCTGCTTCTCGGCGTCGAGCGCCAGCGCGCGGCGCTCCGCCAGCACCTGGCCGAGCGCGGCCCACGCCTCGCCGCCCAGCTGGTCGAGCGGGATGACGTCGGCGGTGAAAGTGTCCTTCGGATGCTCGGCATCGACCACCACTTGCCGCGTCGCATGCTTGCGCAGCGCGTCCCACACCGGCTTGTGCGCGGAGAGGCGCAGCGGCACGCGCTCGAGGAACGTATAGGCCTGCGGGTGTGGCGCCGCCTTGCCGGCGCGCTTCTTCGCGGGCGCCGCCTGCCGGCCGCGAGGTGCCTTGCTGACTTGTCCCAAGCAGATGAGGCGCATGGGCGTCAGCGCTCCACCGGGCCGATGGCGAGCGTCACGCGCACGTTGCGGCCCTTGCGGTTCTTAAGAGCTGCGGCGCGGTTGTTGTAGTCGCGTGCCGCCTGATGCGCGGTTCGCGTCGCTCGCGCGCAGCGCACGATCACCTCGTCGATCTCCGGGCGGGTATGCACCGCCGCCCCGACCGTTTGATGCAGCACAGGACGCGAGACATTGGCGCTCTTGTACTCGATAGCAATCTCGTACTTGGGCATGACCTACTCATAGCTCTGACTGACAATCATATTACGCAAACGCCCGGCGATGTTGCGCGCGCCGCGCTCGGTCGGCGCGACGATGCGGACGATGACGTCGATGCCCCCGTCGGCGCTCTTCGGCAGATCGTCGACGGCTTCGACAGGAAGGCCGCCGGCGGTGAGGAACTCGACCGACGGCCAGCGCTCCACGGCCTCGAACAGCCGCGCGAATTCTTCCTGATGAAAGCGGATGCCGCGCTCGCGCGGTGTCGGCGAGCTGGCGATGTCTTGCTGGCGCTGGCGGAATTGCAGGATGGCGGAGGCGTCGCGTACGACGGGCAAATCGACTTCGATAGGCGACGAGGAGTCCGCCCGGTACAGCCAATCGACTACGAACTGCAACATCACCCACCCCAAGCAACAGATACAACAAGTTACCTAATGGTTAACGTGTGTACCAAAATTGGATTTTTAGTGATTTGTTCAGCGGCATATACATCGCAATACTTAGTTTGGCGAAGATTTCTCCGCCAAATCAATGGCGTAGATTCTCGAAAAAATTTTCGAGCGGAATCCGAAAGTTAGCTCGGAAGGGCACTCCCGACCGGTCTGCCAGGCTCGCTATTCAGCGGGTTTTAGCGGCGGCGGATCCCATTGGCCGGTCAGCACCTCGCGCTTCGGCGCGTAAATGCGCATCGTCAGCGTGAACGGACCCTTCGGCGCCGGCAACCAATTGGCTTCCTTGTCGGCGCCGGGGCTGGCGTTCTGGAAATAGAGATCGAGCGACCCGTCGGCGTTGGTCTTGAAGGGCATCCAGCTGCTCAGCGCAAAACGGTTCAGCGGATTGGCAACCTGGAAGCCGTCGTTGTCGTAAAGCGTCACCGACCAGAACGCCTCCGCCGGCGGCAGCCCGTCCTTGGCGAAGTGCAGCGTGTAGCCGGCCGCCGCGCCGTCGAGCGGCTTGCCCGTCGCGTCGGCGAGGTTCAGTGGGTAGACCGCGTCCTCCGCCAAGTTGGCGCCGAGACCCAGCTGCGCGACCATCGCGCGCTTCAGATAGAAGTTGCCGTAGACGCCCATGGTGTCGGTATTCATCGACCAGCCGTTGGCGACGCGCGCCAGCGTCGGCGCCTTCCATTGCATCAGCTTCTGCGCGGCCGCGGGAGCGCCGGCGAGCCCTTGCTGCGCGGCCGCTGACGCGCTGGTCGGATCGAAGCTCTTGCCGGCCTCGAAGCCGATCCGCTTCAGGCGGGCGATGATCGGCTCGTCGGTGATGTGCGGCGGATGCAGCTTCAGGAGCTCGGCCGCGTACGCGAAGTAGCGGTCGCCCGGCATCGTATCGACCTGCACCTTCGGCGGCGTTTTCATATCGACGCTCGGATCGACGCTGGCGCTTGGCGCGACCGGTGTCTTTCCCCATTGCGACAGCGGCGTGATCTTGTAGCCGTCCTGGATCTTGTGGACGGCATCGTAGTCGGCCGGGCCGTCCGTCTTCGTGCGCCCGATGACCCACACGTACGGTGTCGGCGCTGCGATGTGCTGCATGTTCTCCGGCAAGCCGGACTCCACGCGCCACCCCGGCGGTGTGACGAGGAAATTCGCCGCCGCCGTTCCGGTCGTGCGCCAGCCCGGAGAGGCGAAGACGTCCGTCCACATGTCGAGCATCGGCAGTAGGTAGTATCGCCCGCCGGTGTCGGGCGCCGACACGACCACAGGCTCCTTGGTGAGATCGAGCCAGGCGCTGGAATAGAGCGTGTCGAAGTTCGGACGCACGACGGCACGCATGTCGGCGCTCGGAAACGCCTGCACGTTCTTGAACGCGTTCGGCGCCCCGCCGATCTCAGAATTCTCCGCGTTAGCGTTGGTGAGTTGGCGCCGCGTCACGTCCATGGTGATGAGCGGGTAGAAGTAGAGATACGCGTCGACGGCGATCGCCCGCGCCTCCGCTTCGGTGATGTCGTCGGCGCCAAGGGGGCTTTGCGGCGCCAGCGCTGCGAGGATGACAGCGGCAGTCGCGGCGGTGCCGCGAACCGTTGCATGAGGCATGGCGTCCTCCCGAGCTACTCGCGACGTGCCGGGCCAGTGTGCGCCGCTAGCCGTTAAATACAATCACCCGGATGGGGGAGGCTTAATTGCGCGTTGACGCGGCTCAGGCGTCTCTAGCTGCGGTCGACCTCGAAGCGCTGGCTGCGGCCGAGGTGAGCCCGCAGCCGCCACGGCAAGAGGCGCCCGGCGCGGATCAGCCACGCCAGCCGGCGCGGAAAGGCGATGTGCTCCTGCCCGCGTTCGAGCCCGCGCTTGATGCGCGCCGCCGTCGTCTCGGCCGATGCAATGAGCGGCAGCGCGCCAACATGCGCCTCCACCTGCGCCGTTTCGATGTGTCCGGGGTTGATCAGGCTCACCTGCACGCCGTCGGGCTCCAAGTACTCGCGCAGCGCTTCGCCGTAGGCGATCAGCCCCGCCTTGCTGGCGCTGTAGGCCGGCGCGTCGGCCAAGGGCTGCAAGGCCGCGAGCGAGCCGACGATGGCGATGCGTCCGGCGCGCCGCGCGCGCATCTGCGGGACCGCCGCGGCGATGCTGAGGATCGCCGCCTCGAGGTTGGTGCGCAGCACCGCGGTGATCTCGTTGCCGTCCTCCATCTCCCGTTCCGGCCGATGCCCGGTGAACACGCCGGCGTTGACGATCAGCAGGTCAAGCGGACGCGCGTCACCGAAGGCCTGGATGAAATCGCGACCCGAGCTGCCGGCGCAGAGATCGCACGCGTGCGTCTCGACGCGTGCCCCGCGCGCCCGGCAAAGCTGAGCGACCACCTGCAGGCGCTCGGCGTTGCGTCCCATGAGGCCGAGCGTGCGTCCGGGCTCGGCGTAGAGCAGCGCCAGCGCGCGCCCCAATCCGGCGCTCGCTCCGGTGATGACTATCGACCTCGGGCTCTCCTGCAACGACCGTCCCCCTCGTTTCCAGCGCCGGCGGTCCTACCGGGTTCTTCGGCCCAGCTTGCCAAACCGCAAGTTAGCGGCGGCTTGCGAGGCTCGCCACGCACTCCTGGCTGCGGTCTATGCACAGTGGCAACGCGCCGATGCTGGCCGTAACGAGCGCTAGGCACGGCCGCCAACCATCAAGACTGCTTGATCAACTGCCCCTGCGGGCGAGGTCAAAGATCTGACCCTTGCTTGAAACCAAAAGGCCACTGGGATGGTAGTCTCTGGCGAGAGACCGAACGATATCGCATTCGCACATGGCACACTGCCGTCCCCGCTTCTTACTATCCTTGGTGGCCGCCCTGGCGGCGGCGCCGGTTGTCGCTTGCTCGGCGATGGCGCAGCCCGCTGAGAGCGAGGTCGTGTCGATCGAGAGCCTATTGAAGGAAGGCTGGCAGATCGCGGGCTATTCCGGCACAGCCGATGGCTGGTCTGCGTTTATTCTGTTTCGGCACCCCAGCGAGCCATATCTGGTGCAGTGCCGCGCCGGCTACGACGTGACGCGCGAAAAGCGCGTGCAAACCAACTGCTATCGGCTGCGCTAAAAATAAAGGGCCGCGCGGTTTCCCGCGCGGCCCTTTGGTGCCAGCATTTGGTTGGCTGGTGTGGATGCAGGCGGCCGAGTCCTGGTCAGTCTTTCGTGAGCTTCGTCTTGCCGCTTGCGATCTCGGCCCACATCTGCGCCCCAAGCGTCGCTGCATAGTGCTCAGCGAGCTCCGGTTGGCTGAGACTGCGCAGCCTATCGATTTCGGACCAAGAGGCCATAAACTCCAGCAGTTTTTCACGCGATGACTTCGAATACGTATCGAACACAAAATCAAAGGCATCGAGCGGATGGTTGATGCCCTTCGACTCGGGCTTCAGCACTCCGAAGAACGTGTCGGGCGATCTCTTATAAGCTGCCATCTCGGCGTCGCTCAAAGCTACCTTGCAAAGTATGTGCTTTCCGTTCTCCAAGCGGTAGGTCCCGTAAGCTTCACTGTCCGGCGGCATGACTTCGCCGTCGACGAGCACCCCTGGAACATGGGTGCCATTGGCATCCGGCACCAGATACGTCTCGCCGACGCGGAGCCGTTCCTTCGGCAACGCGCCGCAGGTTTCCTCGGGCAGACGCTCGTCAAAGCTTTCGGGGATCAGCCGATGCGCCTCAATTGCCTTGAACAGCCAGTGTACCTCGATGTGTTTCTTGCGTGCCTTGTGCATCGCCAGCAGAGAAGCCGCGTTCCGACCCGGCGGGAAGTCATCGATCTTGAAGCCTCCGGCCACGAATTGCTCCACGCGCGCAGCGGCATCGAGCTCGTGCGCATAGGCGCGATTGGTGACGAACAGATAGGCCGACGGCGGGGATGAACCGTCAATCGTCAGCTCACGCTCACATATCTCAAGCTGCTCTTCCACATGCGGTAACCAAGCGGGCGTCCCATCCTCACGAGCCGCGTGCGCGCGGGCGAGTTCGATGAACACGATACGCGGATGCGCGACCTTCTTGCGCAACGCGCGAGCCAACTGCCCCCGGATCTTGGGCGGCTCCGCACTGCCCCCCGACCGTTTTGCCGCCGATGTCACCGCCTTAGCCTCAACCGAAAATTTCCGCCCCGTCTGTTTATGGGTCGCCGTGAACTCGCAATGTGAAGTGGTCGAGTCGCCCTCGTCTTCGAACTCGATTGCGAATCCCGCCTTGGCGAAGCAGCCGATCACGAAGGTTTCATAGACCGCGCCTTCGAACTGATCCGGGTTACGCAGGCGCTTCAAGAGCAACTCCGGAAGGACGGCATTATGCGCGCAGAGGTAAAGGTCATAAGCGAGGCCAAGATAGGCTCGCACCGCCCCGGTCATTACACCGGTAACAACATTTCCACTATTGCCCGCAAGCGCCCTAAGGTGCTCTTCGCGGACCTTCTCATGCCACTTGAAGAGGGGATGGCGGCGATCGGGGCTCTTGGCCAGCTCTGCCGCTCCCCATTCAACTGTCAGCACGTGCTTGACGTAGTGGAAGAGGAAGTCCGTGAAGGTTCGCCAGCGCGCGTCCCACAGCAGCTCGTCGCTAACGGCGACGAAGCGGTGCCCGCTATTCTCCCATGAGATGATTGGGCGCCCGAGCCCCTGCATCAGTCTCCGCTGATGCTCGCGCGCATCGTGTCGCCGCGCCACAAGCGCCATGTGCTCTTGTGCGGCCTGTTTCAAATTAGCCTGCTCGGTCATTAGACCTCCGGTCGCGCCCGCAACAGTGCTTGTGATTTTTGCTATTGCCGTGTGGACCCCGCTCGTTGCTCCTCGCCTTTGCCATCAACGTGCGCCGCGAGGGTGCTCTGTCAAGATGAGCATCGCGGAGACGTGTGGACACAGAAGGGCCGCGCGGTTTCCCGCGCGGCCCTTGTAGTGCCCATCAACCGATGACGGTTCAGCCCAGGCGCCGCTCCAGCGCGCTGAGCTCGTCGGCAAGCTGCTTCGGCAGTCTGTCGCCGAACGTCGCGTAGTGCTCGCGGATCGATGGCAGCTCCGCTTTCCAGCCTTCCTTGTCGACGCTGTTCAGCGCCTGCATGTCGGCCATGTTGACCTTCAGGCCCTTCACGTCGAGCGAGCCTTCCGCCGGCAGGCGGCCGATCGGCGTCTCGACCGCGCCGGCGTTGCCGTCGCAGCGCTCGAAGATCCACTTCAGCACGCGGCTGTTGTCGGAATAGCCGGGCCACATGAACTTGCCGGCCGCGTTTTTGCGGAACCAGTTCACCTGGAAGACCTTCGGCATCTTGGCGCCGCCCTTCTCGCCCACCTTCAGCCAATGGGCGAAATAATCGCCCATGTGGTAGCCGCAGAAGGGCAGCATCGCCATCGGGTCGCGGCGGATGTCGCCTTTGGCGTCGGCGGCGGCAGCGGTTTTTTCCGAGGCCATGATGGAGCCGAGGAAGGTGCCGTGCACCCAGTTGAGCGCTTCCATGACGAGCGGCACCGTCGAGGCGCGGCGGCCGCCGAACAGGATGGCGTCGATCGGCACGCCCTTGGGGTCCTCCCACTCCGCCGCGACGACCGGGCACTGGCCGGCAGGTGCGGTGAAGCGGGCGTTGGCGTGTGCCGCGGTGCGACCGCAGCCCGGCGTCCAGTTGCGGCGCATCCAGTCGACGAGATGGTCGGGCTGCTTCGCCGTCATGCCCTCCCACCACACGTCTCCGTCGTCGGTGAGGGCGACGTTCGAGTAGATGCAGTTCTCGGTCAGCGTGCGCATGGCGTTGAAGTTGGAATCGTTCGACGTGCCGGGCGCGACGCCGAAGAACCCGGTCTCCGGGTTGATCGCGTAGAGCCGGCCGTCCGCGCCGAACTTCATCCAGCAGATGTCGTCGCCGATGGTCTCCGCCGACCAGCCGGGGATGGTCGGCACCAGCATGGCGAGGTTGGTCTTGCCGCACGCCGACGGGAACGCGGCAGCAACGTACTTCACGCGCCCTTCCGGGTTGGTCAGCTTGAGGATGAGCATGTGCTCGGCCATCCAGCCTTCGTCGCGCGCCTTCACCGAAGCGATGCGCAGGGCGTGGCATTTCTTGCCGAGGAGGGCGTTGCCGCCGTAGCCGGAGCCGTAGGACCAGATCTCGCGCGTCTCGGGGAAGTGCGAGATGTACTTGGTCTTGTTGCACGGCCAGGGCACGTCGGCCGCCGTGGGTGTCGATAGCGGTGCGCCGACCGTATGCCGGCCGCGCACGAAGTCCTCCGAGTTGCCGAGCGCCTCCCACACCTTGGAGCCGACGCGGGTCATGATGTGCATGTTGGCGACGGCATAGGCGCTGTCAGTGACCATCACGCCGATGCCGGCGATGGGCGAGCCGATCGGACCCATGGAGTAAGGCACGACGTACATCGTGCGGCCGGCCATGGCGCCGTCGTAGAGCTTCGACAGCGTCACCTTCATCTCCGCCGGGTCGAACCAGTTGTTGGTCGGGCCGGCATCCTCCTTGGAGGCGGAGCAGATGTAGGTCTGGTCCTCGACGCGGGCGACGTCGAGCGGGTCGGAGCGCACGAGGATCGAGTTCGGGCGGAGCTCCTCGTTCAGCCGGATGGCGGTGCCGCCATCGACCAACGCCTTGAGCATCGCCTGGTATTCTTCTTTGCTGCCGTCGCACCAGTAGACGCTGTCGGGCTTGAACAGCGCGCGTGCTTCTTCGACGAATGCAAGGACTTTGGGGTTGGTGGTAGGTGCCGGGCCAGACGCGGCCCCCGAATTGATCGCAGTCTGAACATTCATTGGCAGCGTTTCCTCGAAGCTTTGGATTTTTTCAAAAGTGTCTGGCTTCGAAGGGCATCATTGCAACGGATCGAGCGGCAGGCAATCGCTCTCGTGCCGGCAGAGGCATATCCACGGCAGCGGGGGCCTTATCGAACACCTAATGGTGCAGTGCGGCGAAAGTCTTCGAGCGTTAAGGCCGGAAGCACGGCGCCGTCGAGGCGGCGCTCCCACCACGCGGCGCTTCCAGCAGGTGCGAAGCGATAGTCGTAAAGCTGCGCGCGTATGTACTTCGGCGGTCGCGCGCCGCCGGGCGTCTCGCGAAAGAGCGCCACGACATGCGGACTGCCTTCGAGCAGCCGCTGCATGAGCCGTTCGAGCCATCGTTGCTGTCCGGGGGCGCTATAGCCCGCAAACCAAAGCTGCCAATCGAGGCGCGGCTGGTACGGGATGTTCCACTTCGGAGCACGATCGACGGGGCCGGGAAGAAACGGCAGCACGTATTCGCGCCACGTTCGATTGTCGGCCGAACCTTCGAGGATGAGCACCGGGCGCGTCGTCGTCGTCGTCGCGAAGAGGCCGTAGGGATTGACGATGAGCAGCGGCGCCAGCGCTTCGGTCATCGCGCCGGCGAGCGGGATGTTGCGCCCGGTGAGCGAGGAGTAGACGAGGTTGACGCCGATCGGCACGACGATGACCGCCACCAGCGCCGCCAGCACCGGAGCGACGCGCCCCGGTCGCGGCGCCAGCGCGACTATGGCTGCAGCGAAGTCGGCGCCCATGAAGCGCCGCAGCACCTGATCGTCGAGCAGGAACAGGCACAACAGGATGGTCAGGAGGTTGAACCAGTTATAGCTGCCGGTCAGCATGATCAGCACCTGGAAGCCGATCACCAGCGCAGCGGCGAGCATGCGCGGGCGGCGCGGCAGGAAGATCAGCGCCACGGCGACAAGCTCGATGACGAGTGCCGCGGCAGTGCCCGCCGACAGCAGCCAGTGCGGCAGCTGCGCCGCGTAATAGGCGAGCGGCGACGGCAGCGGCTGCGTGAAAAAGTGATAGTCGAGCGCGGTGAGCTGCTGCCACGTCGGATCGCCCGACGCGAGCTTCACGAGCCCGGCGAGGAACAGGAAGCGGAACAGCAGCAGGCGGTAGAGCCACACGACGATGCGCGAGCCGCCCGTCAGAAATATCGCGAGAAAGCCCGCCTCCACCAGCAGCATGTCCCACTGGTAGGTCATGAAAATCTGGCCGGCGTAGACGAACGACAGGTAGAGCGCGAACAACCCGACAAGCGCGACGCGCTGCAGGATGCCAAGCGTCAGCAGCCCGGCGAGCGCGACGCCCAGCCAGGCGCCGGCGATCAGCGCCGCATCACTCGCGTCGAGCCAGAAGAGCGTCGGCAGGCGCCAATAGGCGTCGGTGCCCCACCCTTGGTGCGCGGCGTCGAGGTATTCGCCCAGCGGCAGGATGCCTTGCGCGCCGACAAGGCCGCGGATCTGCGCGGCGAGCGAAAGGAACGCGGCGAGATAGACGAGCCCCAGCCCGCGCAAGAACAGCCAGGCGACCAGGTCGTAGCGCTCGGGTTCGAGCTTTCGGCCCCAAAGAGCGTGCGTCAGCCAGGTGAGCAACCCGCGTCGCTGTGACAGGACCCGGTACGCGAGTTCACTCGCCGGTTCAAAGCCAGGTGCATGGCGATATAGCCACCACGAGGTGCCCCGCCCCGGTGCGTAGCTTAGCAGCTTGAACGTCGCCGCGGCGCCGGAGAGCACTTCGCCGCCCGGCTCGATAAGCTGGACCGCGTGCCGGAAGGCGTCTGCGGGGATGGCCGCAAACTCGCCCGCCGCCTCCTGGTACGAGCGGTAGACGACCGCGTCGCCCGTCAGCTGGCGCCAGTAATTCACCCACGTGCGGCAGATCCCGCAGTCGCCGTCGAAGATGAACGTCGCGCGCGCATCCGCCATGCGCGGGACTGTACAACATGCAGCACCGCGGCCGGGCCTTGACGCGACGGCCCGCGGGGGGCCTTATTCAGATTGCCAGCTGGCCGGACGGCCGCTGCCGGATTGCGGGCGTCTGTGGCCCATCGAGCAAACCCGGTGGAGGAAAGTCCGGGCTCCATGGAGACACGGTGACGGCTAACGGCCGCCGGGGGCGACCCCAGGGAAAGTGCCACAGAAAGCAAACCGCCTTCGGTTCGCCGGAGGTAAGGGTGAAAGGGTGCGGTAAGAGCGCACCGCGCGGCCGGCGACGGTCGTGGCAGGGCAAACCCCACCGGGAGCAAGACCAAATAGGGATGGCCGGGCGCGCGGCAACGCGGCGCCAGGTCCCGTCTTCAGACCCGCCATCCGGGTTGGTTGCTTGAGGCGCTCAGCAATGGGCGTCCCAGACGAATGGCCGTCGCGGAGGGAATCTTGGCCAACACTCGGCAAGCCGGTGTTGGGCTACCTTCCAGACAGAACCCGGCTTACAGGCCAGCTGGCAATTTACTTCCGGGAATTAGCAGTTGCGCAGACGCTTCTGGACGAAGCGATCCGACATCGTCGCAATTCGGATCAGGCGCCAATCGGACCTTAATTCACGGCGCTTTATCGCTTGATTTAGCTGCGAAATTTCAATTCGGCGGTAAACAATCCCGCTTAGCCTCACAGCACGGCTGATGGAGGTCTTTCAATGCGTAAACTGCTCACTGCTGTGCTGGCCGCTTCGGCTGGCGTCGCGGCTCTCGGCGCCACCGCCGGCGATGCCGACGCCCGCGCTTATCGCTGGTACCGCGACTATGCCCCGATGTATCCGCAGGTCTACTACGGCCCGCCCGTTCTCTACGTCGTGCCGCCTGCCTACGCGTACTATCCGCGTCCGGTCTATCAGGCTTGTTGCGGCTACGTGACCGGGCCCGCCGGCACCTACTACCCGCAGCCGGTCTACGTGCCGCGCCAGCGCTACGTGCAGCCGTACTACTACGCGCCGCGCCGCCGCGGCTGCTGCTACTGAGCCGCGGTCATCGTCACTTCGTCTTTCCACCTGCGACGAGCCACTTCGGATCGAACCATCGATCCGCCGGCCCGTCGTAGGGGAGACGGGTGATGTCCCAGTGGCGGATGTATTTGGCGTAGACGTCCCACACCACCGGGCCGCCGCCGATGAACACGACGCGGCCGGCAAACTTGGCCAGCGTCTCCTCCGGATCCATGTGCGAGCGCAGCTCGACGATCGTCATGTGCTGGCGCTCGTAATCGGGCACCGCGCGCGCCGTCGTCGGTCCGGCGAGCAGCACATGGCCTCGCGTCGTCCTGAAAAAATTGGCGACGTCCTCGCGAAACTCCGGCCCCTTGTTCCCCTCCCAGGGAAGGTGGCCGCCGAGGCCCAATTGGCCCGAAAGGCCGATGGCGCACATCGAGCGCACGTCAGGCATCTGCATCTTGAGAAATCCCGTCTTTTGCCGCTTGCCCGGCCATAGGCGCAGGCGCCCGGCGACGCAAGCTGCGTCCGCCGGTCCACACCCGTCTGTGCAACCAAACGTACCCGGGAAAAACCCTTAACAAACCATTGACGTCCATCTGATCCCATGCGATCCCATATTGGCCCGACCGCACCGGGCAGGGTCCCGTGGCTGGGCGCCGGTCCTGATCGAGGGCTCAGGGCCCCGAGCGACCGCCACGGCCCCCCGGCCGGTGCATCGGCAGACGAAGGCAAGGCCTTCGAACGTGCGTTGGTTTTTCGAGTGGTGCGCGAGGCCGGAACGAAGGGATGGACCGCTTTGTCTCGACATTCACAAACAAGATCGACGCCAAAGGCCGGGTCTCAATCCCAGCTCCCTTCCGCGCCGTTCTCGAGCGCGACGGCTATGCCTCTGGAGGCGCTGGCGGCATCTACTGCTACCCCGCGCTCGAAGCTCCGGCTCTCGATGCTGGCGGCGAGAGACTTGCAAAGAAGATCGATGGGCTTCTCGCGGGCCTGCCGGACTATTCGGACGAGCGCGATGAGCTCTCTGTCGCCCTCTATGGCGACGTCCAGGTTCTCGCGATCGACGGCGACGGCCGCATCAGCCTTCCTGAAGGCCTTCGCGCGCACGCCGGCCTTTCGACCCAAGTCACTTTTGTGGGCCTGGGTGACAAATTTCAGATGTGGAGCCCGGAACGCTTCGCCGAGCGGCGCGAGCGGGCGCGGGAGAAAGTCCACCAGACACGTAAGCTCTTCGGCGCGGGGAACCGTCTATCCTCAGACGAGGATGACGGAAGCGAAGGAGCACGGGGATGACGGCGCGCGGCCGGCCAGGAGGCAAATTCACTGAGCCTGGCCGCGCACGCCACATCCCCGTGCTGCTTTCGGAGGTGGTTGAAGGCCTCCGGCCCGTAGACGGTGCTACCTACATCGATGGAACGTTCGGCGCCGGCGGCTACACGCGCGCCATTCTCGAAGCTGCTGATTGCAGCGTCCTCGCGCTCGACCGCGACCCCAACGCCATTCTCGGCAGCCAATCCCTCAAGCGCGAGTTCGGTGACCGGCTGACGGTCGTCGAATCACGCTTCTCGGAACTGGACCTCGTCGCCCGCGAGCAGGACGTCAGCCCCGTCGATGGGATCGTGCTCGATATCGGCGTCTCATCGATGCAGCTCGACGTGGCGGAGCGCGGTTTCTCCTTCCAGGCCGAGGGACCGCTCGACATGCGCATGTCGTCGTCGGGGACGTCGGCCGCCGACGTCGTCAACAAGACCGATGAGGAAGCGCTGGCCAGCATTCTCTATGTGCTCGGCGAGGAGCGCCGCTCGCGCGCCATCGCCCGCGCCATCGTGAAGCTGCGCGCGGAAGCGCCGATCACCACCACGCGGCAGCTGGCTGAGATCGTCTCGCGCGCGGTCGGCGGTCGCCGCGGCGACCCGCAGCATCCGGCGACACAGACGTTCCAGGCGCTACGCATCTACGTGAACGACGAGTTGGGCGAGCTGGCGCGCGCGCTTTCAGCTGCCGAACGCTGTCTGAAGCCGGGCGGCCGCCTGGTGGTCGTGACCTTCCATTCGCTGGAAGACCGGATCGTGAAGCGCTTTTTGCAGGAGCGATCGGGCAAGGAATCGCAGGGTTCGCGGCATCTTCCTGCGCAATCGATAAAATCCGAGCCCCCAAGTTTTGAAATTGTTAACCGGCGCCCGTTAACACCTCAGAAAGAAGAACTCGAGGTAAACCCGCGCGCCAGATCGGCACGGCTGCGGGCGGCGGTGCGTACGCAAGCACCGGCATGGCCGCTCGACGAAGCAGAGCTCGGGGTGCCCGCGGTCGAGGACTAGCAACGGACGCTAGAGGGGGAGCGATGCGGATCATCATTCTCGGCGCACTGATGCTGACGCTGGCCAGCGCCTTCATTCTCTATTCCAGCAACTACGACACTCGGCAGCTTGAAGCGCGCGTCGAGCAGCAGGAGCGCGCCATCGAGAAGACGCGCGGCGACATCGCCGTGCTGAAGGCGGAACGCGCCCACCTCGCTCGTCCCGAGCGCATCGAGCCGCTCGCCCGCGCGCTCGGCCTCGGCCCGGCCTCCGAACAGCAGCTTGCGGCGACGCCTCAGGCGGCGCTCGACCGCGCGACGGCAACGGGCAGCGTCGCCGCTACCGGCAAGAAGAAGGGAAACTGAGTGAGCGCGGCGCCAGCCAGCGAGCACGAGACGGACGGCGGTGGCCAGCCCGGGGCAGGTGATCCGGGCGGCGCCAACGGTCCGCTGCGTACGCTCATAGCCACGGTGGTGATGGCGCTGTTCTTCATGGCCATCGGTGCCCAGCTCGTGCGCCTCGCCTTGGCGGGGCTCACCGACAGCTCCATTTCGCTGAGCGAGACCGTAGCGCAGAGCTACGCGCGCCCCGACATCGTCGATCGCAACGGGCGCCTGCTCGCCACCGACGTCGTGGCCTACTCGCTGTTCGCCGATCCGGCGCGCGTCCTCGACCGCGACGAGGTGATCGAGAAGCTCGCTGTCGTTTTCCCCGATCTCGACCGCAACGCGCTGCGCCGCGACCTCTCCGATCGGGACCGCCGCTTCGTGTGGGTTCGCCGCGGCTTGCCGCCGCGCACGGCACAAGCCGTGCACGACCTCGGGCTTCCCGGCCTCGACTTCCGCCGCGAGCTGCGTCGCGCCTATCCCGGCGGCAATCTCGCCGGCCACGTGCTCGGCTACGTCAACATCGACAACAAGGGCGTGTCGGGCATCGAGCGCTACGTCGACGACATCGTCGGCGTCGAAGCCGTGCAGAGCGCCACGCGCGCCGAACGCCCGCCCGTACGCCTGTCGCTCGACATCGGCGTCCAGCACGCGGTGGAGGCGGAGCTCGCCGACGCCGTCAAGCGCTACGAGGCGCAGGGTGCCGCCGGCATCGTGCTCGACGTCGACACCGGCGAGATCGTCGCCTCGGCGTCGCTGCCCGAGGTCGATCCGGCGCGGCCCAATATGGACAGTGCGCGCGCCGACAAGATTTCCGGCAGCACGTTCGAGCTCGGCTCCGTGTTCAAGACGCTCACTGTGGCGATGGCCATCGACCAGGCGTTGGCAACGCCCGAGACGATCGTCGACGTCCGCAAGGAGCTGAAATCAGGCGGCTTCACCATCAAGGATTTGCATCCGCTGCGCCGGCCGCTCACCGTGGCGGAGATATTCCTGCATTCCTCCAACGTCGGCGCCGCCATGCTGGCGCTGCAGGCCGGACCGGACCGCTTCCAAGCGTTCCTCCGCCACATGCAGCTCACCGACGCCATCAAGACGGAGGCGGGCAACGTCTCCCCGCCGCAGCTGCCGCCGCGCTGGGGCGAGACCGAGACGATCACCGCCTCGTATGGGCATGGCATCGCCTTGGCGCCCCTGCAGTTTGCCGCCGCGGCGTCGGCCGTCGTCAACGGCGGACGCAAGGTGACGCCGACCTATATCAAGCGCCCGTTCGATTCCGGCGTCGCCGACATTCCGCTCATGAGTGCCGCGACGAGCCAGAAGATGCGCGATTTGATGCGGCGCAACGTCGCCGAGCCGGCCGGCACCGGCAAGCGCGCCGACGTGCCCGGCTACCAGGTCGGCGGTAAGACCGGTACGGCGGAAATGCCGGGTGTTGGCGGCTACCGCGAAAAGGCGGTGATCTCGTCGTTCCTCGCAGCATTTCCTATGGATAAGCCGCGCTACCTCGTGTTCGTCATGCTGTTCGAGCCGACGGCGAACAAAGAAACGGGCGGCGAAGTGCTCGCTTCGCGCAATGCCGCGCCGACTACCGCGCGCGTCATCTCGCGCATCGGGCCGCTGCTCGGGATACTGCCCACGCAGGCCGCATTGTCGGGCAACTCGGGGCTGGCGTTTGACGCTGCCTCGCCCGCAAAATATGAAGCTCGGTGAGTGCCCGTCGATCGGGCCGTCGAGGCGTTGAGTTCCACACAGCACCAGTGTGATGATCGCGAAATTCGTTCTACATCTGCGGCACGAGGCGACGAATTTCGCGATCAGGACACTAGGAGAACCATGCTTCTCTCCTCGCTCATCGGGGCCGACGCTAACGCTCCGCCGGGTGCCGGCAACGTCGAAGTCGCCGGCATCACCTCCGACAGCCGCAGCGTGCGCCCGGGCTACGTGTTTGCCGCCATCGCCGGCAGCAAAGCCGACGGCGCGCGCTTCATCGGCGACGCCGTCGCCAGGGGCGCTGTGGCGGTCCTCGCCGGGCAAGACGCGGAAGTGAGTGTCGGCGACGTGCCGGTGCTGCGTGTCGCCGAGCCGCGCCGCCTGCTCGCGCTCATGGCCGCACGCTTCTACGGCCTGCAGCAGCCGGGTACCGTCGTCGCCGTTACCGGCACCAGCGGCAAAACGTCGGTCGCCGACTTCACGCGACAGATCTATGCGGCGCTCGGGCACAAGAGCGCTTCGCTCGGCACCATCGGCCTGATCAAGCCGGATGCAGCCGTCTATGGCTCGCTCACCACGCCGGATCCCGTGTCGCTCCACAAGACGCTGGCCGAGCTCGCCGCCGAGGGCGTCACGCACTTGGCGTTCGAGGCGTCGTCGCACGGGCTCGATCAGCACCGCCTCGATGGCGTGGTCATCAAGGCCGCCGGCTTCACCAATCTCGGCCGCGACCACCTCGACTATCATCCGACGCTGGAAGCCTATCTTGCCGCCAAGCTGCGTCTCTTCTCCGAGCTGCTCCCCGAGGATGGAACGGCGGTGATCAATGTCGACGCCGACGGCGGCGCGCGCGCCGTCGAGGTCGCCGAGGACGCGGGCCGCCGCGTCTTCACGGTCGGCCGCTCCGGCGGGACACTGAAGCTCGAGCGGCTGGTGCGCGAAGGCTTCGCGCAGCGCATGTCCGTGGCGCACGAAGGCCGCGTGTTCGATATCCGCCTGCCGCTGCTCGGCGAGTACCAGGCGTCGAACGCACTCGTCGCCGCCGGTCTCGCCATCGCCACCGGCGAGGTCGCCGGACGGGTGCTGCCGGCTTTGCAGGGACTGAAGGGCGTCAAGGGCCGGCTGGAAATCATCGGCGAAGTGCGCGGCGGCCTGGCGGCCGTCGACTACGCCCACAAGCCCGAAGCGCTCGCCGCCATTCTCGACGCGCTACGCCCATTCGCCACCGGCAAGCTCATTTGCGTCATGGGCTGCGGCGGCGACCGCGACAAGGGCAAGCGTCCGATCATGGGCGGCATTGCCGTCGCCAAGGCCGATGTCGTCATCGTCACCGACGACAACCCGCGCACCGAGAAGCCAGCGGCGATCCGCGCCGAGATCCTCGCCGCCGCCCCCGGCGCCCGCGAGATCGGCGACCGCGCCGAGGCGATCGCCGCGGGCGTGGCCATGCTGGGCCCGGGCGATGTTCTGGTCGTCGCCGGCAAGGGCCACGAAACCGGTCAGATCGTCGGCGACAAAGTGCTGCCCTTCTCGGACCACGACGAGGTCCGCAAAGCATTGGAGCACGGCTGACCCAAATGACCGGAGCGCTGTGGACGTGGGAAGACCTGGTGCCCGCCGCCATCGGCGCGGCCGACGGCACGCCGTCGGCACCCATTGCCGGCTTCTCGATCGATACGCGGTCGCTGCAACCCGGCGAGGTGTTCGTCGCCCTGCGTGACGTGCGCGACGGGCACGACTTCGTGCTGCAGGCGTTTCGTCAGGGAGCTGCCGCGGCGCTGGTTTCGACGGAATACAAGCGCGTCGACGGCGATGGCCCGCTCTTGCGCGTGCTCGATACGCTCGAAGGTTTGCGCAGCATCGCCGCTGCGGCGCGCCGGCGTAGCGATGCGCGCATCGTTGCCGTCACCGGCAGTGTCGGCAAGACCGGCACGAAAGAGGCGTTGCGCAACTGCCTATCGCGCTTGGCGCCGACACATGCGGCCGAAAAGTCCTTCAACAATCACTGGGGCGTGCCGCTGACGCTCGCGCGCATGCCGGCCGGTGTCCGCTACGGCGTGTTCGAGATCGGCATGAACCACGCCGGCGAGATCACGCCGCTGACGGCGCTCGTGCGCCCGCATGTCGCCATTGTGACAACCGTCGAGCCGGTGCATCTGGAATTCTTCGGCACCACCGACAAGATCGCCGAGGCCAAGGCGGAGATCTTTTCCGGTCTGGAGCCGGGCGGCGTCGCCATTCTCCCGCGCGACAACCAGCACTTCGATCTGCTTGCGCGCCGCGCGCATGAGCATGGCGCCCGCATCGTCTCCTTCGGCCGCCATGAAAACGCCGATGTCCGCCCGGAAGTCTTCGCCCTCGATGCCGAGGGGACGAACGTGGCGGTCGACATTGGCGGACGCCGCATCGCCTATCGCATCGGCGCACCGGGGGCACACCTTGCTCAGAACTCGCTGGCCGTCGTCGCCGCGCTCGACGCGCTCGATGCCGATGTCGAGAAGGCCGTCGGCGCACTCTCCGAGATGCGCGCTGCCAAGGGCCGTGGGGCCCGTCAGGAAATCGCGCTGGGAAGCGGTCCGCTCCTGCTCATCGATGAAAGCTACAACGCCAACCCGGCCTCGATGCGCTCCGCCCTCGCCGCCATGGCGACCGTGCCGCGCACGCGATTTGCCCGTCGCATCGCGGTGTTAGGCGACATGCTGGAGCTCGGCGAGAACTCGGGCACGCTGCACGCGGCCCTCAACGAGCCGGTTGACGCGGCCGAGGTCGATCTGGTCTTTGCCTGTGGCCCCAACATGCAGCGTCTCTTCGAGGCGCTGCCGCAGGCGCGCCGGGGGGCCTGGGCGCCAACGTCGGACGGAATTGTCGCGGCGGTGACGGAGACAGTGCGCGGCGGCGACGTGGTAATGATCAAGGGCTCGCTGGGCTCGCGCATGGCGCCGATCGTCGAGGCGCTGATTGCCAAGAGCGACAGGGAGCGCGTGCGGTCGTAAGTCAGGCCGCGCCGCGGGGGAGATGGCAGATGCCGTTCGGAGAGTTGGATGCTGTATGAACTGGTGAGCTTCAGCGACCAGATTGGTGTGCTGAACGTCTTCAAATACATCACCTTCCGGACCGGCGGCGCGATCTTCACCGCGCTACTTTTCGTCATGCTGTTCGGCCCCGGCATCATCGACCTGCTCCGCGTCAAGCAGGGCAAGGGTCAGCCGATCCGCGACGACGGTCCGAAGTCGCATCTCGCCAAGGTCGGCACGCCGACCATGGGCGGCCTCATGATCCTCGCCGGCGTCACCGTCTCGACGCTGCTGTGGGCAAACCTCGGCAACCCTTACATCTGGATCGTGCTGGGCGTGACGCTGGGCTACGGCGCCATCGGCTTCTATGACGACTACTTGAAGGTGACGCGCCGCACGTCTTCCGGCTTCTCCAGCCGCATACGCCTCGGGCTGGAAATCCTCATCGCCGCGGTGGCGACCGGCTTCGTCATGTATCTGGGGCCGCCGGAGATCAGCAAGGTGCTGACCTTACCGTTCTTCAAGAACGCGGTGCTCGACCTCGGGATATTCTTCGTCGTGGTCGGCGTGCTCACCATTGCCGGCGCCGGCAACGCTGTGAACCTCACCGACGGCCTCGACGGCCTCGCCATCGTACCGGTGATGATCGCCGCCGCCACCTTCGGCCTCATCGCCTACCTCATCGGCAATGCCAAATTCGCCCAGTACCTGCAGATCCACTATGTCGCCGGCACCGGCGAACTCGCCATCATCTGCGGCGCGCTGATCGGCGCAGGCCTGGGCTTCCTATGGTTCAACGCGCCGCCCGCCATGATCTTCATGGGCGATACGGGTTCGCTGGCGCTCGGCGGCGCCCTGGGCGCCATAGCCGTCGCCACCAAGCACGAGATCGTGCTCGCCATCGTGGGCGGTCTGTTCGTGCTCGAGACGCTCTCCGTCATCATTCAGGTGGCCTCCTACAAGGCGACCGGAAAGCGCGTGTTCCGGATGGCGCCGCTGCACCACCACTACGAGCAGCAGGGCTGGCAGGAATCGACCGTCGTGGTGCGCTTCTGGATCATTTCCGTGATCCTGGCGCTGGTTGGCCTCGCTACCCTGAAGCTGCGCTAAGCCTTGGACGTCAATCGGCTCCACTTGCGTTAGATTTCCGCCCATGATTCGCATCACAACGCTCGCGGGCAGGCGCGTCGCCGTATTCGGGCTGGGGGCGTCCGGCATCGCCACGGCGAAAGCCCTCGTCGAAGGCGGCGCCGACGTCGTGTGCAGCGACGACAGCGCCGCGGGCGTCGAGGCCGCCGCTGCGGCCGGATTGAAGACCGCCGACCTCAAGGACGCGAACTGGGCGGTATTCACCGTTCTCGTTCTGGCTCCCGGCGTGCCGCTCACCCACCCCGCGCCGCACTGGACCGTGCGCGCCGCCAGGCTGGCGGGCGTGGACGTGATCGGCGACCTGGAGCTCTTCTGCCGCGAACGCCGGCTGCAAAATTTCGACGTGCCGCTCGTCTGCATCACCGGCACCAACGGCAAGTCGACGACCACGGCCCTCACCGCGCACCTCCTCAAAGAGGCCGGACGCGATACGGAGGTCGGGGGCAACATCGGCACCGCCATGCTGTCGCTCGGTGAGTTCAAGCCGGGCCGCCACTACGTCATCGAGTGCTCGTCCTACCAGATCGACCTGGCGCCGAGCCTCGATGCCTCCGTCGGAGTCTTGCTCAACGTCACGCCCGATCATCTCGACCGGCATGGCACCATCGAAAACTACGCGGCGGTGAAGGCCCAGCTAGTGCTGGGTGCTGCTCGCGCCGTCGTCGGCGTCGACGACAAGTATTGCCGCGCCATCGCCGAGAAGCTGATCGCCACCAAGGGTGCCGACAAGGTCCTGCGCATCTCCGCGCGCGCCGACGCTGAATGCGACGTCGGCGCCGATGGCGGCAAGGTCGTGCTGCGCCAGGGCGGGGCGACGACCGAGATCGCCGACCTCGCAGGCGTCGGCTCGCTGCGCGGGGCGCACAACGCGGAGAACGCCTGCGCCACCGCCGCGGCGCTTCTGTCGCTGCCGCAGCCGCTCACTGCTGCCGAGATCGCGGGCGGCATGAAGACGTTCCCCGGTCTCGCGCATCGGATGGAGGAGCTAGGCCACCAGGGACGCACGCTGTTCGTCAACGACAGCAAGGCGACCAACGCGGATTCGACCGAGAAGGCGCTGCTGTCGTTTCCGCGCGATATCTTTTGGATCCTTGGCGGCAAGCCGAAGTCGGGCGGCATCACCGCGCTCACCCCATATTTCGATCGTGTCGCCAAGGCGTACTTGATCGGCGAGGCGACGGAGGAGTTTGCCGCGACGCTCGAAGGCAAGGTGGCGTTCGACCGCTGCGGCACCCTGGATGCCGCCACTGCCGCTGCAGCACGCGACGCAGCCGCTGCCTCCGGCGAGCCCGTCGTGCTTCTCTCCCCCGCCTGCGCCTCGTTCGACCAGTACCGCAATTTCGAGGTGCGGGGCGACGCCTTCCGCGCCCTCGTTGCCGCCCTCCCCGGGATCAGCATGAAGCGGGGCGGTGCATGAGGCTGTCGCGCGCCGACCGCAGCCGCGTCGCCGACTGGTGGTTCACCGTCGATCACGTGCTCGTCGGCGCCATCCTCGCCCTGGTCGCGGCGGGTTTGATCCTGTCGCTGGCCGCAAGCCCCGCCGTCGCCATCCGCAAGGGACTGCCGACCTACTACTTCGTCGAGCGCCACCTGCTCTTTTCCGCCCTCGGCGTGCTCATCATGCTGACGGTGTCGTTGTTCCCGCCGCGCGGCGTGCGCCGCTTGGCGCTCGGATTGTTCGCCGTATCCATGGCGGGCCTCGTCGCGGTCTACTTCGTCGGCCCGGAAATCCACGGCGCGCAACGCTGGCTCGCCATCGGCGGCCATTCGATCCAGCCGTCCGAGTTCGCCAAGCCCGGCTTCGTCGTCGTCTCCGCCTGGCTGTTCGCCGAGAGCCAGCGGCGCGCCGACATGCCGGCGCTGCCGCTCGCCATTCTCGTTGCCGTCTGCTTCACGGGGCTCTTGATCGCGCAGCCGGACGTCGGGCAGACGCTGCTCGTCACTGCCGTGTGGGGCACGCTCTACTATCTGTCGGGGCAGGCATTGCTCGGCGCCGGCATCATCGGCGTTTGCGGGGCGATGGGGCTCGTCTTCGCCTACTCGACTTTCGCGCACGTGCGCTTCCGCATCGACAAGTTCTTCTCGCCGACGCCGGGCGACAACTCGCAGCTCGACCGCGCCATGCGCTCGTTCTCCGAGGGCGGATTTCTCGGCCGCGGTCCCGGCGAAGGCACGATCAAAACGGCGCTGCCCGACGCGCACACGGACTTCATCTTCGCCGTCGTCGCCGAGGAATACGGCGTCATTGCCTGCCTCGTGCTGCTCGGCCTCTTCGCCTTCATCGTCATGCGCGCGCTCATCGCCGCGGCGCAGGAGAAGGACGCCGCCACGCGCCTGTCGATCCAGGGGCTGGCGCTGCTGTTCGGCCTGCAGGCGCTCATCAACATGGGTGTCAATGTCGGGCTGTTGCCGGCCAAAGGCATCACCCTGCCATTCGTCTCGTCGGGCGGCTCGTCGATGATCGCCGTGTCGATCACGCTCGGCATGCTGCTCGCCCTGACGCGGCACCGTCCGGACGTCGCGCGCGTCAAGAAACCCCCGCTGCTGCCCGACGTTGTCGGTCTGCACCCAACCGGACCCGTACAAAAGTGAATAAGCAGATCGGATCGGTTCTCCTCGCCGCGGGCGGCACGGGCGGGCATCTCTTCCCCGCCCAGGCGCTGGCCGAGGAGCTTGCGCGCCGCGGCATCCCCGTCGATCTCGCGACCGACATGCGCGGCGACCGGTACGGCACCGGCTTTCCGGCGCGCAGCATCCACCGCCTGCCGTCGGCGACGATCGGCTCGAAGTCGCCCGTTGCCGTCGCCCGCACCGCGCTCATGCTGTCGCGCGGGATCGTTGCCTCGTTCAGTCTCCTCGGCACGCTGAAGCCCAGGGTGGTCGTCGGCTTCGGCGGCTATCCGACCTTTGCGCCGTTGAAGGCGGCGCAACTGCGTGGCATCCCCACGCTACTGCATGAGCAGAACGCCGTCCTCGGCCGCGCCAACAAGATGCTCGCCAAGGGTGTCACCGGCATCGCCACGTCGTTCGCGGCGACCAAGTATCTCGCGCCCGAGCTTGCCTCCAAGGCGCGGCTCACCGGCAATCCCGTCCGCACCTCCGTCATCGAGGCGGCGCGCCGCCCGTACTGGAAGCCGCAGGCCAACGGGCGCGTGTCGCTCCTCGTGTTCGGCGGGAGCCAGGGCGCCCGCTTCTTCTCCGAGGCGGTGCCGCCCGCTCTGGCGCTCTTGCCCATGGAGTTGCGTCACCGGCTCGAGGTGGTGCAGCAGGCCCGTGCCGAGGATGCCGAAGGCGTTTCCGCCGCTTATCGCGCCAGCGGCATCAATGCCGAGGTGTCGCACTTCTTCTCAGACCTGCCCGAGCGCATGGCCAAGGCGCAGCTCGTCGTCGGCCGTTCCGGTGCGTCGACGGTCGCTGAGTTAACGGTGGTCGGCCGCCCATCGATCCTGGTCCCGCTGCCGCACGCGCTCGACAATGATCAGCTCCAGAACGCGTCCCGTCTTGCCGAATCAGGTGCGGCTTGGTGTATCGAACAGAAGGATTTGTCGCCGCAGCGCCTTGCGCGGGACATCGGTAAGCTGTTGGGTGATCCAGATGCGTTGGCCACGGCCGCCGACGCCGCCAAAAAACTCGGCCGGCCGGACGCGGTGGGACGCCTGGCCGATCTCACCGAGGAGTTGATGCGGTCGGGTCGAGTAGGGGGCTAAGGGGCGCCCCCGCCATAAGCGGGCCACGAAGCTGGCGGCATTGGTCGACGACGAACGGACGAGGGACCACACCATGCAGATGCCCCGTGAGATCGGGACCTTCCACATCATCGGCATCGGCGGCATCGGCATGAGCGCCATCGCCGAAATTCTGCTGGCGAAGGGCTACTCCGTCCAAGGCAGCGACCAGAAGGATTCCGCCAACGTCCGCCGTCTGCGCGCCAAGGGCGTGCGCGTGTTCATCGGCCACGACGCGGTGAACCTCGTCGGCGCCCGCTCGATCGTCATCTCCAGCGCCGTGAAGGCTGGCAACCCCGAGCTCGAGGCGGCCCGCGCCAAAGGCCTGCCCGTCATCCGTCGCGCCGAGATCCTCGCCGAGCTGATGCGTCTTTACTCGACCGTGTCGGTCACCGGCACGCACGGCAAGACGACGACCACCTCGCTCATCGCCCACATCTTCGCCGCCGCCGGCGCCGATCCGACCGTCATCTCCGGCGGCATCATCCAGGAATGGGGCACCAACGCCCGCCTCGGCAAGGGCGAGTGGATGATCGTCGAGGCGGATGAATCCGACGGCACCTTCGTGCGCCTGCCGACGCAGATCGGCCTCGTCACCAACATCGATCCCGAGCACCTCGACTACTTCAAGTCGGTCGAGAACATGCACCGCGAGTTCGAGACCTTCTTCCGCAACATTCCCTTCTACGGCCTCGCCGTTACCTGCACCGACCATCCTGTGGTGCGCGACATGATCGAGCGCCTGGAGCTGCGCCGCGACGGCCGCCGCCTGCTCACCTACGGCACCACGCGCGGCGCCGACCTCCTGCTGCGCGGCCTGACGCAGGACCGCGGCGGCATCGTCATCGACGCCGACTTGGGTCCGCGCGTGAAGGGTGGCGAGCGGCAGATCCGCGGCTGGGCGATTCCGGTCGCGGGCCAGCACAACGCGCTCAACGCACTGGCCGCCATCGCGACGGCGAGTGAAGCCGGCATCCCCGACAATGCCATCCGCGCCGCGCTGTCGACATTCACCGGCGTCAAACGCCGCTTCGAGCTGACCGGAAACTGGAATGGCGCGTCGATCTACGACGACTACGCGCACCATCCGGCCGAGATCGCCGCGGTGATGGCCGCCGCCCGCGCCGGTGCCCGGGGCCGCGTCATTGCCGTGTTCGAGCCCCACCGCTATTCGCGCGTGCACGACCTCTTCGGCGAGTTCTGCGCCTGCTTCAACGAGGCGGACAACGTCATCGTCGGCCCGCTCTACTCGGCCGGCGAGCAGCCGCTGCAGGGCATCGACCAGCACTACATGGCGGAAGGAATCCGCAAGACGGGGCACCCGTCGGCGATCGCCATCGATCACATCCGCGAGCTACCGGGGCTGCTGCGCCGGATGGTGCGTCCCAACGACATGGTGATCTGTCTCGGCGCCGGAACCTCGACCGAGTGGGCGCACGCGCTCCCCGGCTTGCTCGGCGCCGATGAACCGCGCCGCGCCAACGCGTAAGATCGCCCCCATAGCTCCCACGGAGGCGCACGTTGACGTTGCCGGACCTGAGCGCTGACCTCCAAGCCAAGCTGCCTGAGCTGCGCGGACGGATGTCGTCCGGCGCCAAGCTCGCCGACATCACCTGGTTCCGCGTCGGCGGTCCGGCGCAGGCGCTGTTCTCCCCCGCCGACGAGGCTGATCTCGCCTATTTCCTCGCCGGCATCCCAGCCGATCTGCCCGTCACCGTCGTCGGCCTCGGCTCCAATCTTTTGGTGCGCGACGGCGGCGTGCCGGGCGTCGTCATTCGTCTCGGCAAGGGTTTCGCGTCGATTACGCCGGAGCCCGGCAACCGCATCCGCGCCGGCACCGCTGTGCCGGACGTGAAGGTCGCGCGTGCTGCCGCCGACGCCGGCGTCGCCGGTCTCGCCTTCTACCGCGGCATACCCGGATCGATCGGCGGCGCGCTGCGCATGAACGCCGGCGCCCACGGGCGCGAGACCAAGGACGTGCTGATCGAGGCGCGTGCCGTCGACCGCTCCGGCAAAGTCCATGTCCTGTCGCTCACCGACATGGGCTTCACCTACCGCCACAGCGAGGTGCCGGCCGACTGGATCCTCACCGAGGCGCTGTACCAGGGCACCGCCGGCGAGCCTGCCGCCATCTTGAAGGAGATGGACGAGGTCGCCGACTACCGCGAGAAGAACCAGCCGATCCGCGAGCGCACCGGCGGCTCGACCTTTAAGAACCCACCCGGACATAGTGCCTGGAAGCTGATCGACGAGGCCGGCTGCCGTGGCCTTCGCGTCGGCGGTGCCAAGGTCTCCGAGATGCACTGCAACTTCCTCATCAACGACGCCGGCGCCACCGCCGAGGACATCGAGCGTCTCGGCGAGACCGTACGCGCACGCGTCAAGGCGCGCTCCGCCATCTCGCTGCAGTGGGAAATCATCCGCCTCGGCGAGCCGCTCCCCGGCTGCCCGACCGGCGAAGCGCTCGCACAAGCAGAGGTCATATGATCGGAAAGGCGCCGGAGCGCACGCACGGGCATGTCGCCGTGCTCATGGGCGGCTGGTCGGCGGAGCGCGAGGTGAGCCTGCGCTCGGGCGCGGCATGCGCCAAGGCGCTGGAAGGCGAAGGCTACAAGGTGACGACGATCGACGTCGGCCGCGATCTCGCGCAACGTCTGAAGGAAGTGTCGCCCGACGTGTGCTTCAACGCGCTGCACGGCCGCTTCGGCGAGGACGGCTGCGTCCAGGGTCTGCTGGAGTGCCTCGGCATTCCCTACACGCACTCGGGCGTGCTCGCCTCGTCGCTCGCCATGCACAAGGAGCGCGCCAAGGACGTCATGGGGCCGGCCGGCGTGCCGGTCGCCGACGCCGAGGTGGTGACGCGCCGTGACGCCATGAGCCGCCACGTGCTCGCCCCGCCCTATGTCGTAAAGCCCGTCGCGGAAGGCTCGAGCGTCGGCGTCGTCATCGTCGAGGTCGGCGCCAACGGGCCGCCGGCGAAGATCGGCGAGCTGGGCGACCCGGATGACCTCCTGATGGTCGAGCGCTACATCCCTGGCCGCGAGCTGACCTGCGCCGTCATCGGCGACTTCGTCACCGACGTCATCGAGATCAAGCCGCTGAAGGGTCTCGAGTTCTATGACTACGAGGCGAAATACGCTCCGGGCGGGTCGCAGCACGTGCTGCCGGCCGATATTTCACCGGATGTTTACCAATTGGTCCGGAAATACACATTGGCCGCCTGCCGGGCATTGGGATGCCGGGGCGCTGCCAGGGCGGATTTTCGTTACGACGACACGACCGATGGGGCGGCGGAGCTGATCTGCCTCGAGGTCAATACGCAGCCGGGAATGACCGAGACTTCGTTGGTACCCGAGCTGGCGCAGTACGCGGGCTGGTCCTTTGGCGAGCTCGTGCGGTGGTTGGTCGAGGACGCGAGTTGCAACAGGTAGGGGGCGCGACTGAGATCGGGCAGCAGGTGCCAAGGGCACCGGCGCTAGATCCGAATGCGACCTTGTTCTCCACCCTCACCGCTCCCACTCGCGACGAATCCGAAACACCTCAGCCGCTCACCGGTGTGCTTCCGCGCCGTCGCCGCGCCTCCAAGCAGGCCGCCTACGGCCGCCGTCTCGGCGTCGCCGTGTTCACCGGGCTTTCCGGCGCCCTCGCCTTCTCGCTTTTGACCGATGGCGGCAGGCAGACGCGCGCCGTTGCAACGTTCCTCCCCGAGACGCAGCAGGTGCTGCAATGGACGGGACTGCTCGTCGAGCAGGTGACGCTCACCGGCCAGCGCTTCACCGCCGACGCCGACGTGTTCGCCGCCATCGACATCCCCAACACCGGCTCGCTGATCACCTTCGACGCCGCCGCGGCACGCACCCGCATCGAGGCGCTGCCGTGGGTGCAGACGGCCACCATCAGCCGCATCTACCCGGCCTCTCTAGAAGTGCGCATCTCCGAGCGCCGGCCGTCGGCCCTGTGGATCAACAACGGCCGCGAGTATCTCGTCGACGGTTCCGGGCGCGTCCTCTCGCCCCTCAAGTCCGGGACCAACGTGAAGCTGCCGCGCCTGTCCGGTGCCGGTGCGCCCGAGCAGGCGCAGGCGCTGCTCGAGCTCATCGTGCGCTTCCCACGCATTGCCGAGCGCTTCGAGATGGCCGAGCGCGTCGGCGGCCGCCGCTGGACGCTGCACCTGAAGGACGGCGTCGTCGTGCATCTGGGCTCCGACCGCGAGGCCCGTGCCTTTGCCGCGCTGTCGTCGCCCGACGAGCTCGGCAACCTGCTCACGTCCCGCAATCTTGTCGTCGACCTGCGCTCGCGCGGCCGCGTCACCGTGCGCCCCGCGTCGCAGCAAACCGCCACCAATCAAACGCAGAGTTAGGTCGAGGAAAGCCCCCATGCTGAGCCGCGACAGAGTTGACGCCAGAAACGCCGAGATCGTCGGCCTGCTCGACATCGGAACGAGCAAGGTCGCGTGCATCATCGCCGCGCTCGATGCGCCCGAGCATCCGGGAAGCGGACGTCGCGTGCGGGTCCTCGGCATCGGGCACCTGCGCTCGCGCGGCCTCAAGGCCGGTGTCATCACCGATCTCGCCGAGGCGGAGACTACCGTACGCGCCGCCATCGCCCAGGCGGAGCGGATGGCGCACCTGACGCTGGAGGAGGTATTCGTCTCCGTTTCCTGCGGACGCCTGCAGTCGTCGAACTTCGGCGCCAGCGTCGACGTCCCTGGCGGCGTGGTCCGCGCCGACGACATCGACCGCCTGATGGCCGGCGGCCACGCCTACGCCGAGCGCGAGGGGCGCACGCTGATCCACCTCAATCGGATCGGCTACCGCGTCGACGGCGTCGCCGGGGCGCACGATCCGCGCGGCATGGCAGCCTCGCACCTGGCGGCCGATCTGCACACCGTCGCCGCCGACGAGGCGCCGGTCCGCAACCTGATGTTGGTCGTGGAGCGCTGCTACCTCAACGTGCGTGCCTTGATTGCTACGCCCTACGCTAGCGCGCTGGCGACGACGACCGAGGAGGAACGCCGCCTCGGCGTCACCTGCATCGACATTGGCGGCGGCACGGCAACCGCCGCGGCGTTCGCCGACGGCCACTTCGTGCATGCCGCGACCGTGCCGGTCGGCGGGCACCACATCACCATGGATATCGCCCAAGCCTTGCAGACACCACTTGCGGAGGCTGAGCGAATCAAGACGCTATACGGCACGTTGGTCGTCGCTCAGTCCGACGAGTATGAAACCTTCCCCTATGCCTTGTCGGGCGAGGAGGAAGGGGCGCGCGGGGAGGCGACGAAGGCGCAGCTTGCAGGGGTCATTCGTCCGCGTGTGGCGGGTATTCTCGGCATGGTGCGCGAGCGCATGGAAAAGGCCGGCGTCTCGGCCTTTGCCGGCGAGCGGGTGGTCCTGACGGGTGGCGCGAGCGCGCTCGTCGGCTTCGGCGAATTCGCCGCCAACACGCTCGGCAAGCCGGCGCGCGTTGCCCGGCCGCAGGCGCCGGTAGGGCTGCCGCAGGGGGTGTCTAGTCCGGCGTTCGCGACCGTTGCGGGTTTGCTCGCGGTGGCAGCGTCGGGAAGCGGTGAGGTGCCGGCGTTGCGGAGCCGCGATGGGTTTGGCGGCGGCTACTTGGAACGCGTCGGCGAGTGGTTGAAGACAGGCTTCGCGTAATTCACAAGCCCGAAACGGGCTCGGTCGGGGTGCAAGGAGCGCGGACGCGATGAGCATTAAGCTGCAGCTTCCAAAGCTTACCGACCTTAGACCACGCATCAACGTCATCGGCGTCGGCGGCGCAGGCTGCAACGCCATCAACAACATGATCTCCGCCGGCTTGAACGGCGTCGAGTTCGTGGTCGCCAACACCGACGCGCAAGCGCTCGCCACCTCGAGCGCCGAGCATCGCCTGCAGCTCGGCGTCAACCTGACCGAGGGTCTCGGCGCCGGCTCGAAGCCGGAGATCGGCGAGGCCGCGGCGGAAGAGGCGATCAACGAGATCCGCGCCCAGATCGCCGGCTCGCACATGGTGTTCATCGCCGCCGGCATGGGCGGCGGCACCGGCACCGGCGCCGCCGCGGTGATCGCCCGCGCCGCCAAGGAGCTCGGCATCCTCACGGTCGGCATCGTCACGAAGCCGTTCCACTTCGAGGGCGCGCGCCGCATGCGCATCGCCGAGGTCGGTATCGGCGAGATCCGCAAGCACGTCGACACGCTGATCGTCATCCCCAATCAGAACCTCTTCCGCGTCGCCAACGAGAAGACGACTTTCGCCGAGGCCTTCGTCCTCGCCGACCAGGTCCTCTATTCGGGCGTCGCCTGCATCGTCGACCTGATCATCAAGGAAGGCCTGATCAACCTCGACTTCGCCGACGTCCGCACCGTGATGAGCGGCATGGGGTCGGCCGTCATGGGCACCGGCGAAGCCTCGGGCGAGAATCGCGCCTCGGTCGCCGCCGAGGAGGCGATCGCCAATCCGCTGCTCGACGACGTCTCGCTCAAGGGTGCCCGCGGACTGCTGCTCTCGATCACCGGCGGCCGCGATCTCACCCTCTACGAGGTGGACGAGGCCGCAAGCCGCGTGCGCCAGGAAGTCGATCCGGAAGCCAACATCATCGTCGGCGCCACCTTCGACGAAACGCTCGGCGACCGCGTGCGCGTGTCGATCGTCGCGTCGGGCATGATGCGCCAGGGCGAGCTGGCGCCGATGCCGGCCCACGGCGATCCGCGCCAGCGTGCGGCCCGTGCTCCCGCGCAGATGCCACCGCAAGCGCCGCGTCATCAGGAGATGCAACGCAACTATGCGCCGCCTCCGCCGCCGCAGCAGGACGAGGATATGCAGCGCCGCCTGAGCGAAGCGATCGGCTCGGAAGGCGACGCACATGAGCGGCAAGGGTCGCGCGAGGTCTGGCGCGCGCCCGGCAACGTCGTCATCGAGGAAGGTTTCGCGCACATGCAGTGGGCGGGCCGTCCGCAGGGACCAGCCGCGCCAACCGCGGAGTCCGCCAATCAGCCGACCGGGCACTTTATCCCGGCACCGCCCGCCGAATTGCGCCGCGGCGCGCGCCGCATGCCCGAAGTAGGCGACTTCCCGCCGGTCGCGCAGCGCGAATACCGCGCCAAGGCGGGACACGCGGCGCCGTCCAACCCGCCGCAGCCGCCCCAGCAGCCGTCGCCTGAGGGCGGCCAGCGGCGCGGCATCCTCCAGCGGATCATCAGTCGGGCGCGTGGCGAAGACATGGAAGACCCGCCGACGAGCAATGCCGCACCCGATCCGCGTCGCATGTCGAACTCGTCGTCGGACGACTGGTGGGCCGCCGAGCGTGATTCGCAGAGGCAGGACGACCAGGACGACAGGGCCCCCCTGCCGGAGTTCTTCAACAGGCAGAGCAAGTAGCGCCCCCCACTGCGAAAAAGCGCAGTAAAATGGGCTAAAAGCGGCCTGTACCCCCGCGGTAACACATCGTAAGAAACCGTGATTTGGCTGTCCCGCTAGGCTCAGCGTATCGTTCGATTGTTAACGACAGCGTTCGCTAAGTCCCTGCACTACCAAGGGCGCAGCTCGAAACGACGCCCCGGCAAGTTAACGGTTATCGCGATTTGGGACGCGAACAATGTTGGGGGTGGTGGTCGCCAGGACACACTGGCTGATCGCCGAAGGTCATCGAGGGACGGGCGCATATGTCGAATCGATTCATCGGCGCGCGACAAACCACGATCGCGCGCGAGATCGAGGTGACAGGGACGGGGGTCCACAGCGGAGCGCCAGTTTCGGTTATTCTGCATCCTGCAGCTGCCGACACTGGGCTCCGTTTTCTTGTCACCAAACGCGGTCGCGTGGTCGCGGAAATTCCTGCCAGCGTCGATTACGTAAAGAACCTGACGCTGTGCACAGTCATCGGTAATGATGCCGGCATCACTGTCGGCACCATCGAGCATCTCCTCTCCGCCCTGCGCGGTCTCGCCGTCGACAACTGCATCATCGAGATCGACAGCAAGGAAGTGCCGATCATGGACGGGAGCGCTGCTCCCTTCGTTGATCTGATAGACGAGGCAGGCATCCGCGAGCTCGCGGCGCCTCGCCGCTACATCAAGGTACTGAAGCCCATCCGCGTGCAGGAAGGCGAGAGCTGGGGCGAGCTTGTTCCCCACTCCGGTTTCCACCTCGACGTCGAAATCGACTTCCCGACGCCGCTGATCGGCAAGCAGCGCCTTTCCTTCGAGATGAGCCCGGGTGTGTTCCGCACCGAAATCTGCCGGGCCCGCACCTTCGGCTTCATGAGCGACGTCGAGAGACTCTGGAAAGCCGGTCTCGCGCTCGGAGCCAACCTCACCAACACCATCGCCATCGGCGACAACAAGATCATGAACCGCGAAGGCCTGCGCTATCCGCAGGAGTTCGTGCGCCACAAGATCCTGGACGCCGTGGGCGACTTGGCGCTGGCCGGCAAGCCGCTGCTCGCCGCCTACCGCTCGGTGAAGGGCGGCCACCGCATGAACTCGCTGGTGGTGCAGGCCCTCCTCGCCGACACCGACGCCTGGACCGTCGTGCAGGGCCCGCGGGTACGCGAGACCAAGCCGCAGGTCGACCTCTCGGCTTACGCTATCGCCGCCGGGGAATAAGGCTAAAAGAATCGCTCGGCAAATGCGCGCGGCCCTCTCGGGCCGCGTTGCCGTTTTGGGCAGCGGCGCGCCGGTCACACACCGTCTCAGGAAGCGCTCCTAGTCCCATAACAACCATAATCATCGCCTAGCCGAGAGGGCGGTGTACGAGCGATTGGCCGCGGTATCGCGGCCAGCGTAGTATGTGCTAGGGGTGGTTCGACGCGTGAGGTCTCGGGGGCCGCGAGCGTCCAACGAAAGCAGGCGGATGCCGCACGTGGGGAAAGTCAAAGCCGGCTCGATTTCGCGCCACGCTGCCAAGGTGCTCGCGCTGTGCGCCCTCGCCGGGCTGCTGGCCGCATGCGCCTCCAACGATGCCGTCCGCGCCCTCAATCCAGATCCGCCGAGCAAGATGTTCGCCGACGCCGACGCGCTGCAGGCGAAGGGCAATTTCGAGGACGCCGCCAAGAAATTCGAGGACGTCGACCGCGAGCATCCGTACTCGCCCGAGGCGCGCCGCGCCATCGTCATGGCCGCCTACGCCTACTACAAGGCCGGCAAGCTGCCCGAGGCCATCGCCTCGGCCGAGCGCTACACGACGATGCACCCCGGCACCAAGGAAGCGCCGCTCGCCCACCACATCATCGCGCAGTCCTACTTCGAGGAGATGAAGCAGCCGGACCGCGACCAGGATGCCACGCGCAAGGCGCTCGCCCAGCTCAGGACGCTGAAGACGCGCTACCCGGACAGCACCTACGCCCAGAAGGCCGACAACCAGATCCGCCTGTGCGAGGACACGCTCGCCGCGCAGGAGATGAACGTCGGCCGTTACTACATGGACAAGGGCAACCAGATCGCCGCCATCAACCGCTTCAAGACGGTCGTGACCGAGTACCAGACCACCGCGCACGTCGAGGAGGCGCTCTACCGCCTGACCGCCGCCTACCTGTCGCTGGGCATCGCGCCCGAGGCGCAGAACGCCACCGCCGTGCTGGGGCACAACTTCCCCAACTCGCAGTGGTACAAGGACTCTTACGCGCTGCTGCAGAAGCAGGGTCTGATGCCGCAGGTCAGCCAAGGCTCGTGGATGACCGACGTCCTGCAGGGTCCTGCAAAAAAGGCCCCGCCGCCGCCGCCAGCGGCCACCAAGCCCGCGCCGGCCGCGCCCGCCGCCCCCGATTGGCCGGCGGCGACCACCACTCCGAAGGGACCGGTACCGCCGTCCTCGCTCGGCGGCCCGCAGTCCTGACGTGACGCGGGCCAGCGCCGCCGCGAAGCTGTGCGTGAGCGCTGGCCGCGGTTTGCCTCAGCGTCCGCATCCGATATTTCTGGCGGCATGAGCGACAAGGACCCCAGCGAGAAGCCGGTCGACGCGCTGAAGCGGGCCGAGGCCGAGGCCGAACTGAAGCGCCTGGCCGGCCTCATCCGCCACCACGACGAGCTCTACTACCGCCAGGATGCGCCGGAGGTCTCCGACGCCGAGTACGACGCCCTGCGCCGGCGCAACAACGCCATCGAGGCGCTCTTCCCCAAGCTCGTCCGGCCAGACAGTCCGTCGAAGCGCGTCGGCGCGCCTGCGGTGGAGGGCTTCGGCAAAATCAAGCACCGCGTGCCGATGCTGTCGCTCGGCAACGCCTTCGATGCCGAGGACGTCGCCGATTTCGTCCAGCGCGTGCACCGTTTCCTCAAGCTCGGCGAAGACGCCCCGCTGGCCTTCATGGCCGAGCCGAAGATCGACGGCCTGTCGATCTCGCTGCGCTATCAGGACGGCACGCTCGTCGAGGCGGCGACCCGTGGCGACGGCGCCGAAGGCGAGAATGTCACCAAGAACGTGCTGACCATCCGCGAGATCCCGCACCAGTTGAAGGGCAAGAAGATCCCCGAAATCATCGACGTGCGCGGCGAGATCTACATGACGCGCGACGACTTCGCACGCCTCAACGAGAAGCAGGCGGCGAGCGGGGCCAAGGTGTTCGCCAACCCGCGCAACTCCGCTGCCGGCTCGCTGCGCCAGCTCGATACGTCGATCACCGCGTCGCGGCCCTTGCGCTTCTTCGCCTACGCCTGGGGCGAGGCGTCCTCGCTGCCCGCTGATACGCAGTCGGGTGTCGACGAGGCATTCGCCAAATGGGGGCTGCCGGTCAACAAGGCGGCGCGCGTCTGCAATGGCACGGATGAGCTCATCGCCTACTACGAGGAGCTGGCCGAGAACCGGGCGAAGCTGCCCTATGATATCGACGGCGTCGTCTACAAGGTGAACCGTCTCGATTTGCAGGAGCGCTTGGGCTTCGTTTCGCGCTCGCCGCGCTGGGCCATTGCCCACAAGTTCCCCGCGCGGCAGGCGATGACCGTTCTCAACGGCATCGACATTCAGGTCGGTCGCACCGGCGCGCTTACCCCCGTCGCCCGCCTAGAGCCGGTGACCGTCGGCGGCGTCGTCGTCACCAACGCCACGCTGCACAACGAGGACGAGATCGCCCGCAAGGACGTGCGCATCGGCGACACGGTGATCCTGCAGCGCGCCGGCGACGTCATCCCGCAGATCGTCGGGGTCGTCGCCGACAAGCGGCCGAAGGGAGCCAAACCGTACAAATTTCCCGTGCTCTGTCCGGCGTGCGGCAGCCACGCGGTGCGCGAGGTCGACGAGAAGACGGGCAAGGTCGATGTCGTGCGCCGCTGCACCGGCGGCCTCATCTGCCCGGCGCAGCGCGTCGAGCGCCTCAAGCATTTCGTCTCCCGCAACGCCTTCGACATCGAGGGGCTCGGCGAGAAGAACATCCAGGCGTTCTACGACGACGGCCTCATCCAGTCGCCGGACGACATCTTCACGCTGGCTGCTCGCGACGCTCGCTCCGTGAAGCGCCTGGAGGAGCGGGAGGGATGGGGGCCGCAGTCGGCGACCAAGCTGTTCAACGCCATCGCCGCCCGCCGCACCATCGCGCTCGACCGCTTCATCTATGCGCTCGGCATCCGCCACGTCGGCGAGACGACCGCCAAGCTGCTCGCCCGCTTCTATGGCTCGATCGAACACTTCCGTCAGTCGATGATCGATGCCGCGGCCGGCAAGGACAGCGAGGCGTTCAAGGAGCTCGACAACATCGAGGGCATCGGCGAGGTGGTGGCCGAGGCCATCGCCGACTTTTTCGGCGAGCCGCACAACGTCAGGGTTGTCGACGAGCTCCTGAGGGAAGTGGCCCCGCAGCCACTCGAGGCGGTCGATTCGACCTCCGCGGTCGCCGGCAAGACGGTCGTCTTCACCGGCACCCTCACCCTCCTGACGCGCGGCGAGGCTAAGGCCCAAGCCGAACGCCTGGGGGCGAAAGTCGCGGGTTCGGTATCGAAAAAGACCGATTACGTCGTCGCGGGCGCCGATGCCGGCTCCAAGCTCTCCAAGGCACGCGAACTTGGGGTCGCCATACTCGACGAGGAACAATGGTTGCAATTGACCGGGGTGGCCGATCGCGGCTAGTTGCCAGCTAGTATTACCGCGCCAAGTCCCTACTTAGCGGGGGGACATCGCGCCAACGACAGGGAGCCACAATGCTGAGGAGACGCCGCCTATCGTCCGGGATACGCCTCGGGCCTCCGCTCCCCTTCCGCCTCCTCAACACCCTGGGCCCTTTGGTTAAATCCCTCGGGCTATGGCCGCGAGTCGACGTTGACCGGCAGATGCGCGCCACCGAGAAGAAGTACAAGCGCAACAATTGGACGCCGGAGCTCAAGCGGGCGCTGCCGCCGCGCGCCGAAGGCTTCAACAGCCAGGACGCCGACCTGTCGCTGTTCGGCGCGCTCGTCATTCGCGGCCAGTTCCTGAAGAGCATGGACAACGCGCTGGCGCTCGAGGATCTCATCGCCCGCTACCCGCAGATCCTCGATGAAAAGATCCGCCGCCCGCTGTTCGTGCTCGGTCTCGCCCGTACGGGCACGACCCTCCTGCAGCGGCTGCTGTCGCTGCATTCCGGCGCCCGCTACCTGCCGTTCTGGGAGGGCTACACGCCCTATCCGCGCCAGGTCGGCAATCACCAGGGCGGCAAAGACGGCCGCTACCGCGAAGCCAAGAACCGCCTCAAGCTGCTGAATTGGGTGGGGGAGGAGTTCAACAAGATCCATCCCATCGCGATCGACGATCCGGAGGAGTGCTATCACCTCTTCCGCAACCACTTCCTCGTGCCGCCCGGCTTCGACTTCGCCAACGTCCCGAGCTACTGGCGTTGGTGGGATGATCGCGCCCACGCCGACTGCTACCGCATGCACAAGCGGCAGCTACAGGCGCTGCAATGGCTCAACCCCAACCAGCATTGGGTGCTGAAGTGCCCCAACCACCTGTCGGGCCTGAAGCACCTGCTGGAGACGTACCCCGACGCGCGCATCGTCAATACGCATCGCGATCCGCTGAAGACCGTGCCGTCCTTGTGCAGTCTCACAGCCGTGATGTGGGGCATGACCTCCGATAAGAACGATTTGCCCACCATCGCCGAGTTCGTTCTCGACCTTGCCGAGAACTGCGAGGCCGCCGGGCGCGCGGCGATGCACGTCGTTCCCCGCGATCAGATACTGCATGTCGAGTATGACGAGCTGGTGCGCGATCCTGCGGCGATGGCAGTGTCGATCTACGAGCGCTTCGGCTATCCGGCCGATGCTTCGCTGAAAGCGCGCATGAGCAAGTGGCTGGCTGAGAACCCCAGCGACAAGCACGGCAAGCACACCTACGCGCTGGAGGATTTCGGCCTGACGCCGGAGATCATTCGGAAGCGCCTTGCTGTGCCGCCAGTTCGCTCCGCCGCCGGCGCGTGACGTACGGCTTGAAAGCGCGTGGCGGCTACAGTGGTGCGGTGGCGGCCTGCAGCCAGCCGCGCGCCTCGTCGTCGAGCTCGGGGCCGAGCGCCGCGGCGACGTGTGCGTGATAGGCATCGAGCCACGCCACGTCGTCGGGCGAAAGCATTTCCTTCACGATCAGCCGCCGGTCGATCGGCGCCAGTGTCAGCGTCTCGAAGCCCATCGTCTCGCGGTCGGCGCCCGGCATTTTCTCCAGATCGGTGACCAGCACCAGGTTCTCGATGCGAATGCCGTAGGCGCCTTCTTTGTAATACCCCGGCTCGTTGGAAATGATCATGCCGGGCTCCAGCACTGCCATTCCGGCGCGCGAGATCGACTGCGGCCCTTCGTGCACCGAGAGGTAGCTGCCGATGCCGTGGCCGGTGCCATGGTCGTAGTCCAGCCCCGCTTGCCACAGTGCGCGGCGCGCGAACGGATCGAGATCGATACCGCGCGTGCCCTTGGGGAAGCGCGCCGACGCGACGGCGATATGCCCCTTCAACACCAGCGTGAAGCGCTCGCGCATCTCCGTTGTCGGCTTGCCGATGGCGACCGTGCGCGTGATGTCGGTGGTGCCGTCGAGATACTGGGCGCCGCTGTCGATCAGGAACAGCTCGCCTGGCTTGAGCTTGCGGTTGGTCGCCTCCGAGACCCGGTAGTGGACGATGGCGCCGTTGGGGCCGCTACCGGAGATGGTGTCGAACGAGATTTCGCGCAGCTGGTTGGTCGCACGGCGGAATCCCTCCAGCCGCCGCACCGCCTCGATCTCGTCGAGCGTGTCGGCCGCCGCCGTGTCGAGCCAGGCGAGGAAGCGGGTGATGGCCACGCCGTCGCGCAGATGCGCCGCGCGGGCGCCCTTGATCTCCGCCGCGTTCTTGATCGCCTTCATGGCGATGCTCGGATCGCCGCCGCGCACCGTGCTCTTGGGCCCGAGCGTGCGGGCAAACCAGTACCCCGCCGCGCCTGGATCGATGCGCACACGCTTGCCCGCCTTGCGCAGCGCCTTGAGCCGCGCCGCCAGCCCCTCCGGCGCGCTGATCTTGGCGAACGTCTCGAGCTCTTTGCGAACCGCCGGCTCCAGCTTCTCGGCGCCGACGAACAGCTCCGGCTTGCCCGTCGCCGGGACGATCGCGAACGCCAGCGCCACCGGGGTATGCGGGATGTCGGAGCCGCGGATGTTGAACGTCCAGGCGACGCTGTCGGACAGCGTCAGCACCACCGCGTCCTGCTTGTCGGTCTTCAAGGCCTTCTGAATGTCGGCGATCTTCTCCTGCGCCGCGCGGCCCGCGAATTTCAGCGGGTGCAGCGCGACCGGGTTCTTCGGCGCCGGCGGGCGCGCGCGCCCCCAGACGCGGTCGACGAGGTTGCGGTTCGTCGGCACCAGCTTGATGCCGTGCGGCTTCAGCGCCGCCGTGAGCCGCTCCACCTCGGCCACCGTATGCAGCCGCGGATCGAACCCGATCCGGTGCCCGCGCGAGGCATGCTCGGCCAGCCAATCGCCGAGCTTGGCGCGCGGGACGCTCGATACCTCGATCAGCCCCGGCTCGACCTCGGCCCGCGCCTGCACCGTGTAGCGGCCGTCGGCGAACAGCGTCGCCGTCTTCTTGCCGATGACCGCCAGCCCGGCCGAGCCGGTGAAACCGGTGATGAACTTGAGCCGCGCCGCGGACTCCGGCACGTACTCGCCCTGGAACTCGTCGGCGCGCGGCACGAGATAGGCGTCGAGCTTCGCGGCCGCCATCAGGCGGCGCAGCTCCTTCAGGCGAGCTGGTGTGGCGCCGCGCTCCGCCTGGTTTTCGAAGGTCTGAAACATGGCAGCTTGTTTAAGCGCCTTGGCGGGAGCGGGCAATTCGCATTGCGCCCGACCACACAGCAGCGCCTACACAACTCAAGCCCGGCGGCGCAGGGTCAGCGTCGTCCAGTCGCCGATCTGCCGGCGCTTCAGTACCTGGAAGCCGTGCGCGACATAGGCGGCGATCACCGCCGGCGCCTCCGGATTGAGGATGCCCGACAGCACCGCGTGGCCGCCCGGGCGCACCGCCCTGGCGACATCGC
Organism: Hyphomicrobium album; assembly: GCF_009708035.1. Taxonomy (NCBI): domain Bacteria; kingdom Pseudomonadati; phylum Pseudomonadota; class Alphaproteobacteria; order Hyphomicrobiales; family Hyphomicrobiaceae; genus Hyphomicrobium; species Hyphomicrobium album. The sequence goes on from NZ_WMBQ01000002.1 coordinate 420,244, forward strand.
CGGCCAGCATGCGCAGCGGCCCGGCGAGGATGTTGGCGATGATCAGGTCGAACGGGGCTGCATGACGCAGCCAGGGATGCTCGAGGCCCATTGCGCAGGCGGTGACGATGCGGCGCGCGCCATTGGCGTCGGCGTTGGCCCGCGCCACGTCCACCGCGATCGGATCGTTGTCGGAGGCCATGACCTGCGCCCGCGGCATGGCCCGCGCCGCGGCGATCGCCAGCACGCCCGAGCCGCATCCGAGATCGAGAACGCGGCCGATGCCGCCATTGCGTGCCAGCCCGTCGATGGCCAGCAGGCAGCCGAGCGTCGTGCCGTGGTGGGCGGTGCCGAACGCCTCGCCCGCATCGACGAGGATCGCCCGGGGCCCATACGGTATCCGGCCGCGATCATGGCTGCCGTGCACGACGAACCTGCCGGCGATCACCGGCGGCAGCGCCGCCTGCGAGATCGCCACCCAGTTGAGGTCGGGGACATCCTCCAGCTGCAGCGGCAGCGCATCGGCCACCTCCGCCGCCACCATCTGCGCGGCGGCGTCCGCATCGGCACGAATCTGCGAATAGCCCTCCACCCGCCAGGCGCCGGGGCCGTCCTCGAACAGCGTCACCGCGTCGAGCGCCGGATCGGCGGCGGCGAGCGCGGCCTCGATCGCCTGCGCCACGCCGAGGTCGGTGGCACGCACGGAGAGCTTGGTGCTGGTCATCGAGCTAGAGCTGCGCCTCTTGCGCGAAGCGTTGGAGGCGGGTCATGCCGTGGGCGGTGATAGGGGCGGCTCCCCGCCGCCGAACTCCATGCCCTCGGCACTGATCGGATCGGGTAGCTCGTCGAGGAACAGGTCCCACTTCTGGTCGATATGCTGCGCCGCCGCTTTCGGCGGCATCGTCAGGAACCGTCCGTCCGGCTGCTCGATCACCAGACCGTCGGCGGTGAGCCGCTCCAGCGCGTCGGTGATGTCGAAGTCGACACTGACCCCGAAGCTCGCGGCGAGATACTGCTCGATCGCCGCGTCGATGTCGGGGATGTCCTGGCGGCGCGCGTTCTCCTTGGTGAGCACGGCGTACAGCAGCATCTCCTCCTTGATGTCCTCCTCGGCGGCGCGCGCGGCGAGCTTCAGCATGACGCCGCGATTGTCGGCCATGGCGTGGAAGTAGAGGTTCTGCGCCATCACCACCATGTAGCGCTGCTTCTGGTTCATGAAGTTCACGCTTTGGCGGAAGGCGATGCCGCCGAGGCCGACCATGGCCCCGAGCGCGGCGATGGGGTTCGTCGCGAGTAGTGCGATCTTGCCGGCCGCGCCGAACAGGCCGAGGCCGAGGCCGCCGCTGGCGGTCGCGCCGAGGCGAAGCTTGTCGTAGAAGCGGAAGCGCACGCGCGTGTTCGGGAACACCATCTCGAGGTCGCTCCTCGGGATGTTCTTGAACAGCTTCATATAGATGCAAGTTTCTTTCATCTGCGGCGGAACGCCATCGCGGGCTCGCTTCACCTGCTTCTCGGCGTCGCGCCGCGAGAGGTTTTGGGCCTGCATCACCTCGCGGACGTGCTTGTCGAACGGCTTCAGCTTGAACAGCACGAACAGCCGCTGGAAGATCGGCACGTCGAACTGTTCGCGCAGATAGAACTTCTGCCAGCGCCGCCGCAGGTCACGCTTGGAGGAGGCGCCGCGGTAGAACAGGAGCACCTCGTCGAACACATTGAGGTCGACGTGCAGGTCGAGGCCATAGGCGGAATCGCGCGTCAGAACCTGCGCCACGTCCTTGTGGTCGATATGGACGTAGTTGGCTTGCTGAAGGATGCGCTGCATGCCGTCAACGACGCGCGCCTGCATCACGTCGCGCTCTTCGGGAGTGAAGGCGCGCGTCATCAGCAGGTCGCTGTCGGGGCTGAACGGCTCGTAGGTTTCCTCGAGCACATTCAGTTGGGCGTTGTACTGCTGCCGGCGCCAGTGATCGAGATAGCGGAAGAAGCGCCGTGCCTCCTTGGCTTGCCCGGCCGGCCAAGCGGTGGGCGACGTCAGTCGGTCGAGGAGCGCAAACCGCGTGACGGGAATGAAGCGCTCCTTGCCGCGCGCGCTCTCCGGCATCACGGCATCGAAGGCTGAGACCGCTTCCGCTTTGCTCTCGGCAACGGGCTCGCCGTTCGTCCGGGAGAAAAAGCTTCCGGCGGCGGGCGGCGCCTGCACGTCGGCTGAAGACATGGTCGGGCTCCCCTCATCACGCAACGCGGGCGAATGCCACCTTCGCGCGTCTCCCGATGGCATCCGCGCGCCCAGGCACTTCTATGGTGGAAGCACTTGGATTGTCGAGACTTCGCCGGGGCGCCCGGCAATTTTGGGGCGCCCTTGTGGCAGCGGATTCCGCCGGTCCCAAATCGGCGAGCGAGAATGTCAAGACAAGTGCGATAGCCAACTAAATGTTTGCGTGGACAAGCCGCTTCTTCGCCACAGTCGCGCCCTTGTTCACCATAAGAACAAAAGCGTGCGTACCAACATGAGAGGGCATAGCGGTGCGTGGTGTTTCCCGCTTTTTCTGGGCGATCAGCCTGGGCGTTTTACCGTTTTTTCCAGTGGAGGCTCGGGAGCGGCTGGTTATGCCGTTCGACTGTTCGCTGGAGGGAGGCGACATCCATCTCTCCCCTGCGGCGGAGACGAGCTACCGCATCGTCGGGGCGCGTGAGGAGCAGACCGTTACCACCTGCACCCGTCCGAACGGCGCCGGCTGCCGCACGGTGATGGTGCACCGGTTCACGGTCTCCTGCGCCGGCACGTCGGTCGATTGGATGCGCATTGCCGCCGCCATGCGCAGCACCTCCGCCAACCGCGCCTGGATCGAGAACGGCCAGCTCAACCTGGTGATGCCGACGGGCGGTGCGCTCGATAGTCCGTCGCCCTGCCCTGGTACGCAGGCGGCCCGGCTCGATCGGAATGTGGTGTTGACGGGCGACTGCTTGCCGTGGTCGCGCCGCGCCGTGTTCGAGCATCTGGTGCTCCCCGGGGGGTATGCCCCGGTCGGCGAGCTTGGTGCCAGGTTGATGGTCGGCGCCGCCGCCGACGAATTCGAGATCGCGTCGCTCGCTCCGTCGATGACGCAGGTTTCCATGAGCGAAGGGGAAATCGTCCTCGCCAAGGCCGACCCGGACGCCACGCTGGAGCCGCGCGCCGAGCGCCCGTCCTTCGAGACGGCGCTCGAGCCTAATCTCGCCGGCGACGACTGGATCACCGTGGTGCGCGCCGGCCCCGATGCCGCGCCCGCCGTGCGTGCCGACATCACCGGCTCGCGTACCTGGGCGTGGCTTGCCGTCACCGCTTCCGCGGTCGTCGTCGTCGTGCTGCTCGCCATGCGCTTTGCCCCGCTTCTCTATGGGCGCCGGACGCCGGCCGTCTCGTTCAGCCTGGCACGCCGCGACCTCAACGTTGCCAACGCCTCCGCTGCGGTCGCCGCCCTTTTGCAGCAGACCGAGGCGGCGGCACGCGAGCTCAAAGGCGCAGGCCCCTTGCGCGAGGTGCTGCAGGGCGAGCTCGGCCACGTGCGCGAGCGTCTCGCCAACATCGAGAAGCTTGCGGCCAAGGGCGAGCAGCCGCTGGAGAAGTCGGCGCCGCAGTTCCGCGCGCTCGTGCGTGAATTGGAGCGTATCAGCCGCATCGTCGACAGCGCGGTCGCGAGCATGGCCGGCACCAAGAAGCCGACGACGCTGCCGCGCACCACGAGCGAGGCCTACGAGGTGCTTGGCGTCAATGCCGAGGTCAGCGATGGCGTGCTGAAGAAGATCGTCGATGCGCTGCGCATGAGCTGGCACCCCGACCATGCGCGCGACGACGACGACCGGCTGATGCGCGAGGATCGCATCCGCCAGATCAACATCGCCTGGGATATCATCAACGGGAAGCGCGAGGCCGCCTGACCGCGGCTTCGCTCAACTGTCATCCTCGGCCGCAAGCCGAGGATGAGCGACTTGCAAGCTCAGCCGTAGGCGTGGGCCTGCGTCTCGGGGTTCTCGAGCTGCGGTGCGACCTCGGCGGCGTTGGTCACCTTGCGTGAGCGGCCGTCGAAGCTGGCGCCCTGCTCGATGGTCAGCGACTGGCTGTGGATGTCGCCCTCCACCTGGGCGCTTGGATGCAGGACCACGTGGGCACCGAGAATGGCCCCCTGCACCTGGCCGAACACGCGCACGGTGTCGGCGGCAATCGAGCCGTTCACGACGGCTTCCTCGCCAACGACAAGCTCGGTGCAGTGCAGATCGGCGGCAATCGCGCCGTTGACGCGCAGCGACCCCTTACAGCGCACGGTGATAGACTGCCCCTCGATGGACATATCCTTGCCGATGACGGATTCCGCCATCCTCACGCCCGAACCGGCGTGGGGGGATAGTGCTGTGACATCGGCTGGAACGACGGTGAGGGTCTTCGGCTCGCTCTTACGCTGAAACACCATAACTTACTCCCTCGGCTTATGATCCGCCGCCAGAAGGCCGCGCCCGCGTGGTGGAATTATGATGAATCGGCGATTGCATGCGTCGCTGGCGCAAATTTCTGCCGGGCCGGGCAGGCGGCGCTTGCGGCGCTCGCTGCTGCCGCCTCTACTGCTGGCACTGTCGCTGATCGGGCCCCCCGGCATGACTTCCGCGCATGATTTCCGCGCCGACGAGCGCCAACGCATGATCGACGAGATCGTGCATATCGCCCGTTCGGCCGGGGAAGTCGGACGGCCGGTGCTCGACGACCGCGTCATCGCCGCGATGGCGAAGGTGCCGCGCCACGAGTTCGTGCCCCCCGAGCATCGTCACGCCGCCTACCGCAACCGGCCGCTGCCTATCGGCGAGGGGCAGACCATCTCGCAACCCTACATCGTGGCGCTGATGACCGATCTGCTCCGGCTCGAAGGCGGCGAGAAGGTTCTGGAGATCGGCACCGGCTGCGGCTACCAGGCGGCGGTCCTCGCCGAGATCGCGGGCGACGTCCACACCATCGAGATCGTCGACCGCCTCGCCGACCAGGCGGCCCGCACTTTGAAGCGCCTGAAGTACCGCAACGTGCAAACCCGCACCGGCGACGGTTACGGCGGCTGGCCCGAGGCGGCGCCGTTCGACGCCATCATCGTGACCGCCGCGCCCGACCACGTTCCGCCCGCGCTTATCGCCCAGCTGAAGCCCGGCGGCCGCTTGGTCATTCCCGTTGGCACGCTGTTCCAGGAGCTGATGGTGGTTCAGAAAAAGGCGGACGGCACGACCATCAACGAGCAGATCGTGCCCGTGCGCTTCGTGCCGCTCACCCGCGAGACTGACTAACTCTGGTTGAGAATGCGGTGACTTGCGTGGATCCCGATCCCCGTCGGGATGACGGAATAGGGCGATCAGGGCGCCCCACACACGTCACCCGGCGCAGGCCGGAGTCTATGCCAGCTTTAGCAAGCTGTTTGGTGAAGCGGGACACAGCCAGTGAGCTCGCAGCAGCGCCCTTACTGCCACTTCCAGGTGATGTCGGCCTGCCGGTATTCGGCCGCGTGCTCGAACGACGCGTCCTCGTTCATGTCGAGCTCTTTGCCGGCGTCGTCGTAGATGTGCACCGTTCCTTCGATGGCGAGCTTCTTCTTGCCGATCTCGCACTCGAAGGGCACCGCCCGCGCGCCGCCCAGGTTGCGCCACTGGCCGCCGAAGCGCGAGCCGACGCAGATCACCTCCTCGGCCTTGAGGTTCTGCGCTTTGAGCTCGGCGAAGATTTCGGCGGTGAGCTTCTCCTGGTCCTGAAGCTGCTCGATCACGTCGTCGAGCGTGATCGAGCCCGGCGCCCACGCCGCGCTGCTGCCGATGACGATGAAAGCAAGCGTGCCAAGCGCCCGTCGCAGCGCCGTCGAAAGCCCGTGCATGGTTGTTTCCCCGTTCGCTTCCATCTCGAGCTTACCAGCACTTTTGGCCGCCGCCGCCAACGAAAAGGCCCCGCGCGGGACGGGGCCTTTGAAACCTTGCAGTCCTGACCGGGCTCAGGCGACCGAGGTGTTGATCCAGTCCTCGAGCTTCTTCTTCTGCACCAGCGCGCCGGTGTGCTGCGCCGTCACCTGCCCGTTCTTGAACAGGATCAGCGTCGGCATGGCACGGATGCCGTACTTGCCGGTCACGCCCGGGTTCTGGTCGACGTCGAGCTTCACGACTTTGACCTTGCCCTGCATCTCCTTGGCGACCTGCTCCAGCGCCGGGGCCATGGCCTTGCAGGGGCCGCACCACTCCGCAAAAAAGTCCACGAGAACCGGCTCCGTGGACTTCAAAACCTCCTGATCGAAGGTGCTGTCGGACACTGCGTTTGCCATCGTGTTTTTCTCCTTTCGAGGTGCTAAGGCCGCTGGCGGCGGCCGACACCTCTTCGACGCGGAAGTTAGGAATGCGGCCCGCTAGCGTCAAGGTGACTAACGTCCAGCGCCCAGAGCCGACCGGTAAATTCGTCTAACAGCAAATCAGGGATCGGCATGATGCGCGGGCCGTCCGTCCAGAGCAGCGCCGTCTTGACGCGGCGGCCTGCATAAATTTCGCGCAGGGCCAAACGGTAGGCGGCGAGCTGGAATAAATAAGCCGCTGCAACCTGTTCTACCTTGGCGGGAGGCGGCCGGTTGGTCTTGTAGTCGACGATCAGAACCTCGTGGCCGAGGTCCACGACGCGGTCGAGCTGGCCGGTGAGCTTGAGCGGCGGACCCTTGCCGTGCGGGTTGGGGATCACGGCGACAATCGGCACCTCGGCCCGGCTCTGCGGCCCGAACAGGGGGGCGAACTCCGCCGAGGTGAGGATCGCCAGCGTCTCCTTGGCGATGCCCTTGCGGGTGGCGCTCGACAGGGCGCCGCCGCGCAGGTCGAGGAAGCCGCGCGCGGCCTTCTCCCAGCCGGCAGACGGCAGCGCCGGCAAGTGCTGCAGCAACGCATGCGTCAGCGTTCCGCGCAGGAAGCGATTGTCGCCCGTCTGCCCCGCCGGGGAGGGTGGCGGCGGCTCGTCCTGGGTCGGGCGGTGGCGGGCAGGTTGCGTGGGGAGGGGATCGCCACTCTCGTCCGGCGCATAGGCTTCGAGCCGCGACGGTGCCAGCGGAATGGACAGCGAGACCTCGCGCGGCGCGGCGCTGGTGGCCCACGCCGGCAGCTGCGCTGCCGCCGCGTCCTGCTTATGGGCTGAATCGCGCGGCTTCGCCGGGGTCGATTGCGGCTCGACCGTGCGCCACACACGGCTGCCGTCGGCGCCGTCCGCTTCTTGCATGTCGCCACGCAGCGCGCCGGTGATCAGCTCGTACCAGCAGCCAGTGGATTGGCCGGCCTTGCCCTCGAACCCGGCGATATAGAGCCGGTCGCGCGCGCGCGTCATGGCGACGTAGAGCAGGCGGTTGCGCTCCTCCGTCTCGCGCTCGGTGCGCACGCGTTTCGCGGCGGTGATCGCGGCGTGTCCGCTCGTGCCTTTGACGCTCCACACGAACGGCGTCCCGTCGATGACCTGCGGCAGCTCCAGGTTTTCGATGTCGAGCAGCGACGTGATCGGGCCACCCGTCGCCGTCGAGCAGGTATCTGGAAGGAACACGATGGGCGCCTCGAGGCCCTTGGCGCCGTGCACGGTCATCACCCGGACCTCGTCGCGCCCATGCTCCATATCGCGCTTCACCTCGCGGTCGGCTTCCCGCAGGTACGCGAGGAACCCGGTCAGCGACGGCGCTTCGGCATCGTCGTAGCCGAGCGCCAGGTTGAGGAATTCGTCGATCGGGTCCGCCGCTTCGGCGCCGAGCCGGGAAAGAAATTTGGCGCGGCCGCCCTCGCGGTCGAGGATCGATGAGAAGAATTCGAACGGCGGCACGAAGTCGGCGCGCGCCCGCCAGCGCTTCAGGGTGTCGGCCGCCACCCGGTAACCGGGGTTGCCGCCCGCATTGTCGATCAGCGCCTTCCACAGCGTGCCCTTGCGCCCGGCCGCTAGCGACAGAAGGTCGTCGTCGTCGAGCCCGATCAGCGGGCTCTTCAAGACCTCGGCCAGCGCCAGGTCGTCCTCCGGCAGGGTGAGGAAATCGCCCAGCGACAGCAGATCCTCCACGGCGATCTGCTCGCTCAAGCGCAGGCGGTCGGCGCCGGCCACCCGGATGCCGCGCATCTTCAGGGCGGCGACCATCGGTCCGGCGAACGGGCGGCGCTTGCGCACGAGGATCAGAATGTCTCCGGCGCGCACCGGCCGGCCCTCGGAGGCGAGCATCTCGCCGCTGTCGAACCAGCGCTTGATCGTCGTGGCGATGCGATCGGCGAGGCGCTCGGCCGGGGCGCGACCGGTCTTCTCGTCGAGGGGCAGCCACGGGTCGGCGCTAGTGTCTGAGTCGGGCACTTCGGTCGGCCAGATCTCGACGACGCCGCCATGCCCCAATCGGTGCACCGCGTGGCGCACGATCGCGCCCTCGGTCGAGAGGCCCGGCGTGCGTCCATGATCGGCGAACACGCGGTCGACGGCGCCGAGCACCGGCGCGACGGTGCGGAACGACAAATCGAGGGGAACGCGCCGCCAGCTCTCCTTGCCGCTCATCTTTTCAAAGCGAGCGCCCATCTCCGCAAACTGATGCGGCGCGGCGCCCTGGAACGAGTAGATCGACTGCTTCTCGTCGCCCACGGCGAACAGCGTGCGCGCGACCTCCTGCTGGCCGGTGCCGGTGAAGAACTCGCGCGCCAGCGACTCGACGATCTGCCACTGCTCGGGGCTTGTGTCCTGCGCCTCGTCGACCAGGATGTGGTCGATGCCGCGGTCGAGCTTGAACATCACCCAGGCGGCGAGATCCTGGCCGCTGAGCAGGTAGACGCTCTTGGAGATCAGGTCGTCATAGTCGAGCGCGGCGCGGCGCGCCTTTGCCAGCGTGTAGCGCTGCAGCACTGCACCGGCGAGGCGATGCAAGGCGATGGTGGCGACGATGGCGCGCAGACCGCGGCGTTCCTCATGCAGTGCGGTGAAGCGCAGCTGCGCCGTGCCGAACGCCGCGTCGAGGTCGGGATACTCCGCCTTGACGGCGTTGGTCATCAGCCGGGTGCGCGCGCCCTTGGCCGTGCAGAAATAATCTTCGAGCGCTGCGGCGCGCGCGGGACTCGACGTTGCGGCCAATGCCTCGCCGATGCTGTGGGCCAACTCTTGATCGCTTTTGCCGCCGCTGCTCAATGCTCCTTTGAGCCGCGCGAGGTCGGCGTCGCTGACCACGTCGGCCATGTCGCTGACGATGTCGTCGAGCGCGACGTCAGCGCGGACCTTGAAGCTCTTGCGGTAGGCGGCCTCCAGCCCGGCCAGCTCGTCGGCGTGATCGCCGAAGTCGATGCGCACGGCGCTGTCGAGCCAGCGGCGCTCGGCCAGCGCGGCGCGCAACACCTCGTCGAACCGGTCCTCGGCCGCGTACGGGATCACCGCTTCGAGCGCCCGCTTCTGCTTGTCTGAGCTGCCGCCGGTGGCCTCCATCAACGTTGCGTCGATCGCCTCGCGCAGCAGCACCTTGGACGTCATGTCGTCGAGCACCGTGAAGCCCGGCGCGACGCCCGCCTCCAACGGGAAGCGCTGCAGCAGGCGCTCGCAGAACGAATGGATGGTCTGCACCTTGAGGCCGCCGGGTGTCTCGATCGCCACGGCGAACAACGTGCGTGCGAAGGCCACTTCCTCCATCGTCACGGGCCGGTCGCACAGCTCGGCGATCTGGGCCGCGAGCGGGGCGTCCGCCGCCGTTACCCATTTGGCAAGCGTATCGAACACGCGCTTCGCCATCTCGGCGGCGGCAGCCTTCGTGTAGGTGAGGCAGAGGATACGCTCCGGCTTGGTGCCGGCGAGCATCAGGCGCAGCACCCGCTGGGTCAGCACGTGCGTCTTGCCCGTGCCGGCGTTGGCGCTAACCCACACCGACGCGCGCGGGTCGGCAGCGTCGCGCTGCGCACGCTTCGTGCGATCCAGATCGCTCTCTGGGCGGCGGAGGCTCATACGATCGTCACCTCGTCCTCGCCGGGCACCGACCACTCGGCGACGCGCGCCAGGTGCGCATAGTCATCGTAGTCGTAATCGAAGCGCGCCCGGCGCAGGGCCTTGTAGGGCGTTGCCTCGTTGTCGAAGTGCTTGATGAGGTCGGCAAGCTTGGCGAGGGCCTCGCTGGCGAGATCCGCAATGTCGCCGGCGGCGACCAAGCGATCCTCACCCGGCGGCTCGGCCCCCGTCGCGCGCACGTAGCGCAGGCCGGCGACGGGCACGCGTGGCACCCCGGCAAAGCCCGCATCGCCGAGCGCGACCGCCGCTTCGAGTGGCAATTGCGGTTTCATGCCGGCGGCGATCTGCCGGTCGTTCGGCACGCTGCCGGTCTTGTAGTCGGTGATGACCATGCCGCGCTCGGTGAGGTCGATGCGATCGGCGCGTGCCGACAGCGTGAACGGACCGGCGGGCGCCGGAATGACCAGCTGCCCCGAAACCTCCGGCAGGACGCGCTGGACGTTCGAACGCCGCCCCGGCTCACTGTCGGCGAACCACTGGGAATAGCGCTCGAAGCGCGTCAGCCAGAAGGCGGCGACGCGCGGATTGCGGACGTAGTTCTCCAGCACCTCGCGGGCGAGGCGCATCAGCGCGGCGTGCGCGTCGGGCGGCAGCTTGTCGGGAAATGCTTCGGCGAAGCGGCGCATGATGTCGTGCACGACGTTGCCGCGCAGCGCCGCGCTCGGGTCGGCGCCGAGCGGGGGCAGTTTGTCCAATCCGAGGATGGTCTGCGCGAAGATCGCGTAGGGGTTCGCCAGCCAGGTCTCGACGCGCGTCACGCTCATGCGGCGCGGACGCAGGGCGAGCGGCGGGCGCGGCTCCGGTGCACTGATGCGCGGGCTGCGCTGCACGTGATCGCGCATGCGCGCCCAGCCGAGCCACGGCTGATCGGGATGCAGCGCGTCGCTCAATTCCAGACCCGCCAGCAGCGCCTGCAGGCGCATCAGCCAGCGCGAGGGCACCGTCGGCACGCCGTCGATCTTCTCGGCACGGGTGATGTAGACGCGCTCGGCGCCGAGCAGCGAGGTGAAATCGTGCGCCGCGTGGCCGATCGTCTCCTCGGGCGACGGCAGGCCGAGCTCCTGGCGCATCGGCCGGTTGAGCCAGGCACCCGGGTCGGCGGCCTCCGGCCAGGTGCCGTCGTTGAGCGAGCCGAGAATGATGACGTCGGTCTGCTGCAGGCGCGCCTCGAACGGCCCCCAGATGGATAGGCGCGGATGCACGGCGACGCGCGTGCGCACGTTCTGGCCGACGATGAGGCTGCGGTAGAGGTCGGGATAGTCGGGGGCGGTCACCTGCAGCGCCGGCAAGTTCGGATCGATGAGTCCGGTGAAGAAGCTCGCTGCCGCCGTGCCGGCTTCTCCGAGCCACAGCGGCGAGCCCGCCTCCGTTGCTTCCGTCTCGGGCAAGGCGCACAGCGCTTCCGCCGCGGCGACGTGCGCGGCGGCGATGGCTTGCAGCGACTGCTCGCCCTTGTGGCGGAAGACCGCGAGCAGCGGCGCATAGGCCTTCTGTAGGCGGGCGACGAGATCGTGCGCGCCCTCCCAGTCGGCGGGCCACAGGCGGCGTGCCGCCGTTTGCCGCCGCCGCCCCGTGCCGACGTTCTCCTCGGCGCGAATGAGCGCGTCGGCGATGCCGTCGAGGCCGCGGCCGAGGTAGACATCGCGAAACGCGGCGATCTCCAGCGCGCGGGCGGCGCGGCGCACAACGAAGGCGTCGAGGCCGAGGCGCGTTAGCGGATGCTTCAGCAGCGCCATCGTGGCGGCCGGCGTAAAATCCTCCGCCGCCGCGGCAATGACGAGGTCGAGGAACGTGCCCGGCGGCGTTTTGGCGAACGGGCGGCCGGCGGAATCGTCGACGCGGATGCCCCACGCTTCGAGCCGCACGCCGACACGCCGCGCCAGCAAGCGGTCCGGCGAGACAAGTGCCGCCGTACGCCCCGGCGTCTCTGCCGCCTCGCGCAAGATGAGGGCGATCGTCTCCGCCTCGTCCTGCGCCGAGGGTGCATCGATCAGGCTGACGTTCGAAAGCGCGCGCCGCACCGCCGCGCGGTCGGCACCGGCAATGTACTGCTGCCACAGCCCGGTCTTGCCTGAGGGTCGCATGGTCTCGGCGACTAGCGCCTCGCGGTCCTTCTGTTCCGGCGACAGCTCGGCGCCCGTCAGCACGTGGACGTCCGCACGGTCGGCGCCAAGCGCCTTCAACAGCTTGTGGAAGCCGAACTGCGGATGCTCGGGATGCTCGCCGATCGCCGCCCAGCTCGTGTCGTCGAGATGCAGATCTAGCCCCGGCAGCACGATGGCTCCGTTCGGCAGCCGCGCCACCGCCGCCATCAGCTCCACCGTCGCCGGCACCGATCCGGTAACGCCGGCAATAATGACGGGCGCCTTCGAGGCAGATTTCGTCAGCCGCTCGGCTTCGGCCAAGATCGCCTGATTACGCCGCGCCGCCGGCGACAGGAGCTTCTTCTCCGCGAGATGCTCGGGCCAGAACGCGGTAATGATCTTGAGGAACTCGAGCGTCTTCTGCCAATGCTCGGAGTGCTCGTCGGGCACGAGCTTGGCGAGACCGTCGAGCGGCACGTTCTCCGTCTCGACCATATCCATGAGCCGCGCCAGCTCGGCGGCGAGATGCGCTGCCTGCGCCGGCGTGTTGGCGCCCGCCGCCGCGGCGTGCGTGCCGAGGTGCGCCGCGTCGCCCGCATCCCGGCGCATCGTCTGCGACCAGCGCTGCACCAGCATGGTCAGCACCAGCCGCCGCTCGACCTCGCTCACCGCGGGGGGAAGGTCGAGCGCGTCGGTGCCGAGCGCCCCGGGGCTGGCGAGGCCGGCGAGCAGCGTTGCGTCCTCCTCGCTGGCCGAGATCGGGCGGATCTGCGGCAGCGTCATCGCCCGTCCGCCGCCCGCCGCGAGGAAAGCTTCCTGCATGGAACGCGTGGCGCGCCGGGTCGGCAGCAGCAGCGTTATGTCGGGCAGCTCGAGCGGGCTCGGCGCACGGCCGCCGGCGGCAGGCAGATCGCCTTCGAGGATCGCCTTGGCGACGGCGGCGAGGAATGGACGCCCGGCCGGAACGGTGAAGACGCGAGCGCCTTCGGCCGCGTCACGGCCGGCGCCATCCGCACCGCTCTTAAGCCACGTCCTCACTCTCGATCCACCTTTCCGCCTCTATCAAGGCTTCCGGCGTTCCGACATGCATCCACAGGCCGTCGAGGCGGATGCCGAACAGTCGTCCGTTGTCGATCGCGGCATCCCATAGCCGGTTCATCGAGAACGGTCCTTGCGGCGCACCCTCGAACATGCGCGGGTGCGCGATCGACACGCCGGTGAAGACGAACGGCGCCATCTGCCGCTCGCCGCGCCGGACCAGCCGGCCGTCCTTGTCCATGGCGAAATCGCCCGAGCCGTCGTAGCCGAGGCTCGTCGCCGCGGATGCGAGCAGCATGACGCTGTCCATGCTGTCGGGGTTCCAGAAGGAGAACAGCCTCTCCAGGTTGGAGCCGACACCCTCGATCCACACCGAGTCGGAGTTGTGAATCAAGAACGGCTCCTTCCCGAGCAGCGGCAGCGCCTTGGTGACGCCGCCCCCGGTGTCGAGAAGTTGTTGGCGCTCATCGGAAATCAGGATTTCCGGCTGCTTGCGTTGTTTGACGTGCGCTTCGAGCTTGTCGGCGCAATAGTGCACGTTGACGACGGCGCGATGCACGCCCGCAGCCGCAATCCGGTCGAGCACATGGTCGATCAGTGTGCGGCCCTTGAGCCGCACCATCGGCTTCGGAATGTCCTTGGTCAGCGGCAGCATGCGTTTGCCAAGGCCGCCGCCGAGGACCATCGCCGCCTCGGGGCGCCAGGTTTTGGAAGCGGTCATTGCTGCGCTCTCTGCTCAGGCCGTGGGAACGGCGCGCGCGCCAGCGGGAAAGTGCCGCTCGTACCAACGCTTGAGCGGCGCCAGCTTCGGGTGCGCGAGGTCGCGATCGAGGTAGCGCCACAGGCGCGGGATGTGGTGCAGGTACCCTGGCTTGCCGTCGCGCTTGGCGAGGCGGGCGAAGATGCCGACGATCTTGGTGTTGCGCTGCGCGCCGAGCGCGGCATAGGCGAAGGCGAATGCATCCCGATCGAACCCTCCGCGCGCGGCGACGCCGGAACAGTAGTGGTCGAACAATTGCGCTTCAAGCTCGGGCGGTACATCAAGGCGCGCATCCTGCAGAAGTGAGACGAGGTCGTAGGCGGCGGGGCCACGCATGGCATCCTGAAAGTCGATCACGCCGACGCGCGCAATGCCCTGGCGATCCGGCAGCCAGAGAAGATTGGGCGAGTGGTAGTCGCGCAACACCCAGCCGGGCGGCGCTTTTGCCAGCTCGGTGAATACGTCGCTCCACAGACCGACGAATTCATCGCGCTCTGCCGTCGGCACGGTCGCGCCGCGCACCGCCGGCCAATACCAGTCGACGAGCAGCTCGGTCTCGATCGACATCGCGCCGGCATCGTAGGCCGAAACGCGATGCTCGCCGCCACCGGCCACGGGCAGCGTGTACGGCGCCGGCGCTTCCTGCAGCGCGACCAGCGCCTCGGTGGCGGTGCGCCACAGCGTCGCCTGATCGGTCGCGCCGGTCTCTACCTCGCGCCCGAACACGCGGTCGCCGAGGTCGTCGAGTAGCAGGAAGCCGTTGTCGAGATCCTGTGCATGGATGTGCGGCACCGTGAGGCCGGCGGTGTCGAGCGCCTGCGCGACCGCCACGAAGGGCCGCACGTCTTCCGCAAGGTGTGCCAGGCGGCTGTACGGCAATCCGTTGCGGATCGCCGGACCGTCGGGCTGGCGCGGCCAGTCCATGAGGATGGCGCCGGGCTGGGCGCGGCGCACGAGACGTCCGTAGCGGCGCACGGACGCGTCGCCCTGCAGGTAGCGCAGTTCGCAGCCGTCATCGCCGCCGACGAGGTCGCGCATGGCGACAAACCGGTTAAGACGCGACGCCCAATCGCCGTGGCCCGTCAGCGTCACCCGCCGGCTTTCTGCACTGCCGTTGTCGTCGATGCGGATGTCGAGCCGGTCGGCGGGCAGCAGTTCGTTCGCATGCTCCGGCCACTCGACGATGGCGATCCCGCTCTTGAGCGCTGGGTCGAGGCCCAGCTCCTCCAGCTCCGTCGGAGTGCTGAGCCGATAAAGATCGAAATGCGCCACCGGCATGCGTGGCGTCGCATAGGTCTGCACCAGCGTGAATGTCGGGCTCGGAATCTCCTCCCGTTCCGCGCCGATGAGCGCATGGATGATGGCGCGGGCGAGCGTCGTCTTTCCGGCGCCCAGCTCGCCGCTCAGCGCGAAGAGATCGCCGCGGCGCGCGATGAACGCGATCTGCTCTCCCAGCCGCAAGAGCTGGGGCTCGCTGACATTTTCAATGACGTGGGAAGCCGGCATTACATTTCACTTCAGCCGCGGGTGCCACTGGCCGTTAGCGAACCCTCGGGGCCTTCTTGGGGCAGCGCCAGGGGTGCTTTATCAGGCCGCCCGGCGACGGGAAGGCGCACAGTGACGCGCGTGCCGTGCCCCGGCTCGGATTCGAGCGAAACGTTGCCGCCGTGCAGCTCCACGAGGCTCTTGACGATCGACAGCCCCAAGCCCGCGCCGCGGTGGCTGGAGCCGTGGCTGCGGCTCTCGAAGCGATCGAAGACCTTCCACTGCTCGTCCTTGGGAATGCCGACGCCCTGGTCTTCGACCGTGAAGGCCATCATCGGGCCATCGCGGCGGCAGGTGATGGTGATGGTATCTCCAGGCTTGGAGAAGCCGACAGCGTTGGAAAGCAGATTGAACAGGATCTGCCGCACGCGCGCCTCGTCGGCGATGAAGCTCGTGGCGCCGTCGGCGACGCCGATGTGCAGCGACAGGCGCGCCCGCTGCGCCGCCTCGCGGACGCCGAGGATGGCGGCGTCGATGACGGCGGGTATGTCGACGCGGCTCTGCTTCAGTTCCATCGTACCGGCGTCGATCGTCGCCAGGGTGAGGATGTCGTCGATGATCGCCAGCAGCTCCTTCGACGAGTTGGAGATATCGCCGAGGTACTCCTGCTGCTTTTCGTTGAGCACGCCGATGTGGGGGTTGCCGAGCAGGTCGCTGAACCCGATTATGTTGGTCAGCGGCGTGCGCAGCTCGTACGACACGTGGCTGATGAAGGCGTTCTTCATGCGATCGGCGGCGACAAGCGCGTCGTTGCGCTCTTCTAGGGCCCGCTCGTAGTCTCGGCTGCGGGTGACGTCGGCAAAGGTCACCAGTGTCGCGCCGTCGAGCAGCGGCATCGACACGTAGTCGATGATCTTGCCGTCCGAGCGGAGCATCTGGCCGCCGAACTCCTCGCGCACTTCGTTGAATGCCGTCACGGCGCGGCTGAGGCGCGACCACGTTTGCGGCTCGTCGAACAGCTCGTGCGCCAGGGCGATGAATTCGTCGACATGCGGCTCCTCGGCCAAGGTGCGGGGCGAGATCTGCCAGAACTCGGCGAGCGCCAAGTTGAACAGCTTGAGGCGCCCGTCGGTGCCGAACAAGGCGACGCCTTCCTTGAGGCTGTCGAGCGTTTCGCGCTGCACGCCGATGAGCGCGGTATGGTCGCGCTCCATCGCCAGCCGTTCGGTATCGTCGACGAAGAGATAGGTGATACCGCCGTCGGAGCGCTTCTCCGGCCGCACCTGCAGGGTGCGCCCGTCGGGCAGCAGCCAGGTGTCGTCCTCGATCGGATCTTCCCCGTATCCGGCCAGGATGTTCGCCTTCCACTCCGAGTAGTTGACCACCTGCGGCAGGCGTCCCAGCTCGCGCAGCCGGTCGAGCACGGCACCTTCGGTGGGGCGCGTCTTGAGCCAGGCGTCGTCGAGCTGCCACAGCTTGCGATACGCCTCGTTGAAGAACACGAGCTGTTGCTGCGCGTTGAAGATGGCGACCGCGGTCGCGACGCGATCGAGCGTGCGATCGTAGGGCACCGCCTGCCGTTCGAGCTCGCCCTGCGACTTCTCGATGGCCAGCACGTCGACGGCGGCAGCGGCGGTGGCGTCCTCGAACGGGATGACCGTGACGTCGTGCGGACGCCGCTCGCCGCCGACGATCAACGGAACGCGGGTCCGATAGCTCTCGCCGCGGGCCAGCACACGGGCCGCGGCCCGGCGTTGCCGCTGCTCCAGGAGCTCGATCTGCCGCTCCTGCACTTCCGCCCGGCTGCGCGCCTCCACCGCCCGCACGTAGGCGCTGTTCACCCAGGTGAGGCGCCCGTCCTTGGCCCGCAGCCACACGGGGATGGGCAGCGCGTCGAGCAGGGCGCGGCTGGCGCGCACCTCGCGCGCGAGCCGCTGATGCTGCGCCAGGATGCGGGCGACCTCGTCGCGATGCCCGGCGACATCGCGGAACCGCAGCACGGCGCGACCGCCGGCGGTGCGTCCCTCGGCCTCGACGTGACCGCCCGATGCCGTTCGCACGATCAGGTTGAAAGGCTGGCCGCGGGAGAACAGCGTATCGATCGCCGGTTTCAGGTTCGCGGCCGATGCGGGCTCGAGCCAGTGGCCGAAGCGCAGGAACTTATCCGGCGTCTCCGGCAGGCCGGGAATATCCCTCAGCGTGTGAGTGACGACCCGCAGCGGCTGGTCCTGCTCCCAGAACAGCAGCACCTGCGGCTCGGAGCGGATGATCGAGTCGGCCGCCGCCAGGCTGCGCTTCAGCCCGGTCGCCTCGGTTACGGCGCGCCGCTCCTCCCGCTTGGCGCGGACCACCGTCAACGCGATCAGCGCCGCGGCGAAGAGGGCGAGGCCGGCGAGCAGGCCGGCGGCGGCGGCCGGCTGGTCGCCCAAGGCTGGCAGCGGCAGGACGCCCCCCGAGACGATGCCCGCCGCAACGACCAGCACGCAGGCAAGGCTCGCCGCCGCGAGCGCTATGAGCTCGCGAGGTTTACCGGCCAGTCGTTTGCCAGCGGCAGCGTGCATCGGGGTCCGTCGAAAGCAGGGGGGACCCGAGTCCAGAGAAGCTACGAGCAACAGACAAAGGCTCGGCGGCATCGCCCCCGGAGGGAGGCGAATCGACTTGAATTATGGGGACCGGATAGGGGTGTGGCCAGCGTGCGCCTGGGGCCGGGGCACCCCCGGCGGCATTTGCCGGGAGGGTGCTGCCCCCAAGCCGCACGCGAAGTCACCAGGAAGCTGTCATCCCGGATGCCGCGCCCAAAGCAAGCGGCTATCCGGGACCCAGCATAAAGCGGTCGCTCAGTAGCGGTAGTGGTCCGCCTTGTAGGGGCCCTCGACTGGCACGCCGATGTAGTCGGCCTGATCGGGGCGCAGCTTGGTGAGCTTCACGCCGAGCTTGTCGAGGTGCAGCGCTGCGACCTTCTCGTCGAGCACCTTCGGCAGCGTATAGACCTTCTTCTCGTACTTGCCGGGGTTAGCCCACAGGTCGATCTGCGCCAGCGTCTGGTTCGAGAACGACGACGACATGACGAAGCTCGGGTGGCCCATGGCGTTGCCGAGGTTCACCAGGCGGCCTTCCGACAGCAGGATGATGCGGTTGCCGGACGGGAACTCGATCTCGTCGACCTGCGGCTTGATGTTGTTCCACTTGAGGTTCTTGAGGCCGGCGACCTGGATCTCGTTGTCGAAGTGGCCGATGTTGCAGACGATGGCCCGGTCCTTCATCTGCCGCATGTGCTCGACGGTGATGATGTCCTTGTTGCCGGTGGCGGTGACGTAGATGTCGGCGCGGCTGAACGCGTCCTCGATGGTCGCGACCTCGTAGCCTTCCATCGAAGCCTGCAGGGCGCAGATCGGATCGATCTCGGAGACGATGACGCGCGCGCCCGCCTGGCGCAGCGAAGCCGCCGAGCCCTTGCCCACGTCGCCGAAGCCGGCGACGAACGCGACCTTGCCGGCCAGCATCACGTCGGTGCCGCGGCGGATGGCGTCGACCAGCGATTCACGGCAGCCGTAGAGGTTGTCGAACTTCGACTTGGTGACGCTGTCGTTGACGTTGATGGCCGGGAACAGCAGCTTGCCCTGCTCGGCGAGCTTGTAGAGACGGTGCACGCCCGTGGTGGTTTCTTCCGACACGCCGCGGATGGACTTTGCCGCCTCGGCGAACCAGCCCTTGGGCTTCTCCTTCAGCAGCCGCTTGATGAGGGCAAAGAAGATGGTTTCTTCTTCGGACTCCGGCTTGTCGAGGAAGGCGGTGTCGCCCTGCTCGGCGCGCAGGCCGTGATGGATCAGCATGGTGGCGTCGCCACCATCGTCGAGGATCATGTTGGGGAAGCCGCCGCCGTGCCAGTCGAACAGGCGAGCGGTGAAGTCCCAGTACTCGACCAGGGTCTCACCCTTGTAGGCGAACACGGGCGTGCCGGCGGCAGCAATGGCCGCTGCGGCGTGATCCTGGGTCGAGAAGATGTTGCACGACACCCAGCGGACGTCGGCTCCGAGCGCCTTCAGCGTCTCGATCAGCACCGCGGTCTGGATGGTCATGTGCAGCGAGCCGGCGATGCGTGCGCCCTTGAGGGGCTGCTTGGGCCCGTACTCGGCACGGATGGCCATCAGGCCCGGCATCTCCGTTTCGGCGAGGTCGATTTCCTTGCGGCCCCATTCGGCGAGGCTGATGTCCTTGACCACGTAGTCCGTGGGCTTACCCATGAGGTCTCACTCCCTTGCGGATGGGCGCCAATGGCGGCGCGGGGCGCGGCGAGGGCCGCTTCATGCGCCCTTCTAGCGACCCCCGGGCGCCCTCGCAACAAGATATAAACAAGTCCTTATATGTTAGCCAGGGCTGCGGCAACGGCAATTATATACGAGCTTGACCCAATCGGCGAAACCGGCTAGTGTTCAGTGAGATAGCCGAGGGATCGCCCGATGACCGTCCGCCAGATCAACAGCCTCTACGACTTCTTCGAGGTGTTCCCCGACGAGCAGGCCGCCATCGACCATCTCCGGGGCATCCGCTGGAAGAACGGCGCCTTCTGCCCGTACTGCGGCTCCACCCGGGTGATGCACTTCTCGGACAAGAAGACCCACAAGTGCCACGACTGCCGCCAGCGGTTTTCCATCAAGGTCGGTACCATTTTCGAGGATACGAAATTGCCGCTGCGCAAGTGGTTCGCCGCCGTCTGGCTGATCACGTCGCACAAGAAGGGCATCGCCTCGACGCAGCTCGCCAAGGACCTCAAGATCACGCAGAAGTCGGCTTGGTTCGTCCTGCACCGCCTTCGCCACGCCGCTCGCACCCGGTCATTCAACCGCCCTTTAGAGGGTGAGGTCGAAGTCGACGAAAGCTACTTCGGTCCGAAAGAGAAGAACCGCACCAAGGCGAAGCGCGCCGCCGGTCAGGCGCCCAAGCCCATCGTGTTCGGCTTGCTGGAGCGCGGGGGCGAACTGCGCGCCAAGACCATCAAGGACCTCCAAGGCTGGCGCGTGCGCGGCCGGGTTCTCGACAACGTTAAGGACGGCGCCAACATCATGTCGGACGAGCACGCCAGCTATCAGCGGCTCAAGCCAACTTACAGCGTGCACAGCGTCAACCACTCGGCTGGTGAGTATGTGCGCGACTACTTCTGCCACACCAACGGCATCGAAGGCGCCTGGAGCCTATTCAAGCGTCAAGTATACGGTATCCATCATCACGTTTCGGCCAAGCACCTTGACGCCTACCTGGGCGAAATGTGCTACCGGTACAATCGCCGCGACATGGGCGAAGGTGACCGCGTCAATGACCTCCTGTCGCAAGTCGAAGGACGACTGACGTACAAGGCGCTGACGCATGACAAAGCGGAAATATCAGAAGCCACTTCGAATTGAGTTGCCATTCGACGAGGCGCTAGGCCGGTTTGCGACCACAGCTCCTTCAGAAGTTCCGGCGAAGCCCACGAGGAAGCGCCCGACCGTAGGTGACAAACCTACTAAGCCGCGGCAGAAGACCTAGCGCTGCGCTCCCGGTTTCCGGCTAACCCTTATCAGGCTTTTTTCCTTCGGGTTCGCCAGACTGGCTTTGGGACGAAGGAGACTTTGCGTCGCCTTGGTCTGACGGGTCGGGCGCTTTGCTTCTCGCGATGGATTCGACATAACTATCAACCTTGTCGATGATTGACTTTTGCAGCTTGGCTTCACCTGTCCGCATCCGGACGTACTCGTCCTTCAGCTTGGACTGTATGTCTAGTCGTACTTCATCAAATTTTCCGGGTTGTGAACCCAGTAGGAACAGATCGGTCTCCGCGCCCACCCCCGGAGCCGTCTCAGCTCGACGCTTGGCGATGTAGGTGTTCACAAGCGTCTCCGGCGCCGACACCATCCAGGAATGTCTCGACAGCATCAGATGTGACTCGGCGTGGCGCGCTCCAATGCCAATGGCCGCAAAACCGATAGCGTCGTGGCAGGTCGCAACACCCTCCTCGACCATGAATATACGAGGGCCGGAGTCATCCACTCCCGCTACGATGACGCTTACGTGGGGCACATCGAAGTTGATCAAATCCTCGGCGATACGTTCCACCAATCCTGAAGGCAGGGTTGACGCTCTCTGCAAGTACGTTTCGCTGGTCAGGCCCAGAGGCTGAAGAACCTTTGCTTCCGCGCGCTTCAGCTTCGCTGCGTTGCGATGCTTCACGTAGAGGTCAACAACGGTCTGCACAGGCAGCCACGTATCAAGGTCCTTTGTGAGAGCCGCCACCTCACGCCGAACCTCGCTTATGATCTCTCCCTGGAACGAGGCGTCGCCACTTTGCATCACTGCGATGGATGACGTTATGGCGATAGTCTTTGACGCGGTCGGCTCAAACTGGATGTCGCCCGAGGTGAGCATTCGATCAGACGCCATGATGATCATGCCCTCGTTGCAGACGGTCGCGATGCAAACGGTCACTGGTGCCCCCGCGGTGTGCTTGATCCTCTGACGCAGCAAGCTGCCCGGTCTGCGGGCACCGCGTCTCATAGCACAACCTCGTCCTGGGTCACTAACGTATATAATTGCCGCGGCAACGGGCCTGCGGCTGCCAGTCATTCCCCAAGTAAAGTCCAGAAAACCAGCGGCGTCGCAAAACAAACAGCTAAGTAACATTTTGTTAGGCAACAATAATAAATTTTAGCGCTTTTAAGAACTTTCAATATTCGGCCGACCCATATTGCCGAAAACACAAGAACGATGTTCGCAGGAGAGGCGAAAAATGCGCAGTTTCTTCGAGGGCCCGGTGCGTGCGTCGGCGCGTTGGGCGCGGTTCCGGCACGACCAGTCCGGGAACGTCGCCATCGTGATGGCGCTCATGGCCGTGACGATGATGCTTTGCATCGGCGCCGCGGTCGACCTGGGCCGCTGGCTGCATGCGCGCGACCAGACCGTATCGGCGGTCGACGCGGCCGTTCTCGCTGGCGGGCGCGCCCTGCAGATCAACAACAAGGACGAGGCCGCCGCCGTCGCCGCGGCCCAGAAGTACTATACCCAGAATGTCACCAGCCGCCTGCCCGTCGTCGACGACACGGTGAGCTTTGCCGTGGCGCCCGACGGCATGGGTTTGGTCGCCTCCGGCAGCGCCTACATCAAGACGCCGTTCCTGCAGTTCGCCTCTATCGACAAGCTGCCGCTCATCAGCCCCTCGCAGACGCAGTTCTCCAAGTCGCAGATCCAGGTCGGCGGCAACGGCGGCGAGAACATCGAGGTCGCGCTGATGCTCGACGTGACTGGCTCCATGTGCAACTCCGCGCCGGGCCGGACCCAGAAGGCTTGCACCAGCGGCCGCAAGATCGACGCAATGAAGAAGGCTGCGAAGGACCTCATCGGTATCGTCGTGTGGCAGGATCAGTCCAAGTTCACCTCGAAGATGTCGATC
Source organism: Hyphomicrobium album (assembly GCF_009708035.1). Lineage (NCBI taxonomy): Bacteria > Pseudomonadati > Pseudomonadota > Alphaproteobacteria > Hyphomicrobiales > Hyphomicrobiaceae > Hyphomicrobium > Hyphomicrobium album. The sequence continues at coordinate 443,034 of NZ_WMBQ01000002.1, forward strand.
GTTCCCTTCTCTGACTCTGTGCGCCTGTCGACGTCTGCGGTGGGCAAAGCGTGGGGGGGGCCGACGCCTGATAAGACCGTCACCAAGACAACCGGCTCGGGCTGGAACGCGGCCACCTACTACTACAACCGCACCTCCAACTGCGTCGTCGAGCGCGGCGGCAGCAACAGGTACACGGATGTGGCTCCCAGCTCGGGCAAGTACTCTTTGCCGATCCGTTGGAGCGTCGATGCCAGCAAGAAGTCGCAGGTCGCAGACTGCACCCTCGACGCCGCAAGTGAGATCCTGCCGCTCACGAGCAACAAGGATACGCTGGTGGCCAAGGTCGACACTCTGACGGGCAAGGGCGGCACCGCCGGGCAGGTCGGTACGGCCTGGGCGTGGTACACGCTGTCCCCCAACTGGAGTTCTGTGTTGGGTGCGAGTTCGTCGCCGGCGGCCTACGGGACGAGCAATCTGCGCAAGATCGCCATCCTGATGACCGACGGCGAATACAACACTCAGTATGACGCCAACGGTATCAACACCAGCGATCCGGGCGCGGGCACCGCTGTCAACGGCTCATCTGCCACACAGGCGAAAGAGCTCTGCAAAGCGATGAAGAAAAAGGATGGGACGGGGGATCCCAACATCACGATCTACACGGTCGGTTTCGAGGTCGGCAACAACGCCAGCGCTCTCGACGTGCTGACGAGCTGCGCCACCGATCCGGGGAAGTACTACGACGCCAAAGACGAGGACGAGCTGCAACAAGCTTTCCGCGACATCGCGCTGAAGCTGTCGTCGCTCTACATCTCGAAGTAGGTCGGCAGCCCGGCAACGACATCAGAAGGGGAGCGCTGGGAAACGGCGCTCCCTTTTTTCATGCATCTTCGATGCAGCCTAAGTCATGCATCTTCGATGCAATCTTCGCCGAACCCATCCTCGACGAGCGCGATGAGCGCCTGCAGCGCCTCGGGTCCCTGCGGACCCGTTGCGGTCATGTGCAGCGTCGACCCGGGACCCGCGGCCAGCATCATCAACCCCATGATCGAGGTGCCCCCGACCTGATGCCCGTCGCGCGTCACCGTGACGATGGCGTCGTAGCTCTCGGCGCATTTGACGAACTTGGCGGAGGCGCGCGCGTGCAGGCCTTTGCGGTTGCGGATGGTGACCACCGCTTCGGGACGTGCACTGTCCTTGATCTCCGGCATACTTTTAAGTCGACCCTTCGCCGGACAGCTCCTGGCTGGCGACCTTGATGTACTTGCGGCCCGCCTCCCGCGCGCTGGCCACGGCCTCGGCGATGGGCATCTCGCTGCGCACGCTGGCGAGCTTGACGAGGATCGGCAGGTTGATCCCGGCGATGACCTCGACGTTGGCCTCGTCCATCGCCGAGATGGCGAGGTTGGAGGGCGTGCCGCCGAACATGTCGGTCAGCACGATGACGCCCTCGCCGGTGTCGGTCCGGTGAATCGCGTCGACGATCTGCCCGCGCCGCACGGAGGCATCGTCATCGGGACCGATGGAGACCGTCTCCAACTGCGCCTGCGGCCCCACCACGTGCTCGAGCGCCGAGCGGAACTCTTGCGCCAGCCCGCAATGCGTCACGATGACAAGTCCGATCATGTATTAGAGCCGATCTCGTCTTTTCCCTGCTCCACGACGGAGTGCGGGCTTGACCGTGGGGATCGCTACTGCGGCTTCGCCGGTATCTCCCGGAGGGGAGCCTCTTTGGCGGCGCGGCAGAATTTACAAGTGTTCGGCCCCGGCGCAAGTGGATTTGCTGTCATGAATCCTAGGGCTTGGCGCCCACCTACTGGGCCCTTGCCAGCGCCAGGAGCAGCTTTACCGGGGCTGAGGCCTCGAAGGGCGCCAGCCGCAAAACCGGGAGGCTGACACCAAGGAAGGCGCTCTGCGGCGGGGGATCGGGCAGGCGCTCTATCGCTTCCGCCTGGGCCAGCTCGACGACCAGCACCAGATCGGCACTCTCCACGCAGTGGATATCGAGGATACCCATGCCGCGAACCTCGAGCCGGTCGCGGATGGTTGCCGGGGCCGAGACGCGCAGCCGGCCGGCCTGTGGCGAAAGTATAACGCGATCGTCGGCCACCAGCCGTGCCGGTTCTGGCAATAGGGGCGAGGGCGCGAGTGCCAGGCACCGCAACGCCAGGTCGGACTTGCCGGATCCTGAAGGTCCGACGATTAGCGCCGCGCGGCCAGCCACGGCGATCGCGGTGCCGTGCGTCGTCAGCCCCTCAGGTGCGCCGGCCACCCGTCGTTCCTCCGCGTTGTGGCCCACCGGCAATCGGCAGCCGCACCGTGAAGCGTGAGCCGCTCGGCTTGGCGCCCGGCTGTTCGTCTCCGTCGTAGCGATTCTCGGCGATGATAGCGCCGCCGTGCGACAGGACGATCTCGCGCGAAATGCTGAGGCCCAGTCCCGAGTTCTTGCCGCGGCTGGTGTCGGTCGCCGGCCGGTCCGAATAGAAGCGGTCGAAGATGATCTCCAGCCGGTCTTCGGGAATGCCGGGGCCCTCGTCCTCGACGAGGATCTCGACGAACGGCGCCGCGACCCGCGAGGTGACCGTAACGGTGCCGCCGTCCGGCGAGAACGAGATCGCGTTGTCGATGAGGTTGGTCAGCACTTGGCCGAGCCGTCCCTCGTCGCCGGCGACATTGAAAGCTCCGTTGAATGGCTCTCCGGCAATGGCCAGCATTAAGACGCGGCTGTCGTCGCCGATGATGTCGCGGAAAATGGAGACCACGTTGCGCAGCATCGCCGTCACGTCGACCGGCCGCATCTCCTTGCGCGCCAGCTCGGCATCGAGGCGCGAAGCATTCGACACGTCGGTGATCAGCCGGTTCAGGCGTTTCAGCTCGCCCTGGATCTGCGCAACGAGATGCATGCGCTCTTCTTCCGTCTTGGCGTAGCCGAGCGATTCCGCCGTCGAGCGGGCAGCGGTGAGCGGGTTCTTCAACTCGTGCGCGACGTCGGCGGCAAACTTTTCGCTCGCCTCGATGCGACGGCACAGCGCCCCGGTCATTGCATGGAAGGCCGCGGCCATCTGCGCCACCTCGTCGTTGCGCCCGGAGTATTCCGGCAGCTGCGTGCGCTCCTCGATGTTGTGGCTCACGCGCTCGGCCGCGGCCGAGAGGCGCCGAATGGGTCCGGCGACCGTGCGTGCGAGGAGGAGCGAGGTCACGACCGTCGCGAGCAGCGCCACCGCCGCCAGCACGAGGATGACGATACGTTCTTCCCTGAGAATCTTGTCGATCTGGCCCGGCCGCGTCGACAAGAGCAGCACACCCTGCACCTCGTTGAAGCGCGTGATCGGCTGGGCGATAGACACGATCTGCTCACCCTTGCGGTTGAGCAGCAGCATGCTCTTCTCTTGCCCGTCGAGCGCCTCGCGCACTTCCTTGTAGACCATGCCGTTGCCGGTGCCGATCTCCTGGTAGACGGGTAGCGGCTCCTTGAAGAAGTAGCGCGTCAGACGCGTCCACATGTTCTGCGTCTGCGTCGAATCCTCGTCGTTGCCGGTAGGCTCGTTGCGCATCGCCTTCCAGCGCGCCAGCGTCTGCGCGGTGTCGACGATCAGCGTGCCGTCGCGGCCGTAGATGCGCGCGCGCGTGTTGGTCGGCTGGATGAGCTTGCGCAGGATCGGGGTCACATCCTCGGGATGGATGGACAGCTCGAGCGAGGCGAGCCCGTCGTCCGGGAAACGGTTCACGGCCGGCGGCGAGTCGGGAATGGCGTTGGGATCGATGACGATCTGCTCGCGCACCACCTTGGCGTTGGCGGCGATCGCGTCGGCGATGATCTTGCCCTGGGTTTTGAGCGCGTCGAGCTTGGCGTCGATCAGCCAGGTGTGGAACCAGCCGAGATAGAGGATGCCGCCGACGAGAATGAAGAACCCGATCAGGTTGGAGATCAGGATGCGGCGCAGCAGGCTTGCCGAGAAGAAACGGACCAGGGCCGAGCGCCCGATCCACGCCTGGATGGGCGCAAGCGCCTTGGGTGTCTCGGCGCCGTCGACGCGGGCGGCGGCATTTTGCGCGCCGAGTGCGATGGCGCCGGCCGTACGGCGCGCGGCGTGCGCCGTCTGCCGCGCCGCCGAACGAGCCGACGTCAGCCCGGCGGCGGCGGCCGTCCGCATGGACGTCGCAGCCGTGCCCGCTGTCTTCGTCGACGACGATGTCAGTCGCTTCGCCGATGCCGAAGCAGCAGACCGGATGTCGTTCGCGAAGCCCTTGAGCCCAGCGAGACCGTTCGACAGGCGTTGCTGCTCGGATCGCTCGGTGTCGTCGAGCGCCATCCTACCTCCGCGCCTCAAGCTTCCTTGAAGCGGTACCCGACGCCGTACAGAGTTTCAATGACGTCGAAGTTGTCGTCGACCTGCTTGAACTTCTTGCGCAGCCGCTTGATGTGGCTGTCGATGGTGCGGTCGTCGACGTAGACCTGGTCGTCGTAGGCGGCGTCCATCAGTGCGTCGCGCGTCTTGACGACGCCCGGGCGCGAGGCCAGCGCCTGCAGGATCAGGAACTCGGTGACGGTGAGCGTCACCGGCTTGTTGTCCCAATGGCAGTTGTGGCGCTCGGGATCGAGCTTGAGCTTGCCGCGCTCGAGGACGCGGGCGGCCTCGAGCTCGGGAGCGGCGCTCGGGTCCTTCGGCTGGAAGCGGCGGAGCACGGCTTTGACGCGTTCGACGACGAGGCGCTGCGAAAACGGTTTCGCGACGTAATCGTCGGCGCCCATCTTGAGACCGAACAGCTCGTCGATCTCCTCGTCCTTCGAAGTGAGGAAGATCACCGGCATGTCGGAGCGCTGGCGCACGCGGCGCAGAAGCTCCATTCCGTCCATGCGCGGCATCTTGATATCGAAGATGCCGAGATCGGCCGGGTCCTCGGCGAGGGCCTCGAGCGCCGACACGCCGTCGTTATACGTGCGCACCTTGTAGCCTTCGGCCTCGAGCGCCATGCGCAACGAGGTAAGAATGTTGCGCTCGTCGTCGACCAGCGCGATCGTGCTTTTTTCTTTCATCATGTCCCGACCCTGCGGCAGACTGGCACCCTGCCGCGCTTTATGGCTCCAAGGTGTATCAATTGTGGCGAAGCCAATTTCGTGATTTCTGTCTGAACGTTATCTGAATAGGTTGCCCGCCGGAAGCTTGGAGGACCGTATGTCTGTTGAAGAGGCAGCGAAACGCCCGAATATTTCGAGCGTTAAGGAAATCGCGGCCGAAGCCCGGACGATGGTGCGCGCGGCGCTGAAAGCGTCGCTCGGAACGCTTCTGCAGTCCTCTGGACATCCGTATGCGTCGCTATTGCTCACCGCGACCGAGCCCGATGGAAGCCCGGTATTCCTGATCTCCAAGCTGGCTTTGCACACGAAGAACCTCACCGGCGATGTGCGCGCGAGCCTGCTCGTCGACGCAACCGGCACCGACGCCGACCCGATGGCCGGAGCGCGAATCACGCTGATCGGCGAGGCGCGTCCAACGACGAGTGCGACCGCTCGTCGCCGCTTCCTCGCACGCCATCCGAACGCTGGTTACGCCGATTTTCCCGATTTCTCTTTTTATGCATTCGATATCACGAGCGCGCACTTCATCGGCGGCTTTGGCCGCATCCATGATCTGCCGCGCAGCGATCTCCTCATCGATACGAGCGGCGCCGAGGCGCTGATCGACAACGAGCCCGGCATCGTCGGCCACATGAACGAGGACCACGCCGACGCGATCGAGCTCTACGCGACGCGCCTGCTCGGTGGCGCACCGGGCGCGTGGCGCATGACTGGCATCGATCCGGAGGGCTGCGATCTCGTGCTCGGGGCGCGCGCATTGCGCTTGCCGTTCGCCGCGCGCATCACCAACGGCGAGGAGGCGCGCCGCGAGCTCGTCCGTCTCGTCGGCGAGGCCCGCGCCAAAGCCGCTTAGGCACGCCATCCGCCACTTGTCATCTTCGGGCCATGCCGGAGGCATGCCTTCAGCATGACCCCGAGGACCCAGCCATCAGCAATTTCAGGCGTCGACCTTAGTCCGCCGAAACGTGCGCAACGACGAGCGTCGGAGCAATCGTATGCATGGGTCCTCGGCCTAAAGCCGAGGATGACAGTGTAGGCAATCACGACTTGAAGTCGTCCAGCGTAAGCAGCGGCCTCAGCGTGAGGCCCGCAGTCCCCTCTTTATCCGCGCCCGACGTTTCTTGGACCAGATGAGGATGCCTGTAATAGACAGGATGGCAATTGCGACACCCATGACGCTGATGAAGATGCGACCTGCTAGACCACCGATCCGTCCCGAGTGCAGCGGGAACTGAAGTTGCAGGAATACGTCGCCACCGCTTCCGACACCAGGAAGTTGGGTGCCAAGCAGCCTTCCAGTCGACGCGTCGAACGCGGCCCACGCGAAGCCGAACATGAACGGCGATTTGTTCTCGAAGTCGACGAGATAAATTTTTGCCTCCCGGTCATAGTAGATACCGGTCGCGGCAAATCCTCGATCGACCAGCTCGCTGGTCTTTGCGCTGAGTTGAACGATTTCGTCGAACGAACGCTGCCCCAGCGACGGGTCAGCGGGTGCGCGTGCCTGATCGTACGGTGTCGGCGATAAGGTGGAGACTGCGCCCGTAATTGGGCGAACGATTTCATCGCCGAGGTTAAGATAGATGCTCGTGAACGCGAGAACACCGAGAACCAGCCAGGTCCACAACCCGGCTGCCCGATGCAGATCAAAGGTGATGCGGTAGCCGGAGGATCGCCACCTCACGTGCAGCGCAGTTCTCCATCGGCGCGCTGAAAAGACATGTCGCGGGGATGCAAGCGCGAGCGCCACAAAGCAATCGAAGAACCACAGAATGGCGACGCCGCCCATCAGCCAGTCTCCCCAGTGTCCGGGCATGCTGAGCCGCCTGTGGAGGTTGTAAAGAAACGGAATGGCCGCTCGTCGCTCAAGGCAGCATCCCCCATGTTCGCGACGTCCGAGAATCTGGCCGCTCGAAGGATCGACAAACACCTGATTGTACTCGAGGCCCGTCACCTCCGCTTTCGGCTCGACGAAGATTGCTGCTGATCGGCCGGGCTCGACGCTGATCTCTACAAAGGCGACGTGAATACGAGGATCAGTCGCTTCCACGCGCCGTACGAGTTCAGTGGTGGGGAGATCGAGACGCTCAAGTACATAGAAGAGGTCTGGATTCGCCCAAGCATCCAGCTCTTTGTGAAACGCAATGATGCTGCCGGTGAGGCCTGCCACGACAAGGAAAAGCGCGATGGTCAGGCCGAGATACCGATGTAGCGCAACCAGCGGCCCGTACATACTACCACTTGTAAGTGACGGAGCCGATCACAGATCGACGATTTCCGTAGTAGCAGCTGCCCTCCGAGTAGCAAACCGAGACGAATTCCTCATCGAAGACATTGTTTGCATTGATGGCGAACAGCATGTCCTGAAACTCGTAGCGAATGGCCGTGTCCCATAGCGTGTAAGATGGGACGTAGAAGGTGTTCAGCATGTCTCCCGGAGTATCGCCAACGTAGCGAACGCCAGCTCCAAAGCTCAACCCATCGAATGGTCCATTCTTAAACTCGTAGTTGCCCCAGAACGATGCCATATGGGCGGGAACGGTGGTCGGCCGCTTGCCGAGGTCAACGTCGTTGCTCTTCGTGACCTCAGCGTCGTTGTAGGTATACGTCGCGATGAAGGTGATCTCCTCGGTCAGATTGCCGAGGCCTTCGACCTCGATGCCCTTCGTTCGGATCTCGCCGGTTTGGATGAGAAAATCGATATCTACGGGGTCGGGCGTCAGCACGTTGCTGCGGGTCAGATCGAACGCCGCGAATGTGATCGAGGTTCGAGATCCAACGGGCTGATACTTGAGGCCTGCCTCGTACTGCACGCCGGTTTCGGGTTGAAATAGGCTTCCCAACCGATCGGTGCCGGATACCGGCGTAAACGACTCCGCATAGCTTACATAAGGCGCCAATCCCATCGGCGTGTCGTAGATCGCTCCAAGACGGTAGGTGACGGCATCGTCCTTCTGCTCGGTCGCCGTGTCGCCGATCTTGTCCCTCAGCCTGTCACTCGCCCAGTCTTTGCGCACGCCTCCAACAATGTTGAGGCTGTTCCACAGCTTCATCTGATCCTGGACATAGAGGCCCGTCTGATCCGCCGTCTCTTGATCGTCAAATAGCAGGTCGGGTGTGGTGACGGGTGCGCCGTAGACTGGATTGAAGATGTTCAACCCGTCGATGGCACCCTGGTACATGTTCGTCTTGAAGTACGCCTTCGAGTAATCAATGCCGGCGATGACGTCGTGCTTCATGAATCCGGCATCGAACTTATACTGGGCACGAGAGTCGACGGCGAAGCGCTCGGACTCTTGGAATCCCAACCTTGCGCGTCTCGCTATCGTTTGCTGGTCGGCTTGCAGACCGCGGTTTTGAATCTGATGCCGGTCGTAGCTAGAAGAGGCGAAGCGCGCGATCTGATGAAGGCTGAAGGCGTCTGTAACCTGAGTGTCGAAGATGTAGCCGGCCGTGTAACTCGTCCGCTCGAAATCCGACCAGGCTGGCTCGCCGGTAAACCGACTGACTGGAATCTTGCCGTTTGGGTTGAACAGCACTGTTCCCATGGCGGGTAGGCCATCGAGAAACGATGTATCGTCGCGCTGGAAGCTCGAGAGAAGCGTTAGCGTCGTGTCCCTCGAGTCGGACCGGAACGTCAGCGATGGCGCAAGATACACACGATCATCGGGCACGTAGTCGACCTGAGTATCGCTGTCACGTCCAAGGAAGGTCAGTCGATAGAGGACATTGTCCGTGTTGGAGGCACGACCGCTAAAATCGAACGCGGCTTGGTACCGGTCGAACGATCCTGCTTGGAACTGTACTTCGCGCAGATCAATGTCGGTCGGTCTCTTAGTAACTAGATTGACGATGCCTCCGGGCATCCCCTGCCCGTAGAGTACTGACGCCGGACCTTTCAGGACCTCTATCCTTTCCAGACCATACGGCTCGGTGACGCTATCGAAGCCGCGAAACATTTCGCGCAATCCGTCCCGATAGACCGACAGATAAGGCGTTGTGAACCCGCGAATAGAAAACGACTCTGTCGTCGTATCGGCCGTATCGCCAGCTTGAACACCAGCGGTGTACCGCAGCGCTTCGTTGAGATTCTGAACGTTGCGGTCGTCCATCTGCTGGCGCGTGACGACGGAAATCGCCTGCGGGATTTCGATGAGGGGAGTGTCGGTCTTGGTACCTGTCGCGGTGCGCGTCGCAACGAGCCCATCAACGGGGCCGTACGCCGTTTCGCCAGAGCCATCGGAGGGCATTTTCTGAGGCGGCGCAGGTTGCGGGCTTGCGACAGGCGCCGCAGCCACGGGGCTCTTTTTGGCAGATTGCTTTTTGGCTTTCTTCTTCGCCTGATCACCCTCAACGACAAGCGGCGGTAACTGACTGTTTTCGGGCGCCAGAGCTGGTGTCGGCGCAGCCGGGGTCTCGCCGGCTGTCTGTGCTAGGACGGCAGGACTGAATGGAAGGAAGACGGAGCACGCAACGACAACGAGAATACGCAACTGATACATGACGCCCTCACACGCAAGCGCCCCTTTCTATACTTTGCGAGTACAGGATCCGAGGCCCTTAAATCAATTTCGAGGCCATCGTGTCCAAAGAGACACTGCCACGCGCCCATCCAGCAGTCGCCGGAGCTCCGGTCGAAGTTCCAGGCGGACGTTCTTTCGCAATTTGCGCGTCCTTGACGACGCGACCGCTTGTGGCCGTAGCTGGCGTGCCGCGGGCTGGCGCTTTCTTCCGCTTCTGACCCTAAGCTGAGGACTGAGATGTCAGCGGCGAACGTCTGCTGTTGGCCCCCAAGCGAACTCCGGAAAGTGAGCACTAACCTCCGGTATGGAATTCGGCGGGCTGCGTCCCGCCCGTCCATGGCCGGTCTACCCCATGCGCTTGAATCATGTCGTGCTCTAATGGGAAGTGGACTCCCGAGCATCTGCACGGGATGCGCGGGATGCAAACCAGTAAAGTCGCCAAATGCGAGAAATTACGTCGCGTCGACCAACCGGCTCCGACGGCGTCATGGGCAAGATGATCGATGCGCAATCTATCGTCGTCGCCTCGAGGCGACGAGATGGTACGGTCACGAAGGCTCGATCCTGCGCTTTCGTGTTTTCCATTCGATAGCGCTGGCGGTTCTCGTCGGCATTGGTCATGGGGCAGGGCTACGCCTGCCTAGCCGTTCTCGCGCCTTGGAAAAAAGCAGTAGAGCCGATTTCAACGGATGCGCTACCCTGGGATGGACAATCGGCGCCCCTTCACAGCCGTAGATCGGGAGAGCGAAGGCCATGGCAAACCTCACCGTGAATGGAGAGAAGCGCACTTTCAGTGGCGATCCGAACTTGCCACTGCTCTGGTACCTGAGAGATGAGGTCGCTCTCACGGGCACCAAATTCGGCTGCGGCGTCGGCGTCTGCGGCGCCTGCACTATCCATCTCGATGGCGAGGCTGTGCGCTCCTGCTTGACGACGATCGCCATGGCGGACGGCAAGTCGGTCACGACCATCGAGGGCTTGAGCCCCGACGGCGAGCATGCCGTGCAGAAGGCATGGCGGCAGCTCAGCGTCCCCCAGTGCGGCTATTGCCAGGCCGGACAGATCATGCAGGCGGCGGCACTCCTCACCAAGAACCGCGCCCCCTCCGATGAGCAGATCGTGGAGGAGATGTCGGGCAATCTCTGCCGGTGCGGTTGCTATCAGCGCATCCACGCGGCGGTTCGTCTTGCGGCGGGAGGAGTTTGATCATGTTGCACTATCTGGAGCAGGAAGGGCGCAAGGCGCCAACGCCGCCATCGACAGCGATCATTGAGAACGTGAGCCGGCGCCACTTCGTTGGCGGGGTGCTGGCGGCGTCGGGTCTGGTTCTCGCGGTCCGCATTGCGCCCGCGAGCGCACTCGAGCCCCTGAAGCCCTACCCGACCGGCGGACAGACGATGCCGCACGGCTACGGCATGGCCCACGATCCGCACGTCTACGTCGCGATCGCCCCCGACGGCGCGGTCACCATCGTCGCGCACCGCTCCGAGATGGGCACCGGCATTAGAACGAGCCTCCCGCTAGTGATCGCCGACGAGATGGAGGCGGACTGGTCGCGCGTGAAGCTGGTGCAGGCGCCAGGTGATGAGCCGCGCTACGGCAACCAGGACACCGATGGCTCGCGCAGCATGCGCCATTTCATTCAACCCATGCGGGAATGCGGCGCCGCGATGCGGCAGATGCTGGAGACGGCGGCCGCCACCAAGTGGGGCGTCGATGTCTCGCGCTGCCGCGCGAAGGCGCATCACGTGGTGCAGCTCGATCCGGCGAAAAAGGAAACCGGGGAGAGGCTCGGCTTCGGCGCGCTGGCGGAAGCTGCCATGGCGCTACCCGTGCCGGCGCGTGAGACGCTACTTTTCAAGACGCCGGACGAATTCACGCTCATGCGCAAGGGCGAGACCAAGATCGTCGACCTTCACGACATCACCACCGGAAAGGCCGTTTACGGCGCCGACATCCGCTTGCCGGGCATGAAGTTCGCAGTGATGGTGCGACCGGCGGTCGTGGGCGGAAAGGTCAAATCCTTCGACGACGCCGCGGCCATGAAAGTGCCGGGCGTCGAAGCCGTCCACGAGATCGAGGGCGTATTTACTGTGCCGCGCAAGTTCGGCCAGCTCGGTGGCATTGCCGTCGTCGCCAGCTCGACATTCGCCGCCATCCAGGGCCGCGACGCTCTGCAGGTCGAATGGGATGACGGTCCCAACGCCAGCTACGACTCGGCCGCTTACAGTAAGGCCATGGCGGAGACGGCGGCGAAACCCGGCAAGGTGATCCGCAAACAGGGCGACGCCGATGCGGCCTTCAAGGCGGCAAAGACCACGTTCACCGGCGAGTACCACTCCCAGCATCTCGTGCAGGCGTCGATGGAACCGCTTGTCGCCGTCGCACGCATCGCCGACGGGAAGGCGGAGGTGTGGGCGCCCATTCAAAGCCCTTATGGCGCGCGCAAGGACATCGCCGAGGCGCTCAAAATGCCGATCGAGAATGTCACCGTGCATGTGACGCTGCTCGGCGGTGGCTTCGGGCGCAAGTCGAAGTGGGATTTCATGATCGAGGCGGCGCTCATCTCGCAGAAGCTCGGCGGCGTGCCGGTGCTGCTGCAGTGGACGCGCGAAGACGATATCCGCCACTCGTTCTACCACACGACATCGGTTGAGCGCATCGAGATGGCCATCGATGATGCGGGCAGCGTAACGGGTTGGCGGCATCGCACCGTGGCGCCCTCGATCATCTCGACTTTCCAGGAGGACAACGGCTACCAGTTCCCGATCGAGTACGGCATGGGCTTCGTGAACACGCCGTTCGACATCCCCAATGTCAGTTGCGAGAACGGCCCGGCGATGGCGCACACGCGCATCGGGTGGTATCGCTCGGTGTCGAACATCCCGCGCGTATTCGCGGTGCAGTCGGCCGTGTGCGAGGCGGCCCACCAGCTCGGCCGGGACCCGAAGGATTTCCTGCTCGAGCTCATCGGCCCCGATCGCAAGCTCGACCCCAAGGCCCTCGGGTTCCCCGAGGACTTCTGGAACTATGGCGATCCCTACGAGGAGTTCCCGATCGACACGGCGCGCCTCAAGCACGTCGTGCGCATCGCGGCCGAGAAGGCCGGCTGGGGTAAGAAGCTGCCCGAGCGGCATGGCCTCGGCATTGCCGCCCACGTCGCCTGGCAGACATGTGTCGCAACCGTCGTGCATGCGGCCGTCGACACGGATGGAACCATCCGCGTCCCGGAAGCCACGACGGCGGTCGATTGCGGCTTTTACGTCAATCCCGAGCGCATCCGCTCGCAAATCGAGGGCGCCGCCGTCATGGGCATGTCACACGCGCTCTACAGCGGCATCACCTTCAAGAACGGCGCCGTGGAGCAGGGCAACTTTTCAGACTTCAACATCGCCACGATGGGCAACTACCCGCAAAGCGTAACGGTGCACATCGTCGAGGCGCCTCCCGGCACGCACGCCGGCGGCATAGGAGAGCCGGGCCTGCCGCCGTTCGCGCCCGCGCTCGCTAATGCCGTTTTTGCCGCGACGGGCAAGCGTCTGCGCAACATGCCGATGGGCGAGAAGGTGACTTGAAATGACCCGCTGAAGCGGACACCAAACCGGCAGTGCCCCGTAGCCGTTGCACGTCAGTGGTGAAACAGACTCATAGATCGTTGTAGGCCCGCTCGCCGTGCTCCGTAAGATCAAGGCCGACACGCTCGCTTTCATATTTGGGACGCAAGCCGATCGTGTAGTCCAGGACCAAGTAGATGATGGCGGAGCCGAAGCCGGACCACACCAGCGTCAGGAGCACGGCTTTGCACTGCGCCAGCATCTGCGTGCTCATCACATAAGTGGCCACCGCCTCGCCCGGCCGCGAGACATACTCGGCTACACCGGTGCCGCCGAGGTGCGGATTGACCAGCAGGCCAGTGCCGAGCGCGCCGATGATGCCGCCGATGCAATGGACGCCAAACACATCGAGGCTGTCGTCGTAGCCGAGGGCGCTTTTCACCGCCGTGCAGAAGAAGAAGCAGACGCCGCCGGTGACGACGCCGAGTGCCAGGGCGCCCATCGGGCCGGCGAACCCGGAAGCCGGTGTCACGGCGACGAGGCCGGCGACGGCGCCGGTGATCAGCCCGAGCATCGTCGGCTTACCTTTGGTCGCCCACTCGGCGAACATCCAGGAAAGCGCCGCCGTCGCCGTGGCGCCGAACGTGTTGCCCATGGCGAGCGCGGCTGTGCCGTTCGCCTCAAGGTTCGAGCCGCAGTTGAAGCCGAACCATCCGACCCACAGGAGCGAAGCGCCAACCATCGCAAGCGTCAAGGAATGCGGTGGCATCGGCTCCCGGCCATAACCCACGCGGGGCCCGAGGATCATCGCGCCGACGAGAGCGGCGATGCCGGCATTGGTGTGCACCACCGTCCCGCCGGCGAAGTCAATGGCCCCCCATTGGAAGGCCAAGCCGGCATCGTGCAGGACCACGTCGAGGTGGTTCTGCGCGTCGATCCTGGCGAGACCCGTCGCTTGCGACACCTCGCGCGCCGCATTGGCGATGGTATCGGGACCGGCCCAATACCAGACCATGTGCGCGACGGGGAAATAGACGAACGTGACCCAGAGAACCGTGAACACGATCAGCGCGGAGAACTTCATGCGCTCGGCGAAGGCGCCGACGATGAGCGCCGGCGTGATAGCGGCGAACGTCATCTGAAACCAGACGTAGGCGTATTCGGGCACGTAGACGCCGTTGGAAAATGTTGCCGCTTCCGAGCTTGGCGTCACGCCGCGCAGGAAGGCCTTCGAGAATCCGCCGATCCAGTCGTTGAACTGGCCGCCGTTCGTGAAGGCGAGGCTGTAGCCGTAAAGCATCCAGAGGACGCACACGAGGCAGACGATCGTGAACACCTGCATGAGCATGCTGATGGCGTTCTTGGTGCGCACCAGGCCGCAGTAGAACAGCGCCAAGCCCGGGATGGTCATCAACAAGACCAGCACCGTCGAGATCATCAGGAAGCCGGTGTCGCCCTTGTTGGGAGCGGCGAGCGCCGCCGTCGGCACGAGCACGAGCGCGAGGCTCAACGGCAACCAGGAGCAAGACCTCGCGTTGAGCGGCAGCATCATGTTCTCGTTCCCCCGGGGCGCGATGCCCGACGCTGACATTAGCTGCGAGCGCGGGCAGAAACGACACCCACCACTGCACGCGATTTGAGCACGCTGCTTTAAATGAAGTCAGCACAGCAACTTAACGCGGCCACAAATCCGAACTACGAATACTTTTGCACGTGCGAGAACGTGAACGTCTTTGTTACGGATTCAATTGCACCATTCGTAGTGGAACACGTCGTCTGCAATTTCTGCGACGCGCTGATGGGACAAACGGCATGGGGCGCCGTGACGAACCGGAACTGGATGAACTATCGAAGCTGCTGAGGCGCCTCGAGACCATGGAGGTCGCGCCCAGGCAGGAGAGTTCGCGCAAGCCCGAGCCCGATGCTGCTCAGCCGCAGGCCGAGTATGTTGGCGCGTTGCGCGGCGCTGCGCCCGCCAAAGTTTCCGATGACCGGCGCGGATCATCTCACGACAAAGGTGCGCATCGCGGGCTCGACGCGCAGTCGCAAGCCGACGGGAACGCGCGCTCATCCAGCACGACGGCGATTGTCATCGGCGCAACGACGGCGGCCGTCGTGTCATCGGTCATCGTTGCCGGCCTCGTGATGTGGACCAACGGCGGTCAAAAGAACGACGACGAGCGCCGCCTGACGTTCTACGCGCCCTCCGGGCCGGCTGCGAAAGCGCCTGCAGCCCGGCCCACGGATTCCTCGCCGCCGACGAACGCACAGGTGCTTCTGCAGCGCGCCGATACATACCTGCGCAGCGGCAAGCCCGGCGAGGCGCGGATCGTGCTGGAGCAGGCGGCGCAGCTCGGCTCAGGCGTTGCCGCACTGACGCTGGGCGCCATGTATGATCCTGGCCGTACCACCCAGTTCAGCAACCTCGAGATCAAAGCCGATCCGACCGTGGCACGTGCGTGGTACGAGCGCGCCAAGGACCTCGGCGTCGCCGAGGCTAACGATCGCTTGGAAGAACTCGCCGCGAGATGAACGTAGTCGGGGGATGGGATCGTTCGGACTGAGCGGCCCGATTGTAAGTCGTCGCCAAAAGTTTGGAGTTGGCGCATGGGGGAAGGCTACATCAACGGCGCGCGAGCGTTTGGCCTCGGGCCGGCGTTGCGCGTACCGGCGCCGACCGACGAAGATGAAGTCGGTGCTTCATTGGCGACAGCGCAGCAGCAGATCGTCAACTGCGGACGATCGCTCGCCGGGCTCGTGGAACCGGCCGGGCAGGCGCTCATCGGCGAGGCCATCAATCGGCTGGGCCAGCAGGTATTCCGCATCGCCGTCGTTGGGCAGATCAAGTCCGGCAAGAGCTCATTCATCAACGCGTTCGCACGCCAGCCGAGGCTGCTGCCGACCGACGTCACGCCATGGACGACGACCGTCACCCATCTGCACTTCGGCGGCCGCAAGCCGGCGTCGGGCGCCGCGTCGTTCCAATTCTTTTCTGCCGAGGAATGGCGCGATCTCGCCAACGGCGACCGACGCATCCGCGAGCTGACACGGCGTTTGGATCCGGACTTTGCGCCGGACCTGCTGCACCGCCACGTCGAAGCGATGAAGCAGCGCGCCGTCATGCGGCTCGGAAGGGATTTTGCGGAGTTGCTTGGCAGTGCGCACAGCTTCGAGAGCTTCAACACCGAGCTATTGGCGCGCTACGTCTGCTCCGGCGACTTCGCCGGCAACTCCTCGCTCGGTCAATTTGCGGACATCACCAAGCAGGCCGACCTCTATTTCGATGGGGGGCCATTTGCCTTTCCTGTGACGCTCACCGACACGCCGGGCACCAACGATCCGTTCCTCATCCGCGACGAGATCACCCGGCGCAGCCTCGAATCCGGCGACCTCTACATCGTCGTGCTCACCGCGCGCCAGCCGTTGTCGGAAGCCGACGTCAATCTCATGCGTCTCATGCATGGGCTGAGCAGCGAACGGATCATCGTGTTCGTCAACCGCGTCGATGACTTCACCGATGTCGGGTACGACCTCGCCGAAGTCCTGATGTACGTGGAGAAGAAGCTGCACGCCAACTTCCCGGGCGCGCGGATCCCCGTCGTCGCCGGCAGCGCCGCGTGGGCCAATGGCGCGCTCAAGGGGGACGATGAGACCCTCAGTCGCCTGATGCAACGTTCCTCGCTCGGCTACCTCGCCGACATCGGCCTCGTGCACCCGCAAGATTTAACGCCGGATGCACTGCACGATGCCGGCAGTCGCGAGCGGCTGCGCGGCGCCCTCTTTGCTGCCTCGGGCCTTCCCGCCATGTATCGGGCTGTGGCCGACTCCATGGTCTCCAGTCACGTGGCGCACATGCAGATGCAGACGGCCCGCTGGTTCGGCGACATGGCGAACGCCAGCGCCAAAGCCGCCAACTTCGAGCTGGAGTCTTCGCGCGCCGAGGTCCCGTCGGCGGGGGTGCGCGCTTCCGACGAGCGCATTGCGCTTGAGCGGGAGACCGGTGTGCTCAACGAGGTCGCCGCCAACATGGAGCGATCGGCAAAGAACATCGACCTGCAGTTTTCCACGATCATCGGCGAGGAAATGACCGACCTGCGCCGGGCGCTGCAAGCGGTCGTCGACGCCCATGCCGCCAAGGAGCGCGACGTGCTCATTGCGACGCTGGAAGGGGGACGCGCGCCGCGCACCTGGACCTTGGAAAGCGTTGCGCTGCGGCGCGCGCTGGCCACGGACTTCAAGGCTCGCTTTGACGATGCTGCGGCACGCGTCCTCGAGCTGCAGAGCAAGGTAGCGCCGGAATTGGCGAGGCTCATGAGCTTGATCGCCCCCGAGATCTCCATGCCGACCGAACCGGAGAAGCGCTTGCTGCTCATTCCGCCGCCGTCGACAGCAGCGCTCAGCCGCTTCGTTGCCTTGGACATCGAGGATTCCTGGTGGTCGTCGCTATGGAAAGGGCGCACCTCGCCGAGCGCTTACGGCGAGCAGATCGAGAGCCTCATCAAAGAGGAGTTCCAGCCGGTTGCCGACGATCTCGTCGCCACCGCCGAGCGCGTATTGAGCACCTACGCGATGACGTCGTCCAAATGGTCGTTTGCCCTATGCACCAACATCATCCAAGCCGTCACGCGCCGCCGAGTGCAACTGATCGGGAAGCTTGGCGGCGATGCGCAGGCTCCGGCTCCCCGAAGCGACGACCTTGTTCGCGAACGTAAGCTACAGACGCAGTCTCTGACCGATCGGCTGAAGCGGTGCGGGGCCCTCAACCACCAACTCGAAATCATCGTCCATGATCTGGGCTCGCGGCGGCAGCGCCAGACCGAGATGGCGCAATGACCGGCAGCGCTTACGACCTTTTGACGGCATTGCGGGAGGCACGCCGCCAACTCGAAAGCCTGCACCGCTACGATCGGGCACTGGCGGCTTGTGCCGCCGGTTTGGCGCGCATGGAAGCGGTGCTGGCGCGGCCACCGCGCGTGGTCATCCTCGGCGAGGTCAATTCGGGAAAGACTTCGGTTGCCGACCTGCTGCTCGGGGTAGGACTGCTTCCTTCAAGCGTCGTCGCTAACACTCGGCTGCCGGTTCTCATCCGCTATGCAGAGACGACGACACTCCACGCGATCGGCGGCAATACGCGCCTGTTGCTGACCAACGAGGATCTCGACGCGCTGCCGGCGAGTGTGGAGCTCAAGGCCCTGGAGATCGGCCTGCCCAGCGAACGTTTGACCGAATTCGAGATCCTCGACACGCCGGCGTTGTCCGAGGCCGGCGGCATGAATGTCGACGGCGACATTCGCATTTGGTGCACCGTGGCGACGCGCGCTTGGACGGAAAGCGAGCGAGCCTTCTGGTCCGCACTTCCGCGCCGCAGCTGGCGCAATGCCCTGCTCGTGGCCACCCACAAGGATGCTCTTGAGGATCCAGGCGACGCTCTAAAGATAGAGTGGCGGCTACGCGCAGGGGCCGGCGACATGTTCCGCGACGTCATCCTCGTGTCTGCTATCGACGCAGGGAAGTCTCGGCGCACCAACGGACGCACGTCCGACGCCAGCGCGATCAGCCTCCTCGGACAGGTTCGCGTCTGGGCCGCGGAAATCCGTGACCGGCGTGCGCGTAAAGTCGAAAGGATCGTGCGGCGACTGGCACGATTGACCTTCCATCAGCTGGCACGCGCCCGGCTGAAATCCACCGAGGCCAGTGTTCTCAGGGATTGGGAAGCCGATTGTGCTAGCCTGCTAGGTGGCCTTGGTAGCGCGCCCGATGACCTTGGCGAGGTCATGCATGAGATGTTGCGGCGGTTCGCGCGATCGTTGGAGCTGGCGCATCCCGGCAGTATTGAGCGTGACGACCACTGGCCTGCTGCGGCCGACGACAGATACCGGCGCGTTCCCCGGCAGGGGATGCCGGCGCGGCGGTACGCCGGACTGATCGCCGCCGACCTCACCGCGCTATTGCGTTTTGAGCTTGCGCGCTCCGCCCTACGCGATCCAAGCTTATTTGCCGACTACGCTGCCGCGCGAGCAGTCCTGCTGCCTCTCGCCCGGCTCGACGTCGAATTCGATAGACTGGAAAGCCTGCTGGCTTCTGGCAGCAAGAACGAAGTTGCAGTCGCCGGCGCGCCTCCCGATCAAGCGCTGCTGGCCCTCTCGCGCACTCGCTGAATTTGTCGTCTGCTTCGGGCCCCTAGCAATCAATCGCGAACGCGGATCATGTGTCTGCTCGCAGCCGCGACGCGTCGATGTCCGCTTCTGGCCCATAGGAGACCTCGGCGGGCAGGCGCCGATGGCGGACTTTCCGCCGCCGAGTGGGCCGCTCAGTACCAGCCGCTGTCAGCGTTACTTGAAGTCGGTGAGGGTGAGCAGCGGCGTGAGCGTGAGGCCCGCGGCGGCGAAAGCCGCGTCCGCACCTTCCTCGCGATCGACGATGGTGACGACGCCGACAATCTCGGCGCCCTCGGCACGCAGTGCCTCCGCCGCCTTGATCGCCGAGCCGCCCGTCGTCGTCACGTCCTCGACGATGACGACGCGCTTGCCCTGCATGCTGTCACCCACCGGCAGGCCCTCGACCAGGCTCTTGGTGCCGTGTTCCTTCGCCTGCTTGCGCACGAAGAAGGCGTTGACCGGCCGGCCCTCCGCGCGGCTCACCGCGGCGACGGCCGACGCGATCGGCACCGCGCCCATCTCCAAGCCGCCGACGAGATCGGCTTTCATGCCGGAGATCGCATCGAGGATAAGCGTGGCGATGGTGTGCGCGCCTTCCGCGTCCAGCATCGTCGGCTTCATGTTGAAGTAGTAGGTCGAGGTCCGCCCCGAGGCGAGCTTGATCTCCTTGCCCGACTGGAACGAGCGCGCCTTGATGATCTCGATGAGCCGCGCCTTCAGCGCCTCGTCTCCGCCAGTCGACATTGTGCCGGCCCTCGCCTCGCCCGCCCTAGTGTCCCGATTCCGAAGTTCGCCAGGATTTTCGGCTAGGACCGCGAGCGAACTTCGGAATCATAAGGGCCACTAGAAGCCTAAACTAGCTAGTGTGATTCAGATCGAGAAATTCGCTGGGTACCCAGCGGCGCGTGGTGGCGAATTTCTTGATCATCACACTAGCTTGCGCAATCGCCTAACTGCGCTATCAGTGTCAAGCCCGCGGGCTGCCCGTGGCAACGGAAATCCCAGAGCCACAGGCTCGCAACCGCCCGCACATGAGCCTCATCCCCACGATGCTGGAACGGCTGGAGCGCGGCTCGGCGCAGCTTCTCGACAGGCTCGCCGCCCGCCCGCGCCTGGCCGCCGCGGCGCTGCTCGCCCTGGCGCTGTTCACCTACCTGCCGGGCGTCTTCCTGCTGCCGCCGGTCGACCGCACCGAGATCGTCTACGCGCAGTCCTCGCGCGGCATGCTCGAGCGCCACACCTGGACCGACGCGAGCTACGAGGGCGAGCGCTTCGCCTTCCGACCCATCGGCATCTACTGGCTGCAGGCCGCCACCGGGAAGGCACTGGGCAAATGGTCGTGGCACGACATCGCCACCTACCGGCTACCTTCGCTCATCGCCGGCATCCTCGCCGTGCTCGCCACGTGGTGGCTGACGCGGCCGATCATCGGCCAGCGGCGCGCCATCATTGCCGCGGCGCTGTTCGCCGTGTCGCCCATCGTGGCGCTGCAGGCAACGCTGTCGATTCCGGAAGGGCCGCTGCTCTTATCCATCGTCGTCGCCCAGCTGTCGCTGCTGCGGCTCTACCGCGCGCTGCCCGGCGAGCGGAAGGAGGAGCCGTGGCTGGCGCTCGCCTTCTGGGCGGCGCAGGGCTTCGGTATGCTGCTCAATGCGCTCGCCGTGCCGATCCTGTCGCTGTCGACCGTCGCCGTGCTCTACGTCTTCGACCGCCGCCTCGACTGGCTGAAGCGCCTGCGCCCGCTCGTCGGCGTCCCGCTCATGCTCGTCATCGCCGCGCCGTGGATCCTCATCCGCGCGCACTACGACGGCGTGCCGTTCTCCGGCCTCACGTTCGGGGAGCTCATCCGCGCGCTGGGCGGTGCCCAGGACATGAAGTGGAAGGCAGCGCCGCTCACCTTCACGCTCGCCTTCGCGCTGGGCTTCCTGCCGGGCGCGCTGCTGCTGGTGCCGGCGCTCAAGAACTTGTGGCGATCGCGCTCCGCCGCCATCGAGCGCTTCCTCTTCGCGTGGATCGTCGGCTACTGGCTCTACCTGGAGCTTATCGCCTCGAAGCCCGCGCTCTACACGGTGCAGGCGATGTTCCCCGCCGCCGCCGTCGCCTGCGCGCTCGTGCTCGACCGCGAGGGCAAGCTGGCGCTGCCGCCCTACATGCTGCGCCTGCCCTGGTGGGCGACGCTCGCCGGCATGCTGCTGCTCTACGTTGGCGGCCTGTGGTTCGCCGGCGTGATGCCCGGGGTCGCCGTCGTCATCGGCGCGGCGCTCGTCACCGCGCTGTTCACGCTCTCCTCCCTCGCCGCCACGCGCGGCCTCGCCGCCGCGTGGCTCGCCACCGCCGTCGCCGGCTTCGCGCTGTTCGCCACCTTCACCTTCGCCGTGCTGATGCCGCACATGCGCATCGGCTGGCCGGCGCCGCGCATCGCCGAGGCGGTGGCGCCGCTGCGCCGCTGCGTCACCGGGCCGGTTGGCGTCGTCGGCTTCCGCGAGCCGTCCACGACGTTCGTGCTCGGCCGCGGCGCCAACACCAACATCGAGAGCATCGCCGGATGGATGGCCGGCGGCGACGACGCCATCGCCGTCGTCGAGGACCGCTGGCAGCCCGACCTCGCCAAGGCGCTCGCCGCCCGCGGCGCCAAGGCGCCGCCGCGGCTCGGCTGCGTCGAGGCGTTCAACGTCATGCGCGGCTGCCCGCTGGCCTTTTCCATCTACAACACCGGCCCCGACCCGCTCGACCCCGGCTGCAAGATCGACGCCCGCTTCACCTGCATGACCCCCATGCCGTTGGCGCCGGAGGATTCCGACCCCAGATCACGCTGCAGGTAGCAGCGTGCGTCCGGGCCGCCTTGAGTGGGCCGGTCGAAAGCGCTATGCCGCTTGCAAGCCAACCCGCACCCCGCGCCAGAAAGGTCGCCCATGGCCGCCACCCAATTCAATCCCGAGCAGCCGCCCGAGCTCGTCGCCTCGCAGTGGTTCAACTCCGAGCCGCTCAGCCTGAAGAAGCTCAGGGGCAAGGTCGTCGTCGTCGTCGCCTTCCAGATGCTCTGCCCCGGCTCGCTGCGCCATTCGCTGCCGCAGGCGCAGCGCATCGCCCGCGCCTTCAACAACGACGAGGTGGCGGTCGTTGGCCTGCACATGGTGTTCGAGAACCACGCCGACATGTCGCCCTCGCAGCTCGAGCCGTTCCTCAAGACCGAGCACATCGAGATCCCCATCGCCGTCGACAAGCAGGGCGCCTCGGGGCTGCCCGAGACGATGGAGGCCTACGGCATGCAGGGCACGCCGACGCTGCTCGTCTATGACCGCCAGGGCCGCCTGCGCCGCCATTACCTGGGCGCCGTCGACGACGTGCGCCTCGGCGCCGAGATCATGGCGCTGTGCATCGAGGACAAGAAGGCACCGCGCGAAGCCTCCGTCGCCATCGAGAAGAAGCTGCACGCCGCGCTCGTCGATCCGAACGAGCATCACCATCATCACGACGGCGAGTGCTGCGGCGGCCATGGGCACGATCACAGCCACGACCATGACCACGTGCATGCGCACGACCACAGCCACGAAGGCGGCTGTTGCGGCGGCAAGCAGGCGCACGATCATGACCACGGGCATGACCCCAAGCGCGAGCACGAGCACGGCGAGGGCTGCGGCTGCAAGCACTGACGTTCGCGCCAGCTGAGGATTGGCGGCGTCGGGCCAAGTCGGCCCGGCGCCGTCGTTTTTTCAGCGCCTTCAATCCGCCCCCCGAATCGCTGCATGGTCGCGCATGCAAGTCGAGGCGGAGCCTCGCGAGCAAGTTTGAGCGCGGAGCAGGCCGATGATCGAGCGCGTGGCGGACGGCGACGAGCGGAACGACGCTCCCGAGGACAAGGCGTCCGAGCGCCATAAGGCGGCGTTCGGCAAGAAAACCATCGCGCTCGTCTACGACTTCGACGGCACGCTGTCGCCGCGGCCCATGCAGGACTATGCGTTCCTGCCGCAGATCGGCATCGACCCCGAG
Organism: Hyphomicrobium album; assembly: GCF_009708035.1. Taxonomy (NCBI): domain Bacteria; kingdom Pseudomonadati; phylum Pseudomonadota; class Alphaproteobacteria; order Hyphomicrobiales; family Hyphomicrobiaceae; genus Hyphomicrobium; species Hyphomicrobium album. Next base: position 466,321 of record NZ_WMBQ01000002.1, read on the forward strand.
GAGTTTTGGAAGGAATCCAACGCCATCGCCCGCCGCGAAGGCGCCGACGGGCTGATTTCCTACATGCGCCTCATGTACCAGAAGGCGAAGGCTGCCGGCGTGCGCATCGACCGCGCCGATCTGGTCGCGCAAGGCAAGCACGTCGAGCTATTTCCCGGCGTCGAGGAATGGTTCGACGAAATCGACGGCTACGTGAAGGTGCGCAGCGAGACGCACGGCATCGCGCTGCGCCACTACGTCGTCTCGGCGGGCCTCACCGAGATCATCGAAGGCACGCGCATCTACAAGCGCTTCCACAACGTCTTCGCGTCCGAATACTGGTTCGACGCCTACGACCTGCCGTACCCCAAGCGCGTCATCACCGACACCGGCAAGACGCAGTACCTGTTCCGCATCAACAAGGGCATCGAGGACCTCGGCCAGGGCATCAACGAGCACATGGACGAGGGCCAGCGCCCGATCCCGTTCGCCAACATGATCTATTTCGGCGACGGCGACACCGACGTGCCGTCGATGGCGGTGATGCGCAAGAACGGCGGCCATGCCATCGCCGTGCACACGCCGGGCAAGTCGCGCCGGAAATGCGTCGAGCTATTCAAGGCGGGGCGCTGCGATTTCTTCGCGCCGGCGGATTACCGCCGCGGCTCCGACCTCTTCAAGCGCACGTGCCTGCTGCTCGACCGCGTCCTCGCCGACATCCGCGTGCAGGAGGAGGTGTGGCGGCTCAGCCGTGAACTCCGGTAAGGTAGGTTACTCGCAACAAATTGGTGCTCCCTATGAGCGTAGACTATGAGTACGACGTCGCGTTCTCATTCCATTCGACGGACGAGGCACTCGCCACTGAACTGAATGACCTTCTCGAGGGGCGCTTCAAGACATTCCTTTACTCGAAGAAGCAAGAGGTACTCGCTGGGTTCGATGGCGAAGAAAAGTTCAATGCCATCTTTGGTGCCCAGGCTCGATGTGTAGTCGTTCTGTATCGGCCCGAGTGGGGGGAGACACCATTTACGAGAATTGAGCAGACGGCTATCCGCAATCGAGGATACGAGCATGGTTACGATTTCTCGCTCATCATCCCAACCAGCACACCGCCCGCAGTTCCACCATGGTTGCCCAAAACGAGACTTTGGTTCGGGCTCTCACGTTTTGGAATCAAGGGCGCAGCCGCTGTTATCGAGGCGAGGGTACAGGAGGCTGGCGGCGAGCCCCGCGTCGAAACTGTCGCCGCCCGAGCTGCTCGGTATCAGCGGTCTGCAGATTTGCAGGAGGCCAAACGGAATTTCCGTGAAAGCGTTTTGGGCGTGCGAGAGGCCAAATTGGCCTATGAACGCCTAACTGAAAGCCTCACAAGCAAATGTGCTGAAATTGCCAACTCTCATCAGCACCTCCAACATCTGAAGCTCACCAAGCTACAGGAGTTCAGGCTGCTGAGCGGGCTCGGGCTCTTCATGAGCTTCTGTTGGAGAGGGATGTATGCAAATTCTCTCGCTGAATCGAGCCTCACTGTCGATCTCTTCGACAATGTTCCGAAGCTTCCTGGGTTGCATGTGTGGGAGAACGCTAGGAGGCTTCAAGCATTGAAGTACGATTATGAGCTCGTTGGTCATGATCGCCACGGGTACGTTGAACGGAGTGGCGATCAACGTGATTTGACGGCCGAGGAGTTGGCTGACCACCTATTGCAACTTTACATGGACAGGTGTGCAAAACTTTAGCTCCGGCATTAGCTCGATGCTCACGAGCTAACTACCTGCGCGCGCCGACGGCATTCCGCGCGCCTGAAGGCGCGCTAGCCGCGAAGCGGCGCTGCTAACGCAGCAGGAATGCCGTCGGCGCGCGCAGGTAAAAACTTCGCCGTGCGGATAATGGTTAGTCGCAGGCTGAACGCGTTGCACCGCACCTACCCGCGGCGTGATTGAAACCCTACATCTTCGGCATCGGTTGCTCGCACAAAGGAGCACGGAGATGCTCGCATCCACCCCTCCCACGCGCTTTGCCGCCATCGCACTGGCGCTAACCGCTTCGATGATCGCCGCCACCGCGGCGCAGGCCCAGTTTCGCCGCGGCGTGAAACCGTACTACTCGGAGTCCTACGAGACGCGCGGCCCGCAGCGCGGCTACGAAGGGTACGTCGCCCCCGACTACTACTGCTCCTACAAGCGCTTCCCCAACCGCGAATGCACGACTGGCGCGGGCGGCAAACAGCGCTGCCGCGTGGTGAGCTGGCGCCTCGAGCAAACGTGCCAGTGACGTGTCGGGGCGGACAGCGCGCGGCGACTCCCCCTAAGTAATCCCCGCGCCCTTATCCGCGCGTATGCTTTCGCCATCCCGCCCCGCGCAAGGGGTCGGTCTCGAGGCGTTCCTGTATCGAGGGCGGGCTGCAGTGTCGGGTACACGCGCGCTCACGCGGCGCCCGACTACCTGAGGCTCGCCGCGCCCACCGGGTGAAAGTCCCGGAGGGGGAAACCCCTGAAATGCCGCGGGTATGCCCCAAATCCTGCGCGGGGCGGCGAGGTGCCGCTCAAAAAAACAAATCAGCTCGCGGCGTTTCCCCGCCCCGCGCCCCTTGCTTCCATTCCAATCTCAGGCTCGCAGCCGTGAGAGCGAGATGCCGTGCGCAACCGGCGGATCAACTACACGCGGTTGTGGATAGGACTTGGCGGGCCCACTTGCGGTGCGCCGTTTCGGCTAACCTCACTGCAACGATTCTGCGTAGCTCGCATTGATCCGCGCGGCCGATGCCGCAAGCGCCCCCTGTGCTGCGTTTCAAGGCGCCGACCAGAACGCACTCGGGAGGGGTATCCATGAAAAAGACCGTCACTCTCGCGCTCGCCGCAGCGCTCGCCTTGCCGCTCGCTCCGTTGCCGGCGGCGGCAACCGACTGGGACTGGAGCATGGGCTCCGGTACTCCGACGTCGCGGGCGAAGAAGGCGCGCGTCAAATACGCGAAGCGCTATAACAAGACCAAGACCGCGAGCTCGAGCAACGACGCCACCAAGGTCATGGCCTACGTGAAGCGCGAGGACGTTGCCGGCAAGCAGGAGGTGACCTGCGCCGACAAGGTGCGCGGCCTCGGCACGCAGTGGATCGGCACCGAGGGCGCGATGGACGCCGCCAAGAAGGATTGGATGGAGCGCGTCCGCTACGACTATGGCGAGAGCTATCTCGACATGAACAATTCCAAGGACTTCGTTTCCCGCTGCGGCCGCGTGTCGATCGGCGAGACGATGGGCCAGGTGATGTACCGCTGCGAGATCGTCGCCCGGCCCTGCAAGGGTCTGATGGCCGACACCAAGGCGGCCTCGAAGTAACGGCGCTAAGGCGAGTAAAACTTGCGGGCGGGGCAGGGGAATGCTGCACCCGCCCGTCTTGTGTCTAGGGCCAGACGTGAAACTTATGGCCGAAGTGAGCGTTTCCTGCCAAACGTGAACGCCACGCGAGGCAAGGAGGCTCACCATGTCCGTCAACGATCCGCTCAGCCAACCGTTGATGCGCGTCCGCCAGGGCAAGCTCATCGCCGGCGTCTGCGGCGGCATCGCCAAGTGGCTCGGCTGGGACCCGACGCTCGTGCGGCTGGGCTACGTGGTGCTGACGGTGCTCTCCGTCGGCTTCCCGGGCATCCTCATGTACATCGTGCTGTGGATCCTGATGCCGCAGGAGCCGGTCTAGCCGGTCGCCACGTAACGCGCGATCGCGATCTGCGTGTCGCCGTAGGCGCGCTGGTCGAGCTCGGTGAAGGCCGCCGGCAGCGCGATGGAAGTCCCCGCCCGCTCCTCAGCGACGACAATGGCGCCCGGCACCAGCCATTTTCCGTCGGCGAGTGCCGCCAGCGCCTTCTCGGCCAGCCCCTGATCATAGGGCGGATCGAGAAAGGCCAAGTTGAACGGCGGCACGGTTCCGGCGGGGCCGAGGTCGTCCGCATCGCGGCGGAAGATGCGCGTCACGCCGGTCAGCCCGAACTTCTCGATATTGGTGCGGATGAGCGCCCGCGCCTCGGCATCGTTGTCGACGAACAGGCAGAAAGACGCGCCGCGCGAGATGGCCTCGAGGCCGAGCGCGCCGGTGCCAGCGAACAGGTCGATGACGCGCGCGCCGTCGAGCGTGAAATCAGGGACGCCGTGGGCGAGGATGTTGAACAGGCTCTCGCGCACCCGGTCGGCGGTGGGACGCAGGCCCAAGTGCTGCGGGCCGGTAATCTGGCGCCCGCGCAAAGTGCCGCCGACAATTCTCATGCCGAGCCGCCGCGCTTGGCGTTGCGCGCCTTGCGCTCCGCGCGCATCCCGTCCGCCACCTCGTTGAGGTTGAGCTCCGCCGCGAGGCGGGCACCCATCTGGTCGGCCAGCACGTGGCGCCGCACCGGCTCGGCCGAGCCCGGTTTCATGTCGAGCAGCTGGAACGGTCCATAGGAGGTGCGGATCAGCCGGTTCACCTCGACGCCGAGGTGGGCGAGGATGCGGCGCACCTCGCGGTTTTTGCCTTCGCGCAGGCCCATGGTCAGCCAGGTGTTGGCGCCCTGCACGCTTTCCACGCTGGCTTCGATCGGGCCGTAGCGCACGCCTTCGATCTCGATGCCGTCCTTCAGCTTGTCGAGGTCGGCCTGCGACACGCGGCCGTGGGCGCGCACCTTGTAGCGGCGCAGCCAACCGGTGGCCGGGAGCTCCATGTGGCGGGCGAGGGCGCCGTGATTGGTGAGCAGCAGCAGCCCTTCGCTGTTGAAATCGAGACGGCCGACCGAGATGACACGCGGCAGCCCCTCGGGAAGGTTATCGAATACCGTCGGGCGGCCCTGCGGATCGGCGTGCGTGGTGACGAGGCCGCGCGGTTTATAGTAGCGCCACAACTGCGGGGGTTCGGCCGTCGGCAGCGGCTTGCCGTCGACCAGAACCTTATCCTTCGCCGAAACCTCGAAGGCTGGCGTCGTCAGCAGCTTGCCGTTGACGTTGACGCGGCCCTGCTCGATCCAGCGCTCGGCCTCCCGACGCGAGCACAGCCCCGCCCGCGCCATCGCCTTGGCGATGCGCAAAGGCTCGTCGGGGCCGGCCTGGGGGGCTTCCGGCGCTGGCCTACGGCCGGGGCTGCCGCCGGGCCTTACGACCAGTTTTCGGCCCAGCTTGACGTGCGATTGTCCCCGCGGGGCACCGGAGGGCTTACTCTCCGGCTGGGCATACGGCTTCCCGCCGCCACGTTCGTCTTTGTCGCGCGGCTTGCCCGCCGCATGCCCGCCCCCATGGCCAGCCGGGCGGGGCCGCTTGCCATGGTGCTTGCCACCCTGCTTATTGGCCGCCGCAGCGCCCGGCTTGCCGGCGTGCTTGCCGTCCCGGTGGCCGGCTGGCCTCTCGCCGGGTCTGTCTCCGGGCCGGCGCGGGCGTAGTCGTTTCGTCGGTCGTTCGGGGGGCATGGTTTTATCGGTTGTGGTTGGATTGAGCCCCTTATGACACTGCAGCGCGATCAGGGCCACATGCTGCGCGCGCTATCCGAAGCGGAGGCGGCTGCAGCGCGCGGTGAGGTGCCGATCGGCGCCGTCATTGCCGGGCCGGACGGGGCGCTGCTGGCCGCGGCCGGCAACCGGACACGGGAGCTGAACGACCCCACGGCCCACGCCGAGCTGCTGGTGATCCGCGCCGCCTGTGCGCGCCTCGGAGCAGAGCGTCTGACCGGCTGCGATCTTTACGTGACGCTGGAGCCGTGCCCGATGTGTGCCGCGGCCATCTCGTTCGCGCGCATCCGGCGGCTCTACTACGGCGCCTCCGATCCGAAGGGTGGCGGCGTCGAGCACGGTGCGCGCGTCTTCAGCCAGCCGACCTGCCATCACGCTCCCGAGCTTTATGCGGGTATCGAGGAGCAACGAGCCGCCGGAATCCTGCGGGCGTTCTTTGCGGACCGGCGCTAACGCCGGACGCTTCTTAAAGATGTATTCAAATCTGGTCGATATCTTTCAGCATACGTCGTGCAGCGGATTAGCCGCGGACGTCGCCGCAAGGGAGGCCTCGTGGTGGACGTCCATCGATATTTTCAATTTTATTGGGAAGAATGAAATGTTCGCATGGGGCTCCGACGACAAGGCGATCTTGGCTGCCATCAGCAAATCGCAGGCTGTCATTGAATTCGATCTGACCGGCAAGATTCTTCAAGCGAACGACAATTTCTGCAAGGCAGTGGGCTACGACCTGGCCGAGATTCAGGGCCGGCACCACTCCATGTTCGTGGACCCGGTCTACGCGGCCTCGTCGGAGTACCGTGGTTTTTGGGCGGGACTCGGCCGCGGCGAATTCGACAAGCGCCAGTACAAGCGGATCGGCAAGGGCGGCAAGGAGATCTGGATCGAGGCCTCTTACAATCCCGTATTCAGCGGCGGCAAGCCCTACAAGGTCGTGAAGATCGCGACCGACATCACTGCCCAAAAGTTCAAGGCCATGGAAGATGCAGGCAAGCTCGCAGCGCTTTCGCGCTCGCAGGCCGTCATCGAATTCACGCCTGCCGGCGAAGTGCTGACGGCGAACGACAACTTCTGCTCTGCCCTTGGCTATCAGCTCGCCGAGATTGTGGGTCGCCACCACTCCATGTTCTGCGAGGCGAGCTACGCCAACTCGCCGGTCTACAAGCAGTTCTGGGCCGATCTCGCGTCCGGAAAGTTCCAGTCCGACGAATTCAAGCGGATTGGCAAGGGCGGCAAGGAAATCTGGATCCAGGCGACGTACAATCCGATCTTCGATGAGCAGGGCAAGGTCTTCCGCGTCGTCAAGTTCGCCAGCGATGTGACAGCCCGCGTGCACGCCGTCGAGGCGCTGGCCGGCGCGTTGCAGGCACTCGCCAACGGCGACCTGGAGCAGCGCATAAACCTGGCATTCCCCGCAAACCTCGAGAAGCTGCGGGTCGACTTCAATGAGTCGGTCAACAAACTGGACGAGGCGGTGTCTGAGATCGGTTCATGCGCTTCTGCTATTGGATCGGCAGCTGATCAAGTTCGCTCAGCCGCCGACGACCTCTCCAGGCGTACCGAGCAGCAGGCGGCATCCGTCGAGGAAACGGCGGCTGCCCTCGATCAGATCGCGACAACGTCGTCGGATTCGAGCCGCCGCGCCGAGGAAGCCCGTCGCATCGTCGACGATACACGCGGAAACGCAGAGCGTTCCGGCGAGGTGGTCACCGAAGCTATCGCCGCGATGAGCGCTATCGAGGGCTCATCGAACGAGATCAGCAATATCATCGGCGTGATCGACGACATTGCCTTCCAGACCAACCTGCTGGCTCTCAACGCCGGCGTCGAGGCGGCGCGCGCCGGTGACGCGGGCAGAGGCTTCGCAGTCGTGGCGCAGGAGGTCCGCGAGTTGGCGCAGCGCTCGGCCAAGGCGGCGAAGGAGATCAAGAGCCTGATCACCAAATCCGGCGAGCAGGTCAAGAAGGGCGTGTCGCTGGTCGGTCGCACGGGCAGCGTGCTCGAGCAGATCGTCGTGCAGGTCCGCGACGTCAGCACGAACATTGGCGCCATCGTAACGGCTGCCCACGAGCAAGCCGCTGGGATCAAGGAGATCAACGTGGCCGTTGGCTCAATCGATCAGGGCACCCAGAAGAACGCGGCGGTAGCCGAGGAATCGACGGCGGCGAGCCACTCTTTGGCGACTGAGGCGCAAACTCTCAACCAGCTGCTGTCCCAGTTCAAGACCCAAGGCCTGGCGAATGCTCACCGCGTGACGCGCATGCCCACCGTCGCGAAGCCGAACGCCAAGCCGGCGCCATCGCCAGCCCGGCAAATCGCCAACAAGGTAGCTCGCGCCTTCACCAACGGCAGTGGCGCGACTGCAGCGGCCGCAAACAAGTGGGAAGACGTTTGATCATGGCACCCTTGGCAAGCACCACGAGACCCTCCGGCGAGACTCTCGATATCATTGCCTTCCGCCTGCGCGATCAGGAGTTCTGCGTGAAGACGACGACCATCCGCGAGATTCGCGGATGGGCCCCTTCGACGCCGATCCCGCATGCACCGGCCGAGGTTGTCGGCGTCATGAACCTGCGCGGTTCGATCATTCCGATCATCGACCTGGCTCTCAAGCTCGGCATGAAGAGCACGGAGGCCGACCAGCGCAGCGCGATCGTCGTTGCCGAGGTCCACCACATGGTCATCGGTATGCTCGTCGACCGCGTCTCGGACATCCTCACCGTGGCGGCCAGTGAGATTCAACCGATTCCGGATGTTGCCACCTCCCTGAGCAGCTGCTTTTCCGAAGGCATTATCGCCAACGGGGACAGCATGATCTGCTTCCTCAATCTGTCGAGGATGTTCCAAGAAAAAGAGATGGAAGGCCTGGCCGCTTAGGTTCGCCCCTGGGGAGTATTCTTGTGCCGCGCCAAGCAATAGCGCCTAGCGCTTGTCGGAGCGGGCGCGCTTCAAGAGCGGGCGGCGCACCTTGCGCGGCGCGGGCAGTTCTTTCACCGGGTCGGCGTGCTCGAGGGGGCGCAGCGTCTCCGCCTCCAGCATGCGGGTGAGCGCCGCCTTGGCGCGCTCCTTCGCCGGCTCGGCGGCGGCGAGGATTTCGTCGACTTTCAGGAAGTCGAGGATCTGGAAGCGGCTGGTGCCGGCGTCGATATACAGGTCCGGATGTCGGTGGCGCAGCTTCTCGCGGATGATCGTCCGCTCGAAAATGAAGTGGCTGGCGAACAGCGTCTCCCAGGCTTTCGGCGTCGCCTGTCCCGGGCGGCGCGTCGGCGCGCCGCTGACGTCGACGGCGACGGTCAGATCGGCCTCGTTGGCAACGAGATCGAAAGGGAGCGGATTGACGAGCCCGCCGTCGATGAGGATGCGGCCTTCGATTTCGACTGGATGGAAGATCACCGGCAGCGCCATGCTCGCAGCCACCGCCTGCCGCAGTGGTCCAGACGAGAATATGACCGCTTCCTGCGCATAGAAATCCGACGTGACGATCTTTAGCGGTATGGAAAGGTGCGCGAAGTCGCGCGCCACCCGCGGCGGCAGGATGGCGTCGAGGAACCGCTCGGGCGAGATGAACGCCGGGCGCGGCGTCAGGGCGCTGAACAGTCCGCGCGGCGTGCGCACGCGCGCCGCGTAGAGGTCGCGGACCAGGTCGAGGCGCTTTTTCAGCACCTCGAAGGCGTGCAGGCGGATCTGCTTGCCGCTCAGACCCGATGCGTAAGCCGCGGCGAACACCGCGCCGATGGATGTGCCGGCGATGATCTTCGGGCGCAGGCCGAGCTCGTCGAAGGCTTCGAGGATCGGAATGTGGGCGAGCCCGCGGGCGCCGCCGCCGCCGAGCGCCAGCGCAATGCTCGGCGCGCCGGATGGCACGGCCGGAGGCTTGGCGGGACTGACGGGGACCGGCTGCTTGCTCATCGAGGTCTCGTGGCGGGTAGCGGAGAACGACCTTACCGGCGAAAGTGTACGCTTCTATGCCGATACGTCGCGCGCCGGCGTCGCATGGCTCAGGCGCTGGCCTTCTCGCGCTCGACGGCGCGCCAGCCGATGTCGTGCCTATAAAACCCGCCCGGCCAGTCGATGCGGGCCGCGGCGGCATACGCCCGCGCTTGCGCCTCGGCGACGGTCTTGCCGCGGGCGGTGACATTCAGCACCCGGCCGCCTTGCGCCAGTAGCCGGTCGCCATCGCGACGCGTGCCGGCGTGAAAGATTTCCACGCCGTCCACGGCTGCGGCACTATCGAGACCCTTGATCTCGGTGCCGACCTCAGGAGGACCGGGATAGCCGTTGGCGGCCATGACCACGGTCAATGCCGGGTCGTCGTGCCAGCGCAGGTCGAAGGTATCGAGCACGCCGTCGGCGGTGGCCAGCAGCGCCGGCAGCAGGTCGGACTTGAGCCGGAGCATGAGCACTTGGGTCTCGGGATCGCCGAAGCGCACGTTGTACTCGATGAGCTTGGGTCCTTCGGCGGTGATCATCAGGCCGGCGAACAGCACGCCCTTGAACGGCGTGCCGCGCTTCGCCATCGCATCGACCGTCGGGCCGATGATCTCGTCCATGACGCGCGCGAACATCGCCGGGGTCATCATGGGTGCGGGCGAGTAGGCGCCCATGCCGCCGGTGTTCGGCCCCGTGTCGCCGTCGCCGACGCGCTTGTGGTCTTGTGCCGTCGCCAGCGCCAGCGCCGTCGTGCCGTCGCAGAGCGCGAAGAAGCTCGCCTCCTCGCCTTCGAGGAATTCCTCGATGACGACCTCGCTGCCCGCCTTGCCAAAGGCGCCGGCGAAGCACGCGTCGATCGCCGCCTCCGCTTCGGTGCGCGTCGCCGCGATGGTCACGCCTTTGCCGGCGGCGAGACCGTCCGCCTTTACGACGATCGGCAGCTTTTGCGCGTCGAGGTAGCTCTTGGCGCTCGCCGCATCCGTGAACCGGCCATAGGCCGCTGTGGGGATATCGAACTCGCGGCACAAGTCCTTGGTGAAGCCCTTCGAGCCTTCGAGCTGCGCCGCCGCCTGCCGCGGCCCGAAGCACTTGATTCCCGCCGTCGTGAGATCATCTACAAGGCCGGCGACCAGCGGCGCCTCGGGTCCGACGATGACAAGGTCGATGGCGTTGTCCGCGCAAAATCGAATAACCGCTGTGTGGTCGGCAACCGGGAGCGGCACGCATTCGGCCACCTCCGCAATTCCGCCGTTCCCCGGCGCACAATAGAGCTTGGTCAGCAGCGGACTGGCGGAAAGCTTCCAGGCAAGCGCATGTTCGCGGCCGCCGGAGCCGATGAGGAGTACGTTCATCGCTGCTTATCTCGTGGTACTTAAGGGGACTTTCGCTACACCGGTGTGATGATCGAGAAGTCCGCTACGTCGCGTGTGGCTGGGCAGTGAGGCGGACTTCTCGATCTGAATCACACTGGAATCATTAAGTTGGCTAGTGTCCTTCAGATCGCAAAATTCGTTCCAACCTTGCCGCACACCGAGACGAATTTCGCGATCAGGACACTGGGCATTGCCCGGACGCGGTCTGATGTATCATTGAATCGAGATGCCACAAACGAGCCCCGCAGCGTGAACCAGCCTGCCCCGCAGTCGCAGCCCGGCGGCAACGTCGCCGAGTACACCGTCTCCGAGCTTTCCGGCGCCATCAAGCGCGCGCTCGAGGAGGGATTCGGTTACGTGCGCCTGCGCGGCGAGATCTCCGGCTTCCGCGGCGCGCATGCGTCCGGCCACTGCTACTTCGCCCTGAAGGACGACAAGGCGAAGATCGAAGCCGTCATCTGGAAGATGACCTACGGCCGCCTCAAGGTGAAGCCAGAGGAAGGCATGGAGGTGATCGTCCAAGGGCGCGTGACGAGCTACCCGGGATCGTCGAAATACCAGATCGTCATCGAGAGCCTGGAGCCGGCCGGCCTCGGCGCGCTCATGGCGCTGCTCGAAGAGCGCAAACGCAAGTTCGCCGCCGAGGGCCTGTTCGCCGAGGAGCGCAAGAAGGCGCGCCCGTTCCTGCCACGGCTCGTCGGCATCATCACCTCGCCGACCGGCGCCGTCATCCGCGACATGCTGCACGGCTTCACCGAGCGCTTTCCCACACGCGTCATCGTTTGGCCGGTGCGCGTGCAGGGCGAGACCAGCGCCGCCGAGGTCGCCGCGGCCATCCACGGCTTTAACGCCCTCGCGCTCGCCGGACCGATCGCGCGTCCCGACGTGCTGATCGTCGCGCGCGGCGGCGGCTCGCTCGAAGATCTGTGGGGCTTCAACGAGGAGATCGTCGTGCGTGCGGTGGCGGCCAGCCGCATCCCCGTCATTTCCGCCGTTGGCCACGAAACCGACTGGACGCTCATCGATCTGGTCGCCGATGCGCGCGCACCGACGCCGACCAAGGCCGCCGAATGGGCGGTGCCGAAGTACGCCGAGCTGGCCGACAGTACCGACAAGTGCGGCACGCGGTTGACGACCGCGGCGCGGCGCGTGCTGCAGCACTCGCGCGCGCATTTGAAAGCGGCGACCCGCGGCCTGCCGCGCCTGGAAGATCTTCTCGCGATGCCACGCCAGCGCTTCGACGCTTGCGAGCGCCGCTTGGGGCGCGCGCTCATCGCCAACGCCCGCATTCACCACACGCGCTACGCGCGCATCGCCGCGCGGTTGCGCCCGGCACCGCTGCTCAACCGCATCGGCGTGTGCGGCGAGCGCGCCGGCGTGCTGCAGCGGCGCGCGGCGCGAGCCCTCCGGAACACCCTCGTGGCGCGCCGCCGCCAGCTCGAGGGTCACGGCAAGTTGCTCGACACGTTGAGCTATCAGAGCGTCCTGCAGCGCGGCTTCGCGCTGGTGCGCGACAGCGAGGGTCGGACCGTTCGCGCTGCGGCATCCGTGCATCCCGGCGATCGCCTCGACATCGAGCTTCACGACGGGCGCATCGAGGCGGCGGCGCAAAGCATCCGAACGGCAAGCGGTACGGAAGCGCCGCCTGGCCCGGCCGCACCGCAACCCGGCGTGCGGCGCCCGCGCGGACGCAGCGGTGGTGGCCAAGGCTCACTGTTTTAATCGGCTTGCCGGAGGCGGAGCTTGACGCGCCAGCCGCGATTGGCATTGTGGTCTGCTGGCATGGGCAAGAGACGTATATGAACAGGATCGACCGGTTCTTCGGCCTCCGCGGCGAGGCGAAGGTGAAGTTTCTCAACGGAGAGTTTCAGGTTCTCTCGCCGGGCGACTTCGTGCGCTGCGCCGTCACCGGCGAGCCGATCATGCTGCCCGACCTGCGCTATTGGAGCGTCGATCTGCAGGAGGCATATGCCTCGCCGGAAATCTCCATGCAGCGCTTCTTGCAGATGCGCGACAAGCTCCCGCACGACGAGGCCTAGCGCGGAGGCGGCCGCTGCCGTCGCGTGGTTTCCTGCAGCGCCGCGTCGATCAGCGAGTTGAGCCGGGACAGGTCGCGCTCGTCGATCGTCAAGTCGATCGGCAGCGCGCGCGCCTCCGTCGCCAGGGCGGCGAGTGCGACATCGCTCTTCAGGCGCGCGTGATCCTTCTCAGTAGTGACGAGCTGCGCGCCATTCGCTTGCGCCGCCCCCAGCAGCCGCGTGGCGTCGGACGTCTTGAACGGGTGATGGTCGGGAAACGAGATGCTGTCGACCAGACGGGCGCCGAGGCGTTCGAGCAGCCGGTAGAACCGGTGCGGATTGGCGATGCCGGCGAAGGCAACCACCGGCTTCTCCTTGAGCCAGGTCGTGTCTCCGACGGCCGCCACGTGTCCCACCAGCACGGGGCCAGGAAATCCGCGCCGCAGCACCGCGTGCACGCCGCGCTCGTCGGCAAGATCGGGCGGGTCGCGCACGACGATCGCGTCGACGAGGCCGATCTGGAAGTCGATCGGCGCGCGCAGCGGTCCTGCGGGAATGACCTCGCCGTTGCCGATGCCGCGTTTGCCGTCGACCAGGGCGATCGACAAGTCCTTGGTGACGCTGCCGTTCTGCAGGCCGTCGTCCATGATGACGACGCTCAATGGCCGGTGATCACCCTCGATGGCGATAATCCCCGCCCGCCGGTCGCGTGCGACCATCGTCGGTGCGACGGCGGCGAGCAGCAGCGGCTCGTCACCGAAACGCTTGGCCGCCCCCGGGGTGTCCTCGACCCAGGACGGGCCGGACGTCGTCCCGCCATAGCCGCGCGTGAGGAACACCGGACGTTCGCCCCGTGCGATCAGCAGGCGGGCAATTGCCATGGAGAGCGGGGTCTTGCCGGTGCCGCCGGCGGTGAAGTTGCCGACGCAGATGATGGGCAGGCGCGACCGATACGGCTGATGGCGATAGTAGCGGCGCTCGGCAATCCAGCCGTAGAGCTGGCCGAGTGGGGCAAGCAGCCGCTGGCGGATGTCGCCGGCGCCGCTGTACCACCAGGACGGCTCGTCAAGACGCACGCTTCAGTCTCTCATCGGGAAGGTAGAGCAGCAGCGCTGCGACGGTCTTGTCGAGCGCACCCGAAAGCGTCGACAGGGCCTGCGTTGCGCCGGCGCGCATGCGCTGCAACTCTGCCGGGCTTTCGAACAGCCTGGTTACGGCGGCGGCGATGTCGGCCGAGGACTTGACCTCGATGGCGCCGTCGTGCCGCAACAGCGTGCGATAGGCGTCGCGGAAGTTTTGCCAATGCGGGCCGGTGAGCACGGCCACGCCGTGGCGTACCGCCTCGATGGGATTCTGTCCGCCGCGGTCGATCAGCGAGCCGCCGATGAACGCCACGGGTGCCAGCGCGTAGAGCGTGCCGAGCTCGCCGATGGTGTCGGCGATGTAGATGTCGGTGCGCGGCCCCGGCACGGCCCCCAGCGACCGCTGCACCACGTTGAAGCCGAGGTTCTTCAATGTCTCCGCCAGCGCCGTACCGCGTTCGGGATGGCGCGGGGCGATGATGGTGCACAGGTGCTCGAACTGACGGGTCAGTGCCCGGTGCGCGGCGGCGATCGTCTCCTCCTCGCCCTCGTGCGTGCTCGCGGCGGCGAACACGGGGCGCTCGCCGAGCGCCGCTTTCAGCCGCTCCAGCTCGTTGAGGTCCACAGGCGGCGGGGGCGCGTCGATCTTCAGATTGCCGACCGAGTGCACGTTGCGCGCCCCGAGTGCGGAGAAGCCGACCGCCAAGCGGTCGTTCTGTGCCAGCACAATATTGAAGCGTCCGAACAACGGCATCGCCGTCGTCTTGTTGCGCTGCCAGCGGCGGCGGCTGCGGTGCGAGAGCCGGCCGTTGACCAGCGCCATGGGAATATTGCGCGCCGCCGTCTCGAGGATGAGCGACGGCCAGATCTCCGATTCCGTGAACACGGCGAGGTCCGGCTTCCAGTGCTCGAGGAAGCGCGCGGCGTACTCGGGTGCGTCGAGTGGCACGTACTGGTGCACGGCGCGTGGACCGAGGCGGCGTGCGGCGAGCCCGGCCGACGTCACCGTTCCCGTGGTGAGCAGGAAGTTGAGGTTGGGTCGCGCGTTGCCGAGCGCCTCGATGACGGGCAGTACCGCGTTCGTCTCGCCAACGCTCGCCGCGTGCACCCAGCACAGCACGCCGTTGGGTCGCGCCATCGAGGCGATGCCGAGGCGCTCGCCACGGCGGCGGGGGTCCTCCTTGCCGCTCCGTTCGCGCAATTTCAGCAGCAGTGGCGTAAACGGCCGCAGCAGGCTCATACTCGTGCGGTAGGCCTTCAGCCGGAAGTCCGGCGCAGCGGGGGGGGCGGCGGCATCGGTGCCATGCGGCGTCGCCCGCGCGAGGTCGGCGCCGGCGATCTCATAGGCGCGGACGGTAGCGGCGTTGAGCGCGCGCTCGAGCTGCACACGCGCAACCTCCAACTCGGTCTCGCCCGCATCAGGCGGTACCCAGATCGGATCGCCGGCGACGTAGGCGAGCTTCGAGCCGGGCAGGTTGATCGTCATCCGGCTCCAGGTGTTCAGCGACTTGAAGCGCGAGGTGGCGGCGGCGCACGGGACGATGGGCCGGCCCGAAAGCCGCGCCATCATCACGATGCCCATGCCGGCGCGCCGGGCCGGCCCGGGCGGTACGTCGGCCGTCATGACGATGGAATATCCGTCTTTGAGATAACGCACCGCCTGGCGCAACGCGTAGGCGCCGCCCCGGTCCTTGCGCCGGCCACCGGCCCCGGCGCCGCGGATCAGCTCGACGTCGAACCGGGCCATGGCCGCGCCGATCAGCTCGGCGTCGCCGTGGCGGGCCACCATCGCCGCGACCTTCGTCTCAGGCGACGGCCGAAAGCCCGACGACATCATGAATTGACCATGCCACACGGCAACGATGCACGGATGGTCGCCGGCGAGGCGCACCAGCGCGTTCTCGGGCTCGTAGACGGCCCGCGACGTGCGTTTGACAAGAGAAATCATGCCGGCAAGCGCGCTGCCGGCGAGGCGATTGAGCTTGCGTGTGGTGTCAGGCGACCGTGCCATCCGCTAATGTCCCGCTTGCGAAGCTCGCCGGAGCTCGCGGCTGGGATCTGGAGCGAGCTTTGGAAGCATTGGGGACACTAGGATATCGGGCCCGCCAGTGTGATTCAGACTGAGAAATTCGCGCGCCACCTTACCCCTTATGCTGGCGAATTTCTCGATCATCACACTAGGTGCCTCGGCGCCAGATCGCCTCATCGAGCAAGGGGTTGTGCGCGAACCACTTGCAGCTGGTTCCTATAGCGAATATTTAGCGATGGCAAACTGGGACGTACGGGCACACACCATCAAATGCGGTGGTCGCCCATTTCGCGGCCCGCGCCCCCTAACTCTCGAAATCAGCGGACTTTAATGGCCGGATTGGTGAAGCGGGCGAAACGCTCCTGGCGGCGCCTCGGGCGGAGCCTTCGCCACCGCGTGCGTGACGCGCTGCCGCCGAGCGTGCGCCGCGTCGCGGGCGGCCCCGCGTCCTATGTCGACTTGCTGTTCGTCGACCACGGCATTTTCCGGATGCTCTACTCCAACAGCCATCGCATATCGGACAAGGCCTGGCGCTCGGCGCAGCCCGCTCCGCACCAGATCCGTCGATTTGCCAAAGCCGGCATCCGCACCATCGTCAACCTGCGGGGCGAGCGCGACTGCGGCAGTTATTGGCTGGAGCGTCGCGCCTGCGAGCGCCACGGCATCAAGCTCGTCAATTATCAGGTCCGCTCGCGCGCGGCGCCGACGCGTGAGGAGCTCAAGGGCGCCAAGCAGCTATTCGATGACGTCGAATACCCGATGCTGATGCACTGCAAGTCGGGCGCCGACCGTGCCGGCCTGATGAGCGTGCTCTATCGGTACCTGCACGAGGGCGTGCCTCTCGAGGAGGCGAAGGGGGAGCTGTCGCTCAAGTATGGGCACATACGCCAGGCCCACACCGGCATCCTCGACTATTTCTTCGAGCGCTACCTCGCCGACAACGCGCGCCGCCCGATGCCGTTCTTCGAATGGGTCGATACGGTCTATGACCCCGACGAGCTGAAGAGCACCTTCCGCTCCAAGGGCTGGGCCAACCGTCTCGTCGACAGCGTGCTACGGCGCGAGTGAGCTGCTGGTGGTTTCGGCGACGGGCGAGGTCGCCAGCGCCTGCGAACGCACCAGCCGGGCGTAGGGACCATCAGCCGCCAGCAGCTGCAGGTGCGTGCCGGTTTCGACGATGGCGCCGTCGTCCATCACGACGATGAGGTCGGCGTTCTGCACCGTCGACAGGCGATGCGCGATTACCAGCGTCGTGCGGCCCTTCGTGAAGCGCGCCAACGCCTCCTGCACCAGCCGCTCCGATTCCGTGTCGAGCGCGCTGGTTGCCTCGTCGAGCAGCAGGATGGGCGCATCCTTGAGGATCGCGCGAGCGAGCGCCAGGCGCTGCCGCTGACCGCCGGAGAGCCGCAACCCGCGGTCGCCGATCTCCGTGTCGTACCCGTTCGGCTGCCCCAGGATGAAGTCGTGCGCGGCGGCCGCCCGTGCCGCAGCAACGATGTCGGGTTGCGGCGCACCGAGCCGTCCCAGGGCGATGTTGGCGCCGATGGTGTCGTCGAACAGGGTGACGTCCTGGGCCACGATGGAGATCGCGTCGCGCAGGGACGCCAGCGTGACGTCCCGTATGTCCTGGCCGTCGATGCTGATGCTGCCGCGCTCGACGTCGAACAAGCGCGGCACCAGGTTCAGCACCGTCGATTTGCCGGCGCCAGAGCGGCCGACGAGCGCAACCGTGCGTCCGCCGGGGACGGTAAGCGTGAAATTGGTGATCGCGTGCACGCCGCCGCTCCCCTCGTAGGCGAAGTCGACGTGCTCGAAGCGAATGGTCGCGTCGGCGATGGCGAGCGGCTTGGCCCCCGGCTTGTCGACGATCAGCGGCTTCTCGTCGACGAGCTCGTAGAAGCTCTCCGTCGCAGCGAGGCCTTCGTTGATCTTCCCCGAAAGGTTGCCGAGCGCGCGGATCGGCTGCGACGCCATCAACAGCGCGGTGACGAAGCCCATGAAGTCGCCGACCGTCGAGATGCCGCTGGCGATGCGCCAATAGGCGAGGGCGATGACGCCCGCGATGGCGATGCCGCCCAGGGCTTCAAGCAGCGGGTCGATGCGGGCGCGGTTGATCACCGCCTTCATGCGCAGCTTGTAGACGTACTCGAAGC
The DNA here is from genome assembly GCF_009708035.1 of Hyphomicrobium album. Lineage (NCBI taxonomy): Bacteria > Pseudomonadati > Pseudomonadota > Alphaproteobacteria > Hyphomicrobiales > Hyphomicrobiaceae > Hyphomicrobium > Hyphomicrobium album. Next base: position 484,343 of record NZ_WMBQ01000002.1, read on the forward strand.
TCTTGTTCAGCCGCTCGGACGCATAGTCCTCCAGGCGAAATGTCTTGATGAGCCGGGCGCCCGAGAGCTTCTCGGTCAGAAGTGAGGTCATGCCGCCAAGCTCGTCCTGCGTCTGCTTGGCGACCTTGCGCAGCTTCTTGCTCAGCGTCGCGACGGGAAGTGCGGCGATCGGGTAGACGCACAACACGATCAGCGACATTACCGGATCGAGGTAGATCATCGAGGCGACGAGGGCGACGATCGACAGGGCATCGCGGATGGCGGTGTTGAGCGCCGCCTGGACAGCGCCCTGCACGAAACCGATGTCGTTGGTGAGCTTAGAGACAAGCCGCCCCGGCGTGTCGCGAGACATGCGGGCGAAGTCCGAGGTCATCAGGTGCGCGAAGCCGATACGCTGCATGTCGGTCGACAGGCGCATGACGATGCGGTTCGTTTCCACCGTTTGCGCGTAGAGCAGCAAGCTGCGCATCAATGTGGCGCCGACGATCGCCGTCAGCACATAGGGCAACATGCCCGACTGGTCCTTCATCAGCATGTCGAAGGACGCTTTGATGATCATCGGGTAAGCGCCGGTGATCGCGGCCAGGAGCCATGTCAGCACCATGGCGACGATCAGCTCGCGCCAGCGCGGGTAGATCCACTCGCGCATGAAGCGCTTGAGCACGCCCCGCTGCCGCTCGCTGAGGGCGAGCGGGCCGGCGGGCGTCTTCAATGGCGCGGCCGGCGCCGGTGTCATGTCGAGGCCTTGGCGTTCTGCTCGTCCGGTTCCAGGAGCCGGTGCATGTGAACGACGAAGTAGCGCATCATGGCGTTGTCGACGGTGCGCTGGGCGGCGGCCTTCCAAGCGGCGTGCGCCTCGGCGTAGTTGGGGTAGATGCCGACGATGTCGAGGTCGGTCAGATCGCGGAACTCCACGCCGTCGAGCGATGTCAGTTCGCCGCCGAAAACGAGGTGCAGCAATTGCTTCGGCGTGGTCGACTTGTCGCTCATCGATGGTTCCCCTCGGGTCGTTGCTCGAATGCTAGCGACCGGAACAGGCCGCGCGGTTACGGCGAATTTACGCTATCTCTTAAGCCTGCAGGAAGCCGGATGTGTCATTCTGCCTGCATGGTCGCACCCAGACGGCTGCTCTGAAGACACAGGCGAGGCTCACGGTTTCGGCTTGAATCCCGCGGCACGGGTTCAAGCCGAAATTGCTTAATGGGTGTCCCTTCGTGGACCTAGCTGAGGCCCGCCATGCGCGACAGGATCATGTCGGCGGCGAGGCCAAGGAAGATCACCAGCCCCACATCGCGATTGGAGCGAAAACGGCGCAGGCAGTTCTTCGCGTCGGTCGTGTCCATGGTCGTCACCTGCCAGGCCATCTGCAGGGAGGCCAGCACCACCGCCATGAAGAAGATCAGGTGCGTGCCGGCGAGATACCCGGCGAGCAGCCAAAGGACGATTGCACCCGCGTAGAAACCGCCGACCCAGCTGATCGTGTTCTCCCCGAAGCGGATCGCCGTGGAACGCAGGCCGAGCAAGAGGTCGTCCTCGCGGTCCTGATGGGCGTAGATCGTGTCGTAACCCATCGTCCACAGCACCGAGCCGGCATAGAGCAGCAGCGCCGGAATGCCGATGGAGCCCATGACGGCGCTCCACCCCACCAGCGCGCCCCAGTTGAAGGCGAGGCCAAGCACGAGCTGCGGCCAGTAGGTGAAACGCTTTAGAAACGGATAGATGCCGACCAGGATGAGCGAGGCGGCGCCCAGCTTGATGGTGAAGGCGTTGAACTGGACGAGGACCAGGAGCCCGCCCAGGGCGCAGATGGCCGCGAAGGCCAGCGCCTCGGAGGGCGTGACCTGGCCCGACGGAATAGGGCGGCTCGCCGTGCGCGCCGAGCGCGCGTCGAAATCGCGATCGACGTAGTCGTTGTAGGCGCAGCCGGCGGCACGCATCAGCAGGGCGCCGATCGCGAACAGGGTCAGCAGCCAGGGGTTGGGGTAGGGCTGGTTGAGGGTGACGTCGGCGAGCCCTACCGACCACCAGCAGGGCAGCAGCAGCAGCCAGAAGCCGATGGGGCGGTCGAGGCGGGCAAGGCGCAGGTAGGGCCGGACCGATTCCGGCGCGTAGCGGTCTGCCCAGTTGTCGGGCGGCGCATCTGCAACCTGGGGCGTGCGGTCCGTCGTCGAGGGATTGGCGTGCATGTCCGCTCTTGCTTGCCGCGTCTTCGGTCGACCCTAGCGGGCACGCGCCCGGCGATCAAATCCGCAGTCCGCGGCGGTCTCGCGCGGTCGTGCCCTGCTAAATGAGGAGCCGGGTGCTTGCAGAACAGCTACAAGCGTCATCCCCGCGCAGGTGGGGACCCAGTCCACCGCGCCTGGATGTAACGCCGGGCATCCAGCCGGGGCGCCTCCACCTGGACGTTGTGCGTGCGCGTAAATTTGACTGGGTCCCCGCCTGCGCGGGGATGACGGTCAGACGAGGCGCCGCGGAACCATATCGCCCGTTAGCTCGCGTGGCGGGCGATGATTTTGCGCACCTCGGCGACGAGGTCCTTCGCATCGACCGTCACCTGTGCCGGCCGCTGCTCCTTCCACGCCGCGTTGTCCTTGATCGCAGCCGCGGCCTTGGCGCCCTCGACGAGATCCTTCAGCGTCACTTTGCCGGCTGCTAGCTCGTCCGAGCCCTGGATGACGACGCACGGCGCGCCGCGCTTGTCGGCGTACTCGAGCTGCTTGCCGAATTTTTTCGGGTTTCCGAGATAGAGCTCGGCGCGGATGCCGGCTTCGCGCAGCGCCTGCACCATCTTCTGGTAGTCGGCGATGCGCTCCTTCTCCATCACCGTGACGATGACGGGACCGTCAGACGTTGCGGGCTTGTACTTGTTGAGTGCGTTCAGCGCGGCTTGCAACCGCGAGACGCCGATGGAGAAGCCGGTGGCCGGCACCTTCTGGCCGGTGAAGCGGGCGACGAGGTCGTCGTAACGGCCGCCGCCGCCAACCGAGCCGAAGCGGACGGGATTTCCCTTCTCGTCCTTCACCTCGAACGTCAGCTCGGCCTCGAACACCGGGCCGGTGTAGTACTCGAGGCCGCGTACGACCGACCGATCAAACTTTATCCGCCGCGACCCGTATTCACTTGCCCGTGTCAGTCCGAAGAGTGTTCTGAGTTCAGAGATGGCTTCACGCCCGGAGTTCGTATCGCCAATCAGTGCTTCCAGCGCGGTGATTGTGTTCTGGTTTGAGAAAGGCAGATTGCTAATGCTGCTTAACTCCTCGTCACCCTTTACAAGGTCGGGTGACTCGACGTTGCCTTCATAGCCTTGGAGGTATGTCGAAACTAGGTAGTCAGAGACGATGTTGATCTTTTCCGACGGTAGTTCTGCGCCACGTGTGAAATCTCCGCTCAAATCCCGGCGACCTTTCCCGAGCAGTTCTTTGACTCCATCGATGCCGAGTTTATCGAGCTTATCGAGCGCGCGCATGGCGATGAGCCACTGACGATCGAACCGAGCGTCTCCAATGCCGATGCGCTCCCTTAGTCCGTCAAGTGCTTTGCGGTTGTTCACCTTGATCACGTAGTCGCCGCGCTTGATGCCAAGGGCTTCCAGCGTGTCGGCGGCGAGCATGCACATCTCGGCATCGGCGGCGACGCTCTCCGCGCCCACGGTGTCGGCGTCGAACTGCATGAACTGGCGGAAGCGCCCCGGGCCTGGCTTCTCGTTGCGCCACACGGGCCCCACCGCATAGCGGCGGAAGGGCTTGGGCATATCCTGATAGTTCTGCGCCACGTAGCGGGCGAGCGGCGCCGTCAGATCGTAGCGCAGGCTCATCCATTGCTCGTCTTCGTCTTGCAGTGAGAACACGCCCTCGTTGGGACGGTCCTGGTCGGGCAGGAACTTGCCGAGCGCGTCGGTGTATTCGAACGCTGGCGTCTCCAAGGGCTCGAAGCCGTACAGCTCATACACCGAGCGGATTTTGGCCAGCATGTCCTGCTGCTGGCGCAGCTCGGTGGCCTCGATGTCGCGAAGCCCGCGCGGCAGGCGCGGGGATGGCCGCGCGTCTTTGGTCGGTTTGCTCATGGATCTGCTTGCTCGGCGCGGGGTTGCGCAAGGACGGCGCTATATAACGCATGGGTATGGTCGCGCAAATCGCTAGCTCGCCACTTGGCCCGAAGGGCGGCGGGGCGGGAGGCCGAAGCCGCGGCGCAGGACGGCGTAGGTCTCGCGCGCCGGCACCGATACAAGCTCGCGCTCCGGCCAGCGCAGCGCCGTCAGCTTGCCGCCGAACACGCAGCCAGTGTCGATGCACATCGTATTGTTGAGCCATTCCGGCTCGGCGACCGGCGTGTGGCCGTAAACGACCGGCGTCTTGCCGTCGTAGTCGGCCGCCCAGTCGAAGCGCTCGGGCAACCCGTTCTCGTCCGCCCGCCCCGACGTGTCGCCGTAGAGACAGAACGAGCGCACCTTCGGCGAGTTGCGGCCCAGCATGTTCTCGCGCACGCCGGCATGCGCGATGGCAAGTGCTCCGCCATCGAGCCAGGCGTGATACGGCAGGCTCTCGACGAACGCGGCGATACGCGCCTTGAACGCCTCGCTGGCGCCGTCGAGCTGCGCGACGGTGCGCTCCAGCCCGTGGCCGATCTTGACCTCGCGGCCCTTGAGCCAGCGCAGCAGCTTGTCGTCGTGGTTGCCCGGGACGCAGAACGCTTGGCCCGCCGCGGCCATGTCCATGACGATGCGCAAGACGTCGGGTGAGTTCGGCCCGCGGTCGACGAGATCGCCGACGAAGAACGCGCGTCGCCCTTTCGGCGCGGTCGTGACGGCGCGGCGCTTGTCGCCCTCGCCATCGAGCCGCACCGTGTAGCCAAGCTTGCGCAGCAGCTCGACCAGCTCGTCAGCGCAGCCGTGCACGTCGCCGATGATGTCGAACGGCCCGCGCACGTCGCGCCAATCCGTGTCGGCGGCCTTGGGATTGGTGGTCACGCGTGGATGAAATCTTCGCTGCGGCGCCTGGGCTCGGGTACGTTCGACACAAAACGGGCCAACTGTTCAAGCCCCGGCGGCACCGGGCCGCCGAAGGCCCAGTCGAGCAGCTCGATGGTGTGCACGACCGGCACGTCGAGAGAACCGGCGAGTTGCGTGATGCAACCGATATTGCCGGTGGCGACGAGGTCGGGCTTCATCCGCTTGATGTTCTTCGCCTTGCGGTCGCGCAGCTCGCCGGCGATCTCCGGCTGCAGGATGTTGTAGGTTCCGGCCGATCCGCAGCAGATGTGCGATTCCGGAATGTCGACGACGCTGTATCCCGCCTTGACGAGCTGATCGCGCGGCAGCTCCTTCACGCCCTGCCCGTGCTGCAGCGAGCAGGCGGGATGGTAGGCGATGCGCAGCGACGACCAGCGTTTCGGCGGGCCAAGCTCGTACTTGCCGAGGAACTCGGAGATGTCGAGCGCCAGGCTGGAGATGCGGGCGGCGCGCGCCGCGTACTCCGGCTCGCGCTTCAGCAGATGGCCGTAGTCTTTCACCGTCGTGCCGCAGCCCGAGGCGTTGATGACGATTGCGTCGACCGGACCCTTGGCGAACTCCCGCGACCAGGCATCGACGTTGCGCTTGGCGAACTCAATCGCCCCCGCCTCGTTGCCCAGGTGATAGGTGAGCGCGCCGCAACAGCCGGCGCCGGCCGCGACCACGACGTCCACGCCCCGCCGGGCAAGCAGGCGGATGGTGGAATCGTTGATCCCCGGGCGCAGCACCTGCTGCGCGCAGCCCGACAGCAGGATGACGCGGGCGCGCCGATCGTCCTCTGTGGCAGCCGTGCCGGGACCTTCGTACTTCGGCGCCGGCGGAAGCACGGTGGGTGCCAGCTCGATCATTGCCGCGAGTTGGTCGAGCTTCAGCCGCCGCAGCAGCTTCAGCCACGGCCGCCCGAGCGGGGCGAGGCGCAGCGCCAGGCGGAACCGTTCCGGATAGGGCAGCACGGCAGCCAGCAGCTTGCGCACGAAGCGCTCCTTGAACGGGCGTCCGGCGGTCTGCTCGACGTAGCCGCGTGCCAGGTCGATCAGGTGCATGTAGTCGACGCCGCTCGGGCAGGTCGTCATGCAGGACAGGCACGACAGGCAGCGGTCGAGGTGGAGCTGCACCTCCGGGCTCGCCGGGGCGTTGTCCTCCAGCATGTCCTTGATGAGGTAGATGCGTCCGCGCGGACTGTCGCGCTCGTCGCCGAGCAGCACGTAGGTCGGGCAGGTCGCGGTGCATAACCCGCAGTGCACGCAACGGCGCAGGATCGCATCCGCTTCCGCGATGCGTGCGTTGGTCAGTTGCTCGGGGCTGAAGTTGGTCTGCATGCGGTGGCGCCTAGTGTCCTTCAGATCGCGAAATTCGTCGTCTCGTGCCGCAGATGTAGAACGAAGTTCGCGATCTGAAGGACACTAGGACAATCGATAAGCTAGTGTGATTCAGATCGAGAAGTCCGCTTCTCGACCCAGCCGCACATGATATCGCGGACTTCTCGATCATCACACTAGCCCTAGAGGTTGGCGTACATCCGGCCGGGGTTGAGAATACCCTCCGGATCGAAGGCAGCTTTGAGGCCGCGGGTCAGTCGCTCCACCGGCGGGCTCAAGGGCTGAAACACCTCTACCGCGGCGCGGACGCTCGGCTCTGCGCGAATGAGCATGGCATGGCCGCCATGGATGGCGGTGACGCGGCGGATCTCGGCCGTGCCGGCATCGGCAGCTGCCGGAACCTCCAGCCAGATGAGGCCGCCGGCCCAATCATAGTACGCTTCGGCCGGCATGTAGCGCTTGATGGCAGCGACGAGCTTCGGCGCCGTGGTCGGCTTGGTCAGGATGCGCCACAGCAGCGTCTGCCGGTTCGGCATCACCGAAAGGCGACGCAGCTCGCCCCAGAAATCCAGCGTCTCCCGGTGGTCGAGCTCGAGCGCCTTGCCGTAGACCTTGAGTGCTTCTTTCAAGCGCTGCTTGCGGCCGACTACCGCGCTGGCAAAGTTCTCCAGCCGCAGCGCGGTCACCGACTTGTTCATCGACTTGAGGCCAGGATGGTTCAGGCGGGCGGCGACGGAGGCATGCAGGTGCACCGCGCCCGAAACCTCGACCGGTAGCGTCATCGCCCTGGATAAGAGCTCGATCGCGAGATTGTCGGGCAGGCCGAGATAGATGATCGTCGCCGCCGTCTCCGGCCAGGGGATGACCTTGAACGTGACCTCGGTCATCACCGCGAGCGTGCCCCAGCTTCCTGCCAGGCCGCGTGAGATGTCGTAGCCGGTGACGTTCTTCATCACCCGGCCGCCGGCCTGGAAAAGCTCGGCGCGGCCGTTGACGCCTTTAACGCCGAGCAGGTGATCGCGGGCGGCACCGTACTGGATGCGGCGGGCGCCCGACATGTTCGTAGCGAATACCGCGCCGATGGTCTGCGCGCCCTGGGGACCGCCGGTGGCGGGTGCCAGATCGATCGGCTCGAAGGGCAGCATCTGGCCGCGCGCGGCGAGCTCCGCTTCCACCTGCGACAACGGCGTGCCGGCGCGCGCCGACATGACGAGCTCGTTCGGCTCATAGAGGGATATGCCGCGCAGTGACGCGGTGGTGATCGTGACGGTGCCGTCGACGGGACGGCCGACGGCGCGCTTGGAGCCCGAGCCAACGATCTCGATCGGCAGGCGCCTCTCGGCGCAGCCGGCGATTACGAACTGAAGCTCCCAGTCGGCGCCGGGGCGCTGCAAATCGCTCAATTCCGTCTCCTCAGGCCGCCTGGTCCGCGGCCGGGCGCTCGCTTGCCTCGAGCGCGCTCAGCGGAAATACCTTCCCACGGTTCAACAGCCATTGGGGGTCGAACACGCTCTTTATCCGCATCTGAACGGCAAGGTCGGATGGCGAGAACTGCACGTCCATCAGATCGCGCTTCTCGATGCCGACGCCGTGCTCGCCGGTGAGGCAGCCGCCGACCGACACGCACAGCTTCAGGATCTCGGCGCCGGCCAGCTCGGCACGACGCGCCTCGTCGGCGTCGTTGGCATTGTACAGAATGAGCGGGTGCAGGTTGCCGTCGCCGGCGTGGAACACGTTCGCCACCTTCAGACGCTGCTCGGCACAGATCTGCGCGATGCGGCTCAGCACCTCCGGCAGGCGCGACAGCGGAATGGTGCCGTCCATGCAATAGTAGTCGGAGATGCGGCCCATGGCACCGAATGCCGCCTTGCGCCCCTTCCAGATGCGGGCGCTCTGGTCGGCAGAGCTGCTCGCCTCGACGACCTTCGGATCGAAGGCGCGCGCGATCTCGACGATGTCGCGCAGCAGGCGGGCGATCTCGTCCTCGAAGCCTTCCACCTCGACGATGAGCAGTGCTTCCACGTCGAGCGGATAGCCCGCCTTGGCGAACGCCTCGCATACCGCGATGGCCGGCCGGTCCATGTACTCGATGGCGACGGGGATGATGCCCGAGCCGATGATTGCGGCGACGCACTGGCCGGCGGCCTCGCACGAATTGAAGCCGAGCATCACCGGCCGAGCGGCTTCCATCTTCGGGATGATCTTCAGCGTCGCCTCGGTGACGATGCCGAACTGACCCTCGGAGCCGACGATCAGCGCCAGGAAGTCATAGCCTTCGGAATCGAGGTACGGCCCGCCGATCTCGACGATCTCGCCGTCCATCATGACGAGCTTGACGCCCAGCACGTTATTGGTGGTCACGCCATACTTCAGGCAGTGCGCGCCGCCGGAATTCATCGCGAGGTTGCCGCCTACCGTGCAGGCCAGCTGGCTCGAAGGGTCGGGCGCATAGAAGAAGCCCTCGGCCGACACCGCATCGGTAATTGCGAGATTGGTGATGCCGGCTTCAACCGTGATCGTGCGGTTGACGAAGTCCGCCTCGATCACCCGATTCATTCGCGACGTGACAATGACGATGGAGTCGGCTGTAGGGAGCGCGCCGCCGCACAGCGATGTTCCGGCACCGCGCGGCACGACCTTAAGCCCGTTCTCGTAGCAGTACTTCAGAACCTTGGACACGTGCTCGGTCGAGCGCGGCAGCACCACGACGAGCGGGATCTGCCGGTAGGCGGTGAGCGCATCCGTCTCGAACGCGCGCCGACCTTCCTCGTCGGAGATCACGCCATCGACGCCGATTAGCGTCTCGAGATCCTTGATGATGGCGTCGCTCCGGTCGAGCACGGTCCGGTCGGGTTCCGGCATCCTCGCCAACGTCATGCAGTTCTTTGGCTCCACGATTCCAGGCGGCGACGGTTCTGAAGCAGACCTAGCGTTGTCCAGATTTAATTATCGCCGCGCAACCGATTGCTGGCATACTGGAAGGATTGAACTACAGTACAGCTATTCGGTTGGCTCAGATACATTATCCTCGCCGCTCAGTTATTCAATTCGTTTGCCGTCCGGCACTTGCACCAGGGGCCGGGACCCTTTTTCGACGGGGGACAAGTGACTTCAATCAGTGATCTAGACATTTTCGCACGCGTCGCCCGCACGGGCAACATGTCGGCCGCCGGCCGCGAGATGGGCCTTTCACCTGCTGTCGTTTCCAAGCGCATCAGCCAGCTCGAGGAGCGGCTCGGCGCGCGCCTGTTTCAGCGCACGACACGGCAGCTCATGCTGACCGAGACGGGTGCCGGCTACTTCAAGCGCGTCGTCGACATCCTGAGCCTGTGCGATGAGGCCGAGGACTTTGTCAGCCGGCGCAATACAAAGCCGCGCGGGCTCCTCAAAGTCACAATGCCGACCGCGTTCGGGCGGCTCCACATCGCGCCCTATATCGACAGCTTCCTCGCCCGGTACCCGGAGATAGAGCTGCACGTCAGCGTCAGCGATGCGTTCGTCGACATCATCCGCGAAGGGTTCGACTTGGCGATCCGTATCGGCGAGCTGGAAGACTCCTCGCTCGTCGCGCGGCGTCTGGCACCTGACACGCGTGTCCTGTGTGCTGCGCCCGCGTACATCGAGAAGCACGGTCTCCCGGCGACCACCGTCAACCTCGAGGCCCACAACTGCCTCGTCGCCGATGCGATCGAAATGTGGAAGCTGTCCGGGCCAGAGGGCGACGTCCAGGTCCGCCCATACGGAACGGTCCGCTCGGACTCCGGCGAGGTCATCCGGGAGCTGGCGTTGTCGGGCGTCGGCATAGGGCTGTTGTCGATCTGGGATATCGGCCCGGCACTCCGAAGCGGCGCTCTGCGTCTCGTTTTGCCTGCCTATCGCGGGGCGTCGGCTGGCGCCGTACACGCGGTGTACCCGAGTCGCGAGTTCATGCCGGCCAAGGTAGACGTGCTCATCGAGTTCCTCGCCGAACTCTACGGGGCGGTGCCGTACTGGGAACGGGAAATCGACATCGACAAGCTCGGCGCGCGCCAGACCCCACGGGGAGCAACTCGCCGGATCGGCAAAGCCGCTGCCCAAGCAGTGGCGCCGCGCTGAGGAAGCACTACGCTCCGGCAAATCCCTATCCCTGGCCTCGGCATAACTCATCCTCCCTTGCTTGGTGCCGCGGCATTTGCTGATGTGGGCGGCAAGCCGGGAGGGCAAGCAGATGCGCAGAGGATGTCTCGCACTTATCGGCGTGATGCTCGCCGGTCTGCCTGCCACGGCGCAGGATGCATCCAAAGGCGAAGCCGTCTTCAAGCGGTGCCGCGCCTGCCACGCGATCGGTCCCGCCGCGCAGAACAAGGCGGGGCCTGCGCTTACTGGCATCGTCGGCCGCAAGGCCGGCACCGTCGCCGGTTTCAACTACTCGGATGCCATGAAGGACGCGGGCTCTGGCGGTATCGTTTGGACAGAGCAGACGCTCGAGCAGTTCCTGGCATCGCCCGACACATTCGTGCCGAACAACGTCATGGCTTCTCCGGGCATCAAGAACCCTGACGACCTCAAGGATCTCGTCGCGTTCCTCAAACTTCACAAATAGACGCCGCCACCGTCGCGTGGGGAGGCGATAAGAAACCAGGCGGACCTGCGATGACCGAAGGCTATGCCAGACGGCCGCGTGTCGGCCTTTTCGTCACCTGCCTCGTCGATCTGCTACGGCCGTCCGTCGGGTTCGCCGCCGTGCGCCTTTTGGAGGCGGCCGGCTGCGAGGTCGTGGTCCCGCGTAGACAGACCTGCTGCGGTCAGCCGGCCTACAACAGCGGCGACGAGGGAAGCGCCAGGGCGCTGGCAGTGCAGACGATCGAAGCTTTTGACGGGCTCGACTACGTGGTGGCACCGTCGGGATCGTGCGCGGCCATGCTCAAACTCCACTATCCGCGCTTGATGCACGGCGACGAGGAGGCGCAAGCGCGTGCCCGGTCATTCGGCGAGCGGGTGCACGAGCTGGTCTCATTTTTGGTGGACGTGCGCGGCGTCACTGCCGTTCCCGGCAGCTTCTCCGGGCGTGTCACCTATCACGACGGCTGCTCGGGTTTGCGCGAGCTCAAGATCAAGCAGCAGCCGCGCGCGCTGCTCGCCGCCGTGCCGGGGCTGCAGCTGGTCGAGATGCACGGAACGGACACGTGCTGTGGGTTCGGTGGGCTGTTCTCGGTCAAGTTTCCCGACATCTCCAACGCGATGGTCGAGGCGAAGGTGGCGAATGCCGCCGCGGTCGCGCCTGACCTCGTGCTCGCCGGTGACCTCGGTTGCTTGATGAACGTCGCCGGCAAGCTCGCGCGGCAGGGTTCGGCCATCGGCTGCCGTCACGTGGCGGAGGTGCTTGCCGGCGAAATGACCGAGCCGCCCATCGCGCACGCCGCCGAGCGGGGCGCATCGTGACGCGCGCAGCAGCCTTCGAGGCGGGCGTCGCGGCGGCGCTGGCCAATCAGTCCCTGCAACGCGCCCTCGCCGACGTTCCCGCGGGCTTCGTCGCCGCCCGGGCGCGGGCCAAGGCCGCGCTGCCTGAGTTCGAGGCCCTGCGGCGCACCGGTCGCGATATTCGCGACCACACGCTGGCGAACTTGGACGTTTATCTGGAAGCGTTCGAGGCCAACGCGACGAGCGCCGGCAGCGTGGTGCACTGGGCGCAGACCGGCGCGGAAGCCTGCGAGATCATCCTCGGCATCTGCCGCGAAGCGGGGGCGCGCGTCGTCACCAAGAGCAAGTCGATGGTCTCCGAGGAGATCGCACTGCGCGAGCGCCTGCAGGAAGCGGCCCTAGAGGTGGTCGAGACCGATCTCGGTGAATACCTCATCCAGATCCGCAACGAGACGCCGAGCCACATCATCGCGCCGGCCATCCATCTGCGCGCCGATGATGTTGCCGACGAGTTCCGCCGCCATCACGGTCACCTGGACGCCGGACGCGATCTGTCGACGCCCGAGATCCTTGTCGGCGAGGCGCGCAGCGTCCTGCGCGAGAAGTTCCTCGCCGCCGAGGTCGGGATTACGGGCGCCAACTTCCTTGTGGCGCAGACCGGATCGGCGATCGTCGTCACCAACGAGGGCAACGCCGACCTGACCATGACGCTGCCCAAGGTGCATATCGTGCTGGCGTCGATCGACAAGGTGATCCCGACGCTCGCCGATGCCTGGCCGTTGCTGCGCCTGCTCGCGCGCTCGGCCACCGGGCAGGACTTCACCGCCTATACGACGCTCGTCACCGGGCCACGCCGTCCGGCCGATGCCGACGGCCCAACGGCTTCCCACGTCGTCATCGTCGACAACGGGCGTTCGGCGCTGCTCGGCAGCGAGCTGCAGCCGGTGCTGCGCTGCATCCGCTGCGGCGCCTGCATGAACCATTGCCCGGTCTACTGTACGATCGGCGGCCACGCCTACGGTTCCGTCTATCCCGGACCGATCGGGGCCGTTCTGTCGCCGGCGCTCGCCGGCGTGCCGGAAGCCGGTCACCTCGCCCAGGCGTCGACCTTCTGCGGTCGCTGCGAGGAGGTATGCCCGGTCGAGATCCCGCTCGTCTCGCTGATGCGCACCTGGCGCGAAGCAGCGCTCGCGCAGCCTTCTTCGTGGACGGCGCGGGCCATGCTGCGCGCCTGGGCGGGGCTCGCCCGCCGGCCGCTGCTCTATCGACTTGCAGCCCGGATCGCCGCCGGCATGCTCGCGCTGCTTGGGCGCGGCACGGGCCGGCTGGCGTGGCTGCCGATGGGTGCACCCTGGACTCGCGATCGCGATTTTCCAGCGCCTCAAGGCCGAACGTTCCAGGACATGTGGGCGCGGCGGATACGGGAGCCCGCGCCATGAGCCGCGCGCGAATTATCGACGGCATCAGCGCCACCTTGGACGCGGCGACCGACGCGACGGTGCGCCGGCGCAGCGTCGCACAGAGGCTGGCCCAACCGCTCACGCACCCCCGACCGCGGCGCGCAATGCATGAAGGCGTGGAGCGCGTGACCCAGTTCAAGCAGTTCCAACGCGCGCTCGGCGTCGACGTCGTCGATGTCGCCACCGACACGGAGATCCCTGCGGCTGTCGCCGGCTATCTTGCGGCGCTGGGGCTGCCGCTGCGCCTGCGTTGCGGCAACGATCGGCAGCTTGCGGCGCTGGCGTGGGCAAGCGTCGCGCCGCTCGGCATCGATATCGGTGCGGCGGAGGAAGGTGATGCCGTCGGGCTGTCGCGCGCCATCGCCGGCGTAGCGGAAACAGGCACGCTGATGCTCGCCTCGGGGAGCGGCAACCCGGTGACGGTCGGTCTGCTGCCGGAGACGCACATTGTGGTGCTTCACGCCGATACGATCGTTGCCAGCTATGAGGAGGCGTGCGCGCGCGTGCTTGAAGCCGACGCCGGCGCCATGCCGCGGACGCTCAACCTCGTCACCGGCGCATCGCGCACCGGCGATATCGGCGGCAAGATCGTCATGGGTGCACACGGACCGCGGCGGCTCGCCGTGATCCTCGTCTCAAGTGATGCCTGATGGCTACTTGCCGACGATGCAGCTCTGCATGCACCGCGTAAAGGCGATCTCGCAGCTCGGCGAGCCCTTGGTGGAGATGCGGCACTGATTGTAGTCGCTCTTGCATCCGGCGCCGCAGGAGCCGGCGGCCACGCGGTCACTCGATCCAATGCCGATGGCGAGAAGCGCCCCGACAATTGCCAAGCCGCCCAGCAATGCCCAGTTCAACTTGTGTCCGAGCAAGTTCCTTCTCCCGCCGCTGCGGCATACGCTTCGGCCAATGAAACGGATACCAGAGAAAGCCCCACGCGCCCTAGGACCCGTTTAGGTGCTCTAGGATGAACACAAGCTGAACCGCTGCGCTAGAGTTTTAGAACGCAAATTCTTCAAATACATGGTCGATCTGGCGGCCCCACGGACCGTGGTAACGTTCGAGCAGCCGGTCGGCCAGCGTGCACCCTGAATGGGCGACCTCGTCCAGCGGATCGAGGTAAATCCCCTCGTCCTGGCTGGCGGCATTGATGCGCCGCCGCGCGCGCAGTCCCCGTCGGGCAATTTGTAGAACGTCGCGCGCGATGTGCTGCACGGTCGTGTCGCGGAACGGCGTCTGCAGCGCGGACTTGGGGACGGCGTTACGAAGCGCCTCGCGTTCGTCCGCCGTCCAATCCTTGACGAGTTCCCACGCTGCATCGAGCGCTTGCGCGTCATAAAGCAGGCCGACCCACAGGGCAGGTAGCGCGCAGATGCGCTGCCAGGGACCGCTGTCGGCGCCGCGCGTCTCGAGAAACCGCTTCAGGCGGACTTCAGGGAACAGCGTGGTCAGGTGATCGGACCAGTCGTCGAGGGTCGGCCGTTCGCCCGGCAGTTGCGGCAGGCGGCCATCGACGAAGTCCTGAAAGGAGGCGCCGGAGGCGTCGACGTAGCGGCCGTCGCGGTAGACGAAATACATTGGCACGCCGAGCGCATAGTCGACATAGCGCTCGTATCCCATGCCGTCCTCGAACACGAACGGCAGCATGCCCGTGCGCCGCCGGTCGGTGTCGCGCCAGACCTCCGAGCGCATCGATTTGTAGCCGTTGGGGCGCCCGTCGGTGAACGGCGAGGAGGCGAAAAGCGCCGTCGCAATCGGCTGCAACGCCAGGGAAACCCTGAACTTCTTGACCATGTCGGCTTCGTCGGCGAAGTCGAGGTTCACCTGGATCGTCGCCGTCCGGTACATCATGTCGAGGCCGCGCGCGCCGACCGTCGGCATGTAGCGCGTCATGATCGAGTAGCGCTCTTTCGGCATGTGCGGCGTCTCGGCCAGCGTCCACTTCGGCGAGAAGCCGAGCCCGAGAAACCCGATCCCTAACGGCTCGCCGACGCTCAGCACCTCGCGCAGGTGCTGGCGCGTCTCGGCCGCCGTGTCGTGCAGGGACTCGACCGCGCCGCCCGACAGCTCAAACTGGCCACCGGGCTCGAGGGTGATGTTGCCGCACAGGTCGCAGTCCTGCTTCTTCAGGGCGATGATCTTGCCGCCCTCGACGATCGGCTGCCAGCCGAAGCGGGTGATCAGAGCTTTCAGTAGCGCCGAAATGCTGCGCTCCCCTTCGTAGGGGACGGGCGTCAGGGTGTCGGTATGGAAGACAAACTTCTCGTGCTCGGTGCCGATCCGCCACCCTGCCTTTGGCTTTTCACCCGCAGCGATCCATGCCACGAGGTCGTCCTTCGAATGGACGAGGCGGCTGGGCGCACCTTGTTGGCGGGTCGACATGCAGCGGGGCCTCGGAGGGGTTCCTAAAGGACGAAGTCGTTGCAGATCCGGGGGTTGGCAAGCCGCTCGCGCTAGCGGGCAGGGCACAGTCTACCGTTTACCCGTTGAGGTATTCGCAACGCGAGCCCTCTAAGGCCTCGGGGACGAGTGCGCAACCCATTGCGGCGATGGCGCGACACAGGCAGCTACCATAAAAAAACATTATTGCGAGACACGAATTGCCCGCCGGATCGTTTTGGTGTCTCGACGGCTTTGACCGCTCGCCGCCGTTGTAGGTTGGGTATATGCACTGACGGGTCGACAACACCGCCATGCCAGTCGTCGCATCGGTTCCAACTCTGCTCGAAACCCTATGGGAGACTTCAATGAAAAAGTACCTGGCCGCCTGCGCCCTCTGCGGCCTTTTCGCTGTGCCGGTCCTTGCCGCCAACGCGGCGGTGGATACGGCCGTGAAGACCTTCGAGGCCGTCGGCAATGACCCGGCGAAGCTCAAGACGTATTGCGAGATGAGCAAGGTTATGTCGTCGGCCGATGCCGAGGACGACAGCAAGGCCGAGGCGCTGGACAAGCAGATGGACGGCTTCATGAAGCAGCTCGGGCAGGACTTTCAGACGGCCTTCGAAGCCGGCGCCGACCTCGATCCGGAATCGGCCGACGGCAAGACCTACGATGCCGCCATGGATAAGCTCGACGACAAGTGCGGTAAGTAAGCTCCAGGATCTCACGTCATCGAGATGCGACGAGGCTGCCCGACCGGCGGCCTCGATTGCGTTTGACGCCCGCTAGCGCCGGACCTTAGCGCCAGTCGCCGAGCGCGGCGTTGACGAGGGCCAGCGCGGCGACGGCGGCGGTGTCGGCCCGCATCACGCGCGGACCGAGCGAGATCGCGGTCGCGTACGACTTCTCCAGCAGTAGCGTGCGCTCGGCCGGATCGAAGCCGCCTTCCGGTCCGATCAGCACCGCGAGTGGGCCGCTCGCCATGCCGGCGAGTGCCGCGAGCGGGCTAGCGACCTCCGCGGCTTCATCGCCGAAGATCAGCCGCCGGCCAGCGTCCCAGTTTGCGAGGAGCGCTTCGAGCTTCAGCGGCTCGCCCACCGTCGGCACACGCAACACTCCGCACTGCTCCGCCGCCTCGATTGCATTCGCCTGCATGCGCTCCAGGTTGACCCGCGTCGCCACCGTCCGCCGCGTCAGCACCGGCTGCAGGTGTGCGACGCCGAGCTCAGTTGCCTTCTGCACCATGTAGTCGAGGCGCGCATGTTTCAGTGGCGCGAAAACGTAGTGCACGTCGGGGCCGGCCCGCTGCGGCCGTACCAGTGCCAGGCATTCGAGCGAGCAGCGCCGCTTGCCGACCTCGGCGAGGCGCGCGCGCCATTCGCCGTCGCGGCCGTTGAAGACGAGGATTTCGGCGCCCGCCGCTAGCCGCATGACGTTGACGAGGTAGTTAGCCTGCTCCGGCGTGCAGGTGACGCTCGCGCCGACACTGAGCGGTGCCGCGACAAACATTCTTACGTCGGTAAGTTTTTCGGCGGTCATGCCGCTATTAGCCAGCAAGTGCGGCCCTGCGCAACGTGGACGTCAGCGGCTGCACGAGCTGGCGATCGTCGCGCGCAGATTGTCGGGGATGGGCGGTGCCGGTCGGTAGCTTTTGCACAGCGCGCCGATCTTGCCGCCGTCCTTGTCGGCACCCGGACGGCAGTACAACCCCGTGCCGTCCTCTTGCGGCGTGAACAGCACGCCTTGCGCCTTCGCCCCGTCACCGAGGTCGGCGCTGAGGTAGTTGAGAGCATAGATGTGCGCGGCGCCGGCCTCACCGGTCAGTCGGCGCGGGCGAAAATGCGTGTCGGTGACGGGGATCGCTTCTACCGCGCGTAGAACCAGCTTGCCGCTTGGCTCACGCTTCAGGTGGACGCGCGCCATCAGACCATAATCGCGGCAGATGCCCTTCCCGGTGATGTCGGCGGTGCCTTGATGCAGGAAGTTGCCGAGGCCGTAGAAGATCAGCGAGTTGCCGGCCATTTCGACACCGCGCACGACGTGGGCGTGGTGGCCGACGATGAGATCGATGCCGTCCTTCTCCGCCGCTATGGCGCGCCATTCGGCGATCTGCTTGCCGTCGGTGCGCACCCTGCCTTCCTCGCCGTAGTGGATCGACAGAATGCGATAGTCGGCAGTCGATTTGACCAGCCGCCGCCGCACCTCGGCGAAGTCTTCGTCGAACCGGTAGGCGCTCTGGCCAGGCTTGTCGGGACCCGCGCGGTGGCGCTCGAGGTTGTTCGTGACGATCCCGGTGGCGGCAAAGGCGACCTCCGAACCCTTCACCGTGACGCGCTGCGGGCGGCTCGCCTGCTCGCTGTTCATGCCGACGCCCGCGGCAATTGCCAGGCGTTCCTCCTGCAGCTTGCCGACGTGCTTCAACGTCTCCTTGAGCCCGTCGACGCCGTAGTCCATCGAGTGATTGTTGGCGAGCGACAGCACGTTGAAGCCGCGCGTCACGAGGTGGCGGATGCCGTTCGGGTGCGTGCGGAAGTTGAAGGGCCCGCGCTGCTCCTTGAGATCGGGAGGCAGGTCGTTGCGGTCCGTCACCACCGTCTCGACGTTCATGAAGTTCAGATCACCGTTGACCTGGTCCTCGATGCGCGACGTTGTTTCGGCCCACGTCTGGAATTCGCCGCGGCGTACGCCGTCGGCTTCGACGGGCTGGTTGGAGCGATTGAGCCCAACGTCGCCGACGAGCGTGATCGCA
Organism: Hyphomicrobium album; assembly: GCF_009708035.1. Taxonomy (NCBI): domain Bacteria; kingdom Pseudomonadati; phylum Pseudomonadota; class Alphaproteobacteria; order Hyphomicrobiales; family Hyphomicrobiaceae; genus Hyphomicrobium; species Hyphomicrobium album. The sequence continues at coordinate 502,658 of NZ_WMBQ01000002.1, forward strand.
ACTTCGTCGTCGGTCGCGGCGGCGAAACTATAGGTCGCCAGGGGCGCCGCGACGGCGGCGGCGGCGAGCACGGCAATGAGAGTGCGTCGGCGGTTTTTTGCGTTCATTCCGGGATAGAGGCCCTGCAGAGGCGACCGCGGCCAGCGCAATCGCGTGGTTTGCTTAAAGCTCCACGGCACCCTTACGTTTCGCCTTGTGATCGGGCTCGACGTGGATGACGACGTCGGTGTTTGCCAGCTCTTTTTCGATGGCGTCCTCGAGCCGGTCGCAAATGTCGTGCGCCGCTTCGACCGTCATCTCACCCGGCACCACCAGATGGAACTCGATGAACGTCTGCGGCCCGGCGGTGCGCGTGCGGATATCGTGGGCCTGCAGCGCACCCTCCCCGTTGGCGCGGATGGCTTCGGCGATGCGCGCCTCGATCTCCGGGGAGGCCGCCTGATCCATCAGCTTGCTCATCGATTCGACGGCGAGGTTGTAGCCGATGCGCAGGATGTTGAAGGCGACCGCGCCCGCGAGCAGAGGGTCGAGGATGGTCCAGCCGGTCAGCGTGGCGAGCGTGAGACCTGCCAGAACGCCGACCGAGGTGAACACATCGGCGAAGAGGTGGTGGCCGTCGCCTTCGAGCGCCGGCGAGCTCCAGGCCCGGCCGCGGCTGATCAGCACCCACGCCCAACCGGCGTTGATCGCCGTGGCGAGCCCGCTCACCAGCATGCCCGCGGCCGGATCGGTCAAAGCGCGCGGCTGTACTATTGCCTGGTACGCCTCGTGAAAGATCATCATCGCCGCGACGATGATGAGGGCACCTTCCAGCACGGCGGCGAAGTATTCGGCCTTGTGATGTCCGAACGGGTGGCCGCGATCGGGAGGCTGCGAGCTGATCCTCACGGCGATGAGTGCAGCTACGGCCGTCAGCACGTTGACGATGCTTTCGAGCGCATCGGAGAACAGCGCCACGCTCCCCGTCATGAGGTAAGCGACGTACTTGATGCCGAGCACCGCCAGGGCCACGCCGATGCTGATGGCGGCGACGACCTGGTTGCGCCTGTTGAGGGGCTCGAGGAGGCTCTTCATCCTGCGCCCTTAAGCCGTGCTGGCGCGGCGGGCAAGCTCTTTGCGACGCCCGAGAATGCTCGTCCTGCGGCGCTTTTCCACACGCCAGGCGGGCGGCTCACTCCCGTCTTCGCCCCGAATCTGATGGGTGGAGCAACGCGCACTAGGCGCGCAGGCCGGAAAGTGCGGGAGGCACCGTCCATGGCAAATTTCCCAACTCATATCGTCGTCGGTACCGTGGTAGCCGGTTCGCTGGCCACGTTGACGCTGGCAGCGGACGTTATCGCGCCTGAAAATCTCGTCGCCGTGACCATGGCCGGTTCGCTCGGCTCGGTGCTCCCCGACATTGACCTAAAAGACTCGCGTCCGAGCCGCGCGCTGTTCGCCGGTCTCGCAGTCTTCTTTTCCTTTGCGCTGCTCTTCCACTTCGCGCCGAAGCTGTCGATTGCCGAGATGTGGATCATGTGGCTCGCGACGCTTCTCTTCGTGCGCTACGGGCTGCACACGGCGTTCCACAAGACAACGAGCCATCGCGGCGTCTGGCACACGTGGATCGCCGGCATCGCCTGTGCCTTCGCCTCGGTCATCATCTTCTATTACGTGTTCGATCGGCCCGACGGCGTCGCCTGGCTTGCCGGTGGCTTCCTGCTGATCGGCTTCCTAACGCATCTCATTCTCGACGAGATGTACTCCGTCGACGTGCTCGGCAATCACATCAAGCGGTCGTTCGGGACGGCCTTCAAGCCGATCGACTTGCGCAACCCCTGGGGGTCAGCGCTGATGGGCGCAGCGGCGGTGGCCCTGCTCTTCATGACGCCGTCGATCAGCACCTTCTACGACGGCCTCACGTCTCGGCCGATGTGGTCGGCGCTCAACCAGCGTCTGCTGCCGCAGGAAAAGTGGTTTGGAGTGATCGGCCCGCGCAGTCAGGTCGCCGTGACGCCGGCTCCGGTGGGCCAAGCGATTCCGCAGACGACCGGGTCGATCCCCGAGACGACGACGCAACCGGCGCAACCCTAGGACGTACCGCGCCTAGTGCGCGGGGCAGCGCCTCTCCAGGCCGGCGAGGTAGGTCGACACGAGGTCGTCGACCAGCGACCGGCCTGAGTGCGCGGTGATGCCCGCGAGCTTGTCCGCGGTCGACAACGACGTCATGCCATGCACGCTCGCCCACAGGGTGCGTGCATGGCGCTTCTGTGCTGCCGGGTCCGAGTTGTTCAGCAGAGGCGTCAGTGCGTTCTCGAGCGGCGCGAGCAGGCTCTCGACCTTCTGCTGGTACCACTCAGGCACCTCGCGACCCGCGGGCATGCGATGTTCGTTCAGCAAATTCCACAGCTTGGGGCGCTCCTGAGTGAACGAGAAGTAGGTGCTCACCAGCCGGCGCAGCCGATCCGCCGGCGGTCCGGCTGCATCGGTGCTGGCCAGCCGGCCGGCCAACTCGTCGAGCAGCCGCGCTTCAATGATGAGCAGCAGGTCGTCCAGGTTCTCGAACACGTTGTAGAGCGTGCCGGGCGAATACCCGACACGCTTAGCTATCTCGCGCGCCGATAAGCCCTCGAGTCCAACCTGTTCTACGATCTCGGTTGTGGCCTCGATGATCAGCTCGCGCAGCTCATCGGGAGTATGTATTGAGCGCCGGCCCATTTATGGTATCCACACGCTAAAGTAGTAGTTTGAGGACGGACAATATGACTACATTAAGCCACGCGCGCGCCGCGGCAAGACAATTAGAGTTGTGAAAGCATAACTCCCTCTTCTTGCGCCGACTGTGGCGCAGGAGAGCGGATAAACGTCGTTTGTCAGCAAGGGTTAAGGCAGTTGTCGCCCTTTACGTAGTCTACGCAGGAGTTGCGCGGGCTATGGAAGGATTTTTCCTTCAGCTCCCCCAAAGACCCGAAGCCAGGCACATAATCGCCGAACAGCGGGGTGAAATTGTACTGCGCGTCGACGACGATCACGCTGCCGCCCTTGTTTACCAGGTTTGGAGGCAGCGCGTACGCTTGGCACTTGGTGGGCACCGGCATGCCGCCCTGGTAGGAGAAGCTCCACACGACCTTGGTGTTGGACGCATCGTTTGGGGACGCCTGCACCGAGAATACGCCGATCTTCAGCTTCGACGGGTCGTAGGGGGCCATCAGGTGCTTGATGGACTCCATCATATCCTTGAGGTTGTCGGTCGCGATGGCGCTCGAGGTGCCGAGATTTTCTTCGCGAGCCACGAGATCGCCGGCGGTGTTGACCGCCGAAGTGAATTGCCGGTCGATGTTGATGGCGCGTCCGCCTTCCATGATGCCGAGCAGTATCAGCATCAGCAGGGGGGCGAGGAAAGCGAACTCTACGGCGGCGGCGCCTCGAACGTCGCCGCGAAGACTCTTTGCATTCCGCAGCAATTTTTCGAACCAGCGCATGTCTTCCCCGCGGGACATCAATTGTACGGCTCGTTCTTGAAAGCCGTTGCAGCCTGAATGATGGTCGGGCCGCTGGCGGAAAACTTCATGAACTTGAAGCTGTCGGCGAGCGCCCAGCGATAGCAGGCGGTGACGAGCACGACCTCGCTCGCGCTTCCCGAGTAGTCAGACAGCGCGTCGCCGACGTTTCCGCTGGACCCGGTTTGGCTATTGTTGGTGACGCAGGCTTGCGGCTCGATGCCGGTCCAGGTCTTTGCGTGTTTGATGATCACGGTGACCTTCGAACAGTCGATGCCGATCGCTGACGCGCAGATGAGGCTCTTGAATCCGCCGACGGTTAGGGCGCTCTTCTCGGCCTCGCCCGTGCGGATTTTGCGCGCGGCGGATTCCACGCCGTACTCGAGCGAAATGAGGGCTAGGTAGTACAGCCCCATTCCGAGAATGCCGAGGACGAAAAGCAGGAACGGCATGGCGACCATGCCGAATTCGACGGCGGTCGCGCCGTTTTCATCCTTCAGCAATGACCGCTTGGGCCCTCCACGGCGAGCAGCCGCGGCTAGCGTCGACCTAAGGATACGCATACATGATGGTCTCGCGCGAACAGTTGCGCTGACGCTATGTTGCGTCCCTGAATTATGTATTACTTGCCTCTCAATTGATTGGTGTCGGTTAGCAGACCGTTAAGCGCCGCTCCGGCGCCACCGCACCAAATCCGTGCCGCCCTACTGCGACTGCGGAGACTGCTGCGCCGGTGCCGATCCGCCGGTCTTGGTCTGCCCCATCCTTGTTACGGCATCGAAGAACTTCGGGTCGTCGCCGATCACTAGTGCAGGTGTGCAGACGGGTGCGCAGGTGAACGTCTGCCGCAGCGGGCCCCTATAGACGGAGACGGTGCGGCGGTCGTCCTGGTCGACGATGACACGCTGGTCCTGGATCACGTTGCGGTCGGCGTCGAGCGCGATGATGTTGGTGACGCCGAAGGTCTTGCCGGTCACCACCAATAGATTCCCGCCCTGCACCGTCACGTCGGCGATCGAGGGATTGCCGATAATGACCTCCGACACCGGGCGCGGCAGGCGCAGGAGCTGGGACTGGTCGTAGCGGACGACGAGATCTGCTGCAGTGGCAGGTGCCAGCGCGCTCGCGGCGGCCACGAGTCCTGCAGCCGCCAGGACATTCAGAGTACGGCGGGCATAGGCGAAGCTAGGGGCACAGGGCATGTCAACGCGTCCTCGTGATTGCCCCGCATTACTTCAGCAAATGGTGAAGAAAGCGGAAATTCGGCGCGCCGCTGTTCCATGAGCGACGTTCTTGCACGCGAAGTGCACGGTTGACGGGCCATCGAGTTAAACTATCCGATGATAAAACCTTCGAAAGACTGTGCTGCCACAAAGTATAATCCGGGGAAAGAGCTAGTTTAATCTCGCTTGAAACAACGGAATATGCACGCCGCCCGTATGATAAACTTGGCAGGCGCTGCACTTATGCTTTATTGTTTTAGGTTGCGGCCGAGCTTGCACGGTTTATTCGATTTCTATGTAGTATATTAGCGAATTCGTAACGGACATTTATGAGAAAATTAGTGCGATTTACTTAGGTTTAAGGGGTCCGGGCCCATAGAGGGACCAGCCCACGGCGAAGACCTCAGCAGCCGTCGTGGTGGGCTTCGCGAAAGCGACCAAAAAACAGGGAGTGTTGTCATGAAGACGTTTTTTGCCCGTTTCGCCCAGGACGAGTCCGGCGCGACGGCTATTGAATACGGCCTGATCGCTGCGCTCATCGGCGTCGCCATCGTCGGCAGCGCCCGCCTCGTGGGTACCAACCTCAACGCGCTGTTCGGCGAAATCAACACGGAACTCACAAGGTAGTAGGGCCGTGCGAACGGCTTGAGATTGGTTCGCCCGGCGCCTGCCGCGCCGGGCGAATTCATTTCGTACTGAGCCCGCGACCGAGGAAGCCCGAACACGTAGAGAGGGACTCCCCGCGGGTCGTCAGGGCTTTGTTTAGCGTTCGGCGCTTCAATCCCGATGTGCAGACAGTTGCAGGGGACTAGCGTGAGCCTCGCCTACTCGTTGCTGTTCGTCTTCCCATTCATCATGCTGTATGCAGCAGCGATGGACGTGCTGACGATGCGTATCGCCAACACGATCACTATCGGCCTGGTTGCCGCCTTTTTTGTCGTCGCAGCGATCGCTGGAATGTCTGCGCAGCAAATGCTGGTGCACGTCAGCGTCGGCTTGGCGGTTCTCCTCGCCAATATGCTGCTGTTCCAGCTGCGGCTGGTCGGGGGCGGCGACGCCAAGCTGCTCGCCACCGCAGCTTTGTGGATCGGGTATGAGCAACTCATCCCGTTCGTCGTCTACGTCACGATCTTCGGCGGCGTTCTCGCGCTCCTCATCCTGGCTTATCGGCGCGCGCCGGCCAGCGCGCTGCCGCTCCCCGAATGGGCGAGCCGCCTGCACAACCCAAGCGAGGGCATGCCCTACGGAGTCGCGATCACTGCGGGCGCCCTCATCGTCTATCCGCTGACCCCGCTGCCCGGGCTCCTTGCCGCTTAAGCCAACAGCGCCGTGGGGGCCCAATCTGCGACGGCGGTTAACCTCGCGTTGACGTTTGTCCGTCAGTGTCTCCTGAACAGTAATTCGAACTATTGGTCGAAGGACCAACAGCCGTGAAGCGCGGACAATTGATAGGCATTGCGATTGCGGGTGGGGCCGGTCTCCTCGCCTTCCTTCTCATGCGTTCGATTGTGAGCGGTCCGTCGGCGCCGACTCAGGTGGCCGTGCCGGTGAATGCGACGGAGGTGCTCGTCGCGCGCCGCGATATTCCGCTGGGCGAGGTCACCAAGGAGACCGACTTCCGCTGGCAGACGTGGCCCGCCGACGCGGTGACACCGTCATTCATTACTCAGGCGGATGGCGAAGCAGGGATGAAGTTCGTCTCGGACGCCATTGCGCGTGCGCCGCTTCTCGAGGGCGAGCCGGTTACGCGCCAGAAGCTTATCAAGCCCGGCCAGGGAGGCGTGCTCGCAGCCATCCTGCCGAGCGGCATGCGCGCGATCTCCACGAAGATCAAGGAAGAGACGTCGGCGGGACGGCTGATCCTGCCGAACGACCGCGTCGATGTCCTCCTGACTCGCCGCGAGCGCAGTCCCACAGGGCAGGACGAGTACGTTTCCGACACGCTCTTCTTCAACGTTCGCGTTCTCGCCATCGGCCAGGACCTCGCGAGCAAGGAAGGCGCAAAGGCTCCCGAGGGAAATGCGAACACAGCGACGCTCGAGTTGACGCCACGGCAGGCCGAGTTGCTGGCCCGCGCCAACGCGCAAGGTGAGATCAGCTTGTCGCTGCGCAGCGTCGCCGATGGCGACCCGAAGGGCAAAGGCCCCACCGCGGCCATGAACGATCAACGCGGCACTTCCGTGCGTATCCTGAAGTACGGCGTGCCATCGCGTGCGTACGGCGTGAACTGAGTTGCGTCATTCAGTTTCGGCTGTCGAAAAGGTTATCGAAACATGCGAACGACCCTGAAGTGGGCGCGCGCCAGCATGGCTGCCGTTTTCTTCGTCACGACTTGCGTCGCTGACGTGCGCGCGGCTGACATGCCGGGCAAGGCAGGCGGTCAGGCGGCGAACGATTCTGTGCTGCGCATCCCCGCCAATGCAGCATTCCCGCTTTCGAAGCGAGTTGACCTCGGCGTCGGCCGCTCGCTCATCGTGCAATTTCCAGTACCGTTGAAGGACGTTCTGGTGTCGGATCCGGCGGTGCTCGACGCGGTCGTGCAATCGGCCGATCGCGTGTTCCTCATCGCCAAGGGCACCGGACAGACCAACGCATTCTTCTTCGACGAGTACGGTCAGCAGATCCTCTCGCTCGAGGTCGCCATCGGCGCCGACCTTTCGGCGCTCGACTCCCTCATCACGCGCCTCATACCGGGCTCGAACGTGCGCAGCGAGATCGCCGGCCGCGCCCTCGTCCTCACCGGCAGCGTACGCACGCCGATCGATTCGAACCGAGCCGCGCAAATCGCCGCGCAGTTCGCGGCCGCGAACGCCGAAGTCGGCAGCATCATCAACTCGAGTGCGCCGAGCGCCACCAACAATTCGCAGACCACGACGTCGAACACCACCAACATCGGCGGCCGTGGATCCAGCTACCAGCGCACCAACGACCCGGGCGGCGGCTCCAACTCCGACGCCGCCGACGTGTATGGTGCCAAACCGGTCATCAACCTCCTCACCGTCGAAGGCGAGGAGCAGGTGATGCTGCGCGTCAGCGTCGCCGAAGTGCAACGCACGACGCTGAAGCAGTTTGGCATCAACATCGGCGCCATGGTCAATTCCGGCAACTTCACCACCGCCGTTCTATCGTCCAACGGCTTGCCGTTGACGGCAGCCGCGCTCGGCACCTTGCCGACACCAGGCATCGGCTCTGCCGGTGACATTGCGGGTGCGCTGCAATTCTTCAACAATGGTCCGGCCGCCGCCGCCGGCACCGCCTTCGGCAACTCGGGCGTCGCCACACTCTGGCAGTCGGGCAATCAGGCGGTGGGCGGAGCGCTGCGCGCACTCGAGCGTGATGGCCTGATCAAGACCCTCGCCGAGCCGAACCTGACGGCCGTCTCGGGCGAACCCGCGAAGTTCCTCGCCGGCGGCGAATATCCGGTTCCGGTGGTGGATAGCCTTGGCCAGGTGAGCGTCGTCTACAAGGAATACGGTATCGGCCTCGCCTTCACGCCGGTCGTACTCTCCGAGGGGCGCATCAGTCTGAAGATCGAAAGCGAGGTGAGCGAGCTCACCCTCGAAGGCGCCGTCGTCCTCTCCGGTATCCAGATACCGGCGCTGAAAAAGCGCCAGGCCAACTCGACGGTCGAGCTTCCTTCGGGCGGCTCCATCGCCATCGCCGGTCTGTTGTCGGAAGACTCCCGGCGCAACATCGACGGCTTCCCTGGCCTCAAGGATCTGCCGATCCTCGGTACTCTGTTCCGCTCGAACGATTTCCAGCGGCACGAGACGGAGCTTGTCGTCATCGTCACTCCCTACATGGTTCGCCCCGTGGCGCGCCAGGAGCTCGCCCGGCCTCTCGACGGTCTCGCCGATCCGACCGATCGCAAGGCCAACTTCCTCGGTCACATCAACCGCATCTATGGCGGCGGCCGGCCGGCTCCGGTCGGCGATCTTAAGGGCGACTACGGATTTATCGTTGAATAACGGATGGGCTGGAGACGTGTCATGACTGCCAGGACTACGATGCGCTCGCTGAGCTCATCCGCCTCCCGAACGCTTGCCGCCAAGCTGCTGATCGCCTCGGCGGTCGCCGTCGCGATGGCCGGATGCAAAACCACCGACGATCCGACCCGCGTCGCGGGCTGGACGCTCATCGACTCGTCGCAGCGCCATCCGATCCTCGTATCGCAGGAACCGACGAACCACCTCATCCGCATCCGGCAGGGCGCGAACGGGCTCAACAACGCGCAACGCTCTGAGCTCGTCGGCTTCACCAATCGCTACCGGGCGACGGACTCCGGCAATAGCCGCCTCGTCGTCTCGGTGCCGAGCGGTGGTGGCAACGAGGTCGGCGTCATGCATGCCGTGGGCGAGATTCGCGCGCTGCTGAACGACCACGGCTTCGGGCAGGACGCCATCTCGGTGGAGGCCTACAGCGCCGACGGCGCCGCCGATCCGCCGATCCGCGTTTCCTATCTGCGGTACGTTGCCGAGCCGCCCCAGTGCGGCGACTGGTCGACGAACCTCGCCTACGATCCGACGAACCTGCCGTATCCCAACCTCGGCTGCTCGCAGCAGCGCAACCTCGCCGTCATGGTCGCCAACCCTTCCGACCTGCTCGGACCGCGCAGCGAGACCGCACGCTCCGGCGAACGGCGCGATCAGGTCTGGGGCAAGTACGTCACCGGCCAGCCGACCGGCGCACGCAAGAGCATCGACGAGCGCGTGAACAGAGACAACAGCAACTAGTGTAGCCGAGCCGAGGGCGCCGCAGTCATGTCGAACCAAGCCAAGCCCATCGCGAGCCCGGAGGAAGTCGTGGGCGTAGGCGCGCCTCTGGCCGAGCTTGAGGAAGGCTTCACAGCACCCGTGGCTTCGGCGCGCGCTCGGCCCATTCCCCGTGTCTCGATCCAGGCGTTCTGCGAGCATCCGGCGACCGCCGAGATCATCCAGATCGCGGCGGAGGATCGGCGCCTGGCAAAGGCGCACGTCAGCGTACACATGGGTGGTGTGGAAGCAGCTGTCGCCCACTATCAGCAGAACCCGACGCCGAACCTCATCATCATAGAATCGAGCCTGCCGCGCGACCACATCCTCGCCGAGCTTGATCGGCTCGCCGAGAACTGCGATCCCGGCACCAAAGTGCTGATCATCGGCCATGCCAACGACGTGATGCTCTATCGCGAGCTCTTGAAGCGTGGCGTGAGCGAGTATCTTGTCGAGCCGGTGGCTCCGCTCCAGCTCATGGAAGCGATCTCCAACCTCTACAACAATCCGGAAACGGAGCCGGTCGGCCACGTCTACGCCTTCATCGGCGCCAAAGGCGGCGTGGGCTCCTCGACGGTGTGCCACAACGCGGCTTGGTCCCTTTCGGAGATGTTGAAGGTCGACGTCGTCATCGCCGATCTCGACCTCGCATTCGGCACCACCGGGCTCGACTTCAACCAGGACCCGATGCAGGGCATCGCCGACGCCCTGTCGAGCCCTGACCGCCTTGACGAGGTGCTGCTCGACCGCCTGCTGACCAAGTGCTCCGAGCACCTGTCGATCTTCCCGGCTCCCGTGGTGCTCGACCGCGACTACGACATTTCGGTCGAGGGTTGCGATCAGGTCATCGATGTCGTCCGCCAGAACGTGCCTTACGTCATCGTCGACCTGCCGCACACGTGGACCGCGTGGGTCAAGCACACGCTCCTGCAGGCAGACGAGGTGATCATCACCGCGGCGCCCGACCTCGCCAATCTGCGCAACGCCAAGAACATCGTCGACCTGTTGCAGCAGGTGCGCCGCAACGACGCGAAGCCGCGCCTGGTCATGAACATGGTCAACATGCCGAAGCGGCCCGAGATCAGCGTCAAGGAGTTCGAATCGGCGATCGGCCTGAAGGCGATCAGCGTCATCGATTTCGACAGCGAGACCTTCGGCCAGGCTGCCAACAATGGCCAGATGATCGAGGAGCTGAGCGCCAAGGCGCGCTCTGCGTCTGCCTTCCGAGATATCGCGCTGTCGATCAGCAATCGTCGCGACACGCAATTGACGAAGAAAGCCTCCGGGCTCGCCCCGTTTCTCGAGAAGTTGAAATTCAAGCGCTAGGAAAAGTAGATGTTCGGTAAGCGTACCAGCGAAGCCGCTCCTCGCCGCGTCGGCCAGTCGACGCCCCAGGCGGCACCCGCACCTGGACCGAACGAGACGGCCGTACCGACGAGCCGTCAGGCCGTGGTGCCCGTGGCGACGGTCCAGCAGTCGCGCCCGCATTCGGAAGAGTACTACGACGTCAAGACGACGGTCTTCAACGCGCTCATCGACACGATCGACTTGACGCAGCTCGCCAAGCTGGATGCCGCGTCGGCGCGCGAGGAAATCCGCGACATCGTCAGCGAGATCATCCAGATCAAGAACGTCGTCATGTCCATCGCCGAGCAGGAGGAGCTGCTCGAGGACATCTGCAACGACGTGCTCGGCTACGGGCCACTCGAACCGCTGCTCGCCCGCGACGACATCGCCGACATCATGGTCAACGGCGCCAACACCACCTATATCGAGGTCGCCGGCAAAGTGCAGCGGACGGGTGTCCGCTTTGCCGACAACCTGCAGCTCATGAACATCTGCCAGCGCATCGTCAGCCAGGTGGGCCGGCGCGTCGATGAATCGAGCCCGATATGCGACGCGCGCCTACCTGACGGATCGCGCGTCAACGTCATCGCCCCGCCCCTCGCCATCGACGGCCCGGCACTCACCATTCGTAAGTTCAAACGCGACCGCCTCAATCTCGAGCAGCTGGCTCGCCTCGGCACCCTGTCGCCCGACGCCAGGAAGATCTTGGAGATCATCGGCCGCGTCCGCTGCAACGTGCTGATTTCCGGAGGTACCGGCTCCGGCAAGACGACGCTGCTGAACTGTATCACCGGCTCGATCGAGGACGACGAGCGCATCATCACCTGCGAGGACTCCGCCGAGCTCCAGCTGCAGCAGCCGCACGTGGTGCGTCTCGAGACAAGACCACCCAACCTCGAGGGCGAGGGCGAGATCAAGATGCGCGATCTTGTCCGCAACTGTCTGCGTATGCGTCCCGAGCGGATCATCGTCGGTGAGGTGCGCGGACCGGAGGCCTTCGATCTTCTGCAGGCGATGAATACCGGCCACGACGGCTCGATGGGCACGCTTCACTCCAACTCCCCGCGCGAGGCAATCAGCCGTCTGGAATCGATGATCATGATGGGCGGCTTCCAGCTACCCGTGCACACCATCCGCGAAATGATCACCGGCTCGGTCGACGTCATCGTGCAGGTCGCGCGTCTGCGCGACGGCAGCCGCAAGGTGACGCACATCACCGAGGTGCTGGGCATGGAAGGCGACGTCGTTACCCTGCAGAACCTGATCCTGTTCGACATCAGCGGCGAAGACGCGAACGGGCGCATTCTCGGCCGCCATCGGTCGACCGGCATCGCGCGGCCGCGGTTCTGGGATCGCGCCGTCTACTACGGACAGGAAGGGAAGCTCGCCGAAGCGCTTGCCTCGTCGGAGGTTCTCGACGAGCACGGCAACCCGCTGGGAGACACCAATGTCTAGCGACCTCGTCGCACTCAGCGCCGCGATGCTGGGGGCGCTAGCGGTGAGCAGCCTCGCCTACGCATTTCTTGCGCCCTACTTTTCGAGCGATCGCGAGAAGGACACGCGCGTCAAGGGGATCGTCGGGCCCAAGCGCGATGTCACCAGCGTGCTGGAGCAGGCCGCAGCGCGCCGCAAATCAGTGGCCGAGAACCTCAAGGAGTTCGAGAGCCGGCAGAGGAAAGAAGATAAGGCGTCGCTCCGCCTGCGGTTGGAACGCGCCGGACTCGACATCACGCCGCGCGTCTATTGGCTCGCAAGCGTGGTCAGCGGCGCTGTATTCGCCTGCGTCGTCGTGCTCGCGCTGCCACCCAGCGGAACGCGCATGTTCCTCGCGATCGCCGCCGGTCTCATAGGCGTGTTCGGCGCCCCTCGCTGGTTCGTCAACAAGGCTATCGCCCGGCGCCAGTTGAAATTCCTTACCGAGCTGCCAAACGCGATCGACATCGTGGTGCGCGGCATGAAATCGGGTCTGCCGCTCAACGAATGTCTGGCGATCATCGGCCGTGAGAGCGAAGAGCCGCTGGGCGGCGAGTTCCGCGAGGTCATGGAGGAGCAGCGCGTCGGCGTATCGCTGGGCGAAGCCCTCGAGCGATTGACCAAGCGCATGCCGCTGCCCGAGGTGAAATTCCTGGCGATCGTCGTCTCTATTCAGCAGCAGGCGGGTGGCAACCTTTCGGAAGCGTTGAGCAACCTGTCGACGGTGCTGCGTGATCGGTTCCGCCTGAAGATGAAAGTCAAGGCACTCAGCGCGGAGGCAAAGGCATCCGCCATGGTGCTGGCGTCGCTGCCACCAATGGTGATGTTCATGCTCTACCTGTCCGCCACCGACTACATCGCCGTCCTATTCGACACACGCACTGGGAACTTCGCGCTGCTGGCGTGCGGGCTTTGGATGCTGATGGGCGTGCTGGTCATGCGGAAGATGGTCAACTTCAAATTCTGAACGGGACGCCGGCCGCGTCATAGGTGCTGTGCCCATGGATTTCATCGAGACGTTCACCAACCCGACCTTTCTCGTCACCATCCTGACGGCGATCTGTGCTTTCGCGACCGTGCTGACCATCGCGCTGCCGATGCTCGCGCAGGATCGAATGAACCACCGCATGCGCACGATGGCCGTCGAGCGCGACAAGATGCGGGCGGAGCGCATGACGGAGATGTCACGCGACCGGCAAGGCCGCTTGCGGCAGACACCTGCGGGCTTCATGCAGCAGATCGTCAACGCGTTGAATTTGCGCAAGATGCTCGATACGGAGGAGTTGCGCGACCGCCTGAAGCGCGCCGGCCTGCGCGGCCAGGCGCCCCTCGTCGCCTTCATGTTCTTCCGTGTCGCGGCGCCGGCGCTCTTTTTCGTCGCGGCCATGGTCTACATGTTCATCATCGATGACATCGACTATCCGCCGCTGATCAAGTTGATGATGGCCCTCGTAGCAGCTTTCATCGGCTCGTACGCGCCGAACATCTTCATCGAGAACTTGATCCAGAAGCGCCAGACATCGATCAAGCTGGCTTTCCCGGACGCCCTCGACATGTTGTTGATCTGCGTCCAATCCGGCATGTCCGTGGAGGCCGCGTTCGGCAAAGTCTCGAAGGAGGTCGCGGGCCAGTCGCTTGAGCTGGCCGAGGAGCTCAGCCTCACCACCGCCGAGCTCTCCTATTTGCAAGATCGCCGCCAGGCATTCGACAACCTCGGCAAGCGCACAGGCATTCCGGGGGTTCGGGCCGTCACGACCGCCCTGGTGCAGGCGGAACGCTACGGCACACCCGTCGGCCAGGCGCTGCGTGTCATGGCCAAGGAGAACCGCGATATCCGCCAATCGGACGCCGAGAAGAAGGCCGCGGCGCTACCGCCCAAGCTCACCGTGCCGATGGTTCTGTTCTTCTTGCCGGTGCTGTTCGTGATCATCCTGTTCCCGGCAGCCATTCGCTACTGGGAGTGGACCTGATCCAACGTCGACGGTGCGGGCAGCCGGGTAGCTGCCAGCCCCTCGCCTTCAGGGCTTGGCTTGAGCGACGACCGGCGACCAGGCCTGCTGACCGGCGCCCGACTTTTGCGCGGACTGCTTGGCAGGCTTGGCACCGTTTTTCGGCTCTGGCACAACTTCGTTGGCGCCGTCCTCGTGGACGGCGAACTGCTTTGCCAAATCTGCAACCGACATGACCTTCGCTACAGGTTCGGTGGGAGGCGATGCCGGCGCGTCGGTCGAGACGACCCACGCCGTATCGCCAGCGGCTTGCGGGTCGAGCGGCGCCATATTCTGCGTCTCGGCAACCTTCTCCACCGGCACGGCAGCGAAGACTTGCTCTTCAGCCACGGGCGCCTTGGCCACCTTCGCTTCGGCGATCCAATCGGCCGGCACCGGATCCGAGTTCGGAACCGACTTCGGATCGAGCATTGTCAACTGTTGCAAGATTTCGGCGTTCTCGGCGGCATTCGTCATCGGCATATCGCGGACGGCGACGAGCTTCGCCTCGTCGTATTTGCCCTGCAAGCCGAGCACGAGCGCCAGGTTCTGGCGGATGCGCGGCGAGTTGCCGTCGGTCGCCGCCGCCCGACGAAGCAGCGATTCCGCCTTGGCCGGTTGGCCGTTCATGGCCTGGGCCAGCGCCAGATTGCTCAGCACCGACGGCTGGTCGGGCGACAGTGCGAGTGCCTTCTCGAAGAAGGGGATCGCTTCGTCGTAGTTGCCTTCCTTGGCGAGGACGGCACCGCGCGCGGAGACCACCCGCCAATCGGGCCTCCCGGGATCATCCGCAATGGCGAGGAGCTGCTTGGCGGCCGCAACCTGGTCGAGGTCTAGGGCGAGGCGTCCGTATTCACCGGCCAGCTCGCGGCTTTGGCCGTGGTAGAGCGCCGCCTGCTGCAATACTGCAAGCGCGCGCCGCTTCTCGCCCATGGCCTTGAGATTGCGCGCATAGTTCAAGGCCGGCACCAGCTCGCGCGGGCTCTTGGCGTAGGCCTGGCCCCAATAGTCGGTGGCCCGAAGAAGATCGCTGCCAACGCCTCCCTGCGTCTCGGAATTAGCCGGGCCTGCCGTCTGGGTCTGGGGCGCCCGTCGGGGCGTTTGCTGCCCATTGGTGACGGAGATCAGCTCGCCCGCGGTGCCCGGCTGCATCGACTGGCCGCAAGCGCCCAGCATGAGCGAGGCAGTGAGCGCAGCGATCGTGCCCCCCCGCCGGAGCCTGCGAGCTGCGGAATGCGATGCGGACGCCATTTTGTTCTCCCTGATCGGCAAGGCAGAGACGCGGCGTCAGCCCGAATCTCTGCCCTTTGACCGTCAGGGTGTGGGACACTTCTCAACAAACCCTTAACCTTGGCTAACCGCCATTTCGTCTTTGGCGCCTTCGATCCAGGCGTGCATCTCCGGCATCGCAAAGATCGTATCGACATAGGCGGCAGCGGTGCCGTCGTCGCCGTAGGCCCCTAGATCTGGCACGTAGGTTCTGAACCGCGATGCGACAGGCGCGTACATGGCATCCGCCGCCGTGAATTCGCCGAACAGGAATGGGCCGCCCTTGCCATAGCCGCGCCGGCATTCCTGCCAGATGCCGACGATGCGCCGAACATTGCCGGCAACGTCATCCGGCAGCGGGTCGAGCGGGCTGCGCGCCAAGATCTCCATCGGGCAGGTCGAGCGCAGCGGGACGAAGCCCGAGTGCATCTCGGCGGCAACGGAGCGCGCCACGGCCCGCGTCCGCCGGTCGGCTGGCCAAAGGGCCGTCTCGGGGTGCGCGTCCGCCACGTATTCGATGATGGCGAGACTGTCCCAGATGGCCAGGTCACCGTCGAGCAGCAGCGGCACCATCCCGGAGGGGCTGTACTTGGCGATAGCGGCTTTGGAATCCGCCTGCCGCAGACGCACGTTAATCTCCTCGAACGGCACCCCCACGCGGCGCATGGCCAGCCATGGCCGCAGGCTCCAGCTCGACCAATTCTTGTTGCCTATCACCAGGCGATATCGATTCGTGGTCATGCTCTTGCCTTGCCCTCCGTGATCCTGTCTTGTGCGCCGCGCACCCCACGCCGTTTCATGCCCGATATGCTCGGGCCATGCCAGCAGCGAGCGTCCGTACATGAGCGATGAACCGATGAACGCCGCCAAGCCTTCCGTCGATGAGATTCTGCTCAGCGGCGGTGCCGCGGAGAACGAAATCCCGATCTGGATGCTGGCCAAGGACTCGGCGCTCGACGCATTGCCGCTGTCGGCCGAGCAGCGCAAGTGGGCCGAGGGTGTCGGCTTCAAAGGAACGGCCAAGCAGCAGACGTTGCTGCCCGGTTCCGACGGCCGCATCGCCGGCGTGCTGTTCGGTCTCGGCGACGGCAGTGCGGGCGAGCCGTCCGGCCCATCGGAGCTGCTGATCGGGCAGCTCGCCCAGTCGCTACCCGCAGGCACCTATCGATTGGCGCAGGATCCGCGCGAACCGACGCTGGCCGCGATCGCCTGGGGTCTCGGGTCCTATCGCTATACGCGCTACAAGACCAAGCGCAATGGAGCGGCACAAGCGGCGGGCCTGCGATTCCCGCAGGGGGCCGACCGCGAGCTCGCGATCAACACGATCGAGGCGGTGCGGCTCGGGCGCGATCTCATCAACACGCCTGCTTCCGATCTCGGGCCCGCCGAGATCGAGGCTGCCGCCCGTGACCTGGCCAAGCGCCACGGCGCGCGCATCGAGGTCACCGTCGGCGACGAGCTGCTCGACAAGAACTTCCCTATGATTCACGCCGTCGGCCGTGCCAGCCCGCGCGCCCCGCGTCTCATCGACCTCAGCTGGGGCCGCGAAGGCGCCCGCACCATCACGCTCATCGGCAAGGGGATCACCTTCGACACCGGCGGCCTCGACATCAAGCCGTCGAGCGCGATGCTCTTGATGAAGAAGGACATGGGCGGCGCCGCTGCCGTGCTGACGCTGGCGCACATCGTCATGGCGCAGAAGCTCGACGTCCGCCTGCGCGTCCTCATTCCGACGGCCGAGAACAGCGTATCGGGCGACGCGTTCCGCCCTGGCGACGTCCTCGTCTCGCGCGCCGGCACGACGGTCGAAATTGGCAACACCGACGCCGAGGGCCGACTCGTGCTTGCCGATGCGATCTCGCTTGCCGACGAGCAGGCGCCGCAGAGCATGTACGTATTCGCCACGCTCACAGGTGCGGCGCGCGTGGCGCTCGGTCCCGACCTGCCGGCCATGTTTACGAACGACGACGCGTTCGCAACCGAGATGGTCGCCACGGCGGCGAGCGTCGGCGATCCCGTTTGGCGTCTGCCGCTCTGGCCCGGCTACGACTGCAAGCTCGACAGCCCCGTGGCCGACATGAACAATGTGTGGGAAGCGCCGTTCGCCGGCTCCATCACCGCCGCCCTGTTCCTCAAGCGCTTCGCCAAGCAGGCGCAGCGCTTTGCGCACTTCGACCTGTTCGGCTGGCGGCCGGCCGCCAACGCACTTGGCCCGCGCGGCGGTGAACCCCAGGTTGCGCGCGCCCTCTACACCGTTCTCGCCAAGGAGCTGTGCCGATGAGCGATGCGGATACCGAGACGTCGGCGGCTCCGCCGCCACCCCCGGCCGCCGGGCTCGACCCGCGGCGCCATGCCTTCCGGCCCGACCTGGCGGCCGAAAGCCTCTACGGCAAGGTGAGCGCGCCGCGCTATGCCGAGGCCACGCCGGCGCAGGTCGTCCGCGCGTCCGTGCCGCTGCGCCTGCGCCCGTCGCCGACCTGCGGGTTCGAGACCGAGGCACTATTCGGCGAGACCGTCGATGTCTACGACATACGCGACGGCTGGGCGTGGGTGCAGCTTACCCGCGATCGCTACGTCGGCTACGTGCCGGCCGACTCGCTGTCGGAGGATATCGACCCCACGACTCACCGCGTGCGCTCGCTCGGGACGTTCGTCTACCCGGTGCCCGACATCAAGTCGCCGCCCATCATGCACCTCAGCCTCAACTCGGAGCTGTGCATCGCCAGCGCCGACGAGCGCTTCATGATGCTCAAGGGCGGCGGCTTCGTCGTCACCCGCCATGTCGCCGAGCGGGGCCGTCGGGCACCCGACTTCGTCGAGCTTGCCGAGCGCTTCATCGGCACGCCTTACCTATGGGGCGGACGCACCCGGCTCGGCATCGACTGTTCGGGGCTCGTCCAGGTGACGCTGGAAGCTGCCGGCATCGCTGCCCCGCGCGACACCGACATGCAGCAGGCCGAGCTCGGCACCGAGGTGGCGATCCCCGACGTGCTCGATGGCATGCAGCGCGGCGACCTCATCTACTGGAAGGGGCACGTCGGCATCATGGCCGACAGCGTCACGCTCGTGCACGCCAACGCGCATCACATGCAGGTGGTGGCCGAAACGCTGCCGGAGGCCATCGAGCGCATCGCCAAGCTCGGCGCCGAGATCGCCGCCGTGAAGCGGCTGCCGGCGCTATCGGGCAGCTAGCGGCGGTAGGGGAGGAAGCGGCGCTCGCGTAGCTCCGTCCCGTCATCGTCGAGCGTTGGCGTCCAGTGCACCTCGCCGCGCGCCTCGCGCCAGACACCCCCGTTCGGCAGCGTCACCAGCGTCTCCACCGAGCGTTCCAGCCCGGTCAGCCGGCTGATCCAATGCCGGCGCACGACCTTACCGTCGGCCACCGCCTCGGCCATCGGTAAGAACCACTCGAACGATTCTATCGGCCGGCTGTCATAGCTTTCCCCGCCAATGTGCAGGTCGTAGCGCTGATCTGCGTGCAGGACGAGCTCGAACGGGCAGCCGCTCGGTACCTCAGGCGTTACGGCGAGCTTCCAATAGTCGCCCGTCTCGCTTTCCTTGAGACGCGCCGCGTCGGCGATCGACGGCGCCCAATATCGCAGCGCGGTGATCGTCGTCTGGAGCCGTGCACGAAAGACGTCGTCGGGCAGCATAGGTTCGGATTGCCGGATGAGCGATGCCGACTACGATGCCGCAAAAAGGCGCGCGTTCAAGCGGAATATCTTTCTAGTGTGATGATCGAGAAATTCGCCGGCGCTCGCCAGCCGGGATTGTGAGCGAATCTCTCGATCTGAATCACACTAGCGAGATATTGATTCTAGTGTCCCTGTGATTCCGAAGTTCGCTCAGGACGCCAGCATCGAGGTTCAGCGAACTTCGGAATCGGGACACTAGCCGCTCGTCTGTCGTGCATACGCCTCGTCCTTGGCAAGCTGCCGCTGCAACGCTGGGTGCTTCTTGAGGGTGTCGGTGTACGCGACGAACTCGGGCAACTCCGGGATGAGCTTGAACTGCATCAACCAGCGAAGACTCGACCCCACGACGACGTCGGCGGCCGTGAAGCGCTCGCCGAGCAGATAGGGGGCCGATTTGGCAGCTGCCGCGCGCAACACTTCGATCACCGTATCGTAGTCCGCCCAGCCGGCTGTCGAGCGGGGCGGTGGCGGCCGGTTCATCGCCTTGTCGAGCACCGCCGGCTCGACGCAGCTCGGCACGTAGAACAGCCACTTGAGGTAGGGACCGCGCAGCTTGTCGTGTACCGCCGGCGCCAGTCCCGCTTTCGGATAGGCATCGGCCAGATAGCAACAGATGGCGGACACCTCCGACACGATGGTGCCGCCGTCATCGAGCGTCGGCACCTTGCCCATTGGATTGACGGCGAGATACTCGGGCTTGCGCTGATCGCCATTCTTCAGGCTGAGCAGCTCAATTTCGAATGGCTCGCCCAACTCCTCGAGCATCCACAGGGTCACCGACGAACGCGACGGCGAAGCGTGATAGAGCTTCAGCCGCGGCTTTTGTGCTTCGGGCATAGAGAACTCCTTGTTGAGGGGAGCGTCAGCTCGCGAGCGCGGATTTGTGCAGCACGCTCATGTTGAAGGCCGCGGCAAGCAGCGCCTTGGTGTACTCCTCCTTGGGATGGGAGAACACATCCGCGGCTGGACCTTCCTCGATCACCTTGCCGTTGCGCATCACCATCACGTAGTTGCACAGCGCGCGGATGACCTTGAGGTCGTGGCTGATGAACATGTACGAGAGGTCGTGCTTCTTCTGCAGATCGCGCAACAGGTCGACGATCTGCGCCTGCACCGACATGTCGAGGGCACTCGTCGGCTCGTCCAGCAGCACGAACTTCGGCTGCAGCACCATGGCGCGGGCAACGGCGATGCGCTGGCGCTGGCCGCCGGAGAACTCGTGGGGATAGCGGTCCTGGGCGTTCGGATCGAGACCGACCTCCTTCAGTGCAGCAGAGACGCGCGCACGCCGCTGGTCGTAGTCGAGCTCAGGCGCCTGAATCGTCAAGCCTTCCTCGATGATCTGACTTACCGACATGCGCGGCGACAGCGAGCCGTACGGATCCTGGAAGACGATCTGCATCTCTTTGCGCAGCGGTCGCATCTCGCGGCTCGTCAGTCCGTCGATGCGCTTTCCCATGTAGACAATAGGGCCGTCGGACGAGATCAGGCGGAGAATGGCCAGTCCGAGCGTCGTCTTGCCCGAACCGGATTCGCCGACCACGCCCAGTGTCTGGCCCTTGCGGAGCTTCAGCGTGACGCCATCCACCGCTTTGACGTGGTCGACGGTGCGGCGGAGCAGGCCGCGCTTGATCGGGAACCAGACCTTCAAGTCGTCGGTCTCGACGACGACGGGCGCCGCATCGTTGGCGGGAGGCGGCGTGCCCTTGGGCTCGGCAGCGAGCAGCTTCTTGGTGTAGCCGTGCTGCGGCTTGGTGAAGATATCCTCGGTGACGCCTTCCTCGACGATCTCGCCGGCGTTCATGATGTAGACGCGGTCGGCCATCTTGCGGACGATGCCGAGGTCGTGGGTGATGAGCAGCATCGCCATGCCCATCTCGCGCTGCAGCTGCTTCAGCAACTCGAGGATCTGCGCCTGAATGGTGACGTCGAGGGCAGTGGTCGGCTCGTCGGCGATGAGCAGGTCCGGCTCGTTCGCCAGGGCCATCGCGATCATCACGCGCTGGCGCTGGCCGCCGGAAAGTTGATGCGGGAAGGCGTCGAGCCGCTTCTCGGGATCGCGGATGCCGACCTTGTGCAAAAGCTCGAGCACGCGCGTGCGGACCGCCTTGTCGTCCATGTGCCGATGGACGCGTAGCACCTCGCCCACCTGCCGCTCGATGGGGTGCAGCGGGTTGAGCGACGTCATCGGCTCCTGGAAGATCATCGAGATACGGTCGCCGCGCACCGACTGCAGCTGGGATTCCTTCAGCTTCAGGAGGTTGCGCCCCTCGAACCAAACCTCGCCCGACGGGTGCGAGGCCGCCGGGTAGGGCAACAGCCGCAGGATCGACAGCGCCGAGACGGTCTTGCCGGAGCCGGACTCGCCGACCAGCGCCACCGTCTCGCCCTTGGCGATGCGGAACGAGACGCTGTCCGCGGCGACGACGCGGCCGCCCGAGAAGGCGACGGACAAGTCCCTGACATCGAGAAGTGCCTTAGCGCTCGTCATCGCACCTACCGGAACGTCTTGCGCGGGTCGAATGCATCGCGCACCGCCTCGCCGATGAAGATGAATAGTGACAGCATGATCGCGAGCGAGAAGAAGCCAGTGAGGCCGAGCCACGGCGCCTCGAGGTGACGCTTGCCCTGCAAGAGGAGTTCGCCCAGCGACGGCGAGCCGGGCGGCATGCCGAGGCCGAGAAAGTCCAGCGCCGTGAGCGCGGCGACGGCGCCCGACAGCATGAATGGGAGGAAGGTGAGCGTTGCAACCATGGCGTTCGGCAGCATGTGCTTCCACATGATCTTGCGGTGTGACAGGCCGAGCGCGCGGGCCGCCTTCACGTACTCGAAGTTGCGGGCGCGCAGGAACTCGGCGCGCACCACGCCGACGAGGTTCACCCATTCGAACAGCAAAAGGATGCCGAGCAGCGTCCAGAAACCTGGGACGAGCACGGAGGAGATGATGATCAGAACGAACAGCGACGGGATCGACGACCAGATCTCCAGGAAGCGCTGGAAGATGAGATCGGTCTTGCCCCCGAAGTAGCCCTGCACGGCGCCGGCGGAGACGCCGATGATTGCCGACAGAGCCGCGAGCAAGAGTCCGAACAGCACCGAGAGGCGGAAGCCATAGATGACGCGCGCAACCACGTCGCGCCCCTGGTCGTCGAGGCCGAGCCAGTTGGTGTTGCCGAGTGCGTTGAAGCGCGCGAGCTGGTCGGCAGGGGCATCGCATAGCGGCATGCTGGTCGACCATGGCGGAGGCGCGGGGAAGCCGAGGCACAGCCCTCCCGAGCTCTTGCGGCCCGGATAGTCTTTGTTGATCGTGTCGTAGGAGTAGGAGATGGGCGGCCAGATTGCCCAGCCGTTATTCTTGATCTCGTCGAGGATCACCGGGTCCTTGTAGTCGGTGACGGCGAGGAAGCCGCCGAACTTCGATTCCGGATAGGTGGTGAGGACCGGCGACAGAAGCTCGCCCTTGTAGCTTATCAGGATCGGTCGGTCGTTGGCGATGAAGGCCGCGAACAACGAGAGGACGAACAGGACGATGAAGACGCACAAGCTCCAGTAGCCACGCCGGTTTGCCCTGAAGTTGGCAAGGCGGCGCTGGTTGATGGGGTTCATGTTGTCCAGCGACGGAAGCCGCCGCTTCAGCCAGCTCGGTACGAGCTCGCGATGCTCCTCTTTCGGGGGAGGTTGCGATTGCGGCAGCGGCGTCTCGAGCGCGCGCAGGTCATCCACCGCTACACCTCCCTGCTTTCGAAGTCGATGCGGGGATCGACGAGCGTATAGGCAAAGTCGGCGACGATGTTGAGGATGAGACCCATCAGCGAGAAGATCCACAGCGTGGCGAACACAACCGGATAGTCGCGCTTCTCAATGGATTCGAACGACAGCAGCCCGATCCCGTCGAGCGAGAAGATGGTCTCGATCAACAACGAGCCGGCGAAGAAAGCAGTTATGAATGCGCCGGGGAAGCCGGCGATGATCAGCAGCATCGCGTTGCGGAACACGTGCCCGTATAGAACCCTTTTCTCGTCGAGGCCCTTGGCCCGCGCCGTGATCACGTATTGTTTGCGGATTTCGTCGAGGAACGAGTTCTTGGTCAAGAATGTCATGGTCGTGAAGGCGGTCAACGACATCGCGATCAGCGGCAGCGTCAGATGCCAGAAGTAATCGACGACCTTGCCGAAGAGCGAGAGCTGGTCCCAGTTGTCGGACGTCAGCCCGCGCGATGGAAATATCTGCAGGAACGACGAGCCGGCAAACAAGATGAGCAGCAGCACGGCGAAGAGGAAGCCGGGGATGGCGTAGGCGACGACCAGCACCGTGCTCGACCACGTGTCGAACGGCTCGCCGTCGTGCACCGCTTTGCGGATCCCAAGCGGTATGGAGATCATGTAGGATAGCAGTAGCATCCAAATACCGAGTGAGATGGAGACCGGCAGCTTCTCCTTGATCAACTGGAGCACCGAGACGTCGCGGAAATAGCTCTGGCCGAAGTTGAAAGTGAGGTAGTTCTTCATCATGAGGAAGAAGCGCTCGTAGGCCGGCTTGTCGAAGCCGAACTGCTTCTCGAGGCTCTTGATGAACTCCGGGTCCAGACCCTGCGCGCCGCGGTACTTGGAGGTGATGGCGTCCGCCGCGCCCTGTCCAAGCTGCGCCTGACTGTTGTTGCTCGACAGCGCGTCGTTGCCGCCGCCGCCGATGCGCGAGACGATCGAAGAATCGCGGCCCGAGAGCTGGGCGAGGATTCGGTCGACGGGGCCGCCGGGCGCGAACTGGATGATGGTGAAGCTGATCAGCATGATGCCGAACAGCGTCGGGATGATCAGCAAAAGGCGCTTGAGAAGATAGGCGGCCATGAGCCTCGACTCAGTTCTTTTTCAGCTTCGCAGCTTTATCGGCGTCGTACCACCACGTGTCGATGACGCCCTCGTCGAACTTCGGCTTCACCTTGGGACGGTCGAACTCGTTCCAGAAGGCGACGTTGTGCTCTGCCTTGTACCACTGCGGCACCCAGTAGTGTCCGGCCCGCAGCACGCGATCCAGTGCCCGCGCCGCCGTGACCAGCTCCGCACGTGACTTCGCTTCTACTACCTTGGTTATGAGCGCGTCGACCACGGGATCCTTGATGCCGGCGAGGTTGAAGCTGCCGTCCATACCGGCGGCGTCCGAACCCCAGTAGCTTTTCAGCTCGACGCCCGGCGTGAGACGGAGCGCATAGCGCTGTATCGACATGTCGAAGTCGAAGGTCTTCATGCGCCGCTCGTACTGCGCCGGGTCGACGCGGCGCAGCGATGCGTTGACGCCGATACGCTTTAGGTTGTCGACGTAAGGAAGGATGATCCGGTCGAAACCGTCCTCGAAGGAGAGGATCTCGACGGTCAGCGGTTTGCCGCCGTCGCCGTAACCCGCTTCGGTCAGCAGGTCGCGCGCGCGTTTGAGGTACTGGCGGTCGCGCCCGCTCGCATCTGTCACCGGCGGCGATACCGGCTCGCCGAAGACCTCCGGCGCGAGCTTGTCCTTGAAGGGCTCGAGAAGCGCCAGCTCCTCCTTGCTCGGCAGCCCCTGCGCCTTCATGTCGGAGTTTTCAAAGAAGCTGTGGGTGCGCTTGTAAATCTCGAAAAACAAGTTCTTGTTCGACCACTCGAAATCGAAGGCGAGACCGAGCGCCTCGCGCACGCGCTGGTCCTTGAAGGGCTCGCGGCGCGTATTGATGAAGAAACCCTGCGCGCCGGAGGGCCGCCCGTCGGGCTGGGTCAGGCGTAGGAGTCGACCCTCCTTGACCGCAGGGATGTCGTAGCCGGTCGCCCAGTCGATGGAGGTGAATTCCTCGCGGAAGTTGAAGGCGGCAGACTTGAGGCCCTCCAGTTCGAGCGTGCGATCGCGATAGTACTCGTATCGCACTTCGTCGAAGTTGAAGCGCCCGCGGATGACTGGCAGATCTTTGGCCCAGTAGTCGGGGCGCCGCTTGTACGCGACGAAGGTGCCGGGTTTGAAGTTGCCGATCTCGTACGGCCCCGATCCGAGCGGCTTTTCGAGCGACGACTGGTCGAAGGGATGTTGCGTGTAGAAGGCCTTCGACAGGATCGGCAGCTCGGCGACGACCAGCGGCAGATCGCGCACGAGGTCACCTTTGAATTCGTAGCGCACCGTTTGCGGGTCGATCGCCTCCGCCTTTGCGACGTCGCGCAGCGAAATCTGGAAGTTGGGGTGCCCTTTCTCCTTCAGGGTGTTGAAGGAGAAGACCACGTCATCGGCAGTAACGGGCGTGCCGTCGGCGAACTTCGCCTCGGGCCGCATCTTGAAGACGACCGACTTCTTGTCGGCAGCAATGTCGCCGCTGCTCGCGACGAGCCCGTAGACCGCGTCGGGCTCGTCCATCGCCCGCGTCATCAGGCTGTCGAACAGGTATTCGAGCCCCTGGGCGGCGTCACCCTTGAGGAGGAAGTTGTTGAAGCTGTCGTAGGTTTTGGCGCCGCCTGTGCCGGTGGACGAGATCTTTCCGCCCTTCGGCGCATCCGGATTGACGTAGTCGAAGTGCTTGAAGTCCGCCGGATACTTGAGTTCGCCGAACGCCGACAATCCATGCCGCGGCTCGGCCGAGGAGGGGCCGGCGAACGCCGCCGCGGCGATCGCGGCGGCGGCGAGGAGGATGAGTGTCGGGTGGCGCCGTTGCTTTCTATGTACCGGCATGGGCGCTGCCTCGATCGTCGCCATTACCGGCCCCGCTTGGCGTCGATCGCTTTTTGCTTGTCGGCGTCGAACCACCAGATCTGCGACAGCGCCGCGGTCTGCGACGGGAGTTTCTCCGGGCGCCCGAACACGTCCCAATAGGCGATGCGTTCGAACGGATAGTGCCACTGCGGCACCACGTAGAAGTTCCACAAGAGCACGCGGTCGAGCGCGTGCGTCGCCGCCAGAAGCTCCTCGCGGTCCTTGGCGAACACGACCTTGTCGATCAGCTTGTCGACCGCCGGGTTCCTGATGCCGGCGGTATTGCGTGAGCCGTCGCGGTCGGCGGCGGCCGAGCCCCAGAAGTCGCGCTGCTCGTTGCCGGGCGATTCCGACTGGGCGAAGTTGTCGACGATGATGTCGTAGTCGCGCGTGTCCTCGCGCCGCTTGTACTGGGCGCCGTCGACGACGCGGATCGACGCTTTGATGCCGAGCTTCTGCAGATCCTGCACGTAGGGAAGCACGATCTTCTGGAACTCCGGCGATTGGATGAGGAACTCGGCGTCGAGCGTCTCACCCTTGTCGTTGCGGAGCAGGTTCGCCTTCGGGGCCGACGACAGGCCGACCGACCGCAAGATCGAGCAGAACGTGCCGCAGTTCGGATCCTCGACCTCGACCTCCTGCAGCTTCCAGCCCGCATCGGCGAGCAGGTTGGAGGCTTCGCGCATGTGGCTGCGGAAGGAGTCCGGGGCGTCGTTGACCGGGTTCTTCCACTCGGTGGTGAACACCTCGGCGGGAACCTCGTCTTTGACTTCGTTCAGAAGCTCGAGCTCGCGTCCCTGGGGCAGCCCCGTAGCGGCGAGCTCGGAGTTGTCGAAGTAGCCGCCGACGCGCACGTAGGAATTATAGAAGAGCTTCTTGTTGGCTTCCTCGAAGTTGAAGGCGAGCCCAAAGGCGCGGCGCACGCGCGGGTCCTGGAACTGCTTGCGGCGCTGGTTGAAGACGAACGCCTGCATCGGCGCCACGCGCTTCACCGGAATGGCTTCCTTCTTCACGAGGCCGTTGCGCAGCGCCGCGAAGTCGTAGCCGGTCGCCCAGTTGCTGGCCGTGCTCTCCGACCAATAGTCGATCTTGCCCGACTTGAACTCCTCGAACGCCGGCGTACGGTCGAGGAAGTAGGTCAGCTTGAACTCGTCGAAGTTCCACTGTCCCTTGGCAACGGGCAGATCCTTGGCCCAATAGTCCTTCACGCGCTCGTAGGTGATGGAGCGGCCGGCATCGATGCTCTTGACGCGGTAGACGCCGGAGCCCAACGGAATCTCCATGGTCGTCTTGGAAAGGTCGCGCTTCTGGCCGTCGGGGCCGTTGCCCTCCCAGAACTTCTTCGGCAGGACGCTGAGCTGGCCGACGATCTGCGGCAACTCGCGGTTTCCTTTGACGTCGAAGGTGAAGGTCACCTCGTTGTCGCCGGTCTTCTCCGCCTTGGTGACGTTCTTGTAGTAGAAGGCCGAGCGCGGGTGCGCCTTCTTCTGCTCGTCGAACGAGAAGATCACGTCCTCGGGCGTGATTGGCGAGCCGTCCTGGAAGCGTGCCTTGGGATTGAGTCCGAAGGTCACTGACGAGAAGTCGGCCGGATAGGACACCCACTCGCAGATGAGGCAGTACTCGGAAGACGGCTCGTCGGGGCTGCCGGCCATCAGCGAGTCGAACACAAGGCCGAGACCACCGGCCGGATCGCCCTTCACCGAGAACGGGTTGAGGCTGTCGAACGAGCCTTCGGCAAAGCCGCGCAGCGTGCCGCCCTTCGGGGCGTCGGGGTTGACCCAGTCGAAGTGCGGGAAGCCGGCCTGGTACTTCGGCTCGCCGATCAGCGACAGCGCGTGGCGGCGCTGGTTCGCCTCTGGGGCGGCTGACGGCACCTGGTCGGCCGGGCTCGCCTGATTGGCAGGGGGAGGCGTAGTGCTCGGCGCCGGCTGCGTTTCGGTTGCGGGGGGCGAAGGCGGCTCTTGCGCCAGGACCGGCAGAGCGATGGTCAGGCCAAAGAGGGCGACAAAGCAGGCGGCGGGGGCGTGAAGACGCGGAAGCACCAGTCGGTTTCCCTTATCTGCGAGGGGACGGAGGGCGGGGCGGTGGCGGCTCGGCCGAAAATTCGCATGGCTCAGCGCGCGCCAAGTGAGACTTGCAAGACGTAGCATCGCCCGGAGCGTCGCAAAATACGGGCCGCCGGGCGAGTTAACTTGCTGTCATTTTGGCGCTCAGGACCGCAGGTCGCGGTCCGCGCTGACTATTTCACGCTGTTAAGATAGGCGAGCAAGTCGCCGAGGTCGCCCGGATCGGCAATCCCGGGGAACAGCATCTTGGTGCCGGGGACATTTCCCTTGGGGTTGTGGATGAAGCCGGCGAGGTCTTCGAGCGTCCAGTTGCCGCCCTTGGCCTTCATCGCATCGGAATAGTTAAAGCCGGCATGGCTCGCCTTGGCGCGGCCGACGACGCCCGCGAGGTTGGGGCCGACCTTGTTGGGTCCGCCGGGATCGATCGAATGGCAAGCCTGGCACTTGCCGAAAATCTTCTGGCCGTTCGGCGCATTGCCGGCTCCGGCGGCTTCCGCCACGGCTTTGGCGTCGAAGGTGGGCGCGGCAGGTGCAGCAGCGCCACCCGCGGGTGCGGCCGCCGGCGTGGCTTCCGGCATCGGCAGCACGTAGCCCGGCTTTTCCGGCGCCTTGCCGTGCTCGGCAATTTCCAGCGCCACCTTGAAGCCGACGATCACCAGGAAGGCGGACAGAAAGGCACCGGCAATCTTGGACAGCTCGAAGGAATCGAATTGCATTTCGCCGCTCCGCCAACGTTCGCCCGGCCGGGTCGAACAATTGCCGGGACTATAGAAACTCCGCATCGGCTTGCAACCGAGCGTGCCTCCGTTCTATGTGCACCCCACCGGGACCAATTGCCTCGGCCCAACACCGATAGGTGCGGACAAGTGCCCAATACGCTCGTTGTCATTCCTGCGCGCATGCAGGCGACGCGCCTGCCCGGCAAGCCGATGGTCGATATCGCCGGCGCTCCGATGATCGTGCAGGTTTGGCGCCGCGCTATCGCCGCCAAGGCGGGCCGCGTCGTCGTAGCGACCGATGCACGCGAGGTGAAGGCGGCCATCGAGGCGGCCGGCGGTGAGGCGGTAATGACACGGGCGGATCATGCGTCCGGCTCCGACCGCATTTTCGAAGCGATCTCCATAGTGGATCCCGATGCGCGCGCCGACATTGTCGTCAACCTGCAGGGCGACCTGCCGACCCTCGAGCCGCACCTGGTTGCAGCCTGCATCGCGCCGCTCGCCGATCCGGCGACCGACATCGCGACGCTCGCTGCCGAGATCACCGAGGTGGAGGAGCGGACCAATCCCAACGTCGTCAAGGTCGTCGGCTCGCCACTCGCTTCGCCAGGCCGCCTGCGTGCGCTCTATTTCACGCGTGCCACGGCTCCGTGGGGCGACGGCCCGCTCTACCATCACATCGGCCTCTACGCCTATCGTCGCGCCGCGCTGACGCGCTTCGTGTCGCTGCCTCCTTCGCCGCTGGAGAAGCGCGAGAAGCTCGAGCAGTTGCGCGCCCTCGAAGCCGGCATGCGCATCGACGTCGCCATCGTCAACACCGTTCCACTCGGCGTCGATACTCCTGCCGACCTGGAGCGTGCCCGCCGCCTCCTGAGGGTCCGCTAAACTGCCTACCTCGCTTTCCACAGGCGGATCGTGGCGATCGAAGCCTGCGTGTAACCGAGCGGATCGGTGTCGCCTCCGTAGGGAGCTTTGCTCGTCATCGTATTGGTCGTGAGCAGCCCTCCCACATACGGAGCCGGCAATCCGCTGAGAATAAGCTGGCAGCGGACGGGAAACAGCCCGGTTTCCGGCGTATTGATTGCCAACGCCGTGCACTCGCCATTGCCGCGAAACGAAATCGAGCCGAGCTGCACTTCGGCGTAGAAGTTCTGCCGTGCTCGATCGGGGGTCGGGCCGAAGCAGGCGTGCAGGGAAGCGACGCGCGAGCCCTTTGCGTCTACGACCATACCGTCGTTGGGCCGCGAGCGAACGCTCCAGAACGAGAATACGCGCTCCGCGTCGGCCGCGAACGGCTCGAAACCCGTTTTGCTCGGCGCGCACCAGCCGGCGACGGGCTCGGAAGGCTCGCGAATGCTGCGGAGGATGTAGATGTCTTCCAGCGCGGTGGCCGGCGGTGGCCCGTCCTCGGCGAGCGCCGTGCAAGCGAACAGCGCCGTGAACATCAGTGCGCGCATGAGTATCATCGTGGAAGCCAGCCGATTGCGCGGGCGTTGAGGCTGTGGATGTAAAGGCGCTCCGCGGTCTCCGTCGCGCCGGTCGTCTCGGGATAGCCGGCAGCCGGATCCTGCAGGTCCTCGGTGACGCGGCCCTCTTCGTCGATGGCGAAAACGTGCCCGTAGGACTCGCCGAGCGGCAGCAGGAAGCGCGGTAGGCGCACCAGCATCTTGCGCATGAACGGTTTCTCGGCGAGGCCGTCGGCGGCCGGGTTGCGCGGCTTGAACAGCCCAACCCAGATGCGGCCGTCGCGCCCGCGCATGAGATTGTCGGGATAGCCCGGCAGGTTGTCGAGCAGCACCTGCGCTTGCGGCGAGCCGCTGCGCACGTCGAGGTCGCTGGCGCCCGCGTCGACCTTCCAGATGCGGTAGCGGCCCGTCTCGGTGACGAACAGGCTAAGCCCATCGGCCGACAAGGCGATGCCGTTGGCGAACGAGAGGCCGTGCGCGACAACGCGGCATCGCTTGGTCGCCGGGTCATAGGCGAGCACCCGGCCGCTGGCGGATTGCTCCATGATGTCGAGCACGCTCGCCGCGTAGGTGCCGCCCCAGTACCGCGGCGCGAAGCGCGTCGACGCATCGGTGAAATAGATGGTGCCGCCCGGCGCCACGACGATGGAGTTGGCGTATTGGATCGGATCGTCCGGGCTGACGTGGTCCGTCAGCACGCTGACGCGCGCGTCGGTCGTGATGGCGAGCAATCCCTTCATGGGGTCGGCGGCGATCATCTGTCCCGCGGCATCGAAGTCGAAGCCGAGCACCCGCCCGCCCGTCGTTGCAAATATCTCCTGCTTGCCGCCGTCGGGGTCCATGCGCAGAAGGTCGCCGCTCAACATCGCCGCGTACAACTTGCCGTCCGGCCCGATAGCGATGTGCTCCGGGCCGGACTCGTTGCCGATGTCGATCGTGCGCAGTCCGGACAAGCGCGCATTCGGTGCATATGCGCCCGTGAACCCGGGTGGCGTCTGGGCCTTCCATGGCACGGGCTCTATCGGCACCGGCCAGAAGGCAAGGTAGGCGGCCACTCCGAGAACGACGAGCGCCGCAATGGCGGCAACCCGTCTAACAATCGACCCTCTCAAACCACTTCCCCCATTTCCCGTCACGGCACTGTCATTGCGCCGTTATAGGGAGCGTAAATGCAACCAATATCACGTGGCCGTGCGGTCGTGAGGTCGGTTGCTTGCCGGATCGCATCCGCGGGGTCTCGCACGCTGCTTACTTCCTGAAGGCTTCGAGGAGCTTCTTCGCCGTCTCGTCGTACGGGTCGATCTTCAGAGCGCTCCGGTAGTCGGCTGCGGCGCGCGCCTTATCCCCTTCGGCCTCGTAGATGCGGCCGCGGCGCACGTACGCGGCGGCCGTCCCCGGATCTTGCTCGATCGCCTTCGTGAGGTCGGCGATGGCGCCGTCGGCATCGCCGGCGTCGGCGCGCGCGACACCGCGCAAGTACACGAACGACGTGTCGTTGGGATCGATGCGCATGGCTTGGTCGAAGTCGGCAACGCACTTCTCGACGTCGCCCTTTTGGCAATACGCTTCGCCGCGTTGCGCGTAGGCGTAAGTGTTGCCAGGTTCGATGGTGATCGCTTGCGTGCAATCAGCGATCGCCAGATCGTTCGCCTTGCGTTGGGTGTGGACAAGGCACCGGTTCGCATAGGCCGTCGCGAGCTTGTCCTTGCTCAACTTGCCGCCGTCGATGAGCGCCGTGCAGCCGGCGAGCGCCTCGTCCTGCGTCTTCTCCTGGTCGGCGAAGCACCAATCCTCGTGCTCGCCGGCCTGGGCACTTCCGCCCGCCATCAACGCTGCCGCCGCGACGAGAGCGAGCATTTGTATTCGGACGAGCCCCAAGGTCTTTGACATCTGCGCCCCATGCGAAAATTGTCGGCAATATTTCATTGGAGGGTTGAACGAGCGCAATACCATTTTTCGGCGGGCGGGCACCTTGTTTCGTCACCAAGCCGGCTGGAACCGGCCTCCGTGAGAGGGGGACGGCTTGCGGCCCGTTGTCGGGAAGGGCATAGAACGGCCTCCAACAATTCGGCTTCAACGCGCTCAACCCAACCCAACCCCAGTGTCTCGATGACCTTATCCAGCAAGTCCGCGGCAGACCGCATCGTCTATCAGGGCGAGCCCGGCGCCAACTCGCATCTCGCCTGCCGCGAGGCCTTTCCCGACATGGAGGCCGTCGCCTGCCCGACGTTCGAGGACGCACTGCAGGCGGTTAAGGCGGGCGAGGCGCGCCTCGCCATGATCCCGATCGAGAACTCGGTCGCCGGGCGCGTCGCCGACATCCATCACCTATTGCCGGAAGCCGATCTCTACATCGTCGGCGAGCACTTCCTGCGCGTGCGGCACCAGCTGATGGCCGCGCCGGGCGCCGACTTGAAGACGATCAAGCGCGTGCTGAGCCACACCCAGGCGCTCGGTCAGTGCCGCCGTAAGCTGATCGAGCTTGGTCTAAAGCCGGTACCGGAGGCCGACACCGCCGGCTCGGCGCGCATGGTGAGCGAAGCCAACGACCCGACGCTTGCCGCCATTGCCTCCTCGCTTGCTGCGGAGATCTACGGCCTCAAGATCCTCGTCCCTGATGTCGAGGACGAGATGCACAACACCACCCGCTTCGTCATTCTTTCGGCCGAAGCGGACGATGCCGATGCCGACGACGCCCCGGTCATCACTACCTTCATCTTCCGCGTGCGCAACGTGCCGGCCGCGCTCTACAAGGCGCTGGGTGGCTTCGCCACCAA
Source organism: Hyphomicrobium album (assembly GCF_009708035.1). Lineage (NCBI taxonomy): Bacteria > Pseudomonadati > Pseudomonadota > Alphaproteobacteria > Hyphomicrobiales > Hyphomicrobiaceae > Hyphomicrobium > Hyphomicrobium album. The sequence goes on from NZ_WMBQ01000002.1 coordinate 535,616, forward strand.
CGGCGTCAACATGACGAAGCTGGAAAGCTACCAGCTCGAGGGCACGTTCAACGCCACCATGTTCTATGCCGACATCGAAGGGCATCCGCTGGATAGAATGGTGCGCCTCGCGCTCGAGGAGCTGTCGTTCTTCTCGTCGGAGAAAAAGGTGCTCGGCACCTACCGCGCCAGCCCCTACCGCGCCGAGGCCGCGCGCCTCGCCGCCGAAGGAAAGATTCCCGTACGCCGCGTCCGCTGAGGTGAGGTCCACATGAAGCTCACAGGCAAGGTTGCGATCGTCACCGGCGCAGCTTCCGGCTTCGGCCGCGGAATAGCGGAACGTTTCCTGCTGGAAGGCGCGAGCGTCATCGCCGCCGACCTCAACGGTCAGGGCGTGCGCGAGCTGGCCGCCGGCTACGGCGACAAGGTCCACGCGGTGCAGGGCGATGTCTCGCAGAAGGCCGACGTCGACCACATCGTACGGGCGGCGACCGAGGCTTTTGGTGCGCTCGACATCATCGTCAACAACGCCGGCTTCACGCATCGAAACCAGCCGCTGCTCGAGGTGAACGAGGCCGAGTTCGACCGCATCTACGCGGTCAATGTCAAATCGATCTACCTGACGACCCTCGCGGCGGTGCCGAAGATGGAGAAGCGCGGCGGCGGCATCATTATCAATATTGCCTCCACCGCCGGGGTTCGCCCGCGTCCCGGTCTGACCTGGTACAACGGCTCGAAAGGCGCGGTGATCACGCTGACCAAATCGATGGCGGTGGAGCTCGCGCCGAAGAACATCCGCGTCAACGCCATCAACCCGGTGATGGGCGAGACGGGCATGCTCGAGCGGTTCATGGGATCCGCCGACACGCCGGAAAACCGCGCCAAGTTCCTCGCCGGCATTCCGCTGGGCCGCCTGTCGCGCCCGCACGACATCGCCAACGCGGCGATGTTCCTTGCCGACCCGGCATCGTCGTTCATCACCGGCGTCGCCCTCGAGGTCGACGGCGGCCGCTGCATCTAGCTTCAGCCCTTCGCCGGACGATCGTCAGCCGTTATGATGCGTGCGATCAGCGCGGCCGACTCCTTGATCACGGTAGGATTTTGCCAGTAGCGCAAGTGGGCGCGCATTACGTTGGTATATCGCGGCAGAAGCATCGCGCGCAAAAAACCTTCCGAATAGACGGCGCGGTCTTCAATGCGCGGTTCATTGCCGTACGCACTGTTGAGTGGCTTCAGTGGATAGCCGAGCAAATCGTTCGCGCTGAAGAAATTGATCCATTTTGCGTGCGCTCGAGTCGCCGGGCTTAGGCCGTGACCCGGAAACGCTGGCTGCCGTCCGTCTTTGAAATCGTGGGTGATGGGGTACACACGATCTGGCCCGAAGGTGAAAGTGAAGAGGGGCATATTGCTGCCCATCGTTAGCCGGCGAACGTGTCGAGGCGCCGGAAAGGCGATGCCGATTGCAGCCGGCTCGCCAGCCGGTCGGATTCCTCGCCCCACTTAACGACATCCTCCAACGGCATCTGCTTCAGTCGGTTGATGTCCCAAGCGTAGGACGAAGTTATGTGGCAGCCGAGCGAATGTGCGATGACAACAAGCGGCCGGTTGGGATCGTCGCCAGCATCTATGTCGTCTAGCGCTTGTGTGACGCGGTCCTGGATGCCGAAATAGGCCGAGTTGTCGCGCTTTCTCGTCTTCTGATAGGCCGCTGCGTCGCCCAGCCCCTCGACCACTAGGCGCCGGTAGGCGCTATCCGCCATGACGGTAGAGGCACGCGCCTGGTGCAGGTATGCCTGCGACCGCCCGCGCACGATGTCGGCCCAGAAGATCGATTTGTATTTCACAAACGGGCGAAGCTTGCGGGGCAGAGCGCGCGTTAGCCGTTCGCGCATCGAGATCGAAAAGTTGAGGTCCGTAGCGTTGATGCCGTGAACGAACGCTACCGCAACAGGGCGGGGCATCAGATACCTCTGCTAAGGAGCTAGTGTCGGCAGCCAAACCAACCGGCACGCCGCTTTACATCTTTCTTCCAACTCTGAAATGTTCCCTCGAATTCGCGCGAGGTAAGAAATTCCCCATCTAACTGGGTCGAGTGCACGTACCAGTCGTAGCGCCCTTCAAGCATGCCTTCTTCCCGCACACAGTCTTCCTTGATCACAAGAAGTGGAAGTTTGCGCGCATAGCTGAATGCGGCCTCGATCTGGTTCCACGGTGTGGTCAGGGCGCCGGTAATGGGCCGCGCCGCGTCCGAGCCGCGCCTATCGATGGCGGTCTCCAGGAATAGGCGCTCGAGAGCGATGACGAGCGTGCCGGCACAACGATCCATGAGCTCGTCGACGAGTTGCAACGGTTGCTTGTGAGTAAACTCGTTGCGACCGACGGTGCGCGAACGCAGCCCCTTGCTCGCCAGATATTCCTCGACGCTGGCGACAAACGACTCCTGCACGGGGGTGTTGGTGCGCCCGACGCTTAAGAAGACGTTGATGGCCAAGGCAGACCCCCCAAGGCGTGCCGACACAACCCCAGGATACTGCAAAGTCCGCGCACGTCCAGATTTTCCTAGGGGGTGGTGCCCGTGGCGGTGGGCTGTTGCACGGGCTGCTGTGCCGTCGGCGGACCCGCGGGTGCCGGAGCTGAAGACGGTGTGGGCGCCGGCGCCTTGCGTTTCAGCCCTTCCTGCACTGCTTCCTTGGCATCCGCCAACGGTCCCTCGGGCAGGGTCGCCCAGAACTTCTTACCGGCGATGCCCTTGTACGGCATCGTCTTGAAGACCTTGCCCTCGGGATCGCGCTGGCTCGGGTCGCCCTTAGGCTGGCCGGTGATCACTGTCTGGATGTCATTGAGGATCACCTTGTCGTCGACGTAGTCGGCGTGGGTGTACTTGAAGAACTTCCAGAAGTCGTACTCGGGAGGCGTCTTGTCGACGACGAACACGTTGCTGGCGTTGACGTAGAGCGGCTCGCCCCACGGCGTATGGCCGCCGGCGCGGTCGTTCAGCCCACGCAGGAACGACGACAGCCACAGCACCCAGTCGCCGCCCGACGTGTAGATGGTCACGCGCTGGGCGAGCTTCGCCCAGGTGAGGATCTTGGTGTTGAACACTGCCGCCGAGACGTCGGGCGCCGCGAACACCACCTGCCCCAAGCGCAGCATGCCCTCCTCGTGCCGGCGTCCGTCGAGGATGCCGCGGATGCCGCCCATGACGCGCATGAGCTGCTGCGAGCCCATGGAGTGGGCGACGATGTCGAGCGTGCGGATGTTGTTGTCGCGCAGGATCGCGGCGAGGAACGCCTGCAACGATCCCTCCGCCTCCTCGGCGTTGTCGACGTCCTGCAGGTAGCGCAGCGATTTGCTGACACTCGGCCAGGAGAACATGAAGACGCGGCCCTTGTAGTCGGCGCCGCCGGCGATCCTCGCCACCGCCTGCATCGCGTCATTGAACGAGTTGTTGTAGCCGTGGATGACGAGCAGCGCGTGCGTCGCGTCTTCTGCCGCGGACGAGTCGATGATCCGCACATAATTTTCGCTCGCGCGGTCGATCGGGTCGGTTAGCAGCTTGATGCGGGCGTTCGCCACCCGCGCGCCGCCGCGCCAGGCTCCGCGATACGTCTGATCGCCGCGCTGCATGGAGAAGCGCGGGTTCACCTGGACGCAGCCGATGCTGATCTTGTCGCTGGCCGTATTGCCGAACATGGTGGTCATGTCGCCGTCCTTATTCGCCACAGTACGGGTAGTGGCGAACACGATGCGCACGCCGCCGCGCCGCGCGCGCTTCTGCGATCCGAACACGCAGTTCTTGGTGGTGATCTCCTGCCAGCCGTTCTGGTCGTAGAAGTCGGAGGCGACGATGTTGAAGACGGCACGGGCGATCAGCGCCCAGGCGACCTCCGCCTCAGTGGGAACTGCCGTGCTGCCCGCAGTGATGAGCTTGCCGATCTGCTTCTTGATCTTGTCGAGGCGGGCAGCCGGCAGGATCTCCGGCGGCGGCGTGAAACCCTCCGGCGGCTTCATGTCGAAACGAATGTAGATGCCGCGCTGGCCGCCCTGATACTCGAACGTCATGTTGTGGAAGTAGTAGCGCGATCCCCACCGGCTGCCGGCGCCCTCGGCGATGAGCTCCGAGCCCGAGTTGTGGATGTAGGCGAGCTGCAGGGCATTGTAGGACTGGTAGCCGCGTGAGAATGAGTTGGTGGAGGACTCGCGCCCCGACACGCGGAACACGTCGATGCCGACGCGGCTGACGGCGGGGTTCTCATACTCCTGCCAGCTCAGTTCGGAGGGCTTTGCCTCCGGCGGCAGGAGGCCGGCCGGAAACGTCATCTTCAGCTGATTGACCGGGTTGATGACCTGCTTGAAGCCGATGAAGGCGTAGACCGCATTGTTGTTGTGCTTGAGCGTGTCGCACTCGGCCTCGGTGAGGACGGCTTGATCCCCTCCCGGCAAGTTGTTGGCGGTGCGGAAGTCAGAGATGGCTACGCGCATCAACTTCTCGTTGGCGCGCCCGATTTCGGCAGCGAGGAAGCCCGAGAGGATAAGCTGGCGCTGCACCTCTTTGTCGCGCAGCTGAATGTCGAGATCTTCGGCCTCGGGGCACGCGGCGTGGGCGGCCGGCGATGACAGTGCAATGAGCGTGCAAAAGCACGCAAAAAGCGACGCAACAGGCTTCATGTGCAATCTTTCCCCCCGGATGAATGCGCGGCAAGCCTATGGGGCGCTTGCTCGCCCTGTCAAATAAACCGTCTTTGGCGGTCGCCCCTTTGTGCCGCGACCCTAGAGCGGAAAAATGACAGAGCGTGGAAGGTGTTCGCGCCGCAGTGCGGGAGGGTTGTAACCTTAGGCCTCACCCTCCATAATCTCCGCGGGAGACTGGCGGCGGACGTATCCCTCGCCAACCGGGTCAGGTCCGGAAGGAAGCAGCCCTAACGATCAGGACGCGGGTCGTTCGTCAGTCTCCTCTTTATATGATCGCATCGCGTGTGGTGCTGCCGCGACCATCGCCTCCCTTTCACGTCATTCCCGCGGAGGCGGGAACCAGGCCACGCCGGGACGAGGCGCGGTTGACGTGATCCTTCTCCCGCCGCTGGGCTTTGATCGTCGGCGGCCAGGCATCGAGGTGCACTGGGTCCCCACCTCCGCGGGGATGACGTTGAGCAAGTGGGCACCGCAGCGCGACTCGCATGGCAAAAAAGAAATCGGACAGTTCAACGACGATGTCGCCTCCGAGTGATGGTGCGTCGAAGCCGTATGTCGTGCTGGCGCGGAAGTACCGCCCGCAGAGCTTCGAGGACCTGATCGGCCAGGAGGCGATGGTCAAGACGCTGCGCAACGCCATCGCGTCGGGGCGCATCGCGCAGGCCTACATGCTGACCGGCGTGCGCGGCGTCGGCAAGACCACCACCGCCCGCATCATTGCCCGCGCGTTGAACTACGAGACCGACACGATCACGGGGCCGACCTTCGACATGCCCGTGCTCGGCAAGCACTGCGCCGAGATCATGGAGAGCCGTCATCCCGACGTGATCGAAATGGACGCCGCGTCCAACACCGGCGTCGACAACATTCGTGAGCTGATCGAGAGTGCCCGCTACAAGCCGATCATCGCCCGCTACAAGGTCTTCATCATCGACGAAGTCCACATGCTGTCGAAGGGCGCCTTCAACGCTCTTTTGAAGACGCTCGAGGAACCGCCCGAGCACGTCAAGTTCATCTTCGCGACGACCGAGATCCGCAAGGTGCCGGTGACGGTGCTGTCGCGCACGCAGCGCTTCGACTTGCGCCGCGTCGACGTGCCGGCGTTGAGCGGCCACTTTGCCAACATTGTCGTCAAGGAGGCTGCCAGCGCCGATGACGACGCGCTGGCGCTCATCGCCCGCGCCGCCGAGGGCTCGGTGCGCGATGGTCTGTCGCTGCTCGATCAAGCGATCGCCCTGGGCGAGGGCGAAGTGCGCGCCGAGACGGTGCGCTCGATGCTCGGCCTCGCCGATCGCGGTCGCATCTTCGATCTGCTCGAGCAAGTGTTCCGCGGCGACGTGAAATCGGCGCTGCTGTCCTTCGACGCGTTGCATCGAGATGGCGCCGAGCCGGTGCAGCTGCTCGCCGACCTGGCGGAGGCAGTGCACGCCGCTGCCCGCGTCAAAGCCGTCGGTAGCGACGCCGGCAGCGAGGGCATGAGTGCGGAGGAAAAGCGCCGCGCCTCCGCCATCGCCGATCGGCTGTCGACGCCGCTCCTGTCGCGCGCATGGCAGATGCTGTTGAAGGGTGGCGAGGAGACGTCGGAGGCGGCGAACCCGCGCGCTGCGGCCGAAATGGTCCTTATCCGCATCGCCTACACGGCAGACCTACCAGCGCCCGACGAGCTGATCCGGATGCTCGGCGGCGAAGGCGCCCTCGTCCGCAGCGGCAAGCCGGCCGCGGCCGACAATGGCCGCACGCGCGATGCACCGCTGAACCAGGCGCCAGTGGCGAATGTGCCGGGGCCGGCCGAGGTTCTGGGCATTTCACAGTCGTCGCCCGCATCACGCGACGAGACCCTTCCAGAGGACGACAGTCTCGGGCTCGATGCCGACTACGATGCCTCTTTTGCCGATCTCGTCGGCGAGGCCCGGTCGACCGCGCTTGCCGATCCGCGCTCCTTCGACGAGGTCATCGCGCTCGCCGGCGAGCGGCGCGACATGATCCTCAAGGTGCATCTAGAAGATCGCGTCAGTCTCGTGAAGTTCGACGGTGCCGCGGGCTCGATCGATGTCTTCCTGCTGCCCGGCGCCCCCCCGCAGATGGCCAACGATCTGCGCGAGAAGCTCAACGCCTGGACATCCCGCAAGTGGGTCGTGGTGCTGTCGAAAGCCATGGGCGAGCGTCCGCGCGGCGAGGTGCGCCGTGAGCGGGAGGCGGCCGAGCTCGAGGCGCTTAAATCGCATCCGGCAGTGAAGGCGGTGCTCGACGAGTTCCCCGACGCGAAGATCGCTGACATTCGTCCGCTAATTTCACCGAGCCGCGACGAGACCGGCACCGGCTAGTTCATCCACTGGAGGCGTGCACGTATGAAGGATCTCATGGGCATGATGAAGCAGGTGGGCCAGATGCAGGCCCGCGTGCAACAGATGCAGGAAGAGCTCGCTGGCATGGAGATCGACGGCCAGTCCGGCGGCGGCCTCGTCAAAGTCACGCTCACGGGCAAGGGCGACGTGAAAAAGGTCAGCATCGATCCGAGCCTCATCAAGGCGGATGAGGCGGAGATCCTCGAGGACCTCATTGTCGCCGCTGCCGGCGATGCCAAGGGCAAGCTCGATGCGACGCTGCAGGCAAAGATGCAGGAGATGGCAGGCGGTCTGCCGCTGCCGCCGGGACTGAAGCTTTTCTAGGAGCTGCGCCATGCAGATCACGTCTTCGGCTTTCAAAGACGGTGGCGAGATCCCGGCGAAGTACACCTGCGAGGGCAAGGACCTGTCGCCGCCGCTGACGTTCTCCGATGTTCCCGAGGAGGCGAAGAGCCTGGTGCTGATCGTCGATGATCCCGATGCGCCCGATCCGGCGGCGCCGAAACTGACGTGGGTGCATTGGGTGCTTCTCGACATTCCGCCCGACACCGCAGGCCTGCCCGAAAGCGTCTCGACGCTTCCCACCGGCACGAAGGGGGGTATGAACGATTGGAAGCGCACGGACTATGGCGGTCCGTGCCCGCCGATCGGACGGCATCGCTATTTCTTCAAGCTATATGCACTCGACACCACGCTCGAGCTGACGAGCCCGACCAAGACGGCAGTGCTCTCGTCAATGGACGGGCATGTGCTTGCCGAAGCGCAGATGATCGGCACTTACCAGAAGGCCGGGTAGAAAAGCCCCGCGCGACATATGCGAAGTGCCCTGGCCGCCGCACTCCTCCTAATGGCGCACGCGGCGCATGCGGGCTCGCCGCCGCGCGGCTTCGTGGACGCTGCCACGGTCATTCCCGGTCTTGTCGTCGAGATGCGCTACACGACGCCGCAGAACTTCATCGGCCGGCCGATCCCAGGCTACAAGGCGCCGCGCTGCTATCTCACGAAACCCGCGGCGGACGCTCTAAAGTGCGCGGCCGACGGGCTACATGGCCACGGCTATGCCCTGAAGGTCTACGATTGCTATCGGCCGCAGCGGGCGGTGAATGCCTTTGTCGCCTGGGGCCGCGATCTCCGCGACCAGAAGATGAAGCAGGCCTACTACCCCGACGTCGATAAGCGCAGTCTTTTCCGCCTCAACTACATAGCCTCGCGCTCCGGCCACAGCCGCGGCAGCACGGTCGACCTCAGCATGGTGCCGCTGGAACGCAAGGTGGCGCTCGAATCCGGGAGAGCCGACATCCGCGCCTGCGATTCGAAGGCCGGCGCCCGCACCGACGATGGCAGCGCCGACATGGGCACCGGCTTCGACTGCTTCTCGGACATGTCCCACACGGCCTCACCCAGGGTCAGCGAGACGCAGCGTGCGAACCGAAACCTGCTTCGATCGTTCATGCGAGAGTGCGGCTTCTACAACAATCGTAGCGAGTGGTGGCACTACACCCTGCGCAACGAACCCTACCCCTCGACCTTTTTCGACTTCCCGGTGGAGTAACCGGTAACCACGGGCAAGTACGTTCGCCGGACGACAGAATGAGGAAACGGCAAATGGCATTCGAGGAAGTCAAGGCTGAGCTCGGCATTCTCATGACGCGCATGCAGAACGAGCCGCAGGACAAGCACGAGCTCTACCTCCAGCTGATGGAGAAGCTGAACGAGCTGAGGGCCTATGGCATGCCACTCCCGCAGGATCTCGTCGCGCTGGAGAAGGCGCTGGAGGCTGAATTCGCCGCCGAGAAGACGGCCGCCGAGGACGAGTAGCCTCGGAACGGCTGGTGCGGCCACGCGTTTCACGTGTGTCTACGCACCAGGACCACTCCCGCGATGAAACGCAAGCAGCTCAGCTTCAAGCGCGGCTTTCATGTCGCCATCGACGAGAAGCACGCCCAGGCCGCCGAGATGACGATCGCACCCGGCGGCGAGGAGGGTGGACCCGACAACCGCCATCGCGGCGCGGATCAATGGCTGTTCGTCGTCTCGGGAAGCGGCGAGGCTCGCATCGAAGGCCGGAAGCTCGGGCTGGTGCCGGGCATGCTCGTCTTGATCGAGCGGGGCGAGAAGCACGAAATCTGCAATACCGGCGCCGAAGCCCTCAAGACGCTGAATTTCTACGTGCCGCCGGCGTACACCAAGGCTGGCAACGAGCGATCACCCGGAAAATCCTGATGTCAGATGCGCGCCTGCGGAGGACGCGCGGGCCTCGCCACCGGTAGCTTCCGAGCTGCCTGCGCGGTCCGCTGTGGGCCATTGAGGCAGGCGCCGGTGATGTTGGCGAGGAATAGCCGCGCCGCGTGCTCCCAGCTGTATTCCGCTGCCTTATCGGCGACGCGTGCACGATCGAGCGAGAGCGCTGCAAGCGCTGCCTGGCGCAGATCGTTGGAAAGAACGCCGGTGATGCCGTCCGTCACCACGTCTTGCGGTCCGCACACGGGCAGGGCCGCCACCGGCAGGCCGGAGGCCATGGCCTCCAGCAGCACCATGCCGAAGGTATCGGTGCGGCTGGGGAACACGAACACGTCAGCCGAGGCGTAGCATTCGGCAAGCTCCTCGCCAGTCTTCTTTCCAGTGAAGAGCACGTCGGGGTACTTCGCCTGAAGCGGTTGCAGATCGGGGCCGGCGCCAACGACCACCTTGCGCCCGGGCAATTCGAGATCAAGGAACGCGGCGATATTCTTCTCGGTCGCAATGCGTCCGACATAGAGGAACACGGGGCCCTCGCCGAAGAGGCGCACGGGCCGTGGACGAAACAACCCCGTATCGACACCGCGTGTCCAGGGAAGCACGCGCTCGAAGCCTTGGCTCTCCAGCTCGCGCGCCAGCGTCGGCGTCGCGACCATTAACCCGGCGCCGGCACTGTGGAAGCGGCGCAGCAGCGCCAGGGTCAAACCCGTCGGGATGAAGAAGCGTTCCCGCAGATACTCTGGAAAGCGCGTGTGGAAGCTCGTCGTAAAGCGGATCCCGCGCGTGTGGCAATAGCGCCGCGCCATCCAGCCGATCGGACCCTCTGTGGCGATGTGCACGGCATCGGGTTTCAGCATGCGAATCCGCTTCGCCACGCGGCTCAAGCCCGGAAGCGCCAGGCGGATTTCCGGATAGGTGGGGCAGGGGAGCGTGCGAAACTCGTGCGGGGCGAGCACGGTCATTTCGACACCGAGCGCAGCGAGTTCGATGGCAAGCCGCTCATATGTGCGCACGACGCCGTTCACCTGGGGGTGCCAAGCGTCCGACGCGACGAGGATGCGCATCACGCGACCTGCAGGGCTTCTGCAAGCTGCGACGCGGTTACCTTCTCGCGCGCCTTGACCACCTCGTGCCAGCGGATGAGCTCAAACGCCCCGTCGCTGTTCTCACCGATAGCCGTGCAGCTTTCCACCCAGTCGCCGGTGTTCAGATAGTGCACGCCGTCGATGTGGCGCGAGGCTGCGTGGTGGATGTGGCCGCAGATGACGCCGTCGACCTGATTGCGCCTGGCTTCGTCGGAGAGCGACTTCTCGAACTCGCCGATGAAGTTCACCGCCGTCTTCACGCGCAGCTTCAAGTGCGCGGACAGCGACCAATAGCCAAGCCCGAACCGGCGGCGGATGAAGTTCAGCGGATGGTTCATCCACAGCGCCAGCTCGTAGCCGCGGTCGCCGAGGAAAGCGAGCCACCGCGCATAGCGAACGACGACGTCGAACTCGTCTCCGTGAATGACGAGGTAGCGCTTGCCGTCGGCGGTGGTGTGCACCGTCTGGTGCTCGATCTCGATGCCGCCGAAGTGCTGGCCGCAGTACTGGCGCAGGCCCTCGTCGTGATTGCCCGGTATGAAGACGACGCGTGTGCCCTTGCGCGCCTTGCGCAGGAGCTTCTGCAGAACGTCATTGTGCGTCTGAGGCCAGATGGCGCCGCGGCGGATGCGCCAGAAATCGACGATGTCCCCGACCAGGTAGATGGTGTCGGCCTCGGTCTCCTTTAGGAAATCGAGAAGCATCTCGGCTTGCGCGGACCGCGTTCCGAGGTGGACGTCGGAGATAAACAGCGTGCGATAATGGACCATGCCCATCCCTTTGAGCAGTAAGGACTCCTCAGCGTTCGATGGGGCTCAAATGACGGGATTCAGTTGCAGTATTGTGACAAGCGCGGCTTCGCCCCCGGCATTCGTGGTTAACGGGTGGCGGCAGGGTGACGCCCGGCCCATGGAATATGGGATTCAATAGACCTTTACCGGGAAATAGCGCTCGACCAACTCGTCGAGCCGCCCATTGCCGCGCAGGCGCGCGAGGGCGCCGTTGATCAGGGTTTTGATCTGCGAATCCGTCTTGGGCACGGCGATGGCGATGCCGTCCCCGAAGTACTTGGGTTCCAGATAGGGGCCGCCCTTCAATTCGCAGCAGCGCTTCGATGCCGTGCCGTGCAGCCAGAAGATGAGGCCGATGCCGTCGTCGAAGATGTAGTCGACCTGCCCCTGAATGAGCGCGTCGCGGGCGATGTCCGAGTTCTCGTAGGCCTGGATGGCGCTGGAGCGGAAGAACGTGCGCAGGAACGCTTCGTGCGGCGAATTCTTGGCGACGCCAATGCGCTTGCTTTCGAGCGTCTCGGGCGTGATTTCAGCCGTCTCGTCGCCCCGGCGCGCGGCGAAGCGGCCGGGCGTCTGGAAGTAGCGGTCGGTGAAGTCGACCTCGGCGAGGGATTGCGGCGTTACGGCATGCGCGGCAATGACGGCGTCTGCCTCTCCGCGGCGCAGTGCCAGCAACAGCTCACCCCACGGGCGCACCTTGATGTCGCACGCGGTATTGAGCTCCATGCAGATGGCGCGCGCCAGGTCGACGTTGAGACCGACCAGCGTCCCGTCCTCGTCGTAGAAGTTGAAGGGTGGATAATCGCCTTCCGTCAGGAAGCGGACGACGACGCGCTTTGAAGGCTCGTCAGCGTCGGCCTCTGCGTCAGCCGGCGCCGGCACCCCTTCAGTCGGAGGCGGAGTGTCCTGAGCGAGGGAGGCCGCAGGCGTATAGGCGAGCGCGGCGAGAAGCGCCAAGAGGCTCAGCACCAGACGCGGCAGGAGGGTCGAAGGTGTTGGGCAGGCTTGCATATTTGGCGCCATGGTCGGTCGAATCCGCGAAGCGGGCAGGCTCAATCGCGCCCACTATGGTGAAACGCAACACTATGGCAAGATGATCGTCGGCCCACCGGGGGGAGGGCCAGCGTGTCTAGCGTATTTACCGTTGATCCGCGCGGCAATTGCGGCCGCAGCGATGAAAGCAGTGCATCCACTGAGACGCTCGCGGGTAGCGACCCGCGGCTCGACGAAGCCGTTTACGGCTTGCGCTCGCGCACGCCCGAACTTTCGGCGGCGACGGGTCTGTGGAGTTGGCAGCGACGCTCGCTCGCCGTGTTGCTCGCCACGCTGTGCATCGGCGCCGTCGTTGCACGCGAGACGACGTTGACCGCGTTGCTTGCCATCATGGCCGCCCCGTTTCTGTGCGTGGTGATGCTGCGCACCGTGGCGCTGTGGCAGTTGCGCAGGCGCTCGCTGGACGGAGCCACTCCGGTCGCCAGTGACCCTGAGCTGCCCCTCTACACGGTCTTGGTTCCGCTGGCCCGAGAGGAGGGAATTGTTCCGCAGCTGCTCGCGTCTCTGCGCGCGATCGACTACCCAGCCGAGCGTCTCGAGATAATGCTGGTCGTCGAGTGCGCGGATGCCCTCACGCAGCTCGCGCTGCAGCGCGCCTCGATCGATGCCCATATGCAGATCGTCGTCGTTCCCGAGGGGGACCCTCGCACCAAGCCGCGCGCCTGCCAGTACGCGCTGCAGTTTGCGCAAGGCGATTACGTGGTGGTCTACGACGCCGAGGACGTGCCGGAGCCCGACCAACTTCGCCTGGCAGTCGCGGCGCTCAAGGCCGGCGGCTCCCGCATGGGGTGCCTGCAGGCGCAACTCAATATCTACAACTCGGACGCAACCTGGTTCACGCGCCAGTTCACCGTCGAGTACACGGCCTTGTTCGACTGCATATTGCCGACGCTCGAGCGGCTGCAACTGCCGGTACCGCTCGGTGGAACCTCGAACCATTTTCCGCGTGCCGTCCTCGAAGCGGTCGGGGGATGGGACCCCTACAACGTCACCGAGGATGCCGATCTTGGCATCCGCCTGGCGCGCGAGGGTTGGCACGTCGGCGTGCTGCGGTCGACGACATGGGAAGAGGCGCCACCAAGTTTCCGTGTGTGGAAGGGACAGCGGACGCGCTGGCTGAAAGGCTGGATGCAGACCTACCTTGTGCACATGCGCGAGCCCGGGCGCCTGTGGAGCGAGCTCGGCACCCGGCGGTTCATCGGCTTCCAAGTGCTGATGGGGGGCATGATCCTCTCGTCGCTCGTGCATCCGTGGTTCTACGTCCTGCTTGCCGTTGATCTCTGGCAGGGCAGGCTGCTCGGTGTGCCCGATAGCGTCTTCGGTCAGTGGCTGTTGGGCATCGGTCTCTTCAATCTCATTGCCGGGTACGTGAGCGCGATCGCGCTCGGAACGGTTGCGGCGGCGCGTCGTGGGCGGCTGAGGCTAGCCGCCCACGCGCTGATGATGCCGGTCTATTGGCTGGGCATCTCGTTCGCCGCCTACCGGGCCCTGTGGCAGCTCGTGTTCGCGCCCTACTATTGGGAGAAGACCGAGCACGTCGGGCGCGCCGACGCTGAACAAACGGAGAGGCCCGTCACCTTGTGAGGGGCACGCGAAGCCGCGCAATAACGTATATTGCGCAGTCGTTTAGGGTCCATCATGTGCTGTGTGCCATATGGCGTCAGGAACTGCACCTTTCTGCCGATCGCCGCGTGCTATTCCTTATCGCCGACGTGGCGCCGGATCATCTCTGAATCAACCTCGGGCGAGCCGGGCCAGCGTCCACGTCGGGTTGCATGATGGCGGAAGTAGCGCTCAAGCGCCGTCAGATCTGGCTGCACCGGCTTCCCATTATCGAGAAAGAGGCAGCCGACTGCATCGCTGGGAATGTCCCCAACGAACCGTTCCGCATCTTCCAGCATCTTTTGAATTCTGACGCGAAGGCCGGCCGCATCGAGAGGCTGCGTCGTGGCGAGAGCCTGAAGCTCGGGAGCCGTGAGGCGCGAGTGCCAGCGTATTTCGCCGAGCATTCCCTCGGGGCTCGGTCCGGGGAACCTTCCGAGCGCAGCGGTGATAACTGCACCGAGGGGCAAGATCGTCTCGTGGATGGTCACAAGATCAACGATGTCACGGGGCTCGCGGCGGTCGGCGGCGGCGGCGGCCTTGTTTGTCGCCAAGTCGATCGGGTGGAGCACGAAGCCAAATTCGTTGTCCGGGACAGCGGGGAAGTAACGGAAGTCGCTATCGGCTACCCAATCGAGCTTGGTTGTCTCCTCGCCCCGTATAATCTGTGCACTCATCTTTGCGCTCGTACGGGGCTCGATCCACTGCACCTCTAAGCCGGCCTTGCTCAGGGCTGCAACGTCAGCCTCGGCCGTGCCCGCCAGCGATTGCTCCCTGTCATGAAATATATCGATGTCGTTGGACATGCGGGGACCCTCTCGGTTGAGGGCAGTTCCCCCGGCGACAAAGCTTTCGTCCGTGCGGTGAGCGGCCAGGAGCTTGAGAATATCGGATTGCAGCTTAGTGAGTGGCACGGGCGATTTGCTCGATCTGCTCGGCCAAGCGGCGGCCGCGCATCTTTCCGTAGGTTCTCAAAGCCCTGGTGATCGCCAAGGCGTCATCGCGGGTCGGGTTCTCGACCGGACGCATGTTCCAAAGGGCCTCGGACGAAAATGTCCTGAAGGCCTCAGCATAAAGCTCGGCGAGCGTTGGCCTCTTCTTATTGTCGCGGGTCATGCTGTTACTACTACCAAAAAGGGGTCAAAAAGCAACGAATCCGCGCGATTGGAGACCGGATGCGACCGTCACCTTGTCAGGCGAAGAAGCGCAGAGCATCGCGCGAGATGCATTGGCGCACTGAGGAATAGTCGCTCCAGGGATCGGTCTTGCGCTTGAGGCGCTGGAGCACGATCGGGATCGTGAACACATTGGCACCCTCGATGCGGGACAACTCGGACCAGCCCACCGGGGTGGCCACGCTCGCCTCCGCCTTGGCGCGAGGGGAATATGGCGCAACCGCTGTTGCACCGCGCTCGTTGCGCAGCCAGTCGATGAAGATACGGCCCTTGCGCTTGACTTTCGCCATCGTGGCGACGAAGCGCTCCGGCTCGGTGTCCGCCAGCTTCGTAGCCACGCCCCGCGCGAAGCTCTTCACCGTGTCCCAATCTTGTGAGGCGTCGAGCGGGACGACAACGTGAATGCCTTTGCCGCCGGTCACCAGCGGGAAACTGGTGAGGCCCGCCGTCTGCAAGAGATCACGCACGTCACGCGCGGCGTCGCGCACGGCGGCAAAGTCGACGGTAGGATCGGGATCGAGGTCGAAGATGAGCCGATCGGGCCGCTCCAGCTTCTTTGCGGTCGATCCCCACAAGTGGATCTCCACACCGCCGATCTGCGCAACCGAGACGAGACCCGCCGTGTCGTCGATCATCAAATACTGGGCGATCTCACCGTCGCCCTCCTTGACGTCAACCGACTTGAGCGCCTCCGGCATGCCCTTCTTGATGTGCTTCTGGAAGAAGCACTGCTTCGCTACGCCTTCCGGGCAGCGCACGAGACTGAGCGGCCGCCGGCGCACGTAGGGCAGCATGCGCTCGCTGGCGGCAAGGAGGTACTGGGCGAGGTCGAGCTTGGTCAGCGCCGCCTCGCTGAAGAGAACGCGCTCCGGGTTCGACAGCTTTACCCCGCCGACGTCGTCATTTTCACTCATGGTGATCACCTCTTGCGCCTGCACCTCGCGCGCCGGCTTGTCGCCGCGCAGCCCCAGGTAAGCCGGGTGGCGTAGGATTCCGTCCGTTGTCCGTTCGGTGAAGGCGATCTGGGCGACGAGACGCGGCTCGATCCAATGGGCGTCGCGGCTGATTTCGCGCGGTGCATCGACGAACGGGCTCGTCTTGCGGCGCAGCTTGGCGAAGCGGGCGCCAAGATCATCGAGCGTAGCAGTATCGAAGCCAGTGCCGACGCGCCCGCGGTAGTGCAGCTCGTCGCCGACGAACTCGCCCAGCAGCAGCGACGCGAACGGACGTCCTTTTTTGTCCGAGACGCGATAGCCGCCGATGACGAACTCCTCGTTACCGAGGCATTTGCTCTTCAGCCAGCTGTGGCTGCGGCGCGATACGTAGGGCTTGTCGGCTTGCTTGGAGACGATGCCTTCCAACCCCAGCCGGCAGGCCTGCGCCAAGACTTTATCGCCCTGCCCGGCAATCTCCTCGCTATATCGGATCGCTTCCGGCGCCCCCTTGAGAACCTTGCGTAGGACTTTCTTGCGCTGGCTCAGCGGCTCTTGCCGGAGGTCGTGGCCGTCGAACTCGAGGATGTCGAACACGTAGTAAATAAGCGGCGTTCTTCCTTCCTTGAGCGCATTCTGCAAGCGCTGAAAGCTGGAGCGGCCGTGTTCGTCGAGAACGACGATCTCGCCGTCGAGCAGCGCGCTGCCGATCTTTAGCTTGGTGAGCTCGGCGGCGATGCCGGCGAACTTGTCGGTCCAATCCTGGCCGGAGCGCGTATAGATGCGGCCGCGGCCGCCACCGATGGCGGCGATCGCACGGTAGCCGTCGTACTTGATCTCGTGCAGCCAGTCCTTGCCCGCCGGCGGCTCTGCGACGAGCGACGCGAGTTGCGGAGCGACAAATGCGGGAAGCGGATCGGTCGAGCGCGCGGACATGGGAATTCACGCTGCGGGACGGGCAGCCTAAGTCGCATGCGTCGGGTAAAGTTCCCTTTAAGGTAGCTCGTCGGACGTGGGCTCAGGCAGGCTGACCCTCGGGTCGGCGACCTCGCGCAGGAGCCGGAGCAGCGTCGACGCCTTGACGGGCTTCGTCAAGAAGCGGACGCCCCCTGGCAGGTGGACGACAGGCTCGATCACACCGGAGACGAGCACAACTCCGGTCCGCGGCGACTCTTCCCGGACGCGGCGCGCCAGCTCGAAACCATTGACGGCGCCCGGCATCGACACGTCGCTGACGACGGCGCAAACGCCGCCTCCGGCAAGGACCAACAGCGCCTCTTCGCCAGTCGACGCCTCGACCACGTCAAAGCCGGACTGCCCGAGCAGGTCGGAAACATAGTCGCGCACCAGCGGCTCGTCTTCGACCACCAGCACCGCTGCCGCACTCAAAGACTGCTTGCTCATACCCTGCACAACGATCGGCGGACGCACACGTTCCCATGTAAGACACCGAGACTTGCATACGAGAGGATAAGCCTGCGGCGAGGCGCCGCTGCAACACGATGGGGCCGTCAACCTAGCCGAGCGAGTGTCGATAATCCTCGTAGCCGAACGAGCGCACGACACGGAAGCTGCCGTCCTCCTCGAGCACCGCGAGATCGGGTCGCGGCGTGCCGTTGAAGGTCGTATTCTTCACGAAGCTGTACTGCATCATGTCGGTGAAGACGATGCGGCTTCCCAATTGCAGCGGCTCGGCGAAAGAGTACTCGCCGATGACGTCGCCGGTCATGCAGGTCTTGCCACCGAGGATGTAGTCGTGCGCGTTCACGCCCGACTCAGCGGCGCCGATCAGGGTGGGCCTGTAGGGCACCTCGAGCACGTCCGGCATGTGGCAGCTCGCCGACGTGTCGAGAATGGCGATGTTCTTCTCGTTCCAATGCAGGCCGATGACGCTGGCGACGAGATAGCCGGCGTTGACGACGATTCCGCCGCCCGGCTCGAGGATGACCTCGACTCCGAACTCGGCGCGGAACGCTTTGATGGCGGCGATCAGCTTGTCGACGTCATAACCCGGCTTGTTGATGAAGTGGCCGCCGCCGAAATTGACGGCCTCTACCTGGCGGATGTACGGCGCGAACTCGCGCGCCACATGCTCGATGAGCCCGACCGAACCGTCTGCCAGGCTCTCGCACAGCGTGTGCACGTGGAAGATGTCGATTTCGCCCCACGGCAGCTTGTCTATCTCCGCCCGCGTCGTCCCGAAGCGCGAGCAGGGCGCGCACGGGTCGTAGAGGGGGCCGCCGAGCGTCGCGTTCGAATAGCCAGGATTGATACGCGCGCCGATCTTGGCGCCGGCGGCCTTGGCGATGCCGCCGAGACGGGCGATCTGCTCGGGCGAATTGAAATAGATATGGTCGGCGATCGCGGTCAGGCGCTCGACCTCGCCATCGGCATAGGCCGGCGCGTAGACGTGCACCTCCTTGCCGAACTCCTCGCGGCCAAGACGCGCTTCGAATTCGCCGCTGGCTGTCGAGCCATCCAGCGCATCGCGCATCATCGGAAACGCTGCCGGCATCGCCCACGCCTTGGTCGCGAGCAGGACCTTGCAGCCTGCCTCGCGCCTGATGCGGGCGATGGTTTCCAGATTGCGCTTCAACGCCGCCGCGTCGAGGACGTAGGCAGGTGTGCGGATGTCGTCGGGGAATGTCGGCGCCATGGGCGGCGATCCTCAAACAGCGGAGCCGGGCGTGCCCGGCTCCATATTCAAGTCATTGCTGGCGTTCGGAGCGATGGAGAACGTTACGTCTTGACGGCAAACAGCTCGCTCTGCTCGCCGTCCTCCAGCTCGCGCGTGTGCCACGGCAGACCATGCTGGCCGATCTCGTCCATGAACGGCTTCGAAGGGAGCTGCTCGACGTTGTAGACACCGGCGCCTTTCCACGCGCCCTTGAACACCATCATCGCGCCGACCACGGGTGGAACGCCGGTCGTGTACGATACGGCCTGCGCGCCCGTCTCCTTGTAGGCCTGCGTGTGCTCGCAGACGTTATAGATGATGGCGCGCTTGTCTTTGCCGTCCTTCTTGCCGGTGAAGATGCACCCGATCGATGTGCGCCCCGTGTAGCCCTCGCCGAGTGACGACGGCGGCGGCAGCAGCTCCTTCAGGAACTCCATCGGAATGACGGGATTGCCTTTGTACATGACGGGATCGATGCGCGTCATGCCGACGTTCTGCAGCACCTCGAGATGCTTGATGTAGTTGTCGGAGAAGGTCATCCAGAAGCGAATCTGCTTCAGGCCCTTGATGTTCTCGACGAGGCTTTCCTCCTCCTCGTGATAAATCAAGTAGCTCTTGCGCGGGCCGACCTCCGGGTAGTCGATCATCGTCGCGATGGACAAGGGGTCGATGTCGATCCACTTGCCGTCCTTCCAGTACTTGCCGCGCTGCGTCACCTCGCGGAGATTGATCTCCGGATTGAAGTTGGTGGCGAAGGCTTTGCCGTGGCTGCCGTCGTTGCAGTCGATGATGTCGATCGTCTCAATGGTGTCGAACAGGAACTCCTGCGCGTAGGCGCAATAGATGTTGGACTGGCCGGGATCGAACCCGCAGCCGAGGATCGCCATGATCCCCTTGTCCTTGTAGCGGTCCTGATACTTCCACTGCCACGAGTACTCAAACTTCGCGACATCGCGCGGCTCGTAGTTGGCGGTATCCAAGTAGTGGACGCCCGTCTCCAGGCACGCGTCCATGATCGCCAGGTCCTGGTAAGGCAGCGCCATGTTGATCACGAGGTCGGGCTTGACCTTGTTGATCAGGGCGACCGTCTCGGCGACGTTGTCGGCATCGACCTGGCTGATCTCGATCGGCGTGACGCAGCGCTTGGCCACGGCCTCGCAGCTCGCAAGGCGACGGGACGCGAGATGGACGCGCTTGAATACGTCGCGGTTCATCGCGCACTTCTGCGCGGTGACGGATCCAGCGGCGCCGGCGCCGATGATGAGGACACCTTCCAATTCAGTCTCCTGCGGTCAGTGAAGTCGGGAGCGCGCCGTCGAGGGACGACGGGCGCCTGTCGAATTAGTGCAGTAGCCCCCGCAGTACAATACCTGTTGGGCCAACCTGTTTTGTGACAGGGCCGTCATAGGCGCAGCTCGCAGAATGATGCTCTTCTGACCGGTTGCTGTCAGGGCCTTTGGAGCGGGCGATCGGGATCGAACCGACGACATTCAGCTTGGGAAGCTGACGTTCTACCACTGAACTACGCCCGCACTCCGCGACGCATGTAGCACACGGCACACCCCGGCGAAAAGCCGAGGAGTGCCTGTGGAGCCGGGTGTCCTCAGGCTTTGCCTTTGACCAAAGCGTCGCGGATCTCCTTCAAATAAATCTCCGATTGGGTCGGGGCGGTGGCGGCGGCGGCGGCGGCGGGTTTGCGGACCATATTGATCGCCTTGATGAGGAAGAACAGGGCGATAGCCGTGATCGTGAACTGAATTATCGCGTTGATGAACAGCCCGTACCTGATCTCGACGCCCTCGACCGGGGTCGCGGTAAGGGTGGAAAAATCTATCCCCGCGGTCACGTAGCCGATGATCGGCATCATGATGTTGGCGACCAGCGTGGCGACGATCGGCGTGAAGGCGGCGCCGATGATCACGCCAATGGCAAGGTCGATGACGTTGCCCTTCATCGCGAAAGTCTTGAATTCTTCCCACATCTCTTTCATCGGCGGCTCCCCTCGGGCTTTGGCGGGTCTTGGGCCACGTTTCGGCCCGCAGGGGCAAGTCTAGGCCAAGAAAAGCCAGCGCTGAACCGGCCTTAAGGTTGAGGCCGCGGCTTACCGCCATATATGCGTCGCACTGTTGACGTGTACCTCAAGGTTGCGCCGGGGCTTTCCGGCGGCAGGGCGAGGGAGCTCAACGACATGATGGAGCGCAAGGAGCGCAAGCCGTATTGGCGGCACACCAAGTGGCAGATGCTGGCGAGCGTCGTGCCCTTCCTGGTGCTCATCATCGTGCTGCCGCTCTACGCCGAGAGCCTCAACACGGAGCGCTTCTTAGGCTTTCCCCTCGGCTACTTCCTGAGCGCGCACGGCATCGCGATCATCGCCATCTTCACGGTCGCCAGTTTCGTCAATCGCCAGGACGCCATCGATCACTGGCACGGGGCGCACGAGGACAACTGAGCGCGAGCCCCCCAGATAGCCCGTAGATAGCCATGTCCGTCACCTCGCGCACCCGCTTCGTCAATCCGCGGCTCGGCACCTATTTCGGCATCTTTGCCAGCTCGCTCGCCGGCCTCGTCATGCTGCTCCTCATCTTCGAGGAGCTGGGCACCGCGGACGCGCTCCTGCGCTGGGCGATGCTCCTCGGTCCGATGTTCCTCTATGCGGCCATCGGACTTTGCGTGCCGACCCAGGAGCCGCTGGAATTCTTCGCCGCCGGGCGCCGCGTGCCGGCGGGCTACACCGGCCTCGGCATCGGGGTCGCGGCGATGGGTGCCACCGGCATTGTTGCCGTCACCGGCGTGTTCTTCCTCATCGGCTTCGACGCCTTGTGCCTGATGATCGGCGGCCTCGGCGGCTTCGTCATCATGTCGGTGATGCTTGCCCCGTTCTTCCGCAAGTTCGGCGCCTTCACCGTGCCGAGCTACCTCGGACGCCGTTTCGAGAGCAAGACCGTGCGGCTGTTGTCGGCGGCCCTGCTCACCGTTCCGGCGCTGCTGATGCTGGCCGCCGAGCTGCGCATGGGTGCCTATGCGGCCGGTTGGCTATCGGGGCAGCCGGCGTCGCTGATGATTGTCCTGCTCGTCGCCGCGTTCATCGCGATGGTCGGCTTGGGCGGGATGCGCTCGCTCACCTGGTCCGGCAGCGCTGCTGCCATCGCTGCCGTGCTGGCGCTGCTCGTGCCGGTCACCATCGTCGCCGTCATGGTGACGAACTTCCCCCTGCCGCAGCTCACGAACGGACCGCTCCTGCGCGCCCTCATGCACAGCGAGGCGGCGCACGGCCTGCCGATCGCAGACGCATCCGCCCTGGCATTCGGACTGCCGGGCGAAGGCTTCGTCCACATTGCCAAGCGCTTTACCGCACCGTTCGGCGCCATCGGCCCGACGGCTTTCGTCGTGGCCACGCTGACCGTGATGGCCGGTGTCGCCTCCTCGCCCTGGCTGATACCGCGCGTGACGATGACGCCCGGCGTTTACGAGACCCGCAAGTCGCTCGGCTGGGCGACGGTGTACTTCAGTCTCATCATGCTGACGGCGGCCGCCGTCGCCGTTTACATGCGCGACTACCTCATGGACGTAGTGAATGGTGGCGCGCCTGCAGCGCTCCCCGAATGGATGCGGCGGCTCGTCGACCTCGGGTTTGCGACCGTCGATACGGCAGTGCCGCTGACCTATACCGGCTTCGCCATCGCCCGCGACTCGGTGCTGCTCAGCCTGCCGGTCGCCGCCGAGATGCCGAGCGTGTTCGTCTACTTTGCCGCCACCGGCATCGTCGCCGCCGCACTCGTCGGCGCCGGAGCGGTGGCCAGTGCGCTGGGCAATGTCATCGCCGAGGACGTGGTCAACGGCCTGTCCTGGGAGCCCCTGCCGCGTACCGGTCGCGTGCATATGGGGCGGCTGGCGATCGTCGGTGCCGCGGTGGTGGGTGGTCTCGTCGCGCTGGTCGCGCCGACCGACCCGTTGCGGCTGCTGTTGTGGTCGCTCGCCCTCAGCGGCTCGACCTTCTTCCCGGTCATCGTCCTGTCCATCTGGTGGAAGCGGATGAACGCGTTTGGCGCCATCGCCGGCATGAGCTGCGGATTTGGCGTCGCCGTGCTTACCATCCTTGCCGGCGCGGCAAATATTCTCGGCCTCGATGGCGCCTTGGCGGGTATCCTCGGCCTGCCCGCCGGTGTCGCCGGCGCGGTTCTCGCCAGCATCACCACCCCGGCGCCGGGTCGCAGCGTGCTGGAGTTGGTGCGCGAGATCCGCGTACCCGGTGGCGAAGTGATCTACGATCGCGAGATGCGCCTATTGCGGCTCAAGAACCGCGAGCGCACGTAAGTCGCTAAGCCAGGAAGAGCGCAATGACCATTCACGAGCGGCTCACCCTCTATCCGTCGCTCGAGCCGTATCGCAGTGGCACGCTCGACGTCGGCGACGGCCACAGCATGTACTTCGAGGAGTGCGGCAACCCCGAAGGCGAGCCGGCGCTGCTGGTGCACGGGGGGCCGGGCGGCGGCTCGAACCCGACCATGCGCCGCTTCCATGACCCCAATCACTACCGGATCATCCTCTTCGATCAACGCGGTTGCGGCCGCTCGACGCCGAACGCGTCGTTGGACGCCAACACGACCTGGCACCTGGTCGCCGACATGGAACGGCTGCGCGAGCACTTGCAGGTCGCGAGCTGGCAACTGTTCGGCGGTTCCTGGGGGTCGACGCTGGCGCTCGCCTACGCCGAGACGCATCCGCAGCGGGTCGAAAGCCTGATCCTGCGCGGCATATTCCTCGTTCGCCGCGCCGAGCTCGAGTGGTTCTACCAGGAGGGCTGCAGCTGGATCTATCCGGACGCGTTCGCCCCATATCAGGAGGTCATCCCGCCGGCCGAGCGCGGCGACATGATCGCCGCCTACTATCGGCGCCTCACCGACAATGACTCGAGGGTGCGTCTCGCCGCGGCCAAGGCGTGGAGCGTGTGGGAGGCTTCGACCTTGTCCCTGTTGCAGGACGTCGAGCGCATCCGCAACTTCGGCGCCGATGCCTACGCGCTCACGTTCGCCCGCATCGAATGCCACTACTTCATCAACGGCGGGTTCTTCGCTAGCGACGATCAGTTGCTGGCCGACGCGGGACGGCTGCAAGGCATTCCCGGCAGCATCGTGCATGGCCGGTACGATGTCGTGACACCGGTGAAGAATGCCTGGGATCTGCATCGCGTCTGGCCGACGGCGGATTTGCGGATTGTTGCCGACGCCGGGCACGCGATGAGCGAAGCCGGCATCGCCCACGAGCTCGTCTCGGCAACGCGCCGCCACCGGCGGGCTTCGCCAGGCACTCAATAAACATGCACAAAAAGTCAGAGTCGTTTGCTGGTGACGAAACATCACGACAGCGATACGGTCCAAAAGATCGTTCGTTCAGGCCAGTGGGGAGGTCGACAATATGAAAGTCCACACGCGAACCGGCTCTGGGGAGTTGATCTGGCAAGGTCGAATACAAATCGGAGACGAACCCGGCGTCTACGGCGACGCAAACTACAGTGGTCTCGCGGCTGAGTTCCCAATTACGTTGACGGCGTTCGGGTCCGGCACCCCAACGGTTGAGTTTGAACTTTCAGCGGAAGGCGCCAGCAATTTCGGACCGCCGTACAAGGGCCACAACGTTACACTGTTCGCGCTCACTGAATCCAATCCGGCCGTCTGGCAAAAGGCAATGATTGCACAGGGACAATTGACTTCCGATTCTTTCAAGTTAGCGGCGCCGTTGCCGGCAGGAGTGCGTTACGTCAGCCTCCGTGTCGAGGCCGATACGAGCGTGACACCCGGATTTTACGATGACTTCGTGCTTACTGGCCTTACATTGCACGCCGCTTCCCACTACGCTGATTTCGGCTTTCGCGCCTAGTCACACAATAGCCTGCCGGAGTGCTGACGCGTCGGCGGAGCAGCCTAGGCGAGGCTTCTGCGCGCGGTGCCGCATGGGCCAGGAGCGGTCAATGACCCGCTGTTCCGCAACGCTGCTCATCAACGCCACAGTGTGCCTCACGACCCTCCCCGCACACGCGCACACGGCCTGCCATCGCAGGTCGCAGACTTTATTCTCGCGCTTCTCGTACTCGCACTGATTGCCGATGAAGTGCAGTGCCACCGCACGCCGATCCGGCGTCGCGCTCACATGGGCAAGCAAAGCCAGGCGCCTAGGCAGGTGGCGGGTGAGCCGCCGCTGCACGCCGTCTGCGAGGCGCGACACGTCGTCGTCGTCGAGCCGTCTTTGCACGACGTGTGGACGGGGCCTTTGCCCACGCGGCCCTTGCCAGCGATGATGTTCTTGAGGCCGTTCGTGGCAAAGAGATGGGCGATGTCATGGGTCACGGCTTCGCCGACCGACTCGACCTTGATGCAGTCGGCCTGCGCCGTCGCCGAAAGTGTGCAGATCACCGCCATGGCGGCCAAGCCCAGTTTCAAAGAGCGCATTTGCCCCTCCGGAGAATGATTTAGCCCGTTCGCGGTATGAGCTAAGCACGAGGACTATGGCGCCGGCGTGCGGCAAACGGGTTTGTCACACAAGCAACGGGAAAGCGTGCCGCATTTGCCACGCACGCGGCGGAGGGGCGCCGACGCGGAACGCCGCGCTGAGGTCGTTGGGCTGCGTCACAAATCGCCACAACATTGAATGCCGTACGCGGGACGCTTCCAGCTCTCGTCAGCCTTGCCCTTGGCTGCGAACGCGCCATGTTCTTGCCAACAGGCGACCGGCCTGCGTGCCGCATGGCGCGCAGGCCGGAGACTTACCGCATCAGGTACCACGTCACGAAGCGCGTCATGAGGCCGAAGGGCGGACGCAGCGCACCCGTCATGTTCCAGCGGCTCTGCTCGAAGACACCCTTCGCGTGGCTCAGCGACTTGAAGCCTTCGACGCCGTGGTAGGCACCCATGCCGCTGGCGCCGACGCCGCCGAACGGCAGATCGTCCTGCGCGTAGTGCAGCAGCGTGTCGTTGATCGTCACGTTGCCGGACGTGGTGTGGTCCAACACCTTGCGGCGATCCTCGCCGTTGCCGCCGAAATAGTAGAGAGCCAGCGGCCTTTCCCCCGCATTGATGTGCGCGACGGCGTCGTCGATCTTCCGGTAGGGCACGATCGGCAGCACCGGTCCGAAGATCTCTTCCTTGAGGATTGCCATGTCGGCGGTCGCACCGAGCACCACGGTCGGCGCCAGCGTATGCGGGCGGCTTCGCGCAGCTTCCGGATTGGCGCCGACCTCGATCACACGCGCGCCCTTGGCACGCGCTTCGTCGACAAGCCCGCGCAGCCGGTCGTAGTGCCGCTGGTTGATGACCGAAGTGAAGTTGTCGCTCGCGGGGCCTTCGGGATAGAGCGCGCGCACCGCCGCGTCGTACGCCGCGACGAAGGCTTCGACGTCATCCTCGGGGACGAGCGCGTAGTCGGGCGCCACGCAGACCTGCCCGCCGTTGGCGAGCTTGCCGAAGGCGATGCTCGAGGCGGCGCGCTTGAGCGAGAAACCCTTCTCTACCACGACGGGCGATTTGCCGCCGAGCTCGAGCGTCACCGGAACGAGGTTGGCGCTGGCGGCCTTCATCACCGCCTTGCCGACTGGGGTCGAGCCGGTGAAGACGAGGTGATCGAAAGGCAGGCCTGAGAACGCCGCGCCGACATCCGCGCCCCCGGTCACGACGGCGACCTGGTCTTCGGGGAAAATTCCGGCCAGCATCCTCGACAGAAGATCCGTCGTCGCGGGCGTCATCTCGGACGGTTTGATCATGGCGCGGTTGCCGGCCGCGATCGCCGTGGCGAGCGGCATGAGCGAGAGGCCGATGGGGAAGTTCCAGGGCGACATGATGCCGACGACGCCGAGCGGCTGGTACACGACGCGCGAACCGCCAGGGAGGAAGTGCATTTCCACGTGACGCTTCTGCGGACGCATCCACGCCTTCAAGTTGCGACGCAGATAATTGATGCCCTGCACGAGAGCCATGCCCTCGAGGATCGCCGTCTCCTTGGCGGAGCGGCCTTCGAAGTCGGCGTGCAGCGTCTTGGCGAACTCGGGCAGGTGTGCCCGCACCGCCTTCTTGAGCTTGGCGAGGTCGGCCATGCGGGCGGCGAAGGTGGGCGCGCCATCGCGCAGGAACGCGGCGCGCTGGCGGGCGAGGATGTCGGCCAGGTCGCTCTGGACCGGAGCGAGTTCGGACCCGAGGACGAATTTGGCTGTGGGGACATGGGCATTCATGACTTGATCTCCTATGTTGACAGTGGAAACTTGTGAGGGCACATATAGGGCCCACGTGTTGACACTGTCAACATATGTTTTCACTGTCACCATTCACGAGATTGCGAGCCCGTAAATGCAGGAAGATTCCGCCCGCCCCTACCACCACGGCGACCTGAAACGCGTCGTCATCGAGACAGCGCAAGCGATGCTGCGCGAGGACAAGGGCTGGCAGTTCACGCTGCGCGAGGTGGCGCGCCGGGCCGGCGTCAGCCACGCCGCGCCCTACAAACACTTTCCCGACAAGAGCGCGCTGCTCGCCGAGTTGGCGACGCTTGGCTTCCATCAGCTCGGCGCAGCGCTCTCCGATGCGATCGCCCGTCCACTGCGCTCGGCGCGCGCTGAGTTCATCGCTGCGGCCAAGGCCTACATTAACTTCGGCACGGCCAATCCTTCCCTTTACCGGCTGATGTTCAGCGGCGACGTGGACAAGAAGGCCTTTGCCGATCTCGATGCTGCCGGCGCGGCCGCATTTGGCGGGCTGCTGGGCATCCTGGAGCGCGGCCAGCAGAGCGGCGCGTTCAAGCAGCACCCGGTGCGCGGCCAGGCCGCCGCCGCGTGGGCGCTCGTGCACGGCTTCACGCTGCTGGCCATCGACGGGCAGCTGCTGCCCGAAAAGGTTGGCGCCAAGCCGATCGACGCGGTGCTCGCATCCCTGCTCGAAGGCCTGGAGGTTTGATGGCGGTCTTGGCCTCCGCTCGATCAGAAGCGGCCACGGCGATGTTCGCGTTCACGACCTAGCCGCCGAGCGTGCCGAGAAAGTGGAGCACGACCTCGCGCCGGTGCGGCCGGTCGCGGTGCTCGACGACGTAGATCCCCTGCCAGGTGCCCAGGACCATTCTCCCGGCCTTGACCGGTATCGCGAGCGAGGTGGCCGTCAGGGCCGCCTTGATGTGGGCCGGCATATCATCGGGCCCCTCGACGTCGTGCACGTAGGCACGGCCGCGCGGCGCGAGCCGCTCCAATGCCTCGAGGAGATCCGTGTGGACGTCGGGATCGGCGTTTTCCTGGATCAGGAGGGACGCCGAGGTATGGCGGATGAATAGCGTGAGCAGCCCGTCCTGGGCGCCGACGCGGGCGAGCCACGAGGCGATTGCAGCCGTTTGATCCGCGAGGCCGGGGCCGCGCGTCTCGACGCTCAAGGTCTCGAACGCCTGGCCGAGAGGCTTGGTCATCCGCTCCATGCCTCCGGCGCCAGGGCGGCGATCACCCCCCGAAACCGACTAAATGCGCCCGCCAGTACGATTTTCACCCGCTGCTTAACCTCACGTTTACCGCGACTCGCAAAGCCTGTGGATGAGCGGAATCTCGTTTTGCGCGTCCCGATTCGCCAATTGCAGCCGGAAGATCGGCCCACCAGGGCTCCAGCGACCAGCGCCAAGGGATTGAGATGTCTAACCAAGCCTACAACGAAAACTATGGCGCACGCGTCGGTGCCGCGTCCATGGCTTCGCAAGAACCGTCCCAGGATCGCATGCTCGACCAGATGCGCGACCGGCTCGCTTCGCTGAGCGACGAGGCGCGGTCCATCAGGGCGCAGGTGCCATACGAGTTCGAGCCGGACGTCGAGCGCATCCAGCAGCAGATGCAACGCTTGGGCGAGCGGCTCTCGGATCTGAGCCGCGGCGCGCTGGTGCCATACAACCCGGCGCAGCGGCTGAATGAGACCCGCACCAAAGCCATCCGCTACGTGACGGAAGAAGACGTGCGCGTGGCGCGTGTGCGTCCGACCGACATCATCGCCCTCGGCGGTCCGCATGGCCGCCCGGCTGGCGCCGAAAGCATGGAAGTGTGGGACGATGCCGCCGCGAATGCGCTCGCCCAGCTCTACGAGTCGGGTGAGGCCTACGCCGCGTCGGTGCGCGAGCAGACCCGCGCCGGCAGCATCCGTCCGCCGGCTCAGTCATCGGTCCCGGCCCGCACCGCGCAGGCGGTCTACGCAGCGTCATCCTCTGTCGCCTTCAGCTCGCAGGAGCCGCAGCGCGGCTGCGCGATGGACACGAACTACCTCGACCAGCGCTTTGCCGACATTGCGGCGCGCATCGAGCAGTCGCTCGCCCAGATTCGTCCCGAGAACGCTCTCGCCTCGCTCGGGCGCCGCTTCGACCAGCTCGAGACGCAGCTCAATTCGGTCCTCGGCCACGTCGCGACGCGCGCCGATCTCGACGAGCTGCGCATTGCCGAAGGCCAGATCGAGGAGATCGCCGGGCAGCTCGCGCAGTTCCGCCGCCAGCTTGCCCGCCTCGACGTGATCGACGCGCATCTCGGCACGTTGACGGAACAGCTCTCCGACGAGCGCCTGACGCGCCTGTTCAACGAGGGAGTGCAGGTCACCGCCGACGTCGGCCGCCTCGACGCCATCGACGCGCAACTGCGCATGATCGCCGTGCAGCTTTCCGACGAGCGCCTGACGGGCCTTGTCACGCGCTCTACCTCGCGCGACTACGAGGACCTCGCCGAGGCTGCCGCGCAGCGCGCCGCCGCGAGCTTTGCCGATACCGAGTACCGCGGGCGCGACTTCGGCGAAATGCGCGGCATGCTCGAGAACCTGATCAACGAGCGCCGCAACAGCGACGAGAACAACGCCAGCATGCTGGAGACGATGCAGCAGGCGATCATTCGCGTGCTGGATCGCATCGATGCGCTGGAGATGATGCAGAGCGCTTCGGCGAGCGCGCCCGCGCCGGCTCAATACATTCCGTCGCACCGCGCGGCGTCGTTGTACATGGGCGCCCCGGTCGAGCCTGCCGCCCCGATGCCTTTCGAGCATCCGGCGCAGTCGATCCCGGCGATGCCGGCTTCGATCGACGACCTGGTGCCTGCTTCGGCCACCGTCTACGCGGAAATGGCGCAAGCCGACACCGACCATTCGGACTTCATGCCGATCGAGGACGCCGTCGAGGCCAATCTGCGCGCCTTCCGCGAGGCCGCCGAGGCCGACCAGGCACCGCCGCGGGTCCCCTATACCACCGCCAGCTTCGACCTCGACGCAGCCTTCTCGCGTTCCCGGGATGCGGAGGCCGAGAGCTTCGGCGAGCCGCAGCCCAAGCGGTCGATGGAAGTGCTGCGCCACGATTTCATTGCCGATGCGCATCGCGCCAAGCTGAAGGCCGCAAGCCGCCCCGATACGGCAGGGGCCGACAGCGACGTGCGTGTCGGCCAGCTGTCGGCCGGGCCGCGCGATGCGGCGGCGAAGCCGCGTCGTCGCTCGATCTTCAGCTTTCGCTCGCAGCGTGTGGCGATGAGCTTGCTGGTGCTGCTCGCGGCGATACCGGCGGCCATCTTCTTCATGCCGCGCACCGCGCCGCAGATCGACGCCATCCCCGCGGCGGCGACCATCGCACCGGCTGCTCCCGCGGCTGTCGACGACGCTGCGCCGATGATCCACGACGCAGCGCCGACGATGAATGATGCGCCGATGATGCCGGAGGTTGCCCCGCCGGCCGCCGCGCCGCCGCCCAAGCAGACGAAGCAGGTCGTCCCGCCCCTCGAGAAGGGCGAGTACGAGGACGTGAACGCCGACGGCGTACCGGTCGACACCGCGTCGCTGCCCGACGGCATCACCATGCAGGACAACGACGCGTCCGGCCAGCAGCTCGCGCAGGCCAGCGAACAGCAGCGCATGGCCTATCTTTCCGGCCAGCTCGGCGCTGTCGCGGCCAAGGTCACGCCGGCCGCGTTGATGGAAGAGCACATTCTGAAGCGCAACGGCGGAGCCGCCGCCGCTACGGCGACGGATGCCGATTTCTCCCCGGCGAACGACGGCTCGAAGCTGCCGCCAGCGACGGTCGGCCCGTTCTCGCTGCGCATCGCCGCCGCGAAGGGCGACGCCTCCGCACAGTTCGAGGTCGCCTCGCGCCTCGCCGAGGGCAAGGGCCTGGACCAGGACCTGAAGGACGCCGCGATCTGGTATCAGCGCTCCGCCGCCAACGGCTTCGCCATGGCGCAGTTCCGGCTCGGCACGCTTTATGAGCGCGGGCTGGGCGTGAAGGTCGATGCGCAACGCGCCAAGGTCTGGTACGAGCGCGCCGCGGCCCAGGGCAACGTCAAGGCGATGCACAATCTCGCGGTGCTGGCCGCCTCGACCGGTCCGAAGGGCGACTATGAGGCCGCGGCCCGCTGGTTCCAGGCGGCGGCCGACTTCGGCCTCGCCGACAGCCAGTACAATCTCGCCGTGCTGCACGAGAACGGCATGGGCGTCGGCAAGGATCTCCAGCAGGCCTACAAGTGGCTGCTGCTCGCCGCCAAGTCAGGCGACAAGGACGCCACCGGACGGCTCACGGCGCTGAAGCCGAAGCTTTCCGAAGGCGATGTCGCTTCCGCCGAGGCGCAGGCGCAGGAATGGCACCCGAAGCGGATGGACGGCCTCGCCAACGATGCACGCGTCGCGGGCCAGGTGTGGAAGGACACCAGCCGCCGCGGCTGAGCCGTACAATCGTCGGGAAGATTTGAGCGCGCCGCGGGCAATCGTGGCGCGCTTTCGCTTTCGGGTACGCCAAATTTTACTTAGCTCGCATATGGTACGTGTGGCCGGCGGCTCTTTCCTTGACACGGCGTAGGGGGCGGAGCATCAGGCGGCTGTCTGCCGCCGCGCAGCGCCGATTGTCAGGCGCGCTCCCGAGGTTCGTCCGCTAGCGAAACTGATGAACATCTACCTGCCCATCGCCGAGATGTCCGTCAATGTAGCGCTCTTCCTCGGCATGGGCTGCGCCGTCGGCTTTCTGTCCGGGCTGTTCGGCGTGGGCGGCGGGTTCCTGCTTACGCCGCTCTTGATCTTCATGGGCGTGCCCGCCCCCGTCGCCGTCGGCACCGGCTCGATGCAGATCCTCGCCTCGTCGGTCTCCGGCGCCATGGCCCAGTACCGCCGCAACAACGTCGACGTGAAGCTCGGCGCGGTGCTGGTCGCCGGCGGTATTGTTGGATCGGTCATCGGCGTGGCGCTGATGAAAATTTTGCGGCAGGCCGGCCAGTTCGACCTGTTCGTGTCGCTGAGCTATGTCACCTTCCTCGGCGCGGTCGGGGCGCTGATGCTGATCGAGAGCGTCGGCAGCATTCAGAAGACGCGGTCGGGCAAGCCGGTGTCGGCCCGCAAGACGCGCCAGCACAGCTGGGTGCACGGCCTACCCTTCAAGATGCGGTTCCATCGTTCGAAGCTCTACATCAGCGCCGTGCCGGCGGCGATGATCGGCGCCTTCGTCGGCTTCATGGCGGCGATCATGGGTGTCGGCGGCGGCTTCGTCATGGTGCCCGCCATGATCTACCTGTTGCGCGTGCCGACCAGCGTCGTCATCGGCACGTCGCTGTTCCAGATCGTCTTCGTCATGGCGGTGACGACGCTCCTGCAAGCCATGGAGAACAAGGCGGTCGACGTGGTGCTGGCCTTGCTGCTCATCGTCGGCGGCGTGATCGGCGCCCAATTCGGCGCGGCCGCTGGTGGCCGTCTCAAGGGCGAGCAATTGCGCTTCATGCTGGCGGCGCTGGTGCTGCTGGTCTGCCTGCGCATCGGCTGGGACCTGATGGTTAGGCCGACCGAGATCTACTCGATCGGTCCGCTGATCGGGGGAGGCATCTGATGCTCCGCCTTCTGCTGCCTGTATTCTTGCTTCTCGCGTGCGCGCTGCCAGCAGCCGCGCAGGGTCCGGCCGCGCCGCGCTCCGTGCCGCGCCCCACGTTTGCGCCGACGCCGTCCGTCCCCCAAGAAAAAGTCGAGGCCGATATCTCGACGCGGACGCTCGAAGTGACGACCGGATTCACCGGTCACGAGATCATCGTCTTCGGCAGCGTCGACAACAGCCAGGCGCCGCGGGAGCAATACGCGGGCTATTACGACGTCGTCGTCGTGGTCGAAGGCACCCCGTTCCCGATTGTCGTTCGGCGCAAGAGCGACGTCGCCGGCGTGTGGGTCAACACGTCCTCGGTTACCTTCGGATCGGTGCCGAGCTACTACGCCATCGCCTCGACGCGTCCGATCGAGCAGGTCGCCGGCCCCGGCGTCCTCGAGCGGCACGCCATCGGGTTGCAGCACATCAAGATGACCCCCTCCGGCGCGGCGCGCAGCGGCTTCAAGGATTACGAGGTCGCGGCCTTCCGGTCGGCAGTCATTCGCCTGAAGAAGAAGGACAACCTGTACGTCCTCGCGCCAAATGGCGTGGAGTTCGTCGGACGCAGCCTGTTCCGCAGCACCATCGCGCTGCCGGCCAACGTTCCCGTGGGCCCGCTGGTAGCCCGCACCTACTTGTTCCGCAATGGCGAGGTGGTGAGTGCGCACATCGCCCGCGTCACCCTGCACCGGACCGGCATCGAATGGCTCGTGCACAACTTCGCGTTCGTCTACCCGATGAGCTATGGCCTGATCGCGGTTCTGATCGCCGTCGGTTGCGGGTTGATCGCCTCGGCGTACTTCCGCCGGCAGACGGCGTAGCCGATCAGTCTTCTTTCAAGAGCCGCGTCGCGACGGGATAGAGCCCCTCCTGGCCGAGCATCCACACGTGCATGCCGTCGTTGCCGAACAGAGGCTCGAACGGATCGGTGAGGATGTTGAGCCCCCCGGTGTATGTCCCGAACGCTGGAAGCACCAGGCGGTGCCCGTTCCCGACGAAGCAGGGCCGGCGCAGCGTGTAGCCGTGCATCGATAATTTCGCCGCCGGGTGCAGGTGGCCGGCGATCTCGTGCGTGACGTGCCCCGGCCGCGGCTCATGACGCAGCACGATCCCTTCGACCTCGATCTCGGCGACGACGCTGCCACCAAGCCGCTCGCCAACCTTGGGGTCGTGGTTTCCCGTGACCCAGATCCACTCCCGATCGTCCTGCATGATGTGCAGGATCTCGAGCTCCTCGAGCCCGATGCGGCCCGACGCATCGATGTCGTGGAGGCTGTCGCCGAGAGCGATTACGGTGCCGGCATCATAGCGGTCGATGGCGGTCGCCAGCTTTTGCAGCGTCTCGCGGGTGTCGTAGGGCGGAACGAGCTGGCCGCGCTTCGCCAGAGACGAGCCCTTCTCGAGGTGCAGGTCGGCGACGATCAGCGCGTCTTCGCTCGGCCAGTAGAGGGCGCCGGACATGTCGGCGCGAAACAGTTTGCCGCAAACTGAGATCGCCTGTTCCTGGAAGTCGTCGAAGGCGAGGCGCTCAGGTTTCAGCTCGAGCATTGCGTCTCCTCTAGCGTCGTGCGCGGCGCCATTTCGGCGGCGGCCTCGCGCAGCAGCTCCTCGCGCGCGAAGCCGGCAACCGCCTCCTTGCCGATCTCGAGGAGGATCGGCACAGAAAGCGGCGATACCCTGTCCAACGGTTGATGCCTGATTCTACCGTCGATGCGGCGTAGAAAATCCCCGAGTCGCGCGATGTCCAGCAGGCCTGTGGCCGCGTCGGTCCACGCCGCTTCGAGCAAAATGTGGTGCGGATCGTGGCGGCGCAGCACGTCGTAGATGAGATTGGTCGACAGCGCGACCTGACGTCCGGTCTTTTCCCGCCCCGCCGAGCGGCGCTCGACGAGCCCGCCGATCAGCGCCACCTGGCGGAACGTCCGCTTCATCAAGTTCGATTCTGCCAGCCACGCATCGAGATCGTCGCCCAGCATGTCCTGCGCGAACAGATCCGCAAGGTCGAGCCGGCCCTCGGTGACGAGCGCCGAGAGATCGCCCAACCCCCACAGCGCCATACCGTAGTCGTTCGCCACGAAGCCGAGCGGTGAGGCGCCGGCGCGATCGAGGCGCCGGGTGAGCAGCATGCCGAGGGTCTGGTGGGCGAGGCGTCCCTCGAAAGGATAGGCGACCAGGTAATTCAAGTTGCGGCGCGCGAACGTCTCGACCAACAGCTCGTCGCGGCCAGGGATGGCCGAGCGCTCGCGCTGCATCTCGAGCCAGTATTCGACGTTCGGCGGCAGGCGTCCCCATTGATCCGCATCGGCCAGCATCGTCCGCACGCGCTCGGCCAAGTGCGTCGAGAGCGGGAACTTGCCACTGTTGTAGCTGGGGATGATGGGATCGCGGGCGCTCGCACGGGTGACGAAGGCTTCGTTCTCGCTCATGCCTTCGAAACGCAGGACCTCTCCGGCCAGCACGAAGGCGTCGCCGGGACGCAGCTGCTCGATGAAATATTCATCGACCTCGCCCATGACACGCCCGCCAATGAGCGGCTTGCGCGACGTGGTGCGCCGCCCGACGAGGCGCACCTTGATCAGCGGCGCGGCGACGATCGTTCCCGCGTTCATTCGATAGGCCTGCACGAAGCGGGGATGGGTGATGCGCACTTTGCCGTCCGAAGTCGTCTTCAGCTTGGCGTAGCGCTCGTAGTTCTTGAGCGCATATCCGCCGTCGGTGACGAAACCGAGCACGCGATCGAACGTGGATCGCGTCAGCGTCGCGTAGGGAGCGGCGGACGTTACTTCGGCGTAGAGGGCGTCGGGGTGGAAGCTCCCGGTGCAGGCCGTGCCGAGAATGTGCTGCGCCAGCACGTCGAGCGCCCCCCGGCGCGAGAAGGTCACGTCCTGCTCGCCCGCCTCGGCTGCATCGACGGCCGCACGGCACTCGAGGACCTCGAAGCGGTTGCCCGGCACGAGCATCGCTCGCGAGGGCTCGTCGAGCCGATGGTTGGAGCGGCCGATACGCTGGATGAAGCGGCTTGCGCCTTTCGGCGCGCCGACATGGATGACGAGATCAACGTCGCCCCAGTCGATGCCGAGGTCGAGCGTCGATGTGGCGACCACCGCGCGCAACGTGCCGGCGGCCATCGCCGCCTCGACCTTGCGCCGCTGCGTGGCGTCGAGCGATCCGTGGTGCAGGGCGATCGGCAGTCCCAGCTCGTTGACCCGCCACAGGTCCTGGAACAAAAGCTCCGCCTGCATGCGCGTGTTGACGAACAGCAGGCTGAGGTGGTGCGCTTCGATGGCGTCGTAGATCTCGCCGATCGCATAGCGGCTGGTGTGGCCGACGGC
Organism: Hyphomicrobium album; assembly: GCF_009708035.1. Taxonomy (NCBI): domain Bacteria; kingdom Pseudomonadati; phylum Pseudomonadota; class Alphaproteobacteria; order Hyphomicrobiales; family Hyphomicrobiaceae; genus Hyphomicrobium; species Hyphomicrobium album. The sequence continues at coordinate 571,374 of NZ_WMBQ01000002.1, forward strand.
GGGCATCGTCTCGTTGAGCTCGAGGATGTCAATGTGCGGTTTGGCGCCGCCGCCGACGAGCACGAGGTCGGCAAGGTCGATCTGCGCGGCCGGGTCCGGCTGCGGCACGAGATAGGCGCGCAGCTCGGTCGGGCGCGCGACCGTCGCCGACAGCCCGACCGTGCGCAGTCCGGGTGCGAGCGTCCGCAGGCGCGCGAGGTCGAGCGCCAGCAGGTCGCCCCGCTTGGTCGCCGCCAGCGCGTGCGCTTCATCGAGGATGACAGTATCGAGCGCGCCGAACAGGTCGGCGCTATCGGGATGGCTGAGCAGCAGCGTCAGCTGCTCCGGGGTCGTCATCAGGATGTCGGGTGGCGTACGTCGCTGCCGGGCACGGCGTGCGACCGAGGTATCGCCCGTGCGGGTCTCCGTGCGGACGGGGAGCTGCATCTCCGAGATCGGCGCCGTCAAATTGCGCGCCACGTCCGCCGCAAGGGCCTTGAGCGGCGAGATATAGAGAGTGTGCAGGGTGCGCCGGCCGTTGGCACGCCCGCGCGACGTCAAGTCTACGAGACTGGGCAGGAAACCGGCGAGCGTCTTGCCGGCGCCGGTGGGGGCAATAAGAAGGGTCGAGCGGCGCTGGTGCGCGGCCTCGATCAGTGCGAGCTGGTGTGGCCGCGGGGCCCAGCCACGGGCAGCGAACCAGGATGCGAACGGTTCCGGCAGCGTCGGGACGGCTGGCACTTGCGCCCGCTTCCGCGGAAGCCGGACACCGGCGCCGGTGATCGGTTTGGCGATGCTCATCTCGCCTACGCAACGCTCCACTGTCGAAACGCCCCCGCAACTATGCTAAGGGCGATACCCGATATAGGGCGGCCACCATGGGTCCGCCACCGCTGGCTGGGAGAACGATCGGATGGACCGCAACACTTTCCTTGGCGGCAGCGTGCTGGGCGTCATCGTCCGCCTCCTGGTGCTCTCCCTCGTCGTCGGCGTCATACTCTCCGTCTTGGGTATCACACCGGAGAATATCTTCGACAGAATCAACGTGATGCTGCGGCGGATCTACGACCTCGGCTTCGGCGCGATCGAGTCCGTGCTCGGCTACGTCATTCTCGGGGCCATGGTCGTGGTGCCGATCTGGTTCATCTCGCGCCTGATCAAGGCCACGCGCGGTCCCGACGTACCGCCGCCGCCGCGGGGCGGATCGGTCTAGTCGATCGACTGGGCCGCCCATTGCGCGGAACGGCGGCCGACAAGGTCAGAAAGGCTGCGTGCACCGGCGCGCCGCATACCCGTGGCCAACTCCTCCTTAATGCGCGCAATCAGGCCAGGCCCTTCGTAGACGAGGCCGGTATAGAGCTGCACCAAAGTCGCCCCAGCCTCGATCTTGGCGAGCGCACTGGCACCTGAGTCGATCCCGCCAATGCCGATGAGAGGGATTTTTCCCGAGGTCGCCTCGTAGACGCGTGCGAGCATCACGGTGGAGCGGTGGAACAGCGGGCGACCGGACAGGCCGCCGGTCTCGCGTGCACTCGGATCCGACAATCCCTTGCGCGACAGCGTCGTATTCGAAACGGCGATGCCGTCGACGCTCGCGGCGGCGAGTGGCGCGATGACCTGCGGCAGCATCTGCTCGTCGATGTCGGGGGCGAGCTTGACGACGATCGGACGGCGCGGCTTGCCGGCGTCGACGTGCTTGGCGCGCGCGGTCATGAGGCGACCGAGCAGAGCCTCGAGCGCGGCGGGATCCTGAAGGTCGCGCAGGCCAGGCGTATTTGGTGACGAGATGTTGATCGTGAAGTAGCTCGCGACACCATAGAATGTGTCGAGGCCGCGGACGTAGTCATCGACGCGGTCCGTTGCGTCTTTGTTGGCGCCGATGTTGACGCCGACGACGCCCGTTTGCGTGCGCTGCTGAAGGCGGCGCAGCGCCGCTGCGTGTCCGCCGTTGTTGAATCCGAGCCGATTGATGACGGCGTGGTCGCGCTTAAGGCGGAACACGCGCGGCGTAGGATTGCCGGGTTGCGGCAGTGGCGTCACCGTGCCGATCTCCGCAAATCCGCAGCCAAGGCCGAGTATGGCGTCGGGGACGCGCGCGTCCTTGTCGAAACCTGCTGCGATGCCAATGGGGTTAGGTAGCGCAAGCCCGCAAAATTGCACGCTTTGCGCGGGATCTGCATCCGCGGCAGCAGGATAAACGCCGAGTTCCAGCGATCGCAGCGTCACCTCGTGGGCCTGCTCGGGCGGCAGCAGCGCCAGCGCGCGGGGTGCAAGATCGAACAGCTGCCTCAGCATGTTGCGAGATCCTCCGGCAGCATGGGGATGCCGTCTTTTCCCGGGTGCAGCGTGCGGACCGCCATCGCATGGCTGGTCGGAAGGCCGGCGTAGTGATGCGGGAAGAGTTGTCCTCCGCGCGAGACTTCCCATCGCAGCGCCTCGCCGAGCGCACGCGTCTCGAACTGGATCAGCACGAGATCGTCTTGGCCGCGGAAGTGCTTGGCAAGTGTGCCGGCGAGCTGCTCGCACAACGACAAGTGGATATAGCCGTCGCGTACGTCGTCCGCCGAACCTTCATAGGTTCCGGCGCGACATGCTGCATCCCACGCGGCGCGCGGCGCGACCTTGTAGACGAATTGGTGAGGCGTGGTCATCGCTTGACCGACAAAGTTCCGCGCGCGGAAAATAATTCACGTGTGTGGCGCGTCGCATCCGCGCGCGGCGCTGCGCCACGCGCCTGTCGCACGCGATCAACACCCCACGAACGTCGTTTGCCGGAAAGGTGCTTTTCTAAGATGGAAGCTGTCGCGGCGGGTGTAGTCATGATACCTTCATGTAACTGGCGCCCGCGGCTCGTTCCCGGCGCTTGCGATCGCCAAAACGCAAAAGAAGATCAATGTTCCCCGGTCTCCCTACAGCGTCTCTGACCCTAACGCATCTATTCTCCGCGCCCTTCCACTTTTCCGTGCCCGGCTACCAGCGTCCCTACTCGTGGACGACGGCCGAGGCGGGGCAACTTCTGGAAGACGTCCTCGGTGCGGCTGGGCTCGGCCAGACGGGGGCGGAGGAGCCCGACTACTTCCTCGGCACCATCCTGCTGCTCGATGGCACGGGCGGCGATCTGCCGAAGCCGAAGTCGCGCGAGCGCGAGCCGCGCTTTTTCGAGATCATCGACGGGCAACAGCGACTGGTCACGCTCGCCATGCTGGCGGGAGTGTTGCGCGACCTCGGCACGGAGCGGTGGCTGTGGGGCTCGCGCAACCGGCTCGACTATCTGATCGCCGCCGATGCCGCTGCGGTTAAGCAGCTCGGCCGGAAGTATCGCATCGAGGTCAGCGCGCGCGAGCAGTCCTTCCTCGAGACCTACGCGCAGACGCGGGGCGGCAGCCTGACGGCGCCGACGATCGAGGTTTTGAGCGAGGCCGAGGAACGGCTGCTCAAGGTGCGCGATCATTTCGTGCGCGAGCTGTCGTCGCTCGACGAGGCCGACCGGCGGCGCCTGACCGACTACCTTTGCGACCAGTGCCACTTTGTCGTTGTTCTGACGCGCGACATCGACCGGGCGCACCGGCTGTTCACGGTGCTCAACGAGCGTGGCCGCGCCCTGCAGCGCAACGACATCCTCAAGGCGGAGCTCTTGAAGAGCATTCCGGAGGATCGCGCCGCCGCAGCGCTCGATAAGTGGGACAGCGCGGCCGGGCTCCTCGGCGCGAACTTCGAGACGTTCTTCAGCCACGTGTTCGCCATCTACGGCCGCGGCGACACCAAGATCATCGCCGGCGTGCGCCGTACGATCCGCGAGGTCGGCGGCGCCGAGGCGTTCTTGAACCAGGTCGTCGAGCCGCTATCGAAGGCCTACCACACGGTCTTGAGTGCGGCAGACGTCAATCTCAGTATCGATCCCGAGGCGCGCCGCTACCTCGTCTATCTCGGACGGCTTCCCGAGGGCGACTGGGCGCCGGCGGCCATCCTGGCGGTCCACCAGTACGCCGACGATCCCAAGCGCGCGACGATGCTGCTTAAGGAGATCGACCGGCTCGTGCACCTCCTGCGCATGCTTTGCCTCGGCGCCGGCAAGCGGGCGCGCCGGCTCGCCAACGCCGTGCAGCTCATCAAGGCACACGCGGCGCTGCGACCCGGCGACGGGCCGTTCGCTCTGACGCGCGAGGAAGTCCGCAACATCAGCTATCACCTGCGCTCGATGTACCGGCGCGACGCGCAAGTGTGCAAGCAGCTGCTCCTGCGGCTCAACGACGAGCTGACGCGCAGCGCCACGATCCTCGACCCAAAAGACTACAGCGTCGAGCACGTGCTGCCGCAGCGTCCAGGCGCGACGAGCGAATGGCGGCGTTGGTTCGCCGACGGCGAGGAGCGCGAGATCTGCACGGAAAGCCTCGGCAATCTCGTTGCCGTGACGCAGAAGCAGAACGACCGGGCGCGCAACCAGGAATTCTATCGCAAGCGGGAGATCTACCGCGGGATGGACGACGATCCGCCGGTCCTCGCGATTACCCGCGACGTCGTCGAATGCAACGTGTGGCGGGCGGGCGATATCCGCGCCCGCGAGGCGAAGCTGCTCGCCCTGATGCGCGAGATCTGGGGCATCGACATTGCCGCCATGCAGGGGCACGGCACGCGCAGCGACGTCGCCTGACACACCGGCTCAAGCGGCCTTCGTCAGCTCGCCGCTCAATGCCTTGTCGATCAGCGCGCGCGTCTCCTTAATCCCGTAGAGTTGCACGAAGCTGCCGAAACGCGGCCCCTTCTCCTCGCCCAGCAGCACCTCGTAGATCGTGTTGAACCAGGCGTTCGATACGCCGGGACGTTCCGGCGTCGCACCCTTGGCGTTGTGGTCTTGGTAGCGGGGAACGGCGCGCCCCACGTCGTAGATGATGCCCTGCAGATCTTCGGCAGTCGCGTCCGCGCTTGCAGTCTTCAAGGCGTTCGACAGTGCATTGAGGGCTGCCGTCTCCTCCGCGTCGGCAAGACGGTACTTCTTTCGCGGCTTCACGAAGTCGGTGTAGTAGCGCACCGCGTACCCGGCGAGCTGGTCGAGGAGCGGATGCGTCTCGGGGCTGACGCCCTTCACGTGACGGCGGATGAAGCCCCACAACACGTCCTTGTCGCCGGCGTTGGAGGCGGCGACTAGGTTGAGCAGCAGCACGAAGGTGAGCGGCACTTCCGCGGCGGGTGGATTGCCCGAGTGAACGTGCCAGACGGCATTGTCGAGCTTCGCCTTGCCGTCTTGGCGCGGATAGGCGGCGAGCAGCTGCAGATACTCGTCGACGGCGCGGGGGATGACGTCGAAGTAGAGCCGCTTCGCCGTCTTCGGCTTCTGGTACATGAACAACGACAGGCTCTCGGGGCTGGCGTACTTGAGCCAATCGTCGATGGTGAGCCCGTTGCCCCTCGACTTCGAAATCTTCTCGCCCTTGTCGTCGAGGAACAACTCGTAGTTGAAGCCCTCGGGCGGCGCGCCGCCGAGGGCCTTGCAGATGCGCGACGACAGCGTGACGGAATCGATCAGGTCCTTACCGGCCATCTCGTAGTCGACGCCGAGCGCGGTCCAGCGCATCGCCCAGTCCGCCTTCCACTGGCACTTCACCGCGCCGCCGGTCACCTTCGTTTCTATCTTCTCGCCGGTATCGGGATCGACGTAGACGATGGTCCCCTTGCGAGGATGCCGCTCGACCATCGGCACCTGGAGCACCCTGCCGGTGCGCGGGCTGACGGGCAGGAAGGGCGAGTACGTCGCGCGGCGCTCCGGCCCGAGCGTCGGCAGGATGATGTCCATGACCTTGTCGTAAGCCTTGAGCATCTCCAGCAGCGTCTCGTCGAACACGCCTGCCTTGTAGGCTTCCGTCGCCGACATGAACTCGTAGTCGAACCCGAAGCGGTCGAGGAAGTCGCGCAGCATGGCGTTGTTGTGGTGCGCGAAGCTCTCGAACTTCCCGAACGGGTCGGGAACGGCGGTGAGTGGCTTGTTGAGCGCGGCGTGCAGCAGCTCCTGGTTGGGGACGTTGCTCGGGACCTTGCGCAGACCGTCCATGTCGTCGGAGAAGCAGATGAGACGCGTCTTGCGGCGACCGTCGGTCAGCAGTTCGAAGGCGTGCCGGACCATGCTGGTACGCGCCACCTCGCCGAACGTGCCGATGTGCGGCAGCCCCGACGGGCCGTAGCCGGTCTCGAAGATGACCGTCTTTTCGTCGCCGCCCTTGATCTTAGCCAGCCGCGCGATGAGCCGCCGCGCCTCCTCGAAAGGCCAGGCCTTCGCTTCCGAGAGTGCGGCCGTGACGACGGAATCAGGAGAGGACATTGAAAAAGCGTTTCTATGCTGGATGGCTGAAGGGCGGTGGAACTAGCGCGCGCGGAACCCTATGTTCCGGCCGCCACTTACGTCAACGCCCGCAGTTGCGCCAGGGCCTTCTATGACGCGGTTTCACCGGCTTCGATGGAGAGAACGTGCAGAGCGACCAGACAATGAAGGCAAAGCTGTCGCCGCAGGAGGCGCTCATCTACGCCATGGTGACTGCCGCGGCCGCCGACCGGACGATTACGGAGCACGAGCTGGCGCGCATCAACACGATGGTGAAAGAGCTGCCTGCCTTCCGCGGGATTGAGCATGCATGGCTCAGTCGCGAAGCGCAGGATTGCGGAAAGCTACTTTCCAAGCCCGATGGGGTTCACAAGGTCGTGCGCTTGATCGTCGAGGCGTTGCCCGGCGAACTACGCGAGACTGCTTTCGCCCTGGCCGCCGAGGTGGCGGCGAGCGATCTAGCGATTCAAGACGGCGAGCGAGAATTCCTGACATTGCTTGCGACGGGCCTGCACATCGACGGCCTCGTTCGCGCCGCGTTGGAGCGGACCGCACAGGCGCGACACCGGGCGCCCTAGTTGGGGCAATGGCAAATGCGATGTCCTCTATAGGATTTGCCGCCTTTGGACGCGCCCATGGTAAATGAGCAGCGTTTTTTTGGCTGTCGAGCGTGTCAACGCCAATAAACGGATTTATTTCTCTAACTCTATATTTAGCGGAGTTTGTGATCGATTTAGTTTGCGGACTCAGGCCAGTCTCTCATGCGGGACAGCCAACAGGGCAAACTGCCAATGCAGGCGCGCGACCACGCGATCGAAATCCAGCACGCGCCGCATGCACCCATTGCACTCTTCGACGAGCAGGGGCGACTGCACGGGTGGTCTCCGGCGTTTGCCGACGACTGCGGACATTCGACGTTAGAATTTCGTGATCGGCTGATCGGCCACATCTGGCCGGAGTTCGACTCCGCCGGCTGGCGTGAGATTTGGCGCAAGGTCCAGCGGGATGGCGATGCCACGATCGTGCATGTGCTGGCGCGCGCCAAGGATGGGACGAGCAGCGAGGTCGTAGAACTCGAAATCGGCCGCTTCATCAGCCTGGGTAGGCCCCTCGCCAAGATCGAGATTCGCCGCTCGGCGACGCGGCGGCTGCATTTGCTGCAGCAGGAAATTCTCCAGGCAATGGCGACCGGCGTGCCGCTGACGGGGATAATGGAGACGCTGTGCCGGCGCGTCGAGGCCCTGGCGCCTTCGGTCATCTGCTCCGTACTTTCCGTTGATCGCCAGCAGCAGCTCCGTCATGTCGCCAGTCCCAGCCTGCCGGTGCACTATTCCAGCGCCATCGACGGGGCGCTGATCGGTCCGAAAATGGGCTCGTGCGGCACCGCTGCATTCCGTGGAGAGGCCGTCGAGGTCACCGACATCGAAACCGACCCGCTGTGGGAGGATTACAAGCAGTTAGCGCTGCCGCTGGGCTTGCGCGCCTGCTGGTCGAGCCCGATCAAGGGGGCGGACGGCCGGGTGATTGGCGCGTTTGCATTCTATTACCCGCGGTCGCGAGGACCGACGCCGCTCGAACGGCAGGTGGTGGCGACGTGCCTGCATCTTTGCACGATTGCGCTGGAGCACGAGGAAACCCGATCGCGTGCCTACGAGCAGGCCTTCACCGATCCGCTGACCCGCCTGCCGAACCGCGCCCGCTTTCAGCAGCGCATCAGCGAGACGATGGCCGTCGTGGCGGAGACGGGCCAGCGCATCGCCGTGCAATACATCGGCCTCGACCGGTTCCAGGCGGTGAACGAGATGCTCGGCTACTCTGTCGGCGACGAGCTATTGAATGTCATCGCCAGCCGCCTGCGCAGCATCGTCAAAGATCATGACGCGGTTGCACGCATGGGCGGCGACGAGTTTGCCGTCATCCAGGTCGGCGACTTCAACGAGCACGACATCGCGAAGCGTGCACTGCAGGTCATCGAGCTGATCGGACAGCCGTTCCTGGCCTGCGGTCAGCGCCTGGAACTCGGCGCCAGCACCGGCATTGCGCTGGATACAGATGCAAATACGGCCGACGAGCTCATCCAGGATGCGTCGCTCGCCATGCGCCGCGTGAAGGAGATGGGGCGGGGCACCTACTTCTTTTATGAGAAGGAACTCAACGCTCGTATGCAGGCGCGCCGGCGCGCCGAGGCCGACCTGCGGGACGGGCTGTCGCGGCAGCAATTCGAGCTTTATTTCCAGCCCATCTTGGATTTGCAGCGGTTTGCCGTGACCGGGGCGGAGGCGCTGCTGCGTTGGCGCCACCCCGAGCGGGGTATGATCTCGCCGTCGGATTTCATTCCGCTCGCCGAGCAATGTGGCCTCATCGAGCAGCTGGGAAGCTGGGTCGTCCGCGAGGGATGCCGTGCCGCGGCCCAGTTGCCCGCGGATATCCGCGTGGCGATCAACCTTTCACCGATGCAGTTCGACAGGCCGGGCCTCGTGCGCACGGTCGCCGCCGCCCTGGAGGAGTCAGGTGTCGAGCCATCGCGGATCGAGCTCGAGATCACCGAGTCCGTGCTGCTGCACGACAACGACGTCAACGTGGCGACGCTCGACGAACTCAACGACCTTGGCGTGACGATCGCGCTCGACGATTTCGGCACCGGGTACTCATCGCTCAGCTACCTGCATCGCTTCTCGTTCGACCGGATAAAAATCGACCACTCCTTCATTCGCGATATCTTGCGCAATGAGGGCTCGCTGATGATCGTGCGCGCGATCGTCATGCTGGCACACAGCCTCGGCCTGGTGGTGACGGCGGAAGGCGTGGAGACCGACGAGCAGCTGGCGGCGGTGCGCGGAGAAGGCTGCGATTCCGTGCAGGGGTATTACATCGGCCGGCCGATGCCGCTCGCCGACTTCCAGGTCGCCATCGGGAATTCCCGCGGCGCCAGCGTAACGGCCGCGTGATCTGCCGGATTTGCCCTCGCACTTTTGCCACCTGATCGTTACAATGTACCACTTCGCCGTTCTGCGACGGCGCACCAAAAACTGTGGGCGGTGCCGCCCTTACTGGGAGAAAACGATGAGACTACCGATCACCGCGCTGCTGTTGTCCGCCGCCATTTTCCCGCTGGTCGGGAGCGCCGACGCGGCGAGCCTCACCTCGGGCAAGAAGCTCGAGATCCGCGTCGACGAAGCCAAGGTCGAAGAGGAAAAGAATGCGCTGTGGGGCAAGTTCGGCGGCTGGTGCGCGATTGCCGAGTGGCATCCGGCCGTGAAGAAGTGCGAGGAGTCGAAGGAAGGCGATACCGAGTTCCGCACGCTGACCCTGCAGGACGGCGGCGTGATCAAGGAGAAGCTCGTCGAGCGCGGCAATGCCAGCTACCGCTACGAGATCGTCGAGAGCCCGCTGCCGGTGAAGAACTACGAGGCGCAGTTCACGGTGACGCCGGATGACGACGACTTGGACGAGGTCAACATCGTTTGGGCCGCGACCTACGACGCCGCCGACGGCAAGGAAGACGCGGACGCCCGCAAGACCATCGACGGCATCTTCAAGGACGGCATCGAGAGCATCAAGGGCAAGCTCGGCGACAAGGTCGTCGACAAGAAAAAGAAAAAGGACGACTGAGCTTGTTTTGTTGCGCGACACGAGGCGAGAGAAGATTCTTTTGCGGCTCTTGTCGCGCAAGCTGGGGACCGCGCCTAAGGCGCGGGGCCCGTCCATGCGGAGCATGGCTTCGCCATGACGCGCCCTTGCCGCCTTCGCCGGCCAAGCTTGAGCCGGCGCCAGCCGTGAATTCGGCTACGGCGTCGGCGGCGAGCGCGAGGTTGCCTTTGCGCGTGAAGCCGCTGCCGCCGCGCGGGCCGCGCGACTGAACCGCATAGAGGGTAGGCGCCCCACGCCTCTGTGCAGCATCTACGTGGCCTTCGCCTTGCGCAGATGCCTGTAGACGATCGAAGTGCTGACTCCGAATTCTTCAGCGATATGTTCAACGGTCTTACCAGCGTTTCGCGCTGCAACCACGGCAACTATCTGGTCAGCCGATAGTGAGCTTGGTCGTCCGCCTCCGCTCCTGTGCGGCCCGCGCTTAACGCGCCGCATCTTTTTCCGGACGAGCGGTACCGTCTCATCGGGGTACATCTCCCGCAACTTCTCAACCCCGCCTGGAAAGTGCTTGTAGATCGTTGCTGTGGTGACGTCGAGCATGGCGCTTACCTCTCGAACCGTCTTGTTCGACAGCAGCATTTTACGGATGCGCTCGAGGTCTGCGGGCCTAATTGCAGCCTGCCTGCCCCGCGGGTTGCCGGTTCTTTTGCTCCGCATGCCGATGGACCGTATCCGGCGAAGCGCTCGCCCGCCGACTGTCTGTAGCGCGTTGGAGATCGGCACTGGAGTGCCGGCGATCCAATAGCCCTGACCTTCGACATGCTGCAGTACTCCGCGCTTCTTGGCCTGCCAAAGTTTGTTGTACGCGTTCTTGATTTCGTTGATCCCCCCGATGGGCACTCCGAGCCGTCTCAACTCATCGACGACGTCCCCGCTCTGAAGCGGCCGCTGGCGCTGCCGCATCGCTATTAGAACTAGTCTTTCGAAAACACGCTGTGTGAGCCCGTGACCGGCCCGGCCCAATGTAGCCGGGGTCGTGGGCGAGCCTCCGTCGGCTGCCGGGGTATCGAGGGTGAAGCGCCGCGTGAGATTTCGATATGCATCAAGAGCGGCGAGTTCATGCATTAAACTAATCAAGTCCGCCTCTATAATGGCCTGCTTTTCGAGGTTATGCGCATTGTCGTCTCGATAGATGCGCTCACCGACGTCGAACATATCGAGGACACCGAGCGCATCTCGCACGCGTTCCTGAAGGTGCCGTTCTCGCTTATTTGCCGCCTCGGCAGGGCTAAGCGGTTCCTCTACTTGTTCCATCGTAGCAGTAACAGACGGCCTCTTCTCCAGTATGTCCGCGGCGGCCTCAAACGCGTCGAGCGTCTTACGGAACTGGGCAAACAAGAACTTGGTGCCGTCGTCGGCAAATTCGCACCAACGGCCGTAGAGGACCTCCGTAACGTCAGTGCCCACGCGCATGGCAGCGACTGTTCGCTTGATAATTGTTGGCGTCGTCTTCAGCGCATCGACTACTTTTTTCAGCCAACCCCGCATCACAACGGGCATGCTGATCTCAGCAGCCGCGAGCTGATTTAGGCCCCGTGCGTCGAGCAGCTGCCGTTTTAGATCGTCTGCTCGCGCGGAAGACGGCTGTGTAACTTGATCGACGGTCTCTCGAGCACGCTCAAGGCTCAGATCGAAAGCCTCGGACTTCGCGATTGCGGCATCTGTTGAGTTACTAGACACAACGATGCCAGCTTCGGGCGGAAGCTCATCGACATCGTCTTCGGCCGCGAGACGGCGGTATTCGTCGAGCGCCGTCGAAACGGATGCAATGAGGCTTGAGAGCTTCTGGTCAAAGCTCGCGCCTCGCGCCAAGCGCGGGTGCTCATCATCTGCGGCCGCTTCGTCGCTCAACACATACTGCCGCCGGATGGCAGGCAAGCGGCGTCGAGCGTATTCGAGCGGCGGACGAGACCCTTCGGCTGTTCCTTCGGGCAGCTGCGTTAGGGACCGGCAAATGTCCTTTAGCTGCTCAGAGGGAAAGTCTGGAGGCGGTGGGAAATTGAGGCCACGCTCCAACAACACGATGAGGTCGCGTGCGTCTCGCGCAACCTCTTGCAGTTCGAGGGATAGCGAATGTGGCGGCCGCGAGTGCTGTAGCGACATGGCCGTCAACCTGCTGAAACAGCGCCTCTCCCGCAACTACAAAGGTGAGTTTGGATCGCAAGGCGCGACACCCAGATGGCCGGGCTGCATCAGCCTGTGGATATCGTACTCAGCGACCTTGCAGACCGGCCCGTGGCTACCGACATCCGACACTAAGGAATAGGCGAGGCGTCGTCAGCCGGCGCCGGCCGTGAATTCGGCTACGGCGTCGGCGGCGAGCGCGAGGTTGCCTTTGCGCGTGAAGCCCCTGCCGCCGCGCGGGCCAAGATCGTGGTCGCCATCCCCGGCCCAGACAAAGCGGATGACCGGCGACAGTGCGTAGCTTTCAACCTCCGACCGGGAGCCGAACGGGTCGCGCTCGCCCTGCACGATGAGCGCCGGGCAGCGCAGATGCTCGAGGTGCGCGGTGCGCAGGTTGTCGGGCTTGGCTGGCGGGTGGAACGGATAGCCGAGGCACACCAGCCCCGCGACCGCGCCCTCGTCGAAAAGCTCGTCAGCGACGAGGCTCGCTACCCGGCCGCCGAGCGACTTGCCGCCGATGAACAGCTTCTGCTTCGCCGCGCCCTGCGCCCGCAGCTCCGCGACCGCGCGCTTATACTCCGGCACGAGCAATTCGGCGCGCGGCGGCGGCCGGCGTTTTCCGCCCTCGCGCCGCGCCGCCATATAGTCGAACTCGAATCGCGATACCTGCATCCCGCGCTCGACGAGCAGGCCGGCCATTGTCTCGAGAAACGGGCTGGTCATCGCCGCTCCGGCGCCGTGCGCCAAGACGACATGGATCTTGGCCCCAGGCGTGCCGTTGGTAAGAAATTGCGTCACAGATCAACCGCCTATCGCGACTGCGATCGTTAACTGGCTGCTGCAACCGAGGGTCGCTTTTTAGCCGTATGCGTTTAGTATGGCCTGAACATTGCTTTGGGGGGAGCTATGCATCGCACCCGAATTTTTTTCCTCATTGGATGTCTCGCCGCGGCACCGTACGCACTGGCGGCGGACCCCACCGCAAAAGTTCCAGCGCCGGTCCAGGCAAAGCGCACTCCGGCAGCTGCGCCCGCAGCCGTCCCCACGCCCGCGCCGAAAGTCGAGCAGGGCGCGGCCGGCAAGGCTGGCGACAAGAAAGCCGCCGACAAAAAAGCCGCCGACAAAAAGGAAAAGGACAAGAAGCCGAAGGTCCTCGCCCGCGATCTGTTCAGCAAGAAGCCGACCGCCTCGGCACTCGCGCCCCGGGCACTCGGCTGGTACTCCAAGGGCTGCCTCTCCGGCGGTGTCCACCTCGCCGACTCCGGCCCCGATTGGCAGGCGATGCGCCTATCGCGCAATCGCGCCTGGGGCCACCCCAAGCTCATCAAGCTGTTGAAGCGCTTTGCCAGTGAATCGCGCCAGGACGGCTGGACCGGACTTCTGGTCGGCGACATCTCGCAGCCGCGCGGCGGCCCGATGCTGACCGGCCATGCGAGCCACCAGGTTGGCCTCGACGCCGACATCTGGCTGACGCCGATGCCCGATCGCGTGCTGACGCGTCAGGAGCGCGAGGAGATCCAGGCGACCACGATGCTCGACAAGACGAGCCTCGCGGTCGATCCGAAGGTGTTCACCCCGGCGCACGTCGCGATCATCAAGCGCGCCGCGTCCTATCCGGCGGTGGAGCGCATATTCGTCAATCCGGCGATCAAGAAGGCGCTGTGCCAGGCCGCCGGCAAGGACCGTGCGTGGCTCGGCAAGGTGCGGCCGATCTGGGGGCACAACTATCACTTCCACATTCGCATCGGCTGCCCCAACGGCGGCTGCGAGTCACAGCCGGCGGTCTCGGGCGACGACGGTTGCGGCAAGGAAGTCGACAACTGGCTGAAGACGATCGAGGCGTCGCTGAAGAAGCCGCAACCCAAGCCCGGCACGAAGATCGTTCCCGACAGCGAGCGCCGTCAGGTCACGATGGAACAGCTGCCGGCCGAATGCAAAATCGTGCTCAACAGCCCCGGCACGAAGCCCGACACCGGCAGCGAGGTTGCCTCGTCGCCGCCGCCGGCACCGGCCGCCGCCGCGCCGGCAGCGCAAGCGACGCCAGCGTCAGCGGTGACGAAGTAGCCGGATCAGGCCGCTGCAACGCCGGTCGGCATCGGGCAGGTGACGCCCGTGCCGCCGAGCCCGCAGTAGCCGTGCGGGACCTTCGACAGGTACTGCTGGTGATAGTCCTCGGCGAAGAAGAACTCCGGCGCCGGGAGAACCTCGGTCGTGATCTGCCCCAAGCCGTTGTCGCCGAGCGCCTTCTGATACTCCGCCTTCGACGCCTCCGCCGCCTGCCGCTGCGCATCGGTGAAGTAGTAGATCCCCGAGCGGTACTGCGTGCCGACGTCATTGCCCTGGCGCATGCCCTGCGTCGGGTTGTGGCTCTCCCAGAACGTCTTCAGGAGCTGCTCATAGCTGATCTCCTTCGGATCGTAGACGACGAGCACGACCTCGTTGTGCCCGGTCTGCCCGGTGCACACCTCCTCGTACGTCGGATTGGGCGTGAAGCCGCCGGCGTAGCCGACTGCGGTGATCCAGATGCCGGCCCCGAGGTTCCAGAACTTGCGCTCGGCACCCCAGAAGCAGCCGATGCCGAACATCGCCGTCTCGAGGCCCGCAGGGTAGGGACCCTTCAGGGGACGCGAGAAGATGTCGTGCTCGTGGGCGGTGAGGATCGGCGTCGGACGGCCCTTCAGCGCCGTGGCCGCGGTCGGCATCGAAACCTTGTCTTTGCGGAAAAGCATGGCTCAACCCCGATTGGATGATGACAGGCCCTGATATAGTCTCTCGGCGGCTTACCCGGCAGACCCTCCTAGGGTCATGTTATTGTGATGTTATCTGAGCATGCTGCGGTGAAACGTTAAGGGGGGCTGGCGCGATGGCGGATGTTGCAGCGATGGGGGACGCAGCCCTTGCCGCGCCGATAAAAAAGCCCGAGCGCACACTTTATGCTGCCGGGGGCGGCCGTAAGTTCGCGTTCGCGTTTGTGTTTCTCATCCTCCTGCCGTTCTTCATCAGCCTGCCGCCGATGCTGTTTTGGCGGCTGTCGCAGGGGGTGTGGACCGGCACCTTCGGCCTGCTCGTGCTCGCCGCCGGATTCACCGTCATCATGTTTCTGTTGTTCATCGAGGTGATGCACTCGCTGATGACGCGCATCGAGCTGGGCGAAAACTCGGTGAAGATGACGCTGCCGGCCGGACGCGGTCCGACGCCTGTCGTGCGCTACCGCAGCCACGACATCCCCTACGATCAGATCAAGGCGGTCGAGACGCGCCGCGAAATCTACGGCGGCTCAATGGCGCCGGTGCTGCTGCAGGGCGCGCGCCTCGTTCTCAAGGACGATAGCGCGGTGAAGCTCGGCTACGTCAGCGAGGCCAACAGCGACCCGTGCTTCCCCTACCCGGAGATCGCTCAGAAGATCGCCGAGCGCGCCGGGTTGCAAGTCGAGCACAAGGGCAACGTGCGCCGCTCGCTGCAGAAGAAGTACTTCGGTCTCAAGAAGGAGTTTCTCGCGGAAGCCGCGGGCGAGGTCCCCGAGGCGGAGATCGAGGCGCTCAACAAGAGCCACCGCAAGTGGGTGATGCGCATCATCGGCCTGCTGGTCGGTCTCATGGTGCTGGGCATCGCGCTCGATATCGCCTACCCGCCGAGCAGCGGCCTGCCGCCGGCGCTGACCAGCATCACCAAGTCGATCATGGGCAGCGCCACCGCGCCGGCCGCCAGCCCGGCGAAGAAGAAGTAGCGCGCTCTTAGTTGACGTGGACCTTCATCTGCAAGCGGCGGCGGCCTAAGTAGCCGCAGACGAGTGCCAGGCCGCCGAACAGCACCGACATCGGAGCGGTGAGCACGCTCAGGATCATCGGGTTCCACACCCAGGGAAACGTCATGCTGACGATATTGGCGCGCGTGGCGACGAGCGATGCCGGCGCCAGCTCCGTCCAGTAGTTGATGACGCTATGCGCTTCGAACGGCCCCGTGCCGTTGAGCGCCGGCGTCGCGTCGGCGACGAGTGCAACGACGGCGATCAGCGCGAATAGACTGGCGAGAAAGCGCAAGCTGGCCACGGGGGTCCTCCGTTGCGGCGCTCCGACGCGTAATACTTAGCCCTGCGCGAGCGATTTGTGCAGGCCTTCCAGCGAGGCGATGGCGTCCTGTCCCGCATAGAGGAAGCCGTCGACGCCGGCGGCACGGAGCGCCGCCTCGGCCTCGCCGGGGCGTCCGGCCAGAAACACACGGGCCGCGCCGGCTGCCTTCAGGGCTTGCGCCGCGGCTTCGCCCTGCAGCGCATAAACCTCGTCGGACGAGCAGATGCAGGCGATCTTGGCGCCGGAAGCCTTGAATGCCTCGGCGGCTTCGGCCGCGCTCTTGTAGCCGTCGCTGGTCAGGCCCTCGATGCCGCCGGTGGCGAGGAAGTTCCACATCCATTGCGAGCGGCGGTTGTGCTCGGCGATCTCGCCGAGGTTGGCCATGAACACGCGCTTGCGCTTGCCGGTCTTGGCGAGAAAGGCGTCGCCCGCGTCGCGCAGCTTCTCGAACGCTTCGCCAAGCCGATGCGGGGTGAGCGCGCGCACGGTCCCCTGCGGCGCGGCGGCGGCCGCTGGGAACGGCGTGATCTTCACGCCGTCATCGCCGAGGAACGGGAACACCGAGACCCCGGTCAGCTCGACGCGGCCCGTTGCAATGTTCTTGGCGCGCATCTCGGCGATCTTGGCGATGTCGTCCTGCAATCCGCCCGACGACAGCGCGGCGATGATGCCGCCTTCGGCCTCGAGATCCTGGAAGATTGTCCACGCTCGCGTTGCGAGCTCTTCGGTGAGCTTCTCGACGTACCAGGAGCCGCCGATCGGATCGGCGACGCGGCCGAGCTGCGATTCCTCCTGCAGAACGAGCTGCGTGTTGCGGGCGACGCGCCGCGCAAAGCGGTCGGGAACACCGAGCGCCCAGGTGAAGGGGAGCACCGTGACGGCGTCGGCGCTGCCGAAGGCACCCGCCGCGCAGGCCGCGGTGGTGCGCAGCATGTTGGTCCAAGGATCGCGCTTCGCCATCATGCGCGCCGAGGTGACCGCCGTGATGTACGTCGAGGCAGCCGAGGCGCCACTCGCCTCGGCAATACGCGCGATGATCTTGCGCGCGGCACGCACCTTGGCCGCATTGAGGAACAGATCCGTATCGACCGACAGGGCAAAGGCGATTTGGGGGAAGGCGTCGTTCGGCGCCACGCCGGCTTTTTCGAAGGCGCGCAGGTAGGCGACGAGGGAGGCGGCGAGAAACGCCAGCTCCTGGGCCTCGCTGGCGCCGGCCTCGTGCGGCACGGTCGCGTCGACGAGGACCGTGGTCAGCGGCCGCTCCGCCTTGCGCGCCTCGGCGGCGAGCTTGACCGTATCGGCAACGGCCTGTTCGACGGGCGCCCACGTCGCGCCGAAACGCGCGAAGGTGCCGATGGGATCGACGTTGAGGCGCGACACCGCCGTTCCGCCGTCTTCCCGCTTCAAGGCGGCGAGCGCGCGCAGGTAGTGGCGCGCTGCCTCGAGGCCGGCGACGCCGCCCAAGAGCTGGATGGGCGCGTAGTCGACGAGCACGCCGGGCAGCGTCTCGGCCGCGTCGTCGGCGCTCGCGATCTTGATGCCGTACTGCCCCGGGCCGGCGATCTGCAAGACGGCGCCGTTGGCGCCGCCCTCCAGCTCTTCCAGGATCGCCTTGTTGGCCGCCTTCGGGTCGGCGTCGACGACGCGCTGGTGGATCTGCCAGCCGAGGTCCTGCGCCGCCGCGTGAGTGCCGCGCGTGAACGGCGCCTTGCCGGGGACCGCAGCTTGCGCGCCGGGGAGCGTGTCGGCGCGCGAATAGAGCGGCTCGATGCGCAGGCCGTCGGCAGTCTTGGCGACCAGCCGGCGCTCGAAATCGGCTCCCTTCAATGCCTTATCGACCAGCTGACGCCACTTCTCGTAGGTGGCGGGCGTAAAGCCGGAGGCGAGTTCGACGGGAGCGGACGTGTCGGTCATGGGCAGGCGATCTCGGTTGCAGGCGGCATCCGGCGGCGGACGCGTGGGCTCTCTCTATAGTCGGTTCCGGCGCGAATTCGCACGCCGAAAGCGTCGCTTGGCCCATCGCCGCGTCGCTTCGGCGCGCCGCGCTAAACCGGGTTCGTCACATCGATACTTTTCCCCAAGTCCGCCATGCAACCGATGTTTGCAAAGGGTATCCTCCCATGCCAAGAGCGAACGGCGGTCAGCCCCTTCGAGTCGGGCCGCCTTTGGAGGCCGGAGACAGCTATGAGCCAATCGGTTTTGCAGGACGGCAAGATCTTCGTCGGTAAGAGCGTCAAGCCCGAGTACCTCGATCTTACCCTGGCGAACCGGCACGGCCTCATCACCGGCGCCACGGGCACCGGCAAGACGGTGACGCTGCAGGTGCTGGCAGAAGGCTTCTCGCGCGCCGGCGTTCCGGTGTTCGCCGCCGACATCAAGGGCGATCTTTCCGGCATCGCCGAGGTGGGCGAGCCGAAGGACTTTCTGCTGAAGCGAGCCGCCGAAGTCGGCCTCGAGAATTACAAGAACAGCGCGTCGCCCGTCGTGCTGTGGGACGTGTTCGGCGCCGGCGGGCATCCGATCCGCGCCACCGTCGAGGACATGGGGCCGCTGCTCCTGTCGCGCATGCTGGAGCTCAACGACGTGCAGGAGGGCGTGCTCAACATCGCCTTCCGTGTCGCCTCGGAAGAGAAGCTGCCCCTCATCAACCTCGGTGACTTGCGCGCCATCATCAACAACGTGGCGTCGCGCGCCAAAGAGCTGACGACCAAGTACGGCAACGTGGCGATAACGTCGGTGGGCGCCATCCAGCGCCGCCTGCTGGTGCTCGACGAGCAGGGCGCCGATCATTTCTTCGGCGAGCCGGCGCTCGACATCTGGGATTTCATTCGCACGGCACCCGACGGCCGCGGCGTGATCAATATCCTGTCGGCCGAAAAGCTGATGGAGAAGCCGCGCCTCTACGCGACGTTCCTTTTGTGGATGCTGACCAAGCTGTGGCAGACGCTGCCCGAGGTCGGCGATCAGCCCAAGCCGAAGCTGGTGTTCTTCTTCGACGAGGCGCATCTGCTGTTCGACGACGCGCCCAAGGCGCTGATGGATCGCATCGAGCAGATCGCGCGCCTGGTGCGCTCCAAGGGCGTCGGCGTCTACTTCATCACGCAGAACCCGATGGACGTGCCGAACTCGGTATCGGCGCAGCTCGGCAACCGCGTGCAGCATGCGCTGCGCGCCTTCACCCCGCAGGAGCAGCGGGCGGTGCGGGCGGCGGCGGAGACGTTCCGGCGCAACCCTGAGCTCGACACCGAGCGCGTCATCCTCGAATTGAAGGTGGGCGAGGCGCTCGTCTCGATGCTGGAGAACAAGGGCGAGCCGTCGATCGTGCAGCGGACGCTGATCCGTCCGCCCGAGGGCCGCATCGGCCCGATCACGGACGCGGAGCGCCGGGCGATCATCGCCGCGAGCCCGTTCAGCGGCAAATACGATCAGGTGAAGAACCGCGAGAGCGCCGAGGAGATCTTAGCGCAGCGCGGCTCGCAGGCTGCGGCTTCGAAGGAGCAAGCTTCGGCCGGCGGCGGCTGGACGGACGTCATCTTCGGCGGCAAGGGGTCGAGCGGGCGGCATCGCCAGGGCATGGGCGAGATGATCGGCCGGGAAATGCAGCGCTCGATCTCGCGCAGCATCGTGTCGATGATCAAGGGCATCATCATGAAGAGCATTCGCGGGCGCTGAAACGCCTGCGCGGTGAACTTGAAATGAAAACAGCGCTGCCCGGGTGGACAGCGCCGTTTTCAGTTTCGGTGAGGCCTAAGATCAGGCCGACTTGGCGGCCATTTCCTCGACGTGCTCCCAATTGATGAGATTGTCGAACCACGCCTCGAGGTACTTCGGGCGGGCATTGCGATAGTCGATGTAGTAGCTGTGCTCCCACACGTCGCAGCCGAGGATCGGCGAGGCGCCGTGCATCAGCGGGTTCTCGCCGTTCGGCGTCTTGATGAGCTCGAGCTTTCCGTCTTTGACGGCGAGCCACGTCCAGCCCGAGCCGAACTGGGTCTTGCCGTTCTCGATGAAGTCGGTGCGGACCTTGTCGAAGCCACCATAGCCGTCGACGAGCTTCTGGACGGTGCCCGGCAGTTTGTTGCCGCCGCCGCCCTTTTTCATCCACTGCCAGAAATGGTTGTGATTGTAGTCCTGGCCGACGTTGTTGATGATCGGCTGCGCCTTGTCGGCGTAGGCCAGCTTGCAAATCTCCTCGATGCTCTTGCCTTCGTATTTCGAGCCGGGGATCAGCTTGTTGGCCATATCGACATAGGCCTGATGGTGCTTGTCGTGGTGATATTCCAGCGTTTCAGCCGACATAAACGGCGCGAGCGCGTCGTACGCATAGGGGAGCGGCGGCAGCTTGAATGTCATGATCTCAGGCCTCCGGAGGTGGTGCTGGGTCGGAATTGATTTGCGGCGGGAACCTACCGGCTCGCATGCGACATGGCAAACGCGGCCTCGGAGTTGGGAGTTCCGATCGGCGGCGCAGTGGCGCGCACGATTTGCAATCGTGGAATGAGCGGGAAAGGGGTGAGGGCGCAGCGACCCTGAACGCTGCGCCCTCGTGGATCACTCCGGGGAAGATGGGAGTTCAGGGTTGCACGACCCTATGGCCCGGCACCTGAACGGTGGCTGAACGTCCGGCGAACGCCGAATGATCAGGGCGCGGCCGGAATCGCCATTTGTTTTCAACCCGCCCCCGATGCCCTATTGGGCGGAATGAAAAATAGGCATCATTTATGTCGGGCGCGTGCACATGGTTTTACTGCGCGGTACGGTTGCAATGCCGCGGCTAACGAAGATACAGTTTCTCGGCCGATTTTCTTTGTGGCTGCTTGACAAATGGAAGGCAAAAAGTAATCCAAGCACTTCTAGATGTGGTAATGGCGAATTGCCGTGCGTTGATTAGAGGAAGGACTGCCGAATGGCCACCCCCAATGTCGATAAGATGTCGTTGAAAGATCTGCTGGAGCTCGAGGCCAAAGTGCAGAAGGCGATCAACGCCGCCCGCGATCGCGAACGGTCGGAAGTTAAGCAGGCATTGGCGCAGCTGGCTGAAAAGCGGGGCTTTTCCGTAAATGAGCTGTTTGGCGGTCGCGGTCGCGGCAAGTCGAGCGCGGCGAAGTTCGTCAATCCCGACAACAAGTCGGAGACGTGGACGGGCCGCGGACGCAAGCCGAATTGGCTCGTCGCCAAGCTCTCCAAAGGCGCCAAGATCACGGATTTCGCCATCTAATTTGGCATAGCCCGAGCATTTCAATGGACCGCTACGCGAGACGTGGCGGTCCATTTGCATTTGAGCCCAGAAAGTTAAGCCTGGAACGCCCCGGCGCTCTCTCCCGTTATCCCGTATCGCGCAACAAAGGGAGAAGGCGATGCCCGCGATAGACAAGAGCCGCATCCTCATCATGGCAACCAACGGCTTCGAGCAATCGGAGCTGGAAAAACCTCTGGAGCAACTGCGTGCCAAAGGCGCCAAGGTGGAGGTTGCGGCGCCGCAAGGCGGTGAAATCACGGGCTGGAAGGACGGCAACTGGGGACGGCCCGTCAAAGTCGACCTGACGCTCGATGCCGTGAACATAGACAGCTACGACGCGCTCGTGCTCCCCGGCGGCGTGATCAACCCGGACAAGCTGCGGGCCAACGAAAAGGCCGTCGGGATCGTCAAAGCCTTCGTCGCCTCCGGCAAGCCCGTCGCCGCCATCTGTCACGGTCCTTGGCTGCTCATCGAAGCGGGCGCCGTGAAGGGCCGCGAGGTGACGTCCTACACTTCGGTGCGCACCGACATGCTCAATGCCGGGGGCCGCTGGGTGGATAAGGAGGTGGCCGTCGACGAAGGGATCATCACGTCCCGCAATCCAGGCGACATCGACGCCTTCGTCGCCAAGATCATCGAAGAGGTCGGCGAGGGTCTCCACCGGCGCGCGGCCTAGGTAGCCACCCACCTCGAAACGCTCGCTAAGCGTTCATTAATGCGCCCGCGGGGATAGTGCGGGCGCCGCTGCTATCCGTGGTCATTTTTAGCACTCACACCTTGACTGTGCTAACAGCCTCGATCATATACGCGGAGCGGGGCCGAGGCTGCCACGACGTAGCTCCTTGCGGCTACCGCAACCCATTTAAAATCGCAGAAGTCCATCAATATCATGAGGTTGAACCCATGAAGTTCCGTCCCCTCCATGATCGCGTCGTCGTTCGCCGCATCGAGGAAGACACCAAGACTGCGGGCGGGATCATCATCCCCGACACTGCCAAGGAAAAGCCGATCCAGGGCGAGGTCATCGCCGTCGGCCCCGGCGCTCGCGACGACGCCGGCAAGGTAATCCCCCTCGACCTGAAGCCCGGCGACCGGGTGCTGTTCGGCAAGTGGAGCGGCACCGAGGTGAAAATCGACGGCGAGGACCTCGTCATCATGAAGGAGAGCGACATCTTCGGCGTGATCGAGGGCAGCACCAAGGTCAAGGCCGCCGCCTAAGCCTCCCCGACGCCGACCCCATAACAATCCAGGAGTTGCTCACCATGAGCGCTAAAGACGTCAAGTTCGGTCAAGACGCGCGCGAGAAGATGCTGCGCGGCGTCGACATCCTCGCCAACGCGGTGAAGGTGACGCTCGGTCCCAAGGGCCGCAACGTCGTCATCGAGAAGTCGTTCGGCGCCCCGCGCATCACCAAGGACGGCGTTACCGTCGCCAAGGAGATCGAGCTCGAGGACAAGTTCGAGAACATGGGCGCCCAGATGGTGCGCGAGGTCGCTTCCAAGACCTCGGATCTCGCCGGCGACGGCACCACCACCGCCACTGTTCTCGCCCAGGCGATCGTCAAGGAAGGCGCCAAGTCGGTTGCCGCCGGCGCCAACCCGATGGACCTGAAGCGCGGCATCGACCTCGCCGTCGCCGCCGTCGTCGACGAGCTGAAGAGCAAGGCCCAGAAGATCAAGTCGAACGACGAGATCGCCCAGGTCGGCACAATCTCCGCCAACGGCGACACCGAGATCGGCGCCAAGCTCGCCGAAGCCATGAAGAGAGTCGGCAACGAGGGCGTCATCACGGTCGAGGAGTCGAAGAGCCTCGACACCGAGCTCGACGTCGTCGAGGGCATGCAGTTCGACCGTGGCTATCTCTCGCCGTACTTCATCACCAACGCCGAGAAGATGATTGCCGAGCTCGAGAACCCCTACATCCTCATCCACGAGAAGAAGCTTTCGGGCCTGCAGGCCATGCTTCCCGTGCTCGAGGCTGTGGTGCAGTCGGGCAAGCCGCTTTTGATCATCGCTGAGGACGTCGAGGGCGAGGCGCTTGCCACGCTCGTCGTCAACAAGCTGCGCGGCGGCCTCAAGGTTGCTGCCGTCAAGGCGCCGGGCTTCGGCGATCGCCGCAAGGCCATGCTCGAGGACATCGCCGTCCTCACTGGCGGCCAGACGATCTCGGAGGACCTCGGCATCAAGCTCGAGAACGTCACCCTGCAGATGCTCGGCCGCGCCAAGAAGGTGACGATCGACAAGGAGAACACCACGCTCGTCGACGGTGCCGGCGCCAAGGCCGACATCGAAGCGCGCGTGAAGCAGATCAAGGCGCAGATCGAGGAGACCACCTCGGACTACGACCGCGAGAAGCTGCAGGAGCGTCTGGCCAAGCTTGCCGGCGGCGTTGCCGTTCTGAAGGTCGGCGGTGCCACCGAGGTCGAGGTGAAGGAGCGCAAGGACCGTGTCGACGACGCCCTGCACGCCACGCGTGCGGCCGTCGAAGAGGGCATCGTCCCCGGCGGCGGCGTGGCACTGCTGCGCGCCATCAAGGCGCTCGAGAACCTCAAGGTCGACAACGAGGACCAGAAGGTCGGCATCACCATCGTCAAGAAGGCGCTGCAGGCTCCGGCTCGCCAGATCTTCACCAACGCTGGCGAAGACGGCTCAGTGATCGTCGGCAAGATCCTCGAAAACGCTAAGTACAACTTCGGCTACAACGCGCAGACGCACGAATACGGCGATCTCGTCGCCGAGGGTGTCATCGACCCCGCCAAGGTCGTGCGCTGCGCCCTGCAGGATGCGGCGTCGATTGCCGGCCTTCTGATCACCACCGAGGCGATGGTCGCCGAGCTGCCCAAGAAAGAGCACTCGCACGGCCCGATGCCGGGCGGTGGCATGGGTGGCATGGGCGGGATGGACTTCTAAGTTCCGTTCACGTCGCAGGCTTGTTGAGGAATGGCGAAGCCCCGGCCGTCGGCCGGGGCTTTTTCGCGATTTAGGGGGGGTATTTGTTCGGAACTGTGGCCCTCCGGACCCATGTTAGCCTTGACGGGATATTCCATAGATAGCCACATGCCTTAGGTGCCGTTTGCGTCGATTCCGGCCCAGCCACGGCCATTTTCTCCACCTAGCTTGCAGGCGCTATTGGAGACCGAGGGATGATGAAAAAGACGGCTGTTTCCGCGCGCGCCAGGCTTCTGCCGGCGATCGCGGCGCTTTGCGTTACTGGCGTGGTGTCGGCACGCGCCGAGAACGCGCCGGCGACGACGCCGCCCGCGACGGCCGCCCAAGGCGCTCAGCCGGCGACGACTCCCGCCGCTCCTCCCGCCGCGCAGGCCAAGGTTGAGGACCCGAGCGCGAAGCTGACCGCGCCGGCCGCACCCGGTTCGGCGCCGGCGACCGCGCCTGTAGCCGCGGCACCCGCAGCCGCCACGCCTGCTACCACCACACCTGCCGCCACCGCGGCGACGACACCGGCAGCCCCGGCTGCAACTCCGCCCGCGGCCACCGCCGCGACCACGCCACCTGTTGCCCCGGCCGCTACTGCAACGCCGGCTCCCGCTGCTGCCGCTCCCGCTCCCGGGACGACGACTCCTGCTGCTGCCGCCACGCCTCCCGCGGCGCCCGGTGCGGCACCCAACTCCACCGCCGCGCTGCCCGATCCGGTCACCGGCGCTGCCGCGCAACCGGCGCAGGTCATTCCTCCGGCCGATCCCGTCGTCGCCGGCATCCGCACGCGACTGCCCGAGCTCGGCAAGAGAGCGGGTGAGGAAGAGGCTGCCGCTCTCGCCGCCTATTACGGGCAGATGACCGGGACGCCGGTCTGGGCATCGACGGCCGGCTTGACCGACAAGGGCAAGGCTGTCGTCTCCGAAATCAGCCGCGCCGAGAATTGGGGCCTGCCCGCCTCGGCATTCGAGCTGCCGTCCGCAGCCGCCGGCACGCAGACGGCGGAAGCCGCCGCCGAGATGGAGCTGCAGGTTGCGCTCGCCGTCCTGAAATACGCGCGCTATGCGCGCGGCGGTCGCATCAATCCGGCCAGCATCTCGCAGCTCATGGACCAGCAGCCGACGCTCGTTCCGCCAAAGACGGTGCTGACCGACATCGCTGCGGCAGCGAAGCCCGAGGCGTATCTACAGTCGCTGCACCCGAAGCATCCGCAGTTCGAAGCACTGCGTCAGGTGCTGCTGAAGCTGCGCGGTGGCGAGATCAAGGAAGAGGTCGCGGTCGTCGATTCGGCGCTCGCCGTGAAGCTGCCGATGGGCGGCGTCATTCGCCCCGGCGCTACCGATCCGCAGATTGCGCTGCTACGCCAGCGTCTGAAAGTGACCGCCGACGATCCGGCGAACGAGAACATCTACGACGAAAAGCTGCAGCAGGCGGTGGTCGAGTTCCAGCGCGCCAACAGCTTGCGGCAGGACGGCATCATCGGCAACGGCACGCGCCAGGTCATGAACGGCGGCCCCGCGCCGGCGCCGCCGGCGACCAACCAGTCGAAGATCGATCGCATACTTATCAACATGGAGCGCTGGCGCTGGGTGCCGGCCGATCTCGGCGAATTCCACGTGTGGGACAACGTGCCGGAGTTCCTCACGCGCATCGTCAAGAACGGCAAGGTGATCCACACCGACGAGATCATCGTCGGCCAGCCTTCCTGGCCGACGCCGATGTTTTCGGCCGACATGAAGACTATCGTGTTCCGCCCGAGCTGGGGCGTGCCCTCCGGCATCAAGGCCAAGGAGCTGGCACCGCTTCTGCGCAAAAGCTCGGGTGCAGGGTTCTTCGGCATCTTCGGCGGCGGCTACTCGGCCCAGGCCGTGCTCGACGCCTATGACCTGCGCGTTTACGCGGGTAACCGCCAGGTCGATCCCAACTCAGTCGATTGGGCCAACGTCAACATCCAAAACTACAGCTTCCAGCAGCCGCCAGGACCGAAAAACCCCCTTGGCGACGTGAAGTTCATGTTCCCCAACTCGCATGACGTCTACATGCACGACACGCCGGAGCGGAACCTCTTCGCCAAGTCGTTCCGCGCGCTGAGCCACGGCTGCATGCGCGTGCACGAGCCCCGCCGCTTCGCCGAGCTGCTTCTTGCCGAGGACAAGGGCTGGTCGGCGGATAAGGTGGGGAGCATGTTCAGCGGCGGCGAGGTGCAGCTCGATAAGCACATCCCGGTGCACGTGACCTACATCACCATGCGCGTCGACGACAGCGGTCAGCTGCAGACGTACGGCGATTTCTACGGTCTCGACGGCCGCACGGCCGCGGCGCTGACCGGCAAGTCGATCCGCTTCGAGCAGCCGGCCTACCCGGCCGACGATGTCGTCGCCGCGTCGGACGACGGCCCGATCGGCCAGTCGCAGCAGCAGTACAACCGGCGCAAGAAAAAGCAGGCGTCGAATTCCGGCCCGACAACCCTGTCGGATGCGATCCAGGGACTGTTCTCGCCCTAAGGGCTTCAGGCGTCGCGGCGGGCTCGGCGCTCGCCGCGCGCCAGCTCGGCGAGTTGCGCGGCAATGCGCTTCGGCTCCGTCGGAAAATCCGCCGCGATCCACCACATCTCGAACGCTTCCATGACGCGCCCGACGCCGGGGCCGGCCGGCACGCCGAGCGCGATGACGTCGGCGCCGCGCACCGGCAACTTGGGCGCGCTCCACCGCTCGGCAAGGCTCGCGCGCTCGGTCCGCGCCGCATCGTCGACGTCGGCGTTCGACCGTGCCCAGTCGACCAGCGCCCCGCCGGTGAACGCCGCAGCGCCGTTCCGGTAGATGTATTCCTTGGCGGCAAGCTCGTCGCGGCGCGGGTCGAGGGCCGGGGCGCCGCGCAGGGCCGTTGCGAGACCCTCGGCTTCAAGGCCCGACAGCTTGAGGCGCTCGCGTAGGTTCTCCTGCGTGCCCGCCGAAAGCGCCGCGAGCCGCAGCACTGGATCGGGCGACCGTGACAAGTGCCGCTCGATGGCCGCCAGCCGCGCGACGGTCTCGACGTTTCCGTCAACGCCGATGAGCGGCGCGATGAACCCGGCGTCGCGCATCAGGCGCAGCGCCGGCACGGCGCCGGGGGCGGCGAGGAGCAGGAAGAGCTCGGCGCGGATGCGCTCGCCCGATAGCTGGGCGAGACCGGCCTTTTCGGCGCGCACGGCGGCCAGGCCCTCGGGGTCCGGCAAATCGGCGTCGCCGTACTGGGCCATGAAGCGGAAGAAGCGCAGGATACGCAGGAAGTCCTCGCGGATGCGCGCGCGCGCGTCGCCGATGAAGCGCACGCGTTGCACCTCGAGGTCGCCGAGGCCCCCGAGCGGGTCGTGCACGGTGCCATCGAGATCGCAGTAGAGCGCGTTGATCGTGAAGTCGCGGCGCATCGCATCCTCGCGCCAGTCGGTCGTGAACGTCACGCGCGCGTGCCGGCCGAACGTCTCGATGTCGCGGCGCAGCGTCGTCACCTCGAAGGGTACCTTGTCGGCGATGACCGTCACCGTGCCGTGCTCGATGCCCGTCGGCACCGAATGCAGCCCGGCGCGCGCGGCGAGGCGCATGACCTCTTCGGGCGACGCCGTGGTGGCGATGTCGACATCCTTCACTGGAACGCCCATGAGCGCGTTGCGCACCGCGCCGCCGACCGCGCGCGCCTCGGCGCCGCCAGCGCGCAGGGCAGCGAACACCGCGCGCGTCGCGGGGCGTCGCAGCCATTCGGCGTCAGCCAGGCTCGGCAGCCCGGCGCTGTCGTCTGCGCGCGGCATGAAGCGTCCCGCTGCTATTCGATGTGGCCCGGCTCGATGCGTCCGTCCTTGAACGAGGGCGGTGTATAGACCTGCCCGGGTTTGCCGCCGGTTACCGAGCCGAAGCTCACGAGCGTGATGACGACGAGCGCCGCGCCGGCGACGAACAGCCAGATGAGCGGCGCATCGTCGAGCACGCGCATCGCGCCCTGCTTCTCCTCGCGCGTCATGTAGACGTAGGCGACGTAGACGATGGCCGGCAGCAGAAACAGCAAGATGTTTTCGGCGACGATGCGGATCATGCTGAAAAGAGCCTCTTGTGCATGTTCTTCATTATACCTGCAGTCGCGCCCCAAATGTATCGATCCTCGAACGGCATGGCATAAAAGCGCCGTTCCACGCCGAGCCAGGTGCGCGCTTCCGTGCGGTGGTTCGCTTCGTCCATCAGGAAGGCGAGCGGCACCTCGAAGGTATCGGCCACCTCGCGCGCGTCGAGTTCGAGGGTGAAGCCTTCGCGGACGAGGCTGACCACCGGAAAGATGCGAAACCCGGTGCCGGTGCGGTAGGCGTCGAGATAGCCGAGCGGCTCGACGAACGACGGATCGAGCCCGATCTCCTCCTGCGCCTCGCGCAGCGCCGTCGCGATCGGATCGCGGTCGGTCGGCTCCATGCGTCCGCCCGGGAAGGCGATCTGCCCGGCGTGGCGCCGCAAGGCTTCGGTGCGTTGCGTCAGCAGGACGGTCAGCTCGGGGCGCACGACGATCGGGATGAGGACGGCGGCGGGGGCAAGCGGCGCGCGGGCGATCTCGGGAACGAGCTCGGGGCTCAAGTCGAAATCGCTGGGCGTGTCGGGCGCATTGGGGTCGGCGACCGGCACCGATTTGCTCAGCACCGCCTCGGCCCGGCGCCGCAAGGCATGCTCGGTGAACAGGGAATGGGGGCGAGCGCTGGTATCGTGCATTGCGACCATACTATTGGATTCCAAGACAGGAATCGCTCCTTAACTGCCCGCATAAAACTTGCGGCTCGCTTACCTTCGGCAAATCACGATAACGTCCAAGTCCCACGAGAATCTCAGGCTTCGTTGCCGGAAGGAGGCCCTGTTGCGGTCACGGCGCTGCCGATGGAATGCCCTCGCGGCTGCCGCCTTGCTGGCGGCGGCGATGGGTGCGTGGCCCGGAGCCGCAGCGGCCGACAGCGTACAGGACTTCCTCGCGACGCTGCCCGCTGCGCAGCATGACGAGTTCATCGCCTGGCGCACGGCGAAGAACCAGCACGACCGGATGCTCGACGCCTACTGGCAGGACATCGAGAAGAAACGCGCCGGCCGGCGGCTGAAGCGCGCCAACACCAAGTTCTTCGACGCTGACGACTACGTGTGGACTTTTCCTCCGACCTATAAGGGGCCGCGGCTCGGCGCCGACCTCGACAAGCGCTGGGAGCGCTTCCTCGCCGCGCAGGAGCAACCGCAAACTTCCAAGC
Organism: Hyphomicrobium album; assembly: GCF_009708035.1. NCBI lineage: Bacteria > Pseudomonadati > Pseudomonadota > Alphaproteobacteria > Hyphomicrobiales > Hyphomicrobiaceae > Hyphomicrobium > Hyphomicrobium album. Next base: position 600,928 of record NZ_WMBQ01000002.1, read on the forward strand.
AGGAAAAGCCGATCCCGGGGCTCGCCGACTTTCTCGCCGCCAGTCGCCAGCATTACGCGTTCGAGCCGACGCGCATCCCCGAGCGCGAGTTCAAGCGCCGCTACGCCGAAGAAGCCATTGCCTTGGGTCTCGCCAAGGAGCAGGTCGTGCGCGTCTACGCGCTCGAGACCGGCGGCGACGGCACGGCCGACATGCAGGCCGGCATCAATCCGATCACCAAGAAGGGCAAGCCGATCTCCTCGGCCCTCGGCTACGCGCAGCTCCTGCACGCCAACACCATCGGCGAGCTGGTGAAGCACGGGGACAGCTTCATCAAGCGGCTGCAGCGGCTGAAGGCCGCCGCCCGCGATCCCGCCCGCGTGGACGAGCTGCACCGCAAGATCGCCTCGCTGCAGGCGATGCTGCGGACGGCCAAGTCCGTCCCCGACAACTGGTACCGTCACGTGGCCTTCGCGCAGACGGCGAAGGGCTACGGCATGCACGCCATCAACCTTGATGGCGACATCGGGCCCTGGCTGCAGTCCCTGAAGCTGCGCGGCCTGAAGGACTTCGCGGCCCGCAAGGGGGTGACGAACCTCTCGGGCGAGGAAATTGAGCTGATGAACCTGTCGGGGCCGGGCACGGGGCTGGAGATGATGCAACCGGTGGGCTTGACCGTCCCGACGCCCAACTTCTTTGCCCGCCGCGCCTACTACGTGAACAAGATGGTCATCGACAAAACCTCTGCCGAGCTACTGGCCGAATTCACCCGGCGCATGGACGCCAGCTCCCGCAAGCCCGGGGCGGTCGAGTTCGCCCAGGCGTTCGACGAGGCGCGCCAGGATAAGCTGCCCTGGCGCTGATCCTTGGCCCGGGGCCCAGGAAATATTCCTACCCACCGATGCCCATTTGCATCGGACAGGCCCCCCTTCCGCATCTATGATCCAACCAGCAAGTAAAACTGGGGCACGAGCATGCAGTGGCATAAGTTTGGGGGCGTTGCTTTAGCGTGCCTCGTTCTTACCTTCGGCGTTGCGGCCCCTGCGGCGGCCCAGCAATGGCGCCTTCCAAGCCTGAGCTACGCCTCTGACGACGAGGTCGCGTCGCTGGCGCGCACCGGCTTCATCATCTCTCCGGACTGGAGCCTCAGCGACGAGGTCAGCCTCGGCGGCACCGGCGGCGCGCTGCTGGAGGATCCGGAGGGCTGGGCCATCGGCGGCAAGCTCGGCTACGACCAGCAGTTCGGTCACGTCGTGGTGGGCGTGGTCACCGACGCGTTCTACTCGTTCGCCGACGGCAACGGCCGTGGCGCCGGCTTCGGCGTTTTTGAGTCCGACCTCAACTACTACGGCACCGTCCGCGGGCGCCTCGGCTACTCGTTCGGCCGCCTGATGGCATACGGCACAGCGGGCTACGCCTACGGCGGCCTCGAGGTGACGAACGTCATTACCGGCGCGAAGTCCGACGAGGGTCTCAGCGGCTGGACCTACGGCGGCGGCCTGGAATACTTCTGGAACCGCGACATCAACCTGCATGTCGGCTATCGCCGGATCGATTTCGACGACCAGAGCTTCGCCGTGCTTGGCGCCAACAACACTCTGTCGCCCGAGATGGACATCATCGATTTCGGCCTGATGACCCGCTTCTGAGAGAGGCGCCTCTAGATCAGGGCCATTTCACGACGGGCGGCATCGACGACAGGATCGAATCCACGTTGCCGCCGGTCTTGAGGCCGAACACCGTTCCCCGGTCGTAGAGCAGATTGAACTCGACGTAGCGCCCGCGGCGCACGAGTTGCTCCTCGCGCTCGGCATCCTTCCAGGCGAGCTCAAAGTTGCCACGCACGAGCATCGGATAGACGCGCTGAAAGGCGCGGCCGACGTCCCGCGTGAAGGCGAAGGCCGCGTCCCAGCCGCCTTCGTTCTCGTCCGGCGTCAGGTAGTCGAAAAAAATGCCGCCGACGCCGCGCATCTCCTTGCGATGCGGCAGGTAGAAATACTCCTCGCACCATGCCCTGTAGCGCGTGTAGTCGGCCACCGGATGCGGCGCGCAGGCCCCGTACATCGCAGCGTGGAAGGCGAGCGTGTCGGCGTCTTCCTCTTTGCGGCGCCGGTCGAGCACCGGCGTCAGGTCGGCGCCGCCGCCGAACCACCACTTCGAGGTCACGACCATGCGGGTGTTCATGTGCACGGCGGGCACGTTGGGGTTCTGCGGATGGGCGATCAGCGAGATGCCCGACGCCCAGAACTCAGGGTGCTCCTCGGCGCCGGGGATCTGCTTGCGAAACTCCGGCGCGAACTCGCCGTGCACCGTGGAGGTGTGCACGCCGACCTTCTCGAACACCCGGCCGTTCATCATGCTCATGACGCCGCCGCCGCCCGGCGCGCCGGAATGGTCGGTGCGCTCCCACGGCGTGCGCACGAAGCGGCCGGCCGGGCGGTCGGAGAGGGGCGCGCCGGCGGGCAGCTCGTCCTCGAGCCGCTCGAACGCCGAGCAGATGCCGTCGCGCAGCTCCTGGAACCAGGCGCGGGCCGTCTCCTTGCGAGCCGCAAGCTCCGGCGCTTCTCCGGCAGCCTCTTTGACGTCGCCCATGCCTTTTTTCCCGAACCCTTTTGTTGGCGCATTTCCCCCTATATATCCCCTGCAACGATGTCTAGGGGCGCACCACGGCAGGGCTCCAAGGCTGCAAAACCTCACATAGCGCGCCCACTGCTTCGTTAAGAGGAGGGGGCCGGCGCTACTTTTTCACGGCCCATCGGGCCGGGAGCTGATCATGATCGCCCGCATGTTTCGCTGGCTGGAACACCGCGTCGAATCCTTCCCCGCCGAGCAGCCCTCGATGCCGCCGGCGAGCTTTTGGGGATTCGTCTTTCACTACACGCGGCCCTTCTGGCCGCTGATCGGCCTTTCAGCCGCGCTGTCGGCGACGATCGCGCTGATCGAGGTGTCGCTGTTCGGCTTCCTCGGCAATCTCGTCGATTGGCTGTCGAAGGCCGATCGCGCCACGTTCTGGGAGACGCACGGGACGTTCCTCCTCGGCATGAGCGCGGTGGTGCTGCTCGTGCTGCCGACGTTGAAGTTCTTCTACGAGTCCGTCGTCCACCAGGGACTGCTCTCGAGCTTCACCATGCGTACGCGCTGGCAGGCGCACCGCTACGTGCTGCGCCAGTCGATGGCCTTCTTCAACAACGACTTTGCCGGGCGCGTCGCCACCAAGGTGATGCAGACCGCCATGTCGGTGCGTGAGGTGGTCATGAAGATCACCGAGGTGCTGCTCTACGTCGCGATCTACTTCACCGGCGCGGTGTTCCTGTTCGCAGCGACCGACTTGCGGCTGTCGGCGCCGCTGCTTCTGTGGCTCGCCGGCTACCTCGTCGCCATGCGCTACTTCATTCCGCGGCTGGGCAAAATCTCGCATATCCAGTCGGACGCGCGCTCGGTGATGACCGGGCGCATCGTCGACACCTATACGAACATCTCAACGGTGAAGATGTTCGCGCATGCCGACCGCGAGGATAGCTACGCGCAGGAAAGCATGTCGCACTTCCTCGACACGGTGCGCGAGCAGCTGCGCCTCGTGACGCTGCTGACCGTGGCACTGAACTGTCTCAACGCGGCCTTGCTGTTCTCGGTCGCCGCCACCTCATTGTGGCTGTGGTCGATCGATGCGGTGACGACCGGCGCCATCGCCCTGTCGGTGGGTCTGGTCCTGCGCCTGCAGGGCATGTCGCACTGGATCATGTGGGAGGTCGCGGGCCTGTTCGAGAACGTCGGCGTGGTGCAGGACGGTCTCGAGACGATCGCCCAAGAGCGCAGCATCGTCGACGCGCCGGACGCCAAGAAGCTCGTCGTCACCAAGGGTGAGATCCAGTTCGATCACATCCGCTTCAACTATGGGCGCGATGTCGGAACGGGGCGCGGCAGCGTCATCGAGGATCTGTCGCTGCGCGTGGCGCCGGGCGAGAAGGTCGGCCTGGTTGGCCGTTCGGGCGCGGGCAAGTCGACGCTCGTCAGCCTGCTTATGCGTTTCTACGACCTCGACGGCGGCAAGGTGCTGATCGACGGCCAGGACGTCGCGCACGTCACGCAGGACAGCCTGCGCGCTCAGATCGGCATGGTGACGCAGGACACCTCGCTGCTGCACCGGTCGGTGATGGAAAACATCCTCTATGGGCGCCCCGACGCGGTGGAGGCGGATGCCATCGCCGCGGCGAAGAAGGCGGCCGCGCACGATTTTATCAACAACCTTGAGGACCTGAAGGACCGCTCGGGCTACGAGGCGCATGTCGGCGAGCGCGGCGTGAAGCTGTCGGGCGGCCAGCGACAGCGGGTGGCCATTGCCCGCGTGCTCTTGAAGGACGCCCCCATCCTTGTGCTCGACGAGGCGACCAGCGCGCTCGACAGCGAGGTCGAGGCGGCGATCCAGGAGCAGCTGGTCAACCTCATGAAAGGTAAGACAGTCATCGCGATTGCCCACCGGTTGTCCACAATCGCCGCGATGGACCGGCTGATCATCATGGACGAGGGGCGAATCGTGGAGCAGGGCACGCACGCCGATCTTTTGCGCCGCGGCGGTCTCTACGCCGAGCTGTGGGCGCGGCAGTCGGGCGGCTTCCTCGCGCAGGACGCGGCTGAATGACCTTCGTCAGCGGCGACGGCTGGCGTGCGCCAAATTGCCTACGGCTATCTTGCTGACCGGGGTTGAGCGCTCTTTAGAACGATGTCAATAAACCGCATGGCAAATCGCCTGGTTCTATAGGCCAATCGCGCTGAACTTGCCGCGCTCGATGGCACGTCCATCGCGGTGCGGATGTCGTTGCAGCCGGCGGCAGCCGGCCAAGTAATCAGCGCTGCGCCCTAAGCCCAGCGATCTAGCGGAGGCTCCCGTGGCAATCGACGCCGAAGAACCAGACCGCAGGGACTTTCTAGTTCTCGCGGCCGGTGCATTCGTGGCCGTTGGGGGCGCAATGACGCTCTGGCCCTTCATCCAGCAGATGAACCCCGACGCCGGCGCCCAGGCGCTCGCGTCGATCGAGGTCGACCTCGCGCCGGTGAAGGAAGGCCAGGCGATCACCGTACTGTGGCGCGGCAAGCCGGTGTTCATTCGGCACCGGACGCCGGAGGAGATCGCGACCGCCAAGGCCGTGCCGATCACCGACCTCATCGACGAGTTCGCCCGCAACGACGCGTTGCCCGAGGACACGCCGGCCACCGATCCGAACCGCACCAAAGGCGGCCACGAGAACTGGCTGATCATGGTCGGCATCTGCACGCATCTGGGCTGCATCCCGAAGGGGCAGTCGCTGGGGGATGCCAAGGGCGACTTCGGCGGCTGGCTGTGCCCGTGCCACGGGTCGCACTACGACACTGCCGGACGCATTCGTAAGGGTCCTGCACCGCGCAATCTCGAGGTGCCGGTCTACAACTTCGTGAACGACACCAAGATCAAGATCGGCTGACAAGCGGCGAGCCAAGCATGTCTGGACTTCCACACGGAACGAGCTACGAGCCGACCACCAAGTTCGGCAAGTGGTTGGACGCGCGGCTGCCGATCGGCCGGCTGATGTACACGCAGTTCGTCGATTTTCCGACACCGCGAAACCTGAACTACTGGTGGACCTTCGGCGGCATCCTGACCTTCATGCTGGGGGCGCAGATCGTCACCGGCATCGTGCTCGCCATGCACTATCAGCCGAACGCCGAGATGGCGTTCGACAGCGTCGAGCGCATCCGCCGCGACGTGAACTTCGGCTGGCTGATCCGCAACCTGCACGCGGTCGGCGCCTCGATGTTCTTCCTCGCCGCCTACGTCCATATCTTCCGCGGCCTCTACTACGGCTCTTACAAGGCGCCCCGCGAGGTACTGTGGATCATTGGCGTGCTCATCTTCATCGTGATGATGGCGACCGCCTTCATGGGCTACTCGCTGCCGTGGGGGCAGATGAGCTTCTGGGGTGTGACCGTCATCACCAACCTCTTCTCGTCGCTCGACAGCATCTGGAAGGGTCTCGGCACGACGATCGTCGAGTGGCTGTGGGGCGGCTACTCGGTGTCTGGCACGACGCTAAACCGCTTCTACTCGCTGCACTATCTTCTGCCGTTCGTCATCGCCGGCCTCGTCGGCCTGCACCTGTGGGCGCTGCACATCGTCGGCCAGAACAGCCCGACCGGCCTCGACATCAAGACGGCATCGGACGCCGTGCCGATGAGCCCCTACGCGACCTCGAAGGACGCGGTCGGCATGTTCGCGTTCCTGCTGCTGTTCGCTTGGTTCACGTTCTTCCTGCCCGACTACCTCGGGCACGCCGACAACTACATCGAGGCCAACCCGCTGGTGACGCCGCCGCACATCGTGCCTGAATGGTACTTCCTGCCGTTCTACGCGATCTTGCGCGCCATCCCCTCGAAGCTCCTCGGTGTCATCGCCATGTTCGCGGCGATCGCGATCCTCTTGTTCGCGCCGTGGCTCGACACCAGCCGCGTGCGCTCGACCAAGTTCCGGCCGATCTACCGCTACTTCTTCTGGTTCTTCGTGTTCTCTTGCGTCGCGCTGGGTTGGCTCGGCTCCAAGCCGCCGGACGCCGAGTACGTGTTCTGGGCGCGCGTGTTCACGATCTACTACTTCGCGCACTTCCTTCTCGTCATGCCGCTGGTCGGCTGGCTGGAAACGCCGCTGAAGGTGCCGGGCTCGATAACCGAGGCGGTGCTGGGCAACGATAAAAGCGCCAAGCTGGCGCCGGCCAAGGCCTGACAGGGGGGCTCGCATGAAACGTCCAGAGCTCTCGTGGCGCGCTGCCGTGATCGTCCTGGCTTCGCTGGCAAGCGTCGCCGCGACGATGCACGCGGCGCACGCGGCCGGCGGCACGGAGACTCACATCGAGCGCCAGGATTGGTCGTTCGCCGGCTTCACCGGCCAGTACGACAAGGCGCAGCTGCAGCGCGGCTTCCAGGTCTACCAGCAGGTCTGCACGGCCTGTCACGGCCTGAAGCGCGTGCGCTTCCGCAACCTCGCCGAGCCGGGCGGCCCCGAGTTTCCCGAGGAGGCCGTGAAGGCGCTTGCCATCGGCTGGCCGTACAAGATTCCCGGCGAGCTCGACGATCAGGGCAATCCGATCGATCGCCTGCCGGGGCTCGCCGACCAGATCCTCGGCCCCTACCGGAACGACGTGCAGGCGCGCGCGGCGCAGAACGGCGCGTTGCCGCCGGATCTGTCGCTGATCGCCAAGGCGCGCTCGGTGGAAAGCCATGCGCCCTGGTACAGCCAGTGGCTTCACATGCTGGGGGACATCGTCATCGGCTATCAGGAGGGCGGCCCCGATTACCTTTACGCCCTGCTCACCGGCTACCACGAGGTGCCGGCCGGCATGCACATGACCGAGGGCATGTCTTATAACGTCGCCTTCCCCGGGCATCAGGTGGCGATGCCGCCGCCGCTGTCGAAGGATACGTTCATCGAGTACCAGCCGGAGTCCGGCTACAAGGGATCGCTCGAGCAGAACGCGAAGGACGTCACGGCATTCCTCGCCTGGGCAGCCGACCCGACCCTCGATTCACGCAAGCGGCTGGGCTGGCAGGTGATGCTCTATCTCCTCATCACCACGCTGCTGCTATATCTGGTCAAGAAGCAGATCTGGTCGCGCCTGAAGCACTGACGCCGCCGGCACAACGCAAACCGCAAGCTCGTTTAGGGGGACCCGTGGTCAAATCCGTCCTGGGCATCATCGGCGGCAGCGGCTTCTACAATCTGCCCGGCATTCAGAACCCGCACTGGGAAAAGGTCTCGAGTCCCTGGGGCGAGCCGTCGGACGACATCCTCTTTGCCGAGGTCGACGGCCTGCCGTTCCGCTTCCTGCCGCGCCACGGCCGCGGGCATCGCATCTCGCCGACGCACATCAACTTCCGCGCCAACGTCGATGCCTTGAAGCGGGCCGGCGTTACCGACCTCGTGTCGATCTCGGCCTGCGGCTCGTTGAAGGACCAGTTCGCGCCCGGCCATTTCGTGCTCGTCGACCAGTTCATCGATCGCACGTTCGCGCGCGAGAAGAGCTTCTTCGGCGAAGGCTGCGTGGCGCACGTCTCTTTGGCACATCCGGTCAGCCCGCTGCTCGTCGACGCGGTGGAGCAGGCATGCAAGGCCGAGGACATCGACCACACCAAGGGCGGTACCTATCTGGTCATGGAAGGCCCGCAGTTCTCCACCCGCGCCGAATCCTTCCTCTATCGGAGCTGGGGCTGCGACGTGATCGGCATGACCAACATGCCGGAGGCCAAGCTCGCTCGCGAGGCCGAGATCTGCTACGCGACCGTCGCCATGGTCACCGACTACGACTGCTGGCACGAGGAGGTGGCGCACGTCGACGTCGCCGCCGTGCTCGCCGTCATGAAGGGCAATACGGAGAAGGCGCAGCGGCTCGTGCACAAGCTCGCCGAGATATTCCCGCGCGAGCACCCGCCCTGCCCCATCGGCTCGAACACGGCGCTCGACGTAGCCATCATCACCGCGCCCGAAGCGCGCGATCCGAAATTGATGGCCAAGCTCGACGCCGTCGCAGGCCGCGTCCTCGCCAAGGCCTGATCGCGCTTTGGATAGCTACCCCGGGACCTGGAGCTTCGCCCGGGCCCCGGGATGGCGTTTGCCTCAGGCGGCGTCGCTCCTCTGCGCCAGTGCAACGGCATCGGCGCCGGCGGGGAAGCGGAGCTGCGGTGAGACATCGTTCGCCGCTCGCCACACGACCTGCGCCACGTCGGATTCGGTCGTCACCGCGGCCGGCTGGCCATACGCGGTGAGCACCGATTGCGCGAATGGCAGGTAAGGCTCGGTGATCATGTCCTCGATACGTGAGGGCGTGTTCTGGGTGAAACGCGTGGTCGGCCCGTAGCCCGGCTCGACCAGCTTGACGCGGATGCCGAAGCCATGGAGCTCGTGGGCGAGAGAGCCGGTGAAGCCTTCGATCGCCGCCTTGCTCGCCGTGTACGCGGCGACGAGCGGCATGGGCATTAGCGTTGCGCTCGAGGTCACGTTCACAACCACGCCGGACTTGCGCGCGCGGAACTGCGGCAGCACGGCTTGTGTCATCGTCATGACGCCGAATGTGTTGGTCTCGAACAGGCTGCGCACGGTCAGCATCGGCGTCGCCTCGAAGGCGCCGAACATCCCGATGCCGGCATTGTTGACCAGCACGTCGATGGGACCGGCCGCCTCGACGGCGGCAACAATGCTTTGAGGATTGGTCACGTCGAGCGCCAGCACGCGCAGCCGTTCTGATCGCGGCAGCGTGCCTTCGCGCGGCGTGCGCATGGTGGCGATGACGTTCCAGCCTTGCGCATGGAAGTGGCGGGCGGTCTCGAGGCCGTAGCCCGACGAGCATCCGGTGATCAGTACGGTCTTCATCGCAGGTCTCCGTTTTGCGTTCGACGAGGAGATGCTTACGGCTCATTGCGTGGACGATCTGCAATTGAAAGTCCGTATTTTATTTGTTATCGTCCAACAAATGGATGATCCCCTCTCGCAAGTCATCGCCCTGCTGCGACCGCGCACGGTGTTCTCGAAGGTCATAAGCGGGGCCGGTCGCTGGGCCGTACGCTATGCCGACTTCGGGCAGCCGAGCTTCTGCACCGTGCTCAACGGAAGCTGCCGGCTGGCGGTGGACGGTCACGAAACAATCACGCTCGAAGCGGGAGATTTCGTACTGCTGCCAAAGACCCCAGGGTTCACGATGTCGGGGTTCGAGCCGGCGACACCGGTGCGTATAGATCCGAACGCCGCTGCAGTAGCGACGGACGAGCTGCGCCATGGCACGCCCGAAGGCGATCCCGACGTGCGCCTGCTCGGCGGCTACTTCGTTTTCGAATCTCCGGATGCAGGATTGTTGGTGTCGCTGCTGCCAGCGCTGGTGCACGTGCGCGGGGCGCAGCGGCTTTCCACGATGGTGCGGTTCGTCGGGGAGGAGACGCGGGAGCAGAGGCCGGGTCGCGACCTGATACTGTCGCGCCTCGTCGACGTGATGCTAGTCGAGGCTTTGCGGTCGATGCAAGGCGAGGCCGCGCCGCCCGGGCTGCTGCACGGATTGGGCGATGCGCGGCTGGCGGTGGCGATGCGGAGCATGCACGCCGAGCCGGCGCGTCCGTGGACCGTCGAAGAGCTCGCCAAGGCGGCGGCAATGTCGCGTTCAGCCTTCTTCGACCGCTTCACGCGCGCGGTCGGGGTGGCACCGATGGAGTACCTGCTCGCCTGGCGGATGGCGCTGGCAAAGGATCTTCTGCGACGAGAGGACGTTGGAATCGCCGAGGTGGCCGAGCGGGTCGGCTATGGCTCGGCGAGCACGTTCAGCACTGCTTTCAGCCGTCATGTGGGATTGCCGCCAGGCCAATACGCCCGCGAGCAAAGGGCAGCGGTTGCAGCCTGATTGGCGCCCATCGAACGCCGATGCAACTTGCCGCTCCGCGGGGCGGCTGCTAGGCGGATAAATTGCGCCGGCGCATTTGATTCCCAAGAGATTTCATGCACGCCAAGCTGCAGCCGCGCGCCGCGTCGCGGGCTGCGTTGATGGTGGGCATGCTGCTGTTGACCGCGACGGGCGCCATCCGACCGGCCAGGGCCGATCAGGACGACGACGCCGAGCGCGTCCCGTCAAGTGCGGCCGACATCTATAGCCCCATCCAGCGGACCTTCCAGCACCAGGTGCCACTGCCCGGAGGGCCGCAGAGACCGTTCGCCAATGTGCCTGCCGACGATGGGCCGGTGCTGATGCAGGACGTGAAGGACCGCCTGCGCTTTGCCGGACCGTTCTGGCGCGACCTGAAGGTCGCCCTCTACTTCCGGACGCACGAGCTCGACCGCAACAATTCTTCGGGGCCCCCGTCGAATGCGTGGGCCGGTGGTTCGGCACTCGCCTTCCGCACGGGCTATCTCGACGATTGGCTGCAGTTCGAGGCGGCCGGCGCCACGTCGCAGCCGCTGCATGCGCCGGCCGGCGAGGGGGGCACCCTGCTGCTCACCGACAACCAGGCGGAGGTTTCGTCGTTCGCCGTCGCCAACGCCAAGCTGCGCGGGCTGGGACAAGAGCTCACCGTCGGCCGCCAGCTCATCAAGACGCCCTACATCAATCCGCAGGACAACCGCATGCTGCCGAATGCGGTGGAGGGTACGGTGCTCATGCGGCGGCGCGACGAGGCGGAGACGTTCGACTACGGGATCGGCTACCTGTGGGGCTTCAAGGCGCGCGACAGCTCCTACTTCGTCCCGTTCTCCGAGGAGCTCGGCGTCACCGAGGATCGCGGCGTGCTTGCCGGCGGCGCCAAGGTGGTGCCGATCCCTGGCCTGACGATAGGTGCCGTCGACTATCTCATCGCCGACGTGGTCAACACGACGTTCGCGGAAGCGGACTGGATCATTCCCGATGGAGCGATGACGTATCGGCTGAGCGCCAACTACACGGACCAGCGCACGGTGGGGGAGAATTTGCTCGGCGGCGCGCCCTATGCGACGGGGCAGGTTTCCGCCCGGGTCGCGGCGAGCTATCGCGAGGCGACACTGCTCGCGGCTGCGTCGAACAACGGCGACGAGGCGGCGCTCGTGGGCCCGTTCGGCAGCTTTCCCGCCTATACCGTGCTCGACCAGCTCAATTTCAACGACGCGGGCCAGAAGACGTTCGTCGTCGGTGCGGCGTACGATTTCTCGCGCATCATTTTCGATGGGCTGAAGCTGCAGACGCGCTACGGCTGGTCCTGGGACGCGATCGATGCGAGCGGCGGCCCGCGCCAGAACGAGTACAACATCGAGCTCGAGTATTTGCCGACGGCGGGTCCGTTCGAGAACGTCCACGTGCAGATCTTCTATTCGGCCGTCGAGTTTCCGGACAATCCGCCGGGCGAGACGCAGCAGCCGCAGGTGCGCGGCATGGTCACGTATCTCGTGCCGCTGCTCTAGGTTGCCGCGTCGAGCCGCCGCTCGTAGGCCTCGACGTGCGCCGCAGCAACGGCCAGCACCGGCGTAGCCAATTCATGTTTGCGGGCGCGCGCCAGCATGTCGCCGAGAATGTGCGCGCCCTCCGTGCGCCGGCCCGCATCGATGTCGCGCAGCATCGACGAGGTGAGCGGCGATCCCGGCTCGGTGAGGAGCGCGCGGTATTCGTCCATGAGCGTGTCCGGCGGCGCGAAGCCTTCGGCTACGGCGACGGAGCGTGTTTCCTCCAGCAGCCGCAGGATTCGCTCGCGTCCGCTGTCCGACGCCAGGATGATGCCGATGCTGGCGCGCATCAGCGAGGTGATGCCGGCAAATGCGGCGAGGAACAGGAACTTGTTCCACATGTCCTGGCGGATCTCGTGCGTGGCGTAGGCATCGACGCCGGCAGACTTCAGCCGATCGACGATCTCCGTCGCCACGGGGTCGCTGGACGAGGCGACCGGCCCGGTGATGACGGTCATGAACGACGACAGATGCTCGATAACCCCATCGGGGCGCAGGTTGGCGGCGCCGTGGATGATGCCGCCGAGGAGCAGCGTCTCCGGGAAGCGCTCGGCCAGCATGTCGATGTGGCGTACGCCGTTGAGCAGCGGCAGGAGGCGCGTGCCTGGCTGCAGCAGCGGCGCGACCGCAGCGAGTGCGGACTCGAGCGCCGGCTCCTTGCACGACAGCAAGACCGCGTCGGGTTGGTCGGCGGGTTTGTCGCCGGGACGAACCACTTTGACACGTCCAGCGAAATCGCCGAGCGGGCTCTTGAGCGCGAGGCCCTGCGAGGCAAGCTCCTGCGCGCGTTTCTCACGCGCGAGGAACGTCACGTCGGTGCCGGCCTCGATCAGCCGCGCGCCGACGTAGCCGCCGACGCCACCCGCTCCGAGAATGACGACGCGCATGGGTCCGTCTCAATGCCGTTGCTGAATGAGCGGAAGTTGAACCCGGCGCTCTCGATGCGCAAGGCGCAAATCAACGCGCAAAAGCCAGCGCCCCGGAGCGCTGGCTTCGCGCAGTTCAGATGCAAGCGATCAGCAGCCGTTGACCGTTTCCCAGTGCTTGTAGGTCATGACGCGCTGCATCTCCATCTTCGACAGTGACACGTCGCTCATGTCGTCGACATAGCAGCCGGCGTTGCCGAAGTAGTTGATGGCCTTGCTCGTCTTGAAGCAGTAGCCGTTGGCCTTGTAGATCTGGTTACGCTTCACCCAGAGCTGCTTGCAACTGAGCGCATCGACGGGCACGGCATGTGCCGTCGAGGCGACGACGCCCAGACCGCAGGCGAGCCCGAGGGCGGCCGCGACGAGGCGACTGGCGTACATTTTGGTTCCTCTCCTATCGTAGTCCCAATGCCGGTCACGCGGCGGGCAATAACGTCCACAACGCCGGCTGGATGTTATAGGAGCGCCGATTGGGCTTGCGCTGTTCTCTGGGGAACGGCACACACGGCGCATGCCCGATCAAGCGACACAGGCCGAGCCGCTACGCCCGTTCGATGCGCGCATGTTGAGTGTGGGCGATGGGCATTGGCTGTACGTCGAGGAGGTCGGCCGCGCCGACGGCATTCCAGCAATATTCCTGCACGGCGGACCGGGCAGCGGCTCGCAGCATTTGCACCGGCGGTTGTTCGACGCTAGTCGCTTTCACGCGTTCCTGTTCGATCAGCGCGGCGCAGGGCGTAGCCATCCATACTTGTCGCTCGAAGCCAACACCACGCAGCATCTCATCGCCGACATCGAAGCGATCCGCACGCACTTCGGTATCGAACGCTGGCTGGTGGTGGGCGGCTCGTGGGGCTCGACGCTGGCGATCGCCTACGCCGAGGCGCACCCGGAGCGCGTCACCGGCCTTGTAATGCGCGCGATCTTTCTCGGCACCCGCGCCGAGGTGGTGTGGGCGTTTGTCGATGGACCGCGGTTGTTCCGTCCCGAGCTCTATGCCGACTTCGTCGCGCAGCTTCCCGAGAACGAGAGGGCCGACCCGCTGGCTGCCTACCTGCGACGCCTCGCCGATCCCGATCCGGCGGTGCAGGTCCCGGCGGCGCAGACGTGGGCGGCGTACGAGCGGGCGCTGTCGGAGCTGGCTCCGGCGAACGTGCGGCTGTCGCCGCCGGTGGGACGCAGCGAGCGGCCGCCCCCGACGGCAATCGTCGAGGGACATTACATCCGCAACGACTTCTTCCTCGCGCCCGATCAGCTGTTGCGCGAGGCGCATCGCCTCGAGGGCATTCCAGGCGTCATCGTGCAGGGCCGCTACGACCTATTGTGCCCGCCCAAGGCCGCCTATGCGCTCAGCGCGGCGTGGGGCAATTGCGAGCTGCAGGTCATCGACAAGGCGGGGCACGCCATCAGCGAGCCCGGCGTCATGCAGGCGCTAGCCGCTGCGGTCGCCAAGCTGGGCAACCGGCGCTGAGGGTCACGGGCTGGCGGCCTTCGCGGCGGCGGCCTCGCGTCGGCGCTGGTACTCTTGCTCCATCGCCTCGATGTGCCGGTAGACGTTCGCCAGCTCCTCCTTGCGCTCCTCGCTCTGCGCTTCCTCCAGCCACTGCGCGAACTCCTCGCGCAGGGTGAAGAGCACGTCGAGCGCGCCGGTGATCTCGTGCAACTCGCGCTGTGCGTCCGTGCCGTCGGTCATCGTCGAGTTCCTTTGCGGGAGCGGATGCGGCCACGCTACAGTGCGGCCGGAGCCCGTGCAATTCTCGGAAGGCCGCCATGCGCATTGTCTTGCTGCCACTGCTCTGCACGCTGATCCTGTGCGCCGCGGCGCGCGGCGAGGACGCGGCGCTGACGCTTAAGCTCGGCGCCGAGGAGCAGCGCTTCACCGCCGCCGAGCTGCTGGCGCGACCGGATGCAGCGACCATCTCTATTCCCGACGATGTCTCCTACAAGCGGACGATGACCTATCGCGCCGTGCCGCTGCTGGCGTTGATCGGCGATACGCCAGACCCGGCAGTCGACACGCTCGAAGCGCGCGCGGCGGACGGCTTCGTCTCGCAGGTGCCGATGGCGCTGGTCGAGAAGGGTGCGAAGGGCGGCAGCGTCGCGTGGATCGCGGTGGAGGACAGGGCCGCGCCGTGGCCGCCGCTGCCGGGCAAGGATGTCTCCGCCGGGCCGTTCTATCTGGTGTGGGAGCATCCGGAGCGGTCGGGCGTCGGCACCGAGCTGTGGCCTTATCAGACCGTGGCGTTGACCGGCACGGAGTCTCCGCCGCATCGCTGGCCGCAGATGGCGGTCGACGCGACGCTGCCGGCCGACGACCCGGCGCGCCTCGGCCAGCAGGTGTTCACGACCCAATGCATGCCCTGCCACCGCATGAAGGGTGCGGGCGCCGCCGACGTGGGTCCGGACCTCGGCCAGCCGATGAACCCGACGCGGTATCTGACGCGGGATGGCCTGCGCGCGCTGATCCGCAATCCCAAGGCAGTGCGCACCTGGCCGCAGCAACAGATGCCGGCGTTCGACGTCAAGGCGTTGCCCGACGCCGACCTCGACGCCGTCATCGCCTATCTGACAGCGATGGCTCCGCGCTAGCGCTGGCCGTTCACAAGTTCGAAGTCGGACGCCAGGCCGTAGACGCGCAGGCTGGTGTCAGGCTTGAACGGCTTGAAGACGATCCAGTCCTCGCCGTCGATGGTGACGAAGCCCGCAGGCTGCATTCCTTGGTCCTTCGGGACGCAGATCGCCGACAGCGCGTTGCGATCGGGCAGGACGCGCACACGGACATTGTCGCGTTTGGCGAACGGCACGACGCCGCGCATCGATTGCTCCGGCGGGACGGGCGAGGTGATGAAGCGCCGCGTCGTGTTCTCAGGCAGTGGCGGCGGCTTGGCGGAGAGTGTCCGCTCGATACCCTCGAGGTTGGGCTGGCCGTAGATGGCCTGGATGCCTTCCCAAAAGATGAAGGTGATGGGCGTGCCCCACTTCTTCCCGGGCCTAAGGAAGCGCTCCTGCAGGATGATGTCAGTGACGTTCTGCACCTCGGCAATGAAGGCGCGCTGCTGGGCGTTGAGGCCGTCGGTCTTGGCGGAGTTCTGCTGGTAGACCCGGGTCAATGCCGCCGGCGTCCCGTCGGAAGCGAGATCGGCCACCTGTGCCGCGTGACGCTCGTTGCCGCCCTGCTGAACCGGAATGAAGCGGGCATCGAACGCGTAGCGATGACTACCGAGCGCCTGGAAAACGGACTTGCAGACCGGGCACCACGCCGCGCCGAGAATATAGACCGTCGGCCGCCCGGGCGTGACGCGCATGCCCGCCGTGAATAGCGATGAGAACTCGCGCCAGTTCTCCGCATCGCTGGCGCCGCACCAGTCGGCTCGTGCCGGTAAGGCGGCGATCAGGAGCGTGAGCGTGGCGACAAAACCGAAACGAGCTTTCGAGAGCGCCACTCAATGCTCTCCCGCGAAGTCAATGCACTGCAACGTGCCCGGCCGAGCCTGGGGGGGCTTCGTCTGGCGCGGCTTCTTCAAGTCCCAGGCGGAGATGACAGTCTTGGGGTCGCCACCCTCGGGATTGACGTTGATGCCGATGAGAATGTTGTCGGTGTCGTACTCACTGCCCATGACGTAGTCGTCGGAGGCGCTGCCGAAGGCTGCCTCGCCGATCCAGCCGTAATGGCCGTTGGCGGGGTTGCACCAGAAGACGACGATGTTGCCCTTATAGCCGGTGCGCGCCTTGCGCACGGTCACGGTCAGGTCGCGCCCCCACGACACGGGCGAGACAATGAATGTTTCCTCCGGCGGTGCAAATGCCTGCGGTGCAGGCGTGGTCACGGCCCCATTTTCGCGTCGCGTACTTTCGCGATACTCGGAGAGGAAGAAGCCCAAGATGCCGATCAAACCGCCAACGATGGTGACGACGATTCCAACGCGCGCGAGTGTGCGCCAACCTCCCTTTTCCGCTTCTCCCTCGGTCATGGTGCCTTCCCCATCTTCCCCGCTATTTTGCTACCAGCCCGGGTGCGGGTTAGGCAATACAACGTTCACCGATCAGCACGGCAGGAGCTTTTTTTCGCGGGCGTAGATGGTCATGGCCGACCAAAGATCGGGGCCGCCTGCGATGGCCGAGCTGTCGCCCACGCGCACGACCGTGGGGCCGCCGTCGAGGGCGTAGAACTCGTCGGTGAGCTTCTGGAGCTTCTCGTCCCACGGGCTCCAGCCGCTGTGCGAGAAGAACTTGTCGCGCCGCTTCTCGGTGTCGCGGATATACGTGCCGGGGAGCATGTCGAGTCCCTTCTTGAAGATTGCCGCCTGGCGCTCCAGCCCGATCTCCAGCAGCGCCGCGTGCACCTCGGGTGCGATGACGCCCGAGGAGTTGTAGAAGAACTGATGCACGCCGCCGTTCTCGAACTCGGCGTTGAACACCGAGAGCGCCGCGAGCGTGCGCTGCTCGAGCGGCAACGCGGCGAGTGCCGGGGCCGCTTCCACGTCCGGCTTGCCCCACATCTGCAGCCGGTCGAGCAGCGCCTGGTTCAGGTAGCGCAGGCGCGCCGTTTCGCCCAAGCGTGCGCGCTGGCCTTCGATACGCTGCCATAGTGCGGGCTTGCGCTCTATGAAGGCGACCATGACCTTGCCGAACGCTTCGCGGTCGCCGAACGATTGCGCGATCTCCAGCATGCGCTCGTCGAAGTCGTTCATCGGGGTGTCGAGGGAGGAATAGGAGAAGAAGGCGACGCGCCTGTCTTCGTCGACGGGATAGTCCGGGCCGAACATCGCCAGGGCCAGCGTGAACAGGTCGTGCTCACGCTTGAGGCCGGCGGTTTCCAGCGCATCGCCTATTGCCGGAGCGTGGCGCGCGACACCCATGAAGAAGAACGTGTGCAGGCCGTCGCGGCCGAGATTGTCGCGCAGGACGTCGAGAAACACGAGCGTCCGCGTGTCGGGGTCGAGGTCGGCGAGAGAGGCGTTGAATTTCTCCGGAGCGTCGAGGGAGGCGTGCACCGAATAGCGGCCGATCGTCTCGCTGATCAGCTCGGCGAACGGCACGTGGCGGATGTCGACATCGGGTCCCGTGAAGGCTTCTTGCGGACTGGCGCGCACGCGGCAGCCGTTGTCGCTCACGTCCTTGGAGTAGGACGGGATGATGACCTTGATGTCCTTGGGGTCGGTGCTCTTCTTTTGTGAGGGTGCCACGGGGTCTTCACCCTCCGTGGCTTCGCGGGCTGCTGAGATGCCGCTTACGGCCAGCAAGATGCAGGCCGCGAGCATTAGAATCACACGCACACTCGCCATCGATCCGCCGCTGCGCCTCAGTTGGGGAAGGTGACGAGGATCTGCATGTGGATCAGCTCCGGGTACATCGCCTTCACGACGTTGCCGCCGAGGTAGAGCAGCACGCTCAGCACAATGAGCGCCGGGATCGCGGCGAACACCGCCTTGATGAAGAACGCCACGAGGTGGCTGAAAGGAACGTCGAAGCGGTTGACGACCGTGCCGGAAAACCCTTCGGCCGGGGCGCGTCGCTCATCGCGGGAGTCGCTCGCGCCGAAATCGTGTGTCAATGTGGCGGCGCGCGCCTTGGCTTCCTTCTCACGGGAGGCACGCTCGCGCGCCTCGCGTTCCCGTCGTAAAGTTCGCGGAAGGTCATCCGATCCCTCATCCGCCATGAGGGGAAATTCAACGCTGGCCACGCCCGAGCCTCCTGAAAAGCGCCGCAGGCAACGCCTGCTGGGGCGGCTACGGCGCCATGCAATGTGTAGTAATCGGCGGCGGTAAAACGCCTACCGTCTTGTGATCGATATTGCTATTTTGCGCCGGCAATTTGGCGGGGAGGGTTCACTTTGGGCGATTTGCGGCAGCTTGTACGTACGATTCCGGATTACCCGAAGCCGGGCATCCTGTTCCGGGACGTGACGACGCTGATGGGCGATGCCAAGGGCTTCAAGGCGGCCGTCGAAGGCATGGCGGCGCCCTACCTGAACGACAACATCGATGCGGTGGCGGGCATCGAGGCGCGGGGCTTCATTCTGGGCGGCGCCGTGGCGGACCGGCTGTCGTGCGGCTTCATCCCCATCCGCAAGAAGGGCAAGCTGCCGTGGAAGACCATCGGGCAGCAGTATTCGCTGGAGTACGGCGTCGACATCATCGAGATCCACGCCGATGCCATCAAGCCGGGCGAACGCATCCTCATCGTCGACGACCTGATCGCCACCGGCGGCACGGCGGAGGCCGCGGCCAAGCTCATCAGCCGCACGGGGGGGCTCGTGGCGGGGCCGGCGTTTCTCGTCGATCTCCCAGATTTGGGCGGTCTCGACCTGTTGCGCAGCCACGGCATCCGCACCCATGCGCTGCTGGCCTTCGAAGGCCATTGAGGACGCGTGGCCGGCAATCCGCTTCCGCCCGACAAGCTACGCCTAGCGCTGCAGAGGATCGCCGAATGGCGGCTCAATCGGCTCCTGCCGGTCGCCTGTCCCGTGTGTGAGGCTAAAGGCCTCGAGATCGTCGACCGGTCGACCCGGCCGCACGCCGAAATGGTACGCGCTCAGCTGCCTCTCTTGCGGCCTGGAGCACACCATCCACATACCCATGGCGCCAACCCTGCCGAGCGGTGATTAGACGATGAAGATCAAGGGCAAGGCTTACCGGACGATCTGGCTCGCCCCCGACGGATGGTCGGTGGAGGTCATCGACCAGACGCGGCTGCCGCACGAGTTCTCCGTCATTCCGCTGAAGTCGGCCGAGGACGCTGCGCGCGCGATCCTGTCGATGCAGGTGCGCGGCGCGCCGTTGATCGGCGCCACGGCCGCCTACGGCCTCGCCATGGCCATCCGCCAGGACGCCTCCGACGAGGCGATCGACAAGGCCGTCGAGTTCCTGGCAAAGCAGCGGCCCACCGCCATCAACCTGCGCTGGGCTCTGGAGGAGATGCGCCGCGCCGTGCAGAACCTGCCGCGCGAGGAGCGCGTCGCCGCCGCCTACAAGCGCGCCGCCGACATTTGTGACGAGGATGTCGAGACCTGCCGGCTGATCGGCGTCCACGGCAAGGCGCTGATCGACGATATCGCCCGAACCAAGGGCAACGGCGAGAAGATCGAGGTGCTGACCCACTGCAACGCCGGCTGGCTCGCCTGCGTCGACTGGGGCACGGCCACGTCGCCCATCTACCAGGCGCATGACGCCGGCGTGCCGCTGCATGTTTGGGTCGACGAGACCCGCCCGCGCAATCAGGGCGCCTCGCTGACCGCATATGAGCTCGGCAGCCACGGCGTGCCGCACACCATCGTCGTCGACAACGCCGGCGGCCATCTCATGCAGCACGGCAAGGTGGACCTCGTCATCGTCGGCACCGACCGCGTTGCCGCCAACGGCGACGTGGCGAACAAGATCGGCACCTATCTCAAGGCCTTGGCGGCAAAAGATAATAACGTGCCGTTCTACGTGGCGCTGCCGCACTCGACCATCGACTGGGCGCTGCAGGAGGGGCTGTCGATCCCCATCGAGGAGCGCTCGGCGGACGAGGTATTGAAGATGCCGGGACGGCTGGCGGACGGCAGCGTCGTCACGGTGGAGATTGCCGCGCCCGGCTCGCCGGCCGGCAACCCGGCGTTCGACGTTACCCCGGCGCGTCTCGTGACCGGCTTCATCACCGAGCGGGGCGTCTGTCCGGCGACGCGGGAGGGACTTCTGTCGCTCTATCCCGAGCGGGCCGGGGAGTAGCGACTACAACCTTTTATAGTTCTGCCATAGAACCTGTGGCAGGCTGCGCACCTAAAGTTGTGGTCGCGAGAGCCGAGCGTGAAAAAGAGCAAAACAAAACCCAAAGCCAGGGATGCCGAGAAGGTGGCGCGGCAGGTGGTGATCGACGCCGCGCTGGCGATGAGCGGCTCTGGCCTGTCGCCGGGTCGCTCGGGCAACGTCTCGTGCCGCTGGAAGGGCGGCATGCTCATCACGCCGACCGGCATGGCGTATGCGGAGATCCGTCCGCGCGACATCGTCTTCGTCAATGCGAAGGGCAACGTGCCCGACAAGAAATCGCGCAAGCCGTCGAGCGAGTGGCGCTTCCATCTCGCCGCCTATCACGCACGTCCCGACGTGAAAGCCGTGGTGCACACGCATTCGCTCAACGCGACGGTCCTGGCCTGCGCGCACAAACCGATCCCGGCGTTTCACTACATGGTCGCGGTGGGCGGAGGGAACGACATTCCCCTCGTGCCGTACGACACATTCGGCACCGATGAGCTGGCGCAGTTCGTCGCCACTGGGCTCGCGCAGCGCAACGCCTGCCTGATGGCGAACCATGGGCAGATTGCCATTGGCGCCAACCTGGGGGCGGCGCTCGAGTTGGCGCGCGAGGTCGAAGTGCTGGCCGAGCAGTACGTGAAGGTGCTGACGCTCGGCGGCGAGCCGCACATTCTTCCCGAGGACGAGATGGCGCGGGTGCTAGAGCGCTTCAAGAGCTACGGGCAGAACGCGCAGGGATAAGCCGCTCGGCGGCTAATCCATGAACTCGCCGAGCGTCGTCTTGCAGGTCCGGCGCCACTGCTGCTTCGTCATGTGCGTGCCCCGATCCCAGATCGCCATGCAGTCTTTCATGCGCTGCTCCGGTGATGGGTCGAGATTGATGCTGCCGGTGGTGGTCGTTGCCGTCGGCGTCGTTCCCGCCGGAGTGTTAGCCGTGGCGCTGGTGCCGGGATCGGCAAGCGCTGTAGCGCTGATCAATAGAGCGCCGGCAATGGCAATCATGCTGGCCTTGGCAATTCTGCTCATTCGTTTGTCCGTTGTCTGTCAGCGGGAACAGCGGCGATGCCGCTGCTCCCTGCGAGCCTAGCTAACGCGCGGGCCCTGCATTTGGCGCAGCGCCGCTTCAATTCGCCGCCAAGTCTCTGCCTGCATTGTGTCGCCCTCGTGCTCGAAATCGCGAGCCTTTTGAGCCGCGTGCGCCACGGCCAGTTCGCCCCGCGCTTCGCGCAGCTTGCGCGCATGCTCCTGAATTTCCATCGCCTGCATGTCGGATCCTCCATGGTGTTGGCGATGGAGGGGATGTGGGGACGGAGCGGCGAGGTACCAAGTCGGTAACCGTTCCCGGTCAGGCGGCTGGCGGGAAAGGCGAGAGACCGGTAGGCTTTCGCGATTGCAGTTCACCTGCGAAAGCAACTGCGCACCGTACCTTTCGGTGGTTCCCATGCGCCGCCCTGCCATCTTCCTAACCGCCCTGACCGCGTGTGTCGCCCTCGCCATGGCAGAGGCAGTCGGCGAGCAGTACCAACAGTTCGGCGACGCTCAATCCGCCGATCTCGATCTCCTGAACAGGAGCAGCGACGGGACCCGCGAGCTGAGACGAAGTGAGGGCAAGGCCTACGACATCGAGGTGTGGGACACAGAGGCGAAGAAGACCCTGGGCGCCATCACCGGCCTGTCAGGTGTGGTCAACGTGGCGAACCTCAGTCCGGACGGAACGAAGGTCGTCACTGCCGAACGCACGGGCATCGTCGGACTGTGGGACGCCGCAACCGGCAAGCAGATCCGCTTGCTGCGCGGGCACGAGGACCAGATTCACGACGCGCGTTTCAGTCCGGACGGGACGACGATCGCGAGCGCCGCACGCGATGGGACGGCGCGGACGTGGGACGCCGAGACCGGTGCGCAGATCGTCGGGCACAAGCAGTCGGGCGGAAGCTACGTCGATGCGGTCTCGTTCAGCCCCGACGGGCGATGGGTGCTGTCGTCGGGTAACGGGTGGGTCGATATCTGGAATGCGCGAACGGGCGACGTTCACTCCTCGACGAGGATCGGCCCCGAGGACGAAGGCGCCTTCACGACGTTTGCCCGCTTCAGCCCGGACGGCAAAGCTATTGTCGTCATGGACGACGATAAGCCGAAGGATCAGATCCCCCTCGTAATGCCGCTGCCGCGGAATTAGCCGTCAGCGTGCATGACTTCGCCCTATTGCGGCGGCGGCGCCGCAGCGCTGACGATCGTAAAGGTCGCGTCGACCTCCTCCGCCGGCGAGGGGGAGAATGCTGGTGGCGGGGCAAATGGTTTGGCGCGATCCAGTGCGGAGAGGAACACGGCGTCGAGCGGCTCGTACCCGCAGCTCATCTCGATGCGGCGGGAGAGCAGCTGGCCCGAGGGGCCGATCCTAATCTTGAACCGCACGCTGTTGACTTGCAGCATGCCGCCGGCCTCCTTCACGAGAGCGCCCACCTCGGCCATGTCGATCTGCCCGCCAATGAAACTCGACAGATAGGTACGGTATTTGACCACCTCGGCCTGCTGCTCCGGGGTCAACGGCGGCGGCGCGAAGTTGAGCGGCGGCGGCCCGTCTTGGTCTTTCGCCTGCTGTTGGGCGAAGCTGACGCAATGGCAGCTCAGGAGGGCGATGATCGCCAACAATGTCCGTCGCATACTGAACCCAAACGCGGTCGTCTCTCATACTAGAGACGATTCCGGGTGCTAGTTTGCGAATCGGAAGTGCATGACGTCGCCGTCCTTGACGACGTACTCCTTGCCTTCCAGCCGCATCTTGCCGGCGTCTTTCGCCCCGTTCTCGCCGCCGAGCGCCACGTAGTCGTCATAGGCGATGGTCTCGGCGCGGATAAATCCCTTCTCGAAATCCGTGTGGATGACGCCGGCCGCCGCCGGACCCTTGGTGCCGCGCGTGATCGTCCAGGCGCGCGCCTCTTTCGGGCCGACGGTGAAGTAGGTGACGAGATCGAGCAACTTGTAGCCGGCGCGGATAAGCCGATTGAGGCCCGGCTCGGCGAGGCCCATCTCGGCGAGGAACTCGGTGCGGTCCGCCGGCGGCAGGCCGGCGAACTCGGCCTCGATCTTGGCGGAGATGACGACGCTGACGGCGCCCTCGGCCTGCGCCTTCTCCTCGACCTTCTTGGAGTACGCGTTGCCGTTGGCGGCGGCGGACTCCTCGACGTTGCACACGTAGACGACCGGCTTGGAGGTGAGGAGCTGCAAGCCGACGAAGATCGGCCGCTCCTCGGGCGTGATGCTCGCCATGCGTGCCGGCTTGCCGTCGCGCAGGGGGACGAGCGCCTTCTCCATCACGGTGAACAGCGCTTTCGACTCCTTGTCGCCGGCCTTCGCCTTCTTCTCGGTGGCGACGCTCCGCTTCTCCAGGCTCTCCATGTCGGCGAGCATCAGCTCGGTCTCGACGACCTCGGCGTCGGCCAGCGGGTCGATGCGGTTCTCGACGTGCGTGATGTCGTCGTCCTCGAAGCAGCGCAGCACGTAGGCGACGGCATCGACCTCGCGGATGTGCGACAGGAACTTGTTGCCGAGGCCCTCGCCCTTGGAGGCGCCGCGTACCAGGCCGGCGATGTCGACGAACGTCAGCCGCGTCGGGATGATCTGGCCGGACTTGGCGATGGCGGCGAGCTTGTCGAGGCGCTCGTCGGGCACGCCGACCTCGCCGACGTTCGGCTCGATGGTGCAGAACGGATAGTTGGCGGCCTCGGCGGCAGCGGTCTGCGTCAGGGCGTTGAAAAGTGTCGACTTACCGACGTTGGGCAAGCCAACGATGCCGCATTTGAAGCCCATGAAACCCGCGCCTGGCTGATGAGGAGATTGGCTTGGGTTGCCTGGGACGTCGTGGCCACCCGCCGGAGCTGCCGCATGCCTAGTGGCTTCGGGCCGGAAAGTGAAGCCCGCCGTTGCCGCAGCGGGTACGCTGGGGCGCTCTCCCAGCATTTCGGGTGACTTTGTTGTGTCCTACCGCGATCCGCGGCCCTTGGCGGCGAGATCGCACGGGTAGATGCCATTGACGATGCGGGCGATGACGGAGTCCACATCGGAGCCGGCGTCGCCGAAGCGGGCCGCGGAGAGCTGCAACCGCACGTGCTCGAGCAACGACACCGGGATGACGCCGCTTTCGACCATTGTGCCACCGAAGCTCCGCGGCAGGCAGATACGCCGGTTGGTGCCAGTGTTGAGGCTACTCAGCCGCGTGCCGATGCGATTGAAGCAGTGGCCTAGCTTCTCGTCATGGCAATGCTTCACGAACTCGTAGACGGCCTCGGCATGCGCCGGGCGGGCGAGCAGCACAGCGCAAATCGCGATCGCCGTTGCAGTCAGCTTGGTCACCGCCATGCTCCTCGGTTACACGAGGCTAACGCGCAGCGATGCATTCTGGATCAGTATCTGGCCGGCAGGCAAGGTATTGGCGCGGCCGCGAAGCACTATGGCGGGCGGCGCTCGTCGGTCGGCAAATCGTCCCGCTAAAGCCTAGCCCGCGCGCGCTCCATTCCCGCGCAGCGCCGCGAGCTGCCGGCCCTCGTGCATCAGCTGGGCGATCTCGCTCTCGGCAAACGTGCGCTCGGTTCGATTGGCCACGCCCAAGGCGCCGACGACCTCGGTGCCGTCGAAGATCGGCACGACGATCGAGCCGGCGAGGCCGGTGGCTTTGGCACCCGGGCGCACGTCGCCGGAATTGTCCGTCTGGATGTTGCAGGCGTTGACCGGCTCGGCGCGTTCCACCGCGAGCCCGGCCATGCCCTTGCCGACCGGGATCGTGCGGATGATGGCGACGACGGCTTCGGGCATGCCGGCACTCGCCGCCGCCAGGTGCAGCATGCCGTCGTCACCGAGGAAGTGGATCGTGCCGCTGTCGGCCGCGAAATCGCTGACGATCCGCTGCAGGGCAAGCGAGCAACCGTGGGCGCTAGGGGTCTCGGGCATCTGTGGCGCTCCTCTCATGAGCGGAGAAGCGTAACAATATTACATGAACGCGCAAGCGCCGGACGGCACCGGCTACAAAGAGACTAGCGGAACTGGGTGAGCGTAAAGGCGGAATAACTCGCCGGGCTCGGCAGCTTCTCCTTGCCGCTCATGGCGTCGGCGAGCGCTTCCCCGATGTTGGTATCGGGATCGGCTTCCTTCACCGCGATGACGATGAACGGCCGCTGCCAGCTCGTGCCGCCCGTCTCGCAGTTGGTGCACGGGTCGCGGTACTGGCCGAGGTTGAGCGTCCAGATCGGTATGTTGGCCGTCACGGCGCCCGACACCAGCGTCGCCGCCTGCTTGGCGCGGCGCTCGGCGCGGGCCACCTCGTCGGCGGCATTGCCCTCCTGCGAGGCGGTGCCGACCGTGATCACTTCCTTGGCGTCGGCAAGCGCGTTCTTCACCTCGTCGTCGAGTACGGCGGCGGCGACCTGATCGCGCGGGATCGTCACGCCGTCCTTCTCGAGGTCCTCGGCGCTGCCGCGCACCCACAGGAAGCTCTTGTTCAAGACGACGACGTCGAAGGCGGCGTGCCGTCCGGCCTTGTCCTTGCCCTCGATGGCGAAGACGGTGGAGTTGCGCGTCTGGCGCACCTCCGCCTGCGGGTTGACGGCAGCCGTCTCGACTTTCAACGGCTCGATGACACGCTTGTGGATTTCGACGGCGCCGTAGGTCGCCGCGGCGCCGGTCGTGGCGACGAGCATGGCAACGCCGGCGTTGGTCTTGAAGAGACCCAGGAACCAGGAGATGCGATCCCACCAGCCGGCGCCCCTGTCGTAGGCGCGGTAGCCGCGCCAGAACCAGCCGAGCACGCCGCGCCGCCGCTCCTCCTCGCGCACGAGCGCGGCAGCTGCCGCGGCTTCCGGGTTGCCGCACGCGATCCACGCCACCACAAAGCCGACGGCGAATGCGCCAGCGATGTACCAGGAGAGATTGGTCATCAGGTCTTGCGGCATTGTTTCCCCTGACGTGGCGGTAGCAGCGCGGCACCGCGTCGTGTGGCGCCGCGGCCGGCGATACGTGCGCCGGCCCAGCGTGCAGCGACGCTAGAAGTTTACGTGCTGGATCACGTAGCCGGCGGCGAAGGCGATGAGGCCGGCAATGACGATCTGCGGCATCACGGAAACGAACTTGCCCAGCAACTCGACAAAGGCGTGGAACAGCGCGACGACGCCCGACCACAGCACCATGAACGCCTTGTAGAGAATGTAGGCGATGGCGCCGAGGGCGATGATGAGGATCACGATCTTCCAGATCGGCAGCGACTGCCAGTCGGACGAGAAAACGGAGACGATCTGGCCGAACGACCAGGTCCAGACCAGCTGCAGAAACTTGAAGATTGCAGCGATGCCCTGCTGCAGAAACTGAACTATGGAATTGATGATCCCTTCCACGTGCGCCTCCCCTGGCGATCCCAACCTGTCCGGTCACCCCGGCCCGCGCCCACACTGACCCGAGCGTGGTGTGTACGCAAGCTGCGGCGCACAAGTGCTCAAGCTTTGAGCCGGTACCCGGTGGCGAAGATGCGCCAGATGATGGCGAGGCAGACGATCAAGAAAACGAACGTCATGCCCAGGCTGACGCCGACGTTCACGTCGGAAATTTCATAGAAGCTCCAGCGGAATCCGCTGACCAGGTACACGACAGGGTTGAACAGGGTGACCGTCTGCCAGAACTCCGGCAGCATCTTTATCGAGTAGAACGTGCCGCCCAAAAATGTCAGCGGTGTCACAATCAGCAGCGGGATGACCTGCAGCTTCTCGAAGCCGTCGGCCCAGATGCCGATGATGAAGCCCAGAAGCGAGAAGGTCACGGCCGTCAGCACCATGAAGGCCAGCATCCACACCGGATGGGCGATGTGCAGATCGACGAACAGGGCCGCCGTGGCGAGGATGATGAGGCCGAGCATGAGCGACTTCGTCGCCGCGGCGCCGACGTAGCCCAGCACGATCTCGAGCGGCGAGATGGGCGCCGACAGGAGCTCGTAGATGGTGCCGGTGAAGCGGGGGAAGTAGATGCCGAACGAAGCGTTGGCGATCGACTGGGTGAGGAGCTGCAACATGATCAGCCCCGGCACGATGAAGGCGCCGTAGCTGACGCCGTCGATCTGCGCGATGCGCCCGCCGATCGCCGCGCCGAAGACGATGAAATAGAGCGACGTCGACAGCACCGGCGAGATGATGCTCTGCATGATCGTGCGAAAGGCGCGCGACATCTCGAACGCGTAGATGGCTTTGACCGCGTGCAGGTTCATTTCTTGCTCCTGACGAGATCGACGAAGATGTCTTCCAGGGAAGACTGCGTCGTGTTGAGGTCGGCAAACCCGATGCCCGCGGTGCGCATGTCGTTGAGCAGCGCGGTGATGCCGGTGCGGCCGGCGTGCGTGTCGTAGGTGAAGGTGAGCGCGCGTCCGTCGGTCGACAGCTCAAGCGCGTGCGGGGCGAGGGTTTCCGGAACGACGGCGAGCGGCTCGCTCAGCTGCAGCACGAGCTGCTTCTTCCCGAGCTTGGCCATCAACACGGCCTTCTCCTCGACAAGTATCAGCTCGCCCTTGGCGATGACGCCGACGCGGTCGGCCATCTCCTCGGCTTCCTCGATGTAGTGCGTGGTGAGGATGATGGTGACGCCGGTGGCGCGCAGCTCGCGCACCACCTGCCACATGTCCTTGCGGAGCTCGACGTCGACGCCCGCGGTCGGCTCGTCGAGGAAGAGGATGGTCGGCTCGTGCGCCAACGCCTTGGCAATCAACAGACGGCGCTTCATGCCGCCCGAGAGCGTCATGATGCGGTTGTCTTTCTTGTCCCACAGCGACAGCGCCTTCAGCACCTTCTCGACGTAGGCGGGGTTGGGCGCCTTTCCGAAGAGGCCGCGGCTGAACGAGACGGCGTTGAATACGGATTCGAAGGCGTCAGTGGTCAGCTCCTGCGGGACGAGGCCGATCATCGAGCGGACGCGGCGGTAGTCCTTGCGGATGTCGCCGCCATCGACGGTCACGGAGCCGGTCGTGGCATTGACGATGCCGCAGACGATGGAGATGAGCGTCGTCTTGCCGGCGCCGTTGGGGCCGAGCAGCGCGAAGATTTCGCCGCGGCGGATGTCCAGGTTGATGTCCTTCAGGGCCTGGAAGCCGCCGGCGTAGGTCTTCGACAGGTCTTTGATGGAGATGATTGCTGTCATGCGGGAATGGCGGCTCGCGGCTGTTATGGCAAGGCGACTAGGTGCTGGATGAGCGACGCTAGCGGTTCTCCAGTCCGGTCTTGGTGCGACTGGCGCGGATCCGGTCCGCCTCGGCGAGCATCTTTGCCTTCATTGCCGTGAGGCCGTCGCGGACGCTTGCATGCGCGGCGGCGGATCCGGCCTGAGAGCCAAACGTGTCGGGATTGGCTGTATCATAGGCGAGGACCGCATCGATCGTGCGCGCCAAGCCGGGAATATCGCCGAAGGCATACTGATTGATCGGCTTGCCGGTGACTTGCGACAGTGTCGCGAAGAGGGTCGGGTCCTCTGTTTTGGGATTTGCCAGCAGGAAGGTGCGATAGCGTAGCTGGCCGAGGTAGAAGACGAATACGGCATCGTCATTCTTGCCGGCTTGGAGCAACTCGCCGGCGCGCTTGTAGTACTCGGCGGGGTGTTGACCGGCGAGCTCCTGCACGGCCGGCGGCGTGGCGATCGGCGCCTCTGCCCGCACGCCGATACTTGCGGTCAGTGTCACGAGCGCGAAGACGAATGGTGCGAGGCCGCGGCCGAGGTTCATGGCTAACTCCCAAGTCCTTACACAAAACCGCATCTAGAGCGCCACGGCTGGTGGATCAAGCGATGGCCCCGGCTTACTCTTTGTCGGTGCGGCCGGCGAGCCACTTTTTCAGGTTCTCGGCGAGCGCACCGGCGCGTTTTGACGCTCGTTCGCCGGCCGGATGCTGTGAGGGCGCCGCCTTCTTCGGCGGCGGCGGCTCGCGCTCCTCGGGTGCCTCCTCGGCGTCACGGGTCTTGAGCGCGACCTGTGACAGGAAGCGGGCGCTGTCGCCCTTGGCGAGAAGCGGCGCGGCATCGGCCATCGCGTCGAGCAACGGGTCGAGCCAAGTATATTCGACCTTGGCGAAATCGCGCAGCACGTAATGGGCGACGGCGTCCTTGGCGCCCGGATGGCCGACGCCGATACGCACGCGGTTATACTCATTGCCCAGGTGGGCGGTGAGGGAGCGCAGGCCGTTGTGGCCGGCGTTGCCGCCGCCTGCCTTCACCTTCAGCTTGGCGGGGGCGAGGTCGATCTCGTCGTGAAAGACGTAGATGTCCTCGACGGGGATTTTGAGAAAGCGCGCGGCCTCGCCGACGGAGCGGCCGCTGTCGTTCATGTAGGTGGTGGGCTTCAGCAGCACGACGCGCTCGCCGCCGAGGGTGCCTTCCGCCGTCTCGCCTTGGAAGCGCTTCCGCCACGGGCCGAGGCCGTGCGCCGCAGCGATGCGGTCGAGCGCAACGTAGCCGACGTTGTGGCGGTGGCGGGCGTACTGCGCGCCTGGGTTACCCAGTCCGACGAACAGCTTCATGGACTTGCCCCGGCGAGGAAAGAGAAGGCGGGCGCGCTCTTACCGTCGCGCCCGCCTGCCGTGTGCGTATTACTTCTTCTTGGCGGCCGGAGCAGCGGCCTTGGCAGCCGGCGCGGCAGCGCCCTTGGCGGCAGCCGGAGCCGCACCGCCCTTGGCAGCCGCAGCGCCCTTGTCGCCAGCGGCGGGAGCCGCAGCAGCGCCTTCGGCCGGAGTTGCGGCGGCTGCGGCAGTCGGAACTTCCTCCTCCTGCTTCACGGCGCCGGCGATGGTGGCGATGGTGAAGTCGCGGTCCTTGATGGTCAGCTCCGCGTCCTTCGGCAGGGTTACCGCCGAGATGTGGATCGAGCGGCCGATCTCCAGGCCGGTAAGATCGATCTCGAAGTAGAGCGGGATGTGATCGTACGGGCAGATCACTTCGATGTCGTGGCGGACGATGTTGAGAACGCCGCCGCGCTTCAGTCCGGGCGAGAGCTGGTCGTTGATGAAGCGGACCGGAACCTCGACACGGATGCGTCCGTCCTTGCCGATGCGCATGAAGTCGACGTGGATCGGCTGGTCCTTGACCGGGTCGACCTGCAGGTCGCGCGGGATGACGCGGTTCTTCGTCCCGTCGACGTCAACGTCGAGGACGGTCGAGGTGAAGTGACCCTTGATGACCTGCTTCCACAGGTCGTTGTAGTCGAGGACGATGGTCAGCGGCGTTTCGCCGTTGCCATAGATGACAGCCGGAACTTTTCCTTCACGACGAGCTTGGCGTGCGGCCCC
Source organism: Hyphomicrobium album (assembly GCF_009708035.1). Lineage (NCBI taxonomy): Bacteria > Pseudomonadati > Pseudomonadota > Alphaproteobacteria > Hyphomicrobiales > Hyphomicrobiaceae > Hyphomicrobium > Hyphomicrobium album. The sequence goes on from NZ_WMBQ01000002.1 coordinate 631,832, forward strand.
CTTGCCGGCACGTGGGCGCGCCGTGGCTTTCAGCTCGATCGGTTGCTGAGCCATGGACACTTCTCCAAAAAATTGCGGGCCTTGCGGCCCGTTGATCGACGCGGCCTCCAAGGGTGCCGGGCGCCGTCTCATGCTGAAATGCTTGAGATGGCGCGGGTTATAGCGGCGGATCAGGTGCTTGGCAATTGCCCGGGGCAGGGCCGGATCAGGCCCGGGCCTGCCGGATTGCGCCTATTGGCGTTGCCACAGCGGGAACGGATCGTCCAGCGATGTCCAGGACTTGGGGTCCAGCGGCCCGCTCTCCGGCACGGGCAGCAGGCAGTCGTCCAGCTCCTCGACAATGGCGCCCTTATCCATGTCGCCGACACCGATGAAAACGAGTTCCTGGCGCCGGTCGCCCCACAGGGCGTGCCAGGCCTTGTCGATGCGGGCGCGCAGTTCCTCGTCCTCCGGCCACTTGGCCTTGGGCACCGCCGCCCACCAGTAGCCGGCGGCCTCGTGGCGGACGAGCGCCCCGGCCTGGCTCAACTCGCCGACCCAGGCTGGCCGCGTCGCCAGCCAGAAGAAACCCTTGGCGCGAATGACGCCGGGCCAAGGCTTGTTGAAGAAGGCGTGCAGCTTCGCCGGGGCAAACGGGCGGCGCGCACGGTAGACGAAGCTCGAAACGCCGTATTCCTCCGTCTCCGGCACGTGATCCTTGAAGCCGGCCAACTCGCGGTACCAGAGCGGGTGGCTGTGCGCCGCCTCGAAGGAGAACAGCTCGGTGTCGAGGATGGCGTCGATGGCGACCACGCCGCGCGTCGTTTCGATGATGCGCGCATCGGCGTTGAGGGCGCGAATGATCGATTTCGCCAGCTCGATCTCGCGCGGCGTCGCAACGTCGATCTTGTTCAGGACGATGACGTCGGCGAACTCGATCTGCTCGGTGAGCAGGCCGACGAGCGAGCGCTCGTCATGCCGCCCGAGCGATTGGCCGCGGTCGGTGAGAAAGTCCTCCGAGCGGTAGTCCTTGAGGAGATTGGCGGCGTCGACGACCGTTACCATGGTGTCGAGGCGCGCGACATCCGACAGGCTGCGGCCGTCCTCGTCGCGGAACTCGAAGGTGGTGGCGACGGGGAGCGGCTCGGCGATGCCGGTCGATTCAATGAGGAGGTAATCGTAGCGGCCGCTCGCGGAGAGCGCCCGCACCTCGGTCAGCAGGTCGTCGCGCAGGGTGCAGCAGATGCAGCCGTTCGACATCTCCACGAGCGTCTCGTCGGTGCGGGACAGGTTCGCCCCGCCGTTGCGCACCAGCGCCGCGTCGATGTTCACCTCGCTCATGTCGTTGACGATGACCGCGACGCGCCGGCCGTCCCGGTTGTTCAGCACATGATTGAGCAGCGTCGTCTTGCCTGCACCGAGAAAACCAGACAGTACTGTTACCGGGAGACGCTTACCGAGCTGCATGTTTTTGCTCCTGTTTTGATCGTGATGTTATAATATCCGAACTGAGACATTCGCGAAGAGCCGGGATCGCCTGATGGTTCGCAAGGTGGCCAAACGCCGGCCTGCCCCCGAGCAGGACAAGATGATCGTCGAGGCGCTGCGCGACGTCGGGCGCCCGGTGAGCGCGTACGAGCTGATCGAGGAGCTGCGCAGCAAGGCGAGCCTCGCGCCGCAGACGGTCTATCGCTCGCTCGACCGGCTCATCGCCGATGGGCAAGCGCATCGTCTGGAATCGCTCAACGCATTCGTCGCTTGCCGGCATGCGAGCCACGAGGGCGAGACGGCGGTGTTCGCCATTTGCAACGACTGCGGCACCGTCAGCGAGTTCGACGAGCCGGCGGCCGTCGATCGGCTCGCTGCGTGGGCGCGCAAGGCTAAGTTCGCCGTCGACCGCATGACGCTCGAGTTGCGCGGTCACTGCCGTGAGTGCATCGCCCGCACGACGCGTTGAGGCGTTGCCGGCCAGCGCCGCGCTCTTGGTAATCGCGCCGTGCACCCATGCCGCTGTGTCGTTCGCAACACGCTGCATCACGTAACGTCCTTCGTTGCTACCGCCACGGCACCCCGCTTCGGCGCGAAGCCCTTGACCACGGTTAATATGCGGATATTATAACATCCGTAAAGCGTATTCTCGGGGGCGTTCAGTGAAAGTATGCGTAGCGTTGGGTGCTGCAGCCGTGGCTGTGGCGATGCAGGCCGCGCCGGCACAGGCGCAATCGGCACAGGGACAGGCGCAGCCGGCGGCGCCACAGGCGTCGGACACGGTGCAATTGCCGGCGGTCACCGTGACCACCGCGAGCCCCGTCGCCAAGCCGAAGAAGACCAAGCACAAGTCGACGAGCACGGCGCCGGCTTCCGGCGAGCCGGCAGAAGCGCCCTCCGCGCCGCTACCGGCCGTGGAACTGCAGCCGCTTCCCGGTGCCATCGTCGATGATCAGTCGTTCGTCGCGGTGACGGTGGCGACGGCGCGCGAGTTCGCGGCCAGCGGCGGCGCCACGATCACCGACACGCTGGAAATGAAGCCCGGCATCGCCGGCACCAACTTCGCGCCGGGCGCCAACCGGCCGATCATCCGCGGCCTCGACAGCTATCGCGTGCGCACGCAGGAGAACGGCATCGGCACGCATGACGTGGCCGCCATCTCCGAGGACCACGCAATCCCGCTCGACCCGCTGGCGGCCGATCGTGTGGAGGTGGTCCGCGGACCGGCAACGCTGCGCTATGGCAGCCAAGCCATCGGTGGTGTCGTGGCGGCCGAGAACGAGCGCATCCCGACGTTCATTCCCAAAGGTGGGTTCACCGGCCGCATCGTCGGCGGGTTCACATCGGTCGACGACGGCTCCGATGGGGCGCTGAGCGCTACGGCCGGCTCCGGCGGCGTCGCCGTGCATGCCGACGGCTTCAAGCGTAGCGCCGATGACTATCAGTCTCCACGCGGTAGCGTGCTCAACAGCTTCGTCGAAAGCGAGGGCGCGTCGATCGGCACCTCGCTGATCGGCACCGACGGCTTCGTCGGCGTCTCCTTCACGCGTTTTGCCAGCCTCTACGGCATCCCCGGCGAGGAGGCCGAGGAAGGCGTCAATCCGCGCATCGACATGGAGCAGAACAAGTTCATGGCCAAGGGCGAATGGCGCGTGCGTAGCTCAGGTGTCGACGCCATACGTTTCTGGTTCGGCGCGTCCGACTATGCGCATGACGAGCTCGCCATCCACGATCCGACAGTCGATACCGAGTTCGAGGTGGGCTCGCGCTTCACCAATCGCGAACAGGAGGCGCGCGTCGAGATCCAGCACGCGCCGTTCATGACCGGCCTGGGCGAGATCAGCGGTGCCGTCGGCGTGCACGTCGACAACCGCGACACGCGCGGCCAGAGCTTCGAAGGAGATTCTCTGCTCGAACCGGCGCAGACGCAGAGCGTCGCCGCCTTCTGGTTCGAGGAGCTGGCGGTCACGCGACAACTGCGCCTGCAGGCGGCGACCCGCGTCGAGCACACGGCGGTCGACGGAACGGGTTGGGCGGATGTGACCGATCCGCTTGCGCCCGCGGTGTTTGCCGGCGAGCGCTCGTTCGCGCCGGTGAGCGGCGGCGTAGGGCTCCTCCATGCATTGCCGGCGGGTGTCGAAGCGCGTCTTAATGGCCAGTACGTCGAGCGCGCCCCAGATGCGGCGGAGCTGTTCTCCAAAGGTATGCACGAGGCAACGGGCACCTTCGAGATCGGCAATCCGTTCCTCACCGAAGAGAAGTCGGCCACCGTCGAGGCCGGCTTGAAGCGCGCGCATGGAGGCTTTCGCTTCGACGCTTCGGCCTACTACACGCGCTATTACGGCTTCATCTACCGGCAGCTCACCGGCGTCACCTGCGGGACGACGCTTGCCGAGTGCCCGCCGACGGTGCCGACGGACGAGGAGTTCGATCAGGTGCTGTTCCAGCAGCGCAACGCGACGTTCTATGGCGCCGAGCTTGCGGCGCAACTCGATGTGGGGCGTGTCTGGAACGGCATTTGGGGCATCGACGGCCAGTATGACTTCGTGCGCGCCGAGTTCGAGAATGGCGAGAATGTCCCGCGCATCCCTCCGCACCGGCTCGGCGGGGGCGTCTACTACCACGACGCGGCCTGGCTGGCGCGCGTCGGGCTCCTGCACGCGTTCGCCCAAGACCAGATTGGCCTCAACGAGATCGAGACGCCCGGTTACACGCTGGTCTCGGCGGAGCTGAGCTACACGACCGACGTCAAGGCGCCGGACGGCACGGCCTCGCAAGTCACGATCGGCATCAAGGGTGAAAACCTCGCCGACGAGGAGGTGCTCGATCACACGTCGTTCAAGCGGCGCGAGGACGTGCTGCAGCCCGGCGCAAGCGTGCGCGCCTTCGGCATCGTCAAGCTGAACTGAGGGTGGTCATTGGCGCCGAAGCGACGTAGCTTGGCGCCAATGACACGCGCAGGGAGGCCACCATGTCGACGTGCAAGGAACCACATCACGCCAATCACTCGCATCAACACGGCCCCAACTGCGGGCACACCGCTGTGCGCCACGGGGACCATGTCGACTATCTGCACGACGGGCATCTGCATCACATGCACGGCGACCACGTCGACGAGCACGCCATCGAGGTCTCAGACAAGAACCCGGACCGCTGCACGCCCGAGCATCGTTGCAAGGGGCACGAGCCGGGGCACAAGCACGGACCCGGATGCGGGCACGAGGCGGTGCCGCATGGCGATCACGTCGACTATCTCGTCGACGGTCACCTGCATCACCTGCACGGGGACCACTGCGACGACCACGGCCCGCTCGACAAGGCCTGAAGGCACATCGGCCCCACACTGCGCCCGCAAACCGATTTGTGCCGCGAACGCAAGTCCCAGCGGCACAGCGAGGGCTGGTGAGAAGCAGTGATGAGGAGGGCAAAGATTTCCTTTTGGAGTCTCCCATGCCGGCGGCTGCATTCGATCTTCTGATCCTCGCCAATCCTCAAGTGACGGTCCACGGCGCCTACACGGTCCTCGCGGATGCGGTGGAGGTTGGCCGCTTTACGGTGTCGGGCGAGGTTGGCGACCCGATCGAGGTGCGCATAGCCGTTCCTCGTGATGCCAGGAAGCTTACGCTCGCGCGCAAGCGGATGCCGATGATCGCGGCGATGCTGGGTGCTCCTGAGCGGACCTTCGATCTGGTCCCCGTCGATGGCGTGACTTCACCACTGCGCCATGCGCCCCCCGCTACGTCACTCGCCAGCCTGAGGAGCGGCGTCGACAAGCTCCTCGCCGAGATCGGGTGGCAAGGCACTGGCGAAGACCTTGGGCTCGTTTTTGATCAACCCCAATCCAAAAGCGTGCTCGAGGCGGCGGAGCTGCGGCTAGGGTTTGCGCTCGATCCTCAATTGAAGGCGGCGCTGTCGGGTCCGGGGCCGCTGAGGCTGCAGGACTCGCGCATGACTACGGCCATCGAATTGGCACCGACGGATCGGCAGTTCGTCACGCTATGGGGACACGCCGAGAACGTGTCGGCGGAAACGCTCGCCATCTATCGATCGTCGACCATGGTCTGGATCGAAGCCGGTGACGGATATGGCGCCGTGATCTACCAGCCCGAGGGACCGCAGCGCTGCAGCGCTGGACCCGCCTACTGGCGCATCCATCAGGAGCACATCGATAGTCCGCAGCTCATCCTTGGGCGAGACGGAGGCTGCGGCGGACCTTCAGACGCCCTGTTCCCGATGTTTGCGCGCGAGCTCATCGAGCGTATCGAGGATGAAGCCTCAGAGACCCAGCTTCTCGTCGACCGCGACATGCCGGACTTTTCGGTATGGCTGCAAACGGACCGCAATGGCATGCCGCGCCTGCGACCGGATTGGAGCAAGCTGCGCTGAGGTTTGCGCCTCAGTAGAAGAGGCTGGAGACGCTTTCCTCGCGCGCGGTGCGCAGGATGGCCTCGCCGATCAAGGGCGCAATCGACAGCACGCGAATGTTCTTGGCGGCGAGCACGGCGGCGGTCGGCTGGATCGAATCCGTAATCACGAGCGACTTGAGCTTCGAGGCCTGGATGCGGCTGACCGCACCACCCGAAAGTACGCCGTGCGTAATGTAGGCCATCACCTCGACGGCGCCGTGCTTCAGCAGCGCTTCGGCGGCATTCACCAACGTGCCGCCGGAATCGACAATGTCGTCGATCAGGATGCAGCGCATGCCCTTCACATCGCCAATGACGTGCATGACTTCGGATTCACCGGGTCGGTCGCGGCGTTTGTCGCAGATGGCGATGGGCGCCTCGATGCGCTTGGCGAGGGCACGCGCGCGCACCACGCCGCCGACGTCGGGCGAGACAACCATCAGGTTGCTGCCCTTGTGCTGTTCCTGAATGTCGCGGACCATCACCGGCGCGGCGAACAGGTTGTCGGTCGGGATATCGAAGAAACCCTGGATCTGCCCGGCGTGCAGGTCGAGCGTCATAACGCGGTCGGCCCCGGCGCGCTCGATCAGGTTGGCGACGAGCTTGGCGGTGATCGGGGTGCGCGGACCGGGTTTGCGATCCTGGCGGGCGTAGCCGTAGTAAGGGATGACGGCGGTGATTCGGGCTGCCGACGCGCGCTTGAGCGCGTCGATGAGGATCAGCAGCTCCATCAGGTTGTCGTTCGCCGGGAACGAGTTCGACTGGATCACGAAGAGGTCCTGGCCGCGGACGTTCTCCTGGATTTCGACGAAGATCTCCATGTCGGCGAAGCGCTTCACCTGGCCCTTGGTGAGGGGCAGCTTCAGGTGCGCGCCGATCGCCTCGGCGAGAGGGCGGTTGGAGTTGCCGGCGACGAGTTTCATCGTCGGGGTCGTGCGACCCTCTGGACGGGGATCGAAAGGCATGTACGCCTCCACAGCCGTTCGCCGGGCGCTTCTAGCAAGAGGGCCCACACCTGTAAACGGCGGGGCCCTCAAGTTACGACGGATTTTTGACGCGGCGTCTTAGCGCCGTGTGAACTCAGTTCGAACTGGTCGTCTGCGTCGGCTGCGGCAGGAGCTTGACGATGCCCTGGGCTGCGGCGGCTGCCGCGGCGTCGGCCGTCTTGCCCCACGAGCCGTCGAGCGAGCCCTGCGGAACCTCGTTCTTCTGCGAGACGGTGCCGAGCTTCTTGCCAGAGGGGTCGGTCACGCTCCAGTCGATGGTGATGGGCTGCTTGCCGTCCTTGCCGGGGCCCATCACGACCTTGCCTTCGACGATGTAGTTGTCGGCCGATGGCGCCTCGGCGAGGGTCACGTTGCTGCGCGTCAGCTCACGCTGGAGCGCTGCCCGCAATGTCGAGCTGCCGTCGCCGGGAGCGCCGGTTACGGTCGGCACGAAGGCCTTCACCTTGCCGCCGGTGCTGCCCGTAACGATCTGCTTGGCGGGCGTCGGCGCGGTGTAGGCACCCGGCGTCGCCGCCGCGGTCTGCACCATGCCGCCGGCAGTTCCGGCGCTCGCAACGGCCGCGCCGCCGCCCGGCATCCAGGCGGTGACCGAAGTAACCGTCTTCGAAGCGATCGTCTGCACGAGGGGCGGCGTGACGGCCGTCCACGGGTCCTTGCTCTTGCCGGCAGGGGCCGTCTCTTCGCCGCTCACGCGGTGGACGCCCTTGCCCGAGGCGTCGGTGACGTCCCAGATGTAGGACACCTTCGACTTGTTGCCCTTCTTCTCGAGCGATGACACGACGTAGCCGCGGAGCGTGTACTCCGCTTTCTCGTCGGGCGTCTTGGCGACGCGGATGTTCTGGCGCTCGAGTTCAGAGATGAGCTGATTGCGCAGTTCGCCCGACACGTTCTCGGGCGGACCGATCACGGGCGCGATGGCAAACTGGGCGCCGCGCGCAGTCGCCGCCATCGGCGGCGGGCTCGCGACGGATGCCGTCGGGGCTTCACCGCCCGACGAACTGAATAGCGAAGTGAGCGAATTGGCCGTCTCGCATCCTGCGAGTCCGAAGGCCAGCAACCCCGCAAATAGTGCGGACGCTAGTGGCTTCTTTTTTTGCCAAGCCGCAGCAGCATCAAAGGTCGTCACGGCGACGCTCCCCCGTTGAGTCCCGCTGTTTCTTCCGGCGGCCGGCGTACATACCCTGCGGCCTTACTCTCCTTAATGACCGGTACCTCTCTAAGAATCGTCTAACCAGTCACCCAGGCCACGTCCAGATCGAATCCGAGCGTTTAGGCGTTCGAGCGTATTTCGCCGAACAAAACGCAAGACGCCATTGTGGATTGTGCAATTACGCCACGACAATGGCGGAGATTTGACGTCCGTAATCCCCCTCTGAACGGTGCTGAGAGCGCCGAAAACTGAAGAACTTCGATTCGTTCACGTACGTGCACGGGCTCTGCCTCTCAACCCCGCCGAGACCACAGTCCTGCAGCCGTTTGGCCACAAATCCCGGCAAGTCGAAATGTGCCCGCTCCTCCGGACTATTGCGAGCCAGAAACGTTTCGTTGCTCGCGCAACTTTCCAGAAGGGTTGCTACGAAGTCTGGGCCGACTTCATATGAAACTTGGTTAATGCAGGGTCCAATGGCCGCGACAATGCGATTTCTCGCGGCGCCGAGCTTCTCCATTTCTGCAACGGTCGCCTCGAGCACCCCGGCGACGGCGCCGCGCCAGCCCGCGTGGGCAGCGGCGACGATCCCGGCTTCAGGGTCGGCGAAGAGGACGGGCGTGCAGTCGGCGGTGAGGATGCCGATGACCAGACCCGGGGTCGCGGTGACGATGGCATCGGCCTTGGGACGGGCGTTTGGATCGACCGGGGCGCCGAGGGCGACGGCGTCGCCGCTGTGCACCTGGTACACGGTGGTCACGTCGGAGTGGCTGCCGCCGAGGTGGCGTGCAACCCGGGCACGGTTCTCGGCGACGTTGGCAGGCACGTCGGCCGACCCTGGCCCGCAGTTGAGGCCCACATAGAGACCCTCCGAGACGCCACCGGCGCGGGTGAAGAACCCGTGGCGGATGTTCGGCAGGCGGGCGAGCGCCGCAGCTTCGATGGGTTTCAGCATGGCCTGAGCACTTAAGGTGCGCTACCCGGCATGTCCACGGGGGCGAGCCCCGGAAGTGGTGGCAATGCCGGGCCGCGGAAGCCGAGGACGCGGAAGCGGGTGCCCATGCCGTGCGGCGCGATCAGCCGGGCGACGGACGCTTCGATCTCAGCCGCCTTTGCCGGATTGGCCGCCATCAGCCGCGAGGCGCGCTCGACGATCCCGAGCCGCCCGAGGAACTCGCCCTGCGCCACCGGCCCGTCGCTGGCAAGACCGGCATCGTGCAGGGCTGCGGCGAGGGCGGCGAAGTCGACCTGCAGCGACAGGTCCGTCTCGCCCGGTGCGGCGAGCGGGTCGATGTAGCGATGCGCGGCGACGGCCTGCAGCGTGTCGCCGAAGCTCGGCCGGTCGTGCCCGTAGTCGATGAGGAGACCGGCGCAGGGCTCGCCCGCGGTCGCGAGGGCGCCGGCAAGATCGGGAAGGGCCGCGGCGGGCGGCTGAAAGATGTCGCCTTCCGTGGGCGGCGGAAGCTCCGGTGCCAGTACGGCTCCGGCGACGGGCGGACCATCGACGAAGGCGAGGTTCCCGTCTGCATCGGCGCCGACGCAGCGCGTGTGCCACGTGCCGCCGCGGCAGACCCATTGGTCCGCAGCCAGCGTGTCGACGAACTCGTTGGCAATGATGATGGTGGGCGTGTCGCCGGCGGGGATGGTGCGCTCCCAGGTGATGGCGACGCCCTCGACGGCAAGGGTCTCGCGCTGGACTTGTTCCAGCGCGTGGTTGCTCTCGACGAGCGTGACGGCGAGCGCCGCGTTGAACGCCGGCACGAGCCGCGCCGCACGCAGCCCATCGCGCATCAGCGTGCCGCGACCAGGCCCCAGCTCGATCAGGTGCAGGCGCGCGGGCGAGCCCATTTGTTGCCAGACGACGGCGCACCACAGCCCGATGAGCTCACCGAACGCCTGGCTGATCTCCGGCGCGGTGACGAAATCGCCGGCGCGGCCGATGGCCAGCTGCCGGCGATAGTAGCCGTGCTCGGAATCGTGGAGGCAGGCTTCGATGTAGGCGGCGATGCCGATCGGGCCGTCGCGGGCAATGCGCTGGGCGAGCTTCTGCGCCAGCGGCGTCGGCGCGCGCTGTGCGTCGCCGCTCACTTCAAGTCGCGGGTGCGCGCCAGGTAGATGACGGCGAGCCCGGCGAGCAGCATGGGAATGGAGTAGACGATGCCGGGCGTCAGCGGACCGATGTTGAAGGCGTGCGCAAAGTGCGGCTCGCGGAACAGCTCGGAGGTCGAGCGGGCGAGCGCATAGCCGGCGAGGAACACGCCCGATACGACGCCCGGACGCTTCAGCGCGTCGAAGTAGTGCGTGAGAAGCCGCAGCACGAGAAAGAGCAGCAGGCCTTCGAGTGCCGCCTCGTAGAGTTGGCTCGGGTGGCGCGGGGTCGGCTCGACGTTCGGGTAGTGGAAGGCGGCCTCGGGGAACACCATGCCCCAGGGAAGCGTCGTCGGCCGGCCGAACAGCTCGCCGTTGATGAAGTTGGCGATGCGTCCGAAGAACAGTCCGATCGGCACCGCCGCGGTGACGAGGTCGCCGGTGCTCCATGGATTGACGCCGTTGCGGCGCGCGAATGCCCAAATGGCGATGAGGCAGCCGACGAGTGCCCCGTGGAACGCCATGCCACCTTTCCAGACGGCGATGATGTCTTGCGGGTTCTCGAGGTAGTAGCTCGGCTCATAGAAAATGACGAAGCCGAGACGCCCGCCGAGCACGACGCCGGCGGTGATGTAGAGGAGCAAGTCGTCGACCTTGGCCGCCTCGAACGGTGGCCGGTCATTGGCCCATAGGTAAGGCTCGGACAGCAGGCGGCGAATGTATAGCCAGCCGAGCAGCAGGCCGGCGAGGTAGGCAAGGCCATACCACTTGATGGCCACCGGTCCGATCTGCAGGGCAACGGGGTCGATGTTTGGAAACGGAATCGTCCACAGGGTTGTCAGCAGGTTCATGCAATGCTTCGGCCGGCGCGGTGCGGCCGCTCCCCTGGGATTACGGCGTAGACGCCCGTGATGGGCGCCGCACGATTTCGGCAGGCGCGACGGCTGTCAAGGGCCGTGGCTGTCTTGAACGGCTCGCCGCTGCCGCTCATAGTCCCCACCTCCAGCACAGTCCAATGCATGCGGCGCAGCTCCGCGGAGGTAGATGCCATGACCCAGACGACCAATCGCTTCCTCGACGAGTTTGCCAAGTTGATGACAGATGCCGCCGGCGCGGCCGATGGCCTCAGGAAAGAGGCCGAGACGTTCTTCAAGGCGCAGGGCGAGAAAGTCCTTCGCGACATGGACGTGGTGCGCCGGGAGGAGTTCGAGGCGGTGAAGGCGATGACCGAGAAGGCTCGCGCGGAGAACGAGCGCCTCGAAGCGCGCATCCTCGCGCTGGAGACACAACTCGCGCAGCGCGGCACCGCGTGAGTCGCCAATCGTTCAATTGCCGGCACATTGGCCGTGGACAAGGCCGGGGCGAACTTGCGACTCGTGGTCCCGTCTGTTTTCGTCGCGACCGTTGATTGCATTCGTCGCTCTGTGGTGTCGCGTAGCTTTGTATCGACTACGAAAAAAGACCGCGAGACCTATAGAGGGATCCACGAAGCATGTCGGCTGAACACGTGGGCTACGGCCGGGTGACCAACCCTATCGATCTCATCGAGCGGCTCTCCGCCGCGCACGACTGGTCTTGCGACCGCACGAACGACGACGAGCTGACGCTGGTGATCGCCGGCACGTGGACCGACTATCACGTCTCGCTCAACTGGCGCGACGACCTCGAGGCGCTGCACGTCGCCTGCGCGTTCGACTTCCGCGTGCCGGAGAACCGGCTCAACGAAATGTACAAGCTCGTGGCGCAGATCAACGAGCAGCTCTGGCTCGGCCACTTCGACCTGTGGACCGGCGAAGGCCTCGTGATGTTCCGCCACGCGCTGCTGCTCAACGGCTCCGTCGCCACGAGCGCGCAATGCGAAGCGATGCTGCATGCTGCGCTCGAGGCCTGCGAGCGCTACTATCAGGCCTTCCAGTTCGTGGTCTGGGCGGGTAAGCAGAGCCGCGAGGCACTGGTCTCCACGATGTTCGAGACCGAAGGCCAGGCCTAACAACGCGGGCGCGCTCACGTCGCCCGCAGAAGCGGGGCGCCGATGACGTTCACCTCACAAGGTCCGCTGCTGCTGGCCGGTGCCGGCAAGATGGGTGGAGCGATCCTGGAAGGATTGCTCGCCCGCGGGCTCGATCCGCGCACCGTGATCGTGCAGGACCCCGATCCCGCGCCGGCTGTCGGAGACCTACTCGCCGACAACGGCATCGACGTGCTGCCGTTCATCGACGAGCTGACCCAGCCTCCGGGCGTCATCCTCATCGCCGTCAAGCCGCAGATCATGGAAGCGGTGCTGCCGGGTCTCGCCAAGCTCGCGGGGCCGCATACGCTGGTCGTGTCGATTGCAGCAGGGCGACGCTTGGCGAGCTTCGAGAAGTTCATGCCGGGCGCTGCGGTGGTGCGGGCGATGCCGAACACGCCGGCCGCGATCCGCCGCGGGATCACGGTCGCCGTTGCTAACAAGCGGGTCACGCCCGTGCAGCGCGCGTTCGCCGATGACCTGCTGTCGGCGGTCGGCGAAGTGCTTTGGGTGGACGATGAGGCTCTGCTCGATCCGGTGACTGCCGTGTCGGGATCGGGACCGGCCTACGTGTTCCTGCTGGCCGAGTGCCTTGCCGAGGCGGGCCGGGCCGCAGGGCTCGATGCCAAGCTCGCCGCGCAACTCGCGCGCGCGACCGTTGCGGGCTCGGGCGCGCTGCTCGAGCAATCCGATCTTTCGGCCGAGCAACTTCGGAAGAACGTGACGTCGCCCGGCGGGACGACGGCGGCGGCGCTCGAGGTTCTTGGCGGTGTGGACGGCCTGCAGAAGTTGATGACGGCCGCCGTGGCGGCGGCAACGAAACGCGGCCGCGACTTGGCGAAATGAGCGGGAGAGCCCTGGAGCCAATGTGCGGCCGCGTCTCTTGCGTTGCCTGAGCGGGCGTGAGCCCCGGCGGGCCCAGGCAAATTTGGTGGGCGGTGGGCACCAACGGCTCGGAAACCAAGGAGGATAGGTCCCAGAGCCGGTTGCGCGTAAGGCGCCGTCCCGCGTCGCACCGTGTTTTCAGTTATGATATACTGTTACACATATGGCAAGCCCCAGTTTGCCGCGCTCACGCGTTCGTGTGCGGCCAACTATGCGAAATATCACGGGAATTTTTCCCGGCCCGGCGTCTTGCCGCGGCTCAAGAGGGGCGCGGGTTTGCTGCGATCAAAGCTCAAGTATTTGTAGCCTCGGGCGGATTTCGCCTTGGTCGTCACCGGTGATCCGCGTCTTCAACCTTTTGGCCGCGCCTTCCGCTACCTACGTGTCTCGAAGGACAACACGGGAGCAGGCCATGCTGGACCAACTCACCATTCGCGGGCGGCTGGTCGCCGCTGCGCTGAAGCTCGCCGCCGAGCGCCCCTGGCGGGAGGTGACGCTGGCGAACATCGCCGAGGCCGCCGGCGTGAGCCTCGTCGACGTGCGGCGCGAGTTCAACGGCAAGTCCGACGCGCTCGCGGCGTTCGTGCGCATGGTCGATGACGCAGTGCTGGCGCGCGCGCCGCATCGCACGGGCACGCAGCCGGCCCGTGATGCGCTGTTCGAGGTGATCATGAGCCGTTTCGACGTGCTCGCCGCCTACAAGCCGGCGCTGAAGTCGATCGCGGCGTCCTGGACGCTCGATCCGTCGGTCGCGTGTGCGGTCGGACAATCACAGGCGTGGATGCTGCGCGCGGCGGGTATCCGGGCTGAAGGTCTGGAGGGGCAGGCGCGTGCCGCGGGCCTCGCCGCCGTCTACGCTTCGGTCTATCGCACCTGGCTCTCCGACGACGATCCGGGTTTGGCGAAGACGATGGCGGCCCTCGACCGGCATCTGCGCCGCGGCGAGCGCGCGTTGCAGTCGATCGACGATGTGACGGCGAAACTGTGCAGCGCGTTCAAGTCGTGCTGCGAGACTTTCCGCAATCGGTCGAAGCCAGCATCGGGCGCGGCCCCGGGTGACGCCGATCCGGCCGCCGCCGTTCCTCCCGGCGCTCTGTCGTAGGGCTCTACAGCGGGACGGAGATGACGGCGCGCAGGCCGCCCATCGAGCTTTCGCCGAGCGTGATGTCGCCGCCGTGGCTCTTGGCTATATCGCGGGCGATGGCGAGGCCGAGACCGGTGTTACCCTCGTCCTGGTTGCGCGCGTGGTCGAGCCTGTAGAACGGCTTGAACACGTTGGCGCGCTCGTCGGGCGGGATGCCGGGACCGTTGTCGTCGACCTCGACGCGCACCCACTGGCCTTCGACGGCGCCGCGAATGATGATCTGATCGCCGAAGCGCGCCGCGTTCGACACCAGGTTGGTGACCGCACGCTTGAACGCCTGCCGTTTCAACGGGAGCACGAGGTCCTCGCGCCGCTTGCGCATCTTGAGCTCGATCGGCGTGCCGAAGTACTGCGCCTCGACCTCCACCTCCTCGAGTAGCTCGCGCAAATTGGTCGGCGCGGATTCCTCGCCGCCGTCGCCTTTGGCGAACGCAAGGTAATCCTCGAGCATGTCCTGCATCTCACGCACGTCCGCCTGCAGCGAGAGCGCCTCGGGCGTATCGCCGAGCAGCGCCAGCTCCAGCTTGAAGCGGGTGAGGATGGTGCGCAGGTCGTGGCTGACGCCGGCGAGCATGGTGGTGCGTTGCTCGACGTGCGTGGTGATGCGGTCGCGCATTTCGAGGAACGCCGTCGCCGCCTGCCGCACCTCGCGGGCGCCGCGCGGACGGAAGTCGTCCGGTACCCGGCGCCCTTTGCCGAAGGCGTCTGCCGCCTCGGCGAGCCGCAGGATCGGACGGATCTGGTTGCGCAGGAAGAGAATGGCGACGGTGAGCAGGATCACCGACGAGCCGATCATCCACAACAGGAAGATGTGCGAGTTCGACGCGTACGTTTGCGAGCGCGTGGCGACGAAGCGCAGGATCGCGTTCTCGAGCTTGACGCGGATTTCCACGTGGCGCGACTGGCCGACGGTGTCGATCCAGAACGGCTTCTGCACCTGGCGGCGGATCTCGACCGACAGCGCCCGGTCGAGCAGCGCGAAGAACGGCTTCGGCCGAGGTGCGGGCAGGTCGCCGGGCGGCAGCACCTGCATCGACAGGTTGAGACGGTCGCGCGCCATCTCGATGAGCTGGCTGTACTCGTCTTTCTTCGGATAGTCCTCGTAGATGTCGATGACGGCGGCGATGTCGCGTGCCGTCGCCTCCGACAGGCGTCGCGTCACCGCCTGCCAATGCCGCTCCATGAACACGAAGGCGACGACGCCCTCGAGCACGACGATGGGCGCGATGATGATGATGAGCGCGCGGGCGTAGAGGCCTTTGGGCAAAACGTCGGCGATCCAGCCGCCGATGATTTGCATGTTGCGATTATGCGTCTTCGCGAACCACGTGAAGAAGACCGTCAACCAAGCGGGTGCCGGCGGTAGCTTCTCCCAGAGTTTCAACACGGGCTGGGGGACGTAAAAGTCGTCGCGGCGCGGCCAGCGCCATCGCGGCAGGCGGGCACGCGCAAGCGCCTGCCGCAGCGCATGCCAGGGCAGAAAGGGACGGCGCTCGGGCTCCTCGCCTTTGGCGAGCATCAACCGACCTCGAAACGCGGCGGACTAGTGCGATGATCGAGAAATTCGCAAGCGTCAGCGGCGAGGTACTGAGCGAATTTCTCGATCTGAATCGCACTAGCGAGTTTATGGTTCTAGTGTCCCTTATGATTTCGAAGTTCGCTCGGCTACTAGCATCGAACTCTGGCGAACTTCGAAATCGGGACACTAGTCGGAATAGAGGATATACCCTTTGCCGCGCACTGTCTGGAGGTACACGGGATTGGAAGGGTCAGTCTCGATTTTCCGCCGCAGACGGTTGATTTGCACATCGATCGCGCGGTCGCTGCCGGTGGAATCCTCCGGGGCAAGCTCGTGGCGGGGAATGGGGCTGCCGATGCGCTGGGCGAACATGCGTAGAAGGTCGCGTTCGCGCTCGGTGAGCTTGATCGTCTCGTCGTTGTGCTTGAGCTCGCCGCGCGACACGTGGAACACGTGGTTGCCCATGCGCACTTCTTCGCTCGGTCCGGAGCCGCCCGCGGCGCGACGCAGGATGTTGCGCAAGCGCAGAAGTAGCTCGCGCGGTTCGAACGGCTTCGGCAGGTAGTCGTCGACGCCGGCTTCCAGACCTTCGATGCGGTGCTCGGGCTCGGAGCGCGCGGTCAGCATGCAGATGGGAATGGAGCGCGTGGCCTTGAGCTCGCGCGCCAGGTCGAGGCCGTTCTCGCCGGGCATCATCACGTCGAGCAGCACCGCGTCGAACTCGAGCCCGCGCATGCCGGCGCGCGCAGTGGCTGCGTCCTGCGCGGTCGTCACGCGGAAGCCCTGCTCCGAAAGGTAGCGGCCGAGGAGGTCGCGGATCTTCTGATCGTCGTCGACGATGAGCACGTGCGGAGCGTTGTCGGGAAGCGGTGCGCTCGCGACTTTCGCGGTTCTCATAATTGCCCCTCGTCCTCGAGCCGTCGTCTCGTCAGGCGCGCGTTTCGGATGCGAGCTTTACCAGCGCCTCGACGCGCGGACGATCCGACTCCGTAATCATGGCAAAAAGGAAGCGACGCGCAAACTCTGCCGCCCCCGGGCCCGCTTTGGCCAGGGCAGCCTCGATATGCTTGATCTGCTGGATCGATAGCTTGTCGGCCAGGCGCCCGCCCTTTGCCGTCACAAACAGACGCCGCTCGCGCCGGTCGTCGTTTCCGGCGCGCTGCATAATGAAACCTTTATCGATGAGCTGCTTTAGAACGCGGGCGAGGCTCTGCTTGGTGATTTTGAGGATGTCCAAGAGATCGGCGACGCGCAGGCCCGGATTGCGATGCACGAAATGTAGGACCCGGTGATGGGCGCGGCCGAAGCCGTACTCCTCGAGCACCGCGTCGGGGCCGCCGGTGAAATCCCGATAGGCGAAGAACAAGAGCTCGACGCAGGCGACGAGGTCGGTCTGGGGACCGTCCTCAGGCTGAGGGCGCGATGCCCCGTTGGTGGTTGATTGCGCGGCGGATGAGCGCGACATGCGGCGGCCCGCAACGCTGTCGGACGTTATGTCAGTCATGTTGACTTATTTGGCCTCGATTGTTAGTCATGGCAAGTCATTTTGCGCAGGCGATCGGCGCGTTCGCACGAGCAGCACAAGCTTGAGCGAGGGGCGCGGGGGCGATCTGGATCACCAGCAGCGTTGCCCGCCAGCAGGCTCGTCACCGAGCCAGCTTAAGTAACGATCTTGGCGCAAAAGTCTACGGAGAGAGAACGCATGTCCGGGACAACTCCCTTTCACGATCGTGACGGCCTTATCTGGCTCGATGGCAAGATGGTTCCCTGGCGCGAGGGAAACATCCACGTCCTGACGCACGCTCTCCATTACGGCAGTGCGGTATTCGAGGGTCTGCGCGCCTACGGGGGCGAAATCTTCAAGCTGTCCGAGCATTCGCAGCGCCTGATCGAGAGCGCTAAAATGCTCGACTTCGACGTGCCCTACACCGCCGCCGAGATCGACAAGATCTGCCGCGACGTCGTCGAGGCCAACAAGCTTTCGGACTGCTACATCCGGCCGCTCGCCTGGCGCGGCTCGGAGCAAATCGGCGTGTCGGCGCAGGCGACCAAGATCCATCTCGCAGTTGCGGCGTGGCAGTGGGGCTCCTACTTCCCGATGGAGCAGCGGCTGAAAGGCATCCGCCTGACAATGGCGAAGTATCGCCGCCCCGATCCGGCGACGGCGCCCTCGAAGAGCAAGGCCGCCGGCCTCTACATGATCTGCACGGTCGAGAAGCATCGCGCCGAGAACGCCGGCTATGCCGACGCGCTCATGCTCGATTGGCGTGGCCGCGTTGCCGAGTGCACGGGCGCCAACATCTTCCTGATCAAAGATGGTGTCATCCACACGCCCGATCCCGACTGCTTCCTCGACGGCATCACGCGGCGAACGGTCATCGATCTGGCCAAGAAGCGCGGCTATCAGGTGATCGAGCGGGCGATCATGCCGGAGGAGCTCAAAGACTTCTCGGAGGTGTTCGTGACCGGCACGGCTGCCGAGGTGACGCCGGTCTCCGAGATCGGCGAGCACAAATACAAGCCCGGGCAGATCACGGAAAACCTGCTCAACGACTACATGGCTGCCGTGCAGCAACCGGCGCGCAAGGCGGCAGAGTAATTGAAGGCGCTCGCCGCCCTCCGCTAGTGCAAGGTTCCGGCCGCCGGCTCACGGCAGAATGTCGAAGTGCAGCACGTCCTCGCGCGTCCCGAGCTTAGTGTAGAGCGCGATGGCGGGTGGGTCGATGTAGTCTGCCTGCACGTAGATCACGTACGCGCCGCGCCTGCGCGCAATCGCCTTGAGCTCGTCGATCATCGCGGTCGCGATGCCCTGCCGCCGATACTCCTCGCGCACGGCGAGGTCGTAGATGTAGATCTCGCAGCGCGCCTGCTCGAACTTCTTCAGCTCGTACGCCGCCAGCCCTCCGGCCACGATCCCTTCGTGCAACGCGACGAGCGCAATGAAGGTATCCCCGGCGAGCAGCTTCCCGATGTAAGCATCGTCCGGCTGCGCGCGCATGTAGCTCTCGGTATCGCTGAATACCTCGCCGAACATCGTCAGCAGCGCGCGAAAGAGATCGGCATCGCCCGGCTGCAGTTGACGGTAGGCGTGAGATGCGGCTGGCGGCATGCGGCGATCCCGTTCACGTGTCCGCCGCAGTGCAAGTCGAGAAATCGGGCGACATTCAGGATCGCCGGGTCCGGCGCAGGCCACGTGTACGACACCCCATCCACAGGGCGCCGAGCCTGGACACCGTTCCAGATTGTCCCGCGGGGTAAGGCGCGCCCATACAAGGCGTGGCCACAACGGCACACCGGTGCGCGTGTCGTGCACTGAGAATCGGCCACTCGGTTGCCACCGCTCCGTCTCTCCCACACACTGTTCGCGCTTGGGATGCATCGGGGCATGCGCATGCGGCGACTGGGTCTATTGGCGATGACGTTGGCCGCGGCGATGGCCATGGCGCCTGATCTGCGTGCCCAGGAGGGGCCGGGCGGCCTCATCAATCCGCAGCGCGACTGCCAGACAATTCGCACCTGCAACTTCCGCAAGGGCGGGTCGTATCGCGGCTGCCTGTCGAGCTACAGCTGCCGGGCGTGCCGTTTCGTGCGCGTGCCGTGCAAGGGCGTGCGCGGCGGCACCTGCCAGCGGATGCGTTGCGGCTGGGGTGGCGTCAGCTAAGCGACTTCAGGATTTTTGGCTGAACAGCATCTGGCCGACGCCGGCGCAGAAGATGGCGATGGCCGTGCCGATGGTCATGAGCGACACCGCGCTCGGGCTGTGGCCAACGGCGGCCCCGATGCCGGCGATGAGCGCCGTCCAGAAGAGTGCGGGAAAGAGCGAGACGATCAGCAGCCCGGCGAACTGGTAGGAAGCCTCGTCCTGCGCGTCGCGGCGGGTGATGGCCTTGGCGTTCGCGGCGATCTGCATGGCGTTCCAACTCCAGGCGTCCGGATCTGATACGGCAACGCTAGGCGTTTGCTCTAAACGACATACTAACGGCTCCAATTGAAGCAAGATCCGGGTGATCAGTGTTAATTACGAGTATTAGATTGTTCGCTACCGCACACAGAGCCCCGCGTCCCGCGTCGCGAGGCCTTGCGGCGTGACCGCAGACTGATGGCTACGAGCATGCAATCTTCGGGCGACTTCGATGCCGTTCTCATCGGCGGAGGGCACAACGGTCTGACCTGCGCCGCCTATCTGGCGGCGGCGGGGCTCAAGGTCGTCGTGCTCGAGCAGAACGATGTGGTCGGCGGCGCGGCGGTGACGGAGGAGTTCCATCCCGGCTTTCGCAATTCGGTCGCTGCCTACACGGTGAGCCTCCTCAATCCGAAGGTCATCGCCGATCTCGAGCTGGCGCGGCATGGGCTGAAGATCGTGCAGCGTCCGGCGGCGAACTTCTGGCCCATCGACGACAAGCGCTATCTGTTGATGCGCGGCGACCAGGCCGAACGGCAGGCGGCCATCGCCCGCTTCTCCAAGCGCGACGCGGAGCGGCTTCCCGCATACGAGACGATGTTGGAGCGCGCCGCCGACGCCTTGCGCGATCTCGTGCTGGTGACGCCGCCCAATGCCGGCGGCGGCATCCTCGAATTGCTCAAGGGCGCCGGCGTCGGCAGGCGCCTGCTGAAGCGCAGCGTCGATGAGCAGCGCGTGCTGCTCGATCTCTTCACGCGCAGCGCGGCGGACTTTCTCGACGATTGGTTCGAGAGCGACGTCGTCAAAGGTGCGTTTGCGTTCGACGGCATCGTCGGCAACTACGCGGCGCCCTCGACGACTGGTACTGCCTACGTCCTGTTGCACCACTGCTTTGGCGAGGTGAACGGCAAGCGTGGCGCCTGGGGGCACGCCATCGGCGGCATGGGTGCGATCACGCGGGCGATGGCGTCGTCGGCGCAGGCGCGCGGGGCGCTTATCCGTACCGGCGCCAAGGTGCGCGAGGTCATGGTGCGCGACGGCGCGGCCCGTGGCGTTGTCCTCGAGAACGGCGAGGAAATCCCGGCGCGCGCCGTCGTGGCCAATGTCGGCCCAAAGCTATTATTCCGCGATCTGCTGCCGTCGGATGCGGTCGCTCCGGAAACGCGCTCTCTCTTCACGCGCATGAAAACCGGCTCCGGCACCTTCCGCATGAACGTGGCGTTGAGCGAGCTGCCGAGCTTCACCTGCCTGCCGGGCACCAACGCGCAGGACCACCACGGCGCCGGCATCATCATCGGGCCGGACATCGGCTATCTCGAGCGTGCGTACGACGACGCGCGGGCGGGCGGATGGTCGCGCGATCC
This sequence comes from Hyphomicrobium album, assembly GCF_009708035.1. Classification (NCBI taxonomy): domain Bacteria; kingdom Pseudomonadati; phylum Pseudomonadota; class Alphaproteobacteria; order Hyphomicrobiales; family Hyphomicrobiaceae; genus Hyphomicrobium; species Hyphomicrobium album. The sequence goes on from NZ_WMBQ01000002.1 coordinate 652,768, forward strand.
GGTTGTCGAAATGCTGATCCCTTCGACGCTCGATGACTCTCTGGCGCCCCCGGGGCAACACGTCGCCAGCTTGTTCGTGCAGCACGTCGCGCCGCACTTGCCCACGGGTCGCAGCTGGGAGGACGCGCGCGAGAAGGAAGCCTTCGCCGACCTCGTCATCGATACGGTGAGCAAATACGCGCCGAACTTCGAGCGCGCGGTCATCGCTGCGCAGATCCTCTCGCCGCTCGATCTGGAGCGACGCTTCGGCATGATCGATGGCGACATTTTCCACGGCGCGCTGACGCTCGATCAGCTGTTCTCCGCGCGCCCGAGCCTCGGCTACGCCGACTACCGGCTGCCGCTCGCGGGGCTCTATTTGTGCGGCTCGGGGGCCCATCCGGGCGGCGGCGTCACCGGCGCGCCGGGCCACAACGCGGCCCGCGAGATTGTCCACGACCTCAAAGGCTGGCGGACGTTCGTGCGCCGCGCGAGGAGCTGAGCCGTGGGCACGATCCGCATCAGCGAAAGCGTGACGATCGACGAGAGCGAGCTGGAGGAGCGCTTCGTGCGCTCGTCCGGCCCCGGCGGCCAAAACGTCAACAAGGTGTCGACGGCGGTGGAGCTGCGGTTCAACGTCGCCGCCTCTTCGGCGCTGCCGGGCGAGGTGCGGGCGCGGTTGGTTCGGCTTGCTGGCCGGCGGCTGACGGACGACGGCGTGCTCGTCATTCGCGCCGAGCGCTTCCGCACTCAGGAGCGCAACCGCGAGGATGCCCAGGAGCGCCTGTTCGATATGATCCGCGAGGCATGCATCGTGCCCAAGCGACGCATCAAGACCAAGCCGAGCCGTGGGGAGAAGGAGCGGCGGCGGGAGGCGAAGGCGAAGCGCAGCCACGTCAAGCGGTTGCGCGGCTCGAAGCCTGATTTCGGCTGATCCGCCATCGGCCGAACGCGAATCACGCGTTCAATTGCGCCACCCGTATTTATTGGCTTATCGTCCGTTTGAGGCGTTGGACCGCGTGACATCTGACCGGCGCAATTCTAAGACATGCGATGAGCAGGGTGGGTGCGGCGAACGGCCGAGTGGGCTGTTGCCGTAAGGATTTCGGCAGGGGAAGTGCAATGACTAGACTTGCAAAGGTGGGCCTCGCGGCGGCCGCGTTGGTGACAGCGGCGGCAGGTTTGTGCGCGGCGGCCGAGGAGGGTCCGCTCGGCGTGTGGATCGATCACACCGGCCGCGGTGCGGTCGAGATCACCAAGTGCGGCGATGCCCTGTGCGGCAAGGTCGTGTGGGTTGCCGACATGAAGAATTCCGAAGGTTGCGGCTTGGAAATCCTCGGCGACGTGAAGCCCATGGGTGACGGGACCTACGACGAAGGCTGGATCTACGATCCCGACAGAGACGCCAAGTTCAGTGTCGAACTCGTGCCGCAGGGCAACAAGCTTTCGGTCCACGGGTACAAGGGCATCAAGATGCTCGGCGAGACTTTTGTGTGGACGCGTGCCCCGGCGGATCTCGCGCGCTGCCCATCGTAAACTAAGCGTCAAATCGCCTAGCGTGCCGTCGCCGTCGCTTCCACCGCGGCGATCAACGGATGGCGCGCGCGCTTCAGGCGCTGCACCTCTTCCAGTCCCCACCAGTAGGCGTTGCGCACCAGCTCCGCGTGCCGGTGCCAATCGAGAATGCCCATGTCGGCGGGAATGGGCGGCACGAACAGGACGTCGTCCTGCTTCATCTGCCGGAGGAAGTCGTCGCGCCCCGCCATCAGCGAGCGCATCAGCACGGTCGTGAGCCCCGGCGCGGCCGGCAGCTTGCCGCGCGTCAACGGGTTGATGGACATGCGGATCAGCTCGGCGCGTGAGGGAAGCGATTCATACTTCACGTCGAAGCGCTCCAGCTCCGGGATATCGAAGCTCACGACGACGTTCGGTCCGCTCTTCAGCGCATGCATGGTGGTGATGGGCAAGTTGTCGAGCAGGCAGCCGTCGACCAGCATCTCCCCTTCGGGCGTATAAACGGGCGGTAGCAGCACCGGGATCGACGACGAAGCGCGGATCGCCTCGAACAGGTCGCCGCGGTCGTGGCGGTGCAATTGGTAGCTCGACAGGTTGGTCGAGACGGAGAAGAACGGGACCCAGAGGTCCTCGATGTTGACGCCGCCGAAGTAGCGCGACAGCTGCGTGTCGTAGTGGCGGTGGTCGAGCAGCGAGTAGCGCGGCCAGGTGTAGCGCTGCATCGCCCGGTTGGTGACGAAGATGTCGTGTGTGCCGCGGTCGATGTCGTCGGGGTGCTTGTCCATGGCGAAGGCGCCGGTCATCGCCGCGCCGGCTGACGTGCCGCCGACAATGTCGAATTCGAAACCCGACTCGAGCAGCGCTTTGTAGAGGCCGACGTGCGCGGCGCAGAGCGCTCCGCCGCCGCAAGCGACGAGGCCCAACGCGCTGCCGTTGATGAACCGATAGAGCCGCGCCATCGTGCTGCGGTCGTCGAGCGCCACGTGATGATGCATGGCGACGCTGCGGCGACGCAGCCAGCGGGCGGTACCGGAGAGAGGCGCGCGGCGCTCGTGCACGACGACGAGGCGCCGGGCCTCCGTATCGACGAATGCCGCGGCAAGCTGTTCGAGCGCATTGGGGGCCGGATCGGCGTCGGGCGTGGCGATGGCCAGCACCAGATCGGCGTGGCGGATTGCCTTCTGCGACCAGGGTGTGAGCTCGGCGTCGGCGAGGAAGACCAGGTAGTCATAAGAGCTTTCGAGCTGGTTGAGGGCTTGCGTCGCCTCGGCGCTGTCGAGGGGGGGAAGGAGCTCGGCAGCGCGCGCCGAATTGAGCACCAATGTGTTGGCGCTCGCCGAAAAGACGGCGTTGAGCTGATCGAGGAAGCGCTCCGGGACATGGGCGCCGCCGGCGCGGATGACGGCGATGGTGCGGGGCCGCGGGTCGGGTGCCGACGGCTGCGAGATGCTGGTGGTGGCGGCGAGCCGCTGGGCCAGCGAGGCGGTGAGCGTCCGCCAGATCCCGGGGCACTTAGCGGCGATGGAATCGAACTCGGCGCGCCCGAGGCGCAGCACCAGGCTGTCCCGCATGGCCGTCACCGTTGCGGTACGCGTGCCGCCGGTAAGGAAAGCGATCTCGCCGATCGGCTGCTCGGGTCCGATCTCGGTGAGCGGTTCGCGCCGTCCGTCGAGGGTCACCGAGAAGCGCCCGGAGATGACGATGTATAGCGCGTCGGCGGCCTCTCCCTGCCGCACCAGCACGTCGCCGCGCTTCAGTGGTTGCGTCTCGAGCCCGGACATGAGCGCGGCGCGCTCGTCCGCGCTCAGCTCGGAGAAGATGCCGATGACGGGAAGCCCGGCTTTGGACAGGAGCGAATGCATCGGCGCTTGGTGCCTTCAAAGCAGCTCGGCGGGCAGCATAGTTCAGTTCCGGCGCGAGCGCGCCGGCAATCGGCCGAAAGCGTTCACGCCTCGTGCATCTGGTCGCCGAGCCGGGCTTCGGTTACCCTGATGCATGGTGGTGCGGTCTGGCGGACGCGGGGGATATTGCCATGCGCTTCATTGTATTTTTGCTGGCCCTAGCGGCGGCGCTGACCGCGGTCGCAGCGCTTCTCATCGCGACGATGTCGATCTTCACCGACAATCCTCACGACCCCAAGGTTCCCTGGGGCTACGCATTGGTGGTCGCCGCCGGCGTCGCGATGGCACTATCGGCAATCTCGGCCTTGGCGATTTGGGGCAGTCCGCGCGCTGCGGCATGGCTGCTGTCGAGTGCTGCAATGGCCGGCGTCGTCGGCATGGCGGCTCAGGGCGTCATCATGTTCCTCGTCCGGAACAATCCGAACGCTCCCGATGCCTATAACATCGCGACTGCCATAGTATTGGCGGGCGCCGCGCCGGCGCTGCTGGCCACGCTAGGAGCGTGGCTGTCACGGCGCGTCGCAACGGCCGGTTAGGCGGCGAGGCGGGCAGCCTCCTCGGTCGACGGCGCGGGGCGCTTTTCAAGTGTGACGACGTTGGCGGCGCGTACCTCGTTGAGGGCGATGAGGAAGCGCTGCGGGCTGAACCCGCGATGGCCGTTGAGGCGCTGGCTGGCGGCAATGGCGATGGCCGGGGCGAGCAGCGCATGCCCGCCATCGAGCAGCATGTCCTTGAGGCGGCGGGCGCCGAACACTTCCACGAGGTGGCGGAAGCGGACGAAGGAGGCCAGCGCGCTCTGAGGCTCGGCGTGATGACGGCTCTGCATGACAGTACGCGCTGTGTCGAGATCGGCATCGGTGGCGCCATTGAGTAGCACCAGCCCGCGGCCACTCTCGACAAGGGATCGCATGGCGGCTGCAAGATCGGCGGCATCGACGGCCGGGATGTCGCTGAGGTCGAAGGTCATGGCCATTGGTCTGTGCTCCCGCTCGATCGTCAGTGGCTGCCGCCGCCGAAGGCGGTCCAGGGCGAGCCGGTCATGAGGAAGATTTCCTTGCCGCGGCGGGCGGAAACCAGGAAGTCGACCGAGTGGCCGACGAGCTTGCCATTGAGGTTGACGACCTCGTCCTTGGCGAAGCGGTACTTGGCGCCGTTCTCGGCTTCGATGACGCCGAAGCCGACTTCCGGGCTGAACTTCGTGATGCGTCCGTGCATGGCACTCTCCCTGAATTTTGCGGCCATTCCTGGCCGGCTATGGGGGCAGATTGCCTCAGGGCTCGGGGAGCGCGCTGTTCCGGCAGTGACAGGTTTTTGGAAGTTTTTCGCCGGCGGCCCGTGCCCGTCGAGAGCCCTCGCCGGGGCCGCATTTGCGGTGTATTGAACTGGGCTTGGCGGGCGTTAACCGTGCACGCCGGGCATTCAGTCTGGGTTCATGGCTGCGGCCCTAGGGTCGAGATGCGATCCGTAAGAGGACGTTGAAGGTGAGGACGATGACGAGCGCTCTGCGTGCAGCGTTTCCGGTGCTGGCTCTGATCGGCGCGGCCGCGGGGCTAACTGCTCCCGCGCTCGCCAACTGCGACTGGTACGTGAAGACGTCGCTTGAGCAGCAGCAGCGCAACCTGAAGCTCAAGTGCGGGTTGTCGGGTGCCGAGTGGTCCGTCGACAAGGGGGCGCACGCGGCGTGGTGCGCTTCGGTAAGCCCCGACACGTCGCGCTCGACCGCGCAGAAGCGCGAGGCCGACCTCGGCAAGTGCGCGGCGAAGTAGTTTGCGACGGCGCACGCGGCGCCGGAAATTTCTCCATCGGTGTGCACGAAGGTTGGGCGCTCTAACGCCACACCCGGCTTGATCGCGCGCGCGACGCAGCCGATGCTGTGCACATGGAAGATCCGATCCTGATCGAAGTCACGCGCGGCCCGCTGGTCGAGAGCTGGCATCGCGGCGCGGTCGCCGTTGCGGCGCCATCCGGCGCGCTGGCGTTGCGCCTGGGCGACGTCGAGCGCTTGGTCTATCCGCGTTCGGCGGTGAAGGCGCTGCAGGCCCTGCCGCTGATCGAGACAGGCGCTGCCGATCGTTTCGGCTTCGGCGCGGCCGAGATCGCGCTCGCCTGCGGCTCGCACGCGGGCACGGAGCGGCACACGCATCTCGCCGCCGCCATGCTCGAGCGGGCCGGCTTGAGCGAGAGCGCGCTCGGCTGCGGGGCGCACGCTCCGCTCGGCGCCTCGGCTGCCAATGCGCTGATCAAGGCCGGCGAAACGCCGACGCAACTCCACAACAACTGCTCCGGCAAGCACGCGGGCATGCTGGCGACAGCCGTGCACTTGAAAGAGCCGATCAAGGGCTATTGGGAGGCGGCGCATCCGGTGCAGGCCCGCGTACACGAGGCGCTGGCCGACATTTCCGGGCTGCCGTTGGGAGATGACGTGCGGGGCTTCGACGGCTGCTCAGTGCCGAACTGGGCGATGCCGCTGTCGGCGATGGCGCGCATGTTCGCTAAGCTCGTCACGGGTCAGGGAATGACGCCGGAGCGACGCGCCGCCGTGTCGCGCATTCTCGATGCGTGCTGGGAGTTCCCCGACATGGTCGCCGGCAAGAGCCGCGCCGACACCGTCGTCATGCGCGCGCTGCCGCGGCAGGTGTTCATGAAGACGGGCGCCGAGGGCGTCTACTGCGGCGCTTTTCCCGAGCTGGGCCTGGGTTTCGCGTTGAAGATCGACGACGGCGCCAAGCGTGCGGCGGCCGGCGCGGCGATCTCGCTGGTCGAGCGTCTATATCCGGCGGCGCGCGGGCTGATGCCGGTCGGGGCGCTGAAGACGTGGCGCGGGCACGAGGTCGGCGGCGTGCGCTCGTCACCGCTGTACGAGGACGCCCTCGCCAAACTCAAGGTTTAGCGATCAGACCGACAGGTTGCCGGCGATAGCGAGCAGCTTTTCGGAGCTGCCGCCGTGCGTCAGCTCAGGGCCGGTGGGGTTGCCGGCCGCGTCCATGGCGCGGATAGCCCCATCGCTCGCGCCGGAGATCATGTTGTTGGCGAGCACGCAGGCGCCGGCCGCCCGGTCCGTCGAAACGAGGATGCCGACGCGCGAGGCGCGCACCAGGTTCCCCGTCGCCACTACCTCACGCATATAGGCGCCCCAGCCGATGACGATGCCGGCGGTCGGTGCACCTTCGACGACGTTGCCGGTTATGGCCGTGTCGGCCTCCACGGTGATGCCGTGGCCGCGCTTGTCGACCGGCTCCTGCTCGCGGCGGAACAGGTTGCGCACGAGGTTGCCCTGCACGACGCCGAGGCGTCCGCCGTCGTTGAAGTTGGTGAGCGTGATGCCGGTCGCCGCGGTGTCGACGACATTGTTGGCGACGAGCGCGCCCTCGAAGCCGAACTCGGCGTAGATCGCCACTTCGCCGAGGCGCGCGCACGAATTGGCGAGGATCTGGATGTTGGAGGACGCGTTGCCGCGCACGGCGCTGAAGGCGCAATCGGTGATGCGGTTGCCCGAGACGAGCACGCTGCCGGCGCGAAAAACGTTCACGCCGTTGCCGTTCTCGCCGGTGCCGCCGCCGTCGGCGCGGATGCGCGCGATGCGGTTGCCGGTGACGATGCTGCCGTCCTCGCCGGGCTCGGAGCGCCACACCTGGACGCCGTTGTTGCCGCAGTGGGCGATGTCGTTGTGCGTGATTTCGAGACCGGCGGCGTCGACGCTGCGGATGGCCGCCTGCAAAGTATTCGAGACGGTGCAGTCGGCGACGGAACCTGCACAAGCCATGAGCGAGATGCCGTTGGCGGGGCTGCGGCTCAGAGCGAGGTGCCGCAAGCGCACGCCGCGTGAGTTGCGCACGTCGATCAGGCCGTCGGCGGCGCCAAGCATCTGGTAACCGCCGTCGAGCACCAGACCTTCGATGAGGATGTTGTCGGCGTGGTCGGCGGTGATGAAGCCTTCGCCACCGGCGAACTCCAAGGTCGTCGCGCCGGCAGCGCCGACGAGGCGTGCACCGGCGCGCAATTCGAGCGCGCCTATGCGAAAGCGCCCGGCGGGGAGCTCGAGCGGCTCACCTCGGTTCGTGGCGGCGTCGAGCGCGGCCTGCAGTGCCACCGTTTGATCGGAGGTGCTGCCGGGAACGAGACCGAGGTCGCCGGCCGCCGACGCGCGCTTGCGCGCCTCGGCCGGGCGTGCGCCAGCGGCGGCACCGGCAGCGATGCCAGCGGCGAGGCCGGCGGACAGCATATGGCGGCGATCGATGGTCATGGGGCTCATTGCTCGGCTGCTTCAGGGAAGCCAAGCAAGTCTGAGGCCAGCTCCGGTTAACGGAGGATTAGGCAGGCGCATCCTCGAGGCAGGTTGCGATGATTTCCAGGCCGCCGGCCACCGCCGTGGGCCAGGTCAGCCGGCATTCGACGATTTCGGCGGGGTCGCAGGCGCCGGCGGCCAGCGCGGCCGGGATGTGAACGAAGCCCGCGATATGCGGTCTCGCCTGGGTGCTCGCGGCGGCCAGCGAATGATAGAGCAGGGCATTGCACAGGTAGGCGCCGGCGTCGTCGGAGGTACAACATGGGACGCCGATTGCCTTCAGCCGCTCGACGATGCGTTCGATCGGCAGCGTCGTGGAAAGCGTGTCGGCGCCGGACTTCACCACGGCGACCTCCGCTGGCAGCGCGCCGCAGGCGTCATGGCGGGGCTCGCAGACGTTGCGGGAGACCCGCTCGATCCGGAAGTCCTCCGCGCCCTGGGATATGCCGAAGTGCAGCGCCAGGCGTGGCGCATTCGCACTGAGGAGGGATTGCAGCAGCTCGGGTGCCCGGTTCCAATCGACGGGAAGCACCGCATCGACGATGTCATAATCGGGAAAGCGCTCACGCGCGGCGGCGGCGAGCTGCGGCACGAGCGTCTCGGTGGCGTTGGCGGCAATGCCGGGAAACGCGCCGAAGCCGGTGAGTAGAACTGTGGGGCGCTGTGAGGTCACGACGGCTCGCTGCAGCGCCGGCTTACGCTCGAATGCCGGCCAACGCCATTATCTCGTCGACGGCAAGCGTGGGCAACAGGCGTCCCTCGCGCACGTCGGCCTCCAGCTGCGGCAGTCGCTGCGCGACCTGCGCATTGGCCTGCACCGCGCCCATGATGCGGTCGGACAGCATGTCGCGCATCCAGGCGACGGCCTGACGCTGACGGCGCTCGTCGAATTCGCCCGACGCGGTGAGTGCCTTCTTATGCGCGAGGATGCTGTCCCACAGCTTGTCGAGGCCCTTGTTCTCGCGGCCGGAGATGGTGATGACCGTCGGCGTCCAGGTCGGCGACGGCGGGTTGAGGATCTGCAGCGCCGCGCGATATTCCGCGGCGGCGCGCTCGGCGCGCGTGACGTTGTCGCCGTCCGCCTTGTTGATGGCGATCATGTCGGCGATCTCGATGATGCCCTTCTTGATGCCCTGCAGGTCGTCGCCGCCGCCGGCGAGCAGCAGCACGAGGAAGAAGTCGACCATGTCGGCGACGGCGATCTCCGACTGGCCGACGCCCACCGTCTCGACGATGATCACGTCGAAGCCGGCCGCTTCACACAACGCCATCGTCTCGCGTGTCTTGCGGGTGACGCCGCCGAGCGTGCCGGAGGTGGGCGATGGCCGGATGAAGGCGTTCGGCTCCTGTGCCAGCCGGTTCATGCGCGTCTTGTCGCCGAGGATGGAGCCCCCGGTGCGCTTCGACGTCGGGTCGACGGCGAGCACGGCGACGCGACGCCCCATGCCGACGAGATTCATGCCGAGTTCGTCGATGGTCGTCGACTTGCCGACGCCCGGCACGCCGGTGACGCCGAGCCGCAAGGCGCCGGTCTTCGCCGGCAACAGGGCCTGCAGCAATTGCTGCGCCCGCGCCTGATGCTGGGCTTTGGTGCTTTCGACGAGCGTGATGGCGCGCGCCAGCATTGCCCGGTCGCCGGAGCGCACGCCCTCGACGTAGGCGTCGAGCGAGGGTCCCGTTGCGGCGGCGGCGGTTTGCATGGCTTCTCCTAGAATCCGGCGCCCTGTTGATAGTTTGACGAAATCATTGTTCGCAAGCGTGGCATGCCGACGCCTGTGTGGGATCGGCACCTTGCCGGGTACATCCCCGGTTCATAATCTGCCGGATAAGCAAAAAGGGATAAACGAGGGGAGGGGCGTCGATGCCCGCGCTTTCCGGCCTGATGTTGGCGGCGCTGGGGCTTCTGGCGGCGCTCGTCGTCTATTTTCTCGCCTGGCGCGCGACCGCCCACCGCTCGATTGCGACGCAGGCGCTGGTGCGCGGCGGCTTGTTCGTGCTGCTCGCCGTCCCGCTCGCGGCGGTATTTCTTCTCAGCCCGACGATGCACCGCGCCTTCGACAAGCGCGAGCCGCAGCTTTCCTCGCCGCTCGATGACGAGGCGCCCCCGACGCCGACGGCGAAGTCGGATGCCAAGCCCCGAGGTCGCTTGGGTGATCCGGCTGACGGTTCCAGTCCGCCGATGGCGACAATGGCCCGGGAGGCAGCATGGGATGTGGTGCCGGTGTTCTTCGGCACCGACCGCGAGGAGAAGCCTGACCCAAAGCGCCTGGCCTACAGCGCCGAGCGTGGTCGCCGGTTGGAGCTGGGTCGCGCAATGGTGACAGTGCCCAAGAGCCATCAGGTTCCGAACGTCGAGCGGCCGTGGGTGGTCAAGATCCCGTATTTCGACGTGACGATCTACGAGCAGGCGGAGGATCCGGCCCAGCATTTCACCATGCAGGAGATGAAGAAGCTGTCGCAGACGGACTTCGTCGCGCTGGTGGGCGAGCGTCTCACGGCATCGAACCGCTACAAGGATCACGCGCTCGTTTTCGTGCACGGCTACAACACGTCTTTCGACAATGCGGTCTACCGCACAGGGCAGATCGCCTACGACTTGAAGTTCGACGGCGCGGCGTTCCTCTACAGCTGGCCCTCCGGCGGTGCCGTGGCGAGCTACACCTACGACCGCGAGAGCGCGCAGGCGTCGGAGCCGTACATGCGCGCGTTCCTCGATCTCGTCATCAAGCAATCGGGGGCGAAGTCGGTCAGCATCATCGCCCACTCGATGGGCAACCAGCCGCTGATGGATGTCTTGAAGGACATGCGCAACGCCGCGCCGGAGGTGGCTATCAACGAAGTGATCCTTGCTGCTCCCGACGTCGACGCCGACAATTTCGCCAACGTCGCGCAGCGTATCGAGGGGATTGCCCGGGGTGTCACGCTCTATGCCGCCGCCAACGACCGGGCGCTGATCGTATCACGCAACTTCTGGCAAAATCCGCGGGCCGGCGACGTTACGGCTTCTGGCCCCCTGATCGTGCCGGGCATCGAAACCATTGATGTGACAGCGGCGTCCACAGACAGTTTCGCCTTAAATCACTCGGGTTACGCGGAGAACAACGAGCTGTTGCAGGATATTGGTAAGCTCATTCTGAGCGGCCTGCGTCCGCCCGATCAGCGGTTGCCGGCCCTCAAGCGCACGTCCTCGCCAAAGGGGGACTATTGGCGCTATACGGCGCCCTAAGGGAGCCACAGCTGGAGCGTAATGCGGCGCGTCGTTTGCCGCCTTATTGAGGAATTCGACCGTGTTCGCCCGAAAAACGATTGCCGTTACGAGCCTTCTGGCGCTGCTCGCGCTGTTCTCAGTGCTGATGCACGGCGCCGCCGACGCCCAATCGCGCTGGCCGCCGTGGCAAAGTTACGGTGAAGCGGAGGATGCGTCTCGCAAGAAGCCGCGCAAGGCTCGGCCGGGCGAAACCGCCCTGCTCAACCGGCAGATCGCCCAGCTGAAGGCCGCCGGCAAGTATGCCGAGGCGATACCGCTGGCGCAGAAGGCGCTGGCGCTGGCGGAAAAGAAAGGTGCGACGAGCCCTGACGTCGCCAATGCACTCGATACGCTCGCCTCGCTCTATGAGGCACAGAACAACTACGCGGAAGCCGAGCCGCTCTTGAAGCGCTCGCTGGCCATCCGCGAGGAGGCAACAGGGCAACCGGGCGTCGCTGCGTCGCGCGAGCGTCTTGCCGTCACCTATGACAAGCTCGGTCGTTCGGCTGACGCGCAGGCCACGCGCGAGGAGACGATCGTCGTAGGCAAGGGCGGCGGCAACGGCGCGGCCATGAAAGAAGCGCCCAGTGCCGAGGTTGCCGTGAAGGAAAAGGCCGCCCAGGAAGCAAAGAAGGCCGCCGAAGAAGCGAAGGAAACGGCTGAGGAAGACCTGGCGCGGAAACAAGCAGAGCAGCAGCAAGCCAAGCAAGAGCCGGCCAAGCCGGACGCGCCGCTGCCGCGCTACAGCGCGCGGCCGGTCGAGCCGCAGGAGCCTGCCGGTGGCGCCGCACCGCCCGATGCTGCCCCGCCTGCGGCAGCGCCCGATGATCCTGCCACCGTCCAGATCCCGGCGGCGGACGGAGCCGGTTCATCCGGTGGCGGTGGCGCGAGCACGGCCGAGGCCCCGCCCGCCGCAGCCAACGGCCAGCCGCACGTGCCCGAGCCGCCGGTCGGCGCGCCGAGTAGCGATGCGGGCGAGATGAAGCCGGGAGCGCCGGCGCCCGATTCCGCTGAAGCCGCCAAAGCGGAGGAGCCCGCAAAGGGCGAAATTGAGTCTCCCTCCTGGTTGCGCTTGGAGCGCGAGGCTCCGCCACCGGTCGCCGAGCCCTCGCCTCCTCGTCCTCCACCTGCAGCAGCCAACGGTACCCCTCCTGCAGACGCCGCTCCGCCGCCCGAGGGCGCCTTCGGCGGTGCCCCTCCGCCGATGGCCGAGGCTGCCCCGCCGGCGGATGGAGACGACGCGGCGGGACCGCCCGTTGCGACCGCACAGCCGCCGCCTCCCCCTCCGGACGCCGTGCCACCGCCGGCGCTGCCTGACACTGGAACGGATCAAGACGGTGTCGGACGTGGCCGCGCCGACGCAAAGCGTATGGGGGCGCCGCGGGCTCCGTCGGCTGCCGCACCGGCGCCCGTTACGGAAGCACCCACAGGCGGCGGCGCCGCTGCTCCGCCCGCCGGACCGGAAGGCGACTGGCAGGTCGTTCCCGTCTATTGGGGAACCGACCGCGCCGTTCAGCCGAACGCGCAACGGCTGGTGTTCGGCTCTGATCGCGCGCGCAAGCTGCAGCTCGGCATGGCCGAGATCACCGTGCCGAAGGTGCACGAGGTGCCGAACGTCGAGCGGCCGTGGGTGGTGAAGATCCCCTATTTCGACGTGACGATCTACGCCGAGAAGGAAGACGCGAAGAAGCACTTCACGGTGAAGGAGATCAAGGCCCTCAGCCGCGAGGAATTGGTGGCGCTGGTGAAGGCGCGCCTCAAGGATTCAAAAATCTTCAAGGATCAGGCGCTCGTCTTCGTGCACGGCTACAACACGTCGTTCGACAACGCGCTCTACCGCACGGCGCAGATTGCCTACGACCTCGACTTCGACGGCGCGCCGTTCCTCTACAGCTGGCCGTCGGGCGGGGCAGTGGCGAGCTACACCTACGATCGCGAGAGCGCGCAGGCGTCCGAGCCGTACCTGCGCGAGTTCCTGCAAATGGTCGTGAAGGAGACCGGCGCGAAGCAGGTGAGTATCATCGCGCATTCGATGGGCAACCAGCCGGTGATGGACGTGCTGCGCGACATGCGCAACGCGGCGCCGGAAGGCGTCGAGATCAGCCAGGTGATCCTCGCCGCCCCCGATGTCGACGCCGACAGCTTCTCCAACCTCGCCAAGACGATCCAGGGGCTTGCCAAGAACGTCACGCTCTATGTGGCGGGCAACGATCGGGCGCTGATCGTGTCGCGCAACTTCTGGGGCAGCTACCGCGCCGGCGACGTGCCGCCGGCCGGGCCGCTGATCCTGCCGGGCATCGACACCATCGACGTGACGGCCGCCTCGACCGACACGTTCGCCATCAACCACTCGGGCTATGCCGCCAACAACAAGCTGCTCGACGACGTCGGCGAGCTCCTGAAGACGGGACTTCGGCCCCCGGAGAAGCGGGTTCTCAAGCCGGACAAGGTCACCATCCAGGCCGGCGATTACTGGAAATACGTGCCATCGCTTGCGGCGCCGGTGGTCACCGGGTCGCCTCCATAAAGAGCCGGCGCCCGCAGCTTCTGGGCGCCGGAAGGTTTTGTTTACCCTGCCTTGCGAGACTTGCCGCCGGTCAACGTCGACCGGTGGTGAGGGCGCACGCCGGCAAACGGCGGGTCGCAGTGTGGTGTATGCGTTGGCAGCGACTTGAGAATTCTGATCATTCCACAGCGCGCTCGGTGCGGCTGGCATCACCCCTGGTCTTTGCAACCTGCATTGCCGCGGTAGGCGCGCTGCTCTTTGCCTCGACCCCGGCGCCGGCCGAGGAGGAGCTGGTCGAAGGCGGCAAGGTCACGGACATCGAGGACCCCGGGAGCGGCATGCCGGCTTCCAATCCGCGCGTGAAGAGCCTCCTCGCCGGACATTCCAACGACTTCGTAACGCTTTGCGTCGCCGGATGCGCAGGCAAGCCGGCGATCGTGCAGGTGCTGCCGAAACCGGTTCAGGCGCGCACGGCGGCCATGCGCACCACGGCAGCCGGCGGCGCGCGGCAGCCAAGCCCTGCCGCCGCGGACAACAGCGTCACGTGCGTTGCCGGATGCGGCGGGAAGGCAGGCGAGGCGGTGCAGCGTCTTCCGGATCTGCTGCCGCCCAAGCCGGTTGCGCCACGCTCCGAGGACGGCAATGAGCCGCTCGACATCGTCCGCTGAACGTTTCGCGCTTCACTCGATGAGCTTGCGCACGTCGTCGTAGCTGGCGACCTTGTAGACCATGCCGTTCTTGATGAAGTAGAGCCACTCGAGCTTGTCGCTGGCGGCGAGGTTCTCCGGCGTCACTGATTGCAGCGCGTCGAAGTTCTGCTTCCTGAACAGCACCGCCGTCGTCTTGGACGTCTCGTCGTCAAGGTAGCCCCAGTCCTCCTGCGCGGGCAGACGTGTCGCCGCCTCCGGCTCGAAGACGACCTCGTTCAGCGCCGAGGCTGGCAATTGCCCCGCCTTGATGTATTCGATCGCCGCTTCGACGAAGCCGACCTGAACCAGGCCCGAGCAGATGAACTCGTTCGGCGCGTCCCAATTGCGCTCACGGAAATTGCGCACCGCGTCGCGCTCGCCGGTGACGCTGCGCTCCACGCCGAACCACAGGCTGCGCGCGATCGAGCCGATCGCCCAGTAGTTATAGCTCGCCTTGATCTTGTCGAGCAGCAGCCCGCGCACGCGCGACTGCTTGGGCTCGTCGAACCATTCCTTGCGGAACCGCTTGATGGCGATGAAGGCGCTCTTGTCGGCGATGTAGTCGCGCAGGTTGGTGAGATCGACGCCGCCGGTGCCCGCTTCGATGACGAAGGTGCTCGTGTAGCCCGACTCGAACTGCGGCCCGGTGAACACCATCGCCGAGTGCGAGAACGGCGAGTTGGTCGCCCAGCGGATGGCCCACGAGGCGACGTCCCATTCGCGGCGCGTCAGCACCACGTCGGCACGCTCGAGATACTTGCCGGCGAGGAAATCCTCGACGGGCATCGGCCACACCTCTTGGACGACCTCTTCCTCGAGCGGCGGCGGCTCCCCGCCAGTGGCGGGTTGCGGGGCGGGCACGGGGGCCGGCGTCGGTGCAGACGGGGCTGCTGCTGGCGGTTGTGTGGCGGGCGCAGTCTCACTTTGCGCCAGCGCATCGGGGCGCTCGGCCGGGATCGGGGTCGGCGGCGTCAGGGCGAAAGGCGTTCCGGCAATGGCGAGAAGCGCCAGAACCGCCAGTCCGGTTGCGATGAGATAGCGATGCATCGACGGCCCCCTGGAGTGAGCGCTGCTTTGCCTGATGGCTTAGTCCAACGACGCGCGCCGGCAAGCGGAGCTCAACATAGCTTGTTAACGGACGGAAGGCACCGCCGGCGGACCGGCCAATTCACTGCCGCGGCCCGGCGTGCGACCGCGCTGCATCATCGGCCTTGCCGAGGGGCCCCGCCTCGTCCAAAAGATCGGCCCTTGAACTCAGCTACAGCTCTGGAAGCGGTTATGGGCGCGGCGCAGCCGGTAAATTTCGAGGCACTCGAGGCGCAAGCGCGCACGCTGCTGGCTGTTTTCATCGCAGCGGGCTACGAGGCCGTGGCGCCCGACATCATTCAGCCGGCGGGCGTATTCCTCGACGTGGTCGGCGAGGCGCTGCGCGGGCGCACCTATGTGTTCACCGACTTGAGCGGCGAGGAGCTGTGCCTGCGGCCCGACCTTACGGTGCCGACGTGCCGGCTCTACCTGCAGCGGCACCCGCACGCCGACCGCGAGGCTTTCTACAGCTACAACGGCCCCGCCTTCCGCTTCCAGCCGGCGAGCGCCGACGCATCGCACCCGCGCGAATTCCGCCAGGCGGGTATCGAAGCCTTCGGCGACAAGGACGCGAGCGAAGCTGATGCGCGCACGCTCGTGCTCATGCTGCGCGCGCTGCAGCAGGCGGGACTTCCCGGCTGGCGGTTGCGCATCGGCGATGTCGGCTTGTTCGACGCGCTGCTTGCTGCCGGCGATATGCCGGAGCGTTGGCGGCGGCGGCTGCGGCACCAATTCTGGCGTCCGGACGCGTTCCGTGCCGAGCTGAAGCGACTATCGAGCGGCCCGGCTCGGTCGGCGGCGTCGTTTCCGCGCGCGCTGATCGACAAACTCGATCCCGAGGATGCCGCCGGCGCCGAGCTGCTGGTGACGGAGTATCTGGACGCGGGCAACGTGGAGCTCATTGGCGTACGCTCGGCAGCGGAGATCGCCGAGGGCCTGCTTGCCGTCGCCGCCGATGCGAAGGCACCGCCGCTGAAACCGGATACGGCGGCGCTGATTGACGCGTACGTGCGCACGCGCGTGCCGGCACCGCAGGCGACCACCGCGCTGCGCGACCTGGTCGGTACCGGAAGCGAGCGCTTTGCCGCGGCGCTCGAGGCCTATGATCGGCGCTGCATGCTGCTTGCCGAAAGCGGCGTCGACATCGCCGCGATGGAGTTCTCCGCCGAGTTCGGGCGCAGCGTCGGGTACTACACCGGGTTCGTGTTCGAGATCGTAGTCGATGCGCTCGGGCCGACGAGCCCGGTTGGCGGCGGCGGCCGCTACGACGGCCTGTTGAAGGCGGTGGGTGCGCCGCGCAACGTGCCCGCCGTCGGCGGCGCCGTGCACACCGAACGCCTGCTAACCGTCGTGCGCGGGGGCAAGCGATGAGCACGCGGCTGACATTTGCGGTGCCGTCGAAGGGGCGGCTGATGGAGCAGACGGCCGAGTTCCTCGGCAAGTCGGGCCTGAAGCTGCGCAAGGTCGGCAACGAGCGCGGCTACCGCGGCGAGGTCGAGGGCGTCGACGGCATCGACGTCGCGTTCATCTCCGCATCCGAGATCGTCTCCGCGTTGAACAACGGACGCGCACACATCGGCGTCACCGGCGAGGATCTGGTACGCGAGAACATCGTCAACGCCGACGAGCGCGTGGCGCTCCTGAAGCCGCTCGGCTTCGGGCATGCCAATGTGGTCGTCGCGGTGCCGTCGTGCTGGATCGACGTGAACGAGGTGAGCGATCTGGAGGCTGCGGCCGTTGCGTTCCGGCGCGAGCACGGGCGGCCGTTCCGCGTGGCGACCAAGTACCTGAACTTGGCGCGCCGCTTCCTGTCGGGCAAAGGCCTGGCCGACTACCGCATCGTGGAAAGCCTGGGCGCCACCGAAGGCACGCCGGCCGCCGGCACGGCCGATCTCATTGTCGACATCACATCGACCGGGGCGACGCTCGCTGCCAACGGCCTGAAGGTGCTCGAGGACGGCGTCATCCTGCGGTCGGAGGCGAACCTCGTCGCCTCGCGCATGGCGACGTGGGCGCCGGAAACGAAAAAGGCGCGCGATACTCTGCTCGCGCGCCTCGGTATTTCTCACACTCTAGCCTAGCCGATCAGCGATCGGGGCGCACGAAGGCCTCGACGCGCATGCCGGGCAGCAGTGGCACGTCGCCTTCGAGATCGATGGTCATCTCCAGCACCTCGATGTCGGACGGGCGGCGCGGACCGCGGGCGGAGATTCGCGGGGTGGCCATGGTCGGCGCCAGCGCGGTCACCTTGCCTTCGAAGTCCTTGCCCGGATAGTTGATCGAGCGCACGAACGCCTTCTGGCCGACCTTGATCTTGGCGACGTCGCCGTCGTCGACCTCGGCCTTGACCTTCAGCACGTCCATGTCGCCGACGACGACGAGCGGGTGCTCGGGCGACGGCGAGACGATCTCACCCTGCTTGACAGAGAGTTGCAGCACGCTGCCCTTGCGCGGGGTGCGAATACGCGTCTTGTCGAGCTGCGAGGCAGCCAGCGCCACGTTGGCACGAGCCGCAGTGAGCGCCGACTCGAACTGGTTCGGCGACGGCAAGCTCGCCTTCGCCTGCGCCTGGGCATACGACAGGCGCTCGCGCTCGACGCGCTCCTGCGCCTTGCCGAGACGGCGGCGGGCGTCGGCGAGCTGCTGCTCGGTCGCTTCGCCGCGGCGCTTGCCGGTGAGCGCGGCGTCGAGCTCGAAGCGAGCGCCGATGACCTCGCGCTCGGAGGAGAACACGTTGTCCTCGCCCTTGGTCACGTCCTCGCGGCCGCTGGTCGAGGGCTCGGCGTCGCGCTGACGCTTGCGCAGGCCCGCTTCGGCCTCCGCCGCGGCGAGACGCGCACGTGCCTCCTCGTCATCAAGACGGATGAGCAACTCGCCCTCCTCGACGTCGTCGTTGAGCTTCACCGTCACGTCGGCGACTTGGCCGAGGATGGCGACGCCGATGTTGACCTCGCCGGAGCCGGGCTCGACCCGGCCGGGCGCGGCGGCGACCCATTGGGCGCCGGTTTTGGGCGTCTCCTTGGCGGTTTTAGTCTCGCCGGAGAAGTAGGTGCCCTCGCTCAGCACGTAGCCGAGAAGGGCGGCCGCGACCAGCGCCGCGACGATACCGATAGTTCTAAGCATTTCGTCTGATCCTATAGCGGCCGCCGAGACCTTTCGGCGATGTGTTGGAGTCATCGTCATTCGGCGTCGGCTCGGTGACGGGTATCACCAGCTCGGCGCGTTCATGAGCTTCGTGTTGTTCGGCGGCATGGGCGTAGGTCGGGTTGGCACCTTTCTGCGGCCGCTCGTCACTGTGAATCTTACCGTCCTCGATGCGCACGATGCGGTCGGCATAAGGCAGTGTGCGGTGATCGTGTGTAACGGCGAGAACAGCTCGGTTGGGATCTTTGGCGACCTCGGAGAGAAGCGCCATCACCGCCCGGCCGTTCTCCGCGTCGAGTGCAGCCGTCGGCTCGTCGGCGAGGATCACCGACGGCGCGCCGGCGAGCGCGCGGGCCAGCGCGACGCGCTGCTTCTCGCCGCCCGACAGTTTTGCCGGGTAGGTGTTGGCGCGATGGCCAAGGCCCACCGCGATGAGCGCATTGAGGGCGTGGACCGGAGGGTCGACGACCGGCTTGGCGCGCACGTCGAGGGCCAGCATGACGTTCTCGGTTGCCGTCATGGTGGGGAACAGGTTGTACCCCTGGAACACGAAGCCGACGTGCTGGCGCCGGACGTTGGCGAGACCCTCTGCATCGAGGCCGACCGTCTGGTTGCCGGCCACATCGAGCTGGCCCTCGGTCGGCGACAGGATGCAGCCGAGGATCGACAACAGAGTCGTCTTGCCCGAGCCCGACGGTCCCATGAGTAGGGTGAGCTCGCCCGAGTAGAGCTTGAGATCGATGCCTTTCAGCGGCCTCACCTCGTAGGCGCCCGAGCCGAACACCTTCACAATGTCGCGGGCCTCGAGCAGGACCTTGCGGTCCGGGTTGGCGGTCATCGGCTGAACACTCCTGCGGGATCGATGCGCGTCACCTTGAAGATGGCCGAAACGGCGGCGATGGCGCACATGCCAATAGTGAGAGCGAAGAGAAGCAGGGCGAGGCCCGGCGTCATGATGATGAATAGAGTGGTGTCCTTCGACGCCCAGATGACGAGCATCGACAGCACCATCCCGATGCCGTAGCCGACCACGGCCGACATCATGGCCTGGAAAAGGATGACCTTGTGAATGTATCCGGCCGAGGCGCCGAGGGCGCGCAGGGTGGCGAACTCATTCAAGTGGTCCTTGGTGCTCGAGTAGAGCGTCTGGGCGACGATGACGACGCCGACGATCATGCCAAGCGCGGCACCGGCGATGAGCGCCGAGCCGGCGCCCGTCTGGAACAGCCAGTAGTCGACGCTGCGGTTGCGGAACTCCTGTTGGGTGAGGATCTCGCGATCCTGCAGCCGGGCCATGAGGTCTGCGCGCACGGTCTCGATGTCGGCGCCGGGCTCCAGCCGCACCAGCGTATAGGAGGACTGGTTGCTGCCGGCGTCGAGCAGCGTACGGGCGAGGTTCAAGGAAGTGAACACGTAAGGCAGCGTCGTGAAGGAGCGGATGGCGTGCGTCACGGCGGCTATCTTGACGCGCATACCGTTGATCTCGGCCGTCTCACCGTTGTTCTCGACGCCGAGATCCTTGAAGTAGGTGTCGTCGACGGCGACCGACAAGGGTGCATCGAGGTCGCCGAGGTTGCCGGCGACGAGGTTCCAAGGCTTCAGCGTGCCGTCCTCATGATCCGAGCCGACGATCAACACTGCCGTCATGCCGCCCTTGGGCTTGCGCCAGGCAGCAAAGCCGACAACCAGCTCTTCGCTGCCGGCGACGCCTTTCGTCGACAGCACCGAATACTTCTCGTGGCCGATGAGCAGCGATGGATCGTCGAAGCTTTTAGTGCCGAGCGGTGCCACCCAAAGGTCGCCCTTCGACTGGTCGAGCATGGCGGCGATCATCCGCTCCGAGCCGATGTACAGGCCGCACTGAACGGCGACGAGCACGACGGAGAAGACGATGCCGGTGAGCGTGACGATGAGACTGAGACGATCGTGAAACAGATTTCGGTAGGCAAGCTTGCCCGCCATCTTGACGGTCTTCGGCTTGCCTTGCGGTACCTGTGCCTGGATAGGCAAAGTATCGGCTTGCGCCATGTTGGATCCCCTTCGCCGGCGTAATCGACTGCGGGCGGTTGCGGCGGTGCATCAATAAGGTCCGGCCAGCGCCGGAGAGTGTCACGAAGCCGCGAGCCGGTACACCCGGCTCGCGGCCGTCAGAAGGTCAAATCCTCATTCGCACCGCACTGAAAGCGTCATGCCAACGGAGGGAAAGAACTTCTTGCAGTCAAGCTTTCCGGCGGTCTTGTCCGGCTTTGCCTCGTCTTTCGCGGACTTGGCATCGACCTTAACTGCAACCGGGGTTTCGGTTTCCGGCTCGGCGATGGCCGAAGTCTTGATGGGCTCGGCAGCGCTCGCGATCGACGAGTTCTCGGTGTCGGCGATCACCTCCACCTCGTCGGTGACCGGCGCAGTGGCGACGACCTCCGGCTTGGACACCTTCTTGTCGACCTTGGCGACCTTGGAAACCGACGGCGTCGACTTCTTGGCGACGTATGTCTTCTTCGCGACCCGGCGCGCGATGTAGCGCTTACGCTTGTAGTGGCGATGACTGTAGCCGCCACCGCCGCCGTGCGAGTTGAATGCCGGGAACCCACCGAACCCGAGCCGGATCTTGAGACCCGCCTCCGCCGACGACGCGAAAATGGTCGCCGCCGCGATCAGCGTGCCGATGAGAGCGACTAGGGACTTATTCATTTCTTTCTCCAGTGCCTTCCTGTTCGTGTTGCGAACGATGGGCGGCGCGGGTTGCGCTCACCTTGGCGCTTGTTTGCCAGGGATTGGAAATGGACGCTGTTCCAGCAGGCACAGGTCGAGAGTGTTTCGCGGGCATGCGTCGGCGACCGCCACGTCGAAAAGCAAACGGCCCCGGACACGATGCCGGGGCCGTTGCGTGCTGCTCAATTTAGGCGGGTTACTTGGCGCAGGGGACCGAGAGGGTCATGCCCACGGTGGCGAAGAAGGATTTGCAGCCGATGTCCTTGATGGCCGCGGCGACCTTCTGCGCCGGCTCCTCGGCCGGAGCGGCGGCAACCTTCGCGAGCTTCTTCGCGGGCACGTCCACCGGAGTTTCGACGACGGCCTCGGCGACTTCCTTCGAGGTCGAAATCGACGAGTTCTCGAACTCGGCCGACTTCTGCGCGATCTTCTCGACAGGCGCCGTCTTGGGCTCGGCCTTGGCGACGACCGCAGGCTTTTCGATCGTACGGCTCGCGGTCTGCACCTTGGCGGCGCTGCGGCGCACGGACTGACGCACCACGCGCTTGCGATAGGCGCGGTAACCGCCGCCACCGCCGCCACACCCGGCCTTGTGGACCTGGTTGAAGCCGGCGGGAGCGGCGAGGCGGACATTGAAGGCGGCCTCGGCGCCGGTGGCGACGGAGGCGAGGGCGACGAGGGTGGCGGCGATCACGGTGAGCAGCTTGGTCATGGTCGTCTCCGGGGACTGGTGTTCAAATCTGCGTCCACTTTGGGCGAGATGCCGCGCCGTCGCTGTCTCGGCCGGAACAGGGCTGGGGAATTTCGCGGGCCGGCCGCCCGCGCTGCAAAGCAAACGACCCCGGCCGGAGGCGCGGGGTCGGTGCAGGCGCGGGGCTCTGGGACGGCGCTAATCGCAGGGGACCGACAGCGTCATGCCGACGGAGGGGAAATAGCTCTTGCAGCCGGTCGAGCGGCTCGCCTTACGCTCGCGGGGCGCATCTTCATGGCTGGCGTCGTCGGCCGCGACTTCGCTAGACCCCGTGGCAACGGAAGAATTCTCCTTGGCGACCTTGGTGCGGACCGTGCGCGGCTCCGACTGGGCCGGGGCGGACGGCTTGGGCTCGGCGACGGTCTGTTCGGGCTGCTGCTGTCGGGGAGCGCCGCGTTGAGCGGCACGGCGGCGCGAGGCGCCGGAAGATCCGGGAGACCCGCGACTGTAATAGCCCTCCTCGGCGGCTTCCTCGCGGGCGGATTCGCGGTCGTAAGCGCGTTCGTAGGCGGCTTCGTGGCGCTCGTAGGCGCAGTCCTCGTCGCAGGCTTTGGCGCCCGGCGTGACGGTAGCTGCGAGGGTTAGAAACGTGACGGCGGTAGCGGCGAGAAGTTTGAGCATGTCGTCCCCAAGCGGTTAGGCATCGCGGGGAGCATGATGAATGCCGGCTGAACGCTGCGCTGTTCCGCGCGGTACACGCGCGTCGAGCGTCCGGCGCTCCAACGCAATCGACCCCGGCGTTTCCGCCGGGGTCGATGATGTCAGGAGGCAGATGTGCCCGGTTCCTTTACTCGCAGGGCACCGACAGCGTCATGCCGGCCGAGGGGAAGAACTTCTTGCAGTCGAGGCTCTTCGCTTCCTTGCTCGCGGTCTTGGTGTCGGTGTCGGTGTCGGTGCTGGCGGTATCGATCTTCTTCGCCGTGTCCTGCGACTTGGCGTCGGCGAGCGAGATTGACGAATTCTCGGTCTGGGCGGTTGCCGTATCGGTCGAGCCGGTGGTTACGGGCGCCGGAGCGGACTCGCCGGCCAACCTGGCGATGCTGCTCGGCTCGTTGCTGGCGTCGGTCGACGGCTTGGCATCGGCGGTCTCGGTCTTGGCCTTCGACTCGCTCTTAGCCTCTTGCGAATTCGACTTCGATTTCTTGCTGGTGACTTTCTTTTCCGAGCTGCTCTCGCGGCGAGAAGAGCGCTCCTTCTTGCGCTGGCGGTATTCACGTGCCTCGTAGCTGCCGCGGCCGCTGTTGGACATGGCGCCTATGGCTCCGAGGCCAACGCCGATTCCGATGCCGATTCCGACGCCGCGCATGCCCGCTTGCGCCGTCGACAGCGTGGTGGTGAAGGCGAGTAGGAGGGCGGCGGCAAGGGTGAGCAGCTTATTCATGACATTCTCCGTCGGTTTCAGCGTGGCGCCCGGTTGGGCTTCCATGACGCTGAGAGTGACGCAGACACCAATATGCCGCTGTTCCAGCCGGAACAGGACAGAAATTTTCACCTTCCGCGCCGCCGGTGAGACCGGCGGTCGGGCGTAGGTTTAGTAAACATCGACATATCATACGATTGCGCAGTTGAGATCAGATAGCGAATGAACTCCTCTTCTTGTGGGCGCGCGGGCAGGCGATCCGCCAACGCTCGGCTGACCCAATGCAGTCTTCCGACGGCATAGGGCCCTTTCGCGAGGGATGCTGTTCCGCCGGTGACAAGGCGCGCCATCCGTATCGGGGAGGCTCGCAAGGCCCTGCGATGTAAGCTTTTCTAATGCGAGGTGGCGAGCTTGCCTGTTAAGGTGCGTTCCGGGCACGGAGGGGGCAATTCTCCGGCTCGAGCGGCAAGGGGCGGTTGCCAAGCTTGCCCGATATGCCGTAACGCTGATTGACCCTCGCCAGAGATATCGGAATCGCATGCGCCTCAATAAATCCACGAGCCACGCTGTCCGCATCCTGATCGACTGTGCCAAAGCCGAGTCCCGGTTGGTCAAGGTGGCCGATATCGCCGAGCGGCTCGACATCACCCAGCAGAACGCTTTCAAGATCGTGCATCTGCTGTCCAAGGCCGGTTTCCTGACCTCGGTGCGCGGTCGCCACGGCGGCGTGCGTCTCGCCCGCCCGGCGGTGCAGATCCGCGTTGGCGACGTCGTCCGGTCGATCGAGACCCTTGGCCAGGAGGAGAAGCCGGCCGGCACTGGCGGCAACCTCCACCGCATCGTCGATGACGCCCTCGACGCCTTCATCAGCGTGCTGGACCAGCACACGCTGGAGGACATGGCGGGGGCATCCCAGTCTACCGGGACGCGAGAATCCGGCGGGCGCTCGGGCAAGTCGCGTTCGGGCGGGGGCTCCGGCCGCTCCCGGCGCGGGCCGCAGCAGTCCGCGCCGCGGACTCTTGGTTAACGCCGGCCAGCTAATCCTCGACACGAGCGCTCACGAGTAGATCGCCGAATTGTGCGGCGTAAGAGCGCTTGACACGAGCCTTCCGGCCTTCAAATGTGGAAACGTCATTTCCATATTTAAAGCACGCGCAGCCTTAGAGAAAATGCGCGCAGGGAAGCCCGGCGATGATCGTCTGTTCTTGTACTGAGATTTCTGATCGCGACATCGAAAGCGCGTTGCTCGAGATCCTGCGTGCACCCGATGCACCGATCCCGACGCCCGGCATCGTCTATCGTCATCTCGCCAAGCGCATGAACTGCTGCAGCTGCGCGCCGCTCGCCGTCGAGACGATCTACAACAAGGTCGATGCGCTGGAGAAGAAGGGCCTGATCTCTCCGACGCTCAGTGCGACGACGCGCTCGAAGCTGCTCGAGTTCACGTCACTCCGTTCGAGCCCTCGCATCTTGTCGCGCAATTCTGACCCCGAGACTCAGACTTCCGACGACAACGTCGTTCGCAAGATCGCCTGAACGACGGTCCATGAGTGCGCCGAAGCGCTCGCACTCCCCACATTCACGGCACTTCCTCGACAAGCGCACGAAGCAGCGGAATTCTGAGTCCGAGACTCAGGCTTCGCAGGAATGCGTTCGCAAAATCGCTTGAGCGAATTTTACACTAGAATCATTCTCATTAACGAACCAATATCGCACCGCGTCCTCCGATCGAGGATCGCGTTCCTGAGCGACGTCGCCGTGCGCGCCAACGTCAGACTCAGTACCCAAGCATATCGTTGAGGCACAGAGGGCGGCCATGAAAGGCAACAAGGAAGTTATCGACGCGCTGAACTTCGCGCTCAAGTTGGAGCTCGGCGCGGTCAATCAATATTGGCTGCATTATCGTCGGCTCGACGACTGGGGCTACACGAAGATCGCCAAGAAGGAGCGCGAGGAATCGATCGAGGAGATGCATCACGCCGACAAGCTGATCACGCGCATCATCTTCCTTGAGGGCTTCCCCAAGATGCAGGAGATCGCGCCGATGATGATCGGCGAGAACCTGAAAGAGGTGCTCGAGTGCGATCTGAAGGGCGAGTACATCGCGCAGGAGTTCTATTCCAAGGCGCGTGAGCTGTGCCGTCAGCACAAGGACTACGTGTCGATGGATCTCTTCGAGGAACTCCTGAAGGACGAAGAAGGCCACATCGACTTCATCGAGACGCAGCTCGACCTGTTGAAGAGCATCGGCATCCAGAACTACGGGCAGCTGCAGGCGGATTCGGCCGACAAGGTCGAAGGCCACGCTGACTGATCAGGCTACGTACGCTTCCCAGCGGCGGGTGTCCCAAGCGGATCGCCCGCCGCTGTGCGTTTAGCCGCCGTTGCGCTGGGTCTCGAGGGCGCGGAAGTGTCCGCGCCGCTGCAGCCACACCATCAGCATTAGCGCCGGCACCGCCGTCAGCGATGTGCCGACAAAGAACGCCGGCCAGCCGAGCGTCTCTGCCGCAAATCCTGCACCCGACGAGAACAGCGTGCGCCCCGTCGAGGCGAGCGCGGTCAACAGCGCGTACTGCGTAGCCGTGTGCAGCGGGTTGTTGCACAACGCCGACAGGTAGGCGACGAAGATCACCGTGCCGATGGCGCCGGCGAAATTCTCGACCACGATGGCGACGGTAAGCGCTTCGGCGCTCACCGGCTGATAGCCGAGCCACACGAACACCAGGTTGGAGAACATCTGCAGGAACGCGGCGATCCATAACGCCTTGTGCAGCGGCAGGGTTCGCGCCACTGCGCCACCGGCGAACCCGCCGACGAGCAGCGCGGCGAGACCCACGCCCTTGACGATTGCCGCGTACATTCCCTTCGTGTAACCGAGCGATAGGACGAACGGCGCCGTCATGGTGCCGGCGAGCGCATCGCACAGCTTGAAGAGAATGACGAACAGCAGAATGGCGATCGCCGCGTCGCGGACGAGAAACTCCGAAAAGGAATCCCTCGCCGTGGCGTAGAGCCGCTCCAGCGGACTGCCCTCCTGCGGGGCAAGGTCGCGGTCGGACTTCGGCTCGCGCGCGACGACCGCGGCAAAGAGGCCGACGAGCACGAGCAGTGCGGCGGCAGCGTAAGCAATCGGCCAGACGGCCTCCCTGCTCAGCCCCTCGGCTTCGAGCCAGGCGCTGAAGCCGATGACGCCGGCGCCCGACGCCAGCATGCCGATGCGATAAGCGGCGACGTAACCGGCCATGCCCGCGGCCTGCTCGTCGGTCGGCAGCGATTGGACGCGATATGCATCGACGACGATGTCCTGCGTCGCCGAGGCGAAGGCGACGATGAGCGCGCCGAGCCCGATCATCCACGGCGCATTGATCGGGTCGCGCGTGCCGAGAAAGACGATCGCCGCCATCAGCACGAGCTGCGAGGCGATGAGCCACGCGCGGCGGCGCCCGAACCGCCGCGACAGCCCCGGCACTTCCCAGGCGTCGACCACGGGCGCCCAGATGAATTTCAACGTGTAGGGCAATCCGGCGAGCGACAGCAGCCCGATGGTGCCGAGGTCGACGCCGCTGTCGGCCATCCACACGCGCAGGGTCTCGCCCGACAGCGCCAGCGGCAGACCGGAGGAAAACCCCAGAAGCATGATGACGAGCACGCTCGGCCGGAGATAGACGGTGAGCGCCTCGAGGTAGGACGACTTCTGCGGCTCGCTCTGCGTCGGGGCGCTCATTCGTATCAGCCTCCGGTGGGATTGGTGGGCAGGGCTTGCTACTAAGGCGCGGGCCGTCTGTCGATTGATGTCGGCGAATAGAGTGACCGCAGTGCGGCAATAAGAACTGGGGGAGGGCGGCATGGCACGCTACGTGCTGGCGATCGACCAGGGGACCACGTCGTCACGGGCGTTGCTGTTCGATAGGGAGGCGCGCGTCGCCGCTGTCGCGCAGCAGGAATTCACGCAGCACTTTCCACGCTCTGGCTGGGTGGAGCACGATCCGGAGGAGATCTGGACGGGCGCGGTGGCGACAGCCCGCGAGGCGATTGCGAAGGCGGGCGGTGCCGTCAACATCGTCGGCGTCGGCATTTCCAATCAGCGCGAGACCTCCGTCATCTGGGAGCGGGCCAGCGGCCGACCGATCCACAACGCCATCGTCTGGCAAGACCGGCGCACGGCGGAAGCGTGCGAGGCGCTGCGCGCGGCGGGACACGAGGCGACAGTGACGGCCAAGACCGGGTTGCTGCTCGATCCCTATTTCTCGGCGACCAAGATCGCCTGGATGCTCGATCAGGTGCCGGGTTCCCGGGCGCGGGCGGAGCGTGGCGAGCTCGCCTTCGGCACCATCGACTGTTTCCTGTTGTGGCGGCTGACCGGCGGGCGCGTACACGCCACCGACGTGACCAACGCCGCGCGCACCTGTCTGCTCGATATCCACACCGGGCAATGGGACTCGAAGCTGCTCGACATCTTCGGCGTTCCTCGCGCGCTGCTACCGGAGGTGCGCGACAACGCGGCGGAGTTCGGCGACACGGACGCTGACTTGTTTGGAGGTGCCATTCCCATCCGCGGCATGGCAGGCGACCAGCAGGCGGCGACGATCGGTCAGGCCTGCTTCGAAGCCGGCATGCTGAAATCCACGTACGGAACTGGTTGCTTCGCGGTGCTGAACACGGGCGCGGAGTGCATCGCTTCGAAGAACCGGCTGTTGACGACCATCGCCTATCAGCTCGGAGGCGAGCGAACGTACGCGCTCGAAGGCTCCATCTTCATCGCCGGGGCAGCGGTGCAGTGGCTGCGCGACGGGTTGAAGATCGTGCCGCACGCGTCGAAGACGGGCGCAATGGCGCGGGGCGCCGATCCTGAGCAGAACGTGGTGCTGGTGCCGGCGTTCGTCGGCCTTGGCGCGCCGTACTGGGACCCCGACTGCCGCGGCGCTCTCTATGGGCTCACCCGCAACACCGGCCCGGACGAGCTGGCGCGCGCGGCGTTGCAATCGGTCTGCTTCCAAACCTACGATCTTTTGCAGGCGATGCGCGGCGACTGGCCGGCGGCTGGGGAAAGCACGGTGCTGCGTGCCGACGGCGGCATGGCGGCTTGCGACTGGACCATGCAGCGCCTCGCCGACATCCTCGACGTGCCCGTCGACCGGCCGACAGTGGTGGAGACGACGGCGCTCGGGGCCGCTTATCTCGCGGGGCTACAGTCGGGGTTTTATCCCGAGCCCAAGCAGTTCGCCGAGCGGTGGGCGCTGGATCGGCGCTTCACGCCAAGTATGGGCGCGGAGGAGCGCTCGCGCTTGCTTTCCTCCTGGCACGATGCCGTCCGCCGCACGCTCACACCGCGCTGAAGCGATGAATTCGCCAGAGCGCCCCAAAAAATTTCTGATCTATCTCGATCAGAACTTTATCAGCGAAATGGCGAAGCTGGGAATAAACGACAGAGTGCGCCCGGACTTCCGTCGGCTTTTCGATCTCTTGCACACGGGCTTTCGAGCGGAAAAGCTTGTCGTGCTGCGATCAACAATACATGAGGTCGAGACGAGTCTTGCTGGGCACCTTCGCGATGCCATACGGGGACGTCAGTCTATGTTGGGCCATGTCCATCTGGAAACACCGTACGCGGTGAAACGCCGCCAGATAGGGCGCGCTCTTTGCCGCTATACAGCGGGTACGGGAAACATCCTGTGCCACGATGATGTACTAGAAGATGATCCCGATAAGCGGGTGGGGCAATTCGATATTGATGTGGATATGGACTGGCGCTTCGCGCAGGCCAAAGAACAGCGCGCCGAGCTGGCTGCGCGACTTGAGACCCTTCGTAAGCGCGTAGCTGAGAGCCGTATCTCTTATGAAGAACAGCGGCGGATAGAACTGGCCACGGAGCGGGAGGCGATGTTGACGAGAGCCAGCATTGCTGAATTTACGACCGTCTACGAGGTAACGGTAGAGACTTGGCGTCAGTTCGTTGCGTCGGCTGCATTCGCGAGCATACCCATAGTCGATCTCGAAGTGTCCCTTATTGCACGCGTGCTGACGGGCAACCCCAATCGAACTATCAAGCCGGGCGATTCAGCGGACCTTGATGCCGTGGCTGCATATCTGCCTTATAGCGACACGTACGCTACGGACGCTTTTGCCGCGACGTTGGTGCGATCGCTGGCTTATCACTCGAAATACAAGTGTCCTGTATTCGATGCCAAGTCGGCCGGCGTCAATAAATTGATCGAACACTTATGCAGCACTTTGGAGAGTATGAAACCCGTCAACTTGCCGGCTCTGACAATTTTTGTGGCGGCCGACGGTTCAGTGAAAGAGCAATCGTGGGAGCTCTACCGTCAGTTGGGATCGCAGGCCAGGGCCACTGGCGAGTGGATCGAAATCTACGGCTTCGATGACGGTTCGATGCCACGGTATCAGATGCGTCAAATGCCTCACATCCCGGCACCATTTTACGGGCTCCAGGAGGTAACAACACTTAGTTGTTCTGCTGACGCGTCAATCGATCGATTACTAGAAGAGTGTCGTCGCCAGTGCCGGTCTACACACTTTGTGTTCATAGACAGTGCAAAGCCGCTTTCGCCTCATTTCGTCGTGGGAGCCCTGATGGCTTGCGAAGTTGGGATGACGCAGATTGAGGGTTACGGTCTCCACCGCGCTGCCCTGACCGCTTGAAGCCGACCCTGCGAGCGAACTATGTGATGGCGATGACTATTTGCTCCTGGTTAGAACCGAACTTATTCCCACCACCTCCCGCACCCGCATACTGCCCGCGTCTTGCCCGATAGAGGGACGCGTCAAGCTTGAGCGTCTTACGTGGGGCAGGCCGGTGACCCGGACGAGGCCGCGTGAATGTTTCCGTTCGCACGCGTGTCGCGAGGACTAGCTCGTCCTCTCAAATCCGGGGTCGCGGACCGAGGCTGTGCAGGCGTGGCAACACTCTGCACGGACGCCCTCCGGCAGCGGCGCTCAGCATCCTAGAGCGCAGTCGCCTTACGATCCCGAACGCAACAGCCCGGCGTTGAACGCCACAGGGTGGGATCGGACGGTCGCTGACGATGTGCTTGCACCCTCGGCACGGCAGCACACCGACGCGGGCGCCGAAAGGCTGCCGGACTTGAAACCAGGATGGCGGTCGTTTGGCGCCCGCGCTCCCTCGTTTGTTGCGCCCACCGACTCGCACTCCGGCGAGCCGGCCGGTGGGCGCGTGGGCGATCGCCGGTTGGCGCGGGCGCCAGGGCGCATCTGCTCTTTGACATCATCGACGGTCGAGGCCGACGAGGCCGCATGTGGTTCGCAACTGGACTCTTGGCCGCGAAGCGGCAAGGCGCCAAGGGCGCCCGGCGCGAGCGCCGGCCATCAGCTCGCGTGACATATGCCGAACGCCAAGCTTTCTTCAGCTTGTGTCGCGCAACCTTACCTGATCACGGCGACGACGCGGGCCGGGGCCGCCGAGGCGCCGACGATCTTCAGCGGGAACACCATCACCTCGAAGCCCTTGGGCGGCAGCGCGCCGAGGTTGGTCAGCTGTTCCATGTGCCAGAAGGGGCGGCGCTGCCCGACGCGGTGTGCCTCCCAGAACAGCGTGTCGTCGTTGTCCGCCTTCGAGCGCGCGATCTGCGTGCGGAACGGCAGATCCCAGCCCCATTGGTCGATGCCCATGACGGTCGGACCGCGATCGAGGAGCCATTCGGTGGCGGCGGCGCTCATGCCGGTGCCGCGCGAAAAGAACTCCTTCGTGCCCATCAGCTTGTCGCGGCCGGTGCGAATGAGAACGATGGTCTTGGCGTCGAGGGTCGCGCCGGTCTTGGCGAGCGCCGCCTCGAGGTCGGCGGGTGTAATCGCGTCGTCGTCGTCCTTGTGCGTCAGGTCGAGGACGACGCCGGGGCCGATGCACTTTTCCAGCGGCATCTCGTCGATCGTTTGCGCACGCGTGCCGCCCGACGTCGGCCCGTAGTGCCAAGGCGCATCGATGTGCGTCGTCGCGTGGACCCCCATCTTGGTGATGGTGTCGTCGGCCCAGCCGGTGAAATCCTTCGGAAACAGCCGCGTCGGGAGTCCGAGCAGCCAGACGAGGGCCTTGGCGGCACGATGCCGTTTGTGGCGAATGCGCACCTGCATGAAGCGCGGGTCGCCTGGATTGAACTGAATTGGCTTCGACAGGTCGATGATCTGCATGCGCAGTCTCCTACACAATCCGGTTCGACAGCTCGCCGATGCCGTCGATGGCCAGCGCGATGGTGTCGCCCCGCGCCAGGAGGCGGCCGTGCTCGATGCCGCTGCCTCCGGGAAGCGTACCGGAGCCAAACAGCTCGCCTGGGTGGAGCTGCTCGCCCGCGCTGGCGTGCGCCAGGACCTCGCCCAGCGACCAGCGTGCATCGCGCGGCGCACACGTCGCCACCAGCCGGCCGTTTAACCGTACGCTGGCTTGAAGCTCGCGCCACTGCGGCAGGATGGCGTCGGCGCTGACGACGACGCCCGACATGGCGCTGCGAAAATGCTTGGCCTTCTGCGGGCCGAAGCCGGAACGCATCTCGGCGAGTTGCACATCGCGCGCCGAGAAGTCGTTGAGCACGACGAAGCCGCCGATCGCGCGCTCGGCTTCCGCGGGGGAGGCGTCGCGCAGCGCGTGTGCCAGTACGAAGCCCAGCTCCAGCTCATAGTCGAGCGCGCTGGTGTAAGCCGGCATGGCAATGTCGTCGCCGTCGGCGGCGAAGGTGAGATGGTTGCCCATGTAGTAGATCGGCTGGCGGTGCCACAACGCGTGCGGCCGCAAGCCGGGGAATGTCGCCCGCGTGATCGCCTCGTAGGCGCCGACGACGCGCGCCGCCCCCGGCATGAAGCGGCGCACGAAGCCGCGTGCGGCGTCGATCGCGTGTGCCTCATACAACATGAAGTCGCGAAACGAGCGCGGCTCGAAGGGAAGGATCGGGCGGGCTCCGTCGTCCACCGGCGGCACGTTGTCCGCGGCCACAACGAGGGCGCGCCGCGCCGCTTCCGGCAACGCGAGAAGGCCGATGATATCTTCGCCAACGCTTTGATCGCACGAGGGCAATTGCGCGAGCGCGGCTGCTGCCGGCACCCATCCCGTTGGTGCGAGGACCTCCGCGCGCACCTTGCCGCCGGCTGTCACGCGACGCAGCTGCATAGTCACCGCTTCGAATCTCCCGTTGATTGCGGCCGTCGCCTTTAGGGTTTCGGAACCGGGCGATTGGTAGGACGTTATACTCGGTTCGGCGTTTTTCCCTTTGAGGAGAGGAAACACCAATGGCAACCAACAAAACAATGTCGATGGGCGTGATTGCCGCGATGGCGCTGGCGCTCAGCACCGGCGCAGCGTTCGCCGATCATTTCGTCGGCACGTGGAAAGTGAAGGACTCGGGCGGCAAGGACTTCCAGATCGTCGTCGCCAAGGACGGATCCGCCACCGCCGACCGCAGCGGCGAAGGCTTGAAGGGCAACTGGGCCGAGGAAGGTGACGCCATCACCATCACCTGGGATACGGGATGGAAGACGACGATCGCCAAGGACGGCGCCGGCTACAAGAAGACCGCATATGAGGGCGACGCCGAGAAGAGCTCGTCGGCCGCCGAGAAGGTGAAGTAGGTCGAAACGAACGGGGCGCCCGACGGGCGTCCCGTTTTCGCGTTCGGGATGGAGAGCGGGCAATGGTTGTTACTTGGGCGCAGATCGTCGTGTGGCTCATCGTCGGACTGATCGGCGGGACCCTCGCCGGCGTCGTCGTGCGCTGGCAGCGCGAGGGCTTCGGCTGGTGGACCAATCTCGGCATCGGCCTCGTCGGAGCGCTGGTGGGCGGCCTCATCTTCCGGCTGTTCAACATTCTGCCGGGCTTGGACGCCATCTCGATATCGATGCGCGACTTGGCATCGGCCGTGATTGGATCGTTTCTGTTCCTGATCGCGCTGTGGGCCTGGCACAAGTACAGCGGCGGCGCGCTGTAACCGCTCAAGCCGTGCCTGCCTGTGGGCGGATGGTCATGGCGCCATTGGTGTCGATATAGACCATCAGCCGCTCCTCCCGCGCGGGAGCGTCCCGTGCCTCGGCAAAGACGCGCAGCATCCCTGATCCTGCCGGCAGGATCGAGAATGTCTGCGCTTCGCGTGCTTCTGCCGTCGCCGTCTCCGCGCCGTTCACGTCGACGCCGCACAGCTCGAAGGCTACACGGGCGCCGGGGTTGAGGTCGATCTGCTCGGCCTCCGAGTTGGCTATCTTCAGCCGCGCGCGGATGTCCACGGCGCGTCCGTCTCCGGCTTTCTGATAATCGACGAGCGTCACCGCAACATGTCGCGCCGTGCGGAAGCGCGAGGTGTTGACGACCTCGAGGTGGTAGAGCCGCAGCATGCGGTTGCCGAGGCCAACCAACGTGGCGTAGCGCTCGCCCGGGTCCAGCATGCGCAACTCGAGGCTCGGGCGGGAGACGACCTCCAAGATGATGACATGGCGCAAGAGGCGCCAATAGAGATAGGCGCCGGCGACGAGCACGGCGGGCATGGTGCCGTCGACGACGGGCCAACCGGCGATGCCACGCTGGCTCAGGTAGGCCTGGGCCTGCGGATGGAAGACCAAGGGCAAGAGCAGGATGAGGATGACGAGGAGCTCGCGCTTGAAGCCCAAGCTCGCGTGCATAATGCGGGCGCCGTTCCAGACCCACCCGAATAGTCGCATCGCCGCCGCCACCTACGCCTGACCACACCCGAGCGCGTCGCATCCCGGGTAGAGACTACAACCACTCGGGCGCCAATGCGGCGGCAAGCGCAAATTGGCGCGGCGAATGTTACTTGGATCGATATTCTCGTGACGGTGCAGCCATTTGGCCTCGGGGACCTGTCCGAGGGCTCAGCCATGCCGGTGCGTTAGCGAGCATTACCGGGCGCACTCGTCTGATGCATCACGGTCCGGACGATCTCCGACGCAAGCTCGTTCAGACCGCTCACGCCATCTGCATTGGTCAGGAGCGAAACGCTGATCCACGTGCCGTCAGGGGAGTGGCGCGCGATCATGTTCGAGGACGTAAATCCAGGGACGTAGCCCGAGTGGCTGTACCAGTCCCAGCCAGGGGAGTGCTCTATGAACCAGCCCATTCCGTAGTAGGTAGAAGCGCCCACTCGCGCCGCATCCGAGAACATGAGGTGGCGGCTCTGCGCGCTCAGCAGGTCGTTCCCCATCAGCGCCTTGTTCCAAGTGAACAGATCGAAGGCGCTGCTGGCCATATCGGCCGAGCCCTTTAGCCAGTCGGCCTGCACGAATGCCGGGCGCCGTCGGTAAGCCGGCGTTCTGCCCCACGAGGGCATCGCGGTGCGCATCGCGCTGTAGGAGCCGTAGTCGCCAACAAAGCTTGTGTCAGACAGGCCAAGTCTGGAAATGATGTTGCCTTTTACAAAGTCGGCAAAGCTGGATGTGCCCCGGCCATCGCCGGCGACGACTGTCTCCACAATCTCGGCCAACAAGAAATAGGCCGAGTTGTTATACACGAAGCCAGTCGACGTCCCGGGCACGGCGAGCTTCCGTAACTCTTCGAGCATGCGCGTGGAGGTGATGGTGCCCCACGGATCCGCTTGGGCAGGCGGGTGCGCGATGAGGCTCGGCAGCCCGGATGTCATGGTGAGTAACCCGCGCAGGGTGACGGGCCCGTGGCCGCTGCCTTCCCAGTTGTCGACGTCCGCAAAAAAGTCCCGTGCCGACGATGCGAGAGTCATGGCGTTGTTCGATCGGGGCGCCAATGCCCCGCGGTCCACCAAACCTAGGACTGCTGCCGCGGTGAATTGCTTTGAAAGAGATCCGATGTGATAGACGGTGTGTTCCGTTGCCGGAAGTCCCGGTCGCGCCTCGCCGTAGCCCCGCGCAAAGACCAGTTGCCCGTTGACCCCGACCGCCACGCTCAAGGCAGGAGCGCGGCGATAGCCGCCGCTGCTCAACCAGCGCTCGACGGCGGCATTGAGTTGCGTCGAGCCATAAGCGGTCAAGCCGACGGTGTCCGCCGATCCTGGTCGGCTAAGCGCGCAGGCGACGCCGAGCAACAGTCCCAGCCAGGTCATTCGTGGCACCCTCGCGTGCATGGCGGGCGCAACTTGCGCGCGGAAGGCATCCAGACATCCCAGTGATCGCCGATCGCGGTCCGCACCACATTCAACATGCTTTCGCGGTGCGTGTCGTTGGCCTCGGCCATCCACACGACATTCGAAAACGCGAATAGGACGTTACGGCGGTCCGGAACGGAACTGTTAGCAACATGCACCGGGAAATCTGCGTAAGCGGACGACTTTTCAATTTGAAACGTTGGTGGTGGACATCTCCCAAAGTGATCGGTATCGGCGGATCATGGTCGCCAACGACGCATATCCGCCAGAGCTCATTGAGCTAATGTCTGCGTCCTTCGACGGGCCTTCGACCAACTCGACGCCGAACCTAGCCAAGCGCTGCAGCTTCAATTGGCTACCCGCATCATGGCTGCGGTGAACGTAGGCGAACGCGACCTTGAACGGTCAATCGCCATCGCGCTGGGGAAGCTACACACCAGCTCGACGACGATCTCGATGCGCCGTCCGCTCCCCTTTCGGCCGAAACATCCTCAGCAGCCTGAAGTTCGAGAGAAAATCTCTTTGGCACTCTGAGCCAGCGCCATTGCCACGCTGTCTTTGCTAGTCTGCATTTACCCGCCCCAGGTGCGATGCTAACGGACCGACACACCGTCCTGTCCGTCCCCCAGACCTAGCGGGAGCGGGTCCCCCTCGGGCTCGTTGTGGTGTATAGGCGTCCTGATCATGCGTGATCACGACGCCTTTTTTTCTGGAACTTGAGCTACGCCGGGATGGCCGGTGATTGCCACGCGCGTCAGCTCTCCCAGCGAGCCGGCGCCGAGTTTGCGTTTCAAGCTGGAAACGATGTTGACGACGGTCTTGTAGCTCACGTGCAACTGCTCAGCGATGGCTTCATAGCGGCCCCCACTGCCGATCAGCTTGAGTGTGTCGAGCTCCCGCAGCGTCAAGTCGCCAAAGACGTCGAACTGATCGCGGTCGAATGCCATGCCTATCGCAAGTTCGGGGCTGACATAAATCTCCCCGGCTTTCACCTTTCGGATGGCTGTGAGCAAGTCGTCGCAATTGCCGTCCTTGCAAACGAAGGCGCTGGCACCTCCCTCGATCGCCCGACGGGCTATTCCCGGCTCGGTGTGCATCGTCAAGACGATGACAGCGGCAGTGCTGTCATGCACGCGGAGCCATTGCAGGAAATTGAGCCCGCTGAGGGTGTCAGAACCAAGCGACAGATCCAGAATGATCAAGTCGGGCTTGTGCCGACGATAGAGATTGACGCCCTCTGTCAAATCCGAGGCCAGGAAGACTGGGTCGACCGCCACGAGCCGGAGAAGGTCAAGGCATCCCTGAAGCACGACGGGATGGTCGTCGATTACGAGCGCTTTCATACAACTGCATGCAATTCGGAGGAGGGCCACGAGGGCCCGGGCCGCTCAATTCACGTAGGGACACTGCCGACCGATTTCATCGTCAATTGACGATTTGTAACTTCAGGCGTCGCGCTGCTGCTGAAGGCTCAGCCGCATCAGTCCTTGGTTCGCAACTTGCCGGTGCCCTTTCGCCAGCGTCGCGCGTCGGGTCGGGGATGGAGACGACATAGCCCACCCTCTTTGAAAGCATAGGCGACGCGGTGATCGGTGCAGACATCGCCGGTGGTCGCCGCGATGTTCAAGACGGTCCTTCGTGCTTGCCGGCGAAACGCTAGGTGTGCGGGGGCTGCGCGCGGCTGCCGAAGACGGGCGGCGGGTTGGGCTCCTCCGGGTCCGGCCACGCGGCCTGATCGACGAAGCGCACCCCCAAGGCCTCGGGCGACCGCCAGATGACCTTCGATTTGCGCTTTGTTCCCGAGAAGACGTCGACCAGATCGAAGCCCTGCGGTACCCAGCTGGAGCCCCAGATGTAAACGCGGGCGCCGCTCTTCGATAGGTTGAGTATGCGGCCCGAGATACCGTCGCTGCCGCCGAACAGCAGTTTGGCGGCGCGGTTGACCGATAGGCGAAAAGCTCTTGGTGTCATGACACAACCCCAATGGCGTTAAGCAGTATTGCCACTGGAGGTCTGCAAGCGAAGGGCCAAGTCGCCGTTCGGTTGTGCCGCTGCTGGATGATTGACCGCTGAAGGTAAATCCTGGCCCGCGCGGCGGAGATGGAAGATTGATGGTAGCGGGACCCGGACTTGAACCGGGGACCTACGGATTATGATTCCGCCGCTCTAACCAACTGAGCTATCCCGCCACTGGCCGCGTCTATAGGGACGCGCACGCGGCACTGTCAAGAATAGGGGCGCCTCCACGGCGTCCAGCGCAAGATTTATTCGGCGGCAACCTGGCGGCGGACGCCGTCGCTCTTGGCGAAGCGCAGCATCGTGAACAGGCCGAGCGGGCGTAGTGCCTTTCGCTCTACGAGCTCGAGGTCGTCGCATACCTGCACGCGCGAGATATCGAACACCGAGCGCCAGCCGATCTTGTCGGCGAAGGGCGCCATACGGCGCTCCACCCAGCCGCGCACGCCTTCACGCTGGCTGAAGTGATTGACGAGCATCACCTCGCCGCCCGGCTTGGTGACGCGCGACAGCTCGCGCATGACGACCTCCGGCTCGGGGACGACAGTCATCACGAACATGGCGACAACCGTATCGAACGAGCCGTCGGGAAACTTGAGGTCGCCCGCATCCATCTCGTGCAAGCCGGTAACGTGATCGAGACGCTCGCCGGCGACGCGCTCGCGCGCCTTCTCGAGCATCTCGGGCGACAGATCGATGCCGACGACTTCCAATTGCTTCTTGTAGTCGGGAAGCGAGAGACCCGTGCCGACACCGACCTCGAGGACGCGGCCGCGGCTCTGATTGATCACTTCGACGGAGTGGCGGCGGCCCTGGCGGGCGACAAGCCCGAATGTGTAGTCGTATACGGGTGCCCAGCGGCGGTAGGCGTCGAGCACAGCGCTCTCATCGATACGGCCGATGCCGACGATGCGGCCCTGGGCGCGCTCGAGAAGGGCAGGCTGACGGCGATAATCGGTCTGCGACATCATTTTCATTGGGGACGCTCCTCAACGTCGCGGCCCAAGCCTCTCCAATCCGCTCAACTGTTCAAGTCCGCGCGGCTCAGCTCCGTCGCCGGCGCCGCGCCGGCCTGCTTCGCGATCGTTCGGGCGATGAAACCGCCGCCCAAGAGGCGAGCGTCAAGATCGTCGCTGGCGTAAAACACGCAAGCCTGCCCCACCGCGACCCCATCCTCGCCGTCTTCTAGCACAACCGACGTCGTTCCGTCCGCCTCGGCAAAAAGTGTTGCCGCCTGCGGGGCTTGCGAGGAGCGAACTCGCGCGAAGATGCGCAACCCGTCTCCGGCCGCGCTCACAAGCGGCTCATCGCCCAGCCAATTAGTGTTTCTAAGGAGAAGCCCCTGGGTGCGCAAGCAGTCACGCGGTCCCACTACGACCTCGTTGCGTGCCGCATCGAGGCGGACCACGTAGAGTGGCTCCGGTCCGGGAATGCGCAACCCTTTGCGTTGCCCGATCGTGTAGTTGACGATGCCCTCGTGCCTTCCCAGGTGGCGGCCGTCCACATGCACGATGTCGCCGGGCTTCAAAGCGTCGGGCTTTAGCCGCTCGATGATGCCGGTATAGCGGCCCGTCGGAACGAAGCAGATGTCCTGGCTGTCGGCCTTCTCGGCGACGGGCAGAGCGAAGTCGCGGGCGAGCGCGCGCACTTGCGCCTTCGGCATGCCGCCGAGCGGAAACCACAGATAGCGGAGCTGCTCGGGCGTCGTGGCGAACAGGAAGTAGCTCTGGTCGCGGTCGGCATCGACAGCGCGGGAGAGCTGCGGGCCGCCCGGACCCTCGCGGCGCTGGATGTAGTGGCCCGTCGCCAGCACGTCGGCGCCGAGCTCCTTGGCGGTGTCGAGCAGGTCGCGGAACTTGATCTGCTGGTTGCAGGTGACGCACGGGATCGGCGTCTCGCCGGCCACGTAGCTTGCCGCGAAGCTGTCGATCACGGCGGCTGAGAAGCGGCTCTCGTAGTTCAGGACGTAGTGCGGAATGCCGAGCGCATCTGCAACCCGGCGCGCGTCATGGATGTCCTGCCCGGCACAGCAGCTTCCCTTCCGGCCGGAAGCGGCGCCGTGATCATAGAGCTGCAGGGTTATTCCGATAACGTCGTGTCCGGCCTGGTGCATCAGCGCGGCGACGACCGAGGAATCAACGCCCCCCGACATGGCAACGACCACGCGGCGCCGCCCCTCGGAAGCAGGATTGGAGGCGGAAGCGCTCGAGGCTCCGGGAGGCTCGTTTTCAAGCACGTGAGGGCACACCAACGTTGTGACGGTCAGGGGCTTTGCCAGCCAAAATGGGCGGAAATTCTGCCTTGTTGCAGCGCCACGGATGGCGGGACCTTAGGGCCGGAGCGGCCGGAAGTGCAAGCCGCCACGGTGCCTCGGCCGGGGTCCGTTCATTGCGTAAACCTTAACGACGCACAAGGGAACGCGGACCGATTGGTTTATGTTACGTTTACTCAAAGACTTAGGCCAGTCTTAATCGTGTTGGGTTACAACTGACGGCTGGTCAGCGAGTGTGTAATGAGTATCATGACCGAGCAACAGATGAGAGCGCGGGTGCGCTACGTTATCGGGCCCGATGGGAGTCCGCTGACGATTGCGGATCTACCTCCTCGAGATACGAAGCGCTGGGTGATCCGCCGCAAGGCGGAAGTGGTTGCCGCTGTTCGCGGTGGCCTGCTCAGCATCGAGGAGGCTTGCGACCGCTACAAGCTGACCGTCGACGAGTTTCTGTCCTGGCAGCGGTCGATCGACAAGCACGGGCTTCCGGGCCTGCGGGCAACGCGCGTCCAAGAGTATCGCGACTAGTCATCCTTGGGGGCTGAGCGGGTTCTGCCTGCTAGTCCTTTTTCGGAGGATGCTTCTTTGCGCCGGTGGCTTGGGCCGCGGGCGGAGCGGACTTGTTTTCCGACCAGCCGCCCGTTTCGACCTCGGCGCAGCCGAACGCCCCCGAGCCCCAGCGGCGCGCATCTCCTTCCATCGACTTGGCCGTCGCCTCCGGGAACTTGAAGTTCTCGAAGACGAGCGTCGTCGCGTCGTTCTCAGGCGTGATTGCGATGCGGTAGGCGCGCAGACCCTTGGGGTTGTCCGAGGTGCGGTCGCGCTCGTGGATGACGATTTCAGCTTTGCCGCCCTTGGCCGGCGGCTCGGCTTCCGCGTGGTAGACGTAGTCCTTCTTGAGGGGACCGTTCGCGCCGAACCAGCAGCCGAGCACGCCGCGCGCGACGCGCTCATACACCTCGGTGGGCGAGCCGACGATTGGCGCTTCGGTGATCGTGCCTGGTGCTTGGAGGCTCGGAAGCGAAGGCAAGTTCACGCCGGAGCATCCGCCGATTAGGACGGCCGGGAGGACGGCAAGGCTTATGAGCGCCGGTTTCAGCATGCGTCCGTGGCGTGCCCGGTCAGTGGTAATGGCATCTCACCCGGGCAGCGCGGCCGATCCGCAGCCCCTGCGCTCGTTCGCATGGGCTTGGATCGAAAACAAGGCTGCAATGACGGCCCCTTGCTGAGGGCCGCCGATCATCTTGCAGCGTAAGACTTAGCGCAGAACGGACGCCGGCGTGCGTTCGGCCCGGCGGCGGTTGCGCAGCTGATCGTGACCGGCCGGCGAATCGGCACGGGCGACCTGCTCCAGCGCATCGTCCCGCTCCTTCAGGGCCGCCTCGAGCTTGGCCTTGAGACCGTCGGCGGAGGCCCGCAGGTTGTCGCGACGCTGGCTCGCCGACTTGGCGAAGGTGGAATAGGAGAAATGCGCTGGATCGCGGACGCCGGTGCGCTCTTCCTCGGCCTTGATCTGCCGATCGAGGTCACTGGCCATACCGTCGAATTCGCGGATCATATGTTCCAGATCGGCGACTTTGCGTGCTTTCTCGTCGGCGGCGAAGCGCTTCAGTCTCAGCGCCGATTCACGTGCTTTCATCGTTCGATACCCCGGACTAACTCGAACTACACGGCACAAGGCTAACAAGAAGCGTGCCAGCACCGCCTTCTGACACCCGCACTCGCCGTCCGCCGACCTCGGAAAGGGCCGGATTCAGTGGCTACTCGCGGTCGCGCGCAATGTTCGCACCAAATCTGACACGCTGCCATTAAGTTGCGGTAAAGCAACGCGAAGATCAATCCCTTCGGTATTCGCCGCAATGGGGCCAAAAAATGGCGCCGGCGCTATAGGGGCGCTCTGCGAATTCTGTTACCTCTTGATTCGTAAGCGCATTGGGCTCGAACGGCGCCCCTTTGGCCAAGGGCATCCCACATCGGGAATTGGTCAGGGACGGCAGACGGGACTCGCGGGTTCAGCGGCATACCAGCACAAATTAGCGAGTAGGGACGCGGCCTTAGCGGCTGCGAACGGGCAGATTGCGCGGCTTTTTGCGTGTTCAGCACGGTCACGCGGCGGAGTCGTCGTAACCAAGTTCGTTAGAGTGTTGGGTCGGAGCGCAAGACTTAATTAGGGTTTGTTAACTTTCGGCGGGTAAATTCCTAACGATGGCTTAGCTTGAAGAGAAGCGGGCGCTCTCTTCGGCTTAATGGGGCAGCGGCGCGGACTAAGAGGAACGACCATGAGAGTCCTTTTGATCGAGGACGACAGTGCAACGGCGCAAAGCATCGAGCTGATGCTGCAGTCCGAAGGTTTCAACGTCTATACGACGGACCTCGGCGAAGAAGGCGTCGACCTCGGTAAACTCTACGACTACGACATCATCCTTCTCGATCTGAACCTTCCAGACATGAGCGGCTACGAGGTCCTGAAGACCCTTCGTGTCGCCAAGGTCGGGACACCGATCCTTATCCTTTCCGGCCTCGCCGGCATCGAGGACAAGGTTCGCGGCCTCGGCTTCGGTGCCGACGACTACATGACCAAGCCGTTCCACAAGGACGAGCTCGTCGCGCGCATCCACGCGATCGTGCGGCGCTCGAAGGGTCACGCGCAGTCCGTCATCGAGACGGGCGACCTGCGCGTCAACCTCGACACCAAGACCGTCGACGTCAACGGCGCGCGCGTGCATCTGACGGGCAAGGAATACCAGATGCTCGAGCTGCTCTCGCTCCGCAAGGGCACCACGCTCACCAAGGAGATGTTTCTCAATCATCTCTACGGCGGCATGGACGAGCCGGAGCTGAAGATCATCGACGTGTTCATCTGCAAGCTGCGCAAGAAGCTGCAGGCGGC
Source organism: Hyphomicrobium album (assembly GCF_009708035.1). Classification (NCBI taxonomy): domain Bacteria; kingdom Pseudomonadati; phylum Pseudomonadota; class Alphaproteobacteria; order Hyphomicrobiales; family Hyphomicrobiaceae; genus Hyphomicrobium; species Hyphomicrobium album. Next base: position 695,201 of record NZ_WMBQ01000002.1, read on the forward strand.
CACCGGCGGTCAGCACTACATCGAAACCGTATGGGGACGCGGCTACGTGCTGCGCGACCCGAGCGACGACAACAGCGCAGTTACGGCCGCCTAAGGGCGATCGGATCCGTTGTTGCGTGGCAGCGTCTCGGGAGCCTTCGGGCTCCCGATTGCGTTTGGGCGGCCGTCGTTGGGCTTCTTGCCAATCCCCCTCACCCGCGCTTATCGCGTCTGCGCGATGGCGCGCGACCTCTCCCCGCCGGGGAGAGGTTAGTTTGGTCGGCGCAGCCCACACCACTTAGCCTCTCTCCGGTGGGGAGAGGCCGACGCGGCATGCACAAGCATGCGCGGCGGGTGAGGGGGCACTTGCGTTTGGGTGGCCGCCGTCAGTTGCTCAAGAGCAGCTTGCCCTCGATCTGCAGGATGCAGGCGTCGATGTTGTGCAAGACCTCATCGGTCATCTGCAACTCGCGCTCGATGGCGTCGAGGTCGTAGAGCGGCGTCTCCTTGCGAAACAGCGAGGTCACGCGTGACATGGTGGCGATGACCCCGCGCCGTTGCGCCCGCGCGGCACTCGCCCGCTCGCTGCGCACCTGCTCCTTCTGCGCCGCCTTCTGCTGCCGCTGCAGCGCGCGCCGGTGCAGGCCGACCTCCTTCTTGCGGTGCCGCAACTCCTTGATGGCGCGCTTGGCATCGGCGGACGAGGTCACCTGCACGGTGACATCGGTCCCCTCGATGGTGGTGAAGCGCATCGGTGTCAGCTTCATTGTCCCGTCCCTGTCGCCATGCCCGGCGCCCATGATCCCTGCGTTCGATTATACGCGGTGCGGCGGCGGCGTCAGCATGAGGCGGGATGGCGACTTGACCCAACGGCGGCGCCGGCCACCATTGGCGAGGTGCATAGGGAGGTAAGCATGGAAGGACACGATTCGATGGCGACGCTGATCGGCTTCACGGGGGTCGGTCTGCTGCTGCTCGCCTTTGTGCTCAACCTCGCCAAGCTGTTGAAGGCGGAGAGCGTCCCCTACCTGCTCTTGAACCTCGTCGGCGCCGGGCTGGCGTGCCTCTCATCCTGGATGATCGACTTCATGCCCTTCGTCATCCTCGAGGGCACCTGGGCGGCGGCGACGCTCGTGGCGTTGATCCGGACGTTGGCGGGCGGGCCGCGTCCGGAACCGGGCTGACGGGGTGGTATGGGCGCCGGGTAACCTACTGGCCAGGCTCTCGGGTTCCGCCGCCGCTCGACCTGTACTATAGCCGACGGACGATTGAGGCCGCTGGCGCTGCGGCCCGGGGGTTACGCGATGGCCATAGGTGCAAACGGCAACGCCGCTGGCGACCGGCAGGTGGCGTTCCTGACGCGCCACGGGTGGCCGTGGCAGCGGCAGATCGACGACGGGGCCCGCCATCACCAGGGTGTAACTTTCAACTTCGCCGCCGGTCCGGACGACGAGTGGCTGGTCGTCTACGACGACATCCGCGCCCCCGTCGCAACCCGCGTGCCCGCGAGCCGCCGCGTCCTCTTCGTCACCGAGCCGCCGGGGCAGAAGCGCTACGCGCCGCAATTCGCCAACCAGTTCGGCATCCTCGTCTCGCCGTATGCGCTCAAGGGCTATCGCGGCGAGTGGATCGCGCAGCAGCCGGCCATCAACTGGTTCTATGGTGTCGACTTCGATAGCGGAAAGCCCGTGAGCCGCATCGGTCTCGATGGCCTACGCAACCTGCCGGTGCCGCCCGACAAGCAGAAGCGCATCTCCGTCGTCTGCTCGTCGAAGTCGCATCTGCCCGGGCACCGCGCGCGCCTCGCGCTGCTGGAGCGGCTGCGCGCTTCGTTCGGTGCATCGATCGACGTCTACGGCCGCGGGTTCCGGCCGATCGGCGACAAGGCTGACGCGATTGCGCCCTACCGCTATCACCTCGTGCTCGAGAACAACTGCTGCCCGCACTTCTGGACCGAGAAGATCGCCGATCCTTACCTCGGCTACAGCCTGCCGATCTTCGCCGGCTGCGCCAACATCACCGACTATTTCCCCGAGCGCTCGCTGGTGCGCATTCCCGACGTGCACGATCTCGATGCCGCGGTGCGCGCGGTTGGCGACGTGCTTGCGCAGGATCCGTGGGCCGATCGGCTCGATGCCATTCGCGCTGCCCGCGGCGCGCTGATCGAGCGCCACAACCTCTTCTCGGTTCTGACCCGGCTGACGGCGGCGGATGCGCGGCCGAGGCGACTCGCGCAGGACGAGGTGATACTGCCCGGCTCGGATTGCGGTCCGCTGCGCAGTCTCCTCCGCCCGGTTCGCCGGCTCTTCGCCGGCGCGAGGTAGGGTCAGAGCGCTAATAGCTTGATTTTCCAAGAGTTGTGCGGTAAATATCTGAGACGCGAAATTACCGCACAACCTAATATATTCCAATGGCTTACTATGGATTTAGAGGAATTTACTAACGAGCAGCGCCGGCAGCTAGTCGATGTGCAGCAGGTCTTCAAAGGGTGGCACCATAACTCTACCGCCCTGCGGGACCTTGGCACCATGCGCTGGCAGACCTCGAAAGGACGACGCTACCTCTATGAGGTGCACGATGAGGTCCGAAAATCTCTAGGCCGAGAGACCCCAGAACTAGCGGCGCGCAAAGCCAAACACGACGATGAACGGCAGAAGCGCAAGACCCTGGTGAAAGGATTAGGTGCGCGCCTCGACAAGATGGCCCCGGTGAACCGCGCGCTAGGTCTTGGCCGCATACCGGCGATAGCAGCCAACATACTCCGCGAGCTTGATCGAGAAAAACTCCTAGGCACCCACATCATCGTGGCGGGGACCAACGCGCTCTATGCATATGAGGCGGCCACCGGAACCGTTCTGGAGAGCCAGCACGTCGCCACTACGGACGCCGACTTACTTTGGGATACTAGGCAGTCGCTTCTCCTCGCCGCCACCGGCGTCAAGCGACAAGGCATCATGGGTCTTCTTCGCCGCGTCGATTCTACTTTCGAGGCTGACTACGGCCTTAACGCCACCAACCGCGACGGCTACATCGTTGATCTCTTGTGTCCAGAGACCGATGACATCCAGACCATGAAACCGGCGGCTGACCTCGAAGCTGTTCAGATGGCCGGAGCGGAATGGCTTCTGGCCGCACCGCAGCTTACCGAGACTATTGTCGGTGCCGACGGCTGGCCACTTCGAATCGTGGTGCCGGAGCCGCGAACCTTTGCCTTGCATAAATTGTGGGTCTCGCGGCGCCCAGATAGGCAACCACTTAAGAGGCCCCGCGACGTAGCACACGCGAGACTCGTGGCCGACCTAGCCCGCACCTATCTGCAGCAGCCTATGACCGCGAAGGCTATGCCCTGGCTGCCGAAGGAGTTGAAGGCCTTGATGAAGGAACTCAAATGAGGATGGATCGATGCCCAAGCGCAATGAGCCCGAGCTAACGCCAGCACGCTGAAGAACAAGCTCGACGTTGGACGAACGCAAGGATTGCGGTCTTACGTGTCGCCTTCGGCCTTCTGCATGAGCGCCGCGGTCTGTCCGTCGGGCAGGCGATCGCGCACGGCAATGCAGAAGACGGCGAGCGAAAACGTGCTGACGATGATGAGGTCGCCGTACTTGGGCAATAGTCCGAGGCCGCCGCCGTAGTTGCCGACGAACGAGATGAGCCCGAGGCCGTCGATGAACAGCCAGAACCACAGCGATTGGCGCAGGTTGAGCCTGGCCGTGTCGTCGCCGCTCCAGTAGGTGAGGCCCATCAGCACGGCGCCCCCGGCGATGGCCAGCGCGAAGACCTTCCAGTTGGTGCTCCAGCCGGCCCAGTAGACGATGCAGCCGACGAGCATGAAGGCGATCGCCGAGACGACGATGCCGTTGTTCAGACGGAACGGGCGTGCGTGGCGCGGGAGCTGGTAGCGCAGCGCGGCGAGCGACACTGGACCGAAGGCGAGCGACAAGATGGCGGCCGAGGAGATGAAGCCGATGAGCGCCGACCAGCCGGGGAGCGGCAGCAGGAGCAGCAAGCCGACGGCGAAGTTGATGGCGATCGACCACACCGGCACCTGCGCCTGGTTGAGCTGCATGAAGATGCGCGGCAGCTGCCCGTTCTCGGCGAGCGCGTAGTTGATGCGCGCCGTGGCGCCCGTGTAGGCGATGCCGGTGCCGGTGGGGGAGACGATGGCGTCGACGTAAAGGGCTGCGGCCAGGCCTTGCAGGCCGAGGATGGTTGCGAAGGCGGCGAAGGGTCCGTCGGCGACGTTCTCGGCGAGCCGCGTCCAGCCGCCGGAGAGATGCGCCTCCGGCACGGCGCCGATGAAGGCGATCTGCAAGAGCACGTAGATGGCGAGGCTGATGACCACGGCGCCGATCATCGCCAGCGGCACGTTGCGTTGCGGGTTCGAGGCCTCGCCCGCCATGTCGATGACGGTGCGGAAGCCGAACAGCGAGAAGATCACGCCGCCGCCGGCGACCGCGGCGAAGATGCCGTCGACGCCCGTGGGCATGAAGCCGCCGTGATCGGTGAAGTTGGAGCTGTCGAACCCGAAGACGATGAGGCCCGCGGCGGCGAGCAGCGGAATGACGAGCTTCCAGGAGGTAATGGCGACGTTGGCGCGCGCCAGCCAGCGCACCCCAGCGAGGTTGATGACGACGAAGAGCAGCAGCAGCGCGGCGGCGACGAGGAGGCCGTGCGTGGTGAGCACGCGGCTGCCGTCGACGATGGTGGTGAGCCAAGGGAGGTAGTTGGAGGCGTACTGCAGCACCGCCGTCACCTCGATCGGTGCGGTGGCAACGTAGGCGATCCAGCACAGCCAGCCGGCCATGAAGCCGCTCATTGCCCCATGGGAAAAGTAGGGGATGCGGGCAATGGCGCCGGCGAGCGGAAGCATCCCGCCGACCTCGGCGTAGATCAGTGCCAGCAGGAGCGCCACGCCACCGCCGATAATCCAGGAGATGATCGCCGCCGGACCGGCGATCTGCGCGGCGTAAAGCGAGGCGAACAGCCAGCCCGAGCCGATGATTCCCGTGATGCCGGTGAACAGCAGCGCGACCGGGCCGATTTGCCGTTGTAAGGCGCCGTCGTGCGTTGGAGCCTTTTTGAGCATGAGCCCCTCAACCCGGCTTAGATTCAGTACCTGCCGCTATAGGCGATTCGCCGAGACAACAGGCTGACCGAGGGACTATTATTGCGCGAGCGAAGGTAGCGGCGACCGTGGATGTATTGCGTCTCTCCCGGCGATAATTGTGCGCTGTTCCCTAGGGAACAGCCGCATGACCTTCGGTGACACCAGGTATGAGATCGAATTTTCGATCCTTGGAGGCATTGATGACCAGGACGTTTCTCGCCATTGCCGCTGCATCCGCTGCGGCGATGAGCCTGTCCGCCCCGGCGGTAGCCTGCATCTCGTGCGAGTACGTGCCGGAGGTCGTGCGCAACCACACGACCTCGAGCCCGCCCAGCCATGCGCGCTCGCGTGCGTACGAGGCGGTGGAAGAGCGGCGCGCGCGCAAGAGCCGCGTGACCAAATCCGATGACGGCGGCTCGAAGGCGAAGAAGCACATCGAGCGCGCCGAGAAGACCGACAAGCCGAGCAAGTCCGAGAGCGCCGAGAAGTCTGAGCCGGCCAAGAAGGTGGATACGGCGAAGGCTACGCCCGCCGAGACCGAGAATTCGACATTCGCCGCGGCAGGCGGGTCCGACAATAAGCAGGCCGAGGCGACGACCACGACACCCGCCAAGAGCGGGCCGCAGACCGAGCATTCGACCATTTCGGGCGCATCGACGGACAAGCCGGCCGGCAGCAAGACGGCTGAGGCCAGCCCAGTGCCCGCGAAGGACGAGGAGAAGGTCAGCAACGTCGGCTGCAAGAAGTTCTTCCCGACGGTCGGCCTGACGCTAACGGTGCCCTGCGAATAAAAGCAGGCGTACGCGAAGATCCGAGTTTTCCGAGCTGGCCGCCGCGCATCCCGCGGCGGCTAGTTTCGTTTCAGCACCTAGCCGCGCGGCGGACGCCGGCGCTCGTTGAACCAGGCGCGGTACTCCGACATCTTGGTGCGCTGCGAGCCGGACGCGCGGCGCTTGCACGTCGCCGCCTCCTCGCTGTTGTCGGCCGCGCCCCACCTCAGCTCCACGCAGTCGTTGACGTTGTAGGCCATCTCGAGCGCGGCGGTGCGGTCGACGACGTCCTTGAGCGTCAACTCCCACGGCGTGCCGTCGGTGCGCGTGTAGGTGACTTTGCGCGCCGCGAGCTCGCTGGCGAGCGTGCGGTCGAGCTCGACCTTGACGTCGGCGGCGCTCTTGTCCTTCGGCATGGCGTAGCGTTCGGGCCGGCGCGCGACGCGCTCCGGGTAGCCGCGCACGACGTCGATGGCGATGAGCAGGCGCAGGTCGCGCGAGGGCGTGGCGAAGTCCTCCCAGGCGCCGGTGGTCTCGAAGATCGAGGCGCCGTCCGGCATGGCGACCTCGCCGCCGCCGCCGGTCTGGTACTTGCGCCCGTTCTCGACCGAGGTGACGCGCGTGCGCACCTGCTCGTCGAGCGAGACGATCGCCTCCTTCATCGCCGCCATCGGATCGAGCGGGGCGGGCGACAGCACGTCGTCCATGCGGTCGTAGAAGGCTTCGATGTCGAGCTTCGACTGGTCGAGCGAGAAGTCGGCATATTCGGGGTTCTTGGCGATCTCCTCGTTGCTCGCGCGGCGCAGCCCGCCCTTCGTCGCGACGACGGGACGGAAGCGCTTGAAGCCCGGGCCGCCGAGGGCGGGATCCTGCGCGAACAGGAAGTTGCCGCGCCAGAACCGCTTGCGGGCGACGGTGCCGTCCGGCTGTCCGTCGACGGCGAGCAGCACGCCGGCGTTGGCGCCCGACTGCGGCAGGCGCTTCACCAGCACCAGGATGTGGCCGTAGGGATCGGCGTAGATGGTGCCGGGCCGCAGCGTCTCCTGCTTCAGGGAGACGGGATAGTAGTCGGTGTCGTCGTCGTCGTTGGCGGTGCGGCCCGAGCCCGAGTGCACGCCGTTGGCGACCGTGTTGCGCAGGTAGAACCCGAAGCCCGGCACCAGGCCCGGCGGACGTTGCTGCACTCTGACGACCTGGCGCGCCGCCGCAGGAGGCGGGCCGCCGAAGATGCCGAAGAATCCGTCGGGCGGTCCGCCGCCGACGCTTTGCATGGGCGGTGCCGGCGGCGGCTCCTCTTTCTGGATGTTCCACCACGCCGGGCATTGCGGGGCCTTGCCGCCGCCGCCGCGATTGCACTTCGCGTAGCCGAACGGCAGTCCCATCTTGAAGGCGAAGTAGGCGCGCAGGAAATAGGGAAGGTCGGCGCAGTCGGGCTGGATGACGAGGCCCTTCTCGTCCTCGCGGGCGCTCAGATGATTGAACAGCGCGTTGCGCTGCTTGTCGCGCAGCACCTCGTGCAGCGCCTTCCACGACAGCTGCTCCTCGACGGGCGCGTCGAACAGCTTCTCGATCCAGGCGGAGTAGAGGTTCTCGGTGCCGCGGTTCCAGGTGTCGCGCACCGGCCAGACGCTCGCCTTCGACGAGCTCGGCGCCGCGCCGGGGGCGCGTCGCACCTCGATGGCGCGGATGACGGTGGCGCATTCGGGCGAGGCGCCGGCCCGCACGAGCTTTGCCTCCCACTTGCCGACGGCGGGGGCGGGAACTTCCGCGTACCAGAAATAAGGTGGCCCGCCGCGCTTGTCTTTCGCGGTGACGGCGACCTTGCCGTCGGGGGCGGTCAGCGTCAGCTCACCGTCGTGCGCGTCCTCGCTCGTCATGACGACGCGCAGCGGTGCGCCCTTCCACGGTGTGAGCGGCGAGGCGAGCATGGCGAGCCCGGCGTCGGCGCAAGCGCCGGCTGCGGCTTTCTCCTGCGCGTGTGCGGCGGATGGAATAAATGCGATGGCGCTCAGCAGCGATGCTGACGCGACGGCAATCTGGCGTGCTGAAATCACTCGAGCCCCCCGGGGGTCAGCCTCGACCACAGTCATGCAGTATCGCCATAGCTCGGACTGAATCAAAGCTCTGACGGAAAAATGGCAAAATTTGTCGTCTGACGATTGTGCGCCCGTGCCGGCAGGGCCGGATTTTCGCGGTTTTGCGGCCTGTTGCCGGGCAATCGCCCGGTGGGGGTCCGATTATCCCCGCAATATGCGCAGGACGCAGTCGGCGACGCCGTCCTGCCAGGAGGGCATGCGCATGCGGAAGGTCCGCTCGAGCTTGGAGCAGTCGAGCTGCGAGTTGGCGGGGCGCGCTGCGGGCGTCGGGTAGTCCTTGCTGGAGATCGGGTCGACCTCGGCCACCGGGCCGCCGAGCGCCGCCGACCGCTTGAACACCTCCTCGGCGAAGCCCCGCCACGTCGTCGTGCCGGAGTTGGCGGCGTGGTAGATGCCCCACGGCGCGACCGCATTGGGCTTCGACAGTCGCCGCGCGAGTTCGAGGATGACCGTGACGAGATGCGGGGCGTAGGTCGGGCTGCCGCGCTGATCGTCGACGACGCGCACGCGCGCACTCTCGGAAGCCTGCGCCAGCATCGTCTTCACGAAGTTGCGGCCGCCCGGGCTGAACACCCAGGAGGTGCGCAGGATGATGTGCCTGGGGTTGGCGGCGCGCACCGCCTCTTCGCCTTCGAGCTTCGAGCGGCCGAAGACGGTCGTGGGCGACGTCGCATCCTCCTCGACATAAGGATCGTACTTGCGCCCGTCGAACACGTAGTCGGACGAGATATGGATCATCGGGATGCCGCGCTTGGCGGCGGCCTCGGCAAGCAGGCGCGCGCCGTCGCGATTGAGGGCAAAGGCGCGCTCGACGTCGGTCTCGGCCTTGTCGACGGCGGTGTAGGCGGCCGAGTTGATCACGACGGTCGGAGAAATTCCGGCGAGGGCCCGCTCGATCGATTTGGCTTCGCAGATGTCGAGCGCCGCGCGGCCGACGGCGCAGGCCGTCACGTCAGGGCACCCCGGCGCCGCCTCGACGAGCGCGCGGGCGACCTGGCCTTGCCAGCCGGCGATCAGCAGACGCATGGTTCGCTCTCGACTACGCGGCAACAGCCGGCGAATTTCTCGATCATCACTCTAGTCCCGCTCGGTGGCGAGGGTCGTCTCGCCGGCGCCGCGACCGCGGCGATTGATCTGCCAGATGAGCGATCCGTCCTCAAGTGTGAGGGCGAACACGTGACCCATGCAGGCGGCGACAACCGTGTCGGCGACGAGGCGCACGGCGACCGGCTGGCCCTCGCACGGCGAGCCGGCGGGCAGGTCGGTGAGCGCCCGCTCCCACAAGATGCGCCCCGAGGCGACCTCGAGCAGCAATACCGATCCGGCATGTCCTACGGCGACGACCGCGCCCGATCGCTCCGAAGATGAGTGGCGCTCAGGCAAGCTCGTCGTCCTTCTGCGCGAGGAATAGGAGCACAAGCCCGATGCAGCCGATGAAGCGGAAGGCGGCCTCCTGCCCGTTCCAGGTTTGCGACTGCCACATCTGGAACCATTCGCCGCCGACGACCATGAAGCCGAAGAACCACAGCGCGAAGCCGAGGACGAGACCGGCGACGGCGACGTCCTTCGCCGCGTTGAACGCCGGCGCGGGGAGGGCGCGCACCTGCCACAAGCGCCAGGCGCCGAGCACGCAAAGGATGCCGGTCAGGAGCTCTGCCGCAATGATCGCGGCATACGCCGCGTGATGCAGTGCCGGACTGGTGATGGCGCGCCAGGTCAGCGTCGAGTTGGGGAATACCGTGTCCATCGACATGACATGCTGCACGAAGGCGTAGTTGGTGCCGTAGTCGACGATGTTGTCGCCGCCGACGAGCAGCGAGAACAGCCCGACCAGCAGCACGAGCAGGACCTTCGCAGCGCGCACGAGCATATCGGGTGCCCCCTCACGAATCGTCGCCTGGATTATGGGGCCCTGGCTAGCCGGCGCCAACTCCGCTACTCAAAGGCGCCAGAACACGACATTAACTGCGCGAGGATAGACCCGCGACATGGCGAATACAGAGAAATCCCCCGCGAAAGGCCTCAAGGCGGCCATCGTCCCGGTGACGCCCTTCCAGCAGAACTGCACGCTGCTGTGGGACCCGGAGACGAAGACGGGCGCCGTCGTCGACCCGGGCGGCGATCTCGACGCCATCGAGGCGGCCATCGCCGAGGTCGGCATGAAGCCGGAGAAGATCCTGCTGACGCACGGCCATATCGATCACGCCGGTGGCGCGGCGGAGCTGCGCGAGCGGCTCGGCGGTATCCCCATCGAAGGCCCGCACGAGCACGAGCGGCCGCTACTCGACAATCTCGACAAGCAGGGCGACGCCTACGGCATCCCGGCGCGCACCGTGTCGCCCGACCGCTGGCTTGCCGACGGCGACACGGTCACAGTCGCCGGACACACGTTCGACGTGCTCCACTGCCCCGGGCATTCGCCGGGTTCGGTGGTGCTGGTCAACCGTCCGCAGCGTTTCGCGCTGATGGGCGACGTGCTCTTCCAGGGATCGATCGGACGCACCGATCTGCCGATGGGCAATCACGAGGCGCTGATGAAGTCGATCCGCACCAAGGTGATGGCGCTGCCCGACGAGTTCGCATTCATTTGCGGGCACGGGCCGACGAGCACCATCGGCCAGGAGCGGCGCACCAACCCGTTCATTGTGGGCGACGCGGCCTAGGGTCGCCCACGATCAAAAAATCATCGCCACCGGTTGACGATCTGCAACGCGATCCACGACCCCAGCACCGAGAGGAGCGTCATGCCGGCCAACAAAACGTAAAGCAGGGGATGTCCCGAAGCCGCGAGCGTCCCTTTCACAGGGAAGAGCAGGAGTATCGGTTCAAAAATCAGGTTGCCGAGTTCGGCGGCCACGAAGGCGCCGACGAACGAGACGGCGATGTTGACGATCCAGCCGAGCACACCCCGCTTGTTCGACCATGCCTCGTGGATCGCAACGGCCAGCACGGCGGCGAAGAAAACAAGCGCGAGGGTCATTGGGCCGCCGACGCTCGACTGCGGAACCGCGCCGCTAAATTGAAGGAGTATGATGGCGATCACGGCAATCAGCGCGATGTACTTCATGGAGCGCGTCCCTACTGCTGTGCCTTCCAATTCCGCGACCCAGAATGGAAGCACACCCGAAATTCAGCAATGGGTGTCGTAGCGGACGTGCGCATCCCGTGGCATGTCCACGCACGTGCGGCAGGCGGCCAGCCTTTAGGCCGCCCCTTGGTTAAAAACGAGTGGCCCCGGGGGCACATCGGAGGCTCCCGCCCGCCCGCCATGCTGATGGCGCGATTTGTCCCTTGATTGGGGCGAGCCCGGACTGGCATCAACGGTCAGGGGGCATGGCATTGGCACGGGCAGATCGATTCTCAATGAAAAAATCAGTGGTTCGGCAGTTGGGCCTTCCGGTCATCGTGGCGGTTGCGGCGATCTCGGCAATGACGGCAACGACCGCCGCAGCGAGAGAGGGGGCCGCCTTCGAGGCGGCGCCGCGCGATGCCGGCGAGCCGATCATGGCGGTCGTGTCGATCAAGTCGCAGAACGTCACGTTCTACGACGCCGACGGCTGGATCCTGAAGGCGCCGGTGTCGACGGGCGTCAAGGGACGCGAAACGCCGGCCGGCGTGTTTGCCATTCTGCAGAAGAACATCGACCACCGCTCCAATCTCTATGACGACGCCCACATGCCGCACATGCAGCGCCTGACGTGGAACGGCATCGCCATGCATGGCGGTCCGCTGCCGGGGTATGCTGCTTCGCACGGCTGCGTGCGGTTGCCGTTCGGATTTGCGTCGGAGCTGTTCGACAAGACGCGCATAGGCATGCGGGTGATCATATCGCCGGAAGACGCGCCGCCCGCCGATTTTACGCATGCGTCGCTCCTGGTTCCGAACGCGGACGCCATCGCAGCTGCGCCGCAGCGTGCCGAGACGCTCGCGCGCGAAGCCGCCGATGCGGCCAAGGCGATCGACGAGACGAAGAAGGCGGCCAAGCTGGCGGCGCGCGAGGACGGGGCGGCAAAGGCGGCGCTGCGCAAGCTGGAGAGGGCGAACTCCTCGGCCGACGAGGATCTCGCGGACGCCGAGAAGGCGATCGCCTCCGCGAAGAACGGCGAGGCCAAGGCGCACGAGCAAAAGCTCAAGGCGGCTGACAAGGTCGGAAGCGCAGGTGCGACGGGCGCGGTCGAGATTGCGGCCGATGCCAAGCCGGCCGATGCCGCCAAGGCGGCCGCCAAAGCGGAGCGGCAGAAAGCCTCTGCCGAGGCCGATCTCGCTGCCGCCGAAAAGGCAATCGCCTCCGCACAGTCGAACGTGGCCAAGGCTGAGGAACGGCGGCTCAAGGCCGCTGCCAGGGTCGCTGAGGTAGGCCCCAAATTCGAGGCCGCCAAGGCCGACGCGGCAGCGAAGGCCGATGCCGCGGTGAAGGCCGCCGAGGCTGCCAAGGCGGCCGTAACCCGCAAGACGGAGACGGCAAAGGCGGCGGACGAAGCAAAGCTCGCGCTCGTTCCGGTTTCGATCTACATCAGCCGCGCGACGCAGAAACTCTACGTGCGGCGGAACACGCAAAAGCCGTGGTCGGATGGCGGCGAGGTCTTCGATTTCAGCATCGAGGTGCCGGTCACCATCCGCGACCCCGAGCGGCCGATCGGCACGCATATCTTCACGGCGATGGCGCCCGGCGACGGTGGATTGCGTTGGAGCGCGACCACGATCGACCACGGCGACGAAGCCAAGAACGCGCTCGACCGGGTCACCATTCCGAAAGAGGTGCTCGATCGCATCGCTCCGACCGCGCTGCCGAGGTCCTCGATCATCGTCTCCGACGAGCCGCTGAGCAAAGAGACCAATTATCGTACCGAGTTCGTGGCGGTGCTGAGCAATCAGCCGCAGGGCGGCTTCAAGACGCGCAAGCCCACGCCTCCACTCGATCCGTGGGGAATGTACCCGGCAAGCGGCAATCAGTGGCAGCCCGGCATCTTCAATTTCTGGGACCAGCCCAGTCAGAAGCGGCAACCCGCCTATAAGCAGAAGCGCGGCCCGCAGGGGAAACCATTTTTTTGGTAGCAAGCGGCGGCAGGCCCAGCCCGATCGCGTTCAGGCGGGTTCGTAGGCCAGATGAACCGTCTCGTCGTCCACCAACTCGCTCGATACCAGCCGAAGGGGCGGGCGAGCCCCGTGGAAAAACGGCTTACCCTGGCCGAGGACAAAGGGACGAAGGAGTAGGTGGTATTGATCGATCAGGCCGAACTTGGTCATAAGGCCTGCGAGTTCCGGGCCAGCGACACTGATCGTCCCTTCCGTGCGAGCCTTAAGCTCGCGAACTTGCGTCTCGATATCGCCGGCGATGAGCGTAGCGTTCGGGCCGACGGACTGGAGCGTGCGAGAAACGACCCACTTAGGGAGTTCACGCCAAACCATTCCAAACTCACGGCGCGGCTCATCCCATTCCGGGTGGTCGTCGTCCCAGTAACGCATGACCTCGTACATGCGCCGGCCATACACGGTGGCGGCAATGCCACGTACATTCTCGATCCAGTACCTAAACAGCTTGGGACCGGGCGGCCCCATTTCGAAATTGCCGGAGAGGCCGTCGACATAGCCGTCGAGGGAGATGTTCATCCCGAAGACAAGTTTGCCCATGACTATTCCCCTCGTGTCGCGTGACTTGGTTTCTTGCCTCAACATGGCGTGAAATATGCGGGCTCGCACGCAGATGTTACGAGACATCAAGCGCGCGTTTGGGATGATACAATGACCATCACCATCACCGCCTTTGAACGGTCACCCGATGGCGGCCAGGGACTGGCGCGTGATACGCGCGTTCGCTGGGCGCTGGAGGAAGTGGGCCAACCCTACGAGGTTCGTCTTGTTTCGTTCACGGCGATGAAGGAACCCGCGCATCTGGCGCTGCATCCTTTCGGGCAGATTCCGACCTTTGAGGAAGGCGATCTCGCGCTGTTCGAGACGGGGGCGATCGTGTTCCATATCGCGCAGCGCCATGCGGGTCTGCTGCCAGACGATGCGAATGCCCGGGCGCGCGCGATCACCTGGATGTTCGCCGCGCTCAGCACGGTGGAGCCGCCGATCCTTGAACTCGGAAGCGCCAGGTTTCTGGAGAGCGACAAGTCCTGGTCCGCGCAACGCATGCCTCTCGTCAAGGATCGCGTCCGCGACCGGCTGACACAACTTTCGGCTCGCCTTGGCGATGCCGACTGGCTCGATGGTCCGTTCAGCGCGGGCGACCTGATGATGGTGTCGGTGCTGCTCCGGCTGAAAGCGTCGGGGTTGCTGGACGAATATCCGAACCTCTCCGCCTATGTGGCCCGCGGCGAGGCGCGGCCCGCCTACAAGCGTGCCTTCGAGGCGCAATTGGCGGTCAACAAGCCACCGGCCGGCTGATTAAGGTGGGTCCTGACCCTAGCCCAAAAACAAATCATCCCGGCGCAGGACCGGGATGATGCAAATACCAGCGGTACCGTGAGCGCGGCTTAGAAGCCCCACTCCCAGTGCAGGCAGCCGGCGATGCCGCATTCCTGCTGCAGGGTGCCGACGCCCACCGGGTTGGCGTTGTCGACCTTCGCCCACACGTCGATGGTGTTGACGCGCAGCGTCTCCGAGCAGCTGGTCTTGCAGTAGACCCACGTGCCGTGCGGTAGGCGCACCTGGTAGCCGACGTTGGTGTTGCGATAGGGGGCGCGGATCGACCCGTTGCCGTCATGGCTGTAGGCCGTGACGGTGCCGAGGATCTTGCTGACCGCGCGGGGACCGGCGGTAGCGGGGAGGATCAGAGCGGCCATGGCAACGGCTGCGATGGCGAGAGGGGCGGAATGGGCGAGGCGCTTCATCGTGATCTCCGGCCTAAGGCGCTCGAACGGCAGCGAATCTTGCTGCGAAAACGTAGCACGATTGCGGCGCGCACCGGCCCAAGGCCGCCACTCGGCAGAAGCCTGTGGCACATGCGCACCGCTTGGCGCGCGGCTGACTTAGCCGTTGCGCGCGAAGTTGATGTTGACGCCCTTGAGCGCCGAGCCCTCCGTGGACAGGGAGACCGACTGCGTTTCCCCGCCGATGGACACGGACAGCGAGCCCTTGAGGCCGCCACCGCCGATGGTGAGCTTCATCTTCTGGTCGTCGGCGCTGCCGGTGATGGTGCCGGCCTGGTTGTAATTGCGCTCTTCCCAGGTGCCGGTGACCTTGCCGCCGGCATACTTCAGGACCGAGCGAAGCTCGACCTTGGTCGACGCGTTGGCGCAGATGATGTTGAGCTTGAGCTCAGTACCGCCGGAGCCCGAGTAGTAGCCCTTGCAGGTGAGCTTCTCGCTCTTGCCGCCCTCGAGTCGGGCGGTGCCCTTGCCGCTCCAGGTGCCAACGAGCGCCGAGAACGGGCTGCCCGCGACGGCCGGCACGCCGATCATCAACACAGCTACGGAACTTGCGGCCAGAACCTGGGCGCTCCCCCTCAACCAGCTCACCACACAACCTCCACCGCTCTGACCAACAACAGGCACTCCGCCGCGCCGCCCCGACAGCGACCGATTAGGCACGTGAGCACCGCCGAATTCCTGGTATCGGCATGTCCCAAATTAGCACAGTTGTCGTTAAATAAGTATCTCACCCGTGCATCGACAACCCGGCCTTGACGGAGGATGCACAGCAATTCTGCCCGCGAGATGCCCTGAAATGCCTGGATAGGGCGGTTGCGCGGCGGTCATCGGTAGCTATATTGCGCCGCCTGCGACGGAGGGGTGGCCGAGTGGTTGAAGGCGCACGCCTGGAACGCGTGTAGGCGGGCAACCGTCTCGTGGGTTCGAATCCCACCCCCTCCGCCAACTGAATAGTTCGCGACTGTTCCAGACGTTCGCGATGATATGAAAATATCTGCCTATTCAAACCTTTAGCGGTTGCCTGAAGCCACCAGTCGTTCATGCAAACCGCGTCTTCCGGTCGGGCTGATGTCGGGGCGGACAGGCACTCATGACGGCGTGCTCTGGGTCTGCCCGCGACCAGAGAATAAGGGGATCATCTCGGCGATGATCCGCTTAATGTCCCAAAAGGACTCTCGAAAACTCGGCCCTCGACGCGTTTTCAGTGCGGCATAGTTCAGGATCGTCCAGCCAATCATCCGTACTCATGGATTACCGGGTGGCGGCGACTGGGACGACCAGGAATATGGCTTCCCCATTGCGCACGATATTGAACAGCAGGTTCGGACGACCGACCTTCATCATGGAAAGCAACTGCTCCGGTGAAGTCACCGGTTCTTGGTCAAGCGAGCGTATGATATCGCCCTTGCGGAAGCCGGTATCCCAGGCATTGCTGTCCGTCTCCACCGACACCACCTCGGCGCCGGTCACGGGCACGAAATATTGCACGGGGCCAAACGCCGCTCCGGCCAGCTCGGGACTGATCGCGCCGCCCTCGAGGGGTTGTGGCGCCGGTGAAGCAAGCGTCGCATGGATCGTGAGGGCCTTGGCGTTGCGCAACAAGGTGATATGGGCGACCTCTCCGGGCTTCAGGAGGCCGAGCTTAGTGCGCGCCTCGGGCATTGTGCCGACGCTTTCTCGATCGACTGTCGTTATGACATCCCCCGCCACGATGCCGGCACGGTCCGCCGGCGAGCCTGCGCTGACCATGGTGATGAGCGCACCACTTTGCTGAGGCGCCAGCCCGAGCGACGGAGGCAATTTCGGAGTCAAGATCCCGCAGCGCAACGCCCAAGTGTCCGCGGCGCACCTCGCCGTGGGCGATAAGTTCGCCAGCGATCAGCCGCACCATGTTACCGGGCATGGCGAAGCCGATGCCCACGTTGCTGCCAGTGAGGCCGACAATGGCGGTGTCAAGGCCGACGAGTTCGCCGTTCAAGTTGACCAGAGCGCCGCCGGAATCGCCAGGGTTCATCGATGCGTCGGTCTGAATGAGATTATCATAGCCCTCGATCGGCATGTTCGAGCGGCGCAATGCGCTAACGACGCCAAATGAGATTGATTGGCCGATGCCGAACGGGTTGCCAACGGAGACGACGAAATCACCGACGTGAACCTTGCTGGAGTCAGCAAACCTGATCGACACTAGGTTGTCAGCAGCAACTTTCAGCACTGCAACGTCCGTCTCAATATCGCGAGCCAACTGCTCGGCGGTCAGTTCGCGCCCGTCGGACAATGTCACCTTAATCGCATCGGCGTCCGTGATCTGATGCGCGCAGGTTACGATGAGGCCGCGCTCGCCATCCAAGATCACGCCGGAGGCCGCGACCTGGACTTGGCTGTCCTCCGTGTCCGGTGCGCCCGAAAGGAGAACCTCATCAGGGGTGGCGCGCCGCTTGATGCTGAGGGAAACAACGCTTGGGGTTACTTGGCGGAGTATCGGCGCAGTGGGGCCAGCAAGCGAGCGGCTCTGGGCTCGGCTTGGCTATCGTCCGAGATCTCGTGCAGCTCTACGGCGGCAAGATCACGCTTGGCCAATCAGAGCTCGGCGGACTCAAGGCGCGGCTCACGCTGCCCGAATTTACCGCCTGGCCGACCTAGTGCTGATGCAGATCAAGGGTCGCCAGCCACTCGTACGCAAGAATGACGTTACGGAGGATCTGGCTATGTCTGAGTTCAAAGAATACGCCGCATGGGATGCCCCGACCCGTTGGTTCCATTGGCTCAATGTGTTGGCGGTCGTGGGTCTTATCGGCACGGGCCTCGTCGTTCTCTTCGATGACGCCCTTGGGCTGTCCGCATCTGGAAAGCTCACTCTCAAGAGCGTCCATGCATCCTTCGGGTACGTCATGGTCTTCAATCTGTTCTGGCGCTTTGCCTGGGCCTTCCTGGGGAATCGATACGCGAGGTGGCGCGCCATTGTGCCTGGCGGGCCGGGCTATTTTGTCGCTTTACGCGCCTACACGGACTCGTTCCTAACCGGGGAGCCACAGCAGTATGTGGGTCACAACCCGCTTGCGCGCATTGCCGTTGCGCTGCTCTTCTTGCTATTGCTCGTCCAGGCAGTGACCGGCCTCGTTCTCGTAGGAACCGACCTCTATTGGCCCCCGTTCGGGCATTGGTTCGCGGCGTGGGTTGCCGCGCCGGGTGTCGACCCATCCTTGGTGGTGCCGGGAGCAGCCCACCTCATCGACAACACCTCCTATGACGCGATGCGCGCGTTCCGCAGTCCGTTTGTCGAAGTGCACGAGCTTGGCTTTTATGCGCTTGCCGCTCTGATCGTGCTCCACGTGATCGCGGTAGTGGCGACGGAGGTTCACGAGGGCGGCAGCATCACGTCGGCAATGTTCACCGGACGCAAGATTCTGTCGCGTCCTCCGCCCGACGCTCCTTAGGGCGCGTCTCTACTGTGTCGCCGGCTTCGAGGAGCGTCATGATCAACGAACGCTTCGCCAGGCGCACACTCGCCGTTGCCGCACTGCTCGGCCTCGCATTTGGCGGCACGGCATTTCTTGCAGGCTATCCCGCGACGGCCGGGTGGATGTGGACGGCGGCTACGATTCCCGTCGTCATAGCTCTAGCCTTTTCCATCGTTCGCGACTTCGCGGCCGGACGTATGGGCGTCGACGCCATCGCCCTTCTGGCCATGGCAGCCGCCATTCTTCTCCAGCAGCCCCTGGCTGCCATCGTCGTCGCCATCATGTACACGGGCGGGACGGTGCTCGAGGACGACGCGGTCAGCCGCGCCGAACGCAACTTGAAGACGCTCGTCGATCGGGCACCGCGATTGGCGCATCGTCGCGTAGACGAGACCATTATGGACGTCGACATCGGCGACGTGAAGGTCGGCGATGCGATCCTCATTCGCGCTGGCGAGATCATCCCCGTCGACGGGCTGATTGCGTCTCCGCGGGCGGTCGTCGACGAAGCGGCGCTCACGGGCGAGCCGATCCCGATCGCCCGGCAAGCCGGCGAGAGCGCCCGCAGTGGGACACTCAACGCGGGCGATACTTTCGAGATCACGGCAACGGCGACGGCGGACGAGAGCACCTATGCGGGCATCGTGCGGCTTGTCACCGCGGCGCAGACCGCAAAGGCGCCCTTCATACGGCTTGCGGATCGATACGCGCTGTTGCTGCTGCCGGTGACGATCGTGATTGCCGGACTGGCGTGGGCGCTGTCGGGTGATCCAGTTCGCGGCCTCGCCGTTCTGGTGGTCGCCACACCATGCCCGCTCATACTTGCTGCCCCGGTCGCGTTCATCGCCGGCGTATCGCAGGCGGCACGTCGAGGCATCATCATCAAGGGCGGCGCGCCCCTCGATGCCTTGGCGCAAACGCATACCGTTCTATTCGACAAGACAGGCACCCTGACGGTAGGGGGAGCGCGCCTGATCGCCGTCGAAACTGCGCCCAACGAAGACGCCAGCGAGGTACTGCGCCTAGCGGGATCGCTGGAGCAGGCATCGCAGCATGTCGTGGCTGCCGCCATCGTGACGGCCGCCGCCGGCAAAGGTCTATCTCTGCAGATGCCCGAGCAGGTGCATGAGGTTATGGGCTCCGGCCTCGAGGGCGTAGTCGACGGGCGGATGGTCCGCGTCGGCTCACACCAGCTTAACTTCGGGCCACGCAAGCCGGACGAATGGGCTGGGCGTGCGCTGCGCCGCGCCTCCTGGCGATCGGCGCTCAGCGTGTTCGTATCGGTCGACGGCCGCGTCGTTGGCGCGTTGCTCCTTGCCGACGAGCTACGCAAAGAGACCCCCCGCGCGGTGCAATCGCTGCGCTCGGCCGGAATTTCCCGGATCGTGATGGTCACTGGCGATCACGCCGATGCGGCAGAGACGATTGCTGCGGCGCTGAATATCGATGCGGTGCTATCCGATCGCGTCCCTTCCGACAAGGTCGATGCCGTCGTCATGGAGAGCCGGCTACACCCGACGCTGATGGTGGGCGATGGCATCAACGATGCTCCGGCCCTTGCAGCAGCCGACGTGGGCGTCGCTTTGGGCGCCCGCGGCGCCAGCGCCTCGTCGGAAGCGGCCGACGTGGTTATCGTCGTGGACAGACTCGATCGGGTGTCGGAGGCCGTAATCATCTCCCGGCGTGCGCGGCGCATCGCCATCCAAAGCATCGTCGCCGGCATGGGGCTTTCCGGTGTCGCCATGGCCTTCGCCGCCTTCGGCTGGCTGACGCCCGTGGCGGGTGCCCTGACGCAGGAGGCCATCGATGTCGCGGTGATCCTCAACGCGCTGCGGGCTCTCACACCGGGGTGGCACCGACGCCGGGAAGGACTGCCGAGCAAGATGGCACGCGCCTTGAGCGAGGAGCACCGGTTGCTCGAGCAGGAACTGGACAAGCTGCGATCCATCTCGGACGCGCTCGACGATGCAAGCGGCCAGCGCGCCGTCGACCTTATCCTCAGCGCACACGCAATTGTCGAAGACAGTGTCGTGACGCACGAGCGTGAGGATGAAACGACACTCTACCCGCGCTTATCGAAGCTGCTCACCAACAGCCACGGTTTGTCCGCCATGAGCCGGGCACATCGCGAGATCCTTCATCAGGCGCGCCTCTTGGCTAGGCTCGCGCATGGCCTGCGGGCAGAGGACGCCGACAAGTACCTCGTTCGTGATGCCCAGCGGGTCATCGGATCCATCGAGGCGCTCGTGCGGATTCACAACGCGCAGGAGGAAGATATCTACGAGGAGACAGTTTCTGGATGACAGCCGACCAACTCCGATTGGCGTCCGTCGCAGCGAGTGCGTCCCAGACCGGAACAATCGAGCCGGCGCTGGCCGGATCGACGCCGCGGTACCTGAATTGGCTAGCGGCATCGCTTGCATCACGTGGTGCTCCAGGCGGACGTGGCCATTGATCTAAATCATAGGCCTGGGTTCCGCAGGGGTTAAGCTTCGGCGTCCACGGAGAAACAGCATGGCGTGCCTGCTCAGGCTTTTGACGGCGATGACGCTACTGGCTCCCGGCGTGCCCGCGGCGGCTGTTGAGCTAGGCAACGTAGCAGCGGGTCTCGAGTACGCGCAGAAGGTTTGCTCCGCCTGTCACGCCGTGGAGAAGGATACCGTGATGCGCCTCTCCCAGGTGCCGAGCTTCCAAGAGGTGGCCGACACCCCGGGCATGACGCCTCGGGCGCTGGTCGTATGGTTGAGGACCTCGCATCCGAATATGCCGGACCTCATCATCGCGCCGGACGACATGGACAATGTCGTCGCCTACATCATGAGCCTGCGAACCAAGAAGTAGAACGCGACCGCTGGAGAGCAGCGTTTGGTTTGCCAGATCCGATTTGCGAGCGGGCCTTCATCGGCAGATGAGTACTGGAACCGACGCACCGGTCAGCACGCGGGTAGCCTCGCTGCCTAGCAGGAGTTTGGATAGTCCGCGTCTTCCATGCGAGCCCATCACGATGAGATCGCATGGCGTCGCCTTCGCGTGCTCGATGATGCCTTCGGCGGCATAGCTATCGGGGATGTGCACTGTCTTGCATGTCAATCCGCAGCGGCGTGCGCGCTCTGCGGCAGCACTAAGAACACTTCCCGCATTTGCCGCAGCTAGCTCTTGGTACTCCTTGAGGGGCATCGCGAGGGCCCATTCTCCTGACACGGCCGTTGGCCACGGCTCGGTCACGTGCGCGAGCGTCACTTGCGAGCCAAGCGCTTTCGCTAGTGCAAATCCCTGCTCCTCGGCGCGGACAGAGACGTCCGAGCCGTCGACTGCAATCAGAATATGCTCGTACATGATCCGCTCCTATGCTTTGCGGACTATGCTTGCCGACACCGCGCGTGCCGTTGATCCGGGTCAACTTGCGGCCACCGTGAGCAGCTTAAGTTTGCCCAATGAGGACTCTCTGCGAGATAGTCGCCGTCGCCGCGATCGTTGGATTCGGTGCGGCCTCGGCGCTGGCGGGCGAAGCAGGCCCCGCCACGAGCGGCAAGATTATCCTTGCGGCCAACTGCGCCCGCTGTCATGCGATCGAGGGAAGCGGCAAGAGCCCGCACCACGAGGCCCTGCCATTCCGCGAAGTGGTCCTCCGCTATCCACCCGAGCAGCTTGCCGAGGCGCTGGCGGAGGGAATCATATCGGGACACCCGGACATGCCCGAGTTCACCTTCGAGCCGGCGGAGATTGAGGCCATAGTCGCCTATCTCACGACACTCAAGGCGGACTAGGCCTGATCGTCACGTGTGCCGTCCTGCTGTTCAGGCTTGGCCTTGTCGTATCCGGTCTCATCAAATGGCAAAGTTCCTCAACTTCCACGATGTCACCGGAAGCTGGGATGCAAGCCTGGCGCTGACTATGGCTGCTGCTATCGTGATAATGGTTTTGGCTACCAGCTCGCCATGGAAATCTCTCTCCCGTTCGGCAGCAGCTTGAGCCTTTGGCCCCGGCATGCCATCGCCGCTCTTGCGTAGGGTTGGTGTCGACCCTCGTTTCGTTGCCGCGATGCTCGCCAGAACGGCCTCGCAGATCTATCTCGCGCGAAGAAGCCGCTGCAATTCCACTGGAGGCACCTGATGACCAAAATTCCTCATTCCGTCGCTCTCAGCGTAAAGCCGGAGGTCACCCCGTTCTTCGACGAGCAGACCAATACGGTGAGCTACGTCGTCAAGGATCCGAACTCGAACGCTTGCGCCGTTATCGACAGTGTCATGGACATCGACTATGCGGCTGGCCGCATCAGTTATCAGTCGGCCGACGAGATTATCCGCTTCGTGCAAGAGCGAGGTCTTAAGGTCGAGTGGCTGATTGAAACGCACGCGCATGCCGATCACCTGTCGGCTGCCCCCTACATCCAGGGCAAGCTTGGGGGCAAGCTGGGCATCGGCGAAAACATCAAGGTGGTGCAGGAGGTGTTCGGCAAGATCTTCAACGAAGGGACTGAGTTCCAACGCGACGGCAGCCAGTTCGATCACCTGTTCAAGGACGGCGACGTCTACCAGATCGGCAGCATGACGGCTTTCGCTATGCTGACCCCGGGGCACACGCCGGCCTGCATGACACACGTCATCGGCAACGCCGCGTTCGTCGGTGATACGTTGTTCATGCCTGATGGCGGCACGGCGCGCGCCGACTTCCCGGGTGGGGATGCGCGCGTGCTCTATCGGTCGATCAAGCGCGTGCTCGAGCTGCCGCCGGAGATGCGGTTGTTCATGTGTCACGACTACGCGCCGGGTGGTCGCGAGGTGAAATGGGAGACGACCGCCGCCGAGGAGCGCGCGCAAAACATTCACGTGCGCGACGGCGTGACGGAGGACGAGTTCGTGCGCATGCGCGAGGCGCGCGACAAGACCCTTGAGCTGCCGAAGCTCATCATCCCGTCGATCCAGGTCAACATCCGCGGCGGCAACCTGCCTGAGCCCGATGAGAGCGGTAAGCGCCACCTTAAGGTACCGATCAACGAACTGTAGCCCACGGGCACGACACCGCACCGCTGAGAAAGGTCGCCGACTGAATGATCAAGAAGCTAACCGATCAGATCTCGGTTGCGCCGCAGATCAAGCCATCCGAGCTTGCCGAACTGGCGGCACAGGGTTTCCGCTCGATCATCTGCAATCGCCCCGACGGCGAGGGTGCGGATCAGCCGGTATCGATGCCGCAATGATTAGCCATAAGGGTGTCTCTGGTTCCTAGGCTTAAACTTGGTTGACTTCGGTCAATCTCCTGTCGCCTGACCACTCTAGAGTTGGGTTTCGCTGAGCGACCCTGGGAGGCCAGTTATGAGACGCATTCGTGCCGGCTATCTAGTGCTTATAGCCATCGTCATCGTCATGAACGGCCTGGCGTTGCTGCAGCACTTAGGAATGCTTCCGGAAATCTCCGGTTTCCTTGCGGCCACCCTGCTGGCGAACATGCTCGTGATTCCCGTCGTCATCTGGGGTGCGTTCGTCCTGGGCGAGGTCGTCGAGGGGCTCCCCGGAAGGAAAGTTCGCCGCGCGGCACGGTGAGCGTGTTCGAGCCCTTTTTTGGCCGCACGCATCGATTGGGCCCGCTCCCTTGTCACATCGGCGATCCTTAGGTCGACGAAAGGTACTGTGAGGTACCGTCGGTCCTGCGAAGGCGGTTACTCGGCCGTGACGATTAGAAATCTGGAAAAGCTCCTCGCGCCACGATCGGTGGCCCTCGTCGGAGCCAGCGACCGGCTTGGCAGCGTTGGCGCCATCGTCGCGCGCAATCTCCTGCGCGGCGGCTTCGCGGGGCCGATCTATTTCGTGAACCCGCGGCACCGGTCGATCGATGGCGCGCGCTGCTACGCAACTCTGTCAGATCTGCCGGAGGCGCCCGATCTCGTCGTGTTGGCAACGCCGCCGCAGACCGTGCCGGGCCTCATCGCGGAGGCCGGCGCGCGCGGCACACGGGCCGCCGTCATCATAACGGCTGGCTTCGACCGCCAGCTTCGGCAGGAGGTGCTCGATGCGGCGCGTCCCCATTGCCTGCGGATCCAGGGGCCGAACTGCGTCGGCTTGCTTGTCCCCCACATCGGGCTCGATGCGAGTTTCGCCCATCGTATGCCGATCCCCGGCGATCTCGCCTTCATCTCGCAGTCCGGGGCGCTGGTGACCGCAATCATCGACTGGACGGCGCATCGCGGCATCGGTCTGTCGCATGTCATCTCGCTCGGCGACATGGCCGATGCGGACTTCGGCGACTTCCTCGACTACCTGGCCGGCGATCGGCGCAGCCGCGCGATCCTGATCTACATGGAGCAGATGACGGCGGCTCCGAAGTTCGTTTCGGCGGCAAGACGGACCGCGCGCGCCAAACCCGTGATCATCTTGAAGGCCGGTCGCAACGCCACCGCCGCCAAGGCGGCGATGTCCCATACTGGAGCTCTTGCGGGCTCCGATAGCGCTTACAACGCCGCCTTTCGCCGTGCCGGCGTGCTGCGCGTGCGCGAACTGAGGCAGCTGTTCGATGCCGCCGAGATTCTTTCGGCGCCCCCGGTGCTTGCCGGAGATCGACTGACGATCCTCACCAATGGTGGCGGCGCGGGTGTGCTGGCGACCGACGCGCTTGCCGACCTGAATGGAACGCTGACCGAGCTCGATGCATCCACGCTAGCTAAGCTGAAACAAGCGCTGCCGGCGACGTGGTCCGGCACCAATCCTGTCGACATCATCGGAGATGCGGGCGCGCGCCGCTACGAGGATGCGATGCGCGCGCTGATGATGGACAAGTCCACCGACGCCATACTCGTCATGAACTGTCCGACCGCTCTGGCATCGAGCGAGGAGGCCGCTGCGGTTGTGGTCCGCGAGGCCGCCGCCGACAAGGATCGCCGCCCGCGCAAGGTGGTCCTGACAAGCTGGCTCGGCGATGGCGCCGCCGCCGCCAGTCGGCGCCTGTTCGTCGACGCTCGTATTCCGACGTTCGAGACGCCGGAAGCCGCGGTCGAGGGCTTCATGCAGCTGGTGCGCTACCGGCGTGCCCAAGACGAGCTGATGCAGGTACCGCCGTCGGCCGGCGGCGCGATGCGCTTCGATGCTTCGGCGGCGCGAGAAATCCTGCGCAGTGCGCTCGCTGCAGGCCGCAAGACACTTTCGGAAGTCGAGGCGAAGGCCCTTCTGGCGACCTACGGCATCCCCGTCGTGCCTACCTATACCGCCACCGATCCGACGGCGGTGGAGGAGAAAGCCCGCGAGATCCTGCGCGATCACAAGGCCTGCGTGGTCAAGGTGCTGTCCGACCAGATCACGCATAAGTCCGACGTGGGCGGTGTGCGCTTGGCACTCACTTCGCCGGCCGACGCGCGCGTCGCGGCCGAGGAGATACTCGCCAATGTGAGCAAGCTGCGCCCGGAAGCAGTGGTCCGCGGCTTTACCGTTCAGGCGATGATCGAACTCCACAATTCCTTTGAGCTGATCATCGGAGCTAGCGACGATGCAACCGTCGGACCCCTCATGATGTTCGGCTCGGGCGGGACCTCCGTCGAGGTGACGGCGGACACCGCCCACGCGCTTCCTCCGCTTGACCTCAAGCTGGCGCAGCAGATGATGGAGGAGACGCGCATCTACAAGCTTCTGCGCGGCTATCGCGATCGGCCGTCGGCGGCGATCGAGGAGATTGCGCGGTCGCTCGTCCGGCTCAGCTACCTCGTCGCCGAGCACGAAGAGATTCGTGAGATCGACATCAATCCGCTGCTTGCCAATGAGCTCGGTGTGCTGGCGCTCGATGCCCGCGTCAGCGTCGCCGATCCGAAGCTCGTGCCGCGCACGCCGCTAGCCGTCCGGCCTTATCCCGTGGAATGGGAGCGCGGTGACAGCGTCGAGGGTATCGGTAGCTTCCTGCTGCGGCCGATCCGCCCCGACGATGAGCCAATGTATGAGGCGTTCTTCTCGCGCATCACGTCCGCCGACCTGCAAATGCGCTTCTTCACTGCCGCGCCTGATCGATCCTTCCGTTTCTTCGCGCGCATGACGCAGATCGACTACGCACGCGAGATGGCCTTCGTGGCAGCGACTCCAACCGAGCTCTTGGGAGTTGCGCGTCTCGTGGCGGACCCTGACTACAGCAATGCAGAGTTCGCGGTCATTGTCCGCTCCGATCTCAAAGGCAAGGGGCTCGGCTATAAGCTGATGCAGCACTTGATTGGGTACGCTCGGGCAGAAGGGCTCGATGTCCTGCAAGGCGACGTGTTGGCGGCGAACACCAGCATGTTGCAACTCTGCCGCGAGCTGGGATTCAGCGCGGACAGCGCGGCGCCAGCCGATGTCGTGCGGGTAAAGCTGCCCTTAGGGTAAAAATGGAGAGATTGCGCAGCTGTTGACCTGCATCAATCCAAAACCGGCGGTACCGGCCGATAAAGGGGCCGGGTCGCGTGGCGCAGGATGAGCATGTTTATGACGGCGCAAGCCCGACATTCAATCGCTCCTGACCTCGACGACCACGAGGAAGCGAACGCTTCGGCGGTCGCCAGCCGCAGCGCCGTAGCGGCGCGCCCATCGCGGCAGGCATCGCAGGCGTCGCCCCCTGCCGCCGCTCCGGCTGAGGAAGCCGACCTGTCGCAGGACGCAGCCGACGCCATCGATCGATCGGTCAGGTTCGCCATCGCCCGGATCACCTCCGGATTGTCACCCGCGGCCCTGAGCGAGGCGTACTTCGATTGGCTCATCCACTTGCTGTCGTCCCCGGGCAAGCAAAGCCAGCTGTGGCAGAAGGGCGCCCGCAAGTGGCTGCGATGGGGCCGCTACTGCGCCATGGCCACTCGCGATTGCGAGTGCTGCATCCAACCTCTGCCGCAGGACCGTCGGTTCGACGCGGAGGCTTGGAAAAGCTGGCCGTTCAATCTGATCAGTCAAGCGTTCCTCTTGCAGCAACAGTGGTGGCACAACGCCACCGTCGGGATCCGCGGCGTCACGCGCCAGCACGAGCAGCAGGTCGAGTTCGCCGCGCGCCAATTGCTGGACATGGTCTCGCCGTCGAACTTCATCCTCACCAATCCAGAGGTTCTGGAGAAGACGCGCTCTGACTATGGGCAGAACCTCGTCCGTGGGTTCTGGAATTTCGTCGAGGACTGGGAGCGCGCCGCAAACGGGCGTCCGGCCGTCGGGCTAGAGGCGTTCAAAGTGGGCGAGAATCTCGCCACGACGGACGGCGAGGTCATCTATCGCAACGACCTGATCGAGTTGATCCAGTATACGCCGCGCGCGAGCCGCGTTCGGCGCGAGCCGGTGCTCATCGTGCCGGCGTGGATCATGAAGTACTATATCCTCGATCTGAGCCGCCAGAACTCGCTCGTCAGGTATCTTCTGGACGAAGGCTTCACGGTCTTCATCATCTCCTGGAAGAACCCAAAGTCGGATGATCGCGAGCTCGGGCTCGACGACTACCGGCGGCTCGGGGTCGAGGCGGCAATGGACATGATCGGCAGGGTGCTGCCGGGACGCAAGGTACACGGCGTTGGTTATTGCCTTGGGGGCACCTTGCTGGCGGCGAGCGCGGCTGCCTGGGCGCGTGAGCAGCGCGATAATCTGGCAACACTGACGCTGCTGGCCGCGCAGGTCGACTTCAAGGAAGCCGGTGAGCTGACGCTGTTCATCAACGAGGCGCAGGTCACGTTCCTCGAGGACATGATGTGGCAGCAAGGCTACCTCGATGCACGCCAGATGTCGGGGGCCTTCCAGCTTCTGCGCTCCAACGATCTCGTCTGGTCGCGCATGGTGCGTGACTATCTGTTGGGCGAGCGGCGACCGCTATTCGACCTTATGGCGTGGAACGCCGATTCGACGCGCATGCCGTATCGCATGCATTCCGAATACCTGCGCGAGTTCTTCCTTCGCAACGATCTTGCCGAGGGGCGGTACCGTGTCGACGGGCGACCCGTGGCCCTGACGGATATTGCCGTTCCCGTATTTGCCGTCGCCACGGAGACCGATCACGTGGCCCCCTGGCACTCGGTCTACAAGCTGCACCTGTTGCTTGATACGGACCTCACGTTCCTGCTGACCACAGGTGGGCACAACGCGGGTATCGTATCGCCGCCGAGCGGCTCGCCGCGGAGCTACAAGGTCCACACGAAGGTGGAGGACGATATCTATTTGGATCCGGATGCTTGGCAGAAGCATGTGCCGGCGCACACCGGGTCGTGGTGGCCCGAATGGGTAAGCTGGCTGAGCGAGCGTTCGACGGGCCTGGAAAGTGCTATCGTGCCGGGCGGCGGAAAGCTCGTCCCGCTCTGTAAGGCACCCGGAACGTACGTATTGCAGAACTGAAAGCGCCGACCATTTTCGGGGGCCATGACGGTTCACACGGCTGGCGCCACAGTCGAGCAGGAGCAGGCCATGATCACGCTGGAAGATTGCATCGCGTTTTGCGGATTGACGGAGGCCGAGGTGATGGCCATCGCCGAGCACGAGCACGTACCGGAAATCGCGGCCGCCGCGATGGCGGAATGCCTCCTCAAGCAACGCCGGGGCGTCGACAAGATCCATTGCATGATCGTCGACGACATCCGTGCGGCGCTGCGCCGAGGCGATAAGAAGCACGCCAGCGAATTGTTCGCGGCCTTGCGTCACTTCCTGTCGACGCATCCCGAGCACATGCACTGAGAGTGACTGTCGACCCGCAGCACGCGGACGCGCTCGCAGGCGAAGGAATCGGTAGCCTGGCCGCAATGCCCACCGGGCTAAGCGACGAGCGTGCGGCGGACCTGCTGCAGAAGTTCGGCCACAATGAGCTGCCGGCCGCTGCGCGCAAGGGTCTGCTCGCTCGCGCCGCTGCGCAGATTGCGAATCCGCTGATCTATGTATTGCTTTGCTCGGCGGCCATCAGCGCCCTGCTCGGTCACGCTGTCGACACAGCCATCATTCTCGCGGTCGTTAGCATCAATGCTGCGATCGGCATGGTGCAGGAGGGGCGCGCCGAGCAGGCACTTGCCGCCATCCGTAACTTGATAAGCGCGCGCGCCTCAGTCCGCCGTGACGGACGGCGCATCATCATTCCGGCAAGCGAAGTCGTCCCCGGCGACGTCCTGCTGCTCGAGGCCGGAGATCGCGTCGCGGCGGACGGACTGCTGATCCGAGCGCGCAATATGTCGATCGACGAATCCATCCTCACCGGCGAGTCGGTTCCGGTGAGCAAGGTGTCTTCCTCCGCGCACGAGGACACGTTTGCCGGCGAAGAGTCGCTGGTGTTCTCCGGCACGCTCGTGGCGGCGGGACAGGGGACCGTGCTGGTGAAGGCAACCGGCATCGGTACACGCCTCGGCCGCATAACCACCCTACTCGAGCGCGTCGAGGAGCTGGAGACCCCGCTCATTCGGCAGATGAATGTTTTCGCGCGCCGCGTAACGGGGGTGATCCTGGCGGTGTCGTCTCTCGCGCTCACGTATGCCTGGCTCATCGGCGGCTATCCACTCACCGAAGCCTTCATGATCGTCGTCAGTATGGCCGTCGCGGGGATCCCCGAAGCTCTTCCGGCAGTGACGACGATCACCATGGCGGTCGGCGTGCAGCGAATGGCGAAGCGTCACGCCATCCTGCGTCGCCTTCCGGCCATTGAAACACTCGGCTGCGTGTCGACGATCTGCTCGGACAAGACCGGGACCCTGACCAAGAACGAGATGACGGTTTCGCGTCTGGCGACCGCGGGTGTCTGCTTCCAAGTCGGCGGCGTGGGTTATGAACCGCGCGGCGGGTTCACGCTTGACGGCCTGGATGTCGATCCCGACGCCGATCCGACCCTGCTGCAGCTCCTTCGGGCGGCGGCGCTGTGCAACGACGCCGCCCTGCGCGAGACGGATCACGGATGGGTGGTCGACGGTGATCCGCTCGAGGGGGCGCTGCTGGTGGCGGCCATCAAGGCGGGCTTGAGCATCGACAACCTGCAGCGCAGCACGCCGCGGCTCGACGAGATTCCGTTCGATACCGCCCATCGGTACATGGCGAGCCTGCATCGCTGTCCCGACGGTGCGGCTTGCCTCTACGTGAAGGGTGCGCCGGAACGCATTCTCGATATGTGCTCCCGGCAAAGAACGGCTGACGGCCCCGCCGCTATCGACCGCGCCTATTGGCGAAAGGCGGTCGAGCAACTCGCCGCCACCGGGTTCCGGGTCATCGCCGTGGCTTCCAAGCCGACGCTTGAGAAGGGTCGGCTCGCGTTCGCCGATGTCGATGACCTAGTGGTCGAAGGCTTGATCGGGCTGATCGATCCGCCGCGCGAGGAGGCCATCGCCGCCATCGCTCAATGCCGCAGCGCCGGCATCGCCGTGAAGATGATCACCGGGGATCACGTCGGCACGGCGGCGGCAATCGCGCGCGAGTTGGGGCTCGATGTGAGGCAGCCCGCCGTCGCCGGCGAGCTGATCGACGCGCTCGATGATGACGCGTTGCGCCGCCTCGTGGCCGAGGCGAACGTCTTCGCCCGGGCGACACCGGAGCATAAGCTGCGCCTGGTCCAGGCGCTGCAAGCGCGCGGTGACGTCGTCGTGATGACGGGCGACGGCGTGAACGATGCGCCCGCGCTCAAGCGCGCCGACGTTGGCGTCGCCATGGGACGCAACGGCACCGAGGCCGCGAAGGAAGCGGCGGAAATGGTGCTTGTCGACGATAACTTTGCGTCCATCGTCGCCGCCGTACGCGAAGGCCGTGCCGTCTACGACAATCTGAAAAAGGTGATCGGCTGGACCATGCCCACCAACGGCGGCGAGGCGATGATCATCGTTCTGGCACTTGCGTTCGGCCTGACCTTGCCGATCACCCCCGTGCAGGTCCTGTGGATCAACACCGTCACGGCCGTCGGCCTCGGGCTGGTACTGGCTTTTGAGCCGGCCGAACCGGACATCATGCAGCGTGGACCGCGCGCCGGAAATGAGCAGCTCCTGTCAGGATTTCTGATATGGCGCGTTCTACTTGTGTCGGCGCTGTTCGCGATCGGAGCCTTCGGCGTCTTCGAATGGGCCCTGCATTGGGGCTACGGCCTCGATGCTGCGCGGACCATGGTCGTGAATGCGATCGTTATAATGGAGATCGCGTATCTGTTCTCGGTGCGTTATCTGAGTTCCACGTCCCTGACGCTGCGCGGCGCTTTGGGGACACCCGCCGTGTTGCTTGGCGTCGGCTGCGTTTCGGCATTGCAGGTCGCCTTCACCTACGTTCCGTTCATGAATGAGCTATTCGATACGCGCCCGGTGCCGCTGGGTCCCGGGTTGGCGATCTTGGCGGTCGGCGTCGCACTTTTCTTCATTCTGGAACTGGAGAAGCGGGTGCAGCGGCAGTACGGCGACTTCATCGAGCGGTGTCTGGCGATGGCTGAGCCGCCGCTGCGCGGTTGGCGCCGGTCCATACAACGATCTGCTGCAAGACTTCGCCGAAGGCTTGGTTGAGTCCCGCCACTGCGTTGACGGCGTCGAGTGCGCCGACCGGCACGGAGGCCTCGAACACGCGAGCAGCGATCACGCGTCCGTTGCCCATGAGCTTTGCAGAGACGGCGACGTGCGCATTCGGCGTCGGTGAGGTTTCCATGCGCAATGTTCGGAGCTCGGTGAGCAGCTGCTGATCGGCCTCGAAGCCATCGACGGGGCGGCTGACAGCTTCGAAATACCGCGAGTTCTCCAGCGCCTCGATCAACTTGGCCTGCACCAAAACCGGAATGCTATCGCTCCATTGAGCGTTGTCGATGGTGTCGCCATCGCTTCCGTTCTTGGCGACGAGGATCTTATCGGTACTGAGTGACATCAACGCGGCCGGTTCCGGCACAGCGAGCTGCCCCTGCGGCGGTTTCGTCGAGGGTGGCAGCGTTGTGAGCGCACTCAGCGAATAAGTCGGGATCTTGGGGTTACCCTTGGCGCCACCTGTCATGCGCTCCAATCCGGCGACGACGCCGTCTATCCGGTCGGAATTGCGAGCGAGGGCTTCGGAGAAGACTTTGAAGTTGGCAATGACGTCGTGCAGCGGTGCGGAGTTCTCCGCCAGCATGCCGTCGATCCGCTTCAGCGTCGTGCGCGCGGCCTGCGTCATGCTCTGACCGCTGTCGGCCTCGGCGACCAGCATGGGTCCCGCCGCTCCGTCCGCGGCACTCACCGGGCTGGCGGCAGGGCTCCCGCCCGTCAGCAGGATGACGGGAGCGCCGGTCAGGCCCTGGAAGTCCATGCTGACGCTCGTGTCGGCGCGCACGGGGGTAGCTGGATCGACTCCGATCGTTGCGATCACCTGTTTCGGCTGATGGGGGGATAGCCGAAGTTCGGTTACCTCACCGACACGAATGCCGTTGAACAGCACAGCCGAGCCCGTCAGCAGTCCGGATACGGGATTGTCGAAGCGGATATCATACACCGCGCGGTCGCGGAATCCGCCGCCGGTGTACAGCCAGTAGACGAACGCGAAGCCGGCCGTGATCACGGCAAGGGTGAAGGCTCCGACCCAAAGATAGCGCGCCTGAGTTTCCACGTTTCACCTCAGCTCATCGTTTGCGCGAAGCGGCGCTGCAGCACATCAGCGCGCCTGCCAGTGAAATATGCCTTCACCCACGGATGGTCCGATTGCAGCATGCTGGAGATCTGCCCGCAGGCCACGAGCTTGCCCTGCGCCAGCACGCCAATGCGGTCGCAAACGGTGTAGAGGCTCTCGAGATCGTGGGTGATCATAAAGACCGTTAGACCGAGCGTGCGCTGCAGGGTGCGGATGAGCTCGTCGAACTCGCCCGCGGAAATGGGATCGAGTCCCGATGTCGGCTCGTCCAGAAAGACGAGCTCCGGATCGAGCGCCAGCGCCCGCGCAAGCGCCACGCGCTTGGTCATGCCGCCGGACAGCTCGGAGGGAAACTTGTGCCAATCCGTTGGCCCCAGGCCGACCATGTCGAGCTTGGCCTTGGCTATCTCGTCCAGTAGTCGCTGCGATAGCTGCAGATGCTCGCGCATGGGGAACTGGACATTCTGCAGCACGGTCAGCGAGGACAGCAGCGCTCCCTGCTGAAACAGGATGCCCCAGCGTTTCTGGATGGCCTGCCGCGTGCTGTCGTCGGCGTGCACGAGGTCTGTGCCGAGCACTTCGATGCGCCCCTCGCGCGCGGGTATCAATCCGATCACGGTGCGCAACAGAACTGACTTTCCGCTTCCCGAGCCGCCCACTAGACCGAATATTTCGCCGCGCTCGACAGCGAGCGAGACGTGGTTCAGCACGGTCTGCGTGCCGAAGCCGACAACCAGGTCGCTAACGCGGATGACGGCTTCTGGCGGCATTGGTCACATGTCGATCGAAGCGAAGAACACGGCGAAAAGGCCGTCGAGGACGATCACCAGGAAGATCGACTTGACGACCGACGCCGTCGTCTGGCGGCCGAGCGATTCAGCGCTGCCTTTGACCGCGAAGCCCTCGGCGCAGGCGACGATGCCGATGACGAGCGCCATGAACGGGGCCTTGAGCATGCCGACCTTGAAGTGCGTCGTCGAGATCGCCTCGTGCAGTCTGGCGACGAAGATATCCGGGCTCATGCCGCCATACAGCCACGAGACGATGCAGCCGCCGTAGAGGGCGGCCATCGAACCGATGAAGGTGAGCATCGTTAGCCCGAGGATCAGCGCGACAATGCGCGGAAGCACCAGCACGGCGATCGGATCGAGACCCATCGTGCGCAGGGCATCGATCTCCTCGCGCATCTTCATCGAACCGAGCTCCGCCGTGTAGGAGCTCCCCGAACGGCCCGCCACCATGATCGAGACGATCAGCACGCCGATCTCGCGCAATATTAGGATGCCGAGCATGTCGACGACGTACAGCTCGGCGCCGAACTTGCGGAAATGGAAAAAGCCCTGCTGGGCGATGATGCCGCCGATCAGGAACGTGATCAGGATGATGATAGGCACGGCCTGCAAGCCGACCCGATCGAGTTGATGGACAGCCGACGTAAGGCGGAACGTACGCGGCTTGGCGATCGTCGCAATGACTGCGGTGCCAACCGAGCCGAGCATGGCAACGATGGTGAGGAGATCGGCACCGGCGCTCGCTACCACCTTGCCGGTTCTCTCAATGGCGACCGCAATCGGATTTTGCTGCAGGATGGCAGCGGGAATCGAGCGATTGGCATCGTGGACGGCTGTGAACAGGTCCTCATAGTGCGCCGGCAGAGCCGCCACCTGCGTAGGCGCTCCCATCGTGGCCCGCTGGCGCATGAAGCGCTCCAACAGCCACGCGCCGTATGTATCGAAGGCTTCGACGCCGCGCATGTCGATCGTCGCAGATCTACCGGCGACGCGAGACGCGAGCTCGTCGATCAGGCGCTCGAGTTTCGCGGCATGCGCCGCGGTCCAGCCGCCTGACGCTAGGCATGTGCCGCCGGCACTGGACTCCATGGCTATGGACGGCTCGCTGGTCACGCTGGGCTCGGGAGACGGGTGGGAAAATCGATCAATATCATAGGACCACCCCAGCGGGCCGTGGTTGATCGTCATCAATGTGGGACTCTCCTGCCACCATAAGCTGGCAGAAGGGAGCAGGAGGCTGCAATGCGATATGTGGGTGTCCTTTTCTGTGCCGGCATTGCTTGCGTAATTGCCGCGCACGGGACGGTATTGGCCGGCGAGCCGGGGGCAGACGAACTGTCGGGCGGCCGCGACCTTTACGTCGGCCACTGTGCGATCTGCCACGGGCTCGATGGGACCGGACAAGGCCCTTTGGCGCAAGCCATGAAAATCGTACCGGCCGATCTGACGCAGATTGCCGTGAAGCATGCGGGCGAATTTCCGGACGCGAAAGTTCGCGACGTGATCCGCAACGGCGGCGCCGTGCTCGGCCATGGCTCGACGGCGATGCTGCCTTGGGGGCTCTACTTCAGCGAACGGCGCAACCCAGATCTTGCAAAGGCGCGTATCAAGGCGTTGACCGAGTACATCAAATCAATCCAGCAGGGCAGCGCCCCCGGCCGCTGAATGAGCGCGGCCCGATGCGCCTAGTCCTCAGTCAAGCAGCTCGGCAAGGCGGTCGAGGAAGACGGCTTGGCCTTTGAGTATCTTGTCGCGTGCGATATCGAGAGAGAACCACTCGGCGCGATCCACTTCCGGATACTGTTGCGTGCAGCCGCTGCGCGGCGGCCATTCGATCTCGAATGAGCTGCTGACCAGCCGGCCCGGCTCCCAGTCGCTTAGCAGCGCGAATATCGTCACCAGCTTGCCGCTTGGCTGTTTGGCATCGCCGAGCGGAAGGCACTCGCCCTGCGGATGATAGCCCAGCTCCTCCGCGAACTCGCGGCGCGCGGCGGTCTCTTCTGCCTCGCTGCCCTCGATCTCGCCCTTCGGAATGGACCAGGCCCCCGCGTCTCTGCGGCGCCAATAGGGGCCACCGGGGTGGGCGAGCAGTACCTCGAGACGACCACCGCTGCGGCGGTAGAGGAGCAAGCCGGCGCTCTTCTTGCTCGGCATCTGTGGCTCGGACTACTGGATCGAGCAGGATCGCGCTCGCCGACTATTGCGGCCGTCGGCTTTCCGCGT
This sequence comes from Hyphomicrobium album, assembly GCF_009708035.1. NCBI lineage: Bacteria > Pseudomonadati > Pseudomonadota > Alphaproteobacteria > Hyphomicrobiales > Hyphomicrobiaceae > Hyphomicrobium > Hyphomicrobium album. Next base: position 731,004 of record NZ_WMBQ01000002.1, read on the forward strand.
CGGGGCTTCTATCGTGAAGATAATAATAGATGCTCTCGATGTCCTCGATGGAGAACTGGATTTGCGGCATATCCTTGTGCCGCGATCCGATGCCCTCGGAGAGTTCAACCTCGAGGCGCTCCCACGGGTAAGTACCCAGCACCGTATAGAGGTTGGGCGCCTCCGCGAGCGGGCTGGGCTGCCCGGCGACAACGGCGTGGCAACGGCTGCAGTTTCGCTCGAGAATTGCTTGGCCTGCTTCGCGCCCGTCGGCAGCTGCCGACGGCTGCAAGCTTGCGGTCAACAAGGCGCCGGCCAGCACGACGTGCATCGCATCCAATCTCAATCCAAGCATATTGCTCACCTCGTTGGGCCGCTGTCGATTTTAGCTGGCGAGTCTTTCGAGCGCGCTCATGTTGGTGAGTCGCAGGCCGTGGCCCTCGGCTCGCACGAGCCCACGCTGCTGCAGGGCAATGAGGGCGTCGGTGAGCATGCCGATGTCGACGCCAAGAAGATCCGCTACGAAGCCCGAAGCGAGGTTGTCGGGGATGCAGGCCGGATCGCGGCCCTCATACTGGTTGTTGCGCGATACGCTGATGAGCAGGGCGGCGAGTTGATCGATGGTGCGCTCGATGTGCGCCTCGGGCGTGAGCTCGAAGACTCCGCGAAGGCCGACGCGGCTTGGCGCTTCGAGCGGCAATTCGGGGCGCGATCCGGGCTGATGGGGCATTGTCGGCTGCATGCTCGTCTCCATCGCTGAACTCAGTGCAGCCAACCACGGCGAAGTCACTGTAAGTTTTGATCGGTGCGCAGTTTTGTAGAGTTTTGTAACAAGCCCAAAAGGGCGTGGGGCGAGAGCCGAGCCCCTGGCCATCGAGTTTGCCGCAGGATCTAGCAACGAGGCGCAACCTCAGTCGAGGTCGGTAACCGACACGATCCGGAACGTGCGCATGTGACCGTCATGCTCTTTGAGCGAGACATACTCGCCGGGAGCAAAGCGATGCTTGTCGAACCGGAAACCAGGTTCGTCGTCATCCTCGGTCTTCGGATCGTAATCTATGGCCCAGGTGCCGCCGCGCTTATGGACCAGGCGCCCACGCTCCTCCTCGCCGGCCCAGAAGCGGCGAACACGGCAGCGGTCTCGGTTGAGGCGCCACTCATCAGCGACTAGGCAGTCGTCCTCGCCGATCGGCGCGATCAAATCATAGCCGCGCTCGCGGCTGCCATCCGGAAAGTCGTGATCGCGCGCCAACTCAAGTCGAATACGTTTCAATGTCATGGCAAATCTCTCATGGGGCTTGCCCAATGCGGAACGGATTAGCGGGGTTCTGGGCGCCCTCCGAGAGCCCCGCCCTTGTTTCGATTCGAAAAGCGTTAGCAGCCGTGACGCACCATCCTTCTGTGGAAGCGTGGCGGGGCTACACGCATGCCTAGCGCGGAGGCGCGCCATCGGGGTTGATCTCGATCACAGAGGCGCGGGCAGCGGCGGAACGATCGATTCGTTTGGCCCCGCGGCGACCCAGAAACTGCGACATAGCGACTGCATTGATCTCGATCATGCTGCTTTGTTGGCACACTGATAGATTGGCTCTGAGTTTGGCGCGTTAGGGAGAATATTCATGTCCAAAATAGAAACGATGGCGTTCAATCCGTGGCTAACTCTGGCGCGACCGGTGCTCCAGGGTTTGCCGGAACAAGCCTTCGAAAAGTCGGCATCGTTGACGGTCCAATGGTTGGAGTTCCTCAATCTGCGCTTGCAGGAGGATATGGGGCTTTGGAATTCCCTCGCGCGTTGTAAGACGCCGCAAGACGTGCAGCGGGCTTACGCGGACTTCGGGAAGACGGCCTGGGCCCAATATCAGGAATACTTTCGCGCCCTCGCCGGAACGGCCCTGCCCAAGCAGGAGATCGTGCCGGTCCAGGGATCGCACGCGAAGTACAAGGCCGCGGCCTGAGTTGGTCGCGCGGAGCGCGGGCGAGGTTAGCTCTGGCGAGCGGTCAAGCGCAGCTACCTCAAGACCGATGCGGGCTGGCAAGCACGCGCGACCGCGGGAGGCGACAGAGCTAGAATAAAGTCTGTCACGCGCCCAGTGCGTGCTGTCGCGCGGCGTTGATCAACGCGCCCGGAAGATGCGAGCTGCAGGCCATGATGGGGGTAATGACCGCCGTGTCGTATTCGTCGCCGGCGCGATACGTCTCGAAGAAGCGATTCAACGAGCTTACGCGCTCGGGCATGGCATTCGAACCCTGCAGACCGACCGATCCACCATCGTTCGTGCAGGCGAACTTGACGTTTGGATGGCCCGGTTCGCGGCAGAAATAGCTGTTGGCCGTCCACATCCTATCCAGCATGCCGAGACATCTCCTCCGCTGCAGCTGTGCCCACGGCTCCTGCGGAAAAGTCGGGCGCCTGTGCTTTCTGGCCCACCCGGCGGTGGGCCTTGCTTGTCCATTCCTTTTAGGGGAACGGCGCTTCTCTATCGTGCTTAATTGACCCCACTTTGAGTGAGGGATACTTGGCTTGGACGAAGGTTAGGCGCAGGGATTAGCGCGCGTTAGCGCGGGAACGGGTGGAGCGACGGGATGTCCGAACTAAGGAACAAGTTGCCCCCGTGCGTGTGGTTTATGTTGGTCGGGTTGATCACGACCACGTTTGTTGTCAACCTCCTTACACCCCTCCGCACCGCACCGGACGCAATCAGCCTGATAATCGCACGCATGTGGGCCCTGATCGGCATCGGGGCAGGCCTTCTGATTTATGAGCTCGTGTGTTTGGTGCGGCGCTTTTCGAATCGAGCATCGGCCCCAAACTGAATCCGCGCGGCGCTGAAAGCGCTTGGTGATCGACCCCTGCGTCCCCCTTCCAGCGGACCGCCCAGCCTGCCGATCGCCGCGGGCAGTTGCAGGTCAAGCGTCTGGAAGTGAGCTGAAGGAGTCATACTTTTCTGATCGCCGCTTCGATCGAGAATTCGCAAGCTATTGCGTGTCCGCCGATGATCCTAGGTCTGTCGAAGTTCACCCATCAAACCCTCCGCAGGTTAATTGCATCAGGGAGCGGTCTCTACTACGCGCTCGTCGACCGGTTCGGCCGCTCGATCACCTACCTCCCTCGGTTTGTCGCAGGAAACGGACAGACGAAGTACTGCCTTGGAAGCGGTTCTTCTTTGAATGCCTATCTGGCACTAGGTGCTCTCTGTGCTTCGGGAAAACCGGCCCGCATGTACGTGATGATCTTCCAAATATCTTCGCGGGGAAGTGTCTCCTTGAAGGAAGGCATTGCACTGCCGAATTGCTTGCCACCTTCAGAGATTGACCAAAGCAGGTACTCGTCCACTGCTATAGGCTTTGTGATCATGTAAGCCAGCAACGCAGGGGATGGAGAGAGGGCTTTGGCCATGTCTCCTTTGCCCATGCCGTTCATGCCGTGGCATCCGGCACAATGCCGCGCATAAAGCTTGCGTCCGGCCACACTTACGCTCGTCGACTGTCCAACAGTCGAACGCATTCCCTGGTATTCCTTGGCCGCGCCTAATTCCACGAAGGCCTTGTGGCGCAACAGCCGGGTCTCCAAGCCCTTCGGCATGCGGCCGGGCTCCCACAGATGGCGCGTCATCCATTCAGGTTGCCAGTAGTCAAAGTCTGGTGGCCGCTGTCCCTCTTGTCCGATGGCCGCAACCGTAAGCCAAACGAGCGCCACGACCATGGATGCGGAACGGCATCGGCTAGACTTCGCGGTCGCGATTGGATTGCTCACAGGCGCGTCTCCTCGGGATGATGGAAGCGGCGACAACGAGAGGTAGGTGACTAAGACTATCGAGCCGCGTGGCTGAGACCCTTGACCCACGTCAACGCTGGCGCCCGGTGGAAGGCGCACAAGATCTTGCCAGCTCGCCACTAAGAGGTCCGTCCCGTGACTGATCTTGCGACAGAACGCGCTTACATGGTCGAGCACCACATTGCGGCCCGCGGCGTGCGCTCGCCCCTCGTGCTCGAGGCGATGGCGACGGTGCCGCGCGAAGAATTTCTGCCCTCTCACCTGCGCGAATATGCCTACGAGGACACGCCACTCCCCATCGGCGAAGCGCAGACCATATCGCAGCCATACATCGTCGCCTTCATGACCGAAGCCCTCGGCCTGTCCGGAGGTGAGAAGGTTCTTGAGATCGGTGCGGGGTCGGGCTATGCCGCCGCCGTTCTGTCGCGCATCGCCGGCGATGTCTACACGGTCGAGCGTATCGGAGAGCTTGCCGCGAAGGCTTCCGAGCGGCTGTCCGATCTCGGCTATGACAATGTGCACTTGCTGCATGCCGACGGCACGCGCGGGTGGCTCGAGCACGCGCCTTACGACGCGATCATCGTCGCTGCCGGCGGCCCGGAGGTCCCCAGGTCGCTGAAGCAGCAACTCGCCATCGGCGGTCGCCTTGTCATCCCCGTCGGTACCGACCCGCGCGTTCAGGAGCTCGTGCGTTTGACGCGCGGCAGCGAGGATGAATTCAAGTCAGAGGATATTGCGGACGTCCGCTTCGTCCCCCTGCTCGGTGAAGAGGGCTGGGCGGAGACGAAACCCCAGAAACGCGCGGCTAAGGCGGCACGGGACCGCGTTGGGGAACGCGATCTGATCGATGCGGTGCGGGAGCACGCGGAGCCGTTCGGGTCGATTGAGCTCGCCGACCTCGAACCGGTGCTCAAGCGGATCGGCGACGCGCGCTTGGTTCTAATCGGCGAGGCGACGCACGGCACCGCGGAATTCTATCGGATGCGCGAGCAGATCACGCGAGCGCTGATCACGGAGAAGGGCTTCAAATTCGTCGCCATCGAAGGTGATTGGCCGGACGCGGCGCGCATCGACAACTATGTGCGACACTTCGAGTACCAGCCCGCGGGGTGGACCGCATTCGCCCGCTTTCCTACGTGGATGTGGCGTAACCACGAGGTTCGCGAATTCGTGGAATGGCTGCGCGGCGAGAACGCAGATCGCGAACCGGGCAAGCGCGCGGCCTTCCACGGGCTTGATCTCTACAGCCTGCACAATTCGATCCGCGAAGTGCTCGACTACCTGGACGACGTCGATCCGCATGCGGCGCAGGTCGCGCGCGAACGCTATGGGTGCCTGACCCCATGGCAGGCAGATCCCGCCACCTATGGACGAGCAGCCCTCACCGGGCGCTACCGCTCCTGCGAAAAGGAGGTCGCCTCCATGTTGGCCGGCATCCTCACGAAGCGGCGGGAGTATGCGCTGCGGGACGGCGAACGCTACTTCGGTGCAGTGCAGAACGCGCGACTCGTTACCAATGCCGAGCGTTACTATCGCATCATGTACTACGGCTCGCGAGCGTCCTGGAACCTGCGCGACAGCCACATGTTCGAGACCCTGAGGGCGCTGCTCGCCTTCTATGGGCTCGATAGCAAAGCCGTCGTGTGGGCGCACAACTCCCACGTCGGCGATGCTTCAGCCACCGAGATGTCCATCAGGGGCGAGTACAATGTCGGTCAGCTGTGTCGCAGCGAATTCAAACAACAAGTCTATCTGATTGGTTTTGGCACCGACCGGGGGACGGTTGCTGCGGCCTCAGACTGGGATGGTCCAATGCAAACCATGGAGGTGAGACCCTCGATCGAGAAGAGCTATGAGCGACGGTTTCGCGCTGCCGCTCAAGACATGGGCGAGCCGAAGTACTTCCTGCCGTTGCGAGGCAAGGCGTCGATGCAAGAGGCACTGCAGCATCCGCGGCTGGAACGCGCCATCGGCGTCATTTACCGGCCCGAGACGGAACTCGCGAGCCACTATTTCCAGGCCGTCCTTCCACGCCAGTTCGACGAGTACATTTGGTTCGACGAGACATGCGCCGTAAGTCCTCTTCCAACGGTGGATCTCGCGGGCATGCCAGACACCTATCCGTTTGGTCTCTAGCGATCAGGAGGAGCGAATGAATCTCGAAAGGCTCACAGTGCGCTCGGCAAACTGCTCGCTACTTCTTCTCCTGGTCTGTGCGAGTACGCAGCTCGCCGCGGCCGAGGGAAGGACGCGGGCTGCGGTATTCAACGACGGCAAGCAGGAGTTCGAGGAGAACTGCATCGCCTGTCATGGTCGGGACGGCACTGGAAAGGGCGAGCTTGGCGTTAAGCTCGTGAAGCCGCCAAAGGACCTCACCGCCATTGCCAAAGCCAATGGCGGCGAATTCCCCTTCTGGCGCGTCTTCGACATCGTCGCCGGCGATACCGACGTGCCGGGGCATGAAACATTTCACATGCCACTTTACTCGCAACGCATGCGCAGTCAGGAGGCCGCCGGTCTTCCGCCGGCGCATGTGCGGGTGCTTGAGCTCACGCACTATCTCGAGAGCATCCAGCATGAGTGATCGCGCAACTGCGGCTCAATCCGCGTGAGGGCACTGCATGTGTGCTTGAGGGACGTGGACTCGTGCGCTAGTTAAGGAGTGCAACGCGTGTTGGACCGTTCGTTTTCGGCCCGCAGGGCGACGCGGCAATGCTGAGCTCGCTTCTGCGCCTACCGCTGCAATGGAAAGTGCCGATGCCGGGCAGGCAGCCGAACGACCCATCCGGATCGCGCCCAAACGTCAAGCCGTTGCTCGCGCTTGGCCTCGCCGCGCTCCTGCTCGTGGGCGGCGGCTACGTCGCCTGGCGCACGCTATCCACACCCAGCCTGCCGGCCGGTATCGCCAAGGCCAACGGGCGTATCGAGGCCGAGCGCGTCGACGTGGCGACCAAGCTCGCCGGGCGCCTGAAGCAGGTGCTCGTCAAGGAGGGTGACAGCGTGACCATCGGGCAGACGCTCGCCCTGATGGATACCGCGGAACTCGAGGCCCAGCTCAACGACGCCAAGGCAACGGCCCGACAGGCCGAGCGTCAGCTCGACCAGGCCATCGCACTCCTGGCGCAGCGCAAGAGCGAGCTCACACTTTCTGAGCAGGAGCTCGATCGCGCCGAAAAGTTGGCCGCCAAGGGATACACGTCCAAGCAGGTAGTCGAGCAGCGTACGTCCGTGAAGCTTACGGCCGTAGCCGCGGTCAACAGCGCTCAAGCCCAGATCGACGTGGCAAAGGCGAGCATCGAATCGGCGACGGCGCGGGTCGCCCGCATCCAGACCTATCTCGACGATAGCGTACTCACCGCGCCGCGGTCCGGGCGCGTGCAATATCGGCTCGCGCTGCCGGGCGAAGTTCTGGCCGCCGGCGGCAAGGTCCTCACCCTGCTCGACGTGACCGACGTCTACATGACCGTCTTCCTGCCGACGAGCGAGGCCGGCCGCTTGCCGATCGGCGCCGAGGCGCGCATCATTTTCGATGCGGCGCCCCAGTATGTCGTGCCGGCCTCGGTGTCGTTCGTCGCCACCGAAGCCCAGTTCACGCCCAAGTACGTGGAGACGCAAAGCGAGCGAGAGAAGCTGATGTTCCGCGTGAAGGTGCAGCTTCCGCCCGACGTGCTGGAAAAGTACGTTGCCTGGGTGAAGACCGGCGTGCCGGGCATCGCCTTCATACGGCTTTCGCCGAAGGTGCAATGGCCTGAGAATCTCGCCGTTGCACTGCCGTGAAAGCTTTTGGCGCCCCGCTTCCTGTTGCAGAACTCCGCTCGGTGACCCATCGCTACGGACGATCGGTTGCGCTCGACAACGTCTCCATCGAGATACCCGCAGGGCGCATGGTGGGTCTTATCGGGCCGGACGGCGTCGGCAAATCCACCGTTCAGGCACTGATTGCCGGCGTGCGCCAGATTCAGTCGGGGCGGGTGATCGTGCTCGGGGGCGACATGAGCAGCACGCGCCACCGCAACGACGTCTGCGCCCGCATCGCCTACATGCCGCAGGGTCTTGGTCGCAATCTCTATCCGACTTTGTCCGTCTACGAAAACGTCGACTTCTTCGGGCGGCTATATGCACAGGAGGAGGAGGAGCGGCGCGCGCGTATCCAAGAGCTGCTGCGCTCCACCGAACTCGAGGCATTCGCCGATCGGGCGGCCGGCAAGCTGTCTGGGGGCATGAAACAAAAGCTTGCGCTGTGCTGCGCGCTGATCCACGACCCGGATCTTCTGGTGCTCGACGAGCCGACCACCGGCGTCGACCCGCTGTCGCGCAGGCGGTTCTGGGAGCTGATCGAGCGCATCCGCGAGCGCCGCGACGGCATGAGCGTCATCACCGCCACCGCCTATATGGAGGAGGCGGAGCAGTTCCAGTCGCTGATTGCCATGGACGACGGGCGCGTCGTTGCCACCGGTACGGCTGCCGATCTCAAGAACATGACCGGCCGCGACACTCTCGAGGCGGCCTTCATCGAGCTCCTGCCCGAGGAAAAGCGCGCGGGGCACACGCAACTCGTCTTCGTTCCCCGCACGCGCAGCGGCGGCGCGCCGGCCATTGAGGCCAACAATCTAACCAAGCGCTTTGGCAGCTTCACGGCCGTGGATCGCGTCAACATCCGCATCGACCAGGGGGAGATCTTCGGGTTCCTCGGCTCCAACGGATGCGGAAAATCGACGACCATGAAGCTGCTGACGGGGCTGTTGCAGCCGAGCGCAGGTTCCGCTCGCCTCTTTGGGCGCCCGGTCGACGCCCGCGACCTGGAGACGCGCAAGCGCGTCGGCTACATGTCGCAGTCGTTCTCGCTCTACACGGAGCTGACGGTGCGGCAGAACCTCGAGCTGCATGCACGCCTCTTCGAGGTTCCGTCCGACGCGGTCGGTGCGCGTGTGGAGGAGATGCTGGCGCGCTTCGGGCTCGCCGCGGTCGCCGGCGCCATGCCCCTGTTGCTGTCGCTCGGCATGCGCCAGCGGCTGCAGCTCGCCGTGGCCGTCATCCACAGCCCGGACATGCTCATCCTCGACGAGCCGACGTCGGGCGTCGATCCTGTCGCCCGGGACAACTTCTGGGAGCTGCTCATCGAGTTGTCGCGCCGGGACGGCGTCACCATCTTCATTTCCACGCACTTCGTGAACGAGGCCGAACGCTGCGACCGCGTCTCGCTCATGCACGCGGGCCGCATTCTCGCGATTGGTGAGCCGAGCGAGTTGCGGAATGCGCGCGGGGCAGCGACGCTCTCCGATGCTTTCATCGACTATCTCGAGGTCGCCGACGGGAAGGAGGACGCGGCGGAGGAGGGCGCGATCGAGGCTGTCGCGGCCGGGCAATTCGCGTCGCCAGTGGCTGGGATCATAAACAGCCAACGGCGCCCTTGGTTCAGCCCCGCCCGCATATGGGCATTCGCGCGACGCGAAACTCTGGAGCTGGTTCGTGACCCCATACGCATCACGTTTGCCCTGCTAGGACCGGTCGTTCTTCTGCTCGCGATGGCGTACGGCATCTCGTTCGATCTCGAGAACGTGCGCTACTCCGTGCTCGACCGCGATCAATCCCAGGAAAGCGCCACACTGCAGGAGAGTTTCTCCGCGTCGCGCTACTTTCAGCAGCGGGCACCCCTGCGCAGCGAGGGCGAAATCGATGCGCGGCTCAGATCGGGCGACATCAAGGTAGCGATCGCCATACCGCCCGAATTCGGTCGCGATCTGTTGCGCGAGCGCGCGCCGGAAGTCGGCGTTTGGCTCGATGGCTCCGATACCTTCAGGGCCGAAACGGCACGCGGCTATGTGCAGGGGGTGATCAACACCTACCTGCAAGACCTGGCGCGCCGCGAGACGGGCTCAGTTCCCAATCTCAGCCCGGCCGATATCGAGACGCGCTTCCGCTACAACCAGGCCTTCCTCAGCATCTACGCAATATCTCCGGGTGTCTTGATGATGCTCATCATCATGTTCTGCACCATGCTGACGGCGCTGGGGATCGTACGCGAGAAGGAGCTCGGCTCGATCACCAACCTCTATGCAGCACCCGCCAGCAAGCTCGAGTTTTTGCTCGGTAAGCAGTTGCCGTATGTCGGCATTGGCCTCGTTAGCTTCGTCGTGTTGGTGCTTGTCATCGTCTTTGGGTTCCGCGTGCCGATGACCGGCAGCTTCGCAGCATTGGCTCTGGGAGCGGTTCTGTTCGCCGGCGCAGCGACCGCCTTCGGGCTCGTCATATCCACATTCGTGCGATCGCAAATCGCCGCCATCTTCGGCTCGGCTATCATCGTATCGATCCCCACGGTGAACTTCTCCGGCATGATGTACCCCGTCTCGACGCTCGAAGGCGGCGCGCGCGTGATCGGAACGCTATTCCCTTCCCTCTATTTCCAGCGCATCAGCACCGGCGTCTTCAACAAGGGACTCGGTCTCGCTGAGCTCTACGCAAACCATTTGATACTCGCGCTGTTCTGCGTCGTATTCCTAGCGGTCGCAGCGCTGCTCTTGCGCAAGCAGGAGGCGTGAGGCATGCGCTCACTCGCTCACATCTACCGCCTGGGAGTGAAGGAGCTCTACAGCCTGCGGCACGACCCCGTGCTTGTGTTTCTCATTCTCTACACCTTCACCTTCGCGATCTACACGGTCGCGACCGGAGTGAAGACGGAGGTGCGCAATGCCTCCATCGCCTTCGTCGACGAGGACGGAACCGAGCTATCGCGACGTATGCGGGACGCGTTCCTGTGGCCTTACTTCAAGCCCGCCGCGCTGCTGCCCTCCACCGCCGATATCGACCGCGCGATGGACGCGGGCAAATATACCTTCGTCGTCGTGATACCCAGCCGCTTTCAGGCCGACCTCGTCGCCGGACGGCATCCGACCCTGCAACTCGACGTCGATGCCACGGCTATGACTTTGGCCGGCAACGGCACGACTTACATCACCACTATTCTGCAGAACGAAATTTCCGGTTTCGCGGCCCGCAGCGAAGGCGGGGCGGCGCTGCCGGTGAGCATTTCGGTGCGCTCCAAGTTCAATCCAAATCTGGAATCGAGCTGGTTCATGGCCGTCATGCAGATCGTCGGCAACATCACCATGCTGTCCCTCATCCTTTCGGGTGCGGCCGTGATCCGCGAGCGCGAGCATGGCACCATCGAGCATCTGCTCGTCATGCCGGTCACGCCGGCGGAGATCATGTTGGCCAAGATCTGGGCCAACGGCAGCGTCATCGTCGCGGCGGCGCTCTTATCGTTGGTCGTCGTCGTGCAGGGACTGCTCGCCGTCACCATCGCAGGCTCGATCATGCTGTTCTTGCTGGGCACGGCGCTGTTCCTATTCGCCATGAGCTCGCTCGGCATCGCGTTGGCCACGCTGGCGCGCTCCATGCCTCAGTTTGGGCTGCTGGCGATTCCATTTTTCGTGGTGATGAACATGCTTTCCGGGGGTGTTACGCCGCAGGAAGGCATGCCGGCATTCCTGCGCATGCTAATGCAGGCATCACCGTCGACGCATTTCACCAGCTTCTCGCAGGCTGTGCTCTACCGCGGCGCCGGTGTCGACGTCGTCTGGCCACAGCTCGCCGCCATGACGTTGATCGGCACGGTACTGTTCGTGGTGGCCGTCCGGCGCTTTCGCAACACGATGGCCGTGGGCCAGAGCTGAAGTAGGTGGCAAAGTTGATGACACTGACGTCAGCCACCTTGCCCCGTCCGTACCCAGAGACCAAATGGTAGCGGTCGGATCTGGCTCTTAGCCGTCCACCGAGCGCGATGCACTCGACGAGCGGCAGATGCTGGTTTCAACTTATGTTGCTAGGTGCGCTGGTACGAGCAGGACATCACAGCTTGCGGTGCCCATGACCCATTCGGTGACGCTACCAAATATCGCCCGGGAGCTGCCCGTCTGCCCGTGGGTTCCCATGACCACTAAACCCGGCTTGCGAGTCGCGATGAAGGCATCGATAGCGTCTTCGGGCCAACCATAAACGGCGAGCGGCTCTGCGGCGGAGGCCACCGCTCCTAGTGGTCCCATTTCGGTCGCTACTTCGGAGAGGAGTCCGTGAACCGCCAGGCGGCGCGTCTCGCCTGCAAGGTCGGTCATCGGTTCCGCCTTATGACGCACCTTTCCGTAGGCGCTGAGGACGGTAATGTGGGCTGTCGAAAACCACTCCAGAGCAACGCGCAGGGCGCGGCGCGAAGCCGGCGAGAAATCTACTGCAACCATCACGGAGTCGTATCGACCACCGTCCTCTCCGCGTGCGACGAGCACAGGACGCTGCCCAGCTCGCAAAAGTTTCCCCGCAGTCGTTCCAAGCAGGTCCTGGGCAAAGCTGCTTGGGCGGTGGGGACCGAGGACAATCAGATCTGCGGCATAGTCAATCGCGTCGCGTAAGATCTCTTCAAAGGTTCTTCCTTCTAGAACCGCGGTTGTGACCTTCGCGATTCCTTCCTCTCTCGCCCGCGCGGCATGCGCGGCCAGCTCCTCACGGGCGAACTTTTCCTGGGCCAGCTTGAGCTGCTCAGGAAAGTCTTCGGAACAGACGTAAACGAGCCGCAGGTCAGCGCCCGATCCCAGAGCCAATTGTATGCCGCGCCTCAACGCACGATGGCCGCGCGGTGTCCAGTCGACGGCGACGAGAATGCGCTGCAAGGCTCCGTGCGGCATGGCGCTGCTCAGATGATGATGGTTTCGGCAAGATGGTCGGCAACTTCTTTGGACGAAGCTTTGGTAAGATCCTTTGCCACTTCGCCGTGCAATAACGGCTGCAGCCGCTTTGACATGGCTTTGCGAAAGTCGCCAAGCATTTTAGGGGGCGCCACGACAACAAACCGATCGAATGCCCGTTCAGCCACGCTCTGGTCGAGCACTTGCGCCAGATGCTCGGTAAACTCGCGCTTGGCATCCTGGTGGGGATCGACCCTTGGCTCGATGGCGTGGCGGGCATGCCCGACGGACTCGTGAGTGCGGGGCAGGCTATCCCTTACCATATCGCTAGTGCGCGGGTGCTCGGCGGTAAGCTCGCGCCCCGAAAGCTCAAGGCCCTTACCAGGGCCTCGATTGACGAAGATTCTGGCCCTCGCCCCATCAGCCACAACAATCCACGTGATGGTCGGCTTCATGCTCGTGCTCCTTCTCTGCAATGGCCGCTTACAGCGGCTATCACCGGCAAATGAGTACCGGAAGTTTCGTTCTCACAAGAACTTCTTGAGCCTGACTTCCCATGACGAAACGCGCGATCCCCCGGCGGCCATGGGAGGACATAATGATCAAGTCGCATCCACACGCATCGGCGGCTTCAAGAATGCCGTCCGCGGGGTAATTGTTCGGTACGTGGCGGACGGCGCACGCAACGCCGACATCGGCAGCTCTCTGCGCCGCGGCGTCTAAAATTGTCGCGGCGCGGGCCGCGCAGGCGTCATTGTATTTGACCCAGAAGGGCTCTTTCGTGAGCTCAGGGGGAAAATCGGTTGCCCAAGGCTCTGTGACATAGACCACCGTAACTGTAGCGCCCAGGTGCTTGGCCAAGGTCACGCCAGTCGATACCGATTTGTCGCCCAGAGCCGAACCATCCGTGGCAATCAAAATATTCCGGTACATGGCTTCATCCATAGAGAGAGGCCGGCGACGTTGTTGCGCCGGCTCCCCGACTCGTCAGCATCCGTGGCGACGTAGGCAACGGGCAAAGCGCCAGGTGCCAAGCCCCCACCGCCATGCGCACTTGTCGCTCCATGCATTGCAGCGGTTAAAGCCCGCGTGCTGCACAAGATTGGCCTGCAAGATTGGCAATTTAGCCGCCTGCAGCGCTTGGGCTTCGCCGATTGGTCCAAAGAACGGCATCGACACTGCGAGTAAAGCGGCGGTAACGACTGAATTGCGGGGCATATCTCTTTCTCCTTGCTAGAGACACGCCTACATTGCCGTCTTTGAATATGCCCGCCTTGATCTGGATCACCCATCTGGGCCTGATGGATCAGGCACGCACCGACCTCGAGGCCGTAGAGGGCGACATGACGAACACGCGCCGGGAGTTTCTCAGCTTGGCAGGCCGCTATTGCGCATCGTCGGCGCTCATCGCTGCGGCGGGCCCGCTCGCCCATGCGGCGGGACCCGGGCACGAGACCGTCGACAAACCGCTCCCCCTTCCGTCGGAAGGCATGCCCATGCCGCAGACCAGCGCCAGCAAACCCGACGCCAACCTCGTCCGGCGGATCAAGGCGATCTCCAACGTGTTCGAGGTCGGCGGAACCGAGCCGGACTACGCCTACGTCGAGAACCTGGGCGATGGACGCGGCTATACGGTCACCCAGTACGGGTTCTGCACCTATAACAGCGAGGTCTCGCAGGTCATCGATCGCTACGCGGCGCACGTACCCCAAACGCCGTTGAAGCGCTTCCTCGCGCAGTTGCCGCCGGTCAAATGGACGGACCAGGACCTGCGCGGTTTCGCGGCGGCGTGGCGCAGGGAGATCAAGGCATCGAAGTTCCTCGGCCAGGCGTGCGACGAGGAGGCTGACATTCTCTATCTGGGGCCGGCCGTCGAGGCGGCAGTGGCGGTGGGTGTCCGGTCACCGGTCGGCATATCGATTTTCTACGACACACTCTTGCAGCACGGGGGCAGCGGCGACCCGGATTCCCTGCCGACGATCATCAAGCGGACGCTCGAGGAGAACGGCGATGTCGACAGCAGCTCGGAAGCCGAGTTCCTGAGGACGTTTCTCGCCGTCCGCCACTCGGTGCTCGAGCATTCGCACAACCAGGAAACCCGCGACGTGTGGCGCGCCTCGGCGCGGCGCGTCGATGCCTTGCGCAAGCTGCTCGACGGCAATCCGGATCTCGTGCCGCCGATCAAGGTCACCAACGCCGACGTTGACGTCACGGTCCTTTAGTTCCATTCAAGGCGCGCGCGGCACCACGCTGTCGAGGTCGACCGTCGCCTTGCGATCGAGCTTGCCCCAGCCGACGAAGTGGCCCTTCGCCGCGTTCATCACCGACTTGGCGAGCACGTAGTAGAGCAGCTGCCGGTAGCCGAAGCGTTGCAGCGCCAGCCACCAGAGCAGCCGCCAGTTCTCCCGCTTCTCGAACATGAAGGCGACGACGGCCGTCATATAGTCGACCGCGATGAACACCGCGTAGTAGAACAGCGTGACCTTCAGGTGGGTGGCATCGTACTGACCGCCGTGCTGCAGGACGTCGGAGGTGACGGCGATCACCTGCACGATGAGCAGCAGGTCGACGAACGGCGACACCAGTCCGAGCAGGATCTGAAACAGCCACGCCTGCGGCAGGGCGACGAGACCGAGCGCGTGGTAGCGTGGGCGCAGCGTCACGTCCGCATGCTTCCACAGGCACTGCAGCGTGCCGAACGACCAGCGGAAGCGCTGCTTGGCGAGACCGGCGACGGTGTCCGGCGCCTCGGTCCAGGCCACCGCATCGGCATCGAAGATCGCCCGGTAGCCGGCCTTCTGCAGCGCGATCGTCAAATCCTGATCCTCGGCCAGCGTGTCGGTGGGGAAGCCGCCGAGCGCGAGGAGCGCCGACCGCCGCCAGGCGCCGACCGCGCCGGGTACGACGGTGATCGTGTCGAGCGCCGCCAGCGCGCGCCGCTCCAGGTTCTGCGCCGTGATGTATTCCAGCGCCTGCCAGCGGGTGATCAGGTTGATCCGGTTGCCGACCTTGGCATTGCCGGCAACCGCGCCGATCGACTTGTCACCGAACCAGCGTGCGAGACGCGCGATGGTGTCGGGCTCGAAGTGCGTGTCGGCGTCCAGCGCGACGACGATCTCGCCATGCGAGGCCGCGATGCCGGCGTTGACGGCGCGCGCCTTGCCGCCGTTGGGAAGGGTGAGAAGTTTCACGCGCGGATCGGATCCGAACCGGTCGCGCACGACCTCGCTGGTTCCGTCGGTCGAGCCGTCGTCGATGACGATCACTTCCAGATCGGCGTGGCCGCTTTCGAGGATGCGGGCCACCGACCCGGCGATGACCTTGGCTTCGTTGAAGGCGGGGATGAGAACCGAGACCGTGACGCCGTCGCTCGCCGACAGGGGCGGCGGGGGTACGGATTTATAATGCCCCCAGATTGCCAGGCCGCACAGCGCCGCGAGGCGTGCGAGGCCTAGACCGATCGCCAGCATGAACAGCCAGTGCAACGTCGCCTGCAGCCAGCTCGCGGTGATGAAGACGTACCAGTTGACGATGGCCGAGCGGTCGCCGGGGGGCACCGGCGGCATGACCTGATCGCGCGACCAGCCGGCCAGCTCCGAAACGGGGACGATGTCCAGCCCCTTGGCGCGCAGCCCGTCGATGATGCGCGGCAGCGCGGCGACGGTCCGGGCACGGTCGCCGCCGGCGTCGTGTAGCAGCACCACCTGGCCGTGGGTCTCGGGGTTGGTGTCGCCCATCCGGTCCATGATGCGTTTGACGATCTGGTCGGCCGGCGGCTCCATCCAGTCGTCGGGATCGACCCGCAAGCCGACCGTCACGTAGCCGAGCTGCTGCGCGATCTTCACCGCTTTGATCTCGTCCGGCGTGGTCGGCTCGGCGTCGCCGAAAAACGGCGGCCGGAAGAGACGCATCGAGCGGCCGGTGAGCGCTTCGACGAGGCGCTGCGTGGCGTTGAGCTCGAGTTTGGCGCCTTCACCGGACGCCTCGGCGATGTTCGGGTGGGTGAAGGTGTGGTTGCCGATTTCGTGGCCCTCGGCGAGGATCCGCTGCACGAGGCGCGGGTTGGTCTCGCCGTTCTCGCCGACGATGAAGAACGTCGCCTTGACGCCCTTCTGCTTGAGGATGTCGAGGATCTGCGGCGTCCAGTCGGCGCTCGGACCGTCGTCGAAGGTCAGCGCCACTTTGCCGGGCACCCAGCCGGAGCGGCGGATGACGTACGAGGTTGGGAGCTTGGTGAAGGTCTCCGACGTGATCAGGCGGCTCGCGGCGTCGGTCTCGAAGGTGCGCGCTCCGTCGGCCGGCTCGGCGGCGATGTCGAGGATCTCGCCCTCGCCTTCGATGTCGACGTCGCTGCCGGGGACGATCGTCTTGAGCGCGGTTGGGATAGGCGCATTGTAGGGCCGGCCGAACACCGACCAGATCGACGGATCCTCCGAGCCGAGACGCCAGAGCGCGTAGCCCTTGGGACGGAATACATCGGCGGCGCGGATCTGGTTCTGGGCGGTCACCGCGTCGAGGAACCAGACGTGATGCGTGCTGCCGTCATCCTCGAGGTAGTCGAAGTGCGGGTTCAGCGTCTTGTCGTCGAAGACGATGGGAGCTGCGGATTCCTTCGAAGCCAGCACCGCCTCCAGGAAGGTCATGTCGACGGCGGGCGGCTTGCCGGACCAGTCGTAGGCGTAGTTGCCGATGGCGACGATGGTCTTGGCCGGATCGAGCTCGCGCATGCGCCGGGTGAGCGTGTCGACGAACCACGGTTGCGAGGCGATGGGGCCGGGGGAGCCCTCCTCGAAGTGCTCGTCGTAGGCCATGAGGATCTGATAGTCGGTGGCCGCCGCGTAGCTGCGGTAGCTCCAGTCGGGATCGTCGAATGGCGCGGCGATGGCAGCCAGCCAGCCGTGTGGGGCGAAGGCGGCGCGCAGCTCGTGCAGGAAGGCGAGCATGTTGGCGTGGGCATCCTTCGGGACTTCCTCGAAATCGATCACGAGGCCCTGCGCAGCGTTGGCCGTCAGGAATGCGACGAGGCTGTCGATGCGCGCCTGGCGTTTGTCGGGATCGGCGAGCAGGCGGCCGAGACCGGGGCCGTCCCATTTGCCGTCGGTGGCGTTCTGCAGCATCGGCAGCACGCTGGGGCGCTGCTTCTGCTTGGCGAGCAACTCGACCGAGCGCTTGTCGACGCCGGTCTTCAATTCGAGATCGGGGCCGGTCAGCTCGAGCCAGCTCGGCACCACCCAATCGAGTTTCGGCAGCGCCGCTTGCAACGAGGCAAAGCTGCTGTCGTCCCAGGTGACGTAGAAGCCGATAGACAGGGGCCGGCTGCCGGTGCGCCCGTGCGCCGCGAGCAACTGCCGGGTCGTCGCCTTCGGCATGGTTGCGGTCTGTTCGGGAGCGCCGACGACGTTGGTGCGGGCGGCATCGGCGAGGCGCCGGGCAGCCGGGAGCAGCTCGCGGCGCTGGGCGATGTCATTCGCTGCGGCGACGGCGACGCGCTTGTGGGGCTGATCGATCGGCGGCGCGGATGCGCTCGGGAGAATGAGAAGGCTCGCCACGAAGAGGAGCAGCACCACCGTGCTGGCGACCGAGACGGTCCAGCCGAGATAGCCGAGGATCGCCGAGCGCCGCTTGGTGGGATCGAAGAAGATCGGGTGTCGCGTCAAAGGTGGACCTCAAGAGGTGTCGCGGGAGATGAAATGGTGCGGGCGCCGGCCGCGCGCCGAAGCCCGATCGGCAGCCATAGCAATGCTCGCCCGCGCCAAAAACATACTGTTCGGTAAGCCCATAGGAACGCGGGCTTATCCTTGAACACTTGTTAGCGATGCCGAACGACCGGCCGCAGCCGCGTTGCGGTTTTTGCAGGGCTACGACGCGGCAACCAACTTTGCTGCAGTGCGTTGCACCCTCCATCCCCCGCTATGGAGTGCCGTCATGAGCAAGCTGATCCCGGTTTTCGCTTCTTTGGCCTTCCTCGCAACCGCTCCGGCCACGGCGCGCGCCGCCGACCTCGACGACGGCGGCTATGCCGTCGAGGGGGTGGTAGTGGACGGCGACGCGCCCGTTGTGGTCGAGCGCGAGCGCATCATCGAGCGGCGCTATTACCCGAGCGGTGCCTACGTCGAGGTCGAGCCCCATCCGGAGGTCGAGGTCTACGCCCGCTACCGGCCGGACCCGTACCCCGCTCGCGGTTACTGGCGCGCCGGCGACGAGTGGTAGGACCCGCCCGCGGTAGAACACTCTGAAAACGCGTGCGCGCGGATGATGTGGGCGGCTATACCCGGCAGGAACTTGCAGCTGCCGGGAGCCTGGCTTGACCACATCTCATCCGCCCTGCCGCGCCACCGCGGGTGCCGGTGGCTAACATGCGCGTGCTCGTCACCGGTGCCGACGGCTTCCTGGGCCGCTACCTCGTAGCCGACCTTCCCGGCCACACTCTCGTTTGCGCGTCGCGGCGCCCGATGCCGGGCGTCGACTGGCGACCCTTGCCGGACCTCGGCGGCAAGATCGACTGGGCGCCGCTGGTCCAGGGTGTCGACGCCGTGGTCCACCTCGCCAATATCGCCCATCAGCAGGCGAGCGAAGATGATTTCGCGCGCGTCAATCAGCGCGCGACGGCATCGCTGTGCGCTGCGGCGAAGGCGGCCGGTATCCGGCAGCTCATCTATGTATCGTCGATCTACGCGCAGGTGGGCCATTCATCGGCGCGGGTGGTCCGCGAGACCGACGTACCGGCGCCGGTCAACGCCTACGGTCGCTCGAAGCTCGCCACCGAGCGCGCCGTGGCGGAGAGCGGCGTGCCGTACACGATATTGCGCCCGGCGCTGGTGCTCGGTGCCGGCGCCAAGGGCAATGCCGGGACGCTCGAGAAGCTCGCGCGCCTGCCACTGCCGCTGCCGCTCGGCTCGATCGACGCCAAGCGCTCGTTCCTGTCGGTGGAGAACTTCCCCGGCGCGGTCGCGACCGTGCTGGCCGATCCACGGGCGCTGGGGGAAACTTACATCGTGGCCGATCCGGAGCCGCGCACTCTGGGCGAGGTCGTCGCCGATATGCGGGCTCGCCTGGGGCGCAACCCGAACCTGTTCCCGCTGCCGCGTGCCGGCCTCGAGCTCGGGCTCAAGGCGATCGGCGGGCGGGGCACCTGGGAGAAGATCGGCATGCCGTTCATCGCCAGCGCCGATAAGCTCCTGGCGCTGGGCTGGAAGCCGAAGCGATAGGCGCCATTAGGCGGCGCAAACAAAAACGCGAGGCCCTGACGAGCCTCGCGTGAATTGTCTAGGCGCCGATCCTGAGATCAGAAGCCGAGGTAGATGCCGAAGCCCGGACGGCGACGGTAATAATAGGGATAGCCACCGCCGTAGTAGTAGGGCCGGTAGTAATACGGCCGGTAGCCGTAGCCGCCGTAACCGTAACCGCCGTAACCACCGTAGCCGTAATATGGCCGGCGGTAGCCGCCCCAACGGCGATAGCCGCGGCGGCGGTAACGGACTTCTTCGGTCACGCCGGCTGTTTTTGCGGTCGTGCTGGTCGTGATGTCGGCGCGGGACGCCGCGGGAAGCGCCGATGCGCTCGGCGCCGAGACGTAGAGCAGCCCGGCGATTGCGGTTGCGACGAGAGCGGTCGTTCTGAGGCGCATCGCGTACTCTCCTATTTCTTGTACACCTTTTGTTTGCTGACAAAGCAACCACCGCGCGCGGCAGTCGTTCCGCGGGGCGGAGGGTGATTGGTTAGATAATTGTCGAAGACGGCGATTTCCAGGACGCTCCGTGCAAATCCTGTTGCACGTCGTCACATTGCGCTGTCATGCGCACTGGTGCCGTCACATCGAGCACCTATATGGCGAGCCGGGACGCGTTCGCGTCTGCCGCAATTCAAGAGCGCAGGAGACATGCCATGGCGAACTGGTTCATCACCGGCGTCAGCAGCGGATTTGGCCGCGCGCTGGCAGAGGCCGTGCTGGCAAAGGGCCACAAGGTGATCGGCACGGTTCGCCAGGAGGAGGCGAGGGCGCCGTTCGAGGCGCTCTCTCCGGGCAATGCGACGGCGGTTGTGCTCGACGTCACGGACGAGGCGGACGTGCATACGGTGGTCGACGAGGTTGTGCAGCGCCACGGCAACATCGACGTGCTGGTCAACAATGCCGGCTACGGTCTCGAAGGCGCGGTCGAGGAAGTGAGCCTCGATCAGGTGCGCGACCAGTTCGAGGTCAACGTGTTCGGGCCGGTGGCGGTGATGCAGGCGGTGCTGCCGCATATGCGCAAACAGCGTTCGGGCCACGTCATCAACGTGACGTCGATGGGCGGCCTCACGGCATTTCCCGGCGTCGGGATCTATAACGGGAGCAAGTTCGCGCTGGATGGCATCTCGGAAGCCCTGGCCAAAGAGGTGAAGCCGCTCGGCATCAAGGTGACGATTGTCGCGCCGGGCTCGTTCCGCACCGACTGGGCGGGACGTTCCATGGTGCATGTCGAGAAGCCGATCGCTGACTACGAGCCGACGGCCGGTGCTTTCAGGCAGGCGCTCGCGGACCGCAACGGGCGCCAGGGCGGCGACCCGAAGAAGGCGGCCGCGGCGATCATCGCGGCGACCGAGGCGACCGAGCCTCCACTGCGCCTCATCCTCGGGCCGGACGCGCTACGCTTCGTCGGCGACAAGCTCAGCGCGCTGCAGGCGGAGATGCTGAAGTGGGAGGCCGTGTCGGCGTCGACCAACTTCGACGACTACGTCGCGCCAAAGCTCTAGGCAACGGGCGCCGGCGCCGAAGGAGCGGCAGACTTGCGCGCGGCCTTGCGGCGGGCGCGCCACTCCTCGAGCCGCTGCATGACGACGAACACCGACGGTACGAACGTGACGGTGAGGATCGTCGAACCGAGCATGCCGGTCAACACGGCGATACCGATCGACTTCTGCGCGTTGGCGCCAGCCCCCGAAGCGAGCACCAGCGGCACCACGCCGAGGATGAAGGCGAACGACGTCATCAGGATGGGGCGGAAGCGGGAGCGGGCCGCTTCCACGGCGGCCTCTAGGATGTCTTTGCCCTCGTGGATGCGCAGCTCGCGCGCGAACTCGACGATGAGGATGGCATTCTTGCTCGACAGCGCGATGAGCAGGATGAGGCCGATCTGGGTATAGAGGTTGTTGCCGACGCCGAGCGCCAATAGAGCTGCGGCGGTGCCGAGCAGCGCCAGCGGCACGGAGATGATGACCGTGGCGGGGGCGAGCCAGCTTTCGTACTGGCCGGCCAGCACGAGGTACACGAGCAGCAGGCTGAGGCCGTAGATCATATAGATCTGATTGCCGACCTCCTTCTCCTGGTAGGACATCGCCGTCCACTCGTAGCCGGTGCCCGGCGGCAGCGTGTCGGTGGCGATCTGCTCCAGTAGGTCCATGCCCTGGCCGGAGGAGAAGCCTTGCGCGGTGGCGGTGATCACGGTCGCCGCGGGGTAGAGATTATAGAGGCTGATGATCGATGGACCGGCGACGGTCTTCACCGAGGCGAGCGTGCCGAGCGGCACCATGTTGCCGTCGTTGTTGCGCACCTGCAGGTACTGCAGGCTTTCCGGATTGATGCGCGCCGAGGCGTCGGCCTGCACGTAGATCTGGAAGACGCGGCCGAACTTGTTGAACTGGCCGACGTAGCTCGAGCCGATGTATGTGGAGAGCGCGTCCAGGGCATTGCCGAGCGGTACGCCGAGCGTCTCGGCCTTCACGCGGTCGATCTCGACGTTGATCTGCGGGGCGTCGGCGCGAAACACGTTGGTCGCCGACTGGATCATCGACTGGTCGCCAGCGCGGCTCGTGATGGCCTCGGCGAGACGCTGCAGCTTGGCGTAATCGAACGAGCCGTCGCGCAGCTCGACCTTCATCGTCGCGCCGGCGACGTTGCCGATGCCCTGGATGGCCGGTGGCGGAATGATCAGCGCCGTGCCGTCGGGGATGTCCTTCACGCGCTTGGAGAGGCCGAGGTAGAGGCCTAAGAGGTCCTCGCCTTTGCCGCGCTGGTCCCAATCCTTGAGGATGACGTAGGCGACGCCGGCGTTCGACAGGCTGGCGCTGTCGTTGAGCGCGGCAATGCCGCCGATGGCGACGATGCGCTCGACGCCCGGCTGCTGCTTGAGGCGATTGGTGAGGTCGTCGAGCGCGCGGGTGGTGCGCTCGAGCGAGGCGCCCTCGGGCAGCTGCACGACGGCGATGAAGTAGCCTTGATCCTCAATGGGCAGGAAGCCGGTCGGCACGCGGCCCAGGCTCCACACGGCGAGGACGACGAGCGCGGCGACGATCAGCGCCATGAAGCCGGCATGGCGGACCATGCGGGCGACCATGCCGGTGTAGGCGTGCTCGAGCTTGTTGTAGACGTAGTTGAAGCCGCGGGCGAGGACGTTGCGCTTTTCGGGCGGCGTGACCGGGCGCAGCCACAGGGCGCACTGGGTCGGCTTCAGCGTCATCGCGTTGATGGCGGAGATGAGCGCCGTGGCGGCGATGACGAGCGCGAACTGGCGGTACATCTGCCCGGAGAGGCCGGGCAGGAAGGCGGCGGGCACGAACACCGCCATGAGCACGAGCGTGATGCCGATGATCGGCCCCAAAAGCTCGTCCATGGCTTTGACCGCCGCGTCGTGCGGGGTCAAGCCGCGCTCGATGTGCTTGGCGGCGCCCTCGACGACGATGATGGCGTCGTCGACGACGATGCCGATGGCTAGGATGATGGCGAACAGCGTCGACAAGTTCACCGTGAAGCCGAGCATGGCCATGGCGGCGAAGGCGCCGATGATGGTGACGGGCACCGTCGTCGCCGGCACCAGCGTGGCGCGCCAATCCTGCAGGAAGACGAGGATGACGACGAGCACGAGCAGCGCCGCCTCGATCAGCGTGCGGTAGACGTCGTGCACGGCGGAGGAGACGAATTTCGTCGTGTCGAACGGGATGAGCCAGGTCATTCCCTCGGGAAACGCCTTGGCCAGCTCGTGCATGCGCTCCTCGACGCGCTTGGCGACATCGAGAGCGTTGGCGTTGGGGAGCTGGTAGATGGCCATGCCGGCGGAGGGCCTGCCGTCGAGCTTGAAGGTCTGGCTGTACTGCTGCGCGCCGAGTTCGACGCTCGCCACGTCCTTCAGGCGCGTGATCCGTCCACCCTTGTCGGTCTTGACGATGATGTTCTCGAACTCGGAGACGTCGTCGAGCTTGCCGTGCACGTTGATCGAGTATTGGAACGCCTGGCCTTGCGGCACCGGGGGCA
Organism: Hyphomicrobium album; assembly: GCF_009708035.1. Classification (NCBI taxonomy): domain Bacteria; kingdom Pseudomonadati; phylum Pseudomonadota; class Alphaproteobacteria; order Hyphomicrobiales; family Hyphomicrobiaceae; genus Hyphomicrobium; species Hyphomicrobium album. The sequence goes on from NZ_WMBQ01000002.1 coordinate 754,660, forward strand.
GGCCGACCTGGCCGGCGCTGGTCGAGCGGCTCTGCAGGTTGACGGCGTCGATCACATCCTTGGGGATCATGCCGCGCGCTTGCAGCTTCTGCGGATCGAGCCAGATGCGAATGGCGTATTGCCCGGCGCCGAACACCGAGACACTGCCGACGCCGTCGATGCGGGCGATCTCGTCGACGAGATTGATCGTCGCGTAGTTGGAGAGGAAGAGGCTGTCGTAGCGGCCATCCGGCGACGTCAGCGCCACGATCTCGAGGATCGAGGTGGACTTCTTGTTGGTCTGCACGCCCTGCTTCTGCACCGCGTCGGGGAGCGAGGCGAGCGCGCTCGAGACGCGGTTCTCGACGAGGATCTGCGCCTTGTCGCCGTCGGTGCCGATCTTGAAGGTGACGGTCAGCGTGTACTGGCCGTCGCTGGTCGACAGCGACGACATGTAGAGCATGCCCTCGACGCCGTTCACTTTCTGCTCGATCGGCAGCGCGACCTCGCGCGCCACGGTAGACGCGCTGGCGCCCGGATAGCGCGCGGTGACCACGACGGTCGGGGGTACGACGTCGGGATATTGCGCCACCGGCAGACGAGCGAGTGCCACGAGGCCGAGGATCACGATCAGAAGCGCGATCACGTTGGCGAGGACGGGCCGGTCGATAAAGAATTTGGCTATCATTTGCCGGCGGTCGCCGCGTCGTTGCCCGCCGCCGCAGCGGCCGAGGCGGTGGTCATGACCGGGACGACGGTGTTGCCGGGCAGTGCCCGCATGACGCCGCCGACGACCACGCGCTCCTTGGGCTCAAGGCCGCTGTTGATAATGCGCAAGCCGCCGTCGACCAATTCGCCGATCTGCACCTGCCGTTGCTCGACGACGTTCTTGTCGTTGACGACGAGCAGGTAGCGGCCCTCCTGGCTGGTGCCGAGAGCGATGTCCGGCACGAGCAGGGATTCGACGTTGTTCTGCTTGGGAATGCGCACGCGCACGAACAGGCCGGGAGTCAGCACGTTGTCCTTGTTGTCGAAGATGGCGCGGCCGGCCAGCGTGCCGGTCGAGGAATCGATTTCCGGCGCGACGTAGTCGAGCGTGCCGGTGTGCGGATAGCCCTGCTCCGTTTGCAGCCCGAAGCCGACGGGTATCGGCCCCAGGTCCGACAGCTTCACGCCGGCGATGCGCATCTGCTCGCGGACAGTGAGTACCTGCTGCTCGTCGATGTTGAACTTCACGTAGATGGGCTTCTGCTGGACGATCGTGGCGAGCTTGGTCGGCTCACCAGCGCCGACCATGGCGCCCGGGTCGACGTAGCGGGCCGAGACGGTGCCGTCGAACGGAGCGACGATGGTCGTGTAGTCGAGGTTGCGCTTGGCCTGCGCGACCTGCCCCTTCGCCTGCTCCAGCGCGGCGAGGGTGGAGTCGCGCTTGGCGCGCGATTCATCGACCTGGGCGATCGACACGGCGGCCGTCTTCACGAGATCCTGCTTGCGCTTCAGGTCGGCGTCTGCCTGCAGGAGGAGCGCCTCCTGCTGTGCCTGCGTCGCTTCGGCGATCTGCAGTTGGATCTCGAAGTCCTTCTTGTCGATCTGGAAGAGCAGGTCGCCCTTCTTGACGTCGGCGCCGTCCTTGTAGCCGACCTTGTCGAGGAACCCCTGCACGCGCGCGACGAGGTCGACGCGATTGAACGCGGCGGTTGAGCCCGTCACCTCCATGTAGAGGGTAACTTTGCGCTGCTCCGGCTTGGCGACGGTGACCTCGGCCGGCGGCGGCGGCTGGTAGGTGTTGCGATCGCCGCACGCGGTCAGCAACACGGCGAGCGCCGCGGCGCCGGCGCCCAAGCGAATTGTCGTTGCAAGTTTTGGCATCGCTGTCGAACCCATACCCCCGCGGCTGGCCACGCAAGATACGATACCGCGATTTAACAATTGCTGGCTCGGGCGCCCTGAAGATATTGGCTTCAGGATGGGGTTCGGCGGCAATCCAAAGGGTGTGGCGGGGAAGCTATGATATTCTGATAACAGAATTATTCCGGGCGGCTGCGTCCGCGGGCGCAGTTGCGCCGCCTTCCGCTTGCCGATACCGTCCGCCGGCAAGAAGCATTTATAAATTTGTTACAGGGCGGGATGTTTTCCAACGAACTCAATAGCGTCGGGCATCCCCTGGCGAGCCGCAGCCGCGGGATTCTCATCGGATCGGTGATCTTAGTCGCGGCGGCCGTCGCACTCGTCAGCGCGCGTACAGTCGCCGCCACTTTCTGGGTGCTCGTTGCAAGCTTTCTGATCAGCTTGCTATTCCGTCGCGACCTCGAGCTCGCGCACCTGCGGCCCGGCCCCGTGGCGATGTCGCTCGGCGCGTTCGTTCTTTATGCCACCTTGAGCGCCACGTGGGCCGCCGTTCCGCAACTGCCGCTCGAGAAGGGCGGATTGGCACTCCTCGCGGGCGCCTGCACGTTGCTGATGGCGGCGCTCATCAACGCCGAGACGCGGCCGAACCTCATGCACATGGGCGAGGGGCTCTACATCGGGCTTTTGATCGGTGTCGTCTACCTCCTCATCGAGATACTGACGGATCAGGCGATCAAGCTGTATCTATACCGGGCGCTGGACTTGGGACCGGGCGATCTGTTGCCACTGAGCTATTTCAGCTGGGAGGGCAACTATCTGCGCGCTATCTCGACGGAAGACCTCACCCGCAACATGACCGACGCGACGCTGTTCCTGTGGCCGGCGATCATGGCCGTCGTGGGAGTTTGGCGGCGTCCGTGGTGCCAGCTCGCGGCCGGCGCCCTGCTGCTGCTGACCGCGGTGGTCGTCTTGGCCTCGAACCACGCGTCGTCGAAGCTGGCGCTGGTGACCGGGTTGACGGTGTTTGCGCTGGCGTCGCTTTCGCTACGCTGGACGAGGCGTGCGGTGACCGTCGCTTGGCTGATTCTATGCTTGGCCGTCTTGCCGCTTGCGCTGTTGGCGCACCGCATAGACATCCAGGATGCAGACTGGCTCGAGCAGTCGGCCAAGCATCGCGTCATCATCTGGAATTATACCGCCGAGAAGACGCTCGACGCACCCATCCTGGGGGTGGGCGCCAACATGACATACCTGATCGGTCCAGAGCTCGAGCGGCACGCCCCGCCGTCGTCGCAGCTACTCGGCGTGCCGCGCACGCTGTCGATCCATTCGCACTGCATCTACCTGCAGACGTGGTTCGAGCTCGGCGCCGTCGGCGCGCTGCTGCTGACAGCCTTCGGCTTATCGGTCATCGCGGCGATCGGGGGGCTTGCGGCGCGGACGCAGCCCTACGCATACGCGACTTTCGCTTCGTCGGCGGCGATGGCCGCGGTGAGCTACGGCATGTGGCAAACCTGGTTCATTGCGTCGTTTGCCCTGACCGCAGTCCTCTGTGTCCTCGGCACGCGGTGCCTCGCGCGCGACGACCGGCCCGGCGCCCCGGCGCCTGGCGGCGCCGGGTAATCGCTCAGAGCGCGGGGTAGTCGGTGTATCCCTTCGCCTCGCCCGCATAGAAGGTGCTCGGGTCGGGCGTGGCCAGCGGCGCGCCCTCGCGCAAGCGCTCGACGAGGTCGGGGTTGGCGATGAACGGCCGGCCGAAGCAAATTAGATCGGCAAGATTCTCGGCGCGCGCCTCGACGGCGAGTTCCAGCGTGTAGTTGTTGTTGGCCATATAGAGGCCATTGAAGGCGCGGCGCAGCTTCTGCAGGTCGAAGGCGCCGGACGGGTTGCGGTCACCGCCGGTGTCGCCCTCGACGACGTGGATGTACGACAGCTTGAACGGGTTGAGCTGCTCGACCAGCGACAGGTAGACCGGTTCGGGGTTTGAATCGCCGATGTCGGCGAATTTGGTCAGCGGCGCGAGGCGGATGCCGACCCGGTCACCACCCCATACCTTCACCACGGCATCGACGACCTCGACGACAATGCGCGTGCGGTTCTCGATCGAGCCGCCGTACTGGTCGGTGCGCTTGTTGGTCTTGTCGGAAAGGAACTGCTGCAAGAGGTAACCGTTGGCGGCATGGATCTCGACGCCGTCGAAGCCTGCTTCCTTGGCGCGCTTGGCGGCGTGCGCGTAGTCGGCGACGATGCCGGAAATCTCGGCGGTCTCAAGGGCGCGCGGCGTGACGAGCGGCTTGAACCCTTCGTACGTGTAGGCCTGCTGGTTCTCGGCACGCACGGCGCTCGGCGCGACGGGGAGCGAGCCGCCCGGCTGGAGGTCGGGGTGCGAGACGCGGCCGACATGCCAGAGCTGCAGGTAGATGCGGCCGCCCCTGTCGTGCACGGCCTTGGTGGTCAGCTTCCAGCCCTCGACCTGCTCCTTCGACCAGATGCCAGGGGTGCGGATGTAGCCTTTGCCCTGCGGGGAGATGTTGGTGGCCTCCGAAATGATGAGGCCGGCGGAGGCGCGCTGCGCGTAGTAGGTCGCCTGCAGCTCGCCGGGCACGCCCTCGTCGTCGGCGCGCGAGCGCGTCAGCGGCGCCATGACGATGCGGTTGGCGAGGGTATAGGGGCCGAGCACAATCGGATCGAAGAGATCCGACTTGGCGGCAAGGGCGGAAACGGGCTTCGACATCGGGTGCCTCCGTTAGATAATCGTCTAAGCGAATGACCATCTAGGCGCTCGGCGCCGACAGACAAGGCCCGTGGCGACATTGCCGCTGGGTTAACGACTTTCGAGGGGCCCAAAAACAAAGAGGCCGCCCTGAGGGCGGCCTCCGTGAGACATCGGCGGCGATTGCAGCGATTGTTGCGCTGCGCCGCTAGTGCTTCAGGTGCAGACCGGAGGCATATCCGGCGTGAACCCGAGCGACCGCGACATCGCCGTCCTCAAGATCCCACTCGACATCGGATCACCTCCTCTCAGCTGTTGAACGATGGACTCAGGCTGCCATGGTTCGCGACCGTTGCAAAGTTACGATTTTGAAAGGCGGCGGAAGCTCCGGCGTTCTACCGGCAACCGTCAGAACCGCCAGGGCGCGGTGGCGCGCAGCCAGTCGGCGAGCTCCTGCCAGGGCTCGACCTTCCAGTACCGGCGCGCCGCGGCCGATGGTGACGGCAACACGAACGCGTCGCAGAAGTCGGGCGGACGCCGCTTCTGGCGACCGTAGGGGATGCGGTCGGTGCGCCGGCGCAGCCAGAGGCCCGCCGCCTTCTTGCCGGTAAAGGCGATGGCCCGCGGCTGGCACGCGCGGAGCTTCGCGTCGAAGACGGCGATGTCGGCCGCAGTGACGACGACATCGCGGTCCATGCCGCAGCCCGTCTTGCTCAAGTCAGTGAAGCCGATGCCGATGCTCATAAGCTCGGCGAAGTCGCGCGCTGCAAAGCGCGGCGGGATGAGCTCGACCTGCCGCAGCATCGGCCAGAACCTGTTTCCCGCACCGGCATAGTAGATGCCGCGCGCCAATGATCGGCGCCCGGCGGCGGTGCCGACGAACACGACGTCGAGATTGTCGGCGAGGACATCGGGGAGCAGATGCGCAATTGCCGCCGCATCCGATGGCGGCAAAGTCGGCGCGGCGATGCGAAGCGCGAGGTCCGCGTCCATGGAGGCCCGTTGGCGAATCAGCGGCGCGATCTGATGCAAACGCTGTGGCGTCGGCGGCCATGCCGCAATCGGAATTTGACGAGTATTCACGGGTTTGGCACCGCGCGTTGCTTTCATGCTCGCGGGGTGACGAGCATGTTGGACGCCGCGACGCTGGAAGCGGAACGCCAGGTGATTGCATTGCCATTTGCGTCTCCCCGCACGTGAGGCACTCCCAAGCCACACCTTGCGCAGCGGCAAAGCGCATCCCGTCGCCCTGCGTCCTTCGGCGATGCGATTGCGCCGTTTACGCTTCCTTGAGCATTCGGTTACGCCCCCGGCGCAAGCGCCGGGAGTGAGCAATTTTGCGAATAAGCTCAGAAGATCTTCTTCGTTCGGTCGCCGCCCGGCCAACGTTAGTTCTCTCTTCCCCGGACCTGATTGGTTGAGGTCACGGTTAGAGAGGATGCACCTATGAAGATCGATTTCACCCGGCGGCAGGCGCTGGCACTCGCCGTTGCCGCCAGCCTCGTCGGCGGCGCCTCGGTGGCGCAGGCCCAGACGACGCTGCTCAACGTTTCTTACGATCCGACGCGCGAGCTCTATCAGGAGTACAACGCCGCGTTCGCCAAGCACTGGAAAGAGAAGACCGGCGAGGACGTCACCATCCAGCAGTCGCATGGCGGTTCGGGCAAGCAGGCCCGCGCGGTCATCGATGGCCTCGACGCCGACGTCGTCACCCTGGCGCTCGCCGGTGACGTCGACCAGCTCGCCAAGAAGGGCAATCTCATCCCTGCCGATTGGCAGAAGCGCCTGAAGGACAATTCGTCTCCCTACACCTCGACGATCGTGTTCCTGGTGCGCAAGGGTAACCCCAAGGGCATCAAGGACTGGAACGATCTGGCCAAGGACGGTGTCGAGGTCGTCACGCCAAACCCGAAGACATCGGGCGGAGCACGCTGGAACTACCTCGCCGCGTGGGGTTATGCGCTCAAGCAGGCGGGCGGCAGCGACGCGACGGCGAAGGACCTCGTCGGCAAGATCTACAAAAACACCAAGGTGCTGGACACCGGTGCTCGCGGCTCGCTCACCACATTTACCGAGCGTCAGATCGGCGACGTGCTGATCTCCTGGGAGAATGAGGCCCATCTCGCCACTAAGGAACTCGGTCCCGACAAGTTCGAGATCGTCATTCCTTCGATCTCGATCCTCGCCGAGCCGCCGGTCACGGTCGTCGACAAGAACGTCGACAAGAAGGGCACGCGCAAGGTCGCCGAAGCCTACCTCGAGTACCTCTACTCGCCGGAAGGCCAGGAGATCGCCGGCAAGCACTTCTATCGCCCGCGCGATGCCAAGGTGGCCGAGAAGTACAAGGCTCAGCTGTCGCCGGTGAAGCTGTTCACCATCGACGAAGTCTTCGGTGGCTGGGCAAAGGCGCAGAAGACCCACTTCGACGACGGCGGGATTTTCGACCAGATCTATGCGCCGGGCGCCGCCGACAAGAAGAGCTGATCTGAATAGGACGATCGGTCAAAACCTCGATCAGCAACGGACCCACGCCGCACGCTGATCGAGGCTACCGCTCCCGAATACCGATCGTCGGGTGTGCGCCGACTTTCTCGCTGGGGTTCCCGCTCACGCAAGCGCAGGAAGCCGGCGCACGCACTTTCACCATCCAACGAGGCGAGGCTCGCCATGGATACCACTCTCATCGTACCCGGCCTGCACGGCAGCGGCAGCGATCATTGGCAATCCTGGTTCGAGCGGCAGATGCCCGACAGCGTGCGTGTCGAGCAGAACGACTGGGGCACGCCTGATCTTTCCCTCTGGTCGGCGCAAATCCATCACGCGCTCAACCGCAATTCCGGCCGCATCTATATCGTCGCTCACAGCTTCGGCTGCCTCGCAGCCGTGCAGACGGCGCACGACCATGGCCAGCGCATCGCCGGTCTCATGCTCGTCGCGCCGGCCGATCCGGCCCGCTTCGGATTGCAGAACGTCATCACCAACGGCGTGCTCGGCGCGCATTCGGTTGTCGTCGCGAGCACCAACGATCCGTGGATGCCGATCGATCGCGCCGCGGCCTGGGCGGAAGCTTGGGGCTCGGAGCTGATCAATCTCGGCGCTGCCGGACACATCAACGTCAGCTCGGGATACGGCGCGTGGCCGCGCGGTCTCGCCATCTATCGCTCGCTGCGAGGCGACGTGCCGCGCAGCTTCGCACAACGCCGCGCGCACGATGCGCTTCACGCAGGAGACTTCTGATGCGCGCGCGTCGTTCACCGCGGCACGCATTGCATTCGCTGCAACGGAAAAGTGTGTCCGCTGCGCAGCAGCGCGCGATCGCTGTCATCAGTCATCACAATGCGTCGTTGACGAGGAGGTGAGAGACCTAAAAGCTGTAGATATATCAGTCCGTTATAACTTCACTTGACGCCAATATAACGGAGACCAAGTCGCGTAGCGTCTGTTGCGTAATTGTAAGCGTAGGAGTTTGTGATGTACGGGGGAGTAGGGGGTAGGGTCGGCCTTGCGCTGGTCCTTGGTCTAGGCATATTCGCCGGAGCCGCGCCGGCTCGCGCTGCCGATCTCGGAGGAGATTGCTGCGCAGACCTAGAGGAGCGCATCGCCGAGCTCGAGGCGACCACGGCGCGCAAAGGCAACCGCAAAGTTTCGCTCGAAATTTCGGGCCATGTGAACGAGGCGGTGCTGTGGTGGGACGACGGTAGAGAGAGCAATGCGTACGTCGTTACCAACGACAACTCGCGCACGCGCTTTCGCTTCAAGGGCAAAGCCAAGATCGATAAGGATTGGGAGGCCGGCTATCAGATCGAGATCGGCATTCGTACCGCCAACTCGAAGCGCGCCAACCAGTTTAACGCAAAGGGCAATGACTTCGCTGAAGACGTGGGTTTCGATATCCGCGACTCATACTGGTTCGTGAAGAGCAAGACGTACGGCCGTCTCTCGGTCGGCAGGCAAGGGACCGCCACCGACCAGATTACCGAGATCAATCTCTCTCAGACAGCATCGTTCTCCAAGTATTCTGACATCGAGGATACGGGGCTGGGCATGCTGCTGCGCTCCAAGAACGGTGGCCTCACCGCCAATGGAGTCGGCGCCACGGGCCAGACGGGCCTTACTTGGCGGCGTCTCATCGGTGACGGCGGCGACCAGCCGGGCGAAGGCGAGCGGCGGTTCAACGCCGTGAAGTATGTATCGCCGGAGTTCGCCGGCTTTACCGCCTCTGCCGCCTGGGGCGAGGATGACTATTGGGATGCAGCCCTCAACTGGCAGGGCGAGTTCCATGGCTTCACCATCGAGGCTGGCATCGGCTACGGCGAGATTACCGATAACCTGCAGACACAGACTGTCTGCGCCTTTTCAGCTGTTGGGGCGCCCGACACCAAGTGCAGCCAGTTTGGCGGATCGATCAGCGTCCTGCACGAGAAGACCGGCCTGTTCGTCAACTTCGGCGCCGGCGAAAAGACGGATGACGTTGCGCGCCGTACGGCGGTCGGTGCCGCCGGAGCAAGTGACGAGCAGACGTTCTGGGCCGTCCAGGGTGGTATCGAGAAGAAGTTCACCGAGTACGGCAAGACGACCGTCTACGGCGAGTACTATGACTACGATGGCGGCGGTAACAGCCGCCGTACCATCGCGTCCGCGACCGACCCGCTCAATACGGTCGGCGTCGCCGGCGCGCAGATCTGGTCGACCGGCGTGCAATCCTACGGCGCCGGCATCGCCCAGGGCTTCGACAAGGCGGCGCTCCTCGTCTACCTCTCCTATCGCCACGTCGAAGGCGATTTGACCCTCCGCAATCCCGTCACGGGGGCGATCGCCGATTCGCCGCTCGACGACCTCGACCTCGTCATGTCGGGTGCGATTATCAAGTTCTGATCTCGCAACGCCGGTACAACACGCAGAAAGAGCCGCCTCCGGGCGGCTCTTTTTGTTTGCGCGATCGCTCAGAGTGGCGGCGGCGCCAACCATCGCGGAGAAAACCGGCAAACGGCTGTCACAGAATCACATGCCAATCCTGGGGTGAGGCGCGAATCGGTTAGCGTCGATGCAAATCAAAGCGTTGTGCCAGCACGCGGTCGTTTCTTTGCGGAGGCATGTCATTGACCCGGATCCTGACAGGCCCCGCGCGGGCGCAACTGATCGCCGCCACTTTGGCCGCTACCTTCGCATGTGCGCCGTCGCTTGCGCAGGCGACGGACCCCGGCAGCTCTTGCTGCGCCGATCTCGACGCGCGCATCGCTGAGCTCGAGGAGACGGTCGCACGCCGCGGCAATCGAAAGGTCGGCCTCGAAATCTATGGTCTCGTCAACCAGGCGCTGCTCGGCTGGTATGACGGCAAGGAATCAGACGCTTACTTGGTTACCAACGACAACCAGCGCACGCGCTTCGGCTTCAAGGGGAAGGCGAAGATCGACAAGAACTGGGAAGCCGGGTTCAAGATCGAGATCGGCATCCGCTCAGCGAACTCCAAGCGCGTCAGTCAGATCGACCCCAAGGGCGACGACAACCCGGACGACGTCGGCTTCGATCTGCGCGATATCTACTGGTACCTGAAGGAGAAGCACCGCGGCACTCTGATCGTGGGCTTGAGCAATGCCGCCACGGACAAGATCACCGAGATCAATCTCACGCAGACGGAATCGTTCGCCAAGTACTCGGACGTCGAGGATACCGGTCTCGGCATGCTGCTGCGCTCGGCCGTGAACGGGCGGTTGACGAGCAGCGGCATTTCCTGGCGGCGCCTCATCGGCGACAGCGGCGATCAGCCGGGTGAGGGTGAGCGCGGATTTGACATGATCAAGTACGAATCCCCCGCCGTGCACGGGTTCTTTCTGTCGGCTTCGCTGGGTACGAAGGAGTTCTGGGATGTGGCGCTCCGCTACAAGGGGGAGTTCGGCGACGTCAAGTTCGAGGCCGGTGTCGGCTACCTCGAGGTCATCGACGGCGCGGAACTGGCGGTGTGCGCCGCCGCGGAGGTCGACAATATCGCCTTCGACGGCACGGTACACTCAAACCAGGACTGCCAAAGCTACGGCGGATCGTTCAGCGTTCTGCACGAGAAGACGGGCCTGTTCCTGAATTTCGGCACCGGCTTGAAGGTGGACAACTTGATCCGCGACACGCAGCGCTTCTCCGGCACCAACGTTGACGAGGACCAGTTCTTCTGGGCGGCGCAGGCGGGCGTTGAAAAAAAATTCAACGACCTCGGCAAGACCACCATCTACGGCGAGTACTACAACTATGACGGCGCCGGCGGTACGCGGCGCACGGTCAGGGCCGGCGATGCGCTCAACCCGACCGGAACCGGCAACTGGGCCGAGTGGTATACGGACGTGAACATCATGGGTGCCGGCATCGCGCAGGGCATCGATAAGGCCGCGATGATCCTCTATCTTTCATATCGTCATGTAGAGGGCGAGCTGCAGCTCCGACAGCTCAACGGCGTCGTGGCCAACGGGCCGATCGCGGATGCGCCGCTCGATGATCTCGATCTTCTGTTGACGGGCGCGGTGATCAAGTTCTGATCGTCTTCGAGATCCGCGCTTTGCCGCCGGCTTCATAAGCTCATCTGTTTTTCTTCGTTCCCCGCATAACCCGTCGCTCCTAGCTTCCCTAACAAGAGTTGGGGCTGTTCAGGATGCGGGGGTGCCGATGAGCTCGTCGGCAGAATTGCTTATGGCGCGGACGGACAAGGAGCACGGCACACGTCGGCCGCGCTTCGATGGTGGCGCGAGTGCGCCGCGATCGCTTCCCGCCATCATCGGCACGAACCTGAAGCGGCTGCGCACCCGTCAAGGACATTCGCTGGAGCGTCTCGCCAAGCTTGCCGGCGTCAGCCGCGCGATGCTGAGTCAGATCGAGACCGGCAAGAGCGTCCCGACCATCAGCCTGTTGTTGAAGGTCGCCGAGGCACTCGGCGTGTCGCTGGCGACGCTGGTGTCGAAACCCGCGTCGCAACAAACCAAAGTTCTCGTGCGCAATACCTCGCCGCTGCTGAGCAGCAATGGCGGCCGCTTCACGGCGCGGGCGCTGTTCGTTCCCTCCGAGGCGGACGCACGCGTCGAGTTCTACGAGTGTCGCCTCGCCGCCAAGCACCGCGAGGCGTTCGAGCCGCAGGTGGGCGGCACGCGCGAGAGCATCGTGGTGGTGAAGGGACGCGTCGAGCTGACGGTGGGGGTCGACCAGCCGCTGCTGCTGTCCGAGGGGGACGCAGCGCTGTTCCAGGCAGACGTCGAGCGCATCTTCCGCAATCCCGAGGGGAACGAGGCCTTGCTCTACCGGGTCGTCACCTACAACGGGAAGAGCGGCTGACGGCGCCGAGCCATTAGCAGTTTTCCGCATAAGCACTGCAGTTTTTGTTCGTTCGCGCTGAGCAGACGTATCGCTACGCTGCCGGCGTCATAACGAAGGGGGTAACCATGTCTGCCGACCACGTGCTGTCCTGGGCCGGACTGCTCAGCGCAGTGCTGTTCCTGACGCTCATCGTCGTCATCGCATAGGCACGGCGGATCGGGAGCCAAAGGTCATGGCGGCGGCGCGCAGGGTACTGCCCGGTTTCGGGCTTTCGATGGGGGTGACGCTCGCGTACCTCTCGCTGATCGTATTCATTCCACTCACGGCTGTCTTCATCAAGAGCGCGTCGCTCGGGTGGAGCGAGTTCTGGCACGTCGCGACGACCCCACGCGTGATGGCCTCCTACCGCTTGAGCTTCGGGGCCTCGCTGCTGGCGGCAGCGATCAATGTCGTATTCGGCCTGATGCTGGCGTGGAGCCTGGTTCGCTATAACTTCCCCGGCCGTCGCATCGTCGATGCGCTCATCGATCTGCCGTTCGCCCTCCCGACCGCCGTCGCCGGCATTGCCCTGACCGCTCTCTACGCGCCCAACGGGTGGCTCGGCCATTACCTCGAGCTGATCGGCATCAAGGTTGCGTTCACACCGCTCGGGGTGCTCGTCGCTCTGGTTTTCATCGGCGTGCCCTTCATCGTGCGTACGGTGCAGCCGGTGCTCGAGGACCTCGACATCGAGTTCGAGGAGGCCGCTGCCAGTCTCGGCGCCACGCGTTTGCAGACCATCCGTCGCGTCGTGCTGCCGGCGTTGGGACCCGCGCTGCTGACCGGTTTTGCGCTGGCCTTCGCCCGCGCCGTCGGCGAATACGGCTCGGTGATCTTCATCGCCGGCAATCTGCCGATGATCTCGGAAATCACGCCCCTGATCATCATCACCAAGCTCGAGCAGTACGACTACGCCGGCGCGACGACGGTGGCCGCCGTCATGCTGATCGTGTCCTTCATCCTGCTGCTCATCATCAACGTGCTGCAGGCCTGGACGGCGCGCTCGAACGAAAGGTCGCGGTAAATGGCCGTCGTCGCCCACGCCGCGCCGTTCGCCCGCGCCGAGCGCTTCGAGGCGAGCCCCGCCGCTGCCGATCCGCCGCTGGTGAAGTGGATCGTCATCGGCATTTCGCTGGCCTTCTTCGCCACCTTCCTACTGTTGCCGCTGGTGGCGGTCTTTGTCGAAGCCTTCAAGAAGGGCTGGGAAGCCTATTTCAGCGCCATCGCTACGCCCGACACGCTCTCCTCTATCAAGCTAACGCTGCTGGCGGCGGCAATCGCCGTCCCGCTGAACGTCGTCTTCGGAATTGCTGCCGCGTGGGCGATCGCCAAGCACGACTTTCGCGGCAAGCAGTTTTTGATCACACTGATCGACCTGCCGTTCTCGGTTTCGCCGGTCATCGCCGGCCTCATCTACGTCCTGGTGTTCGGTCTGCAGGGCTGGTTTGGGCCATGGCTGTACGAGCACGACATCAAAATCATCTTCGCCGTGCCCGGCATCGTGCTGGCGACGATCTTCGTCACGGTGCCGTTCGTCGCCCGCGAGCTCATTCCGCTCATGCAGGCGCAGGGACGCGAGGAAGAAGAGGCGGCGCTGGTGCTCGGCGCCACGGGTTGGCGGATGTTCAAGAGCGTGACGCTGCCCAACATCAAATGGGGTCTGCTGTATGGCATCATCCTCTGCAACGCCCGCGCGATGGGCGAGTTCGGCGCCGTGTCGGTCGTGTCCGGCCACATCCGCGGTCAGACCAACACCATGCCGCTGCACGTCGAAATTCTTTATAATGAGTACCAATTCGCCGCCGCGTTCGCCGTGGCGTCGTTGCTGGCACTGCTAGCCCTGGTCACCCTGGTCCTGAAGACCTTCGTCGAGTGGCGGGCCGGCATTCAACCGCATGAGCCCGAGGCACCATGAGCATCGAAGTCCGCGGCATCCGCAAAACGTTCGGCAGCTTCGTCGCGCTGGATAACGTCAGCCTGGATTTTCCGACCGGCCAGCTTGTCGCGCTGCTCGGCCCTTCGGGATGCGGCAAGACCACGCTTTTGCGCATCATTGCCGGCCTCGACTACGCGGATCAGGGCAGCATCATCCTCGACGGCGAGGATGCCTCCGGTACGCACGTGCGCGAGCGGCAAGTCGGATTCGTGTTCCAGCACTATGCGCTGTTCCGGCACATGACGGTGTTCGACAACGTCGCCTTCGGGCTGCGCGTGAAGCCGCGCCGCCTGCGGCTGCCCGAGCGCGAGATCAAGAAGAACGTGAAAGAGCTGCTCGAGCTGGTGCAGCTCGGCTGGCTCGCCGATCGCTATCCCTCCCAGTTGTCCGGCGGCCAGCGCCAGCGCATCGCACTTGCCCGCGCCCTCGCAGTGCGTCCGCGTGTGCTGCTTCTCGATGAGCCGTTCGGCGCGCTCGACGCCAAGGTGCGCAAAGAGCTGCGACGCTGGCTGCGCCGGCTGCACGACGAGCTGCACATCACCTCGCTGTTCGTGACCCACGATCAGGACGAGGCGATCGAGCTGGCCGACCGGCTGGTGCTGATGAACAAGGGCAAGGTCGAGCAGACGGGCACCGTGCGCGAGGTCTACGCCAAGCCGGCCACGCCGTTCGTCTATTCGTTCCTCGGCGCGGTGAACAAGTTCAGCGGCCGGGTCGATGGCGAATATCTGCGGGTCAACGGCAACGTGATGCCGATTGCCGGCGGGGGCGGCGTCAATGGCAGCGACGTCGTTGCGTTCGCCCGCCCGCACGAACTCGACATCGTTGCCGCCGACCGGGGCGATGCGGTGGGCGTGCCTGCAACTGTGAACCGCATCCTCGACGTCGGCGCCGTGGCCCGGGTCGAGCTGAGCGCGCCGGCTTACCAGTCGAACGGCGCCGGAAAGCCGGCCGAGCCGCAGTTCTTCGAGGTGGAATTATCGGCCCAGAAACTTTCCGAGCTTAATCTCGCCGCCGGCCAGCCAGTCCGCCTCGTGAGTTCGAGGCTCCGGGTCTTCGATCGAGGCGCCCAGACGTGAACTTCCAGCAGCTTCGCATCATCCGAGAAACCGTACGGCGCAAGTTCAATTTAACGGAAGTCGCCAACGCCCTGCACACGTCGCAGTCGGGTGTCTCCAAGCACATCAAGGATCTCGAGGACGAGCTCGGCATCGAGTTGTTCGTGCGTCGCGGCAAGCGGCTGCTCGGCCTGACGGAGCCCGGAAAGGAGCTGGTCGGCATCGTGCAGCGCATGTTGCTCGACGCGCGCAACATCAAGCAGCTCGCCGAGCAGTTCGCCTCTGCCGATCTCGGCGAGCTGACGGTGGCGACGACGCACACCCAGGCGCGCTATGCGCTCCCCCAGGTGGTGGTGAAGTTCAAGCAGGAGTTCCCCAAGGTGCGCCTCGTTCTGCATCAGGCGAGCCCGAAGGAGATCGTCACCATGCTGCTCGAGGGAAGCGCCGACATCGGCGTCGCCACCGAAGCGCTGGAGGAGAACCCGGACGTCACCTCGTTTCCGTACTACTCATGGGACCATGCGGTGATCGTGCCGGCGGGGCACGAGCTCGAAAAGGTCGATCCGCTGACGCTCGAAGCGATCGCCGAGTGGCCGATCATCACCTACGACCCGGGCTTCACCGGCCGCTCGCGTATCGATCAGGCATTCGCCAAAGCGGCGATCGTGCCGGACATTATCATGACGGCGCTCGACGCCGACGTGATCAAGACCTACGTCGAGGCGGGGCTGGGCATCGGTATCATCGCCTCGGTCGCGTACGATCCCAAGCGTGATACGGGGTTGAAGCTTCTGTCGGCGAAGGGGCTGTTCGCGCGCAACACCTCGCGCATCGCCGTGCGCCACGGCCGCTACCTGCGCGGCTACGCCTATCGCTTCATCGAGTTGTGCTCGGCGGACCTGACAGAATCGGTGGTGCGCTCGCGTATTGCGCCCAAGGCCGACGACGACGTCACCGACTAATCTCAGCCAACAGCTTCTATGCGAAGCGCGAGCTGCGGCGGGCAGTCGATCAGCCAGTCCTTGATGCCGTCGGCGACGGTGCGATAGACGGCGGCGCCGGTCGCCTCGCCGAGCGCGGTGTGCTTACCCGCGTATGATTGCGGGTCACCGCCTAGGGGAGCGGCGACCGCGACGCAGTCCGTGCCTGTGCCGGTGACGGCGAGGCCACCGCGCGCGATGCTGGCGTCGATTACGGCCGCGGTGCGCGCCTCGGTGGCGATCGACATGGCTTCGAGCATCGCGCCTTCGGTCAACGACTGCCCGACGTGCACGAGCAGATTGATGGTGCCGGTGAACGGCGGCGGCTGATGCAGCCGCGTACCGACGCGCTCGCTGTTCGACAGTCCGACGGTCGCGATGCAGCGCACGTGCTGATCTTCGACCGTCGCGCGCGCCACTTGGTAGCGCGAGATATCACGCGAGGTGACGAGCGTCACGGCATCGTCGAGGCCGGCAGCGGCGATCCGCTGCCGGATGACCTCGAACGCGTCCACCTCGGGCGGCAGGTCGGCGTTGCGCACCTCGAGCCATGCCACGCGGGTCGCAACCTGGAGACCGGGGCGGAGCGGCGCCCAGCTCAGGACCTGGTGCGGCCCGTTGAACGCCACGACCAGGTGCGGCGGAGCAAGCGCGATCGAGAATGGGTCGTGCATCCGCCTCTCGCGGTGAATTGGGCCACGGCATCGCTACGGTCGGACGGCGATTTATGCAAGTGCGACGGCGATACAACCGATGGTCAGGGCCTGCAGGACGCAGGCTAGGCGAATGACGGATAGTGCACGCCGGATGTCGCCCGCGGTGGCCTCGGCGCGGCCGTCGCCCATCCAGTGGTCGTCCACGGCGACACCGCCATAGACGCGCGGTCCGGCGAGCCGCAGGCCGAGGGCGCCCGCCATTGCCGCCTCGGGCCAGCCGGCGTTGGGCGAGCGGTGTGCCCGGGCGTCGCGCATCACGGCGCGCGCCGCCGCGGACGCGTCGAGCCCGGGCAGCAACGCCGCCGCAACGACGATGAATAGGGCCGACAGACGTGAGGCCGGCAGGTTGACGAGGTCGTCGAGGCGCGCTGCGGCCCAGCCGTAGGCGTGATAGCGCTCGCTCTTGTGGCCGATCATGCTGTCGGCGGTGTTGATGGCCTTGTAGGCGCCGGCACCGGGGAGCCCGCCGACGAGCAGCCAGAACAGGGGCGCGACGACGCCGTCGGAATAGTTCTCCGCCAGGCTCTCGATGGCGGCCCGGCTGACCGCGGCCGTATCAAGCGCGGCCGTATCGCGGCCGACGATCCGCGCCACCGCCGTGCGTCCGCCCCCGATGCCGTCCTGCTCCAGCGCCGTGGCGACGGCGCTCACATGCTCGTAAAGGCTCCGTTGGGCGATCAGCGTGCTGGCGAGTGCTCCCACCAGGATAAGGGCGAGGACGGGCGGCAGCAGGGACTGGACGACTGCGACAATGGCGACGCAGAGCCCTGCCGTGACGCCGACGGTGACCAGAAGTGCGGCCAATCCGTGCAAGCGGCGGCGGCCGAAGGAGAGGCCGGGCGCGTTCCAGTGGCGCTCGCACCATGCTATCAGGCGCCCCATCCAACTCACCGGATGGCCGATGCGGGCGAACACCCACTGCGGATAGCCGAGGGTGGCGTCGAGTGCGGCGGCGGTGAGCGCAGTGAGCGGGTACATGAAAGTCGATCCAAGCGCGGTGGTGCAGCCGGGTGCTAGCACGCCTGAGGGGCGGGCAGAAACCATCGAGCATGGCGGCGATCTCGCCGCGGCGCGCTTGCGGTTTCCGGCGGCACCCGAGCCGTGGATCGATTTGTCGACGGGCATCAACCCGCATGCCTACCCCTTGCCGGCAATCGATGCAGACCTATGGGAGCGGCTGCCACAAGCTTCCGACGAACAGGCGGTGTTGCAGGCGGCGGCGCAACGCTACGGCTGCAAGGCAAACAATATCGTCGCGGCGCCGGGCAGCCAGGCATTGATTCAGGTTCTGCCGCGTCTCTTCGAGCCATCCGACGTCGTCGTGCTCGGTCCGACCTACGGCGAGCACGCAGCCGCGTGGGAGCGTTGCGGGCATCGCGTTGTGGAGCGGCGCGCGTCGTCTGACATTGGCGAGGCGCGTGTCGCCGTCGTCGTCAACCCGAACAATCCGACCGGGCGGGTGATCGCCGCCAACGAGTTGCGCGCCCTGGCTGCCGTGCTGGCACAGCGTCGCGGGCTGCTGGTCGTCGACGAGGCGTTCGCCGATTTCGCGGAGCCGGGCGTGAGCGTCGCGGCGCAACTTCCGCCGGCGACGGTCGTGCTGCGCTCGTTCGGCAAGGCGTATGGGATCGCCGGCGCGCGGCTAGGGTTTGCCGTGGCAGATCCAACCTTGTGCGCGAGGCTGAGCGGTGAGCTCGGACCGTGGGCGGTGTCGGGGCCGGCGCTCGCGATCGGTTCAGCAGCGCTTGCCGATGAGCGCTGGCTCGCCGCCATGCGCGTTCGGCTGGCTGAGGATCGGCGGCGGCTCGATACATTGCTGCAAGCGTGCGGATTGGTAGTCGAGGGCGGCACGCATCTGTTCTGCCTGGCGCGGCACGCACAGGCGCGAGCGATCGCCGACAAGCTCGGCCGCTCGGGAATTCACGTGCGCCGCTTTGCGGCGGAACCGAAATGGCTGCGCTTCGGCCTGCCGGGTGCGGAGGCCGAATGGGAGCGCCTTGCGGACGCGACGACCGCAGAGTGAGCCGCGGTACTCACCGCCCCGGCGGCTGGTCGAGCGCCTTGCGCACGAGGTTCTCCTTCAGCGCCGGCGAGCACAGCTCGATAAAGCGGTAGACGTAGGCGCGCAGGTAGCGGCCGCGCCGCACGCCAAGGCTCGACGTGTTGGTCTCGAAGAGACCGGTGGCCTCGAGCCGGCGCAGCTTGGTATCGCGCTCCATGTCGAACGCCATGGCGGCGATGATGCCGACGCCGAGACCGAGCTCGACATAGGACTTGATCACGTCGGCATCCAGCGCCGAGATGGCGATATCGGGCACGACGCCGGCGCGCGCGAAGGCGTCGTCGATGCGCGTGCGGCCGGTCAGGCCCTCGTCGTAGGTGATGATCGGCCACTCGGCGATGTCGTCCAGCGTTAGCGGATCGCGGGAGAGAAGCGGGTGCCCGACAGGAACTACGACGGCGTGCTCCCAACTAATGTAGGGGAAGGTCGCCAGGCCGCTGGTGTTTTCCATGCTGTCGGTAGCTAGGCCAATATCCGTTTCACCCTCGAGCAGGATGGTGGCGATATCGCGCGGGCTAGCTTGGTTGAGCGCCAGGCGCACGTTGGGAAACGCTTGTTTGAAACGGGCGATGATCGGTGGCAGCGTATAGCGCGCCTGCGTGTGAGTGGTGACGATGCGCAGCGTGCCTTCGTCCTGAGCCGAAAGGCGGCTACCGATTTCCGACAGGTTGCCGGCGTCGATGAGCATGCGCTCGACGATCTCGATGGCCTGCTTGCCGGCCTCCGTGAGGCCGAGCAGGCGCTTGCCGCGTCGCACGAACAGCTCGACCCCCAGCTCGTCCTCGAAATCCTTGACGTGCTTGGAGACGCCCGACTGGGAGGTCAGCAGCACGTTGGCAACTTCCGTTAAATTGAAGTTGCAGCGCGCGGTTTCGCGGATGATGCGGAGTTGCTGGAAGTTCATGCCGGGCTCGCGTCCGGCGCATATGAGGATTGGCGCATCGTCTCCCCGCAAGACAGCACTGATCTGCGGGGAACGTAGAAGCTTTAAGCGCCGGACTGAATAACGATATTCGGATTAGCTTATGCAGATTCCTGCTTAGGCCGGTCCGTAGACTGTCATCGCGTGACGAATGTCTGAATTAGGAAGCGGCGGGCTCCGCGGCAGTGCCCTGGCTGCGCCAGCGCACCACGAAGTCGAGCGGCATGGCGATCGACCAGCGCACACCCTGGGGCGGGAACTCGTAGTCGACGTTGGCGCTCAACGCCTGGCCGACGACGCGCTCGATGACGACGTGGCCAAAGCCCTTGACCGCCGCCGGCACGACCCTGGGACCGCCGCGCTCTTCCCAGCGTAGAACGAGCCGCAAGGTGTCTTCCGCGTCGGGCTCGAAGGCCCAAGTGATACGCAAGCGTCCGGCCGAGGTGGACAGCGCGCCGTACTTGGCCGCGTTGGTCGCGAGCTCGTGCAGCGCTAGACCGAGGTTCTGGGCGGCGGTCGCGTTGACGAACACCGGCGCGCCGCGCAATTCGAGGGCCTCGGACGTGGCGCCGGTGAACGGCTGCAGCACGGCCCGGATCAGCTCTTCCAGCGACGCGCCGGTCCAATCCTCGGCGACGAGCAGGTCGTGCGAGGCGGAGAGGCTCTGCAGGCGCTGGATGAGCTGCGACTGCAGCACCGCGACATCGGTGCTGTTGCGAGCCGTCTGCCTTACCATGGCGACGATTACGGCGAGGAGGTTCTTGGTGCGATGCGACAGCTCGCGCATGACCATGCGCAGATGCTTCTCGACGCGCTTGCGCTCGGTGATGTCGCGGAAGACCGCGGAAAACCCGAAGATTCGTCCATCGGCCCGGCGCATCGGCGCGACGTTGACGGCCACGTCGATCAGCGTCCCGTCCTTGCGGCGGCGGACGGTGTCGCGCGACACGTGCTCACCATGCCGGAGGTGACGATACTTTTCGGCAAACTCCTCGTCAGCGTCCTCGGCGAAAAGCAGCCGATCGGATTTACCTATGACTTCCTCGGCGGTGTAGCCGAACATCTGTTCGGCCCCGGGATTCCACGACTGGATCAAGCCTTCGCTGTTCATCGAGACGATGCCGTCGGGCGAAGTGGCGACGATGGTTGCCAGCTGGGCGTTCTTCTCGGCTTCTTCCAGGTGCTCGGTGATGTCGGTGTTGGTGCCGAACCAGCGGATGACGTGCCCCGCGTCGTCGCGGATGGGCATGGCGCGCGACAGGAACCAGCGATACACGCCGTCGCGGCCCTTGAGCGGGAAGGTGTCTTCCCATACCTCGCCCGTCGTCAGGCAGCGGTTGACCTTTTCCATCGCGCGGTCGACGTGGTCGGGGTGCTGGCGCTGCGGCCAGCCCCACTGCTTGGCTTCCTCGAAGGGGAGGCCCGTGTAGTCGAACCAGCGCTTGTTGTACCAGAAGATGTTGCCTGCCTCGTCGGCCATCCAGGCGAAGGCGGCGATGTTGTCGGCGAGCGTCCGGAAGCGCGATTCGCTCTCGCGCTGGGCGCGTTCGGCAAAGACCCAGGGCGTGGTGTCGACGACGATGGCGAGCGTACCGCCGACCTTGCCATCCTCGAAGCGGACCGGGCTGTAGTCGAGATTGACCCACACGTCCTCGGGCACACCGCGGCGCTTCAAGTTGAAGTACTTGTCGCGGAACGACAGCGCTTCGCCGCTCATCACGGATTCAACGACGCGGGCGTTGAAGTCGGCGACTTCCGGCCACGCCTCGGCGACCGGCAGGCCCAATAGTTCTGGATGGCGCGATCCGGAAAACGTCGCGTAGCCGTCGTTGTAGATCATGATGCCCTCCGGCCCCCACAACAGCACCATCGGCACGGGCGATGCCATGATGAGGTCGACGGCGCATCTGAGGCAGATCGGCCATGCCTCTCTGGGGCCGACTGGGGTAGCGCCCCAGTCGAACTGCTCGACGAGCTCTTTCATTTCGTGGCTAGCGGATGATGGCATGTGGCGGAATTTGCTCAATCAACTGCCGGTATAGCATTCGGTTCCGTATCGGCATCGCTACCGAGGGACTTACCGAGCGACGCGGGAACCAACGGGTGAGCCTCAGGTTCTTCTACAACGTCACTGACGGCTTTCTATAGACGAGGAGATCATGAGCAACCTTCTCTACTGGGCGGTTATCTTTCTTATCGTGGCACTCGTCGCCGCCTTCCTCGGATTTGGTGGCGTCGCCGGCGTCGCGACGGAAGGAGCCCGCATCCTGTTCTGGGTGGCTATCATCCTCGTCGTTCTGTCCTTTATCGGCGGCATGATCCGCCGCGGCTAGAGCATCGCCGATCCGTGCTTCTGAAAAATAAACGTGATATAATAATGGCTTGGCCACGTTCTCGGGTCCGGCCATTGGCTGCATGGAACCCGTTTCGGAACTTTTCACGAAGTTGAGCGTTTGTGCCGGTTGCGAAGACACCGAACAGTGGGCGGCCTATAAAGGGGAGACCATGTCCATCTCAGAAATCATCGCGCCGCAGCTTCCGTATCTGAGACGGTTCGCGCGCGTATTGTCAGGCAGCCAGGACAGCGGCGACGCCTACGTCGTGGCCATGCTCGAGGCCATCGCGGCAGATCCGTCGATGTTCCCCGCCGATCTCGAGCCGCGCGTCGCGACCTATCAGAGCTTCCTCGACGTCTGGAGTTCGGTGCGGCTCAATCAGAAGAAGTACGACGCGCCCGTATCCGAGCGCCTTGCCGCCGCCGATCGCAAGCTCGAGGCGATCACGCCGCGTGCCCGCCAGGCGTTTCTGCTGATGGCCGTCGAGGAATTCTCGACCGCGGATACCGCGAAGGTGCTGAAGACCAACGAGACCGAGGTCAAGGCGCTCGTCGATCAGGCAGCGTCCGAAATCGCCGAGCAGGTCGCGACCAACGTTCTCATCATCGAGGACGAGCCGATGATCGCGCTCGATCTCGCCGACCTCGTCACCGGCCTGGGCCACGACGTGTGCGAGACGGCGCGTACGCATAGCGAAGCGGTAGCCGCCTTCAAGAAGCACAAGCCGGGCCTCGTGCTGGCTGATATTCAGCTGGCCGATGGCAGCTCGGGCCTCGAGGCCGTCAACGAGATCCTGCAATCGTTCGACGTGCCGGTGATCTTCATCACGGCCTACCCCGAGCGCCTGCTCACGGGCAGCCGTCCGGAGCCGACCTTCCTCGTCAACAAGCCCTTCCGCACCGAGACGGTCCAGGCCGTCATCAGCCAGGCGCTGTTCTTCGACTACAAGGCGCACCGGCCGAACGCGAAGGTCGCCGCCGGCTAAGGCAGGCCAATCGAGACAACGAAAAGGCGGGCCCCGGCCCGCCTTTTTCGTTCGACTGGATTTTCGTTACTTGCCCGAGCGCCGCGGATTCCGTTACAGCGCCCGCGCCGTGCGCGAGCGAGGCCGCGGCGGAGATTCCTCGCTATCAGCCTCGGCGCCGGACGCGGCGCCGCCGGACTGCGCAGGCGTCGTCGTCATCAACTCGTTGAGGCGGGTGCGGGCGCGGTTTACGCGGCTTTTCACGGTGCCTACGGCACAGCCGGAGATGTTGGCTGCGTCCTCGTAGGAGAAGCCTTCGGCGCCGACCAGGATCAGCGCCTCGCGCTGGTCCGGTGGCAGCTTGGAGAGCGCCCGATTGAGATCGAGAAGGTCGAGATGCCCCTGCTGCTCGGGCGGGACCGAAAGCTTGGCCGCGAGCTGCCCCTCGCTATCGGCGATCTCCCGCTTCGTCTTGCGCAGCTCCGAGAAGTAGGCGTTGCGCAGAATGGTGAACAGCCACGCCTTGAGGTTGGTCCCCTGCTCGAAGGAATCGAGATGGTTCCAAGCTTTGACGAGGGCTTCCTGGACGAGGTCGTCGGCGCGGTCGCGATTGCCGCACAGCGAGATCGCGAAGGCCCGCATGTTGGGGATCGCCGCCACCAAATCGTCGCGCAGCGCGGTGTTCTGTTGTGCCCGACTGCTCACTCGCGGTCCTCCCCATCACGCTCTTTCCCCGAGCCTTGGCGGGACTCGGCGTCCTTGAGCTGATTGATGAGGTCGTTGATCCTATCGGGAACGGGCGTGTTGAGGAGTTCTCCATACGCAGCCCTCAATTGTTTGCCGAGGATGCCCTGCAGAACCTGCTGGCTATTGCCTCGGCCGGGCTGAGCGGCGGTATCCTCGCTAGCGGCCTTAACGGGCCGCCCTGTCGTGGGCTCGGAGGCGTCGTCAGCCGCCGCCGGCGCGGCGGCGCGCTGCGGCTCTTGGGGGGCAAACGCGCCGTAGGGCTTCCCCCAAGAGGTCTTCTTTTCCTCGGACATTAACCGGCCCTCCCGCCTCCCGCTTTATGGTTCTTGCGCTACCGCCCTGGATTGCGAGCCAGGGTTGTGCGGCTGCGGATCATATCGTCCGACTCCCAAGGGCAAGCAACGTCCAAACCGAGAATAAGTTCCCGCCACTCGATTTAATTGACGCAGTGCGGAACGTTCGCGCGGAGCTGACGTTAGGTTCGCTGGGCGCAGGTGTGCGCGAAAGGGGCCAAGGGGGCGCACGTCCATGAATTTTTGGTCCGATGCTTGAGCGCTTCCGTCAGGGCGGATGGTCCATCCAGGCCCAATTCCTGCTCTACAGCGCCGCGCTGCTCATTCCCGCTCTCATCTTCAGCGGCCTCATGATCCTGCGCTCCGCTTCCCTCGAGCGGGAGGCGATGGAGGACGATGTCAACGGCGTCGCGCGTACGGTGGCCTCCGCGCTCGACCGCGAGCTGGCGGCGATAACCACGACACTCACCGCGCTCGCGTCCTCTCCGGCGCTGACCGAAGGGGACCTCAAGGCATTCTACAAGCAGGCCATGGCCGCCCGTGATGTGAGCGGCAACGACTTCCTGCTGACGAACCGGACCGGCAAACTGCTGCTGACCACGCGCATCCAGTGGGGGGACGACGTACCGGCGGACTCTCCGATCGACCCGAAGGAAATCATCCAATCGGGTAAGCCGCAGGTGTCGAATCTCCACCGCGGCGAGCTGCCCGGCGGGGTAACAACGTTCCTTATCAGCGTGCCGGTGACGCGCGGGAACAAGACAATCTTCGTGCTCAGCGCGTCGCTCCCGTCGCAGCGCATCCTCGAAATATTCCACCTCGAGGAGCTGGAGCCTGGGTGGCTGGCGGTCGTGACCGATCGCACCGGCGCCGTCGTCGCACGCTCGACCGGGCCACCAGCCGAGGCCGGTAGCGTCACGGCGCGGAGCACCGGTCCGAAAGAGGCGCAAGCGGGATTGTGGCGCGCGACCGACAGCGACGGTGAATCGGTGCTTCGCGCCTCCACGTATTCTCGGCTGTCGGGTTGGCTCGTGTCGACGACCGTGCCTGAGCTGATTGCCAATCGGCCGATCGTGCGCTCGTGGGCGCTGGTGGCGACGCTCGCAGTGAGCTTCGGATTGCTCTCCGCCTTGCTTGCCTATCTTTTCGGCCGGCGCATTTCCGATCCCGTGCGGGCGCTTGCGGGTCGCGCCGGGGAGCTGGGCCGCGGCGAGACGGTAGCGCCGATAAAGTCTTCCATCCCGGAGGTGCGTGCGGTCGGCGACGCGCTCGTCAAGGCGAGCAGGACGCGCGAGCAGATGGAGCATTCGCTGCGCGAGAGCGAGGACCGGTTGCGCGTGGCGCTCGCCTCGGCCGAGACCGGCGCCTGGGACTGGGATCTCGTGGCGGGCGTGCTCACCTGGGACGCACGGATGCGCGAGCTCTGGGGTCTCGCGCCGGAAGACACGGTGTCGTTCGACGTGTTCGCTTCGGCGCTCAATCCGCTCGATCGCGATGCGACGTTTGCCGCCGTCGAGCGTTCACAGGATCCCGAGGTGAATGCGGAATACGACGTCGAGCATCGGGTAAAGGGCGTGCGCGACGGCGCGGAGCGCTGGGTCGCCACCAAGGGCCGGACCCAGTTTGCTAACGGAAAGGCAGTGCGCATGAGCGGTACGGCGCGCGACATCACCGAGAGCAAGCGATGGGAGGAGCACACCCAACTTCTCATGCGGGAGGTGACGCATCGCTCGAAGAATCTTTTGGCGGTGATCCAAGCGATGGCGCGCCAGACCAAGCTCGCCAGCCGCGATGTCAATGACTTCGAGGTGCGTTTCTCGGGACGCTTGCAGGCGCTCGCCGCATCGCACGATCTGCTGGTGCAGCGCGACTGGCACGGCGTCGCCCTTCCCGAGCTCGTCCGGTCGCAGCTGGCGCACTACCTCGACCAGCACGCGACCCAGATCACCATCGAAGGGCCGGGCCTGATCGTCACGCCGGAGGCGGCGCAGAACATCGGGCTCGCTGTGCACGAGCTGTCGACGAATGCGGCCAAGTACGGGGCGTTGTCGGTGCCGGAAGGGCGGGTGGCCGTGTGCTGGTCGCAGGCCAATAGCGGCGGTAACGAACGCCTGCACATGAGCTGGTTGGAAACGGGCGGACCGGCGGTCGTTCCGCCGTCCCGCAAGGGATTTGGGCAATTGGTGACCGAGCAGCTTACCGCGCGGGCCCTGCAAGGAACGGCGGACCTTAAGTTTGGCGCCGCGGGCGTCAGTTGGAAGTTGGACATACCGGCCAGCCACCTCCTTGCCGCCTAAGACACAGCGAGCGTTCGAAGCGTCAAGTGCACGGAACTTTCGGCAAACTATCGGGTTCTGAGCTGAACACCTCAGTGAGGGCCGAAAGTTGAAGCTGGATAAGAATCAAGAGCTTACGAAGCTCATCGGCAGACGGTTGCGAGAAGCATGCGAAAGCGAAGTTTCCGTCGCACTTCCGCCAGCGATGACTACCGGGCTCGCGAAGATCAGGCAGGCGGAGACTCGCTCTGTCCTTAGCATCGATATCTGCACTTCGAGCAATGGCAACGGCCATGCGCTCGATCGCGCGAGCGCGGGCAGTGATGCTGCGCTTTCACCCCACGAGCCACTAGACGCGAACGCGTAACGCGGGACCCGATTCGCGTCGGCGAGGATGTGGCGATGGCGCACAAAAAGGAACTGCACGGGCGGCAAGTGCCCTGCCAGCTTTGTCCCCTCCGCAAGCAAAAGGTCTTCCGCCCCTTCACGCCTAAAGAGCTCGCGTTCGTCATGTCCTTCAAGTCGGGAGAGGTGGCGCTCAAGGCGGGCGAGCCACTGTTTCTCGAAGGCAACTCTTGCGCCAATCTCTATACCGTTCTGTCCGGTCTTGCCTTCCGCTACAAGCTGTTGCCCGACGGCCGGCGGCAAATTCTCAACTACTGCATGCCGGGGGACTTCCTCGGGCTGCAGGGCTCGGTGATGCTGGAGATGCAACACTCGGTCGAGGCGCTGTCCGACATGGTGCTTTGCGTCTTCCAGCGCGAGGGGCTGTGGCGGCTGTTCGAATCGCATGCGGGCCTGTCCTTCGACGTCACCTGGCTGGCGGCGCGCTCCGAGCAGCTGCTCGATCAGCAGCTCTTGTCGGTGGGACGGCGCAGCGCGAAAGAACGCTGTGCGCACCTTCTGCTGCATCTCGCCGACCGGGTCAGTGAGGTCGGCCTGTCGCGCAAGCGGGATACGATCCGGATTCCCATAACGCAGCAGCACGTGGCCGACACGCTTGGCCTGTCGCTGGTGCACACCAATCGCACCTTGGGCCGGCTCATACGCAGCCGGGCCATCCGTTGGCGCGAGCAGGAATTCGAGATTCTCGATCGCGATCAGCTCGTCGAGCTCGCCGGTGGCGACGACGCGATCCCCGGCGCGGTGCGACCGCTGCTCTAGGTGACGCTAGGGCGCTCCAGACATTGCACGAGCGCCCGGGCAAGAGCCTCGATCGCGTAAGGCTTGCGCACGATCGGCACCTTCAGGAAGTGAGCCGGAAACATCGTGCTGTCGCCGTAGCCGGTCGTGAATATGAAGGGCACCGCGCGCTGGACGAGGAACTCGGCAACCGGGAATGATGTCGCCGTACCGAGGCTGACGTCCAAAACTCCGACATCGACCTCCGCCGTCGCGAGCCACGCAATCGCGCCGTCGCTTGTCGTGAACGAATGCACGCTTGCCGCCCCCAGGTCGAGCAGCATGCTTTCGGTGTCGAGGGCGATGATCGTCTGGTCTTCGACGAGAACGGCGCGCAGTCCGTACAGCGGATGCGGTCGGCGCCCATTCACGCACTGCATGGATGTAGGAGGGTCATCACCGCCGGTGGTCGGCGGGGAAAGTTTCGCGAGATGGCCGCGCCAGGAACCTGGCAGAGGCCGTGGGGTCGGGTTGGCCAATTCTCACCGGAGCTCCGCTGCAGAAGTGCGCGTCAACCCATACGGCTTTGCACGACAGCGGGCGATGTCATTTGATGTACCGCGAAACATGGGGTCGCCGACCCGCAGAAATGCAGAAAGCCGGGACGAAAGTCCCGGCTTCCTTTGCCAGTTGCGCAATAAAGGGCTACTTACGCGGCCTGCTTGTTAAGCTTGCCCTCGGCGAGCTTGTTCAGCTTGCTATCGGCCGCGTGCTCTTCCTTGAGCGTCGCCGACAGGAGCTTGACCGCGTCCTTGTGGCCCAACAGCTCGCCCCACGAAACCAACGTGCCGTAACGCGTGATCTCATAGTGCTCGACCGCTTGGGCGGCAGCGATCATTGCAGCGTCGCGCGTGTCGGGATCCTTGATCTCCTTCATCATCTCCTCGCCCTCGGTGAGGATCCCGTCGATCGCCGGGCACTTCTCGCCGGCCGCCTTCTTGCCGAGTATCTCGAAGACCTTTTCGAGGCGGACGATTTGTTCTTTCGTTTCTTCCAGGTGTGATTCGAAGGCGCGCGCCAGCTCGGACGAGTCAGTGGCTTTCACCATCTTGGGCAGGGCCTTCACGATTTGCTTTTCGGCGTAATAGATGTCCTTGAGCGTGTGCTCGAACAAATCAGACAGGTTTTTGATTTTCATGGACGGCTCTCCTGGTGCGGGTGTGTGCGCACTCAACGTGCGCAAATTCCGGAGAGTTCCCGAGCCGCCCTTGGAGTGAGTGAACATCATTTGGCCGGGTTTGAAGCTAAGCCTCGGCCTGGGGACACGGACGGACGTCGTACGCAACGGGAAGCGAGCTTCGCGCGCCTATGCGTGCTGCGTAGAGGGGGAGACTGCGATGGGCGCGATCATGATTCGCTGTCCGGCGACCAACGAGCTCATTCCTGTCGGCATCGACGCGGATCGCGACACGTTCGCGGGTCTGCCGGATGTGAAGGCCGCTCCCGTCCACTGCCCGGCATGCGGCGGCAAGCATGCATGGTCGAAGAAGGACGCCATTCTGGAGCAGACGATGCGCATCCGCTCCAGAAGCTACGACTGACAGAAATTACGCGGCGTCGGCGAAGCGCTCGAGAGCTTCGAGATCAGCTATGCGCAGGCCGTTGCGGACGGGCGTGACGATGCCGCGCGCTTCCAGATCGCGCAGCGCAGCGGCCAGAGCGTCGACCGTCATGTTGAGATGATCGGCGACGGCGCCGGACGAAAACTCATCGGTGATGAAGGCCGGATCGCGACCCTCGCTCGCGCCCATGCGTGAGAGCGCCGCGAGAAACGAAGCCACGCGCCCCGCCGCCGGCAACTTACCGGCTGTAGCGAGCGCGCGGGCGCGCAGGAAGTCGAACTCGCGGTCGGCGGCGGCCGTAAACCGCGCGGCGAGCTGGCCGTCGGTCTCGAGCAGCTGCTCGAACTCCTCCTCGCTGACCGGGCTTACGATGGTCTTGGCTACGGCCTGCGCCGTGCTGGTGTGCACGTCGAGATGCCCGAGCCCGATGATGTCTCCGGGGAAGGCGAACTCGATCACCTCGTGATGACCGTCGTCCCAACGCAGGTAGTGGCACAGGGCGCCGCGCTCGACGCGATACAGCCGGCGCTGGTCGCCGGCATGAAACAGCGTCTCGCCGCGCCCCATCCGGCGCACCCGCGCCGACTTAGGCGCCGGATCGACGCTGGCGGGCGGCGTGCACCGATCGACCGACTGAGATACTGCAAGCATGAAATTACTCATCACTACGAACGAGATGGGGATCGCGCATGCCACAATCAAGTCAAAATCCGTGCGCTGCCAATCCCCTAGGCGGTTGAGCTATCTCTACAACGAAAGGGTCCGGCTGCTGTTCCCTGGGGAACACGTCCAATCTTCGCTAAATACCGCGGCGTTGTTTCTCATCCATTCGTCGGTGTCCCCCGCAAGCTCGCGGCATGGTTTCCGCACATGGTGAATTTGCGCGCTGCGGTGCGACAAAAGCGGAACCGTACCGTCGGACATCCCGTTCTCTTGTCAGTTGAGCAAGAGGACAGACACAACATGAAGAAGCTTCTGGCGACCGCGTCGATCGTCGCCCTGATGGCCCTGCCGGCGCTGGCGCAGGACGCGGCCGCGCCGGCCGTCGAAAAGGCCCCGGCCGAGAAGACAGCGGCGCTGCATGCGGGCGACGTTTCCGCCAAGGCGCTGCTGAATGAGAGCGTCAAGAATGCCGCCAACGAAACCATCGGCGACATCAACGACGTGCTCATCGGCGGCGACGGTAAGGTCTCGGCGGTGATCGTCGGCGTCGGCGGCTTCCTCGGTATGGGCGAGAAGGACGTCGCGCTGCCCTACGATCAGCTCGTCTTCGCCAAAGATGTAGGGGACGACCTCGTAGTCACGACCCACGCAACCAAGGAGAGCCTCGAAACGGCTCCCGAATACATCAAGCCAGAAGACCGCTCGTAAGGCGGCAGATCCACGCTCACTTTAGCCTCGCGGCTCGGAATCCATCCGGGCCGCTATTTGTTTTCCTGAAGCGCCCGTTCTTGGAACCTTTGCACGGGTGTGGGCATTTCTCGGTTTTGGAGGACCAAATGCACGAGCCACAGGAAGTTCTCACTCCTACCGAGGCGCGCCAGGCTTCGCCGCGGCGCCTGAATTTCCGCGTTCTGACGACGTCGCTCATTCTGGCCGTCGCAGCCGCGGCTGCTCTCTATTGGGTATTCTACGCAGGCAATACTCCGGTGAGCACGCCCGATCCGGCGCCGACGGAGCAGACCGCGCCCGGTCCGTAAGGACGGGGAACCCAAAACGACGAAGGGACGGCCGATCGGCCGTCCCTTTTTATTTCGTCTCGCCGGTCGGCGCGGTCATTCCATGCCGCTGCTGCGCCAGGTCGAGGTCGACTTGCACTTCCGGCACACGCGCTCGCCCGCCCACGCGCTCGGAAACGAGTCGCGGCAGATGAGGCACTTGCGGACCTTCTGCTCCGCGCTGCGCCGGGCCTCACGTTCAGCCTCGCACACGTCCGCGCAACCGTCGTTGCACGCGTCGTGGCAGTCGGCGAACGCGCCAGTATGTTCCTTTAGACTGCTCAACTCGTCCTCGACCACGCTCACTGCCGGCCTCTTTGTCTTAAGCACAGGGTCTTAAGCGCAGACCTTTAAACGCCGCGCTAACCCCGGCGTTTCCAGTAAAAAAGTTGAAATTTCCTGGAGACCGGGGCTGACAGGCACCGAAAACAATATGTCTCGGGAGGCTATATCGGGTCGTGGGCCGCGTTTTTCAAGGAATATCGTCATGACGCGGCAGGATGCGCGCGTTCAGGGCGCCTCGCCTGCGACAAAACGGTGGAAAACCGACAAAACCATTCAATTTCGCACTATCCGTGGCGAACTAACTGACCCGGCGGCTCGTTTACGTCGCAAGTCGAACGTCGAACACTTTGCAAAGCTGGGGATTTCCGATGCGCACCGCAACTGCCGAAAACTTCATTACGCCTCCTTTTTACAGGCGCGGCATGCCATCGGCAGCCAAGTGCGGCGATGCCGTTCCGGTTACAACGCCGGCGTGCATCCCCAAGACGCACGAGGAGCCGCTTGCCCGGGTCGCCGCGCTGCTGATCTCGATCTCGCGCAACAACAGCTATGAAGGACGCGACCCGAGCGTCATGCCCGACGCCCTGACGTCCGGGTTCGTCGCCGATCTACTTGGCATCGATATCGACGAGCTTTCGACGCTTCTCGTCGATCTCAATCGCCGCGGTCTGGTCGAGCCTTGCGGGTCCACCCTGAAGTTGAAGGACATGCCGGCGCTGGAGCGCCTGGCGGACTAGCATCTAGCATTGAGACAGGGCCCCACCCTCGAGGGTGGGGCAGAGAACCGCGTACAGAGCGGGTCGAACCGATCCCCCTAGCGCTGGCGATGGGGCAAGCCGATTGCAAATACCGTGGACGCGGCGCGGCTTGAAGCAGCGAAATGCCCACACGGTAGAAATCCATTAATTCGCACCTATGTTTCATGGCCGCCGCGCGGGGTGCCGCGCGGCGAACGGATTGGGCAAAGGCGCAATGAAGGACGATCCCACGAGATTGATGTGGTCGGAGGCCTGCGAGATGCTGGCTAGGGCAGAACGCATGCATCGTCAGTTCTTTCAGCCGGTGCGCTCGGTATCGCGGCTTCCGGCATGGGAGCCGCCGGCCGACGTGTTGGAGAGCGCCGAAGATGTGCTGGTCGTCGTCGCCTTGCCGGGCGTGAAGCCAGAGTCGGTCGAGGTGGCAATCGACAGCGGGGGCGACCTGCTCGTCGCCGGCGCCCGCACCGTGCCGCCGGAGCTGCGCTCCGCCGTCATCCATCGGCTGGAGCTGCCGCAGGGACGCTTCGAGCGCCGGCTGCGTCTGCCGCCCGGCAGCTACAGCAACGTTCGCCACAAGTTCGTCGACGGCTGTCTCCTCGTGCTGTTGTCAAAATCGGAGCCCTCGCGTGGCTGACAATGAAATGAAACTCGACGCGGCGCAGGGCGAAGCTGGCGGGCGCCCTGCCGGAAATAATCTGCCGCCGCTGCCGGCCGACGCCATCGCCATCATCCCGGTGCGCGAGATGACGCTTTTTCCGGGCGTCGTCCTGCCAGTGACCGTGGGCCGCCAGCGATCGATCGCGGCGGCGCAGAGCGCGGTGCGCGAGCAGCGCCAAGTCGGCATCCTCATGCAGCGCGACGGCGAGCAGGCCGAGCCGCAGCCGATCGATCTGCATCGCATCGGCACGGTGGCCAATGTCGTGCGCTACGTAACGGCGCCCGACGGCACGCATCATCTCGTGGTTCAGGGCGACGAGCGCTTCCAGGCGGTCGAGTTCCTGAGCGGCTGGCCGTTCTTCGTCGCGCGCGTGCAGCGCGTCGCCGACACGGAGGATCGCACTCCGGAGATCGAGGCGCGTTTTCTCAACCTGCAGCGCCAGGCCGTCGAGGCACTCGAGCTTCTGCCGCAGGCACCGCCGGAGATGATCGTCGCCGTGCAGAGCGTGCGCTCGCCCGGCGCGCTGGCCGATCTTGCGGCCGCGTATCTCGATCTGCAGCCGGCGGAGAAGCAGGAGATCCTCGAGACGATCGACGTCTCCGCCCGCATGGACAAGGTATCGAAGCTGCTGGCGCACCGCATCGAGGTGCTGCGCCTGTCGCAGGAGATCGGCCGGCAGACCAAGGCCGCGCTGGACGAGCGCCAGCGCGAGGTCTTGCTGCGCGAGCAGATGGCGGCAATCCAGCGGCAGCTCGGCGAGGGCGAGCAGAGCAAGGCGCAGGACATTGCCGAGCTCTCCGAGGCCATCGCCAAGGCGGGCATGCCGAAAGAGGTCGAGGATCAGGCGCGCAAGGAGCTGCGGCGGTTGGAGCGCATGCCCGAGGCATCGCCCGACTACGGCATGACGCGCACCTATCTCGACTGGCTGATCGAGCTGCCGTGGAAGCTGCCTGAAGAGACGCCGATCGACATCAAGGAGGCGCGCAAGATTCTCGACGAGGACCACTACGGCCTCGACAAGATCAAGCGGCGCATCGTCGAGTTCCTCGCCGTGCGCAAGCTCGCGCCCGGCGGCAAGGCACCGATCCTGTGCTTCGTCGGACCGCCCGGCGTCGGCAAGACGTCGCTCGGGCAATCGATCGCACGCGCCATGAACCGCAAGTTCGTGCGCGTCAGTCTCGGCGGCGTGCACGACGAGGCTGAGATTCGCGGTCACCGCCGCACCTACATCGGCGCGCTGCCGGGCAACATCATCCAGGGCATCCGCAAGGCGGGGGCGCGCAACTGCGTGATGATGCTGGACGAGATCGACAAGCTCGGCTCCGGCATCCAGGGCGATCCGCGCGCCGCGATGCTCGAGGTGCTCGACCCTGAGCAGAATGCGACCTTCCGCGACAACTATCTCGCCGTGCCGTTCGACCTGAGCCGCGTTGTTTTCATCACGACCGCCAACGTGCTGGATTCCATTCCCGGCCCGCTGCGCGACCGCATGGAGATCATCCAGCTCTCCGGCTATTCGGCCGAGGAGAAGTTCAACATCGCCAAGCGCTATCTCGTGGCGCGCCAGCTCGAGGCCAACGGCGTGAAGGCCGAGCAGGTGGCGCTCGACGATGATGCGCTGCGCGACATCATCGGCCTCTATACGCGCGAAGCGGGTGTTCGCAACTTGGAGCGTGAGATCGGCAAGGTCTTGCGGCACGCCGCCGTGCGCATCGCCGAAGGCGAGTCGGGGCCGATCCGGATTACCGCGGCGGACCTACCTGCCATCCTGGGCGGTCCGGTGTTCGAGAGCGAGGTCGCCATGCGCACATCCGTGCCGGGCGTCGCGACCGGGCTCGCGTGGACGCCGGTGGGCGGCGACATCCTCTTCATCGAAGCGACGCGGAACGCGGGCAACGGCAAGCTCATCCTCACCGGCCAGCTGGGGGAGGTCATGCGCGAAAGCGTTCAGGCGGCTTTGTCGCTCCTCAAGAATCGCGCTGGGCAACTCGGCATCGACGCCGGCGTGTTCGAGAAGAGCGACATCCACGTGCACGTGCCGGCCGGCGCCATCCCCAAGGACGGCCCTTCGGCAGGCGTGGCGATGTTCATCGCGCTGTCGTCGCTGATGACCGATCGCTCGGTGCGCTCGGACACGGCGATGACGGGGGAGATCAGCCTGCGCGGGCTGGTGCTGCCGGTGGGCGGCATCAAGGAGAAGCTCGCCGCCGCCGCGCGGGCCGGCATCACGCGGGTGATGCTGCCGGCCCGCAACAAGAAGGACATCGAGGACCTGTCGGAGGAGACGCGCCGGCAACTCGAGCTGATCTGGCTGGAGAAGGTCGAGGACGCGCTCGCCGCAGCCCTCGACGTCCAGCCAGCCGCCGCTACCGCCTGAGCCTGCGGCGTTCCGTCGGCAACCAATTGGCCGGTGTCGCCGCCGTGGGGCTCGCCCGCGGCGGCGCCCCGTGCTAGAGCCGCGCGATGACAGCCACCCTGGAAAAATCCGGTTCGGACGAGAAGAAGCGTGGCCACGTGCCGACCGTCGGCTTCGTGTCGCTGGGCTGCCCCAAGGCGCTGGTCGATAGCGAGCGCATCCTCACCAAGCTGCGGGCCGAAGGCTATCGCGTGGCGCCCGACTACGCCGGCGCCGACGTGGTGGTGGTGAACACCTGCGGGTTTCTCGATTCCGCCAAGCAGGAGAGCCTCGACGCTATCGGCGAGGCGATGGCCGAGAACGGCCGCGTCATCGTCACCGGCTGCTTCGGCGTCGAGGAAGGTCGCATTCGCGAGAGCCACCCGGGCGTGCTCGCCGTCACCGGTCCGCATCAATATGAGCAGGTTGTCGAGGCGGTACACGCCGCCGTGCCGCCGGTGCATGACCCCTTCATGGACCTCGTGCCGGCCGAGGGCTTGCGGCTGACGCCGCGCCATTATGCCTACCTGAAAATTTCCGAAGGCTGCAACAACCGCTGCTCGTTCTGCATCATCCCGCAGCTGCGCGGCGACCTAGTGAGCCGGCCGTCGAACCACGTGATGACCGAGGCGGAGCGGCTGGTGAAGGCGGGCGTCAAGGAGCTGCTCGTCATCAGCCAGGACACGAGCGCCTACGGCCTCGACCTCAAGTATGCCGAGAGCCCGTGGAAGGGGCGCCCGCTGCCGGCGCGCTTCCAGCAGCTGTGCGAGGCATTGGGCGAGCTCGGCGCCTGGGTGCGGCTGCACTACGTCTATCCCTACCCGCACGTCGACAACGTCATCCCGCTGATGGCCGAAGGGAAGATCCTTCCCTATCTGGACATCCCCTTCCAGCACGCCTCGCCCGCGGTGCTCAAAGCCATGCGCCGCCCGGCGCATCAGGAGAAGACGCTGGAGCGCCTCCGCCGCTGGCGGGAGATGTGCCCCGACCTCGCGGTGCGCTCGACCTTCATCGTCGGCTTCCCCGGCGAGACCGACGAGGACTTCGAGTTCCTGCTGCAGTGGCTGCGCGAAGTAGAGCTCGCCCGCGTCGGCTGCTTCCGCTACGAGCCGGTGGCGGGCGCGCCGGCGAACGACATCGCCGCTGTCGTGCCGGACGAGGTGAAGGAGGAACGCTGGCACCGGTTCATGGCGACGGCGAAAGAGGTGAGCGAGAAGCGGCTCGCCGGCATCGTCGGGCGCGAGATCGACGTCATCGTCGACGAGGTCGACGATGAAGGTGCGCTCGGGCGCTCGCAGTGGGACGCGCCGGAGATCGACGGCAGCGTGTTCCTCAACGGCGATACCGCGTTGAAGGCCGGCGACATCGTCAAGGCGCGCGTCACCAACGCCGACGACTACGACCTGTGGGCCGAGCGCGTTTAGCGGCTCAGAATCCGTAGATCGCCACGCTGACGCCGAAGGCGATCACCGACAGCACGTGGGCCAGCGTCGGCAGGACGGCCAGCACGGTTGCCAGCGTCAACTGCGTCTCCCGCAAGGCCAGCCCGGCAACCGCCAGAGCCAAGACCGGCGCGACGATCAGCTCCCAGCCGAGCATCGTGGTAGTGAACGCGTCGCCCTGCGAAAGGTCGAGGCCGTGCAGCCGGACCGAAGGCACGTAGCTCAGCCACGCCATCAGGATGATGAAGGCCATGGCCACCAGGGCATAGGGGATCTTGCCGCGGACGGTGAAGAACAGCGCCGCGAGAGCGAGCAGCGGCTTCAGCACGATTCCAGCAAGGATGATTTGACCGTCGAGCCCGGGTCCGGGCACCTCATTGAGGTCGCCGAAAAGGATCGGCAGGCTGCCGAGCCCGCCGAGGAATTCGATCATTGCCGCGATGAGTAGCAGTAGCCGGGCCCACTTTGCCGGTTGCGCTGCCGGCGCGACGCTAGCCGTATCCGTCATGATCGTCGTCCCCCGAGGTCTCGCCCCGGCGGCAGACTAGCAAGGCGCGCGGCAAAGACAATTGACACGCACAACCACGTTGCGGCGTAAGGAAAAAGCGGCGGACAAGAAGCTCACGTTTATCGCCGAGGTTAGCCTCAGCAAGGGCTCGACACGTAGCGAGCGCGGCGCTGCTCGCCGGCCGCACACGCGCGCGCAAGAAAACGGCAGGCGTCGTGAACGCCTGCCGTTGTCGTTTCAGTGGGCCATCGCGTTGGCGAGCACGATGACGAGGGCGGCGGCCCCCACGGCCGCACAAAGCAGCCACGCCTTCAGCGTAAGCGTGCGCTCAATGCGCCGCGCTTCGTCGCGGAAGGTTTCGAGCTCGGAGATCTTGCGGCTCACCGCCTCGAAGCTGTTGTACGCGTGGAAGTCGCCGCCGGTGCGCGCCTCGATGCGGTCGAAGCGTGCCTTGAGATCGCGACAGCTGCGAAGAAGCTCGTCGAGCTTCGCCTCTTTGCTGCGCTTCTCGCCTTTCTGGAAAGTCTGCCAGCGCAGATCCTGCTCGGCGGTCGCCTGCAGGTCGGCAACCTTTCCCGCGAGCTGTCCCATGTCGCGCGACATCAGCCGGACGGTTGCCTGCAACTGCTCGATCTTGCTCGCTGTCTCGGCGACGAAGCTGTCGCGCGCGATCAACTGAACCGAAGGAGCGATGTCATATCGGATTTCGGGGGTCGTTCGGTCGGCGGCGGCTTTGCTCAACAGGGGCGGCCGACCATTGCGGCGTTCTTCAACTCTCAGCACGGCACCACGTCTCCCAACGCCAACTTTTACTGCGCCCGTCCGGAGCAGGAACAGCAGGCAAGTTTCATCGTTCGCGCGGCATCGAGAGGCGCGCAGAGACGCGCCTAAGCGCGTGCCGCAAAGCCTCTCCCGTCCGCAACGTCAGGGCAGAAATTTGTCTTGAGCTTCAGTTTGTTGACGATAACTCAGACGCCAAACTTTGGCTAGTCTCGCATGCGGCAAATTAGCATGTCGCACGCAATTTTTTTCAAAGCTGTTGATTGCCGGAGCGAGCGGCCGACGTCGTCAGCCGATCTGTGCGCGATGGCGCAGGAAGTGGTCGGCCAGAACGACAGCGAGCATCGCTTCGCCGATCGGCACGGCGCGAATGCCGACGCACGGATCGTGGCGTCCCTTGGTGACCACTTCGGTCTCGTCGCCATCGAGATCGATGGTCTTGCGCGGCGTCAGAATGGACGACGTGGGCTTCACGGCGAAGCGGCAGACGATGGGTTGTCCCGTCGAGATGCCACCTAAAATGCCGCCGGCGTGGTTGGACAGGAAGCACGGCTGCCCGTCGCGGCCGATGCGAATTTCATCGGCGTTTTCCTCGCCGGTCAATTCGGCAGCGTCCATCCCGGCGCCGATCTCGACACCCTTGACGGCATTTATGCTCATCATGGCCGAAGCGATGTCCTGGTCGAGCTTGCCGTAGATCGGAGCGCCCCAGCCGGCAGGCACGCCTTCGGCGATCACCTCGATCACCGCGCCGATCGAAGAGCCGGACTTGCGCACCTTGTCGAGGTACTCGGCCCAGTGCACGGCGGTCGCCGCGTCGGGGCAGAAAAACGGATTGGCGTTCACCGTGTCCCAGTCCCACAGCGAGCGGTCGACCTTGATGTTGCCCATCTGCACGAGGGCCCCGCGGATGGTCACACCCGCCAGCACCTTGCGGGCGATGGCGCCGGCCGCGACGCGGGCTGCGGTCTCACGAGCCGACGAGCGGCCACCGCCGCGGAAGTCGCGGATGCCGTACTTCTTCCAATAGGTGTAGTCGGCGTGGCCTGGGCGAAATTTGCTGGAGATGTCGCCGTAGTCCTTCGACCGCTGGTCGACATTGCGGATCATCAGCGAGATGGGCGTGCCGGTGGTCACCTGGCGGCCCTCCGCATCGGGGAAGACGCCGGACAGTATCTCCACCTCGTCCGGCTCCTGCCGCTGGGTGGTGAAGCGCGACTGTCCCGGGCGGCGCTTGTCGAGGAACGCCTGGATCTCGGCCGCCTCGAGCGGAATTCCCGGCGGGCATCCGTCGACGACACAGCCGAGCGCCGGCCCGTGGCTTTCGCCCCAGGTCGTCATACGGAACAGATGGCCGAAGGTGTTGTGGGACATTGCCGGTCGCCGAGCGTGAGAGGAGGTCCGGGTGCGCGTGCAACCCGGTGCCGTGGCAGTTGTGCCAGTCTTAGGAGTCCAAGCGTATGCGGGCAAGAGCCGAGCCCGGCAAACACCGTGACAGACTCACGCGATGCAGCTTATCTGGCTCGCAGTACCGCGTCGCGCTACGCGACAAGCTGCAAGGAGACAGCACGGTAGAGGCGCATCGCTCACGCGCTGCGTGATCTTCCTGCGAAACCGCCGTTTGGCGGAGACCGCCGGTCACCATCAGGCTTCGACCTGGGGACCAATGGTTTCACGACGTTTCTGAGCTGAGGCGCAACAACCGCCGGTCGCGTGTCGCAAGAGGCGTATGCGTCATGGGCCGCCGCAAGGTTGGCCCCCATCCAGCTGCTCCTTGCCGGTCTGAGCAACCGGCACCGAGCGGCTAATTCGACGTGTCGGGGAGCCGAGGCAGCCGCTGCCTCGGCTCTTCTGCATTTTGGGCTGCTACAACCACTCCAGGCCGTCGCGGCGCAGGATGAGCACCTTGTCTTGCGGTACCTCGAGCTCCGGCACGGCGGACGGGTCGACGCCGTAGAGGTGGCCCCGCAGCACCCGGCTGATGCCCCCATGACCTGCGACGACCGTGTCGTCGGCGACGTCGGCGAGCCAGCCGACCGCGCGCGCCATCAGGTCCTCGTAGCTTTCGCCGCCCGTCGGCCGCCAGCGGAACGTATCCTGCGACCGTGCGGCGATGCCGGCCGCGTCGACGTCCGGCAGGTCAGCGGCGAAAATGCCCTGCCAGTGGCCGTAGTGGAGTTCCTTGAGGCGCTCGTCGATCGAGTAGGCTCCGGGGTCGAGCCCCATGACGCCACGCACGATCTCCATCGTCTCGCGGGCGCGCAGGAGCGGGCTCGCGACGTAGCGGCATTGAGCGATGCCGGGCAGCAGTCCGCGGAGCGCCTCGCCATTGCGGCGGGCCTGGGCGCGACCGGTCTCGTTCATCGGGATATCGGCCTGGCCCTGGTAGCGCGACTGCGCGTTCCAGTCGGTCTCGCCGTGGCGGATGAAGTAGATGGTGGGCCCGGCGCGCATCCTAGTGTCCCGATTCCGAAGTTCGCCAGAGCTCGCCGCCGGGACTGGGAGCGAACTTCGGGATAGTAAGGGACACTGGGATCACAGACTGGCTCGTGTGATTCAAATCGAGAAGTTCGCTAGATCCCTCGCCGCTGACGACAGCGAATTTCTCGATCATCACACTAGGCGATACGCTCCGCTTGTCTCAGGCGTCGTCGGACTTGGCCACGGTGATGTCCGGGGCATCTTCGTTCTTCATGCCCTGCACGTGATAGCCGCTGTCGACGTGATGCACCTCGCCGGTGACGCCGCGCGACAGATCGGACAGCAGATAGAGACCGGCGCTGCCGACCTCCTCGATGGTCACCGTCCGGCGCAGCGGGGAATTGTACTCGTTCCAGCGCAGGATGTAGCGGAAGTCGGCGATGCCGGAGGCGGCCAGCGTCTTGATCGGGCCGGCCGAGATGGCGTTGACGCGGATGCCCTTTTGGCCGAGGTCGGCGGCGAGATAGCGCACGCTCGCCTCGAGCGCGGCCTTGGCGACGCCCATGACGTTATAGTGCGGCATCACCTTCTCGGCGCCGTAGTAGGTCAACGTGAGCATCGAGCCGCCGGGCGGCATGAGCTTCTCTGCCCGCGACGCCAGTGCCGTGAACGAGTAGCAGGAGACGAGCATCGTCTGCGTGAAGTTCTTCTCGCTGGTGTCGACGTAGCGGCCGTCGAGCTCTGCCTTGTCGGAAAAGGCTATGCAATGGACGAAGAAGTCGAGCCGGCCCCAGACCCTCTGCAACTCGTCGAATACGGCATCCATCGACTGGGCGTCGACGACGTCGCAGGGGAGGACGATCTTGGAGCCGAGCTCGGCGGCGAGCGGCTCGACCCGCTTCTTCAGGGCATCGCCCTGATACGTGAAGGCGAGCTCGGCGCCTTGCGCCGCCGCCGCCCGGGCGATACCCCAGGCGATCGAGCGATTGTTGGCTAAGCCCATGATAAGGCCGCGTTTGCCAGCCAACAGGTTGCCCTTCGCAACCCCTGCGCTCGGCAATGGCTCCGTCATGGGTGTCTCTCTATTCCTAGTTATCGTCCAGGGCGTTCGGCGCGCATCCTACACAAATGGACTGATGGGTCCAGATGCGCGGTTTTCGCACGGGTAGCACGAAAAAGGCCGGCCCTGAGGCCGGCCTTTTTGCCGATCGCTATGCGGGAAGGGGGTTACCGCGCGCGGTCAGCCGTCGAGTTGCCAGCGGCCACTCGGCAGGCGGCAGGCGATGCCTTCCTGCTTCTTGGTGTTGTGGCCGGTGGTCATAAGGACGATCAGGTGGCGGCAAACCTTACCGCTTTGATCTTTGAAGGAGCCGGTCGGCTGCACGAGACCCGAGAGGCGGCCGTGCCAGCGGCGCCAGACGTAGGTCTTACCGTCGCTGACCTCGGAGAGGGCGTATTGGATGCGCTCGAGCGCCGCGATCTCATCCTTCTCGTCGAGCTTGTAAGGGCCGACGGGGATGTCGACGAAGGTGCCGGGCATGATCGACGTGCCGGGGACCGGAGGAAGCGCGGCGGGCG
Source organism: Hyphomicrobium album (assembly GCF_009708035.1). NCBI lineage: Bacteria > Pseudomonadati > Pseudomonadota > Alphaproteobacteria > Hyphomicrobiales > Hyphomicrobiaceae > Hyphomicrobium > Hyphomicrobium album. The sequence goes on from NZ_WMBQ01000002.1 coordinate 796,109, forward strand.
GCGTGTCAGTCGTCTCGGTAGAAACGGATGTCTCCCACTGCTCGCCGCCGAAGGCGGTCGTGGGACCCATCAAGATGACGCCGACAAGGACGATGCCGGTGGTGACAACTGCGGCAAGCGTAACTAGAGAGGGGTTCTGACTCATGACGCTTCACTCGATGCTGACGACGCAACGATGCGCAACTTGTGGTGTGACCTGTCGTGAGTATGAGCTGCTTTGGTTAAGACCGGCTGAATGCGTGTCCCAGTGACGGGCTGGGCAAGCGAGAGAGGACCAAGGTGACCGAGAAGCCTAGCGGGCCGCCTACGGAGGATCATACGCCCGGCGACTTTGCCGAGGCGGCGGAGCCGTTCGCGCTATTCGATGAGTGGATGGCCGACGCGACGCGCCACGAGCCGAACGATCCGAACGCCGTGGCGCTGGCGACGGTCGATGCCGCCGGTCATCCCAACGTGCGCATGGTCTTGTTGAAAGCCGTCGATCCCGCCGGGTATCCCGCGCGCGGCTTCGTGTTCTTCACGAACTACGAAAGCACCAAGGGCGTGGAGCTGCTCGCCCACCCCTATGCTGCGCTCGACTTCCATTGGAAGAGTCTGCACCGCCAGGTGCGCGTGCGCGGTCCGGTTACGCAGGTGAGCGACGCCGAGGCGGATGCCTACTTCGCCACACGTCCCCGGTCGGCGCAGATCGGCGCCTGGGCATCGCAGCAGTCGCGCCCGCTCGAAAGCCGCTTCGCGCTCGAGAAGGCGGTCGCCGCCGAGACTGCTAAGCATCTCGTCGGCAAGGTACCGCGGCCGCCGCATTGGTCGGGCTTCCGCATCACGCCGCTCGAGATCGAGTTCTGGCATTCGCGCCTGTCGCGCCTGCACGAGCGGGTCATGTTCAAGCGCGCCGAGGCCGGCGGGGACTGGACCAAGACGCGCCTTTATCCCTGACCCTTAAGGCAATGGGGCGCCGCCGCTTGACCCCGCCCGGATAACCCGAGCTAATCCGCTATCGCTGCCAGGATCGAACGGTGAACCGCATGCCGGCGAGCGGCAAACAAAAGCGCAAGACGCTGGTGCTGACGGGAGCGTCGCGCGGCATCGGCCACGCCACCGTGAAGCGTTTCGCTGCCGCGGGGTGGCGCGTGATCAGTTGCTCCCGGCATCCTTTTCCGGAGCAGTGTCCCTGGGAGCAAGGACGCAACGATCACCTGCAGGTTGATCTAGCGGAGGCGGCCGACACGGCGCGAGCAATCAACGATCTCAAGGCGCGCCTGGCGGAAGATGGTTCGGAGCTGCACGCGCTCGTCAATAATGCGGGCATCAGCCCGAAGACCGAGCGCGGGACGCGGCTCAACTCCATCGAGACGTCGCTCGACATCTGGCGGCATGTCTATCAGGTGAACTTCTTCGCGCCCATCATGCTGGCGCGCGGCTTGCTCGACGAGTTGGAACGCGCACAGGGCGCGGTCGTCAACGTCACGTCCATCGCCGGCAGCCGCGTGCATCCGTTCGCTGGGTCGGCCTATGCGACGTCGAAAGCCGCGCTCGCGGCGCTGACGCGCGAGATGGCGGCCGACTTCGGGCCGCGCGGCATTCGCGTCAACTCCATCTCGCCGGGCGAGATCGACACGTCGATCCTGTCGCCGGGGACGGGCAAGATCGTCGAGGAGCAAATTCCCATGCACCGCCTCGGATCGCCCGAGGAGGTGGCCCGGGCGATCTATTTCCTATGCAGCGAGCAATCGAGCTACGTGCATGGCGCCGAGCTGCACATTAACGGTGGCCAGCACATCTAGATCTGCGCTTTTGCGGACCCGCGGCTTTCTGTGGGCCGTCGCTGTTTTTCGCCCGATTCTCGGCTATTCTGCCGCCCGCACCACCAACGCGGCACCAGGACCAGTAGCCACGTCATGAACTTCGCCGGGCTCCAATACGCCGCCGCAGGGCCACCTCGCGCATGAGGCCGCCTCCGCCCCTGGGGCCATCCTTCTTTGCGCGTTGGACGAGCCGTGTCGCCGTGTTTTCGGCCGTGCTCCTCGCCACGGCGATCTTCCTACACCGCCTATTCTCGTTGCCGACGCCGATCGCCGAGAACCTGGCTTGGGTCGCCTTCGTCGGCGCCGGACTGTCGCTGCTGATGTCGGCCTTGGCCACCATCGGCATCTGGCGGACCGGCAGGCCCGGCACCGCGCGCGTTGTGTTCGCCATCATTGTCAGCCTCGGCCTGATGCTGTGGCCGATCATCTTCCTGCCGAAGTACGAGAGCCTGCCCAGCATCAACGACGTGACAACCGATGTGACGAGCCCGCCGCCGTTCGTCGAAATTGCCAAGCTTCGCGCGCCGGGTAGCAACCCGGTCGAGTATCCCGGACCGTCGTTCGCGCGTAAGCAGCTTGCCGCATATCCCGACATCAAGCCCATCGAGATCGATCGCCCGGCGGAAGAAGTGTTTGGGCTCGCCGCGGAGGCGATCAAGCGGCTGAAGATGGAGATTGTGCATCAGGAAGCGCCCGACGTTGGCGCCGGCCGCGCTGGCCTCATCGAGGTCGCCGACCGCACGCTGATCCTCGGCCTCTATGAGGACGTCGCCATCCGCGTGACCGGTAGCGATCAGAGCGCACGCGTCGACGTGCGCTCCGCCTCGCGCTACGGGTCGCATGATCTCGGCCGCAACGCCGACCGCGTTCGCCAGATCCTGAAAGAGATCGTGACGGTGATGGAGTCGACCGTGCCCGCGGCGCGTGTCGAGCAACCGGACGAGGCAAAGGCCGCTAAAGAGGAACGGCCACGCAATCGACGTTCGAAGAATCGGCGCAGGCGATAAGCCCTCGCTCGGCGAGGTGGTCGAGGTGAGCGCGCAGCGACAGGGCGGCCGCGCCGACGACGGCCTTGTCGAGGTCGCGGTAGATGACCGGCAGTAGGGAGCGCACCGTGTTGGTGCCGTTGCGGACGGCATCGAGAATGGCCTGCTCGCGCCACCTGCGATGCAAGAGGTAGGCTTTCACCGTGCGGCGCGGCTCGTTTATGATCCCGCCGTGGCCCGGCAGTAGCTGCCGCGCATCGCGGTCGAGCAACAGTTCCAACGAGCGCAGATAGTCCGCCATGCGCCCCTCGGGCGGTGCGACGACAGACGTATTCCAGGCCATCACGTGGTCACCGGAGAAGATGACGGCGCGATCCTTCAGCACGAAACACAGATGATCCGGCGCATGGCCGGGCGTATGCAGCGCCGTAAGCTCCCAGTCCTCACCGGCGATCGTACCCCCGTGCTCGACGTGGACATCGGCAATGAAGCCGTGGCCGACGTATTCGGCGTCGGCATCGCCGCCTCCGCCTTGCGGGATCTCGGAGCGGCGATAGGCATAGGTCTGGGCGCCTGTCGCTGCCACGAGCGCGGCGACGCCGTCGACGTGATCGCGGTGGGCGTGCGTGGCGATGATATGCGTGATCGGTCGCCCCGCGGCGGCAGCGAGTATCGCGGCGCGATGGGCGTCGTCGTCAGGACCCGGATCGATCACCGCTAAGCTGCGACCGCCGACGAGATAGGTGTTGGTCCCCTTGAAGGTGAGCGGCCCGGCATTGGGGGCAACGACGCGCTGCACGTCCGGCGCTAACTGGTCCGGCACGCCGTAGGTAAAGGTCATGCTCGTATTGAACTTCAAGTTTTCACTCATATCGAATTTATGCCTCCTGCGCGGAAATGCGCAGCGGCGATGCTCAGCCTAGAGGCCGATTGCCGCCCTTTCCAGGGCCTGCGGCATTCGCGCGGAACGCATTGCGGCCTCACGGGTTTGGCGGGTTGAGCGAAGGAGGTGCAATATGTCACGCGAACGAGATTTTCCCGCTTCGCGCAATCGAGGCGTGGAAAGCGCCACCAGCTGGATTCTCGCCATGCTGGCCATCGGCGTCATCGCTGCCCTGCTGGTCGTCGCGGTCGTTCCCGCCGACAACGGTAGCTCGGACGGAACCAGCGCCACGGAGCAGGTGATCCCCAACACGCCGCCGCCCGTGCGCACCGAGTAGAGCGCCGCGCCGGCTGCTTTGGCGTGCAACCTTCCAATGCTCGGCAGCTTCTGCTGCTGCGCGTTAACGTCGATGGACGCGGAACTCGCGCGGTGCTCGCGCATTGGCCCGGCAGCATCGCGACAATGAGGCCCGTCATGACCTGTGCAATCCGGGGGCACGCGTCGGTTCTATCCCTCTTGCTTGTACTGGCGCTGAGCACCGGCGGTGCGCTGGCGCAAGCGGGCGGTTCGTCGGGCGGCAGCTCCGCCGGTAGCGCAGCCAGCCGCGGCGGCGGCGCGGCGGGCGGCATCGGATCTCCGGCAGCTCGTGTCGGACCGGGCGGCACATCAGGCAGTGGCACATCGGCTGGAGGCGACCCGCGTAGCCTGAGCAACCAGCCGGCGACCGCGGCCGCACCCGGTTCGACCGCTCCGGGAACCTTGCCCCCCGGTGGCACGCCCGCGCCGGCGGGCACGGCGACGCCTTCCGGCACCGCCTATCCATCGGGCACGCCGCTCGAGGCCGCGCGCCAACGCGCGCTTCAAGCCCCTTCGGGTACGGCCATTCCGCCTTCGGCGCCGGGCGTCGGTGCGGACCGCAGCAGTACTTCCGGCGTCGGGAGCGACTCGGCGACCGAAGCCGCAACCCCCGGACTTCCCGATCAAGCGACGCCCGATCGCGGAACGAGCGGCGACCCCGCGCGGGCCACGGCGGGTGGCCGGGCTGTCCGCCAAGGCGCGGTCGGCAAGACGATGGCCGAGTGCGAGGCCGCGTGGGACGCCGAAACGCATATGTCGAAGGAAAAATGGCGCGACACGTGCCGGCGCACGCTCACCGAACCGCATCTTTAGCGCGTGGTCGTCCCCTGACGCCGGGGAGTGGCTTAGTGCCAAAGAAAATGATGGTCGGAGCGGGGAGATTCGAACTCCCGACCCCTTGCTCCCGAAGCAAGTGCGCTACCAGGCTGCGCTACGCTCCGCCCGACTCATCAGTCCTGTAAGGGACATCGCCGGGATCTCCTGAGCGGAGGCCGCGGCGAGGGCGGCTTTATAGCGGCCATGTGCCAGCCCCGCAAGCGAACGGTTTTTCGCGCACTGAAGGCCGCATCCGATGCGTCTCCGGGCGCTTCAGGCGTTGGGATTGCTCGCGTACACCGGCTCGACTATACGGGGTCGCCGCCTTCACCGTGGGCGGCCGGTGGGGCGTAGCCAAGTGGTAAGGCAGCGGATTTTGATTCCGCCATTCCCAGGTTCGAATCCTGGCGCCCCAGCCAATGCTTTTGCCTGCGCGGTGACTGCCGTTAAGCAGCCGAGCCGTCTCCATGCCTGATCCTGCCGCCTGGGCGATTGTCGAATATCTCGGGCCGGTGGTCTGGCTCGCCGCGCTGCTGAGCTGCGCGCTGATGATCCTCGTCCTCACGCCGGTTCTGCGCAACGCGGCCATGGCCGTGCCGACACATCGGTCTTCGCACGTGAAGCCGACGCCGCAGTGGGGCGGCCTCGCCATCACCTGCGCCACGCTCGGCGTGACCCTGTTGGCGATCTATGGCTACGCCGACTTCCCGGCCGAGGCCCGGACCGGCACGCTGCTCGCAGTTCTCGCAGCGCTCCTATTGCTCCTGCTCGGAGCCGTCGACGACTTCTACCACCTTGAGCCCAAGGTGAAGCTCCTGGTGCAGGCCCTGGCCGCCGCCCTGATGCTCGCGGCGCTTCCCGGCGAACTGCGGACCATTCCCATGCTGCCGCTGTGGCTCGAGCGCGCCATTCTGCTGGTCGGCACCGTTTGGTTCATCAATCTCGTCAACTTCATGGACGGCATCGACTGGATGATGGTCGCCGAGGTGGTGCCGCTTACTGCCGGGGTGGCGATCATCGGGGCGCTGGGTGCGCTGCCTCCCGCCGCGCTCGTCGTTGCGCTGGCGCTCAACGGCGCGATGCTTGGCTTCGCGCCGTTCAACAGACCGGTGGCGAGCCTCTTCATGGGCGACATGGGAAGCTTGCCGATCGGGCTCTTGCTCGCCTGGCTGCTGATCGTGGTTGCTGGATCCGGCTACGTGATCGCAGCTGTGCTGTTGCCCCTCTATTTCGTCGCCGACACCGGACTGACCATCGTGCGGCGCGCGCGCGCCGGCGAGCGTCTGTCTGTCGCGCATCGGACGCACTTCTATCAGCGCGCGCGCGACAACGGATTCACCAATATGCAGATCGTCGGGCGCGTTCTGGCGGTCAATATCGGCCTGGTCGTCCTGGCGGCGTTGAGCGTCGTGGCGCAGGCGCCGCTGTCGTCCGCCCTGGCGCTGCTCGCCGGCGCCGGGCTCGTCGCCTGGTTGATGATCGGGTTCGCGATCCCGCGCGTTACTGGGGACGCTTGATCGAGGCTGTCTCGACCGACGGGCCGCAGCCCTTGCGCTGCAGGCTCTCGTTGACGGCGGCTGACTCAGCCTTGGCCTCATTGTATTCGGCGAGTGCGGGCACGCCCTTGTCGGCCGAGCCGACAAGGCGCCCCCATGCATCGGCCACAGTGGTCGGCAGCTCCTGCATCTGCTTGACGGCTTGGGCCGGTAGTGCCGTGAGCTGCTCCTGCAACCCGACTTGGCGCGCTTGCAACTCGCGGCAGCCGAGGCCCTGCTCCTGGGCGCTCAGCACGTAAGTGCCGTCCTTCTGGTAGCCGGGGCGCGGCGCGCCGCTGAGCTCATTCATCGTCGAGCAGCCGCCAGCCGATATGGCGAGCGCACCTAGCAGCGCCGCCCGATACACAGTTTTCAATGACCGCCAGCTGGTTGCCATTATGGCCGAATCTCCGCGTACCCCAGAATTTATGCACAACCACTTGGCGAGACTATTGGTGCGGCGAACATTCTCTCTGGATGTGTTCCGGCAGACACGGATTCGCCGAAGTGGCGATTTTCTGGGCGAAGGGGAAACTTTACGGGCTTCGTCCGACGCGCTCGCGCGCTCCATCATCCGCTACGATGCCCCGGTCTTGCAGCAGTGAAACGATGCGATGCGCGAGTTCCGTCGCAGGCGCCGTCGTCGTGTCGAGCACGAGGTCGGCGTTCTCCGGCGCTTCGTATGGTGAATCGATGCCGGTGAAGTTCGGTAGCTGACCGGCGCGGCATTTGGCGTAGAGGCCTTTCGGGTCGCGCGCCTCGCAAACCTCGAGCGGCGCAGTGACGTGGATCTCGATAAACTCGCCGGTGTCGAGCAGGCTGCGCACGGCTTCGCGCTCGGCGCGGAAGGGCGAGATGAACGAGCACAGCACGATGACGCCGGCGTCCACGAACAGCCGCGCCACTTCGCCGACCCGCCGAATGTTCTCGACGCGATCCACCGCCGTGAAGCCGAGATCCTTGTTGAGGCCGTGGCGGACGTTGTCCCCGTCGAGCAGGTAGGTGTGGCAGCCGCGCAGCGCCAGCCAGCCCTCGACGAGATTGGCGAGTGTGGATTTGCCCGAACCCGAAAGCCCGGTGAGCCAGATGACGCAGGGGCGTTGCTGCTTCAGGGAGGCGCGCAGCTCTTTGGTGATCGTCAGCGGCTGCCAATGAACGTTCATGCCGCGCCGCAGGGCGAAGTCGACGGTGCCGACCGCGATGGGCGAGTCCGAATGCATGTCGCTGATGATGAAACGTCCCGCGCCGGGCACATCCTCGTCGCTGGCGAGTGCGACGGGCGCCTGCGTGGCGATGGTGCAGACGCCGATCTCGCCGCGACAGAGTGTGCGGGCAGGCAAGCGGTGCAGGCTGTCGACGTCGAGGCGGTACTTGATGGCGGTGACGCTTGCCGTGAGCTCGCGCCCCGCGAGCTTGAGCTTGTAATCGCGGCCGGGAAGCAGCTCCTCGTCCGCGATGCAGGCCACGTGCGCGGCAAACTGCTCGGTGAGCTGGGTTGCTTCCACGAACGCGCCGGAAGCCGCGCGCAGGTCGGCGGCGAGCGCGTCGAGGTGGGCCGCTAGAGACGGGCCCGCGAACCAAGCGACGCCAGACGCGTCGGCGCCGCCGACGGGAATGGCTATAGCCGTCGCGAACTCGAGGCGGCGGACGTATTCGTGGAAGTCACTGCTCACCGCGTCGAAGGCTACGTTGTCGTGAGCGGAAAGCGCGGGCGTATGCACTGCCAGCACGATGTGCCGCGCGCCCCCGGTGCGGGCGATCGCGGCCGCCTGCCGCGCTGGCGATGTAAACCCGTGGGCCCCGTCGACAACGACAACGGAGACATCGGCGCCCGGCGCGCCAGCAGCGTCTGCCGCGAGTACCGGCAACGACAGCACGAGCCGTTGCAGTTGCAAAACGAGAGTGGATTGATCGGTGCCGGCCAGATTGTGGACGCTGATTCTCAGGGCCCGATTGTCCGGCTCGCTGGTTGGGCCTGCGTTCAGCATCCGGATGAGCGTTCCCGTTGCGGATGGCGGCGACGCCCGGGATGCGACTACTTCGCGGGGCGCCGCGGGAAGACGTAGAGATCGAGTATGGCCTGAATCAGCGCGTGATGCGCAACCTCCACAAAGCCATACTGGTTGGAGTTCACGTAGAAATTCACGTCGCCGCGACCGCGCAGCAGGTTGTCGGGCTGAAAACCACTCAAGGTGACGACCTTCATGCTGCTGGCACGGGCCGTCTCGACCGCCTTGAGGATGTTGACTGACTGGCCGGAGCTGGAGATCGCGATGAGCACGTCACCAGGAATGCCATGCGCCTTCAGCTGCTCGGAGAAGACGTTGGCATAGCCGAAGTCGTTGCTGAGGCAAGTGAGTGCGGCCGAGTCATTGAGTGCCGTCGCGCGGATGCCGCCGTTCTTGAGGAACTCGATGGCGTGGTGGCTGGCGACGGCTGCGCTGCCGCCGTTGCCGATCAGCACGACTTTCTTGCCGGCGTTGTGCGCCTCACGGGCCGCGTCGGCGACCCACTCGAAGCCTGCGCTCAGGTCGAGCGGTCGGCCTTCCGCATCGCTTACCCGAACCGCCGTCAGTACACGGCTAAGCTCGTTGAAGTACGACGATATCGGATCGGCTGGGGTAGCTTCGACGACGCCTTTCAACACGCTCATTGTCCTCCGGGACCAAATGCTTGGTGCGGTTCGGTTGCCAAGAAATTCATGTGCACGGGATGCTGCAACGCGCGCCGGCTGGCCAGCTCGAGAGTGATCAAGGGGTGGCAGGATTCGCGCTCGGAAACATCCACTGCTGACCCGAACCCTCCTGGAAAATTACGGCCAACGTACGCCTGTCCGAGCGAGGGAGCGACTTGCACAATAGGATGTGACGGAACTGCCCGCATACCGCTTCTCGTCACGGACAAACAAGGCTTCTTGACACGTCCGACTGTATCACTTAGCGCCGGCAGGCGATATGCCGGCGTCATCAAGACGCGGTCGCCAAAAGACGCAGGAAAGGTCCGACATGCGTGTCCTGGTGACCGGTGCTGCCGGCTTCATCGGCTATCATACTGCCAGGGCTCTTTTAGACCGCGGCGACGAGGTCGTCGGGTTAGATAATCTCAATGCCTACTACGACGTTAAACTGAAGGAGGACCGGCTCGCCCAACTCGTCGGCAAGCCGGGCTTCACCTTCTCCAAGCTGGACCTGGCCGACCGAGCCGGCATGGAGCGGCTGTTCGCCGAGGTGCGCCCGCAGCGCGTCATCCACCTCGGCGCCCAGGCCGGCGTCCGCTACGGCGTCGATCACCCGCACGCCTACATCGATGCCAATATCGTCGGCACGCTGCACGTGCTCGAGGGCTGCCGCCACAACGGCGTCGAGCACCTCGTGTTCGCCTCGTCGAGCTCCGTCTATGGCGCCAACACGCAGATGCCGTTCAGCGTGCATCAGAACGTCGACCATCCCTTGAGCATCTACGCCGCGAGCAAGAAGGCGAACGAGCTGATGGCGCATTCGTACGCGCATCTCTATCGCTTGCCAGTGACGGGGCTGCGCTTCTTTACCGTGTACGGTCCGTGGGGGCGCCCCGATATGGCGCTGTTCAAGTTCACGCGCTGCATCTTGGCCGGCGAGCCGATCGACGTGTTCAACGATGGGCATCATGCGCGCGACTTCACCTATATCGACGATATCGTCGAGGGAGTGCTGCGCACGACGGATCGAATCCCGCAGCCCAATCCGAGCTGGGACGCAGCGAAGCCCGATCCTGCTACCTCATCGGCGCCCTATCGCATTTACAACATCGGCAACCACAGCTCGGTCGAACTGATGCACTTCATCGGCGTTCTCGAGAAGACGCTGGGGCGCGAGGCCAAGAAGAACTTCCTGCCCATGCAGCCGGGGGACGTCCCGGCGACCTTCGCCGATGTCGACGACCTCGCCGCTGACGTGGGCTTTGCTCCTGCCACCCCGGTGGAGGTCGGCATCGCACGTTTTGTTGACTGGTATCGCAGCTACTATCGTTCCTAGGTGCAGCCCTGGCGCGCGGAGACCGCATGGCAAGGATACTGGTAACCGGAGCGCTCGGACAGATCGGCTCCGAGCTGGTGCCGGCGCTGCGCCAGCGCTACGGCGTCGACAACGTTGTCGCCACCGACCTGAAGGCGCTGCAGCCGAGCGGCGCGGCAGCGTTGGCGCCGGACGATCACCTTGATTGCACGGAGCCGAACCAGCTGCACGAAGCCGTGCGCCGCTACGACATCGACAGCATCTATCACCTCGCGGCGCTGCTCTCCGCATCCGCCGAAGCCGCTCCGCAGCTGGCGTGGAGCGTCAACATGAGCGGTCTCTATAACGTACTGGAGGTGGCGCGCGCCTACGGTTGTCAGGTCTTCTTCCCAAGCTCGATCGGTGCCTTCGGTCCCGACACGCAGCGCGACATGACCCCGCAAGTCGCGGTGCAGCGTCCGACCACGATCTACGGCATCACCAAGGTGGCGGGTGAGCTGCTGTGCGACTACTACGCTTCGCGGTTCGGCATAGACACGCGTGGGCTCCGGCTGCCGGGGCTCATCTCGTACGTCGCGGCGCCGGGCGGCGGCACGACGGACTACGCCGTGGAAATGTTCTACCATGCCATCCGCTACGGCCGGTACACGTGCTTCCTGTCGGCCGACACGCGTCTCGACATGGCGTACATGCCCGATGCCATCACCGGCATGGTCGACCTGATGGCGGCGGATGCATCGCGCCTGCGCTACCGCAACGCCTACAACATCACGGCAATGAGCGTGACGCCGGAAGATATCGCAGCAGCTATCCGCAAGCATATTCCCGGCTTCGAGATCGACTACGACGTCGATCCCGTACGCCAGGCCATTGCCGATAGCTGGCCCCGCTCGCTCGACGACAGTGCCGCGCACGCAGACTGGGACTGGGCGCCGCGCTACGATCTCGACGCCATGACGAAAGACATGCTCGCGCGTCTCACCGAGAAGCTCAAACCCGCCCCGCGCCGCCAGCGGACGTGACCGGAGTGGATCATGCCGACCGATAGATTGACGCCGCTGCTGCAGGCGAGAGTGGACGAGCTGCGCGATAGCGGCCGCTTGAAGGGTGCCGAGGCCGTCACTGTCGGCGTCGTCGAACCGGCCGGCGGCAAAGGCCCGCGCTTCCTGATCGAAGGCCACGGCGAGCGGCCGTTCCTGCGCATGAACTCCAACAGCTATCTGGGCCTGTCGTTCGCAACGCGCGTGATCGAGGCCGACGAGGAGGCAGTGCGCCGCTACGGAGTGGGGCCGGGTGCGGTGCGCTTCATCTCCGGCACATGGGCGCCGCACGTGAAGCTCGAAGCGCGGCTCGCGGCCTTCCACGGACGTGTCGCGGGCATGCTGTTCTCGTCCGCCTATGCGACCGTCATGGGCGTGCTGCCGGCGCTAATCACCGACAAGACCGCCGTCATCAGCGACGCGCTCAATCACAACTCGATCATCAATGCCATTTCGCTGGCGCGACCGGCGGAGAAGCGCATCTACGCCCACGTGGATTACGACGAGCTGGACAGGCACCTAGCCTCGCTGTCGAAAACTTGCGCGCGCGCCGTCGTCGTCACCGACGGCGTGTTTAGCATGCGCGGCGACCACGCCGATCTCGCCCGGATCATGCAGATCGCCGCCAAGCACGATGCGAGCTACGCCGAGAACGTCATCGTCGTCGCCGATGATTCCCACGGCGTCGGGGCCTTCGGCAACGGCGGCCGCGGCACGGAAGAGGTGGTCGGCGGCAAGGTGGACGTGCTGATCGGCACCCTCGGCAAGGCTTTCGGGGTCAACGGCGGGTACGTCGTCGCTTCGGAGCCGATCGTCCAATATCTGCGCGAGACGTCGCCCTTTTACATCTACTCCAACCCCATTACGCCAGGCGAGGCGGAGGCGGCGCGCGCCGCGGTCGATCGCGTCGACAGCGAGGAGGGGCGCGGACTGCTGGCGCACTTGCAGGCAATGACGCGGCGCTTCCGCGACGGGCTGCGACAGCTCGGGCTGGAGACGGTCGAGGGACAGCATCCCGTCGTGCCACTGCTGGTCCGCGACACGCACCGCACCGGGCAGCTCGTGGCCCACCTGCGCGACAATGCCATCCTGGCGACCGGGCTCGCGTTTCCGGTGGTGCCGAAGGGCGAGGAGGAGATCCGCTTCCAGATTTCCGCCGATCACTCGACCGCGGATATCGATGAAGCGCTGGCGGCGCTCGCCGCGTTTCGCTGAGGAGGGCCGCGCATGAAATTCGCCGACAACGAGACGCGCTACGAGTTCCGCAAGTTCGCCACCGATCTTACGACGGTGCGCGATGCCTTCGCCGCGCGCGCTACCGGGACGGCGCAGCCGGCGAGCCGCGAAACCTATGTCGTGACGCGCCTCAATATCGAATCGAACGTCAAAGTGCGCGGCGGCCGGCTGCAGGTGAAGACGCTCCGCGGGCGGCTCGGCATGCTCGAGCAGTGGGCGCGACCGCTCAATGCCGAGTTCCCCGTGCCCGTCGAGGAGGTCGAGAGCATCGTTCTGCCGGCCCTCGGTCTCGACCTGGAGATCGGCCGCGGTGGCGCGTTGAGCGAGAACGCGCTGCTGGCTGTGGTCTCCGGGCAGCATGCCCTGGCGACGACGAGGGTCGACAAGCGCCGCACGCTTTACGACGTTGGCAACTGCGTAGCCGAGTTCTGCGAGCTGCGTATCGATGACGACAAACTGCACACGATCGCCATCGAGGCGTCGGATACGGATGCGGCGCTCGTCCTCTTAAACGAATTGGGATTGGGCGACGCCCAGAACGAGAGCTACGCAGAGTTCCTGCAGCGGCGCTTGTTCTGACCGCAGTCCGCCGTAAGGCTAGTTGCGCACGAGCTGGCCGCGCAGCTCGCCCTTGGGGAATCCGGAGGTGCGGACGACGATCTGCCATTCGCCGGCGACTAGGCCTTCGCCCTGCGGTGCCGACAGGATCGCCGTGCCCTCGAACGGACTATCGACATTGAGAATGCGCACGAAAGCGCGGCGTGGCCCGGCGCCCGCACCGTGAAAGCTCGCCGAGGTGGCGTAGGTTCCTACGCCCTTGTAGGTTCCGTTCCAAATGAGCTTCTTGCTATCGGTGTCGTAGTCGGCCGTGAGGCTGCCGGAGGCGGTGCTGTTTGTGCCCGCAACAGGGATTAGGTCCGCCTTGAAGCGCACGACTTCAGCGTTTGCAGAAGCCGCAGCGCCGAGAAGCGCAATTCCCACGATCGCGGCGCGCAGGGCGGTCGGCGGCATCTCGTTTCTCCCACAGATCACGATTGTGAACCCGAACCGCGACGGCCGCATTTATGCATGGTCCCGTGGCAAGAGAAAGCCCGCAAAACGGGGGTCGGGGGCTGGCCCCGACGCGCATTTGGCGCTAAGTGCACTGCAGACAATTCCTACCCCATGCGAGGTCGTTCATGACAGAAGAGCTTTCAAAGATCGCTGAAGCGCTCGTCACCCCTGGCAAAGGGATCCTTGCCGCCGACGAAAGCTCGGGCACCATCAAGAAGCGCTTCGATTCAATCGGCGTCGCCTCGACCGACGACACCCGCCGCGACTATCGCGAGATGCTGTTCCGCGCCGGCGAGGGCATGAAGAACTACGTGTCCGGCGTCATCCTCTATGACGAGACGATCCGCCAGAAGGCGAAGGACGGAACGACGCTCGTCGACGTCATGAAAGCGGCGGGCTCGATTCCCGGCATCAAGGTCGACACCGGCGCCAAGCCGCTCGCCGGATCGAACGCCACCATCGAGACGGTCACCGAGGGCCTCGATGGTCTGCGCGAACGCCTTGCCGAGTATCACAAGCTGGGTGCGCGTTTCGCCAAGTGGCGCGCCGTCATCACCATCACCGACGACCTGCCGTCGTGGAACTGCGTCAAGGCTAACGCGCACGCGCTCGCCCGCTACGCCGCGCTGTGCCAGGAAGCCGGCATCGTTCCGATCGTCGAGCCCGAGGTGCTGATGGACGGACCGCACGCCGGCCATACCATCGAGCGCTGCTACGAGGTGACGGAGTGGACGCAGCGCACGGTGTTCCGCGAGCTCTATGACGCGCGCGTGGCGCTGGAGGGCATCGTCTTGAAGCCGAACATGGTCATCGCCGGCCAGAAGTGCCCCAAGCAGGCGAGCCCGCAGCAGGTGGCTGAGCTCACCGTGAAGTGCCTCAAGGCGACCACGCCGGCGTCCGTTCCGGGCATCGCCTTCCTGTCCGGCGGCCAGTCGGACGAGCAGGCGACCGAGAACCTGTCGCTGATCAACCAGATCGGCAACCTGCCGTGGAACGTCACCTTCTCGTATGGTCGCGCGTTGCAGGCGGCCGCGCTGAAAGCCTGGGGCGGCAAGACCGAGAACGTCGCCGCCGGTCAGCGCGCCTTCACCCACCGCGCACGGATGAACTCGCTCGCTGCGCTCGGCAAGTGGAACCAGCAGCTCGAAAAGGCTGCTTAAACTCGCATCGATTGCGTTGGATCGGCACGGCTCGCGGGGGGATGTCTCGCGAGCCGTCGATTTTTGCCGCGGCAATTGGCCGGTCGTTTACCCGCTTCTGCAAACCTGCCGAAGACCTACATAGGCTCCACTGGACCCCTTACGGAGAACCCGACGATGCACGTGACGATGGAAAGCGCCCTGGCGGCGATCAAGGCCGCCCAGAAAGAGGCAACGAAGCTCAAGACGCAGATGTGTATCGCCGTGGTCGACTCCGGCGCGAACCTAAAGGCGTTCGTGCGCATGGACGACGCCTGGGTCGGCTCGATCGACATCGCCATCAAGAAGGCGAAGACGGCGGTGTTCTTCGGCATGCCGACGGGCGAGATCGGCAAGCTTTCGCAGCCGGGCAAGTCGCTCTATGGGATTGAGCACTCGAATGAAGGTCTGATCACCTTCCCGGGCGGTCTCCCGATCGTCGATGAGGAGGGCGTGCTCGTCGGCGCCATCGGCGTTTCCGGCAGCTCGGTCGAGAACGATCACAAGGTGGCCGCGGCCGGCGCGAAGGTCGTCGGTGTCAGCGAGCTGCCGGCGCATCCCTGGCGCACGTAAGCGCCGGCGCGTTGCAAGAGAAAAGGCGGGACGCAAGTCCCGCCTTTACTGTTTCGATGCCGGTGCGAGATGCTCAGAGCTTCTCGACGTGATCGGCCATGTCGCCGACGAGGCGCACGCGGTACGTCGCGTTCTCGCAGGTCAATATCCAGACGGGCAGGTCGGCCTCGGACGCTTTGGGATCGCGCTTGGCGCTCTTCGGGTTGATGCACTCATAGCCCTGCTTGCGGATCTGCACGGCGATGATCTCGGCCGGCATCTCCTCATCTGACGAGGCAACCTGCACCGGCGCTTGCGCCTGCGCATCGGGAACGCCCGACGTCAGTGCATTGAGCATCAGCCCCGCGCCGAGCGCGAGCACCGGAAAGATACCAAGCATATTCATCACCGAACTCCTGCGCGCGCTCAGCGCACCGGTTCAGCGCTTCGCCGCTGTCTCGTGCGCGCGCCGTCCCGCCAGCGCCAGGAAAACATAACTCCAACCTGAGAATAGAAGGTTGATGCCGACCAGCAATCCGAGCGCCCAAACCGCCGAGCCGGGAAGATCGATGGCAATGAGCAAGCCGACAGCTAGCGCCGCGAGGCCGCTCAGCAGCAGCCAGAACCAACCTTCGTGCGGGCGGACGCGGAAGGCCTGGATCACCTCGAAGATGCCCTCGGCGATGAACAGGACCGCAAGCACGATCGCGAGCGTGATGAGACCTGTGAACGGGAAGAAAGCGAGATAGCCGCCGGCGATGACGTAGAGCAGTCCCACCAGCAACTCCCAAAGGAAGCCCTGCCAGCCGGGGGCTTGGAAGGCGTGGACGACCATTACCACGCCGGCAATCAGGAACAGCCAGCCGAGGAACGTCTTGGCGACGATGGTGCCGGCGAGCGGAAAGGCAATGGCGGCAATGCCGGCTACGATGAGCAGGATGCCGAGGGCGAGAAACCAGCCCCACTTCTTGGTGATGAGCTCGCGCGTCTCTGCAACGCGCATTTCGATGTCGGATACGGTCAGCGGTTGTGCCATGGCGGTCCTCCCCATGCTCAGTTTTCCCACCCGCTTATAGCTGAATCGCGCCCCACTCGGCGGGCTTCATCCTTCTATGGTGGCGCGACTGCCAACGCCCGTTCCAACTTCGATCGTGCCACCAAGCGAGCACGCGCGCACCTCGCAATTGGTGTTCAATTGCGGGAATTGGAGTCGAATATTCGAATAATTTGGTGCCCGGGGTTAGGCGCAGCGGCCGATGCAACCGATGCAATGCGCTGCAGCCGCCCGCTTAATGCGGGCGGCTGCAACTTGGCGACGGCTTCAGTCGCGCGCCATCAGCGGGGTGATGCGGCGGACCGCGACGCGCCGGTTGGCGCGCTCAGCCTGCAGCGTCGGCACCTTGAGGAACTCCTCGCCGTATCCCTGGGTGACCAGGTTCTCGAACGGTACGCCGAAGTTGTCGGTGAGGATGATCGCCACCTCCTCGGCGCGCCGGTCCGACAGCGTGAGGTTGTCGATCTCGGAGCCGACCGCGTCGGTGTGCCCTTCGATCAGGAACACCTCGTCCGGCCGCCGGTCGATCACGCGATGGATGGCGCGGGCGATGCGCTCGAGGCGATTGTACTGGTCCGGATGCACCCGCCAGGCGCCAAAGTCGAACGTCACCGTGTCGAGGTCGACGCGGCGCATGCGATCGCGCAGGTAGGTATTGTAGCGGATCTCATCCAGTGAGTAGCCGCGCGGCAGCCGCTCCACTGGACCCGCCATGAGCGCATCGTAGATGTCGTCGTCGGAAGCGCGCTCGTAGTTGACGATGTAGCGCTCGCGCGGCATGCGCAGCGTCAGCGGACCCAGGTCGATATGTACCGGGGCGCCGCGGCGGAAGCGGCGGTTGTCGATGAAGTTCGTCTCGCGTCCGTCGCGACCGCGGCGGTAGCGCCGGGTGAGACGTCCGGATGAGTCGAACTCCGAGAACACCTCGATGCCGCCCGGGCGGACGGCGATGGTGACGTTGCCGCCGTCACGCCGCTTCTCGCTGCGCACGTCGCGCGCCGAGCGGCGCATGCGCTCCGTCTCGTCGGCACGGATGACCGGGCGCGCGCCCTTCTCCTGCACGATGGTGCGGCCGGGCTCCTCGATGATGGTGCGCTTGCCGCCTTCCTCGACGCGCTGGCGGCGGCGGCGCTTCACATCCTCGATCGACTTCGGCGCGGGACCTTGCGCGCGCTCGCCACCTGCCGCTGGTGGGGGAGGCGGCGGTGGCGGAATGACGACGGCCGGCTGCGGGGGCGTGGCCGGCGGTTGCGCTGGGGGCGGGGTCGGCTGCGCCTGTTGTGGCGGAGGCTCGCGGTCATCGCCGCGCTTGCCCCGGTCACCGCGGTCACCACCGCGCTCTCCGCGGCGTTGACTATCGTCACGCTGCGCCGCCGGTGGTGGCGACGCGGGTGGTGCGGTCGGCTGCGCCTGTTGCGGCGGTGGCGGTTGTGCTTGCTGCGATGCCGGCGGAGGCGGCTGTTGAGCGGGCGGCGCGGGCTCGGCCTGTTGCGGCGGGGGTGCCGGCGGAGCTGGAACAGGGGGAGCGGGCTCAGCCTGCTTTGACGGCGGTGGCACATCGGGCTGCGGGGGAGGAGCGGCGGTGTCGTCACGGTCGCGGCGACCGCGACGTTCGCCACGGCGCTCGTCGTCGCCATCTTGTCGCGCCGTTGGAGGCGGCGGCGGAGCCGCGGGCGGCTCGGCCTGCTGGACTGGAGGCGGTGGTGCAGAGGCAGGAGGCGCATCGTCATCGCGATCGCGGCCACGGCCACCGCGGCGCTCGCCATCGCCACGCTGCTGCGCTTGCTCGGGTGGTGGACCCGGCGGTGCCGCTTGTGGTCCGCCTCCGTCCCCCCCGCCGTCACGCTTGCGTTTGCCGCGCCGTTCGCCTTGCTCCGGCTCAGCCTCGGCAGCCGGTGGCGGCGGAGGTGGTTCCGCTTGCGGAGCGGGCGCCGGCGCTTGCTCGGCTGGGGGTGGAGTACCTTCGCTCGCCGGTGGACCTGCGGCGTCGGACGCCTGCGCAACCTGAAGCGGCCGACCGTCGATTTCTGCAGTCGTCGCCAAGGGCGCGGCGGCACTTAGTCCGGTGAGGCAAATGGCAGTGGCAATTAGACGTCGGCGCATTGGATGGCCTGGCTCCTTGTTGTTATTGTTAGCGATAGGGGAAATGTTGTTGAGGTTGTGGCCTCCAGGCCATGGCTCGAAAAGCGGGTCGCTTTTCCGCCCTATTGAGCCCTAATAGGCTGGGTTCTCGACGTGAGGAAACGTGCCGATGGGGCGTGAGGTTCAGTCGCAGCTGTACGTGTGCGCGGTTGCGGGTGCCGATCCGCAACAGGTTGCCGCGCGGCTCGATGCGGCCGGAGCCGCGACGCTGCTGATTGCTGCACGCGAGGGTAGTGCCCTGACGGCGGCCGAGGCGCGGCCGCTCGTGGAGCTGGCGCAGAAGAAAGACGTTGCCGCGCTGATCGAGGGCGATGCGCAACTCGCCCGCACGCTGCGCGCCGACGGCGTACACCTGCCGTGGAGCAAGGACATCGTGGCGCGCTATGTCGAGGCGCGCGAGATCCTCGGCACCCGCTACATCGTCGGCGTCGACGTCGGCCGCTCGCGTCACGACGCCATGAGCCTCGCCGAGGACGGCGCCGACTACATCGCGTTTGGAATTCCGCCGCACGTGGAGGATCGCGCCAGCGCCGCCGAACGCCGGCTCGAGCTGATCTTCTGGTGGAGCGAGATTTTCGAAGTTCCTTGTGTGGCCTTCGACGTCGATAGTGTGGAGGACGCGACCGCGCTCGCCGCCGCGGGCGCCGACTTCGTCGCCATGCACCCGGGTATCGAGCTGGCGTCGACCGACTACGCGAAGCTCGCGTCCGCCGTCGCCGAAGCTGCAAGCCGGGGCGAGGCGATCGCATGAGCCGGCACCTCACGCTCTTGCTGCTCGGCGTGTTGACGCCCTTGGCCGTGCTGCCGGCCCTGGCCGACACAAGCTCCTGGGTCATGGAAACGACCGAAGCGCCGAAGCCCAAGAAGGGCAAGGCGGTGAAGATCGCGCCGAGCGAGACGTTCGCCAAGCCGACCCCGAGCGCGGCGGCGCGGGCCAACGAAGGCGGTCTCGCGAAGTCGCTCGTCGAGCCGACCGGCGACGAGGCGGCGTACATCGCCTTCGACCAGGGCCAGTATCTCACCGCCAAGAAGCTTGCCGAGGAGGGTGCGGCGCGCGGCGACCCGCAGGCGCACACGCTGCTCGGGCGCCTCTACGCAGAGGGTCTCGGTGTCAGCAAGGACACTCAGGCGGCAGTGAAGTGGTACGCACGCGCCGACGAACTGGGCGATGTGCAAGGAACGTTTGCGCTCGGCGTGCTCTATGCCGAGGGGCGCGGCGTTAAGAAGGATCGCCTCAAGTCGGCCGAGCTGTTCGAGAAGGCGGCGCGCACCGGCCATCCACTCGCCAACTACAACCTCGGGCTTCTCTTCCTCAAAGGCGACGGCAAACCGCAAAACCCGTATCGCGCCGCCATGCACATTCGCTACGCGGCGGAGAAAGGCATCGCCGTCGCGCAGTACGATCTTGCCGGCCTCTATCAGAACGGTTCGGGCGTAGAGCCGAGCGCGCTCGAAGCCTCGCGCTGGCTATCGAAGGCTGCCGAGCAGGGCATGGCGGAGGCGCAGTTCGAATATGCCGTAGTGCTGCTGCGCGGGCTCGGTCTCACCAAAGACGAACCGAAGGCGGTTCCCTATCTGCGGGCGGCGGCGCAGAAGGGTCTCGCTTCCGCGCAGAACCGTCTCGCCTACGTGTTCGCCGAGGGTGTCGGCGTCAAGAAGAACGAAGAGGAGGCGGCCAAGTGGCGGCTCATCGCCCAGGCCGGCGGCCTCAAGGACGAGACGCTCGACGCCCTTGTCAGCAAGTTGCCGAAGGCCAAGCAGATGGCCGCGCAGCAGGCGGCAAGCGAGTGGCGCGAGAAGGCCGGGATGTTCTGAAGCGGCCGACGGCGGCCTTGCCAGGCGTGCGTTCTGGGTCTAGTCCGGGCGCCTTGTCTCCTCCGCCCCGGCGCCCCCAAGGATTCTTCGATGCCCGCCTCAGCGCTTATGAACGTCATGATCGGCGCCGCTCGCAAGGCCGGGCGCAGCCTCGCCCGCGACTTCGGCGAGGTGGAGCAGCTACAAGTCTCGATCAAGGGACCGGGCAACTTCGTCTCCGCCGCCGACCACAAGGCCGAGGAGATCATCTACCGCGAGCTTTCCAAGGCGCGGCCCGGTTACAGCTTCCTCATGGAGGAGCGCGGCGAGGTGGCGGGCGACGATAAGAGCCATCGATGGATCGTCGATCCGCTCGACGGCACCACCAACTTCCTGCACGGAGTGCCGCTGTTCGCCATCTCCATCGGCTTGGAGCGCGAGGGCCAGCTCGTCGCCGGGCTCGTCTACAATCCGATCTCGGACGAGCTTTTCGCCGCCGAGAAGGGGAAGGGCGCCTACCTCAACGATCGCCGCCGGTTGCGGGTGGCCGTGCGCAAGAAGTTGGCGGACGCGCTCGTGACCACCGGCATTCCGCACTTGGGCCGTCCGGGCCACGTCGCTTTCAATCGCGAGATCAAAGAGATCATCAAGCACGTTGCCGGCGTGCGCCGCACCGGATCGGCGGCGCTGGACCTCGCCTGGGTGGCCGCCGGCCGCTTCGACGCCTATTGGGAGCGGGGCATCAAGCCCTGGGATATGGCGGCGGGAATCGTGCTGGTGCGCGAGGCAGGCGGTGCCGTGAGCGATCTTAAGGGCGGTGCGGAGATGCTCGAGCGGGATGAGGTGCTTGCCACCAACAGCACGCTGCAGAAGGACTTTCTTCCCCTCTTGGCGCCCGAGCGGGCAGGTGCTTAACGCCCGGCGCTGCCGTCCAAAGGGCACGATGTTGCCCCGTTTATGCTGTCATTGGCTTCGGGTAATGTCACGAGGCTGAATTAAAGGCGCGGGCGGCGGAGCTCCTGGATGGCAAGAAGACGACAAAACGATCCAGCGGTTTCGGCGCTGGCGCATCGGCCGCTGACGCCTCCTGGCGTCTTCCTCATCCGCATGCTGATCTTCCTCACGCTCGTCGCCTTCCTGGCGGCGATCCTGCACAAGCAGCTGATCGACAGCTTCCTGCACAACCCCGGACTCAACGGGTTGATCCTCGGCGTGCTCGCCCTGGGCATCGTCTATGCGTTTCGCCAGGTGATCCGGCTCTATCCGGAGATCCGCTGGGTCAACGCCTTCCGCATCGCCGACCCGGGGCTGTCCATCTCGCATCAACCGATCCTGCTGGCGCCGATGTCGGCGATGCTGCGGGACCGAACTGGTGCCCTGTCGCTGTCCACTGCGTCGCTGCGCTCGATCATGGATTCAATCGGCTCGCGTTTGGATGAAGCGCGCGATACCGGCCGTTACCTCGTCGGGCTGCTCGTGTTTCTCGGCCTGCTCGGAACCTTCTGGGGCCTGCTCGAGACCATTCAGTCGGTGGGCGGAGCCATCGATGCCATCGACACCAACGCCGCCAACAACGTCACGATGTTCTCCGACTTGAAGGCCGGCCTCGCCGCGCCGTTGAAGGGCATGGGTACGGCGTTCTCGTCCTCGCTGCTCGGTCTCGCCGGTTCGCTCGTCCTGGGCTTCCTCGAGCTGCAGGCGAGCCACGCGCACAACCGTTTCTACAACGAGCTGGAGGAATGGTTGTCGGGCATTACCGAGCTGACGCCCGGCACCAACGTCTCCTCCGACCAGGTGAACCGCCAGCTGTCGAGCGCGATCCTGCATATGCAGCGCGCCGTCGAGGACCTGTCGACGAGGCTCGCCGATCAATCCATGGCCGGCGCCATCGGCGTGCCGGGAGGCGGCGACGAGCAGCTGCGCGAGCTCGCACGTGGCGTGACCCAGCTCGTGTCGCAGATGCGCGCCGAGCAGAAGGTGGTGCGCGAGTGGGTCGACGAGCAGGCCTCGCAGCATTCTGAAGTGGCGAGCGCTCTGAAGGAGCTCGCCGTCAATATGCGTCGCAAAGGTTAGCGCATGGCGGGTGGACGCTCGCGCCGGCACAGCGCCGACTACGGTTTGTTCTGGCCGGGCTACGTCGACGTGCTGTCGACGCTGCTGCTCGTCGTCACCTTCCTCATGTCGATCTTCATGCTGGCGCAGTACTTCGCCAGCCAGGAGGCGAGCGGCAAGGACACTGCGCTGAAGCAGCTGACGCTGCAGATCAACGAGCTCACCAGCCTGCTGTCGCTCGAGAAGGGGAAAGCCAAGTCCACCGCCGACGAACTCGCCGCGCTGCAGGCCACGCTATCGACGCTGCGCGAGGAGAACACCAAGCTGTCGGGCTCGGCCCTCTCCGGCGGCGAGGCGGCCAAGGCGGCCGAGGGGCGCATATCCGGACTCACTACGGAGTTGGAGAGCCAGAAGAAGGTCTCCAACGAGGCGCTGGCCAAGGTTGACTTGCTCAATCAGCAGCTCCTGTCGCTGCGCCGGCAGATTGCCGCCTTGAATGAGGCGCTGCAGGCCTCAGAGGCGAAGGACGCCGAGAGCCAGACCCGCATCAAAGACTTGGGCTCACGTCTCAATGCGGCGCTGGCGCGACAGGTGCAGGAGCTACAGCGCTATCGTTCCGACTTTTTCGGCCGCCTGCGCGAGCTATTGAAGAACCGCAAGGACATCCGCGTCGTCGGCGACCGCTTCGTGTTCGAGTCCGAGGTGCTGTTCGCATCGGGCTCCAACCAGCTGACGCCGGAAGGGCTCGCTGCCATGGACCAGCTCGCCGCTGCCATCATCGAGCTCCAGAAAGAGATTCCCAAGGAGATCGACTGGGCGCTGCAGGTCGACGGCCACACCGACATTCGGCCGATCGCCAGTCCGACGTTCCCGTCGAACTGGGAGCTGTCGACGTCCCGCGCCATCGCCGTCGTCCGCTACCTGATCAGCCGCGGTGTACCGGCTGACCGGCTGGTCGCGGCAGGCTACGGCGAGTTCCGCCCGCTGGAAGCCGGGAAAGACGAGGCGAGCCTGCAGCGCAACCGCCGCATCGAGCTCAAGCTGACGAACCGTTAGAGGCGCGCCGCGCCTATTGCTTGGGAGCGGCGGCTGCCGGTGGGGGACCCATCGGCACTGGGCTCACCTGCTCGCGCTCCTTCTTGAGGTCGGCGAGGGCCTGGTTCAGCTTCTTCTGTGCCGCCGCGAGTTGCGTCTTGAGGTTGGCGACTTCCTTGTCCGCCGCTTCCTTGGCGCCCTTTAGAGCCTCGGCATC
Source organism: Hyphomicrobium album (assembly GCF_009708035.1). Lineage (NCBI taxonomy): Bacteria > Pseudomonadati > Pseudomonadota > Alphaproteobacteria > Hyphomicrobiales > Hyphomicrobiaceae > Hyphomicrobium > Hyphomicrobium album. Next base: position 819,836 of record NZ_WMBQ01000002.1, read on the forward strand.
CTTGGCGACCGCTGCTGCTGAATCGCGCGCGCGCTCGAGGTCGCCGGACTTCTGCTGCAGCTCGCCGACCTGCTTCTGCAAATCCGCGATCTGTGCCGAGGCCGCCTCGGTGTTGGCACGCGACTGCTTGAGCGCGTTCTCGACTTCGCCGCGTGTGCGGTTCGCCTGCTCGACCTGCCGTGTCAGGTCGCCGACGTTGGCTTTCAGACGATCGCGCTGCTGCGCGAGGTCGTTCCGTACCGCCTCACCCTCATGATAGAGCTGGCGCGCCGATAGTGCCTGATAGCCTGCGTAGACGCTGACGGCGCCGAGCGCCACGACGAGCAGCCATACCCACAATGGGATGGGCGCCGAATGCGGCTCCGGCGGCAGAATTTGATCGAGTTCCGGATTCATCGTCTTCTTCCCCTCAGTACTTTTCGGCGTTCAAACAGAGTACGCCGCTTCCTCCCCCGCAGTTCCTCTGCGCGCTGCAAGCAATGCCGTGGAATTGGGCTATTCGGCGGCCTCGGCGGCAAACTGCATTTCGGCCAGCCGCGCGTACAGTCCACCCTTGGCGATCAGCTCCGCATGCGTGCCTTCCTCGACGATGCGACCCTGGTCCATGACGAGGATGCGCTTGGCCTTCTGGACCGTAGCGAGACGGTGGGCGATGACGAGCGTCGTGCGGCCGACCATGAGCCGCTCCAGCGCTCGCTGGACCTGGGCTTCGCTCTCCGCATCTAGCGCGCTGGTCGCCTCGTCGAGCAACAGGATCGGCGCGTCTTTCAGAACGGCACGGGCAATTGCAATACGCTGGCGCTGGCCGCCGGAAAGCGTGATGCCGCGTTCGCCGAGCCTGGTCTGATAACCGCCCGGAAGCGCACGAATGAACTCGTCGGCTTGGGCGGCGACGGCGGCGCGGCGCACGGTGTCCATATCGGCTTCGGGGCTGCCATAGCGGATGTTGTCGGCGACGGTTCCCGCGAACAGCGCTACGTCCTGCGGGACGAGTGCCATACGCGCGCGCAATTGCTCGAGGTCGGCGCTGCGCGCATTGACGCCGTCGATGAGAACCTCGCCGATCTGCGGATCAAAGAAGCGAAGCAGCAGATTGAAGATCGTGCTCTTGCCGGCGCCCGACGGGCCAACGAGCGCGATCGTCTCGCCTGGCAGCGCGTGGAACGATACCCCGTTAAGGGTCGGCAGCTGAGGCCGGCCCGGATAGGCGAAGCGCACGTCCTTGAACGCCACCTCGCCGCGCGGCGGTGACGGCAGGGGTACGGGCACGGCCGGCGAGCGGATCTCGGGCTCGATGGCGAGCAGTTCGGTCAGCCGCTCGGCGGCACCGGCGGCCTGGCTGACCTCGCCCCAAATCTCGGAGACCTGCGCGAACGAGGCGCCGGCAAAAACCGCATAGAGGACGAACTGGCTCAAACGGCCGACGGACATGCTGCCGTCGACGACGGCGGCGGCGCCGAACCAGAGCACGGCGACGATGCTGGCGACGACGAGGAACATCGCGAGCGCGGTGAGCCAGGCGCGGGCGCGCATGCGCTCCTTGGCGGCGTCGAACGCAAGCTCGACGGCATAGCGGTATTGCGCTGCTGCCGGTTTCTCGTAGGCGAATGCCTGCATGGTCCGCGAGGCAGCCAGGTTTTCCGCCGCATAGGCGGAAGCCTCGGCCAACTGGTCCTGCGCGCGGCGCGACAGGCGGCGCACGGAGCGGCCGACGGCGATGAGCGGCAGCACGATCAGCGGGATGGCGAGCAGCACCATGAGCGTCAGGTGCACGCTGGTGACGAACATCATGACCAGTGCGCCGACCAGCATGATGAAGCTGCGCAAGGCCTGCGAAAGCGACGAACCGGCAATGGCCTTGATCTGCGTGGTGTCCGCCGTGAGGCGGCTCATCAGCTCGCCGGAATGCGTGCGCTCGAAGAACGCCGGGCCTAGGTCGGCGACGTGGCGGAAGACGTCGGAGCGCAAGTCGGCAACGACGCGCTCACCGAGCCAGTTGACGTAGTAGAAGCGCGCGGCGCTCGCCACGGCGAGGATAAGGCCGATGACGATGAGCATCGCGAAGTAGTGGTTGATGAACACGCCGTCATGGCCGCCGAAGCCGAGGTCGATCACCCGGCGCACGGCGAGCGGGATCGCCAGCATGGCAACGGCGGAGACGACGAGCGAGACGCCGGCAAGGATGAGCTTGCCGCGGTGGCGGGCGAGGTAGGGCCACAGAGACAGGAGTGGGCGCAGCTCCAAGCGCTGCCGCCCTTCCTGGTCATCCTCCCCAAGCGCGGGATTTATCCCGTCTATTTTGGTGATGTTGTCGCGGTTCAAGGCGTTGCTCATCAGTCGGCCGGTGGCGGCCGGGCGGTTGGTCGAAACCATGCCCGACGGGGGGATGCGGCTCAAGTGGCATCGGGACGCGGCGCGGCGGGAACAAAGTGACCGTGCAGCCGCTGCTTGTGCCGATTGACCAAGTCGATTATAGAGGCCGCTCCGAACGCCAGTTTTGCCGCCTGAAGAGGCCGTTTGACCTCAGGCTAGCCTTTGTGAGCGCCGCTATGAAGAACGATCCCGATCTGCACCCGGACTACCACCAGATCAAGGTCAAGATGACCGACGGAACCGAGTTCATCACCTATTCGACCTACGGGAAGGAAGGCGACGAGCTGCACCTCGACATCGACCCGACCTCGCATCCGGCCTGGACCGGCGGCGACCAGCGCCTGACCGACCGCGGCGGACGCCTGTCGCGCTTCAAGAAGAAGTTCGAGGGCATGTTCTGATCCGAACGGCCCTGCCGTTCGCGCAATAAAAAAGCCCGGCTCGAAGCCGGGCTTTTTTGTTTAGGCGTTCGTTAACTCGCTCAGCGGCTGAAGGCGAGGCGCAAACGGTCCATTTGCGTGCCGACGGGGTTGGCGAGCAGCGCTTCGGTGGCGCCGGCATTGTCCGCCTTGACGTTCATGGCGCGGTCGAGCTGCACGATGCGATCGTGCAGCGCGTAGCTTTCCTCGACGAGCCCGCGCAGCGTCTCCGGCAGCTCGCCGAAGCCGCCGACGTGTGAGGAGCGGGATGGCGCCTGCAGCGCCACGCCCTTGCGCTTGCGCTGCGCTTCGGTCTCGCTGATGTCGCCTTCCTTCAGCGCGCGGCGGATCAACAGCCAGGAGGCCATGTCCAGAAGCCGCGTCGTGAGACGCATGCTCTCGCTGGCGTAGAGGACGTTGACGGAGGGGGGAAGGCGCTTGGCCTCGGCGCGGCCAGGACCTTCGAGGTAAGCGGCGGTGCGCTCGACGAGCGCCATGCCTTGCTTGAAGACGCCGTCGAACTGAGCGGAGGCCTGGAAGCGCTCACCGAAAGAGACGGTGACGCCCTGTGGAGCTAAAGCCGCTTCAGCACGCGATACATTGCTCATGACTAGATTTGACACACTCACTCACCTGCAGCTCATCAATAACACGGACGCATCCTGCCAAGCCATAGTTAACAACATGACCAAAAGCGGGACGGTCTCGCGTTGGTTCCGATCACAGTTGGGGATATGCAAAAAAAGAGCCGCTTTGCAGCGGCTCTGAAGTCAACAGGGAGGCGTCAAACAGAGCGGCCGTGCCGCTCGGGATCCAGGTGACTGGATAACGGCAGGTTAGCGGGTGTTCGCTAACAAAGGCTTAATGGCTAACGATGCGTAAGCAACGCGCTGGTGACGATTGCGGCGCGTTTCGGGCATCGTCTCGCGCGCTACCGCCGAGTGCGCGCGCGTCGAGCGTATGGTGCCTTATTGGGCAGGGCGTTCATCACTTCTTGAAGAGCGCGCTCGCCGCTGCCTCGTGCTTGCGCTTGGCGTCGAGCTCCGCCTTCACCCGCTCGATCTCGCGCTCGAACTCGGCGATGCGCGCCTCCAGCTCGGCGACCGACAAGGTCGCAAGGGTGTCGCCGACGGCGGCGTTCGTCTTGGGCTTTTTCGGAACGATGTCGTCCCAATCCATGGCGCAGCTCCGGCCTCGTTCACTGCTTTGGTGGAGTCTGCTCCAACGTTTCAGCCACGGCAACCGGTGCGCGAGCGCCTTGTCTCGGCGCCCATGCTCGGGCATCACCGCCGCAGAGGCCAATCGAGGAAGACCATGACCGCACTGCCCGAGACCATGACCGCCATTACAATCGTCGGCAAAGGCGGACCAGACGTGCTCCAGCCCGCCACCGTGCCGGTGCCGCTGGTCGGTCGCGGCCAAGTGCTGATCAAGGTGGAGGCAGCGGGAGTGAACCGTCCGGACGTCATGCAGCGGCTGGGCCTTTACCCCGCACCGAAGGGGCATTCGGAGATTCCGGGTCTCGAAGTATCCGGCACCGTCGTTCTTCTCGGCCCGGAGGCGCCGCGCTTCAGCGCAGGCGGCAAGGTCATGGCGTTGGTCAACGGCGGCGGCTACGCGGAGTACTGCGTCGCCGACGAAGGCTCCTGCCTGCCGGTGCCGGACGGCGTGTCGATGATCGAGGCGGCAGCGATTCCAGAGGGCTTCTTCACCGTCTGGCACAACGTGTTCGAGCGCGGTGGTCTCAAGTCGGGCGACTGGTTCCTGATCCACGGCGGGACCAGCGGCATCGGCGTCGCCGCCATCCAGCTTGCCGCGGCGATGGGCGCCAAGGTCATCGCGACCGCCGGCTCGGCCGAGAAGTGCGCCGTCTGCCGCGAGCTGGGGGCCGTTCGCGCTGTCGACTACAAGACCGAGGACTTCGCTGAAGCCGTCAAAGCCGAGACCGGCGGCCGCGGCGTCGACGTGATCCTCGACATGGTCGGCGGCGACTACGTCGAGCGCAACATCCGCTCGCTCGCCGACGACGGGCGCCTGGTCAACATCGGCTTCCAGTCCGGCTCCAAGGTGACGATCGACATGATCCGCATCATGCTGAAGCGCCTGACGGTCACCGGCTCGACGCTGCGCATCCGCTCGGCCGAGGTGAAGGCCGCCATCGCGCGCGCCGTGGAGGAGAAGGTCGTGCCCCTCATCGCCGCGAAGCGCGTGAAGGTCGTCATCGATGCTACGTTCCCCCTCCGCGAGGCGGCGGCGGCGCATGCCCGCATGGACGCCGCCCATGTCGGCAAGATCGTCTTGACGGTTTAGGGTTATCGTTCCGCGGCATCCCTGTTGTCGGGGGATTGCCGGGGGTTGCCATCAAATTGACAATACGCGGTTTTCTTGTCTCCCGTGCCCAGGCTCGGGGTGGGCCGGGAAAGGCCGCAATTGCCGGGAAGGATGCGCACGTGGGCGTGCGGGTTGGTCATTTCATGCGTCAGCGTCTCGGCATATTCGGTCTGTGCGTCGCCGTATCGGTGGCCTTGTCGGCCGTCGGCGATGCTGACGCCGCCAAGAAGCGCAAGGAGCCGCCGCCCCAGCCGTTCTCGCGCCCGGAGATCATCCTCTCCTGGATCAACGACTACCGCCACAACCCGACGCCCGAACGCCTGCCCGATGCCTTCAAGGCCATGCGCGAGCAGGGGCAGTTCAAGGAAGTCGAGCAGGCTGGCATCTACGTCGGGTTCATCGCCGGCGTCATCGGCGCCAATCCGGACAAGGCGGAAAAGCTTGTCACCGACATGTTCCCCATGCCGCCGCCGGATCAAGTCGTGGTGGTGAAGGCGATCGCCTACTCGGGCCTCGCCGAATGGAAGGAGCTGCTCGGCAAGTTCGTCGAGCGCATGCCCGCCCGCAAGGTGATCATCGAACGCTACCTCTACGGCAAACTGCCAGTGCTCCGCGATCTACCGCTCGACAGCCCGATCGGCGTCGACGCCAACTGGGGCTACTACTTTGCGACCGGTTCGTCGGAGCCGATCCAGCGCCTGGTGCGCACGCTGGCCTGGTCGCGCGAGAAGAACAACGTCGAGAAGCTGACCATCGGCTCGATGGTGAAGTGGACGCTGGCGCAGAACGCGTCGAAGGACCACGACCTGCTCGGCTACCTCAAGACGTCGCTGCCGCACCAGCCCGACAACGTGGCGAAGCCTTTGGGCGAGGTGATCGAGGGCGCCGAGACCTTCGAGCTGGCGGCGATCCGCAAGGATGCGCTTGCCTCCATCGAAGAGCTGAAGACCAAGGGTTCGGAGAATGCGCGCAACTTCTCCTGGTGGGGCCAGGCCGGCCAGACCGTATTCGCGCTGGGCTGCGTTGCGGCCGGCGTGATGGGCCAAGTCTACATGGGCGTGCCGTGCGTCGTCGGTGGCGCGCTGTCCAACGTCGCGTTGAAATACCTCACGCCAGCCGAGTAAGCAGCGCTAACCATGCCCTCCGCTTGCGCCATTTCGCGCCGGGCGCCTAGGTGCTCCTGTCATCAACGTGTCACGTGAATCCGCTGAAAGCCTTGCGTATTGGGTTGTTACGCAAGGCTGCTCATGAACGAGATCGCCTGGGGCTGCGCGATGTTCGCCGCCCTCGCCACGCTGCTGCACTTCGCCAGCGCGCTGCTCGCCTGCTATCGCGCTCGCCGCGGTCAGGATGACCCTTCCGTCATAGCAGCCGATACGGTGAACCTGCCGCCGATCAGCGTGCTGCGCCCGGTACGAGGTCTCGATCCCTATGATGAGCTGACGCTGCGCTCGAGCTTCGAGCTCGCCTACGCGCACTACGAGCTGATCCTGTGCTGCGAGGACCAAGACGATCCTGTCGTGCCGGTCATCCGCCGGCTCATGGCCGCGCATCCGCATATCGACGCCAAGCTGCTCATCGGCCGCGATACGCTGTCGTCGAACCCGAAGCTCAACAACCTGATCAAGGGCTGGCGGGTTGCAAGCCATGCCTGGGTCGTGATGGCCGACAGCAACGTGCTGATGCCGCCCGACTACCTGCAACGCCTGCTCGCCGGCTGGCGGGCCGACACGGGGCTTTTATGCGCGCCGCCGATAGGCTGCATGCCCGACGGCTTCTGGGCGGAGGTCGAGTGCGCCTTCCTCAACACCTACCAGGCCCGCTGGCAGTACGCGGCCGACACCGTGGGGCTCGGCTTCGCGCAGGGCAAGACGATGCTGTGGCGGCGCACCGATCTCGAGCGTGCAGGCGGGATCCGCGCGCTCGGCGCCGAGATCGCCGAGGATGCGGCGGCGACCAAGGTCGTGCGCCGTGCCGGCAAGCGCGTCCGTCTCGTCGATCGCGCCTTCGGCCAGCCGCTCGGCGTGCGGTCGGCGGCGCAGATCTGGTCGCGGCAGGTGCGTTGGGCGAAGCTGCGCCGCGCGACCTTCCCGCTGTTTTTCCTCCCCGAGGTGCTTTCGGGCTCCTTTGCGCCGCTGGTCGCGGCGGCCGTTGCGGCGGAGGCAATGGACGTGTCGGGTGTCGGCGTCGCCGCCGCGCTCGGCGCCGTGTGGTACGGGTGCGAAGCGATCCTCGCGCGCACTGCTGGCTGGCATTTGACGACGCTGTCGCCGCTCGCGTGGGTGGCGCGCGATGTGATGCTGCCGGCGCTATGGGTGCAGGCGTGGCTCGGCAACTCGTTCAGCTGGCGCGGCAACGACATGCGCCTCGCCGACGCAGTAGCCAGCAACTGACGCGAACATGATGTCTAGCGCGGGCGCCGCTCCCTCTGGCGCTCCGTTTGACCGGTGCAGCCAGAGAGAAGCGGTCCCCGTCTAGCCTGCGCTTGCTCCCTCGCCTTTGGGAGTGCCCGCCGCACGCGGGCAGAGCTCCCTGGCTTTTGCAAGCGCGGCATCCTTGTTCGCGAACTCGCCGACACTCGTGCCGCCCGGCGCATGCGCCTTGAGGTAGTTGGCGAGCATCGACTTCTCGAAACCTTCAAGCACGGTGAGCACCGTGTAGCGCACCTCGGTTTGGGCCTCGGAGCGGACCAGCAATGCCTTCTTGCCGCCGTAGCTGGCGGTGCTGACGCGACAGCCGGCAGGCGTTGCAGCGGCGGTCGGGGCGCCGGGTTTCGCCAGAGCGGTGCCCATGCCGGCGGCAAAGGCGAAGGCAACGCGCTCCTGCGCCGGAGGTGCTTGGGCCGAAGTCGGCTCAGTGGAGGGTGGGCTCGGCGGGGTGGGCGCTGCCTCGGACATTTGTGCGGGCGGCGTAGGCTCTTCGCCCGTCTGGATCACTTGCTCGGCGACGACCTCGTCGGCGGCTTCTGCCTGCGGGCTCGGCTTGCGCGACGGCAGCGGCGCATCTTCAACAGCGTGGGACGGCGCAACTGGCGCCTCGACGTGCGGCTCACGCGGAGCATCCGGCACGGTTGCACCATCGGCGGCCGACCAGATCGTGCGCACGGGAGGACCGGCGGGCGCCTCCGGCGCGTTTACGGGTTGTGGGCCGCCCAGGTTGGCGGCGCGCGCCAGCTCCTGCTTGGGAGCCGTACGCTTTTGTGGCTTCGGCGGGGTGGGTTTGCTTTCCGCGTCTTCAACAGGGTCGGGGCCAGTGCAGAAGCTCTGGCGGAAGTTGTTCGCCACCCACTCGATCGATGCGCCGTAGTGGCGGTCAGCGGCCCAGCGGCGCGCGAGGTCGGCGAATGTCGTGCGACCTTTCTTGGACGTCATCGTCGTGAGGATGTCGTCCTGCTTCAGCCGCGTGCGCGCGCCGACTGGCTCGTCGATGCGCTCGCCCGAGTAGACGACGAGATGTTGGATCTGGGCGAGAACGCCGGTGGTGACGTCGGGATAGCTGTCGCCGGGGACGCCGCCGCCGGTGGTGCCGAGACCGGCGAAGTTGTTCTGCTTGGGATTAACGTCGCCCCAGCTGCCGTTGCCGGTGCGGTAGGTCAGAAAGTTAGTCTCCACCGCCATCTGGAAGAAGGCATAGTCCCACCGCACGCGCCAGATCTCGCCGTGCTTCTTGTAATAGCTGGCGATGTCGGCGAAGCGCGGATCGAGGTTCGAATTGCGCGTCTTGATGAAGGCCATCAGGCGCTTGGGCGTCACGCAGCGCGGCACGGTGTTGTCAGCGTCGGCACGGATGCGCGGCGGGGCTGCCATTGCGGATGCTGCGAATACCGCGAGCAAAGCCGCTGTTACCAGCGACCGTCGCGCCAAGCGCATAACCGAAACTCGCCCGTTCGCCGTCAATGGGGTCCCCATGGCGTTGCTACGTACGTTCAGACGGCTGCTGGAGGCGCGTCGCGGAATTCTTAGGCGCGGCAACCAATCGCCGCGCCCGGGCGCTCAGCCTTCGGGGCAGAGCTCGAAGGCCTTGCTCAGGGCCTTGTTCTGGGTCGGGAACGAGCCGACCTTCTCGCCGCCCTTGGCGTAGGCGGCGATGTAGGCATCGACCTCGCGCTTCTCGTTCGCTTCGGTGACGTCGAGCACGGTGTAGTTCAGCATGCCGCCGTTGCCGTTGGCCCTGATGATGACGGCGCGTTGGCCGCCATAGCTTGCCGTCCAGACCTTGCACTTACTGCTTTTCGCGGGCGCGGCTTTCATCTGGGTCGCGGCGCTGCCGAGCGCGGCGGTCTGAATCTCGGCACCCTTGGTCTCGGGAGCCTTGCTCTCGGTAGCCTTGCCGTCGGCAGCCGGATCAGCCTTGGCGACCGATTTGGCCTCGGGCTTGGCTTTGGCCTTGGTATCGGGCTTCGCCTTCGCGTCGGGCGTCGCTTCTGCCGTGGCGGCCGGAGCGGTGTCGGCCTTGGCATTCAGCAGCGTGACGGGGGGCGCCTCTTCGGTAGCTGCCGCTGCCGGCGCGGCGCTGGCCTCGGCGCGCGTGCCGAGCATCCCGGCGCCGAGAGCCTTGAGCGGAGCGCCCTGCGTGCGCTCTTGTTCGATATTGCGTTTCGCGATCTCGGCACCCTTGGCCGGGGTTTCAGCCTTAGCGGGAGTTTCAGCGGCCGGAGCTTCGTTGGCGGGCTCTGCTGCTGCAATTTCCGTCGCAGGCTCGGCCTTCGGCTTCGCTTTGGTCTTCGCCTTGGACTTCTGCTGATCGTTGTTGGCTTCCTGCGCCAGGCCGGGGTTCGGATCGTCCCCGTTGCAGTACTCGTTATAGAAACCGTCGGTGATGGTGGAGATGTCGCGCACGTAATTGCGCGATGTCGGCGCCCACTGCTTGGCGACCAGCGTGTAGGTCATGGGGCCGTCGATCGACTTCTGCCATTCGGTCAGCACGCCCCATTCCTGAACCTTGCGCGTGCGGTCGGCGACCGGGTCGTCGATGCGCTCACCGGCGTACATGAGGAGGTGCTGAAGGTGGGCTTTGACGCCCGTCGATACGTCGCCGAAGCTTTCACCGCGCGCTCCCCCACCGGAGGCGCCGAGGCCGGCGAAGTTGTTCTGCGTAGCCTTCACGTCGCCGCCGAAGCGGAGCGCGCCGGTCTCGAGGATCATCTGGAAGAAGGCGATATCCCACCGGATGCCGAGCGCTTGTCCGTGGCGCATGTACTGGGAGGCGACATCCTCGAAGCGTCCATCAACTTGAGGGTTGCGCGATCGAAGGTAAGTCATCAGGCGACCAGGGGTGGCGCACTGCGGGACCTTGTTGTCGGCGGTGATCTTAACTTCGGGAAGGTCGGCCGCGAGAACTGACGTCGAGAAGACTGCGGCGAGAGCAATGGTGAGCGATGCTCCGAAGAGGCTCTTCATGAGAACACCCGTCTATAACGCGGCGCTGTGAAACTGAGCGCCCGACGAAACCACCAAACGTTCTTAAAGACTTAACGTTAACAGGTGGTTTACGAATCGCCGGCACCCCGAGACTTGCGAGAAAGCCGGAGCATTTGGGCGCGAGTTAGGGCGAGCCGAAGCGGAATTGTGGCGCTGAGCATTACGCAGGCGATGGTAAATAGGTGCCCTGGGCTCAGGCGAGGTGCTGACCGCCGTCCAGGGCGATCATCTGCCCGGTCATCGACGGCGTCGCCAAAATGAAGCGCACCGCGGCGGCGATCTCCGGTAGGGACGGGCCGCGCTGCAGCGGCGTCGACAAGGTCTCGGCCGCGAAATCGGACTGCGTCTGGTGCACGCTCTGCAGGACGGGACCGGGGCCGATGGCGTTGACGCGCACGCGCGGCGCCATGGCCTGCGCCAGCGTCTGCGTTGCGGTCCACAGGCCGGCCTTCGAGATCGTGTAGGAGAAGAAATCGGGTGTCGGCCTCCAGACCCGCTGGTCGATGATGTTGATCACGTTGCCTTCGACGCCGTCCGGCAGGTTGGCGTAGAGCGCCTGGGCGAGGAAGACGGGCGCTTTCAGGTTGATGTCGAGGTGGGTGTCCCAGCCGGCCGGTGTCACCGAGCCCATGGTGTCGAGGAAGAACTCCGACGCGTTGTTGACGAGGCACGTGGGCGTCCCGATGGTTTGCGCACAATTGCCAATCAACGCCTGTACGTCATTGATATCGCCGAGGTTTGCGTACAGCGCCGCGGCCGTTCCGCCGGTTCGAGCGATCTCTCCGGCGAGCGCTTCGGCCTCATCGCGTGAGCGGCGATAGTGGATCGCGACGTGCCAGCCATGGGCAGCAAGATCCAGCGCGATGGCGCGGCCGATACGCCGTGCGGCGCCAGTGATCAAGGCTGTCGGCGTGAGACTTTGCGGCATGCGGATGTCGATGATCGCAGGTCCTTTTGGGCTACGCCAGATGCGGCGACGCGGTGCGCGGGCAACTCCGCTGATCGAAAGCGAAAACGGAGCGCGCGGCACGCACCGGTTGCCGTGCCCTCAATTTGAGCAGACGCCTAGTCGATGGTCCTTGCCTGCCAACCTGGGTGCTCCCCCGCCAAGCGATAATTGGCCAATTAATAGCCAAAACGGCCCGTCCGTTGCTTTCCGGCTACACGGTGGCAGACGAGACGTGCTGCGACGGTGATTCGGCTTGTAGCAAGCGCTGTTTACGCTTTTTCTACACTCCAGAAGCGTTCGAGAAGCCGTGTCCGGCAGTGACGAGTTCGGCGCTTTAAGTGGTCAGTAGTGTACGGGGGTAAGTTCCATCATGGCCGAGTCTCGTAAAGTAACTAAGCTTTTTGGTGCAGCGGGTGCTGCGCTCCTTGCCCTCTCGGGTGCCGCGCTCGCCGACGGCTACGAAGGCAGCATCAAGGACGCTCCGGCCGACGAAGGTCGCAAGTTCACCTACTCGTTCTCCATCACCGGCACCTCGGACTACGTGTTCCGCGGCATCTCGCAGACCGACAACGATCCGACCCTCCAGGGCGCGATCAACATTGGCTACGGCATCTTCTACGCCGGCGTCTGGGGCTCCGGCCTCGACTTCGAATACTTCGGTAACGACGCAGAGGTCGAGTTGGATTGGTACGGCGGCATCAAGCCGACCTGGGGTCCGCTCACATTCGACTTCGGCATCATTTACTACACCTACCCGGGCTCGAACTACGTTGGTGGCGTACCGCCGGAACTTCCCTACATCGAGTACAAGGCTGGTGTCAGCGGCTCGCCGATCACCAACCTGGCGTTGGGAGCCACCGTCTACTATTCCGATGACAGCTATGCCGAGACCGGCGAAGTCTGGACCGTCGAGGGTACGGCCGCCTACACGTTCCACGCCATTGGGCCGTTCACGCCGACCATTAGCGGCACCGTCGGCCACGTCGAAGGTGATGATCCTGCTTACCTGACGTTCAACGGCTTCGACAGCTACACCTACTGGAACGCCGGTATTGCTCTCGCCGTCGAGAAGCTGACCTTTGATTTCCGCTACTGGGATACGGACGGAGCTGAAAACCCCGTCTCGACAACAGGGTTCAGCAGCTGCGTCAACGATCTCTGCGGCGAGCGGTTCGTGTTCAGCGCAACGGTCGCGCTGCCCTGATCGGACGACACGACGGAGTTTGTACTGCGAACGGGGCCGAGAAATCGGCCCCGTTTTGCGTCATTTGCCTAATTTCTGGTCACGTAGAAGCCTGAAATTCCACGCGAAGTTGCTCTACTGCCACGGCAACCTGTCCACGACATTGGGATAACCTGATTACATCTTGTGAACATCGGTGATTTGGGTCGTTTCTCAACCACGCCGTGGATTCCCGTAACGCGCACCTCGGATGTCATTTCTGGCGGTTGGGCGCGTTCTTGCCCTCTAAAGCAAGAGGGAATTGGCTTCTCATGACGAACACTTCAAAGCTTGCTGCCCTGTGCGGGGCAGTGGGACTTGCGCTCATCGCGATCTCCGGGACCGCCGCGGCCGACGGCTACGAGGTTGCTGCCCCGGCCGCTGCCGACGAGGGCCGCAAGTTCACCTACAGCTTCAATCTCGGCGCGACCTCGGACTACGTCTTCCGCGGCATCTCGCAGACCGACAACGATCCGACCATCCAGGGCGGCGTCGACTTCGGCTACGGGATTCTCTATGCCGGCTGGTGGGCGTCGGGTCTGAACTTCGACGCCATCTTCAACGACGCCAATGTCGAGATGGACTGGTACGGCGGCATCAAGCCGGCCTGGCACGGCGTGACCTTCGACTTCGGCGTCATCTACTATGCCTACCCTGGCGCGTCCTACAGGGTCGACCCGCCGTTCGGCTTTGACCTGAACTACGTGGAGCTCAAGGCTGGTGCCAGCACGACGATCCACGAGAAGCTGGCGCTCGGCGGCTATGTCTACTGGTCGCCGGACTACTTCGCCCAGACCGGGAGCGTGTGGACCCTCGAAGGCCAGGCCGGCTACACCTTTGACAAGGTCGGCGTGTTCACGCCGACGGTCAACGGTGTCATCGGCTACCAGACCGGCTCCGACGACTACTACGAGGCTTGGAACGGTTTCAGCGAGTACTGGTACTGGAACGCCGGCCTCGCCCTTGCGGTCGACAAGCTAATCTTCGACTTCCGCTACTGGGGGACCGACGCTTCGAATACGGTGTCCGACGCGTTCACTTGCATCAACGACTATTGCGACAGCCGCTTCGTGTTCAGCGCCAAGGTCGTGCTTCCGTAGCTATCTTCTCTCGAGACGCATTTCGTTCGGGGCCGGGCATCCGCTCGGCCCCGTTCGCGTTACAAGCGCCTGATCTACTGAATTAATTCTTTGTTTACGAAGCGTTGCAGGGACGCAACACGGACACAGCAAGCCGTTTGTGGTCCGCAAATCCACCTAGTGCCGAATCGAGTTCTCAGGCTCTCCTAGAGGTCGAGGCCGCGGTCGCGGCAGGTGTGATGGCGCGTCTATGCCAAAGGGATGGACCACATCATGACTCGCAGAATCGCTTCGCTTTTTGCCGCCACCGGTGCGGCACTCCTGCTCAGCACCGCTATCGCGCAGGCTGACGGCTACGAGGTCGCAGCTCCCGCCGCCGCCGACGAAGGGCGCAAGTTCACCTACTCCTTCAACGTCGGTGCGACGTCCGACTACGTGTTCCGCGGTGTCTCGCAGTCCGACAACGATCCCGCCATCCAGGGTGGGGCCGATTTCGCTTATGGCATCCTTTATGCCGGCGTCTGGGCCTCGCTGGTCGACTTTGCCGATGCTCCTCCGGCCGACGCCGAGGTTGACTGGTACGGCGGCATCAAGCCGACCTGGAATTCGCCGCTCGGCACCATCAACATGGACTTCGGCGTCATCTACTACTCGTACCCCGGCGCCAATCCGGACTCTGTCGCCCTCCCTGACCTGAACTACGTCGAGCTCAAGGCGGGCTACAGCTGGTCGGCTCTGCACCCGAGCCTCGTAACAGGCACGACCGTTTTCTGGTCTCCGGACTATGTCTTCGAGACTGGATCGGTTTGGACCATCGAGACGATGGCTGCCTGGACGCTGCCGAAGGTCCACATCTTCACGCCGGTGATCAACGGCGTACTCGGCTGGCAGAAGGGTGACTCGAACGACAACTACTTCGTCAACGTCAACGGCACCGACGACGAGTACTACTACTGGAACGCCGGCTTGAACGTGGCGGTTGAGAATATCTCTTTCGACTTCCGCTACTGGGATACGAACATTGGCGGCGATGCGGCTGGCCCCGTCTGCGCGGCCGACTTCCTGTGCGACGAGCGCTTCGTGTTTTCTGCGAAGGTCGTCGTTCCCTAACCGGGTCGAGAAGCGAGCAAGATTGCAGGGGCGGTGCAGCGCGCATCGCCCCTTTTTGTCTTACGGTAGAGCAGGGTGCAGCGCCGACACAGGCCTGTCATAGACCTCGGATATCCGTACGCGTGCTTTTTGCTGAATTGGCCGCCGCCCGATCCGCTGGCTGACCAGCGGTGGGCTCGGCAGCCAAGACGCAGGGCACGCCAGACGCCCTCAAATGGCGTGCTCCGCGAGGCCAGAGGCCAGCTTTGCGGTATCCGCCGGAAACCCGCTGCCGGCGGTGACGCAAGCTGGCCTCGATCGCCTCGACTAAGGCTGCCGTTTTCCCCAGTCCTGCTGCCGCCCTATCTTGCTTGCGCGCCACGATGCGCACCATAAACGCGGCGAATAAGCAGCAAACGGGCGCCGCGTGATCATCACCATCGTCGGCATGATTGCCTTCACCGTCGTGGCGGCGTACTGGCTCGCCTGCAGCGGCGGCGAGAAGCAAGTGGTCTTCTCGCAGGCTGCAGACGTCCCGAGCGCTTTCGGCTGCAGCATGGCGTGGCTCGCCATCCGCTGCGACGAGCCCGAGAGCGTGATCGACGTGCTCGGGCTGGAGGGTGCTGCTACCTGCAACTGGAACTCCGGCATCGGTGCGGTCTACGACGACTGGCTCGGCGCCTCGCGCGTATTCGTCTCACCTCCGGTCGATGGCTGGACGTTCGTCGCGGGCCTGTCGCTGCCGCATCCGTTGGGCACGGGGTTCGTCGACAAATGCACGCCGATGCTGGTCGATCTCGGCGGCAGCTTCGACGAGATCCAGTACTTCTTCAGCTATCCGCCAATCGACTACTATGCCTGGGCGCGCGTGCGCGACGGCCGCCTGGTACGCGCTTTCGCGGTGAGCGACGAAGGAATCATCTGGAACAAAGGCCGGGCGAGCAAGGAGGAGCGCGCGCTAGGCCTCAAGCTTTTCGAGCTGCGCGGCGTGCGCGAGCGCAAGGGCGATGCTGGCGGCGAATTAATCCTGCACCCGACAGAGGATCACGTCATGCGGCTCGCCAGCCGCTGGAGCATCGATCCTACCGCCCTCGCACAGGAGCAGCGGCACGCTGGGCTCGGCTACATCGCATTGGCGCCGGCACGCTGGCGCGCCGAACGTCTGCGCAGGGCGGCGTGACCAAACGAAAGCGGCTTAGCGGGCGTCGTTGTCGAAGAGGATTGCAAGATCCTCGCGGTCATCGCCGTTGTCGAGGCGCAGCGCCAGACCGTCCGCCGGACACGGCCGCTCCACGGTGCGGTTCGATTGCCGATCGAGCTCGAGGCTCGTGCAGGCGGCGGGATCGACGCGATGGATGGTCGGCAGGCTTCCGGTCTCGAGTGGGCTGGTGCCACCAGCGTCGGCGAGCGCATATGCTGCCTCGCCCGTGGGGTCGGCAGGCGCCTTGACGTAGAGGCCGGCGATGCCGAGCGCGTGCCAGAACACCGCGCCGCATGCGAAGCCGATAGCGGTTCCCACGGCGGCGGAGCGCCGCCGCCGCCGGACGATCCCCGCCCGCGTAGCCTCAGGCGCACGCGGCTTGGGGGGCTGCCCCGGCCGCGCTCCATCCGCTGCTGTTGTCCCCATAGCGCCGATCCCCAGTTTCGGCATGAATCACTGGAGCAAGTCTGCGAAGTGGCAGGCAGGCGGGCAAGGCGGCGTCTTGGCGGGAGCGTGGCCGCCGGATCGATTTCCACAGCGTTGCGCTGTCAGAACCGGGCGGGTGATTCGAGCACGCGCGGGCGCGGCAGGCCGCGGTCGCGCTTGGGCTGCAATTTATTCGGCGACGCCGAATAGTCCTCACGGCGCGTCGAGCGGACGGGCGGTACATGTACCTCGTCCGCGCGGCAGAGCTTCTGTTGGTTCTCGTTCTGCCCGCAGGCGCGACCTTCGCCGTTGCGGGTCATGCAAATGCGCACGTCGCGCAGCCGGTTGCCGGGGCCCCCGCACGTGACGGCGATCATGTCTGGTCGCAGCCAGGGATTGGCGCGGATGAATTCGACCTCGACTTCACGCGGGGTCGTGAACTGCATCTCGAATGGGTTCTTGAATCGGTCAGGCACGCGCACGCTCGTGAACAGCTGGCGCGAGAGCTGGTAGTACTCGGCGGGGTCGAGCCCCGAGCAGGTTCCGTGCAGCTTGTACTCGTGGATGACGAGGCCGCCCGACGGCATGATGTCGAGCATGCTGTTGATCACCGGTTGCGGCACGAATGGCTTGCGGCCGACGCGGCAAGCCTCCGGGTAGCCCTTCTCGTACTGCGGCCAGAGTCCGTGCAGGACGAAGCCATAGCGCAGCCCGTCGAGGCGCGCGCACTGGTCCTCGTCGCGACCCTCCTGCGCCGTCACGCAATGCGTGGGGCTCCACGACATCACCATCGTGTAGTAGTCGAACTTGCCGGCGACGTTCGCCTGCGACTTCTGATTGAACACTTCGCTCGGCCAGAGTCCCTGGCGGGGGTCCTCTGCCCGCGCCGGGGCGCCGACGGCGAGAGTCGTCAGGGCGATGATCGCCAACCGCGGCAGGATAGAATCGTGTCTCTGCATCAGGCTCGCGCGCTCCGCGTCATTGTCATTTCTTGGCGGCGACGATCATCTCGGCCACCATGGTCGGGTGATGCGTCGCGCAGACGATAGGAAAGGTGCCAGGCTTGTCGGCCGCGAATGTGACGCGTGTGGATTGTCCGCGCTTAAGCTCGAAACTCTTGTCGTATCCGCCGATCGTTATGGGATGGCTGGCGCCGTTGATGCCGACGAACTCGAGCGTGACCTCGTCGCCTTCGTTGACGAAGATCTGGCGCGGATCGAACACGTAAACTGCCACCTCCCAGCGACCCTCGGCATTCGGCGGCTTCAACTGAAAGCCGCCGCCCTCAGGCAGCGGGGTGGTTGGGAACGGCTCCTTCGCGACGTTGGCCCCGCCCTTCGGCTCGACCGCCGTCACAACGATATAGCGCTTCTCAGCGTGCGCCGGCGCGGGCGCCAGCGCTACAAGCGAGAGCGCTAGGAGGACAGCCGCGTATGCCCGGGGATACCGCGTGAGATGCATCGTTCACTCCGTTCGTCGCATGCTTGGGCGAGGAGGGCAGAGGTTTGCGGCAACCTCAAGCCGTCGCTGTCTTCGCAAGGCGATCCAGGATGCGCGCCCAGCTGCGGGCGCCCTTCTTGAAGCTCGACAGATTGTACTTCTCATTGGGGCTGTGGATGCGGTCGTCGTCGAGGCCGAAGCCGATCATCAGGCTATCGCAGCCGAGCGCCTCCTTGAACGAGGTGACGATGGGGATCGACGCGCCCGAGCCCATCAGCACCGGAGGTCGGCCCCATTCGTCGGCGAGGGCCGCAGCGCTTGCCTGCATGGCGGGCGTGTCGGTGGCAAATGAGATGGCGGTGCCCGCCTGCTTGGAGGAGAACTCGGCGGTGCAGTCGGCGGGCAGCCTTGCGCGCACGAAGTCCTCGATGTTGGCGGTCAGCGTGTGCGGATCCTGGCCGGCGACGAGGCGGCAGGTGATCTTCACGGACGCTTTCGACGGTATGACCGTCTTGGTGCCGACACCCTGATAGCCGCCGGTGATGCCGTTGAACTCGAGCGTCGGTCGCGACCAGAGCTGCTCGAGCACCGAACGATCGGTTTCGCCTGCTGCCTGTTTCAATCCGACGGCACTGAGGAACGCCTCGGCGCGGAAGCCGAGCTTGCTCCATTGCTCCTTCTGCGCCGGCGGCGTCTCGGCAACGCCGTCGTAGAAGCCCGGCACGGTGATGCGGCCGTTGTCGTCGTGCATGGCGGCTACGATCCGCGCCAGCACGCGGATCGGATTGGCGGCAGGACCGCCGTAGATGCCGGAATGCAGGTCGCGTGTCGGGCCAGTTACTGTCACCTCGATCGACGCAAGCCCGCGCAGCATGGTCGTGATGGCCGGCGTATCCTTGTCCCATTGGCCGGTGTCGCAGACGAGCACGGCGTCGGCTTTGAGCTCGTCGGCGTACTCGGTGAGAAATGCGGGCAGCGAGGGCGATCCGCACTCCTCCTCACCCTCGAGCATGACCGACACGGAGATTGGCAGCGTGCCGGCAACCGCCTTCCAGGCGCGCACTGCCTCGAAGAAGGTCATCAATTGACCTTTGTTGTCCTCGGCGCCGCGGGCGACGATGACCTGCCCGTTCGCTGGATCGGAAATGATGATCGGCTCGAAGGGCGGCGACGTCCACAGATTGACCGGGTCGGCCGGCTGGACGTCGTAGTGGCCGTAGAACAGGACGTGCGGCGCGCCCGGCACGCGCTCGCTTGTGTCGTGGGCGAGGACCATGGGGTGGCCCGTGGTCGAGATAACCCGGGCGTCGAAGCCGAGGTCGCGCAGCTCGTTGGCGCACCAGTCGGCCGCCTCCTGGCAGCTTGCCTTGTAGGCGGGGTCGGTCGAGATGCTTTCTATACGCAACAGTTGGAACAGCCGCGTCAGCGCCGCATCGCTCGACTCGTCCAGCGTCGTCAGGACTTGGTTTAGCTGTTCGCTCATAGGCTCATCTCCGGTTCGGCGCGGCGCACAGTGAGATAGCACGGCAGCCACGTCAAAGGCGCTGGAACGCGCAGGCGCAACTCACAGTTTCACTGCGGGGCAGCCCGTGCACCTTCCGGACTGGCGAGGAGGCTGATATGCCATCACACTTGCAGCGAGCGATGACGTCGCGGGGAGCGGACAAGATGGCGGACAGGTCTGGCAAGACCGAGCCGAAATGGGTGTACGCCTTCGCCGCCGGCTATGTCGACGGCCGTGCCAACATGACCGAGCTGCTCGGCGGCAAGGGCGCCAATCTGGCTGAGATGGCGAGCCTCGGGCTGCCCGTGCCGCCCGGGTTCACCATCACCACCAAGGTGTGCGACGCCTACTACGCCCTTGGGCGCAAGCTGCCCGAGGGGCTCAAACCGCAGGTCGAGAAGGCAATCCGCCTCGTGGGCGATGAGGTCGGAGCCGCCTTCGGCGACGTCAACCGTCCGCTCCTCGTATCGGTGCGCTCAGGTGCCCGCGCCTCGATGCCGGGCATGATGGACACCATTCTGAACCTCGGCCTCAACGACGAGACGGTCGAGGGCCTGGCCAAGCGTTCCGGCGACCGCCGCTTCGCCTACGACAGCTACCGGCGTTTCATCCAGATGTATGCTGACGTCGTTCTGGGCGTCGACCACGGCGTGTTCGAGGACCTGCTGGAGAATTTCAAGAACCTCAACGCCCTGTCCTCGGACACGGAGCTGACAGCCGAGAACTGGGCGGAGATCATCGAGGAGTACAAGCAGGCCGTTCAAGACAACCTCGGGCGGCCGTTCCCGCAGGACACGAACGAGCAACTCTACGGCGCCATCGCCGCCGTGTTCGGCTCCTGGCAGAACGCGCGCGCCAACACTTATCGGCGCCTGCACGACATCCCCGACAGCTGGGGCACCGCCGTCACGGTGCAGGCGATGGTGTTCGGAAACCTCGGCGAGAGCAGCGCCACCGGCGTTGCCTTCACGCGCAACCCATCGACCGGCGCTAAGGAGATCTACGGCGAGTTCCTCATCAACGCGCAGGGCGAGGATGTGGTCGCCGGCATCCGCACGCCGCAGCCGCTGACGGAGATGGCGCGGCGCGAGGCAAAAGAAGAAGCCCCTTCGCTCGAATTGCTGATGCCCAAGGTGTTCGCCGGCTTGGCGAGCGTCTTCGAGCGGCTCGAGAAGCACTACCGCGATATGCAGGACATTGAGTTCACGATCGAGAACGGCAAATTGTGGATGTTGCAAACGCGGTCGGGCAAACGCACGGCGGAAGCGTCGTTGCGCATCGCCGTCGATCTCGCCGAGGATGGCGTGCTCTCCAAGTCCGAGGCGGTGATGCGCGTGAACCCGTCGGCGCTCGACCAGCTGCTCCATCCCACGCTCGATCCTGATGCGAAGAAGGACGTGCTGACCACGGGGCTGCCCGCTTCGCCCGGCGCCGCCTCGGGCGAGATCGTGTTCACCGCCGACGACGCCGAGGCGGAACGCGCCCACGGGCACGAGGTGATCCTCGTGCGCCTCGAGACGAGCCCGGAGGATATTCATGGCATGCATGCTGCCGCCGGTATCCTCACGGCACGCGGCGGCATGACAAGCCATGCCGCGGTCGTCGCGCGCGGCATGGGGCGGCCGTGCGTCTCGGGCGCCGGCGCGCTGCGCATCGACCCGAAAGCGGGCACGCTGCAGGTCGGTTCGCACAAGCTCAAGAAGGGCGACGTGATCACCATCGACGGCAGCACAGGCCAGGTGCTGCTGGGCCGCGCCAAGATGCGCGAGCCCAAGCTATCGGGCGCATTTGCGACGTTGATGGGATGGGCCGATGCGGAGCGCCGCATGCGCGTGCGCACCAATGCCGATACGCCTCGCGATGCGCGTCAGGCGCGCGACTTCGGTGCCGAGGGCATTGGCCTTTGCCGCACCGAGCACATGTTCTTTGACGCTGAGCGGATCCTGGCCGTGCGCCAGATGATCCTTGCCGACGACACGAACGGCCGGAGGGCGGCGCTCGCCAAAATCCTTCCCATGCAGCGCACCGACTTCGAGCAGCTGTTCGAGATCATGGCGGGGCTGCCGACCACCGTGCGCCTGCTCGACCCGCCGCTGCACGAGTTCCTGCCGAACAATCCGGACGAGGTGCCGGCCATCGCCGCCGACCTCGGCGTTCCGCCGGACAAACTGCGTCAGCGCATAGCCCAGCTATCGGAGTTCAATCCGATGCTGGGCTTCCGCGGCTGCCGACTGGCGATCCTCTTTCCGGAAATTCCCGAAATGCAGGCTCGCGCCATTTTCGAAGCCGCCGTCGCGGTGGAGAAGAAGACGGGGCAACGCGCCAAGCTGGAGATCATGGTGCCGCTGGTCGCCTATCGCGACGAGTTCACCATCCTGCGCGGGGTGATCCTGCGTACCGGCGCCGCCGTTGAAAAGGAGACGGGCGCGAAGCTCGACTATTCGATCGGTACGATGATCGAGTTGCCGCGTGCCGCGTTGCGCGCCGGCGAGGTGGCGGAAGGCGACGACGGTGCGGCATTCTTCTCGTTCGGCACCAACGACCTGACGCAGACGACGCTTGGCCTCAGCCGCGACGACGCGGCGCCGATCCTCGAAGCCTATGCGCACCAGAAAATCTTCGCCGTCGATCCGTTCGTGTCGATCGACGTGGAAGGCGTCGGTGAGCTGGTGCGCATCGGCGTCGAACGTGGACGGGCGGTCAAGCCCGGATTGAAGGTCGGCATCTGCGGCGAGCATGGCGGCGATCCGAAATCGATCGCCTTCTTCGACAGCGTCGGCCTCGACTATGTCTCGTGCTCGCCCTATCGCGTACCGATCGCTCGGCTTGCCGCGGCGCAGGCGTCTATCGAAGCGCGCACCGGCAGCACGACCGCAGCTCGCGACTAGGACGCTAAAGGAGTCCGCTCTCTTCGCCGGCGTCGAGGCGCGGCTGGCGCGGGCGCACGCCCTGATAGCGCGGCAGCAGCAACAGGATCAACACGAGCGGCGGCAGCACGAAGCACCACGCCATCCACGACGAGTAGTCGCGGTTCTTCACGCCGGCGAGAATGCCACCGACCGCTCCGGAAGCGAGCGCGACGCCGCCCCAGATCACGATGCCACGTACGACGTCCATGGAAGTCCTCCCCTTGAGGACACGCCTCAGCTACGCAAGTGATTTGCGCAGCAACTGTGGCGAAATCAAGCGTCCAGCATATGACGCTAGGTCTGCGGGTGGAAGTCGAGCCCGATATCCAGCACCGGCGCTGAGTGGGTCAACGCGCCGACAGATATGTGATCGACCCCGGTTTCAGCGATGGCGCGCACCGTTTCCAGGTTTACGCCACCCGATGCTTCCGTGACGACACGCCCGGCGACCTCGGCCACTGCCGCGTTCAGCATCTCCAGGGGCATATTGTCGAGGAGAACGGCATCCGGATCGAGTTGCAGGGCATCGCCGAGCTCGTCTAGCGACGTCACCTCGATCTCGACCTTCACCGTGTGCCCGGCGTGGGCGCGCGCGCGTTGGAGTGCCGCGCCGACGCCTCCGGCGGCAACGATGTGGTTATCCTTGATAAGCACCGCATCGAACAATCCGAACCGGTGGTTAACCCCGCCGCCGCAGCGCACGGCAAATTTCTCAAGCGCCCGTTGGCCGGGCGTCGTCTTGCGCGTGTCGACGATGCAGGCGCGTGTGCCGGCAATGGCCGATACGTAGCGAGCGGTGAGGGTCGCGATGCCGCTCAGGCGGCCGAGGAAGTTGAGCGCGGTGCGCTCGGCCGTGAGGAGCGCCCGGGCGTCGCCGGCCACGCGCGCGATGATGCCGCCCGCCTCGACGCGGTCCCCGTCGCCGACGACCACCTCGAACTCGACGAACGGATCGATCGCCTTGAACGCCGCTGCGGCAAGCTGGACGCCGGCCACGGTGCCCGGCTTGCGGGCAGCAATGACGCTCGAAGCGCGCGTGCCGGCAGGGACGGTCGCCTCGGTGGTGATGTCGCCGCCCATGCCAAGGTCCTCGGCCAGCGCTTCGGCGACGGCCTTGTCGACGAGAGAGCCCGGGAGACGCAGCTCGTGCGCCGGGACGCTCATCGGGCGGCCCCGGCCTGCCATTCCCACGAACTCGGCGCGATGACCGATGCGCGCGCGCCGATATCGTCGATGTCGTCGAGGGTAAGGAATGTGCGTGCGGCGAATGACGCTTCCCCAGCCGGGAAGTCGCTACGGGCGTGCGCGCCGCGGCTTTCCTCGCGCAGCAGCGCGCCGACTGCAATAAAGCGTGCGGCAAGCGCCATATTGGCGAGCACTCGGTCGGCCCCCGCTTGGCGCTCGATGTCGCGCAACGTGGCGATCGCCTTCTTGAGGCCGGCGGCGGTGCGAACTACGCCGACGTGCTCGCTCATCGTACGGCGCAGGCGAGCGACGGCCGCCCCGCGCGCCACTGCATGATCAGCGGTGATGTCGCCGACGCGCTGCAGGTCGGTGCGCGGCGAGTGGCGGGTGCCGCGCTCCAGCTGGCGAACATCTGCCGCGGCGCGGGCGCCGAACACCAGCGCCTCGAGCAATGAATTCGAGGCGAGGCGGTTGGCGCCGTGCAAGCCCGTGGCGGTCACCTCGCCGACTGCCCACAGGCCCGGCACGCTCGAGCGACCGCGTGCATCGGTGGCGATGCCGCCCATGTGGTAGTGGGCCGCCGGAGCGACGGGGATCAGCTCGCGCGACGGATCGATACCCGCCTTCTGACAGAGCGCGTAGACCGTGGGAAACGCCGAGGCGAAGCGCGCGCCGATCGCTTCGCGGCAATCGAGGAAGGCGCCGCGGCCGGCCGCGATCTCAGTGAACACGGCTCGCGCCACAACATCGCGCGGCGCCAGTTCTGCGCGCGGGTCGATGTTCAGCATGAACCGCTCGCCGCTCGCATTGACGAGCGTCGCGCCTTCACCGCGCAGCGCCTCGGTTGCCAGCGGCGCCGGATCAAGCCCGACGTCAATTGCGGTCGGGTGGAACTGCACGAATTCTGGGTCGCCGATGACGGCACCGGCACGCGCGGCCATGGCGATCGCCTCGCCGCGCGCATACGTCGGGTTGGTCGTCACCGCATAGAGGGCGCCGACACCGCCCGTCGCCAGCACCAGGGCGCAGGCGGGGAAGTATTCGTAGACCTCCTTGCCGTGCGCAGCGGTGCGTACCAGGCGCACGCCTTCGACGCGGCCATCGGCCATGATCAGCTCGTCGGCCTCGTAGCCTTCCAGCACTCGAATAGACGGCGTCGCACGCACCCGGGCGATCAGCGCGTCGAGGATCGCCGCGCCGGTGCGGTCGCCTGAGACGTGCACGACGCGGCGGCGCGAATGCGCCGCCTCCTGGCTCAGCGCGAACGCACCGCCAGCATCGCGGTCGAACGGAACGCCATAGGCGACGAGATCGGCAATCCGCTCCGGCCCCTCGGCGGCAACGAAGCGAGCCACATTCGGATCGACGATCCCGGCACCGGCGGCCACGGTGTCGTCGGCATGCAGCGCGGGATCGTCATTGGAACCGACCGCCGCCGCAATGCCCCCCTGTGCCCAACCGGTCGATGATCCCTGGCCGAGCGGGGCCGCGGCCACGAGCGTGACGGGGATCGGCGCCAGCTTGAGCGCCGTGAACAGTCCGGCAAGCCCCGCGCCGATGATGACGACATCGCCGTCGGCGCCGAGCCGCTCATCGCGAGCAGGGCGGAAGGGTGTTGCGCCGGTAGGGAAGAATTCCTGTGCCATCGACATTCCCAGAGGGGTGGAATGTGGCGCCGGCGCGTGTGCCGGCGCTCAATCAGTTGGTGAGGTTGACCATGCGCTCTACGGCGCGGCGCGCCTTGGCAGCGACGATCGGGTCGACGTCGACCTCGTACTTCATGTCGCGCAGGGCCTCGTAGATGTTCTCGAGGCTGATGCGCTTCATGTGAGGGCACAGGTTGCACGGCCGAATGAACTCGACGTCCGGCGCTTGCACGGCAACGTTCGACGCCATCGAGCACTCGGTGATGAGCGCCACCTTGCGTGGCCGCTTGCTGGTCACGTAGTTGATCATGGCCGCGGTCGAGCCGGTGAAGTCCGCCACCGCGATTACCTCGGGCGGGCACTCGGGGTGTGCGATCACCTTCAGGCCCGGGTCTGCGGCGCGCATCGCCGCGATGTCGTCGGCGGTGAAGCGCTCGTGCACTTCGCAGTGGCCCTTCCAGGCGATGATCTCGACTTTCGTCTGCGTCTGCACGTACTTGGCGAGGTACTCGTCGGGAATGAGCAGCACGCGAGGCACGCCGAGGCTCTCGACGACTTTCACGGCGTTCGATGAGGTGCAGCAGATATCGCATTCGGCCTTCACCGCGGCCGAGGTGTTGACGTAGGTGACGATCGGCACCCCCGGGTACACCTCGCGCAGCATGCGCACGTCTTCTGCCGTGATCGATTCGGCGAGCGAGCAGCCGGCCAGCGGATCGGGGATCAGCACCGTCTTGTCGGGGCTCAGCAGCTTCGAAGTCTCGGCCATGAAATGCACGCCGGCCTGCACGATCACGTCGGCCTCGACGCGCGCGGCTTCCTTCGCCAGCTGCAGGCTGTCGCCGCGGAAGTCGCCGACGCAGTTGAAGATCTCTGGCGTCATGTAGTTGTGCGCGAGGATGACCGCGTTGCGCTTCTTCTTGAGGTCATTGATCGCCTTGATGAGCGGCGCGTAGGCTGGCCACTCCATTGGCGTGACGACGTGCTGGACGCGCGCATAGAGCGGCGCCATCTCGGCAGCGAGCTCGGGGGTGAAGGGCGGCAGTGCATGCGGCTCGCTCAGCGCGTGGGAGCGCTGGCGGCGGCCGGGCACGGTGCAGACGTCTAGGGTATCCATCGCTTGCCTCCATAGTCCGCTATTGCTCAAAGTGAGTATAAGCGGGCCATCAAACGAGCCGGCCCCAGGGCCGGTTACCTTCCATATAATGCTCTTTTTGAGCACTCCAAGGGTTGCAGAAAGATTACTCCATCTAGCTCGCCCTTGCCAGATAAGAGTAGGCCGGGACTAGCGAATCTGTTCCCCGGCCCATGCAACTTGCCTATGCGTTCGGCACCTTGATCAAACCTTGCCGGGCTTTACCCGCACACCCGGTGCCGGGCGTTCGAGTAAAACTTCACGGCGGAAGCGATAAAGTTTCGCCGGCCGGCCGCCCGTGCGCATCTTCACCTCACCGGTCGGCTCCACCAAGCCGGCACCCTCCACCAAGCGGCGGAAGTTTTGCTTGTGCAGATGCGGGCCCAGGATGGCCTCGACGGTCCGCTGCAGCTCGAACAGCGTGAAATCGTCCGGCATGAGCTCGAAGATCACAGGACGGTATTTGATCTTGGCGCGCACGCGGCCGATGGCGGTGGCGAGGATGCGGCGATGGTCGAAACGCATCGGCACGCCGAGGCGGGAACGGTCGCTCCATTGACGCGTAGCTTCGCGTCCGTCGCGGGCGGCTTCTTCCACTAGGCCCGCTTCGTAGAGCAACTCGTAGCGCTCGAGAACCTTCTCTTCGTCCCAAGCGGCGCCGTCGAGGCCGAAGCAGATGCGCACGCGCTCGTCACGGCTGATCGGCTGGGCCGCGGATGCCGAACGCTGCGCCTGAGTCCATTCTCGCAGGCGCGGCTCGATCGCGCTTTCCAGGATGTCCGGCCGTCCACGGCGCCAGTCCTCCCATGGGAAGTAGTGATACCAACTGCGCCACGCGCTGTGCTGTGTGTCAGAGACAGGCTTGGCCTGTGTCAGCGCCAGATAACCAATGGAGACGATATGCGGTCCGACGTCGCCCGCCTGAGCGTGGCGACCGCGGTCACCGAACGTATAGAGCTGCTCGGCGTATCCCAGCTCGAGGCCCGTCTGCCGCTGCACCCAGGCGCGTAGGCCGCCCTCGAAGGTGCGATGCTGTAGCGGGGAGAAGGGGCCGAAGGGCAGTCCGTCGCTCGCTCCGGCAGAGTCCGCCTCGCTACGGATAATGAGGACGACCGGTTCGTTGTCGGCAACGGCAACAATCGCCGCATTGAGGCCGATCTCAACCCCAGCGGTGGCGGCAGCGGACCCCGGATCAGGCACTTGGCCGTTCTCGACTTTCACCCGAGGCGTCGACTCCCTGAGCTGGCTATACGACATGGTTCCTCCAAGTGGTGTTGGAGACCCCCGCGATGGAGGCTTGTTTCGACCGTGGCGCTATCCCAACGCTTGGCGGCCCTACTCGTTCGCCTGGTCACAACGTTCAATGCTCAGAAACGTTCAATCAGAAGATTAAAGCGATTGAGAAAATCCCGCTGGGCGGCGTCTGCGGGCACCGGCGCAAGGGCGGCCAGCTTGGCCGTCAGTTCTGGTGCTAAGCCTTTGGGCTGCCCAAAATAAATAGTCGCCTCCGGCTCGCTGAAACCCGCCAATCTTGTCGCTTCGAAGTAGGCGGCAATGCGGTCGGCATTTTTGATCTGTGCCTGAACGTCGGTCGGCAATTCGGCAGGCAGGCCGTAGCGGGCGTGGATTGCGGCCAGTAGACGCAACTCGAACGCTTTGTAGTCGAGGCCGATGGCCGTCTTGAACGGGCTGATGAGGTCGCCGACGACGTACTCCGGGGCGTCGTGCAAGAGCGCTGCAAGCCGCCAAATTGCAGGCATTTGCGCGTCCGTTGCAGAGCCGATTGCAGAAAAGATGTCCTCGACGACCAAAGCGTGCTGGGCGACCGAGAAGGCATGCGCGCCAATCGTCTGTCCGTTCCAGCGCGCGACCCGGGCAAGGCCATGGGCAATGTCGTCGATTTCGATGTCGGCAGGCGAGGGGTTGAGCAAATCGAGACGGCGCCCCGACAGCATGCGCTGCCACGCACGCGTCGGGCGCGGCTGTTCATGACCCATCGGTACGCGCCGCGCGGCGCGGCTTGATCAGCAGCATCATCGGTTCAGCGATAGTAGCGAATGGTTCCGTACATCAGCTTCGGCGCCAGCGTGAAGTATTTTCCACGCATCTGCTGCGCGTCATCGGCGAAGTAGGAGAGTATGAAGTAGCCGACGACTTTTTCCGAGAGGTAGATCGTATATTCGGCCCGCAACTTTCCATCAACACAGGCTTGCGCCCAATCGCTTTCCCAATGGGCTTCGAGCTTCTGGCTCTGCCCTTGAACAACAGTGCACGTTCGCGTGCCATCGAACCTGACGCGCTCGCCCTGCATGGAAAGCGTGCACTCTCCAAAGTGCCGGTAGCCGGTATCGTCGTTACTCGATACCTCATAGCGCCACTGCCCAAGCATCGTCTTGGGATTGAATTCGCCCGAGCCGGCGGCCTTCTTTGCGACCACGGAGTTGCTCGCAAAGTCGGCTAGGGCCTTCTCCTTGACCCTCTGCTCGTAAACAACCCTGCGCTTGGCCAGTAGGTGCGTCCCGATGATCGTCATCGTTGCGGCGGTGATCGTCGCCATTGCGCCCATAGCGGCGGTGAACGGATCAAGCATCGAGCCCCCAAGATACAAACGGAGACATCGAGGGTTCGTACCCAAGATTGTCGAATGGGCTTACTAATACCAATGGTTGCGGTCATCGAGAACCGAGAAATTGCTTTTGCAGCTTGGCGCACTCCCCATAGCGGAAGCAGTCGACGAGATGATCGTTGACCATGCCCGAGGACTGCATGAAGGCGTAGACGGTCGTCGGCCCGACGAAGCGGAAGCCTTCCGCCTTCAACGCCTTCGAGATGCGCTTCGACAGTTCCGTCTCGGCGGGGATGTCGCGCATGGAGCGCACGCGGTTCTGTACCGGCCCGTCCTTGCCGAGGTGGTCCCACAGGAGTTTCCGCAGGGATGTGCGCTCGCGCAAGCGAAGGTACGCTTGCGCATTGTCGATCGTCGCCTCGATCTTGGCGCGGTTGCGCACGATGCCCGCGTCCGCCATCAGCCGGGCTATATCCTTCGCGCCATAGCGCGCGATGCGCTCGGGTTCGAACTTGTCGAAGGCGCGCCGGAAGTTCTCGCGCTTGCGCAGGATGGTGATCCACGACAGGCCGGCCTGGAAGCCTTCGAGCACCAGTTTCTCGAAGATGGCGATGTCGGTCTTCAGCGGAACGCCCCACTCCTCGTCGTGATAGCGCTGATACTCGGCATCGTTGCCGGCCCAGGTGCAGCGGAGCAGCGCTTTCGGGGCGGAGCTCATGCGGCCGAGCCCGCCGGTTTGGTATCGAGCGCAAAGCGCGCCCACGCCGGCAAGTCGATGCGCACCGCGACGTTGCCGGCGCGCAGGCCCTCGCCCTTCTGTAGCAACTCGGCGGCGCGATCGATCCGGATCTCCGCCAGGCCGCGCGTGCCGGACGTCGAGCCGAGGGTGCCGATCTCTACGTCGCCGGCGATGATCGCAGCACCGGTCGCCGGAAGCAGCGCTTCACCGACGAGAGGTACGATGCGCCGGCGCGCCGTGCCACGGTTCTGCATGCGCGACACGACCTCTTGCCCGACATAGCAGCCCTTTTCGAACGACACGCCGTTCAACTGATCGAACAGCGCCTCGTGCGGGAACGCGTCGCCGAACGCGTAATCTTTGCCGCCCTCAGGCACGCCGAGGCCGATGCGATGCGCGTGGTAGTCGTCTTGCGTCGCGCTCACCGCATCCTCGTCGCCGAGCGCCCAGTCGGAGCGCAGCGTCGTCAATTCGCGAAATCCCAGTCCCGCCAGGCGCGGATCGGGAAAGCGCAGCGGCGTATCGCCGAGCGGGCGGGATCTCTGCTCGCCGCCCGGCCAGATGGCGGCCACGGTGTAGTCGGACGAAACGTCCTCGATGTCGACCTGCGCCCGCAGCTTGTACAGCTTCAGCCGCTCGGCCAGCTCGGCCGCCTTGGCGCGCGCCGTCTCGAGGCAGAAGCCATCCGGGCAGGCCACCACGAAGAAATCGAACAGGATCTTCCCTTGGGGGCTCAACAAGCCGGCGTGCAACGCCGGCTGCGTGTCGATCAGGTCCATGTCGTTGGTGATCACGCCCTGCAGCAGCTTGCGGGCATCCTCGCCCGTAACGTTGACGACCCCGCGATCGGGCAGCAGCGCTATCTTCGTCTCAGCCATCTTTCCCCGCTCCGGTTGCAACCGGCGTCCGATTTACGTATGCGGGGCGCGGGCCGGAGGCAAGCCGCGGGTCGAGACATGAGCGCCACGTACGATGTCCTGGTGAAAGGTGGCACAGTCGTCAACCAAGACGGCGTGGGCGTGCGCGACGTGGGTGTCCGGGGTGGCCGCATTGCTGCTATCGGCAACTTGAGCGCCGCGACGGCGGGCGAGGTGATCGAGGCCAGCGGTCTGCACGTGCTGCCGGGCGTCATCGACAGCCAGGTGCACTTCCGCGAGCCGGGGCTCGAGCACAAGGAAGATCTCGAGTCGGGCTCGCGCGGCGCCGTGCTCGGTGGCGTCACCGCCGTGTTCGAGATGCCGAACACCAAGCCGCTGACGACGACCGAGGCGACCCTTGCCGACAAGGTGCGCCGCGCCCGCAACCGCATGTTCTGCGATTTCGCCTTCTACGTCGGCGGCACGCGCGAGAACATCGACGACATTCCGATGCTGGAGAAGCTGGAAGGCTCGGCCGGCATCAAGGTGTTCATGGGCTCGTCCACCGGCGATCTGCTGGTCGACGACGAGAGCTCGCTCGATCGCATCATCGCGCGCCTCGGCCGCCGTGCTGCATTCCATTCCGAGGACGAGGCACGCCTCATCGAGCGCATGAGCGTGCGCCGCGCCGGCGACGCCTCTTCGCATCCAGAATGGCGCGACGAGGAAGCGGCGATCATCTCGACGCGGCGGCTCGTGGGCCTCGCCGAGAAGCACAAGCGGCGGGCACACGTGCTGCACGTTTCAACGGCGGCGGAGATGGAGTTTCTCGCCGCGCACAAGGACTGGGCAAGCGTCGAGGTGACGCCGCACCACCTCACGCTGGTCGCGCCCGATTGCTACGAGCGGCTCGGCACCTACGCGCAGATGAATCCGCCGGTGCGCGACGAGCGGCATCGGCAGGCGATCTGGGCCGCGCTCGCGAGCGGCGTCGTCGACGTGCTCGGCTCCGACCACGCGCCGCACACGCGCGAGGAGAAGGATCACGCCTATCCCGCCTCGCACTCCGGCATGACCGGCGTGCAGACGCTGGTGCCGATCATGCTCGATCACGTGAATGCGGGGCGCCTGTCGATAGAGCGCTTCGTCGACCTGACGAGCCACGGCCCGCAGCGGCTGTTCGGCATTCGTGGAAAAGGGCGCATCGCCGCCGGCTATGACGCCGACCTCACCATCGTCGACCTGAAGCGGGAAGAGACGATCACCCACGCGCAGGTCGCGAGCCGCGCCGGGTGGACGCCCTATGACGGCAAGCGTGTCAAAGGCTGGCCGGTCGGCACCGTCGTGCGTGGCCGGCGCGTGATGTGGGACGGCGAGATCATCGGTGCCGCGCACGGCGCGCCCGTCGCCTTCTTCGAAGGCTTCTGACCGCTGACCCGACGCTACGCGTTCTCTGCGCTGCGATGTCCCCTCCTGACCCAAAGCTGACGTTGCGGTCATCGACAACAGCGTCAGCTGCTGTGCCCAAAGCGGACTTTCGTGGCGTCATGCCCGTTTCGAGCTCGCCGGCTACCGGTACCTCGCGGCGTGCCCGCGCCCGCTACCGGGTCCTCGAGTGACCGAGGCCTCCCCTGAGGCCGTCTATCGCTGCACCTCGCTACTCGCGGTCTGCCAAAAATTTATCATCAACTTCACACCAGACAGCGCTCGAAGTTGACCTTGACGGCAACGTGGTCGAGGCCTTCCATGCCACGAAACCTTGCCGCGGTTGGCGGCAATTCCTTTTTGCCTGTGCAGATCAAGTGCCATGACAGGTGCCCACGAAAAGAGCGTTCACCGCCTAGCCGGGCGCAAGGGCTACCGGCTCGACAAGGTGGGCAAAGGCCAACATCGGTTCGCAATGATTGACCTCGCCACCGGTGGCAAAGTCCCATCAGGTGTTGCTGGCCACGATTACTCCTTCACGCTCGAAGAAGCTGAAAGTTGGCTGGGCGGCCGCAACGACAAAGGCAACGCGTAGCGATTAGAACGTGCCGCTTACAGGAACTTTCGTGCCCACAAGATACTACCACGTGGTCGATACCGCGAAGGATTGGCACAAGACTCTGGAGGCACCATGCAAGAAGCTCGGATCGAACTCCTGCAACGCATGCCTATCTTCGGAGGAATTCACGCCGACACCCTCCAATTTTTGCTGACCTTCTGCCCGATAGTGTCGGTTGCAGCTAACGACTTCTTTTTCCGTGAACATGACCAAGGGGATTCAATGTTCGTCCTCGAACTGGGCAAGGCCACGGTGCTGAAATCATGGCGCGGTGAGGACTGTCTCCTGCAAACCCTGAAAGAGGGTGACTGCTTTGGAGAGATGGCTGTAATCGACCACTGCTCACGGAGCGCCACCGTCCGTGCGGTTGATGATTGCAGTGCAATCCGAATTTCAGCTGCCGACCTTCACCGAGTGTACGCGCGGGACCTCAAGCAGTTTGCGCTGATCCAAATGAATATGGGGAGGGAAGTTTGCCGTCGGCTCCGAGAAGCAAATGGCCGCCTGTTCAGCGCGAAGATGGGGATACCTTACACGGACGGAGATTTGTTCCTGGCCGCATGAAAGCACCTTCGGCCACCGCAGCTAAGGTGAGAGTGGTTCGGCAGCGGGCGGCGGATTGTCCGGGTCGATCGGTCCCGGCTCCTGGCTGACGATGATCGTGATGACAGCCAGCACAATCAGTGCGGAAATGGCGACGATAGCAGCTTTGAACGCTCCAAGCGTGATCTCC
The DNA here is from genome assembly GCF_009708035.1 of Hyphomicrobium album. NCBI lineage: Bacteria > Pseudomonadati > Pseudomonadota > Alphaproteobacteria > Hyphomicrobiales > Hyphomicrobiaceae > Hyphomicrobium > Hyphomicrobium album. The sequence continues at coordinate 853,103 of NZ_WMBQ01000002.1, forward strand.
AAAGGTCGGGTAGCGGCCGGTGATAACCTAACTCGTCGGGTGTCCGGTCGGTCATAGGCCCAGCGTAGTCTGTTGTTCTCGTCAACCGCCGGTACTGTCTCAGTTTGCAATCTGAGACGCAAAAGGCCCCAGGGCTGTCGGCTGGGGCCTTGCGCGCCTTGCGGCGTTCCGATGGACGAAGGGGTAGGTTCATCGGCTGACCATCTACGCTGGCCTGAGTCTATTAATGCGGCGTAAACGGAATATGCGGCTCCGGAGCTTCAGCGGCTTCCCGCTCAGCCAAGTGTCGTGCCGGATCAGTCAACTCAACTCCCGGATGTCCGCTACTGGCGCTATGCGGACCTCGGCCAGCGCAGCCTTTGCGTTGGAGGTGAACGCGCGCGTGACCGTCGCCCGCCACGCGCTGCCTCAGTCCGACTGCTTGAACGTGTGACGGCTACAGCGGGTCGCCGTAGCGGTCCAGGCGCTCGTCCCGGTCATACGGTTCATAGAGGCGCGGATCCTCGTAGTCCGGCGGGAGATCGCGACCCGGCGCCTCACGCGCAAACGGTTCTTCTTCCGGCGCAGCCTCGACGACCGGCGGCCTCGACGGCCGCGCCGCAACCATCTGGTTCGGCAACTGCTTCACCACCGTCACGGGGGTGCCGACCTTGGCGAGGCTCGCCAAGTGCAGCACGTTCTCGTTCATCATGCGGAAGCAGCCCGACGACGCAGCCCGGCCGATGCTCTGCGGCTCGTTGGTGCCGTGAATGCGGTAGAGCGTGTTGCCGAGATAGAGCGCCAGGGCGCCGAGCGGGTTCTTCACGCCTCCGGTCATCTTGTCGGGGAGACGCGGATCGCGCGCGATCATCTCTTTCGGCGGATGCCAGTCGGGCCACGCCTGCTGACGGCTGATGACCTCGGTTCCCGTCCACGAGAAGCCCTCGCGGCCCACAGAGATTGGATACTGGTAGGCTTCCGTCGCCGACAGCACGAAGTAGAGCGCGCGCCCGCCGCTATCGATGACGATGGAGTTCGGCGCGAAGTTGCTGTGGAACGCGACCTTGGGCGGCGCGATGGGGGAGATCGCGGGGCGGGCGCCGCCGCTACGAGTGATCGGCTCGCGGCGATAGTCGCCGTCATAGCCCCAGTCATCGTCATAGTCGTTGCGCCACTGCTGGCGATTGCGGGGCCGCTGCTCCCAGAACGGGCCGCGGCCATAATTCTCGTAGCCGTAGAATTGCGCCTGGGCCGGGGCTGCGTCCGCCAACGTTACGACGGTCGCCGCCGCCAGAGCTGCTCGCCACATCATGGAGGATCCCCCCGGGGCTAGAGGTGGTACGCGATAGATCTGGGAACGCCCCGACATCATGCAACCCGTCGCGGCAAAATTTATTGGCGCCGCCGCTACTTATCGCCTCACTCGGCCTTCTTGAAGGAGTGCCACGTACCGTCTGCGCCGATGGTCAGCCGCCACCACGTCCACTTCTTCTTGTCGCGCATCGCCTTCGCTTCGGCCGGACCGACGAGCTGCAAGAGCTCGACCTCCTGCGCGGGCGTCAACTTGCCGAGATCCATTTCGGCGAGATACGGCCAGACGTAGATGATGTTGTTCTCGAGATCCTTGCCGAGCGGCAGCTCCGCCGCCCGCATGGGGAGTATCTCGGCCAGCACTGCGAGTATTTCTCTGCCGTTCCCGTCGCCCGACGTCTTCTTCCAGTGGGCGATGGGGTCTTCACCGGCAGCCGCCGCCACCTCGGGCTTCATCTCGTTCCAGTCGAGCGGCTCGCGCAAATCCTCGATGTCGCCCGAATGCGCGGCGGCGAGAATGGCCTGTCGCATCTCCTCGACGGGCCCGGGAAGGGGTCCAATATCCTCGCCCGGCTTGTGCAGCTGCTTGGCAAACTTCGAAGCCGCGCCCACCGTCTTGGGCGCATCATTCGCGGCGCGCCCTTCCCGGGAGGCGGAGGGCGCCGCATAGACAATGCTGACTACCGCCAGTACCAATACCGGCAAGCCTACCCAACGTCCCTCGACGATAAACCGCATCATCGGACTCCGGCGCTGCGCGGGTGGATCATCGGCAACTTCCGGCGCGCCCCGCGTGCCGGCAAAGGAAGGTGCATGGATTTTCTGCCCAATCCGCTCATTATCCCCGTTGGCATCATCATCGGAATTCTTGTCGCCGCGCCCGTTGGCCCCGTCAACGTGCTGTGCATCCAGCGCGCCATCGAGCGCGGATTTTGGGGAGGCATTGCGGCGGGCCTCGGCGCCATGCTGGGCGATGGCCTGATCGCGCTGTGCGCGGCGCTGGGCGTCGGCGCGATTTCGGGAGCTGTGAAAGATCACCGCAGCGTCATCCAAGTCGTCGGAGGCCTGGTTCTGGTGGCCTTCGGCTTGAAGCTCTACTTCAGCCAGCCGCGTCTCGTGCCCGTGACGCCGGTTCCCGGCAGCCGCGAGACGTTGCGCGATTTCGTCTGGGACATCCCGCAGACGTTTCTGCTGACGATCACCAATCCCGGCGCCGTGCTGGGCCTCTTCGCCATCTTCGGCGGCGTGTCGACCTTCGTCGAGGTGGAGAGCTACGTCGACGCTCTGACCATCGTCGCGGCGGTGATGGGCGGCAGCCTTGCCTGGTGGCTGGCGCTGTCGCATCTCATCTCGCGCTTCCGCCATCGCCTGAGCCTGACGCGGCTGCAGGTGATCAATCAGGTCGCCGGCTTGCTCTTGGTCGGCTTCGGTCTGCTGCTCATCGGCGAGATCGTCGCCAAGCGCCTGTGTCTGCTCTGAGGCAGCCTACTGGCGCGTGCGATGCAGCGTGAATTCCCCGACGCGGATACGGCGCTCGAGACCGTTGGCGAGGTCGACGACCGCCTCCTCGCCGAACTGCGACACGAGGTCGGTCAGCGCCGTGAACAGCGCCGCATAGGCCATCTGCTCGTTGGGTACGCCACTCTCCGTCCCCTCGTCCCACGCTTCGAGGATCAGCGACAGAGCCCGGTATGTGGAATCGTCGGCACCGAAGCCATCGAACAACTGCATGTCTTCCCCCTTTCGACCCGATTACGCCCCCCGGCGTCGGTCGCGGGTCGATAGTTCCGACTGCGCGCGCACGCGTATGCCGTCAGCGTGCATAGCACGCGAACGCGCATCACCAAGGGCGTGTCGAGTTCACAGTAAACGGCGGATCGCCGCACGCTTCAGGCGTGGATCAGGGGACCGAGCGCACGAGCGTATCGGCAATGGTCGCGCCCTCGGCGAGGAAGCGGTTGATGGCGTTCTGCGCCGACGGACTGCAGGTGTTATAAGTGCGGCTGTAGCTTTGATAACCTTTATTGAAGCTGCGTGTCAGTTTGGCTTTGCGCAACGCCGACGTGCCTTCCGACTGCACGAGATCGGCCATCCGCTCGCGCCACTGCTGCCCTTCCTCCGCGCCGCACAGCTCGCGCAGGTAGTGCACGGCGCCGAGTATCTCCGACAGGCGGAACAAGCGATCGTCGTACGGCTTGCTGTCGGGCGCGGCGGCAGCCGGCATCGCGGCGAGCGCGCATAGCGCGGCGCAGATAAGCGCCGGCACCAGGGGCCGCGATCGGCTGGGAAAAGTGTGCTTCATCGGGAGAACATTAGCATCGATTCTGGACGTTAGGGTGGCGTCCGATCGGCGCTGGCGGCAAGCAATTGCCAGGCGGCTTCGACCACGTGGCGGGTGCCATCCGTCATCGGCAGATCCTTGAGGCGGTCGAGCGCGAAAAAGCGCGCCTCGCGGGCGTCGCCAGCTGGGCGCGGCTCGCCGTCGTCGGCGCGTCCGAAGTAGCTGGCGATGACATAGTGCAGCACCACCGTGCCGGCCTCGTCGCGGTCGATGACGTCGTAGACGCCGGCCAGGCCCTCGATGTGGGGGAAGAGGCCGGTTTCCTCCTTCACCTCACGCCGCGCCGCGTCCTCGGCCGTCTCGCCCGCCTCGATCGCGCCGCCGGGGAGGCTCCACAAACCTTCGGCCGGCGGCTCGTCGCGCTGGACCAGCAGGACCGCCTCGCCGCGGAACAGCACGGCGCTGGCGGCGGCGCGCGGCCAGGGGCCGTGCATGCGATCGGCTCTGTCGTCGAGGTTGGGCATGCGACTTCTCTCCGCCGCGGGGAAGCACTACGTTCAGACGCATGTGCTCGCGCTACACCCTTACCTCACCGCCCGAGGCGGTGCGCGCCTATTTTCGTTACGCGAACGAGGCGGAGTTTCCGCCCCGCTACAACATCGCGCCCTCGCAGCCGGTGGCGATCGTGCGCGATACGCCGCGCGGCGGGCGCGAGATGGCGCTGGTGCGCTGGGGGCTTATCCCGTCCTGGGTGAAGGACCCGCGCGCCTTCAAGATGCTTGTCAACGCGCGCTCCGAAAGCGCGGTCGATAAGCCCTCGTTCCGTGCCGGGCTGCGCCACAAGCGCTGCCTCGTGCCGGCCGACGGCTTTTACGAGTGGACCGGCAATGCCGGCGCCAAGCGCCCACATCTCGTCCGCCCGCGCCAGGGCGGACCCATGGGGCTCGCGGCGATCTACGAGAACTGGCTCGGGGCCGACGGCAGCGAGATCGAGACCATGGCCATCCTGACCACGGGCGCCAATGCGGCCATGGCCGCGCTGCACGACCGCATGCCGGTCATCATCCCGCCTGAGCATTTCGACCTGTGGCTCGACTGCCGGCCGGGCACAACGGCCGACATCGCCCACCTGCTGGCGTCCCCGCCGGAGGACCTCCTCGACATCGTCGAGGTCAGCCGCAAATTGAACAATCCGCGCAACGAGGGGCCCGAGGTGCAGGAGCCGGTCGGCACCCTCACGCTCCTTTGATCTCGACGCCCCTCGAAGCCCTTGAAATTACGCTTGGTTGACGCGAACGCCGCCCCTCGCCGCGGTCAACTTTCGGGGGTAAGGTGCCGCCAGCTTGTGAGGAGTGGTGCGCATGGACTATCGGGGGCCTGACCTTGATCTGAGGACGTCGCGCTGGAGCGCCGCCTCGACCGACCCCAGCAGCTGGCGCGAGGCGAACGCCGCGCCGGCGCCACAGCCTGCGCCTGTTCCCGCGCGGCAGGTCGGCCAGCGCTCAAGCCCGATCTGGGTGGACGAGACGCTGCTCGCCTGCGCCAATCACGCCTACGACGTGGCACTCGCCTACCGCTCGGCCGAGGTGCGGCTGGAGCATCTCTTGCTCGCCATGACGCGGGTGGAGCCCGCTGGCGTCGCGCTGGAGGCGCGCGGCGTGCGCGTCGCCTCGCTGCGCCGTGACTGTGCCGTCGCCATCGCCGGCGATCCGCCGGCACCGGGCGCCGAGGGCGCCACCCCGCGCCGCTCGCCCGAGCTGGAAGACGTGCTGCGCCTCGCCGCCTCGCGCGCCGCCCACGCCGGTCGTGCGGCCGGTGTCGACGACGTCGTGCAGGCGCTGGGCGAGGTGGGTGGCGATCTTCCCGGGGCCGATCTCGTCGTGCGGCATTTCCCGCGCTCGCGGGATTTCTGGGGCTCGCTCGGACCCTCGCGTGCCGACGGCGATCGCCCCCTGTCAATTAGCGGCGCACCGATGCAGGGCCCGGGTGTCGACCAGGCCGTCGTGCAGCGCCTGTTCGAACGTCTCTCCGACATGGAACGCGGCTTCGCCGACCGTCTCGCCGCGCTCGAGGCGGCGCTGGCGCGCCAGCACGTGCCGGCGCACACCGATCTGTCGCCGCTCGACAGCCGCCTCTCGGCCATCGAGAGCGCGCTGCACGCGCGCGTGAACGGCGACGCGGGGCTCGCTTTCGACGCCGGATTCGCCGACCGCCTGGCGACGATCGAGGCGGCGATCGCCACCGAGCGTTCGGAGCGCGCCAGCGCCATCACCGCATTGTCGGACGAAATTTCCGGGGTGCGCAGCGCCGTTCGGCTTGCCGCGCAGAACAGCGAGGCGGCGCAATCGGCGCTCACCGAGCAATTGCAGCAGATCGCCGCCACGCTCGATCAGCAGCGCTTCGATCTCGGCGGCGGCACCGGCGATCGGGTGGCGGCCATCGAGCAGGCGCTCGAGGCGCAAAGCCAGCGGCTGACGGAGGCGCAGGCCGTCTACAGCGCCGAGCTCGCGGAGGTGCACGAGGCGCTGATGAAGATCGGCGCCAACCACCAGACGCTCGCCGGCGCCATCGACAACTGGCGCAGCAACGACTCCGGCGAGATCCACCTCATCAACGCGCGCATCGGCGCGGTGCACGAGGACGGCGGCAAGCGATTGGCGGCGATCGAGAAGCTGTGCGCCGACGTCGAGACGCTGTCGCACTTGGTGCTCGACGATCGCACGCGCCAGCGGGGCAGCTTCAAGCGCTGGCTGCTCGGCACCGAGGACTGGGTGAAGGCGAGCTGGCGTCCACCGGCCATTCCGCGGCCGTCTCGGCCAAAATGGACGCGCGTCGGATGGCGGCTGCCGTTCAGCAAGCGGCGCAACGGCATCAGCACCAACGGCTAGCCCCGGATTCGGGTTCACCCCCTCACCCGGAAGCTCATTTGCATTCGCTTCCGACCTCTCCCCATGGGAGAGGTTAAGGGTTGCGCTACACTAACCTCTCCCCGCTGGGGAGAGGTCGCCGCGGCATGCAGAGCATGCGCGGCGGGTGAGGGGGCACTAGCCGGACTCTTAGAGAAGCTTGCCGGGATTGAGGATGCCGTGCGGATCGAGCGCCGCCTTGATCTTGCGCATCAGCGCGATCTCGAGCGGGCTCTTGAAGCGCAACAGCTCGCGCCGCTTCAGCTGGCCAATGCCGTGCTCGGCCGAGATCGAGCCCGATAGCGCGCCGACCACGTCGTGCACCGCTCCCGCCATCTCGCTCCACAGCGCGAGGAACGCGGCTTTATCCATGCCGGCGGGCTGCGTGACATTGAAATGCACGTTGCCGTCGCCGAAGTGGCCGAACGCCACCGGCCGCGCGCCGGGGCACACGCGCTCGACCGTCGCGGATGCCGCGGCGATGAACTCGGGGATGCGCGCTACCGGCACCGACACGTCGTGCTTGATGCTGCCACCCTCGTGCCGCTGCGCTTCCGACGCGGTCTCGCGCAGCCGCCACAACGCCTGCGCCTGCGCCAGACTGGCGGCGACGACGGCGTCGGTGACGAGGCCCTGCTCGCTCGCCTCCGTAAGTAGGCGCTGCAGCGTCGCATCGGCGAGGCCGCCGGTCTCGGGGCTGGAGATTTCGAGCAGCACGTACCACGCCGCAGGCGTGCGCAGCGGCAGCTTGCTGTTCGGAATGTGTCGCGTGACGAGCTCGAGCGTGACGCGGCTCATGAACTCGAATGCCGTCAGCCCAGCGTGCCCGCGCGCCTCGGCGAGGCGGAAGAGTCTGGCGACCGCGTCGATGTCGGGGAGGGCGGCGAGGGCGACGGCGGTTTCGGCCGGCCGCGGATAGAGTTTCAGCGCCGCGGCGGTGATGACGCCGAGCGTGCCTTCCGAGCCGACGAACAGGTCGCGCAAATCGTAGCCGGTGTTGTCCTTCTTCAGCGTGCGCAGGCCGTCCCACACCTGCCCGTCGGCCGTCACCACTTCCACACCGAGCGTCAGCGCGCGCGCGTTGCCGTAGGCGAGCACACCCGTGCCGCCGGCGTTGGTCGCCAGCGCGCCGCCGATCTGGCAGCTCGCTTCCGACGCAAGGCTCAGCGGAAAGAGGCGGTCGACGCGGGCTGCGGCTTCCTGCGCCGCGGCGAGCGTCACGCCGGCCTCGACGATCATCGTGCCGCCTTGCGCATCGACGGCGCGCACGCGGTCGAGGCGCGACAGCGACAGAACGATTTCGCTGCCGTCCGGTGACGGCGTCTGTCCGCCGACCAGGCCGGTGTTGCCGCCCTGCGGGACGACGCCGATGCGCGCCTCGTTGGCGATCGCCAGGATCTCCGCCACCTCGCGCGTCGAGGCGGGCCGCAGGACCAGCGGCGTCTTGCCGACGTAGAGGCCGCGCAACTCGTGCAGGTAGGGTGATTGGGCGTCGGGGTCGGCGATGGCGTGCGCGCTGCCGACGATCTCGACCATGCGCGCCAACGCCCGCTCGCGGATGCTCGCGGCGGTCGTGGTCTGCCTGTCGTCGGTGCGCGTGTTGGACAAGGGGGTTGGCTTTGGGTTGCGATTTTCAACAACTGAACTGTTGCCGGAAATGGCCAATTCCAGCAACTCGCCCGTGAAAAATCGTCTCCTAAACGTGTGCGCCAGGTCGAGACTGCTTCCCCCCTCACCCGGAAGCGATCGTTTGATCGCTTCCGACCTCTCCCCAATTGGGAGAGGTTAGGGGGGTGCTCACCACGGCCACGGAGCCCGCCTCTCCCGAGTGGGGAGAGGCCGACGCGATATGCGCGAGCATGAGCGGCGGGTGAGGGGGCTCACTCTGATCGGTGACTAGCGCGGGGCGGCGGCGCGGCGCAGGCGGTCGTTGATGGCTTCGCCGAGCCCGTCCTGCGGAATCGGCATCACGGCGATAGCGGTGGCGCCGGCCGCATCGAGCGCGCGCAACGCCGCGAACAGGTTGGCCGCCGCCTCTGTGAGGTCGCCCGCCGGGCTCAAGTTGATCACCGGGCCGCCGGCCGCCGGGAGGGGTTCACCGAAGGCCAGCAGCGCCTCGCCGGGGCGCACGTGGTGCACGTCGAGGCGGACGTGCGCCTGGGGCGCGTAGTGGCTGGCGAGCTGGCCGGGGGCGCTCGGCCGCGCGTCGTCCTCCACGTGCGCACGCACCACCTCGTCGCCGAGCACAGCCGCGATCGTCTCGACCGCGATCGCGCCCGGACGCAGCAGAATCGGCAAATCACCGCGCGCATCGATGATGGTCGACTCCAGCCCGTACGCGGTGGGGCCGCCGTCGAGGATCATCGCCACCTTGTCGCCGAGGTCGGCGGCGACGTGCGCCGCCTGCGTCGGGCTGACGTGGCCGGAGCGGTTGGCGGAGGGTGCGGCGAGCGGCCGGCCGACCTCCTTCAGCAGCGCCCGCGCCACCGGATGATCGGGCGCGCGCACGGCGAGCGTGTCGAGCCCCCCGGTGACGAGATCGGAAAGCTCGCAGTTGGGCAGCTTGTCGAGCACCAGCGTCAGCGGCCCCGGCCAGAAGGCGTCGATCAGCCGCCTCGCCAGGGTCGTGAGAACCGCATGCCGGCCGGCGCCGCCGAGGTCGAGCACGTGCACGATGAGCGGATTGAAGCCCGGGCGGCCCTTGGCGGCGAAGACCTGCGCCACGGCCTGGCCGTTGGTGGCGTCGGCGCCCAGCCCGTAGACGGTCTCGGTGGGGAAGGCGACGAGCTTACCCGCGCGCAGCAACGCGGCTGCGCGGGCGATGGTGTCGTCGGTGGCTTTCGCTATGGGCATGTGCTCGGCCTCGATCGGCGGAGCACTCTTACTCGCTCGGACCGAAGCGTGGCGAGCGAAACGCGTCCAAGTCCACGAATTCCGCTTTTTTTTGGGGCTCCGGTCGGCCCTTCTAACTACCGCCCCGGACCGCCGGGACCGAGTGCGCGGAATCTGAGGGGCGGAACGACGCGGCGGCCAGGCCGCCGCGTCGCTGTCTCGCCGCTAGTTCGTCACCGCGTCGAGGTGCCGGCGGATGCCGTCACTCGCCTGGCCGATCGCGGCCTCGGTCGAGGGCACATGGCGCAGCGCGTTGAGCAGCACAAAATCGTGGATCGTGCCGTTGTAGCGAATCGCCTCGACATTCACGCCCGCCTCTTTCAGCTTGCGGGCGTAGGCCTCGCCCTCGTCGCGGAGCGGATCGTTCTCCGCGGTGATGACGAGCGCCGGGGGCAGGTTCCCGAGCTGGTCGATGCCAGCCCGCAACGGCGACACGTACGGATTGTCGCGAGTCTTAGCGTCGGGGGCATACAGGTCCCAGCCATACTTCATGAAAGCACGGGCGAGGAAGCGGCCCGAGCCATACTCCTTGTACGACCTCGTATCGACGCTGGCGTCGGTCGCCGGAATGAACAGCACCTGGTAGCTTATCTTGGGTCCTTGGCGGTCCTTGCTCATCAAGGCGAGCGCGGCGGCCATGTTACCGCCGACCGAATTTCCCGCGACAGCAAGACGGGTGCCGTCGGCGCCAATCTCGTCGGCATGCTCGGCAACCCACTTGAGCGCCGCATAGGACTCTTCAAGCTGCGTTGGAAACTTCGCTTCCGGGAGCGGGGTGTATTCGACGAATACCCCAATCTGTCCCGATCCGACGACGAGATCGCGCAGCAGGCGCTGATGGTTGGCGAAATTGCCGACGATCCAAACGCCTCCGTGGATGAACAGCAGCACGCCCGGTTTGCCGGTCACTCGCTCGGGCTTCATGATGTACAGCTTCACGCTGTGGCCATCCTGGCTGACGGTCCGCTCGGTCACCGTCACGCCCGACATGTCGACCTTCGTCTGCGACTGCAGCCCGGTAATGACGTCCTGGGGCTTCGGTTGCGGCAGCTGCCAGAACGGGCTGCTGTCCTTGTTGATCTTGGCTAAGAATGACCGCACCTCGGGGTCGATGCGCTGGTCGGTGGCGGCGTCCGGTGACGCTGAGGCAATCTGAGTCATCATGTTGGCTCCAAGGAATATGGCGATAAGTTTTGCAAGGCGGTTCATCGAACTCTCCAGTGCGGGGCCCATGGTCGGACTGGGCGGCTAACGCGCTGATTTTGTTCGCGGCGAGAAATAGAAAAAGCTTGCGGCGCTGAACGAGCTGTTTGGCGGCAACGAACTAAGCGCGTGGCGGCGACTCGTCGTGTTCCCGGGCTGAATTCTGTCCAAAGGGCGTGTAAAGTCGGGGTCCGGAAGCGGGGACCCGACATGCGCCTCTCTTTAGCGTTCCAACATGGCCTGATGCGCGCTGCATGCGCGGCGCTGCTGCTGGCGGCTGCCGTGCCGGCCGCCCACGCCAACTGGCTGTCGCGCCTCGCCCGGGTCGGCGGCGAGGCCGGCGAAGTTGGGGCGGTAGGCGCGAAGACGGCGCGCATCGGTGTCGTCGAGCTGGAGCGGGCGGCGACGCACATCAAGACGCTGCCGGCGAGCGGCAAGGGCGCAGCGGTGCTCGCCGCGCACGCGACGCCCGAGGGCCACTGGAAGTTCGTCAACCGCGACGGCGAGGTGTTCACCGCCGCGACGCCGGAGGAATTGCAGCGCGTCGTGCCGACGCTGCTGCCCGAGGCCGGCTCCGGCGGCAAGCTCGGCATCTATCTCTCCGAGGACACGCTCTATCGCGACCGGGCGATGCTGAAGGACCTGCCGCCCGACGCCGACCTGCACGTCGTGGTCGGCCGCGACAGCTATCGCCTCATCGCCCGGGCCGAGGCCGGGACGAGCACGCTGTTCGCCGCGGTGCGTCCGCACCTCATGCTCGACGTGCGCGAGCGCGCGCTGTTCGACGAGGCGATCGCCCAGCTCGAGCGGCCGCTGTCGCGCTCGCAAATCCGAACGCTGGCGCTGGAGCCGGGCGGGCCGGGCACGCTGTCGTCCTATCCGCGGCTCGATGCGGAGACGAAGGCGGCGCTGGTCGATGCCGTCGATCCGGCGTCGCTTGCCGCATCGTTGCCATCCATTCGCGGGCAGACCGTGCTCGTCACCGGACGCATCGACGACAACCTTCTCTATTTCCGGCCTACGTCGGGAGCGGAGCAGAGCCTGAAGCTCTCCGACCTCACGCGCGCGGCGGCCGACAACGATGTCAACCTCGTCATCCTGCAGACGGACGCGCCGCGCCAGCCGGGCGGACGCAACTGGTTCTGGCAGCGCATCGCCGTCGACGGGCTCGACGACGCGCTGAAGCGCGCCAAGTTCGGCGACTTCCTCGACGCGCTCGGGGCGGCGAACGGCGAGTTCCGCGTCAGCGTGCAGCGGGAAGGGTCGGGGCGCGTGGCGCTGCGCGCCGTGCCGGCCGAAGGCAACGCGCAGCCGATCACGGGCATCGTCGGCGACCTGTGGACGAGCACCGTTTCCAGCATTACCGGCAACGTGGTGACGACGGCGGTGGAGGTGCACGCGCGCGACGAGGAGCGGCAGCAGGAGCTCGACCGCCGCATCGTGCCGGGCATTTCGTCCTGGTTTCAGCTTTCCTATCTCTACGGGCTCGTCACCGGTGTGCTCGGCTGGCCCGTGGCGAGCAGCTGGTTCGCGCGCCTGTGGCCCAAAGAGCAGCGTGAGGAGTACGCCGGCGCCGCCGGCTATCGTGCGGCGCAGGCGGCTCGGTTTCTAGCGTTCCTGTTCGTGTTTCTGCCGATTGTCGGGACGGCCGCCTTCGTCGTCTTGCTGCTCCAGCAGATGTGGGCGCTCATCACGTGGCCGATCCGCGCCGTGCGCTGGCTGTTCGCGCGCGCCGAAGCGCCTGCCGGCTGACCTATGGCGGACCTTGCGGGCAAGACGCTGTTCATCACCGGCGCCAGCCGCGGCATCGGCCTCGCCATCGCCAAGCGCGCGGCGCGCGACGGCGCCAACGTCGCCATCGTCGCCAAGACGCAGGAGCCGCATCCGAAGCTCGAAGGGACCATCGAGACGGCGGCGGAGGAGGTGCGCGCCGCCGGCGGCAAGGCGCTGGCGCTGGCGTGCGACATCCGCAACGAGGAGGAGATCGCGACCGCGGTGGCGGCGACCGTCGAGACGTTCGGCGGCATCGACATCTGCGTCAACAACGCCAGCGCGCTGTCGCTCAGCGCTATCGAGGCGACGACAGCGAAGCGCATTGACTTGATGCTGGGCGTCAACACGCGCGGCACGCTGCTCGTCACCAAGGCGTGCGTGCCGCATTTGCGCAAGGCACCGAACCCGCACGTGCTGACGCTGTCGCCGCCCCTGACCTTGAAGCCCGAATGGTTCGCGCATCGCGTCGCCTACGCCATCGCCAAGTACGGCATGAGCCTCGCGGTGCTGGGATTGGCGGAGGAATTGAAGGCCGACGGCATCGCCGTGAACGCGCTGTGGCCGCGTACGACCATCGCCACCGCGGCGATCCGCAACGTGCTCGGCGGCGACGCGGTGGTGCGCATGAGCCGGACGCCGGACATCGTCGCCGACGCGGCGCATCTGGTGTTCTGCCAGCCGGCCAAGAGCTTCTCCGGCCGCTTCCTCATCGACGACAGCTTTCTGTACGAGACCGGCGGCGTCACCGACTTCAGGCACTACAGCGTCGTGCCCGGCACCCCGCTGGCTCCCGATTTCTTCGTTCCGGGTGAGCCGCCCCCGCCGCCCGGCGTTAAGATCGCTGCGCTGTCCATCGCCGACCTGAAGCTTTAACGCTGCCCCGCGTTGCCCTTTCGGGCGCGTGCGCTAGCATGGTCGCGGCAGAACCCGAACAGACGCTGAAAGCGCAAGCATGGCGACGCTCCTCCTCACGCATCCCTCCTTCGTCGAGCACGACACCGGCGTCGGGCACCCCGAGCGCCCCGATCGCATGCGCGCCATCGACAAGGTGCTGGCGCACGAGATTTTTTCCGGGCTCGTGCGCGAGGAAGCGCCGCTGCGCGACGACGTCGAGGAGCAGATCCTGCTGGCGCACCCGAAGGCGCACCTCGAAAAGATGCGCGCGATCGCCGCCCGTCCGCTCGCGCATCCGACCCATATCGACGGCGACACGGTCGTCTCCGCCGGCACCTGGGAGGCGGCGCGACGCGCCGTCGGCGCCGGGCTGGCGGCGGTCGACGCCGTCATCGAGGGCAAGGCCGCCAACGCCTTCTGCCAGGTGCGCCCGCCGGGCCATCACGCCGAGTCCGATCGCGCCATGGGCTTCTGCCTGTTCTCGAACGCCGCCATCGCCGGGCTCTATGCGCGCGCCAAGCACGGGGCCGAGCGCGTCGCGGTCGTCGATTTCGACGTGCATCACGGCAACGGCACGCAGGACATCTTCTGGTCCGACAAGGACTTGTTCTACGCTTCCACCCACGAGATGCCCCTGTTTCCGGGCACCGGCGCGGTGAACGAGCGTGGCGTCGGCAACATCCACAATGCGCCTCTCCGGGCACGGGACGGTGGCGAGCAGTTCCGCGAGGCGGTCGAATCGCGCATCCTTCCGGCACTGCACAACTTCGGCCCGGACATCCTCATCGTCTCGGCCGGGTTCGACGCCCATCAGGCCGACCCGCTGGCGAATTTGCGGCTGGTCGAGGCCGACTATCTGTGGGTGACGGAGAAGCTCGCTGGCATCGCGCAGCGGCACTCTAATGGCCGCATTGTCTCGATGCTCGAAGGTGGCTACGACCTCAATGCGCTGGCGCGCTCGACGGCCGTTCACGTCAAAGCGCTCATGGACGCCGGATCGTAGCTTCGCAACGGCAGGGCATTGGACGCAGCATGGAAAACGTCGTGACGAAGACGCAGGCCAAGCACGCGGACATCAAGGACATGAGCTTCGAGCGCGCCTTGAAGGAGCTCGAGAGCATCGTCACGCGGCTCGAGAAGGGCGACGTGGAGCTCGAGGAGTCGATCGCCATCTACGAGCGCGGCGAGGTCCTGAAGGAGCACTGCGACCGGCTACTGCGCCAGGCCGAGGCGAAGGTCGAGAAGCTCACCTTCGCCGCCGACGGCTCGCCCAAGGGCACCGAGCCCCTAGACCCGTAGTCAGCGCGCATCATCAAATCTTGCGGCTGTCGTAGGCCCAGTGCAGCAGCGCCTGGCGCTGACGGCGGCGGCAATGAATGTCGCCTTGCTCGCAGTTCTTCTCGACCTGGCGAACGTGGCGCCTGATCTGCTTCCAGCGCTTGATCTGGCGCGCGTCCTCGCTGGGTATGCGCCGGCCCATGTAATAGCGGCAGTACCACTGGAACCAGCCGCGCGGGTCGTCCTCGTGCAGCCAGCCCTTGCGTTTCCACTCGGATAGCGGCTGGCTAGCATTCACGCCGAAAAAATTGAGCTTGCAGTCGCGTCCGCGCCGGCCTTTGGCGAGCTTGGCGCTCTTGAACCAGCTCTTCGGAAACTCGGCGGTCGTGTCCGTCATGTAGCGGCCGCAGAAAACGCCAAGGCGCAGCATCTCCGCGGGCGTCAGATGGGGTTTGAACTCCGGATCGAAATCGCGCCCGACACGAGCGACGCGCTCGTAGCGGTAGCCCTTCTGCATCCGGTCGTTGACGGTCACCCAGCGGCGCCCCATATCGCTTTCGCCTCCGCAATCTCCGCTGAGGCTAGGCGCGAATGATCGACGGTCAATCGCGCGAAAGGCGAAGGCGGCGGCGCCGCAAGCGCGTCGCGCGCACCGTTTACCTGCGGCGTATGGTCGTCGGAACCATTTCCCGGCGTGAGAATATCGTTATCTGCGGGAGCTTTACAGCATCGCGGGTCTAAGGGTCCCCGTTTTGCCCGCCAATCGGCCTCCGAGGCCCCTAGCATCTGACAAATTAGCTGGTTAGGGTGCGCCCGGCTCGACGACCGGGAGGCGAACTTTTTGTCCTTTTGATCCGTGAGTTTGGGCCTTGCGTTCATAAAAGGGGAGAAGACCCAAATGAAGACTCTGATGGCCCTCGCCGTGATGCTGAGCAGCCTTGCCGTGGTTGGCGTCGCCACCACCTCGCCGGCTGAAGCCCACTTCAAGAAGCGCCACCATCACGCCAAGTTCTACAAGGCGAAGAAGTGCCACAAGCACCGCCACTGGTTCCGTGCCCACCGCTGCCACAAGCACCGGTAAGCTTCGGGTCACCAAGCACTACCGATAGCGCGGCTCCCCCCGGAGCCGCGCTTTTTCTTTGCCTGCCGAGGGTTGCCGCGGCGATTGCTCTCTTGCGGGGGCGCGACAGTGTGACATAACAAGTCCCTACCACAGCACGGGATGGCTCGGTGGACAGCGCTCCGAAGACGCCGCTTCTCGATCGCGTGAAGACGCCCGAGGACCTGCGCAAACTCGAAGAATCCGAACTTCCGCAGCTCGCGGCCGAGCTACGCCAGGAGACGGTCGATGCCGTCTCGGTCACGGGCGGCCACCTCGGCGCCGGCCTCGGCGTGGTCGAACTCACGGTTGCTCTGCACTGGGTGTTCGATACCCCGCGCGACCGGCTGGTATGGGACGTCGGCCACCAGACCTATCCGCACAAAATCATCACCGGGCGCCGCGACCGAATCCGCACGCTGCGTGCGCCGGGCGGCTTGTCCGGCTTCACGCGCCGCGTCGAGAGCGAGTACGACGCGTTCGGCGCCGCCCATTCCTCCACCTCGATCTCCGCCGGTCTCGGCATGGCGGTGGCGCGCGATCTCGACAAGCGCGACAACAATGTCGTGTGCGTGATCGGCGACGGCGCGATGAGCGCCGGCATGGCGTATGAGGCGCTCAATAACGCCGGCGCCCGCGACGAGCGCCTGATCGTTGTGCTGAACGACAACGACATGTCGATCGCGCCGCCGACGGGCGCGCTGAGCTCTTATCTCGCGCGCATCACCTCGAGCGGCACCTACCTCTATCTGCGCGACATCGCCAAGCAGCTCGCCAAGCAATTGCCGAAGAGCTGGGAGCGCCGTGCGGCGCGCGTCGAGGAGTACACGCGACATCTCTGGCAGGGCGGCGCTTGGTTCGAGGAGCTGGGCTTCTACTACGTCGGCCCCATCGACGGGCACAACTTCGATCACTTGCTGCCCGTCCTCAAGAATGTGCGCGACGCGCGTCAGGGACCGATCCTCGTCCACGTCGTGACCAAGAAGGGCAAGGGCTACGCGCCCGCCGAGGCCTCCGACGACAAGTATCACGGCGTTTCGAAGTTCAACGTCGTCACCGGCGCGCAGGTCGTCGCCAAGCCGAAGGCGCCGACCTATACGCGCGTGTTCGCCGACGCGCTGATCGCCGAGGCCAAGAAGGACGACAAGATCGTCGCCATCACGGCGGCCATGCCCGACGGTACGGGTCTCGACCGGTTCGCCAAGGCGTTCCCGGAGCGTACCTTCGACGTCGGCATCGCCGAGCAGCACGCGGTGACGTTCGCGGCGGGCCTGGCGACCGAGGGCATAAAGCCGTTCGCCGCCATCTATTCCACGTTCCTGCAGCGCGCCTACGACCAGGTCGTGCACGATGTGGCGATCCAGCGCCTGCCGGTGCGCTTCGCCATCGACCGCGCCGGTTTGGTCGGCGCCGACGGCCCGACGCACGCTGGCTCATTCGACTTGGCCTACCTGTCTTGTCTGCCGGGGTTCGTCGTCATGGCCGCCGCCGACGAGGCGGAGCTGGTGCACATGGTCGCCACCGCCGCGGCGATCGACGATCGCCCGTCCGCCTTCCGCTATCCGCGCGGCGAGGGCTTTGGCGTACCGCTGCCCGCCGAGGGCATCCCGCTCGAGATCGGCAAGGGCCGTATCCTGCGCGAAGGTTCGGCCGTCGCGCTCTTGTCGCTTGGAACGCGCGCCTACGAATGCCTCAAGGCCGCCGACCAGCTGGCTGCGTTCGGTCTGTCGGCGACGGTAGCCGACGCGCGCTTCGCCAAGCCTCTCGACGAAGACCTGATCCGCCGTCTCGCCCAGAACCACGAGGTTCTGGTGACGGTGGAGGAAGGCTCCATCGGCGGCTTCGGCAGCCACGTGCTGCAGTACCTCGCTGAGAGCGGCCTGCTCGACCGCGGGCTGAAGGTGCGCAGCATGGTGCTGCCCGACACGTTCATCGACCACGGCAAGCCCGAGGTCATGTACGAGCTGGCAGGCTTGAGCGCGCAAGGCATCGTAACCACCGTGCTCGCCGCCCTCGGCCGCGAGACGCTCGGCGACGCCGCCAGCCGCGCTTAGCGAGCAGCACGCCCTTGCGCCGATTGAGTGCGTGAAATCTCCTGCAACCTTTGGTTGTAGGAGATTTTCAATGCGCGTGTTTTTAGCGAGCTTGCTTTTGTCAGTTCCCGGATTGGTGCAGGCCCAAGTCAATTGCGGGGCTGCACCCAATCCGCAGGCTCGAGCTCACTGCTATCAGCAGATGGAACAGATCTATCGGCAGCAACAGCAGTTCCATGAGAACGAAGCGCGGCGCCAGTATCAGCTCCACGAGGATACGGGGCGAGTGCTGAGAAGGGCGCCGGGGGGCCAATACTTTGCTCCGGCGTGGAATGCCCCGCGCTACTACTACGACCGCCGGTACGGTCAGCCCTAGGATAACGGGGGGGCCCCACGCCGGATTTCAGATCGTGAGCTTGCCGGCCTTGGCGGCGGCGTAGCGCTCGCCGATCGCCTTCCAGTTCACTACGTCCCACCACGCCTTGAGATATTCCGGCCGGCGGTTCTGGTACTTCAGGTAATAGGCGTGCTCCCACACGTCGTTGCCGAAGAGAACGCGTCCGCCCTCCATCACCGGCGTGTCCTGATTGGGCTTGGAAACGAGCGCGAGCTTGCCCTCCGGCGTGACCGAGACGAACACCCAGCCCGAGCCGAACACCTTCTCGCCCTTGGAGTTGAACGCCTGCTTCAGCTTGTCGAGGCCGCCGAGGTCGGAATCGATCGCCGCCTTGAGGTCGCCATCCGGCGCGCCGCCGCCGTTGCCCATGATCTGCCAGAACATCGAATGGTTGGCGTGACCGCCGCCGTTGTTGCGCACGGCGGTGCGGATGTCCTCGGGCAGCTCCGGCAGCTTGGCGAGGATCTCTTCAATCGGCATCGCCGCGACCTTGGAATGGTCTTTCACCGCCTCGTTGAGCTTCTTCACGTACGCGGCGTGATGCTTGTCGTGGTGAAGTTCCATGGTCTGCGCGTCGATCGATGGCTCGAGCGCCGCGAAGTCGTAGGGCAGCGGCGGCAACTTGAACGGGCCGGCCTCCTCCGCTGACCAGACGACCCTCGGGTTCACGGTCGCCGCGAGCGCCGCGGCGGCGGCGCCTTTGAGCAAGGTGCGGCGTTCGATCGACGGCATTGGGCCTCTCCTCGATGGCGGCGGCCGGGCGCGGCGCGCCCGCACGGAAAAGATGCGGCCCTGCCAATGCAAACGGCCGCGGACGATTAAGTCCGCGGCCGCGCGTTGGTTCCCTGCTTGTCGGGCTTGGTTACTCGACAGTAATGGTGATCACGTCGGACTGCACCGGCGGCTCGTGCGGGATGTGGTTCTTGTCGGCGAATACGTCCTGCAGGGTGTGCTTGCCGGGCGAAAGCTCGATTGTGCCCTCGGTCTGCGCTTTGCCGTAGTGGATGTGCTGCGCGTCGGCCGGGATAGGCGCGTTGTAATCCTCGATCTTGGTGTCGATCAGCAGGTGGTGGTGTCCGCTGTCGGGCTCGTCGGTCCCGGCGGGCACGAGCTTCATGCCTTCGACGCCGAACTGTACGGTTATCGGGTTCTTGACCGTGGCCCCGTCCTTGGGCTCGACGATCCATACCTTGGCGCCCGGCGGGGAGGGCGAGCGGCCGCTTGCGTCGGCCGCTGGGGCGCCTTCCTTGTGCACGTGGTCGTTCGAGGGCGTGCTGCTGTCCCCGCAGGCGGCAAGCGACAGGACCATCAAGGTGGCGACGAAGGCGCGGCGCATGTATGTCTCCGGTGAAATTGCTGACCAAACGGTTGCACGCTGGCCGTGACGATATAGTAAATCTGAGACCATGCGAATGCGATTGGATGTTGCCCTCGTCGAGCGTGGCCTGGCGCCGACGCGCTCGCGCGCCCGCGATCTCATTCGATCGGGGTTGGTGCGCGTGGGGGCCGATGTGTGCACCAAGGCGGGTGCCGAGATCGCGCCGACGGCTGACCTCAGCCTCGACGGTGATGTGGCGCGCGCGGTCTCGCGCGGCGCACAGAAGCTTGCCGCCGCACTCGACGCTTTCGCTTTTGATCCCGAGGGTTGCGTAGCGCTCGACGTGGGCGCCTCGACCGGCGGATTCACCCAGGTGCTGCTCGAGCGAGGCGCGCGCAAGGTCTATGCGGTCGACGTCGGCCACGGGCAATTGCACGCGAGCCTAGCTGCCGATCCGCGCGTCGTGTCGCTGGAAGGCTTCGACGCGCGGAAACTCACGCGCAACGTCGTCGCCGAGCCGGTTGATGTCATCACCGCCGACGTGAGTTTCATCTCGCTTGCCAAGGCGCTGGGTCCAGCGCTGGAGTTCGCCGCCGCCGGCTGCCTGCTCGTCGCGCTCGTGAAACCGCAGTTCGAGGTCGGGCCAGACCGGGTCGGCAAGGGCGGCATCGTCCGCGACGAGGCGGCGCGTGCGGACGCGCTGCAAGCGGTCGGCGCGTGGATCGCCGCGCAGCCGGGCTGGCGCCTCGGCGGTTCGATCGAGTCGCCCATCAAAGGCGGCTCCGGCAACGTCGAATATCTCATCGGTGCGCGCCGCGATGGGTGACACGCAGGCCCTAGATATAGCGCGCCTCGGCGCACAGGGTGACGGCGTCGCCGATACGCCCTCCGGTCCCGTGTTCGTGCCGTATGCGCTTTCCGGCGAGCGCGTGCAGGCGGACGTGCACGGCGAGCGGGCGCGGCTCATCGCCGTGATGACGCCGAGCCCCGACCGCATCGCGCCGGTGTGCCGGCACTTCACCCATTGCGGCGGCTGCGCCGTGCAGCACTTGCGCTCGCATGCCTATCTCGCCTGGAAGCGCGAGATGGTCATTGCGGCGTTTGCGTCGCGTGGCATCGACGCGCCGGTGGCACCCGTGGCGAGCGTTGGCCTTGGCGCGCGGCGGCGCGCTGCGTTCTCGGCGCGGCGCACCGGGCGTAGCGTCGTGCTCGGCTTCCACGAGGCGAAAGGCGTCGAGATCGTCGACCTGCAAGAGTGTCCGGTGACCGCGTCGGCTATCGTGCGCGTGCTGCCCGGTCTGCGCCGTCTCGTCGAGCCGCTGATGTCGCGCCGGGCGCCGGGACGCGTTATCGTCACGCTGGCAGCCAATGGTCTCGACGTCGCGGTGGAGGACGTGCCGGGTGACCCGCCGCCCGACGTGCGCGAGTTCCTGGCGCGCGAGGCGACGGCGCTCGGTCTTGCCCGCCTGACGCTGGCGGGCGACACGCTTTATCAGGCGACGGTGCCGGCCGTGCGCTTCGGCACCGCCAACGTGGTGCTGCCGGCACGTTCGTTTCTGCAGGCAGCACCCGTGGCGGAAGCGGAGATGGTGCGGCTCGTCACGCAGGCGGTGGTGGGTGCGAAACGCGTCGCCGACCTGTTCTGCGGCATGGGGACGTTTACGTTTCCGCTGGCGCAGAGTGCCTCCGTGCTTGCCGTTGACGGCGACAAGCAGGCGATCGCGGCGCTGCAAAACGCGGCGAAGCGCACGCCGGGCCTGAAGCCCATCGAGGTGAAGGTGCGCGACCTTTTCCGCGAGCCGCTGTCGGCGCGCGAGCTGCAGGGCTTCGACGCCGCCGTGTTCGATCCGCCGCGTGCCGGTGCGGCGACGCAGGCGCAATCGCTGGTCGATTCTCCGATCAATGTGGTGGTGGCGGTGTCGTGCAATCCGGCGACGCTGGCACGCGACGCGCGCATCCTCATCGACGGCGGCTTCAAGCTCGAGCGCGTCACGCCGATCGACCAGTTCCTCTACTCGGCGCACGTCGAGGCGGTGGCCATCCTCCGCCGCGCGTAGTCGGCAAATCTTGCCGAGCATTCTCTACAATTGGATGCACCACGTTCACCGGGCGCTTAGCCGCGCACGCTATAAGCGATCTCACATCGTCCAAAGCGTCGGAGTTGCATCATGGCTCGAGTAAAGCTGATTGGCGGCGCACTGGCCGCCACCGTGTTGAGCGTTGTCGCAGCGCCGTCGATCGAGGCGTGTACGCGCGCCGTTTATCTTGGCTCCGACGGCCTCGTCATCACCGGGCGCAACATGGACTGGGTCGAGGACATGCGATCCAACCTGTGGGTGTTCCCGCGCGGCATGCAGCGCGACGGCGCGGCCGGTCCCCAGTCGGTGAAGTGGACGTCGAAATATGGCAGCGCCACCATCGCCAGCTACGACGCGGCAACGGGCGACGGTATGAACGAGAAGGGTCTCGTGGCCAACCTGCTGTATCTCGCGGGCACGGATTTTGGCAAGCCCGACGGCAGCAAGCCAACACTGTCCGTCACGTCCTGGGCGCAGTACGTTCTCGACAACTACGCGACCGTCGCCGAGGCGGTCGAGGTCCTGGGCAAGGATCCGTTTGCCATGGTCGCGCCGACCCTGCCGAACGGTTTTCCCGCAAACCTACATTTGTCGATCTCGGATGCGAGCGGCGACTCGGCCATCTTCGAGTACAACGTCGGCAAGCTCTCCGTCTATCACGGCAAGCAGTATCAGGTGATGACCAACGAACCGCCGATGGATCAGCAGGCCGCCCTCAACGCCTACTGGAAGACGATCGGTGGCCAGACGTTCCTCCCCGGCACCATCAAGCCGGAGGATCGCTTCGTGCGCGCCAGCTACTTCATCAATGCCGTGCCGAAGACGGCCGAGAAGGAGATC
Source organism: Hyphomicrobium album (assembly GCF_009708035.1). Taxonomy (NCBI): domain Bacteria; kingdom Pseudomonadati; phylum Pseudomonadota; class Alphaproteobacteria; order Hyphomicrobiales; family Hyphomicrobiaceae; genus Hyphomicrobium; species Hyphomicrobium album. Next base: position 875,385 of record NZ_WMBQ01000002.1, read on the forward strand.
GTGACGGCCGTGCCGGGCGGCAGCTACGCCAACCAGGCGGTGGCCAGCGTCATGAGCGTCATGCGCACGACCAGCACGCCCTATGGCATGCACATCGAAGGTGAGCCCAACAACTCCTCGACCTTGTGGCGCACGGTCTCCGACCAGAAGGATCTCGTGTATTTCTTCGACAGCGCCACGAGCCCCAACGCGTTCTGGGTGGATTTCGCCGACCTCGACTTCAAGGAGGGTGCGCCGGTGAAGAAGCTCACCATGGAGGGCGGCAAGGTGTACGCCGGCAACGTGGCCAAGAGCCTCGAGCCAGCAAAGCCCTACCAGTTCATGCAGGCGACGCCCTCGTCCTGAATCGGCTGATATGAGCGATCATCCCGGGCATCCTCCCGGGATGATTTTTTCTAGGCACTCGCGCTCAAGATCCGGTCGACGAAGGCCGGTACGATTTGCGTCGCGGGACCGTGGATCGCCTCGTCGAAGAGATGCGCGCCTTCCGACGGCTCGAGGTTCAGCTCCACCGTACGCGCACCGGCTTCGCGCGTCGCCGCGACGAAGCCCGCCGCCGGATAGACGTTGCCGCTGGTGCCAATGGAAATGAACAGGTCGGCACCGATCAGCGCTTCATAGATGCGTTCCATCTCGTAGGGCATCTCGCCGAACCAGACGACATCGGGGCGCATGCCGCCCTTCTTGGCGCAGCTGGGGCAGGCGGTCTTCAGGTCGAGATCGTCGCTCCACACGTTGCGCTCGCCACACAGCGCACACAGCGCCTTCAACAGCTCGCCATGCATGTGGATGGGGTTCTTCGAGCCCGCCGCCTCATGCAGCGCATCGATGTTCTGGGTGACGACGGTGACGCTGCCCGCATGCTCACGCTCGAGCTTGGCCAGCGCGAAGTGCGCCGCGTTCGGCTTGACGCCGGCGTGCCCCCGCCGCCGGTCGTTGTAGAACTGGTGCACGAGAACCGGGTTGCGGCGGAAGGCGTCCGGCGTCGCCACATCCTCGATGTCAAACCTCGACCAGATGCCGCCTTTGTCCCTGAACGTAGCGATGCCGGACTCGGCGGAGAGCCCGGCACCAGTCAGAACGACGATGTTGCGATACGTCGGCATCGCACCGCTGTTGTTCTAGAGCAGCTTGCCCATGGCGACGGCGGTGTCGAGCATGCGGTTCGAGAAGCCCCACTCGTTGTCGTACCACGACATGACGCGCACCAGCTTGCCGTCGACCACCTGCGTTTGCGTAGAATCGAAGCTCGACGAGAACGGCGAGTGGTTGAAGTCGATGGAGACGAGCTCGTCGGTGACGTAGTCGAGCACGCCCTTCAACTGCTGCGCGGCGGCGTGCTGCATCGCCTTGTTGATCTCCTCGGCCGTCGTCTCGCGGCCGGGGATGAACTTCAGATCGATGACGGAGACGTTCGGCGTCGGCACGCGGATCGATGTGCCGTCCAGCTTGCCCTTCAACTCCGGCAGCACGAGGCCGACCGCCACCGCCGCACCGGTCGAGGTGGGGATCATCGACAGCGCGGCGGCGCGCGCGCGGCGCATGTCCTTGTGCGCCTGGTCGAGGATGCGCTGGTCGTTGGTGTAGGAGTGGATCGTCGTCATGTAGCCCGACTGGATGCCGACGAGGTCGTTCAGCACCTTGGCGACCGGGGCGAGGCAGTTCGTCGTGCACGAGGCGTTCGACACGACCTTATGGTCGGCCGACAGCTTGTCGTGGTTGACGCCGTAGACCACCGTGAGGTCGGCCCCCTTCGAGGGGGCCGAGACGAGCACGCGCTTGGCGCCCGCGTCGAGGTGCACCTTCGCCTTGTCCTTGTCGGTGAAGATGCCCGTGCATTCCATGACGATGTCGATGCCGAGGTCCTTCCACGGCAGCTTGGAGGGGTCCTTTTCGGCGAGAACCTTGATCGGCGCGCCCAAGCCGACATCGATGGTGTCGCCCACGACTTTCACGTCGCCGGGAAACGTGCCGTGTACGCTGTCGTACTTGAAGAGGTGCGCGTTATCCTTCGTGGGCACGAGGTCGTTGATCGCGACGAACTGCAGGTCGGTGCGCTTGGCCTCGGCGGCGGCGCGCAGCACGTTTCTCCCGATGCGGCCGAATCCCGAGATCGCAACCTTCACTGTCATCGTTCGTCGCCTCCTTCGCGCGGTCTTGTCTTTACGGGCACATAGCCAATGCCCAATGCGCGGCCATTAACTGGACGTGGGCCACCACTGTCAATGCGGCATCCCTGGGGCGCACTGAACACGGTCAACAGCGAAGTAGAAATTGTGTGACACGAGATTTCTGTTGGGTGTGCGTCGCTTCCCACGTTGCCTTGTTGACGCCTTCGAAGAGGGACAAATAAGGTCATGACACGGGAAGGCAGCCGTTGATCGCCAGGGGGCAGCTGGGCGCATCTCGGAGGGCAGGACCTAGATGGGTGAGCGGGTATCGCGAAAGGGCAAGCGGCAAGCGGCGCCGCCTAGCCAGCGAGGCGGGCGGAGCCGCGTCGAGACCAAGAGCAGCACAGTCGGGCGCGTGGAAGCGCTGGAACGCGAGCGCGACCAACTGCGCGCGAAGCTGGTGGCCGCCGAAGCCGCTATCTCCAAGCTCCAGCAAGCCCGAGACGAGGCGGTCAACCGCATTGATTGGGCCATAGACTCGCTGCATAACTTGCTGGAAAGCGACGCCTGAGCAACTCGAATGGGCGCGCTAGCGAGCGGTGTGGGCGATGGGACAAGTCGCGATCACTGTGAATGGACGCTCCTACCGCTTCGAATGCGGGGACGGTGAGGAAGCGCGTCTCAAAGAGCTCGTGGCATACGTCAAGAGCCGCATGGACGGCCTCACACGCGAACACGGCAACATCGGCGAGGAGCGCCTGCTGCTCATGACCGCGCTGTTGATTGCCGACGACCTCTGGGACGCCACCGCCGGCGACCAGCCGGCCTCCGCCGCCTGAGAATTCTCATACCAAGGTGCGCGGTTAAGGCGTGTGCAGTGCCGTTGTTGGCCGCTGGAAAATTTCTCTCCGTTCGACTACATTCGTCTGGCTGCGGGGTGCGTTAGAAGCACATATGTTCCCCGGGGCCTATAAGATCCGCAAGGGAGCTGTCCCTGGCCGAGACCGTGGTCTCGGACACACGGCGCCCACCTACTCTCGTAGGGACCAACGCGGGATCATCCGCTTCGACGGCCACCGCGGCATTTTTATTTCATGCAGACGGGCGAGAAGAAACGGGCAGCAAGAACCCGGGCGCTCGCTCGTCGCGCGGCGGCCTTCGCCGCGCACGGCGCCGTAGCCGGCGCACGCATTGCCGAGCATGGATTGAGCTTCCTGCTACTCGCGCCGGGCAGGGTCGTCTCCGGCTTTTCCGCCATTCGCGACGAGATCGATCCCGCCGCGCTGCTGCAGCGGCTGCAGGGCGAGGGGCACCACCTTTGCCTGCCGGTGATGCAGGGCAAAGGCCTGCCGCTCGTCTTCCGCGCCTGGAGCCCGGGGGACGAAATGGGCAAGGTGCAATGGGGTATCTCCGAGCCGCTGCCCGACAAGCCGGTGCTAGAGCCCGATGTTGTGCTCGTGCCGCTCCTCGCCTTCGATGCCCAGGGTTTCCGCCTTGGGTACGGCGGCGGTTTCTACGACCGCACGCTGGCGCGCCTGCGCGCCATTAAGCCCGTGGTAGCCGTGGGCATCGCCTACGACGAGCTGAAGGTCGACGCCGTGCCGCATCGGAGCTATGACGAGCGGCTCGATTGGGTACTGACGCCGTCAGGCCCGCAGCGCTGCTCTGGACCCTGAATGCGTCTTTTGTTTCTTGGAGATATCGTCGGCCGTAGCGGCCGCAAGGCCGTGGTCGATGCACTTCCCGGTCTGCGGCGCCGCTACGCGCTCGACTTCGTCATCATCAACGGCGAGAACTCGGCCGGTGGCTTCGGCATCACCGAGGCGATCCTCGATGAGCTAATCGAGGCGGGCGCCGACGCGGTGACGCTCGGCAATCACGCCTTCGATCAGAAGGACGCGCTGGTCTTCATCGAGCGCTACCCGCAGCTGATCCGCCCCATCAACTATCCCAAGGGGACGCCGGGGCGCGGCGCGTCGCTGCTCAAGACGCAGGCCGGCGCCGACGTGCTCGTGATCAATGCCATGGGCCGCATCTTCATGCCGGAGATGGACGATCCGTTCCGCGCCATCGATGCCGAGCTCACAGCTTGCCGCTTGAAGCAGGGCGCCGACGCCATCTTCATCGACTTCCACGCCGAGGCGACGAGCGAGAAGCAGGCGCTGGGCTACTTCGTCGATGGGCGCGCCACCGCCGTCGTCGGCACGCATACGCACGTGCCGACCGCGGACGACCGGGTGCTGCCCAACGGCACGGCCTACATCTCCGATGCGGGCATGTGCGGCGACTACAATTCCGTGCTCGGCATGGAGATCGACGAGCCGCTCAACCGCTTCATCACCAAGATCCCGCGCCAGCGCTTCGAGCCGGCGACCGGGCCGGCAACGATCTCCGGCCTTGCCGTCGATATCGACGACAAGACGGGGCTCGCTACCAACTGCGGGGCGCTGCGCATTGGCCCACATCTCGAGCCCGCCGCCCCGGCATTCTGGGAGGGGTGAGGCCGCGGGCTTGACCTCAAGGGGGCGGCTCGCGCAATAAATCCGGCAAAACGAGACAGCGCGAGCAGAGCAGCCATGGCCGGCCATTCAGCATTCAAGAACATCATGCACAAGAAGGGTCGCGCCGACGCGGCCCGCGCTAAGATGTTCGCCAAGCTCGGGCGCGAGATCACGGTGGCGGCCAAGATGGGCACGCCGGATCCCGCCATGAACCCGCGCCTGCGCCTCGTCATCCAGGCGGCACGCGCCGAGAACATGCCCAAGGACAACATCGAGCGTGCCATCAAAAAGGCCGCGGGCGGCGATGCCGATACCTACGAGGCGATCCGCTACGAGGGCTATGCGCCGGGCGGCGTCGCCGTCATCGCCGAGGCGCTGACCGACAACCGCAACCGCACGGGCGGCGCAGTGCGTGCTGTGTTCACCAAGTACGGCGGCAACCTCGGCGCGACAGGGTCGGTGTCGCACATGTTCAATCACGTCGGCGAGATCACCTATCCGGCCGGCGCCGGATCGGCGGATGCGGTGCTCGAAGCGGCGATCGACGCCGGCGCCGACGACGTCGTCTCGGATGCGGACGGCCACGTCATCGCCTGCTCGTTCGAGAGCCTCGGCACGGTGGCGGGGGCGCTCGAGGACAAGCTCGGCGCGCCGACGGGCGTCAAAGCGATCTGGAAGCCGAACCTGTCGACGCTGGTCGACGACGAGAAGGCGGAGACGATCATGAAGATGATCGCCGCGCTCGAGGACGACGACGACGTGCAGAACGTCTACGCCAACTTCGAGATTTCCGACGAGCTCCTGAAGAAGCTCACCGCCGCCTGAAGCTAGGCCGAGTGGCGCAGGTCGTGCGCACGGTTATGCGCCGCCGGAGGCCGACGGGGGTGTGCGCCATCGCGCTTCGGTGCCAGCTCGTGCATCACGGCGCGGAACACGGGCGGCGCGAACAGCACGTTGCGATGGCCGAGACCGTCGAAGGCCATGAGCCGCGCCGACGGCCGCGCCGCGGCAATGTCCTCGGCATTGCGGAACGTCACTTCGTCGTCGTCGCGCCCGTGGATGATGAGCACCGGCGCATCCGTGCCGCTGAGCAGCTCGGCGGCGGAGAACGTTGCCACCGGCCGGTGACCGACACGCTCCAGGTGCGTCTCGTAGGCGCGCTGCGCTGCCGGCCCGAGCTTCAGCGCCCGGCCGAAGTTGCGCGTCACCTCGGACAGACGGTTGGGACAGGCGATGAGCACGAAGCGGCCGATCGGATGCGCGTGGTTGAGCGGCGGGCCGCCCTCGGCGACCAGCAGCGACACGAAGCCGCCGAACGAGTGGGCGACGACGGCATCGATCGGGCCGTAATGGTCACACAGCGTCAGCATGGCGCGCGCGCAGTCGGCGAGGTTGGTGCGGCGTCCTTCGCTCGAGCCGTGCGCGGGGAAGTCGAAGGCGACGACGCGCATGCCGGAGCGGCGCAACGGCTCCATGAAGGCGGTCATGAAGGAGGCTTCGCTCGTCCAGCCGTGCACGATCATGACCGTGCCGCGTGGCTTGCCGTCGGGCTCGAAGACGTAGGTCTGCACGGTGCCGGCGGGCGTCGGGATGCGCTCCCACCGCGCATGCCGCAGGTGGAACCGGGCGCGGGCGGTGAGTTCCTCATGGTCGTGGCTGCGATGCTGCGACAGCTCGGGCGTGCAGAAGATGCGGAAGGCGACGTCCCCCGCCAGCGCCGGCGGCAGCTGGTCAAGAATCGTCGCTGCGCGCGGATGCGGGCAGCGCAGCGCCAAGTGACGCTTCTCGTGTCGTTCTCTAGTCACGGCGTACGCGCTCTGCTGTGCGCGGCTGGAAATTTCCGGACAACCCGCCCGGTGAGCCGCGCCGACTGCAATCAGCGACGAATAATTTAAAACCATAAACGTCCCGTGAAATTACGCCCGCAGATGCAGTCGATCAACGCCTCCCGCCGGTCATGGTTGCCTGCGGCAGGGAGTCCCAGAAAGCGCGGCAATTCTCTGAAGACAGAGGAAAATCCGTGTCCGGTGCCAGGCGGGCACGGCATCGAATCACGTTCGTGATATGGGTGCCCCCATGGGGGCCGCCGTTACACGCATCATCGGCATCGATCCGGGACTGCGCCGCACCGGCTGGGGCGTCGTCGACAGCGACGGTGTGCGCTTGAGCTACGTGGCGAGCGGCATCATCACCTCGGCGTCGGACGAGGACCTCGCCTATCGCTTGCGCGAGCTGTTCGAGGGCATCGCCGGCGTCATCGCCAGCTTCATGCCGCAGGAAGCGGCGGTGGAGGAGACCTTCGTCAACGATAACGCGCGCTCCACCCTGAAGCTCGGGCAGGCACGCGGCATGGCGCTGCTGGCGCCGGCAATGCGCGGGCTCCTCGTCGCCGAGTACCCGCCGAACCTGATCAAGAAGTCGGTGACCGGCGCGGGCCACGCCGAGAAGCGGCAGATCGAGGCGATGATCGGCTTCCTGCTACCGAAGGCGCGGGTGCAGAGCGCTGACGAGGCCGACGCGCTTGCGATCGCCATCTGCCATGCCAATCATCGCCAGGCGCGGGCCCGGCTGGCAGTCATGAGCCGGCTGTAGTCAACCGCGCATAAGCGGTCCATCACTGCGGGGAATTCTATGATCGGCAAGCTCAGAGGCAAGGTCGACGCCATCGGCGAGAGCTTCCTCATCGTCGACGTCAACGGCGTCGGCTACGAGGTGCAGGCTTCGTCGCGCACGCTGCGCAACCTGAAGCAGGGCGATGAGGTTTCGCTCACCATCGACACGCACGTGCGCGAGGACGCCATCCGCCTCTTCGGCTTCGCGAGCGAGGTGGAGCGTGCCTGGTTCCGCACCTTGCAGAACGTGCAGGGCGTCGGCTCGAAGGTGGCGCTGGCGCTGCTCGGCACGCTGTCCCCGCAGGATCTCGCCAACGCCATCGCACTCGGAGATTGGGCGAGCGTCGAGCAGGCGCCGGGGATCGGCAAGAAATTGGCGCAGCGCATCGTAGCGGAGCTGAAGGACAAGGCGCCGGCTTTGACCGCCGCCGGGCTGCAGTTGCCGGGCGCCTCCGCGAGCGGCGGGCCACCGCAAGGCAATGCTACCGCGGAAGCCATGTCGGCCCTGTCGAACCTCGGGTACCAGCCGGCGCAGGCCTCCGCCGCCATTGCCGTGGCAATAAAGGAGCTGGGCGACGGCGCCGATACCGCTAAGCTCATCCGCCGTGGCTTGAAGGAACTGGCGCGGTAGGCGCCCCAAGAACCGCCGAGAGGACTGATGGTTGCAAACGGCCAACGCGCCCTGTGGACGTTCCTCATTTATGCGCTGGCGGGTCCGTTCTTTGCGGCGCTGGCGCTGCTGATCGTCATCGCGCTCGCGGGCGTCTTCGGGCTGTCCGGCCTGCTGCCCGTCGAGGTGACGGGGTTCGGCGAGGCCGCGCTCGCGGCGTTTGTCTGGTCGGCGGTGCCGGCGGTGATCACCGGGCTCATCCTCGGGGGGGTCGTCTGGCGCACGGGCGGATTGACCTGGATGGTGGCCGCGGCCGTCGCCGTAATCGCCTTTGCCGGCGCGGCGATGCTGCTACCACTCGACCTGCACGACGCCCGGCCCTATCTTGCATTCCTGGCCGGGCTCGTTTCTGTCGCCGTGCGCCAAGTCCTCATTCAGGCCGACATCATCGTCGACTGAGGCTCCCCCCCGGCCAGCAACCAAATCTCGCTGCTGAGCGTTTCTCACTCGCGAAATTCAAATGGAGGCTTCCATGCGCTGGGCCATAGCAGCCACGCTCGGCCTGCTGGCGCTGCCAGCTTTGGCCGCCATGCAGACCGATGTCGGCGTGCTCACCTGCACGCTGGCGGACCACGGAGAGAAGGACACCAACCCCGACAGCCAGACGCGCGCCATCCACTGCGCCTTCAAGCCCAAGGGCGGCCCTGAGGAGGTTTACGTCGGCGAGATCAAGAAGGTCGGGTCCCAGACCGAGCTCAACGGCACGCAGGTGCTCATCTGGGCGGTGATGGGACCGTCTGATCGCAAGCTGAAGCCGGCGGTGCTCGAGCAGACCTACGTCGGCGACGCGGCCGGCGATGGGTTGTCGGCTGACGGCAAGCCGCCCAAGCAGCTCGTCGGCGAGACCGACAAGGCTTACGCGCTACAGCCGATTGCCGACGAAAGCAAAGAGCGCAACGCCACCGACAGCGTCACCGTGATCCAGCTGCGCCTCAAGTCGACACCGACCTAGCGGTCAGGCGCCTTGGGTGAAGTGCAAGTCGCGTTGACGCGCAGGCTAGGTCTGACTACCGATAAGATGTTATTGCCCGCGCTCATCGAGAGTGGCTAAGCGCGGTAGCCACGGATATTTTCTGTATTGCGAGAGGTCATATGTCGAAGAGAATACTTTTCTGCGCTGCCATTCTGGCCGCTGGTCTTGCCGCCTCTCCTGCACCGAGTATCGCTGCGCCGATCACCGAGGTCGTCGAGGCCGGGATTGAAGGATGTGGACAGACGCCCGATGATTTTGGTCCGCAGTTCTGGCACGACGTCGATAAGGCGTGCACGAACAAGACGTCATGCAAAGTTCGCCTGACCGACAGCTACCCGCTTGCAACGCTTCAACAATATGAGTGCAAGAGCTTCTTCGTGAACTTCATCTGCACCGGCGCGACCAAGGAAGTGAGCGGACCCGACCTCACATCGGAAGTCACGCTGCAGTGTAACTAGGCGCCGTCGGCAAGGACAGCTATCGCCCTGTCGAGCTGCGGGTCCTTGCCGGCCGCATAGCGGATGTCGAACGGCACCTCGATGGACGGCGGAACACCCTTGCCTTCGATGCGCTCGCCGTCGACGGCCGCATCCTCCACGGCAAGGATCAACAGGCTGCCGTCGGAAAGCAGGAACGCCGTGCCGGCGAGGAGCGCGCCGGCCGTTCGTTCACCGATCACCTTGCCGAACCCGTTCTTCTTGAAGCCGTAGGCCAGTACTTCCTTGCCGGAGCGCGTCCCGCCGTTGACGAGCATGGCGACGGGCTTGCCCCACCTATAGCCGACGAGATTGGTGGTGCCGTTGCGCCCCGTGAGCGCCAGCGTCGGGCCGTAGGTATTGAACACGCTCAAATAGCGCGGATGCGCGCCGCCCCAGCCGTCGCGCAGGTCCCATATGAGCGCGTCGGCATCCTTGAGCTTGCCGTCGCTCAACACGTCCTCGAGCTGCTGCTGGTACTCGTTGCCGGCGTACGACCACACCCGGATGTAGCCGATGCGCTTGCCGTTCGCCTCGATGATGCGGGCGCTGTTGCGCAGCGCCCCCTCGAAGGTCTCGCCGGGTTCGATCCATTCCGGCTCGACGGCGACGGCCTTCACTTCGCCGCCGGCGTCGCGGCGTACCGACAGCTTCACCTTTTCGCCGTTCTTGCCGCGGAACGAGCCCACGGGCGCGAACGGCTTGCCGTCGGCGGAGACGATCTCGTCGCCGGCCAGCAATCCGGCGCGCGCCGCGGGCCGGTCAGGAAATACGGCAGAGACGAACGTCTTCCCGTCGAGCACCTTGGTGAACATGCCGATGCCGGCGTAGCGCACCTTGCCGCCGTCGAAGTGCTTCGGGATGTCCCGGCGCAGCGGATAGGAGAAGATGTCGACCAGCTCGTAATAGCCGGTCTCGTCCTTCGTGTAGTGATGCGTGTGCGAGGAATCGAGCTCCGCGAGCAGGGCGTTGATCGCGGCGGAGCGCTCCGCATCGGTATCGGCCGCGGCGTAGGCGGCGCGGTGCTTGGCTCCGGTCGCGTCCCAGTCGAGGCCCTTCAATTTCGGATCGTAGAACTTGTCACGGACGAGGCGCCACACTTCCTCGTAGCCCGCGGTCGAGGCATCGGGCTTGCGCTCGTAGGCGCGCGCCTCGCCGACGAGCATCGGCAGCACCTGGGCGCCGGCCACCGCAACGGCCAGACCTCCGGACCGAACCAAAGCGAGCGCGCGCATATCTCCTCCTCGTGCAGGACACTAGCTGCGTGCAAATGTAGGAACCGAATTGGACGATGCGAGGAGGATAGCGCGGTGCAGACGGCTGTGCCGCCTTACAAATCAGCAATCTTTGAACATGGAGGAGACGCACAGCCACGTGTCGTGCACGTTGCGCCGCGCGACTTCGAAAGCGCCTTCCTGGTAGGTCGACTCGCCGGCGTTGCCCGCCACGCGCTGGAAGTCGGCGAGAGTGACCGTCTTTGCCGTACCCGCACACTGGCCGCCATCGGGTACCGGGGTGACTTGGCACTTCTGATGCTGCCCCTGCTTGGCCAGAACCTTCGTGCAAATCTCCTGCTCGACGTCGCCGCCTAGCTTGTACTTTTCCGACGGCTGCTCGACGACACAGCGATACGAGGCCGAGGGCGCATCGCAGGTGAGGCAGACCTCTCCGGCTTTGGCGGCGAGCGTACCGGCGGCGACGAGGAACGCGAGCGTGGCGAGGCGATGCATACTGTTACTCTCGATGGTGTTTCCCCCGGGCCCCGCGCGACCCGCTCGCTGGACGCTAGCCCCAACGTGTAAGCCTGTGAAGAGGCTAGGTTTTGGCGCGCAACATTGCGGCGGCGCAACATCAAGTGATCCGGCGCCTTGACGCCCGCCGCGAAGCAGCTCACCAGCAGCTTATGAGCCTCGCGAAGCAAACCCACGAGACTTACGGGTCGGAACGTCTCGTCGCCTTCACCGACGCGGTCATGGCGGTGGCCATCACCCTCCTGGTGCTGGACCTGAAGCTCCCCGAGGGCATTCGCGACGACGAGCTCTACAACGCCGTTCCGAACCTCTCGCACGCACTGTGGTGCTACGCGCTGAGCTTCGTCGTCATCGGCGTCCTATGGATGGTCCACCACAACCAGTTTCACTCGATCCCGCGCGTCGATGGGGTCATGCTGTGGCTCAACCTTTTTTTCCTCATGTCGGTGGCGCTGATCCCCTTCGTCACCAGCGTGCTGAGCGATCACGCGACCCCATTGCCGACGATGGTCTACGCGGCCGTGCTTATGGCGAACTGCACGATGACCGCCGCCATGTGGTGGTATGCCAGCCACACGCCCGGGCTCATGTCGCCGGACGTCCCGGCGCAACAGCGACGCGCGGGGCTGATCACGCCACTGATCGTTGCCGGCGTGTTCGCGGCCTCGATCGGTGTCGCCTACTGGGCTGGCTCCTCGGCCGGCCAATGGACATGGCTCCTGGCGGCCGCGGCAGGCCCCATCGGCGACCGGCTGTCCCGCCTCTGATGCACGGTTCGCCTTGACGGCGCCGCCAAAGCAGATCAGGAACAAACCATGACCGAGCGGCTCGTCACCGGTGCCAAGCGCGATACCGATTCCACGGAGGCGTCGCTGCGCCCGCAGGCGCTCGGCGAGTTCATCGGCCAGGAGCAGGCGCGCGCCAACCTCCGGGTGTTCATCCAGGCCGCCCGCGATCGCGGCGAGGCGTTGGACCACGTCCTGTTCGCTGGGCCGCCCGGCCTCGGCAAGACGACGCTGGCGCAGATCATGGCCAAGGAGCTGGGCGTCGGCTTTCGCGCCACCTCAGGCCCGGTCATCGCCAAGGCTGGCGATCTCGCGGCGCTGCTGACGAACCTCGAAGACCGCGACGTTCTTTTCATCGACGAGATCCATCGCTTGAGCCCCGCGGTGGAGGAGATCCTCTACCCGGCACTGGAAGACTTCCAGCTCGACCTCATCATCGGCGAAGGGCCGGCGGCGCGCTCGGTGCGCATCGATTTGGCGAAGTTCACGCTGGTCGGCGCCACGACCCGATTGGGACTATTGACCACGCCGCTGCGTGACCGCTTCGGCATCCCCATCCGCCTCAACTTCTACACCGTCGAGGAGCTGGAGCGCGTGGTGACACGCGGCGCCCGCGTGCTCGGCGCCGCCATCGGTGCCGACGGTGCGCATGAGATCGCCCGGCGCGCGCGCGGTACGCCGCGCATCGCCGGCCGGCTCCTGCGCCGCGTGCGCGATTTCGGGGCCGTGGCCGGCATCCCCATCATCGATAAGACGCTCGCCGACAAGGCGCTCACCGCCTTGGAGGTCGATGCCGAGGGCCTGGACTTGCTCGACCGCCGCTACCTCGCCTGCATCGCCAAGACGCACGACGGCGGTCCGGTCGGCATCGAAACCCTTGCCGCGGCGCTGTCCGAGCCGCGCGACGCGCTCGAGGAGATCGTCGAGCCGTACCTCTTGCAGCAGGGCTTCATCAGCCGCACGCCGCGCGGGCGTATCACGACGCTGAAGGCCTACAAGCATCTGGGCATGTCGGGGCCGCTGCGGTCGTCCAGCCCTCAAGCCGCCCTGTTCGACGTGCTGGATGAGGACAATGGCGGCGACGGCGAGGGTCAGTCCGGGACTGGATGATCGGCGGCGCCCGCGGTGGCCCGGCTTCTATGCCGCAGCCAGCGTCAACTTCTGGCACACCTTTTGCGTCCAAATGGCTGCAACGACATTCCTCCGCAGGGCATTTTCGGCAGCGCAAGTGATCACCCGCAGACAATTGTTCCAGGGCATAGGGGCGGCTGCCGTAGGCGGCGTCGGTTTCGGCGGCTACGCGCTGGCCGAGCCGTTCGGCACGTCGGTCACGCCGTATCGCCTGTCGCCGCCCGGGTGGCCAGCTGGACTTTCCCTGAAGCTCGCCGTCATCGCCGATCTGCACGCCTGCAAGCCGTGGATGGACGTCGAGCGCATCGAGGGCATCGTCGCGCACGTCAATTCGCTGAGCCCCGACTGCGTGCTGCTGCTCGGCGACTATGTCGCCGGCGTGCGCATCTCCCGCTATTCCGAGCCGGTCACGCACGCCGAATGGTCCGGCGCCCTCGGCGGCCTCAAGGCGCCGCTCGGCGTGCATGCCGTGCTCGGCAATCATGACTGGTGGGAGGATCAAGAGGCGCAGGATCGCGGTTGCGGTCCGACGCGCGCCGGCCTCGCGCTCGAGCGCGCCGGCATCCGCGTGTACGAAAACGCATGCGTCAAGCTGAGCAAGGATGGCCAGCCGTTCTGGCTCGCCGGTCTCGGCGATCAATGGGCGTTCTACAAGCACCGGCGCGGCTCGAAATCGTACGTGGGTGTCGACGATCTCGCCGCGACGCTCGCGCCCGTCACCGACGACGCGCCGATCGTGCTGATGGTGCATGAGCCCGACATCTTTCCCAAGGTGCCGGCACGTGTCTCGCTCACCGTCGCGGGCCACACGCACGGTGGCCAGGTCCGCCTGTTGGGCTATGCGCCGATCGTGCCGTCGAGGTACGGCGCGCGTTACGTCTACGGCCACATCGTCGAGCGGGAACGCAATCTCATCGTCTCCGGAGGCCTCGGCTGTAGTGGCATTCCGGTGCGTTTCGGCTCGCCCCCCGAGGTCGTGATGATCGAGCTCGGCGCGTGACGACGCCACGCGTGACAAAGCCGCCGCGATCGGTTTTCTTCACGCTATGACCAGCACGCCTTCCGCAGAAAACGACTGGCCCGACCTCGCCGGCCGGCTGATCGACATCGACGGCACGCGCAGCCATGTGCTGCCGGTGCGCGTCTATTTCGAGGACACGGACTTCTCCGGTCTCGTCTATCACGCCAGCTACGTGCGCTGGTGCGAGCGCGGGCGATCCGATTTCCTCCGCCTGCTGGGCGGCGACCATCGGCGGCTGATCGACGGTTCGGGTGGCAGCGAGCCCGCCGCGTTCGTCGTGCGCCGCATGACCTTCGACTTCCTGAAGCCATCGCGCATCGACGAGCTACTCGAGGTCGTGACCTGCGTGAAGGCCATCGGCGCGGCGAGCCTCACGCTCCTGCAGACGGTTAAGCGCGGGGAAACCACGTTGGTCGAAGCCGAGGTAACGGTCGTTCTGATCTCGGTATCGGGTAAGCCGCTGCGCATCTCGAGCGCCCTGCGCGAGGCCTTCGGCGCCTAGCGATCGGGCCGGCACCGCCCCCCGAACGGGTCGGCTGTTGTGCACGGATGTGCAAAAAACGCTTGATTTTGGCCCTTATCCCGCATATTCGCGCTCGGCCGACGGCACATTGTGCGTGCATCCTGTGTAATATCCCTCCGGCTGAACGATTCTCTCAAGGAAACAACCGATGGCTGAAAAACCCGCTCCGAAGATCAATACTGTCACGCTCCGCCAGCTCGGGGCTTCTCTCTCGGAAGCGCACGACATCCCGAAGAAGCAGGCCGCCGCGGTGCTCGAGGACCTGGTGACGATGATCACCAAGCACCTGAAGAAGGGCGACAAGATCCGCATCGGCGGTCTCGGCGTACTGCAGGTCCGCAAGCGTCCGGCGCGCATGGGCCGCAACCCGGCGACCGGCGAGGCGATCAAGATCAAGGCGTCGAAGAAGGTCGCCTTCCGCGCCGCCAAGGAGCTGAAGGAATCGATCTGAGCGTAAGCTTGGGCGGTTCCTCTCGCGAAGGTTTCGCTGCGCGCCGGTGCATCCCGCATCGGCGCGCAGTTGCGTGTGGGGTCGGCCGCGCCGTGCCGCCGGCCGCGCATTGCGACCAAACTGTTGCCATCAGCGCGCCTTAACCTGCGAATCGGCTACCTTCGATGAAATTCGCAGACGACGGAGGCGACATGTCTGAAAAGACCATCCTCGTGGTCCCCGGCAAGAAGATGACTGTGCCGCGGCCGCTGAAGCGCAGCCTGCAGATCGCCGCCGCGGTTGCACTGACCGCCGGCGTGGCGCTGGCCATTCTGGTGGGCAATGGCCTGCTGGTCCCGCGCGGCCACCTGCTGCAGGGCTGGGACGTGTGGGTGACCTTCATCAACCGCACCGACATCCTGGCCACCATGGTGCTGACGGCGCTGGTGACGGTGCTGTTCGTCTACTGGCAGCGCGATCACGAGCGCGGCAAGTAACGCCCGCGCGCTAAGCCTTGAAACAATTGCACCCCGGGTCGCGACGACCCGGGGTGTTTTCGTTCGTGGGATGAAAACGGGAAAGCCCGCGCAATCGCGGGCGGAATTCAAGCGCTTCTGTAAATGCAAGGGAGGACGCGGCTAATGCCGCGTCCTCCGCTTGTCAGCAAAGATCTGCTTTGCCGATTAGCGGCAGCAGCAGCGCTTGCGATAGTGCTTGATGGCCGAAACGGTGCGGTAAGCGCGAACGCGCTCATACGTCACCTTCTTCACAACCGACACGGTCGGCTGCTGGACGGCGACGGAGCGATAGAACTTACGGCAGCCGCAACGATCGCGGTACAGCTTCTTCACCCAAACGGTGCGGTAGCTGCGGACGCGCTCGTACGAGACGCGGGGAACCAGCTTTTCAACCGGCTGGCGATAGTAGACCTTCTTGGCGACGGTGCAGCAGCCGCCACGGTCAAACAAGTGCGCTTCCGCAGAAGTCGTCATAGCCATGCTCGTACCGGCCATCACGCCTGCGGCAACCAGAACTCCGAGAAGCCCACGCATATTAGAAAACTCCCAAATTCACCCACGGTGGATTTTCAGTGTTTAGCTTTCGGCAATAAACCGAATAAGCCAAACGGCACGCGAAATGGATAACACGCACCCTTTGTAAAAATCGGTTAGCCCGAAAAACAAACAGAATGCATTTCCAGTTATGGTTAATGAACGGCATCAAAGGGGCGCTAGGGCGTATCAAAACGACAAGGGAAACAGAC
Source organism: Hyphomicrobium album (assembly GCF_009708035.1). NCBI lineage: Bacteria > Pseudomonadati > Pseudomonadota > Alphaproteobacteria > Hyphomicrobiales > Hyphomicrobiaceae > Hyphomicrobium > Hyphomicrobium album. Next base: position 891,633 of record NZ_WMBQ01000002.1, read on the forward strand.
AATAATCGTTTGTTTGTGGGTTAAAAGGCGCCTCGCCGCTGCAACTATTCATTTCGGGGCAAAAGATAATAAACCGAATGGCGATAGTGATAACGATTAGAAACGCAATGACGGCGCGCGGGTAAATGCAAAACAAGAATTGGTCGCGCCGATTTCTGTCGGCGGTCAACCGGCCATTAGCCTGTGTGGCGGAGGGAAGTCTTTGCGGGGCGAATTGCCGTTACACGGCGCCTAGCGGCAGCGCTCGGTGTGCTCGGCGTCCTTCTTGATGACCTGCCCGATGGGGTCGACCGAGCCCGTGGTGATGGGCAGCGGATCGGTGCAGCGCCAGGCCGAGAGCACCTTCGGCTGGCCCGGGTTCGGCTGGCCGGTGGCGGCGCTCTTTGCCACCGGCAGCTCCGGCGCCCCGGCGGTCTCGACCGGCGGCAGCTTCGCCGGCAGCCTGGCCGGGACCGGCTTCGGCGCGATCGGGGTCATGTCGGCCTCGGCCTTGGCGAAACAGCGGTCGAGGTTGACGCAACGGCGCTTGGCGGACGGGTGCGTGTCCGTTTCCGGCGCGCCCTCGAAGCTGTCGCAGACCTCGGCCAGGCCTTTGCGGTCGAGCCAGCCGTCCTTGACGCCGCGATTGACGGCAAAGCAGTCGGCATCGAGCTCGCTGTCGCCGACGGTGATGTGCCCGCATTCGTGGGTGAACACGAAGAGGCGCACGGTCGGCGGCTGCTGGTTGAGCATGTTGGGGTTGAGGATGAGCACGGTCTCGCCCGCCCCGCCTTCGCTCGGCAGGCTGCGGTCGATCATGATGTCGGTCTTACCGCAATTCATCTTGCGGCCGGCAAGCGTCACCGAGCGCCCGACCAGCTCTTCGGCATGCACCGAGACAGTCGGGGGCACGACGGCAGCAAGGCTGAGAGCAGCCGCCGGCAGCAGACGCAGGATACGCAACTTGACCATTGACCAGGCTCGCTCGGCCCCCCGGCTCCCCTCGGCAGCCGGGAATTAAGTGGCTGATTTAGCCCGAATTAGGACGCCCTCGTGCGGCGCCCCGTCGGATGGTCGCGAGTTTATGGGCAAGGCAGCGAACAAATGATGAGGAAGCCCGTGGATGCGCGCTTTGGCACGTGGCATCGACAACCCCTCGCCCGCTAACCATGATGCGCGAAGGCCAGTTTGAGGGTGGGGGGAAGGAACGTGACCAACGAGAAGGACGCCCGGGGCGTCGATTTGGACATCAAGGATGCGGTGGAGGGGCACCAGCGGTTCCGCCAGCAGTTCGAGCAAGACCGGTCGTTCTACCAAAGCCTTGCCACCAAGACGCAGAAGCCGCGCCTCCTCTGGATCGGCTGCGCCGATAGCCGTGTCGTACCGGCGACCATTACCGGCTCCGATCCGGGTGAGCTCTTCGAGATCCGCAACATCGCCAACGTCGTGCCCCCGGCGCACGCCGACGACGATTCGGTCGGCGCGGCCATCGAATACGGCGTCGGGCACCTGGGGATCGACGACATTGTGGTCTGCGGCCACACCGGCTGCGGCGGCATCGCCGCCTTGCTGGAGCCCATACCGCCCGACAGCGAGGCGCATCTGGGCCGCTGGGTGGAGTTCACCAAGCCGGCCCACCAGTTGATTGATGCGGCGCGCGTGCCGGAGGAGGAGCGCCTCACGGCCACCATCAAGGCGCACGTTCAGTTCCAGATCGACAACCTGATGACGTACCCGATCGTGCGCGAGGGCGTCGCCGCCGGGCGCCTCAACGTGCACGGCTGGATCTACGACATGGAGCAGGGGACGCTGTCGGCTTACGACCCGCAATCCGGGGAGTGGCGCGGGCTCCTGGAGCTGGCCGGCGCCTAGCGAACCCCGGCGGGAACGGCCCCTCAGCCGGAGCTTGCGCGATGCGGTAAGATGCGGCCACGGGCCGAGTCGCCAATTGGCCACGGCGCCGCCGTTTGGTCATATTGCGAGGCAACATGCCGTCTTGGGGATGTGGGCGAAGCACGTCACACTCGAGCTTCGGGTGCGCACGGCCGGCTACTCATGCCGGATGGCGCCGACATTGCGAGCGCCCGCGCCCCGGGCTCATCCCACGTCACGGATAAAAATATGAATCCCACCGATCTCGCCCAGGAAGCCATCGGTCCCGCACCGGTGGCCGGCTTCTCGTTCCTCGAGCTGTTTCTGCATGCCCACATCGTCGTACAGCTCGTGATGGGTGGCTTGCTCATCGCGTCGATTTGGTCGTGGGCAATCGTCGTCGAAAAATTCTTCGCCTTCCGCCGCGCCCGCATCGAGTCCGACCGCTTCGAACACATGTTCTGGTCCGGCCAGTCGCTCGACGAGCTCTACACGGCGCTGTCGCGGACCAAGCCGATCACCATGGCCGCCTTGTTCGTTGCCGCGATGCGCGAGTGGAAGCGCTCCGTCGAAGGCAACATCCGCGCGCTCGGCGGCATCCAGCTGCGCGTCGAAAAGGTTATGGACGTCACCATCAGCCGCGAGATGGAGCGGCTCGACCGGCGCCTGCTGTTCCTCGCGACCGTCGGTGCAACGGCACCCTTCGTCGGCCTGTTCGGTACGGTGTGGGGCATCATGACCAGCTTCCAGGCGATCGCGGTGTCGAAGAATACCAACCTCGCGGTCGTGGCGCCGGGTATCGCCGAAGCCTTGTTCGCGACCGCGCTCGGCCTTCTCGCCGCCATTCCGGCGGTTATTTTCTATAATAAGTATTCGGCAGATAGCGCGCAGATCAGCCATCGGCTGGAAGCGTTCGCCGACGAGTTCGCAGCCATCGTTTCGCGGCAGATCGACGTCAGGACCTAAGTCGAACGGCAAAGTGGGGAAGCTAGGCAATGGGCGCCAGCATCAGGATGAACTCCGGCGGCGGCGGCAAGCGCCGCCGCCGTCAGCGCGCGGCGCCGATGAGCGAGATCAACGTCACGCCGTTCGTCGACGTGATGCTCGTGCTCCTGATCATCTTCATGGTGGCCGCGCCGCTGTTGCAGGTCGGCGTGCCGATCGAGCTGCCGCAGGCGAAGGGCAAGCAGCTTGAATCGAACAAGGAGCCGCTCGCGATCAGCGTGAAGGCCGACGGCAGCGTCTTTATCGGCGAGACGGCGGTCTCGCTCGACGAGATCGCGCCGAAGCTGAAGGCCATCGCCAAGAACGGCTACGAAGAGCAGATCTTCGTGCGCGGCGACAAGGGCGTCGCCTACGGCACGGTGATGCGGGTGATGGGCCGCATCAGCGCCGGAGGGTTCCGTAAGGTGTCGCTGGTCACGGAAGTGGAGGATGGAGGCTAGTGCGATGATCGCGAAATTCGCCATCATTCTCGGCAGGGTAGCGAGCGAATTCCGCGATCTGAATCGCACTAGCAAATCGATGCTTCTAGTGTCCCTTATGATGCCGAAGTTCGCTCCGGTCCCAGCAGCGAACCCTGGCGAACTTCGGCATCGGGACACTAGTGCGATGATCGCGAAATTCGCCATCATTCTCGGCAGGGTAGCGAGCGAATTCCGCGATCTGAATCGCACTAGCAAATCGATGCTTCTAGTGTCCCTTATGATGCCGAAGTTCGCTCTCGGCCTCAGCAGCGAACTTTGGCGAACTTCGACATCGGGACACTAGCGTGACCCGCGGGCTCCTCACCTCGTTCATCGGCCATGCTCTCCTGTTGGCCTACGCGCTGCTCAACCTCCCGCAGGAGCCGCTCGACCTGCCGACGATCATTCCGATCGAGGCGACGATCATCACGCCGTCCGAGCTGACGCGCCTGAAGCAGGGCGATCCGCAGTCCAAGCAGCTCGAAGCGAAAGCGAAGGAAGAGCCGCCGGAGGAGATCTCCAAGAAGGAGGCGGAGAAGCCGAAGCCGATCACGGCGCCGCCCCCCGCCGCCGAGCCGCCGCCGCCGGCCGAGCCGGAAAAGGCCGAGCCGCCGCCCGAGCCGAAGAAAGACCCGATCGCCGACAAGCTCGCCGCCGCGCCGCCAGAGCCGCCGCCGGAGCCTGGTCCAACGCCTGACGAGAAGAAGAAGCTCGAGGAGAAGCTCGAGCTGGAGCGCAAGGCCGAGGAAGAGAAGAAGCTGGCGGAAGAGAAGAAGCAGGCGGAAGAGAAGAAGAAGGCCGACGAAAAAAAGAAAGCGGAAGAGAAGAAAAAGGCCGAGGAAAAAAAGAAGAAGCTGGCCGAGGCGAAGCGCAAGTTGGCCGAGAAGCAGAAGTTCGACGCTGACAAGATTGCCGCGTTGCTCGACAAGACGCCCGACAAGCGCGGCGCGCCGCAGTCGGCGACGCCGCCGACCAAGCCGACCGACTACACGGGGCCGACCGCCGGCGAGCGGCAGGGCAACGATACGGTGCTGTCGGCGCGCGAGCAGGACCTGCTCTTGTCGATGATCAATCAGCAGCTCGAGCCGTGCGCACGTCTACCGGGTGGCGGCGGAGGCCCGGACACGCCGATCGTCAACGTGCGCTTCCAGTTGAACCAGGACGGCTCGCTCAACGGCGAGCCCGTCGTCGTCAACCGACAGAATACGCCGCTCTATGCCATCGCCGCCGATGCGTCGGTGCGTGCGATCAAGCAGTGCGCCCCGTTCCAGCTGCCGCCCGACAAATATGCGGCATGGAGCACCGTTACATGGGCATTCGACTGGCCGGTAATATTAGGGCTCGTGCAGCGATAGGAATGCGTGCCGCAGCGATTCGATGCTAAGCAGCCCGCAATCGGCAAGGGAATTTACGACATGCGAGACGACAAGCGAGTGACGGCGGGCGGGCGCAAAGGCTTCTCATGGCGCTCACATCTGCTGAGCACGCTCGCGTGGCTCTTGGCCGCCGCGCTCATCGCGCCCGTTTCGGCGCAGCGTCCCGACGACAGCTACAAGGGGCCTTCGACGGGCGGCGGTCTCGACGGGCAGATGCGCCAGTTCGATGCGCCGCCTCCAGCGCCCAGCGGCGGCGGTGGTGGTCTCGTTGGCGGTGGCGGCGCCGGCGGTCTGCAGGGGCGGCAGACGCAAGGCACGATCGCGCCGATCCCGATCGCCATTCCGATTTTTCTCGGACCGGATCCCAAGCTGTCGGCGGAGATCGCCGACGTCGTGCAGAACGATCTCGGCGGCTCGGGTCTGTTCGAGCCCCTCGACCGCGGCTCGTTTCTCGAGCAGGTACGTGACGTCAACGCGGCCCCGCGCTTTCCCGATTGGCGCTCGATCCGCGCCGACGCCCTCGTCGTCGGCGACGTCTCACGTGGCGCCGACGGCCGCATCGTCGCGCAGTTCCGTCTCTGGGACGCGACGACCGGAAAACAACTCGCCGGCCAACGATTCGCCACCAGCGCGCAGAATTGGCGCCGCGTCGGCCACATCATCGCCGACCAAGTCTACAAGCAGCTCACGGGCGAGTCGGGCTACTTCGACACGCGCGTCGTGTTCGTCGACGAGACGGGGCCAAAGGACAAACGCGTGAAGCGGCTGGCGATCATGGACCAGGACGGCTTCAACGTGCGCCTGCTCAGCAAGGGCCAGGAGCTCGTGCTCACGCCGCGCTTCAGCCCGACCAATCAGGAGATCACGTTCATGTCGTACGCCGGCGACCAGCCGCGCGTGTTCCTCATGAACCTCGAGACGGGGCAACGTGAGATCGTCGGCGACTTTCCGGGGATGACATTCGCGCCGCGCTTCTCGCCCGACGGTCAGCGCGTCATCATGAGTTTGCAGGCGGAAGGCAATTCGGCGATCTACGAGCTCGACTTGCGCTCGCGTCAGCGGCGGCAGCTCACGCAAGGCACCTCCATCGATACCAGCCCGAGCTATTCGCCGGACGGCCGGCAGGTCGTGTTCGAAACCGATCGCGATGGCAGCCAGCAGATCTACGCGATGAACTCGGACGGCTCGAACCAGCACCGCATCAGTCAGGGCGAGGGCCGCTACTCGACGCCCGTCTGGTCGCCGCGCGGCGACTACATCGCCTTTACCAAGCAACTCGGCGGACGCTTCCTGATCGGCGTCATGCGGCCGGACGGCTCCGGCGAGCGTGTCCTGACCGAGGGCTACCACAACGAGGGCCCGACCTGGGCGCCTAACGGGCGGGTGCTGATGTTCTTCCGCGAATCGCAGGGTGAGACCGGCGGAGCGGGAATCTTCTCGGTAGATTTGACCGGGTACAACGAGCGAACGATCCGTACGCCATCCTTCGCGTCCGACCCCGCGTGGTCCCCTCTCCTGAATTGAAACGGGCCTTAACCCGAAATTAACCAAAATTAGGGCTCTATGATGCCCAAGCGCTTCGAGGTCGGAGCGGCAACTTTAAGCCGCAGATTCAAGCTCTTCCGGCGACTCGGGGAAGGCGGTGCTGGCTGTGTGGGAGGGTGCGGATCGGCGTTGCATTTTCGCACCTACCGGCTTGGAAAACTGAGGGATAACTGCCTCTGTTCTTGATCAAGACGAGCCACGCCAGTACCCCAATAGATGGCTAGTGCCGATAAAGCATCAGGAGATGAGACCATGCAGGGTTTGAAGGGGCTGATCGTTTTGTCAGCAGTGGTTGCGGCCGTTGCGCTGAGCGCGTGCCGTCGTGAAGAGCCGGCGCCGTTGAAGCTGGGCGCTGATATGCCTGCCGCCGCGCAGCCCGCTCGCTAGAGCCGGCGGCAAGGCCAGGACAACAATAGGAGAAAATACTATGAAGAGTGCAATCGTACTCGCCGTCGTCGTCGCTGCTGTTGCTCTGGGCGCTTGCCGTCGTGAAGAGCCTGCTCCGCTGAAGCTCGGCGCTGACATGACCACGGAAGTTGCTCGCTAAGCATTTGCTTATCGAGGTGGGACAACCTTTTTTAGGAGAATGACGATGAAGGGGGCCATCCTTATTGCGGCTGTTGCCGCTGCGGTTGCTCTCGGCGCTTGCCGCCGCGAGGAGCCTGCTCCGCTCAAGCTCGGCGCCGACCTTCCGGTCGCTGCCCAGCCGGCTCGCTAAGTTTGCCGTAAGGCTAGCCTCCTCTGCGCAAGCGGAGGAGGCTCGATTTCAAGGTCGAGGTGGACGCTCAAGGGCGCCGCCTCGGCCTTGATGTGTTTTGGGGGCGTCACTGGGCGTCAATCGGTGCTCTGAGCGATTCTCAAGGCAAGCGCCGGCCGGACGTCGCTGGACGGGCTAATGGGATAGCCGCCACCGATCGCCGCAATGCCTCACATCCGAGCAATAGCGGGGATCGTGTTATTGCCTTCGGGCAACACCGGGTCCATTGGTCGCCGCGCCGGACTGCTTCCCACCGCTTATTGTTTTGACGTCGGTGCCTCCCATGGCGAATCGGGGGAAGGTGCCGGCTTACCACCGGGTTGGCGGCCACATTTTCGTACAAGCTGTGAGCTAACCCTCGGTCGATCTGGAACTCTCGCCCCGCTTTGATGTTGAGTGGTGGGCGACGAAAGGGACGTTCATGGCCACGACAACCTGGTTCACCCGCGCGGCGCGCCTGCTCGCAGTTCTGCTCGTGGGTGCCCTGGCCGCCGCCTGTGCCAACAACGAGAATCAGCCGAGCTCGCAACTGACGGGCCGCGACGGCTCGGTGACCCCCGGCTCGCACCGCGACTTCTCCGTCAACGTCGGCGACATCGTCTACTTCACCACCGACAGCACCGACCTGACGTCGGAAGCGACCGCGATCCTGCAGAAGCAGTCGCAGTGGCTGCAGCAGTATCCGCAGTACACCATCACCATCGAGGGTCACGCCGACGAGCGGGGCACGCGCGAGTACAACATCGCGCTGGGTGCCCGCCGCGCCACGACCGTGCGCAACTTCCTCGCCCAGAACGGCATCAACGGCTCGCGCATCCGCACGATCTCCTATGGCAAAGAGCGCCCCGTGGCGGTCTGCAACGACATCTCCTGCTGGTCGCAGAATCGCCGCGCCCAGACGGTGTTGAACTCGCGCACCGCCGGCAACTAATCCGCACGACGCCAAGTTACGGCGTTTAAATCCCGGGGCACGCCCCGGGATTTTTGTTTGTGCGCGCCCTGCAAAACCAGCCCTTGCAACGCCGTCTGTGGCACCCAAGCCGCACATCCACACCTGTGATCGCAATTGCGCAACACGGCAAAGATTCGCCGCAAATCCTGAGCAATGATCGTTGAGATTTCAGCGGTTTACTCGTGAGGATTTCGATGTCGTGGCTTCAGCGCGGATCGAGCGCTTCGCTCATCGCAGCTTGTGCCCTCTTTGCGTACGCAGCCGGCGATCCTACGCGCGTCGCCAACGCCGAGCCTTCGTTTTCTTCGCGCGCGGATGAGCGCTACGGCACCGAGCAGCGCGCCGACGAACTCTACCTCGACGCCGTCGAAAAGCTCGATGCGGGCCATCCGGACTTCGCGCGCGAGCTGTTCCAGTCGGTCGTCGAGCGCTATCCGATGTCGTCCGCCGCCGAGCGTGCGCGCGGTGCGCTCACTGATCTTGCGCGCAACGATGCAGCGCGCCACGCCGACGCGAGCCCGCCCGCTCGTCTCGATGGCACACCGCCCATGACCACCGGCTCGATCACCGCGCCGGAACTGCCGGACGCGCCTGCGGCGCTCCCCGTTCCCGGCATCCGCACGCCCGTCTGGGATATCGAGTTGCGCCGCAACGCGTCGATTCAATCGAAGCTGCGCGTCGAGGCGGGCGATCGCGTATTCTTTTCGCCCGGCAGCGCCGATCTCGGCAGCCGCGCCCGCACGGCACTCAGCGCCCAGGCCCAGTGGCTGATGCGCTGGCACGAGTTCGAGGCGGCGATCGAAGGCCATGCCGACGAGCCCGGCTCCGAACAGGAAAATGTCGTCCTTTCGCAGCAGCGCGCCGAGGCCGTGCGCCAGCGCCTGATCGAGGAGGGCGTCGAGCCCGACCGCCTCGCCGTCGTGCCTCTCGGCCGCTCGGTGCGGGTGGCCACTTGCGCCGACACCGACTGTCGCGCCCAGAATCGCCGCGCCGTGACGCTCGTCTTTGCCACCGGCACGCGCGACCGGTTGGGGCTCAACGCCGGCGCCCCGCGTGCAGCGGCAGTGAGCTTCGCGCCTGGCAACACTGCGCCCGCCGCAACTGCCCGGCAGGCGGGCGTGACGCGTTGACAAGGCATGCCGTAAGTGATGCGTAGGAACCGTGATCGGCCTGCCGCTACCTCGTTTGCCGCACCGCCGGGGGCCATGCATTTGACGACAACTGCGGGCCGCCGCGCATCAAGGCCGTCGCTCAGCTCAGGACGTCGAACGCTCATGCTTCGCCTTTTCGCCCCGATGATTTTCAGCTGCGTATGCGCCATCGGACTTGGATCGGCTGCCTTCGCCGAGCCGCAGCAAGCGCCGATCCGCGTCGCCCAGGCGGCGCCGCAGGCGCAACCCAAGGCCAAGGCAGCGCCGGCAGCACCGGTGGCCGACGATTCAGCTTTGAAGCAGCGCGTCGAGCAGCTCGAGGAGCAGCTCGTCGACATGCAGGTCGTCGTCGGCACCCTCGAATCACTCGCCCGCGGCGGCGGCGCACTGGCCGCTTCGGGCGCAGGTGGCGCCGGCTTTAGCGGCGGCGCCGATAGCGTGCGCCTCGACGGACTCGAGACGCAGTTGCGCGCCCTCTCCGCGCAGATCCAGCAGTTGACCGACCAGGTGCGTACGCTTGGCGGTCAGCCGCGCCGCTCCGATGCCGGATCGGCACCCACGAATTTCGCTGCGACGCCGGCGCCGGGTCCAGGTCCAGTCTCAGGTGCTGGCGCGGATGCGGGTGCGGCGCCGGCCGCGCCGCCCGCTGCGGATGCCGGCCGCTTCGGCTCGACGACGGTCACCGCCGGCAACGGCGGAGATTCGATCGGCGGCCTGATCGAGAGCGAGCAGCCAGCCGCCGAGGGTGGGGCCGCTGCCAGCCCGCCGCCCGAGATGGCGGCGCTGCCGCCGGCCTTCGGTGCCGCGACGGCTCCCAACGCCGCCGACGCCGGCAACGCCAAGCAGCTTTACGAGACCGCCTACGGTTACCTTATGCAGCGCGACTACACGGCGGCGCAGAGCGCGTTCGAGGATTTCCTCACGCGCTACCCGCAGGATTCGCTCGCCGGCAACGCGCAGTATTGGCTGGGCGAAGCCCACTTCGTGCGCGGCGAGTACAAGGCGGCGGCCAGCTCCTTCCTCAAGGGCTACCAGAACTACGCCGGCAACGCGCGCGCCGCCGACAGCCTGTTGAAGCTCGCCATGTCGCTCGACCGGCTTGGCCAGAAGGACGCCGCCTGCTCATCGTTCGGCGAGCTGTCCACACGGTTCCCCAATGCGCCCGAGAACGTCAAAAATCGCGCCAAGTCGGAGCGGCAGCGGATTGGCTGCACCTGAGGCCAGCGCCGCGCCCGCCCATTCGGCCGACGCTGCGGGAGCGGTGGGCGACGATGAGCTCGAGGCGCTTTTTGCATTCCTCGCCGACTACCCCCTCGTGATCGCTGCCGTGTCGGGCGGTGCCGACAGCATCGGCATGATGCGTCTCATCGCCCGCTGGCAGCAGCGACGTGCGCAACCGCCGAAAGTCACCATCGCCACCGTCGATCACGGGTTGCGTCCCGCCTCCCGCGCCGAGGCCGAGTGGGTTGTTGCCCGCGCGCAAGAGCTCGGCTTCGAGGCGGCATTGCTGACATGGTCCGGCGAAAAGCCAACGACCGGCATCCAAGATGCGGCGCGCGCCGCCCGCTATGCGCTCCTTGCCGATCTCGCGCGGCGCTCTGCGCCCCAAGGCCGGGTGGCTATCGTGACGGCTCATACCGAGGACGATCAGGCGGAGACGCTGCTGATGCGCTTGGCTCGCGGCAGCGGGGTCGATGGCCTTGCCGGCATGGCGCCGGCGCGTCCGCTCGACGGCGATAAGCGCGTGATGCTGCTGCGACCGCTGCTGTCGGTTGCGGGAGAGCGTCTGCGCGCGACGCTGCGCTCGCTGAACGCCGAGTGGATCGAAGACCCGAGCAACGACGCGACGCGCTTTGAGCGCGTGCAGGTGCGCAAGGCGCGCGACGTCCTTGCCCTCCTCGGCATCGACAATGAGAAGATCGCGCTGAGCGCCCGCCGCTTAGCGCGCGCCAAAGCGGCGATCGATGCGGGCGTCGACAAGCTGAAGCGCGACGCCGCCCTCGACCTGCACGCCGGTGCATTCGCCAGCTTCGATCGCGGTGTGTGGCTCGGCGCGCCCGAGGAGTTGCGCATCAGGATGCTCGGCGGCCTGATCGGGTCCTTCGGCGGCCAATCCGAGCCGCTGCGTCTAAGCCAGCTCGAGGCCCTCGTGACGCGCATGGAGCGCGAAGGGTTCGAGGGCGCCACCCTAGCCGGCGCCATGGTCTCGCAGCACGGCGGCATCGTTCGCGTGCAGCGCGAGCCCGGCCGTGTGCCGTTGCCGTCGCTGGTCCTGGTGCCTGGTGCGTCGGCAACCTGGGACGGCCGCTTCTTCGTCGCGGCGTCGGATCGAGCCCCAGCTCCCATCGAGGTGCGCCCGCTGGGCGGCGACGGCTATGCGGCCCTGCGCCGGCAGCTTGACCCGGCGCCTCATCTGCCGGCCAGCGCGGCCGCGACGCTGCCCTCTTTCTGGCGTTCCGGGTCGCTGATCGCCGTTCCGACACTGACGGCCGTTATGGGTCCGGTCGCGGCGCTCGAGGGGGCGGCTGGGCTCTATTCGGCCGAATTCCTTCGCTAGGACGCGGAAATCGCTGGTAATATGCGGTAATGCGACGGTCCGCCGGTCGCGCGATTTGTGTCGCGCCATTAAGCTCCTGGGGAGCGAAGGCCGTGTAACTTGGCAATGTCTGGGCTCACTCCTATGTTAACGGCCAGCGCCAAGCGGCATCCGGACATGTCCGGGCACAGGGTTTGCCCTCGCTGGTTTCGCGGTCCACAGGGAATGAAATGAACTCGAATTTCCAAAAGCTTGCCATCTGGGTTGCAATCCTGGTCCTGCTCGCGGCCCTGTTCAATCTATTCAACAATCCGACCCAGAGCCGGCGCGGCACCGAGATCACCTACTCGGAGTTCCTGACTGCGGTCGACAGCGGCAACGTCTCCGACGCCACCCTCGCCGGCAACCGCATCTATGGCACCATGCGCGACGGCGGCACCTCCTTCACCACCTACGCTCCGCAGGATTCAACCCTCGTCGAGCGGCTGGAGAAGAAGGGCATCAAGTTCCGCGCCCGTCCGTCGGACGAGGAAGTGCCCTCGATCATGGGCATGCTCCTCAACTGGTTCCCCATGCTGCTGCTCATCGCGGTGTGGATCTTCTTCATGCGCCAGATGCAGTCGGGCTCGGGCCGCGCCATGGGCTTCGGCAAGTCGCGCGCTAAGCTTTTGACCGAGCGCCACGGCCGCGTGACCTTCGAGGACGTCGCCGGCGTCGACGAGGCCAAGGACGACCTGCAGGAGATCGTCGAGTTCCTGCGCGACCCGCAGAAGTTCCAGCGCCTTGGCGGCCGCATCCCGCGCGGCGCGCTGCTCGTCGGCCCGCCCGGCACCGGTAAGACGCTGCTCGCCCGCGCCATCGCCGGCGAGGCGAACGTGCCGTTCTTTACGATTTCCGGCTCCGACTTCGTCGAGATGTTCGTCGGCGTCGGCGCATCGCGCGTGCGCGACATGTTCGAGCAGGCGAAGAAGAACGCGCCCTGCATCATCTTCATCGACGAGATCGACGCGGTCGGCCGTCATCGCGGCGCCGGTCTCGGCGGCGGCAACGACGAGCGCGAGCAGACGCTGAACCAGCTGCTCGTCGAGATGGACGGCTTCGAGGCGAACGAGGGCATCATCCTCATCGCCGCGACCAACCGCCCCGACGTGCTCGACCCGGCATTGCTGCGCCCCGGCCGCTTCGACCGGCAGATCACCGTGCCGAACCCGGACGTCGCCGGCCGCGAGAAGATCCTGCGCGTGCACATGCGCAAGGTTCCGGTCGCGCCGAACGTCGATCCGAAAGTCATCGCGCGGGGTACGCCCGGATTCTCGGGTGCCGATCTCGCCAACCTCGTCAACGAGGCGGCGCTGCTCGCCGCGCGCCGCAACAAGCGGCTCGTGACGCAGCTCGAGTTCGAAGACTCCAAGGACAAGGTGATGATGGGTGCGGAGCGCCGCTCCATGATCATGACCGAGGAGGAGAAGCTCGCCACCGCCTATCACGAGGCCGGCCACGCTCTGGTCAGCCTCAAGGTTCTGGGCGGCGATCCGCTACACAAAGTAACGATCATCCCGCGCGGCCGCGCGCTGGGCGTGACCATGAACCTGCCGGAGCGCGACAAGCTCAGCTACTCCAAGCAGTGGTGCGAGGCGCGCATCGCCATGTCGTTCGGCGGCCGTTGCGCCGAGCAGGCGATCTACGGCAAGGATCACCTCAACACGGGTGCCTCGAGCGACATCATGCAGGCGACCGATCTCGCCCGCCGCATGGTCACCGAGTGGGGCATGAGCGAGAAGCTCGGGCCGCTGCGCTATAACGAGAACCAGCAGGAGGTCTTCCTCGGCCACGCCATCACGCAGCGCCAGAACATGTCGGAGGACACGGCGCGGCTGATCGACCAGGAGATCCGCCGCATCGTCACCGAGGGCGAGGATACGGCGCGCAGGGTCATCGGCGAGAGCCGGCACGACCTCGAGGCCATCACCCAAGCGCTGATGGAGTACGAGACGATCTCCGGCGACGAGGTGCGGACCCTGTTACGCGGCGAGAAGATCACCCGCAAGCCGGACGACGAGGTGCCGCGCGACCAGAGTGGCTCGGCGGTGCCGAGCGCCGGTGGCCGCTTCCGTCCTGCCGGCGGCGCCGGCCCGATGGAGCCGCAGCCGCAGTCGTAACTTGGCCCTTTGCCGGGGCGCAGCAAACAATGTAGATGCGGCCGCGAGAATACCTCTCGCGGCCGCATCGCTTTTGGACCACAACCCCGTCATGCAACGCTCCTCCTACGTGCGCCCCATCGGCTTCTATCCCGCGCCGCCAGACGCCGAGGAGAACGTCTTCAGTGGCCTGCCGCTCGCCGGTCAGCCGCTGCGCTTCACTGCCCTCGAGATCGCCCGGCGTGACGGCGTGCACGTGAAGCGCCGTGTCATCTCGCTCGAGGAGGCCATCGAGCGCGAATGGGGTCGCGGTACGTTGGATGCCGCGCAGGATCTCGAGGCGATCACCGCCGCACGCCCGCGCCTTGCCGGCCTGGCGCTCGACCGCCCGCGCCTCATGGGCATCATCAACGTCACGCCCGACAGCTTTTCCGACGGCGGCCTGCATGACGCGGCCGAGGCCGCAATCGCGCACGGGCTGAAGCTCGCCGCCGAGGGTGCCGATATCATCGACATCGGCGGGGAATCGACCCGGCCCGGCGCCGACTACGTGCCGGTCGAGGAGGAGCTTCGCCGCGTCATTCCGGTGATCGAGGGACTGCGCGCGCGCACCGAGGCGCTCATCTCCATCGATACGCGCAAGGCGGAGGTGATGCGCCGCGCAGCGGTCGCGGGCGCCGACATCTTGAACGACGTCTCGGCGCTGACGCACGATCCGGCGGCGATGGCCGTCGCGGCCGAGACCGGCCTGCCCGTCATTCTCATGCATGCGCAGGGCGACCCGCGCACGATGAACGACGACCCGCAGTACACCGATGTGGTCCTCGACGTGTTCGACTTTCTGGAATCGCGCATCGCGGCGTGCGAGGCGGCCGGCATTCCCCGCGCCAAACTCGTTGTCGATCCGGGAATCGGCTTCGGCAAGCACCTGCACCACAACGTCGCCGTGCTGGCGTCGCTATCGCTCTACCATGCGCTCGGCGTGCCGGTGCTGCTCGGCGCCTCGCGCAAGAAGCTCATCGATCACATCTCGGACGTCCCCAATCCGCGCGACCGCGTGCCGGGCTCGCTGGCGGCGGCGCTCGCCGGAGCCTCCCAGGGCGTGCAAATCGTGCGCGTGCACGATGTGGCGGCGACGCGGCAGGCGCTCAACGTTTGGCGCGCCGCCCTGGCCGGCAGCGATAAGATCCTGGCCTGACGGCCGGCCGCAAACGGCCCCGATTTCGGGTTCTTAAAGGTGCCGCGTGTAATCTGTACCAACAGTATTTGATGGGTTGGCGCCCCGGCGGTCGAAAAAACCGCCGCGTGGGCGCTCTACCGTGCTCGCAGGCGGTCAACGGACGGGGTAGCCTATGCAATCGAATTCGCGGAATGGTAGGCAAAAGCCGCAGACGAAAGCCAAGGGGATCACCATGTCGCGCCGCTATTTCGGTACGGACGGTATTCGCGGTCTCGCCAACAAGTCGCCGATGACCTCGGAGGTCGCGCTGAAGGTCGGCATGGCCGCCGGCAAGATCTTCCAGACGCAGACGAACTACCGCCATCGCGTCGTTATCGGCAAGGACACTCGGCTCTCCGGCTACATGCTCGAGGCGGCGCTGATGTCGGGCTTCACGGCCGTCGGCATGGACGTGTTCCTGCTCGGCCCGATGCCGACGCCCGCCGTCGCCATGCTCACGCGCTCGCTGCGCGCCGACCTTGGCGTGATGATCTCGGCCTCGCACAATCCCTTCGACGACAACGGCATCAAGCTGTTCGATCCCGATGGCTACAAGCTGTCCGACGAGACGGAGCAGCGCATCGAGCAGCTGATCGACGCCGACACCGCCGAGCTGCTCGCGCCCGCAGGCGCCATCGGCCGCGCCACGCGCGTCGAGAGCGCCCAGGAACGCTACATCGAGTTTGCCAAGCGGACGCTGCCGAAGAACCTGCGCCTCGACGGCCTGCGCATCGTCATCGATTGCGCCAATGGCGCCGGCTACAAGGTGGCGCCGGAAGCCCTGTGGGAGCTTGGCGCCGAGGTGATCAAGATCGGCGTCGAGCCGAACGGCCGCAACATCAACGACAAGTGCGGCTCGACCGCCCCTGAGGCGCTGATCGCCAAGGTGCGCGAGGTGCGCGCCGACGTCGGCATCGCGCTCGACGGCGACGCCGACCGCGTCGTGATCGTCAACGAGAAGGGCGAAATCGTCGACGGCGACCAGCTCATGGCCGTCATCGCCGACACCTGGCACCGCTCCGGCAAGTTGACCGGCGGCGGCGTCGTCGCAACTGTGATGAGCAACCTTGGGCTCGAGCGCTATCTGAAGAGCATCGGCCTCGACATGGTGCGCACGCCGGTGGGCGACCGCTACGTCGTCGAGCATATGCGCAAGCACGGCTTCAACGTCGGCGGCGAGCAGTCGGGGCACATCGTGCTGTCGGACTTCGTCACTACGGGCGATGGCTTGGTCACGGCGCTGCAGCTCCTCGCCGTCGTCGTGTCGACCGGCTCGACGGTGAGCGAGGTGACGAACCGCTTCGATCCGCTGCCGCAGATCCTGCGCAATGTGCGCTACGGGAGCGGGAAGCCGCTCGAGGATACGCGCGTCGTCAAGGCGATCGACGCCGGCAAGGCGAAGCTCGGCGAGTACGGCCGCCTCGTCATCCGCCCCTCCGGCACCGAGCCCGTCATCCGCGTGATGGCGGAAGGCGACGACGAGCGCCTCGTAAACACTGTTGTTGGTGACATCGTCGAAGCTGTCCGCGCCGCCGCGGCCGCCTGATCACGGCGCGACGAACTGCTGCAAGTTTCGATTGATGCTCTCGGCGCCAAGCCGGAGCGCCCGCGCTTGCGCGTTAACGGCTCGTTAACGGATCGCGTCCGGCGCGATGTGTCGATCCGATACGCCGATTAAGCGTCCTTTAAACCTTCTTCCTCATAGTCGTTCACTGAGCACGTTTCGCGTTCGCCACACGAGCGCCGCCGTATGCGGCATGACGAATTCGAAGGGGAAGTACCATGAATACCAATCGCAGTTCCTACTCGCTAGGTGCGGCGCTCGGGTCGGCAATCGTGCTCGCCTTGTGCGCTCCCGCCATGGCGGCTGACATTTACGACGGCGGCCTCAAGGGCGGCTACGACGTTCCTCCGCCGCCCTCCGATCGCGGCATTTACATCAAGGGCTACGTCGGCCAGGCCAATCCCGACGTTGGCAATATTTGGACGGAAGCTTTCGAGACCAACAACTTCACGGTGCACCACAAGGACATCAAGTCGAGCCCCCTTTTCGGTCTCGGCGTCGGCTGGCAGGCCCGCCACTGGCTGCGCTTCGACCTGACCGGTGAATATCGCGGCGATGCAATCTTTGTTGGCCATGACCAATATCCCGGCGGCGTCGGCTTCCTTCCGGGCACGAACGAATATACGGCCGACATCAAGAGCTGGCTGGGTCTCGCCAACGCTTACGTCGACATGGGCAACTGGTGCGGCTTCACGCCCTACATCGGCGCCGGCATCGGCTTTGCATCGATCAGCGTCGAAGGCATGAAGGACATCAACGTTCCTCGCGCCGGTGCTGCCTTCGGATCGGATCACACGAGCACCAACTTCGCTTGGGCCCTCCACGCTGGCGTCAGCTACGACGTCACGCCCCAGACGGTGATCGATCTGGCCTACCGTTACTCCGACCTCGGCACGGCACAAAGTGGTGCTGTCTACACCTATGATGGCGCGCTCGCGCATAGCGGCGTGCACATTAAGGACGTGACCTCCAACGACCTCCTCTTGGGCGTCCGCTACAAGCTGCAGCGTGAGGCCGTCGTCTATCAGCCGGTGAAGTAAGCCGGCCGGCGCCTCACGGCGCACCACGAAATGCGCCGGGCTCTCAGTCATAGGGGCCCGGCGTTCACGGCCCCGGCGTCGATCGCGGCCGCCCGAAGTCAAGTTCGATTTCCTAGTTTGCTTACGCGTGAGGCGAGCGCCCGTCGGCGCCGGCCTTCAAGAGCAGAGTTAGGACGTCGGGCGAGGCTTCGAGGCCTGCCGGCCGTCAAGCAAGGATCGACGCATATGAACGTTGCACGCACCCGGATTTCGCTCGCGCTCGCACTGGCCGCCACTCTCCTTGGCGCCACAGCCGTGCTCGCCGACGGCGATCCCTACTATTCGAACGGCATCAACCCGTCCGGCGTGCGCACGCCGGTGCCGGCACCCATTCCCGTCCCCGTCGAGGAGGCCGATTGGTACTTCCGCGGTGACTTCGCCGCCGGCTTCGGCGCCTCGCCATCGGTGAACATCATCGGCCTCAATTATGCGGGCCAGGTCCCCGGCGGGGCGGTGGAATCGAACAGCTTCGAGCCATCCTTCACCGGCGGCGTCGGCGTCGGCTACGTCTGGGCGTCCTACTTCCGCACGGACCTGACGGTCGACATACACTCGCTCATGAACACGGAGCTTACGGGCGGCACCGCTGACATTACGCTGACCGACAAGACCAAGTTCATGTCGACGATCCTGCTCGCCAACGCCTACTACGACATCCGCACCGGGACGCCGTGGACGCCGTACTTCGGTGGCGGCGTCGGCTTCGCGGTCAACCAGCTGACGCGCAACCTGGACTTCACCTCCGTGACGACGCCCGCGGCCAACGTCAGCGCGGGTAACCGCACGACGGACGTGCAGTTCGCCGCCGCCGCCATGATTGGCACCTCGTACGAATTCTCGTCCTTCTTCGCGATCGACGTGAACTACCGCTACCTCTACATCGGCGGCTCCGAGGTCGGTCTCAAGCCTGACGTGGCGTCGAGCACCGCCATTGGCAGCTTCAACGAGCACCAAATCCGCGCCGGTCTGCGCTTCTACGTGAACTAACGGACGGCTGACGAAATTCCGGAAGGGGCGGCGCGGATGTGCCGCCCCTTTGGCGTGCCCGGTCTATTGACGCGAAGGCTGGCGCCACCTGGAGCTGGCCGTCATGCGCCGTCTCGATGAACCAAGCCGTCTACGGGCGCGCGGCTTGCGGGTCGGGTGCGGGACGACCGTCGAGCGGGCCGGCGTCGAGGGGCTCACGCCTTGGCTGGACTGGGCTTACGGCGAGGCCCGGCACGCGCTCGGTCAATGTGCCGGCCGTGTTCACGCCAGCTGTCATAATTCAGACGTGAACCGCCCTCACTCGTCTCGTCGTACCGGCCTGACGCGTCCGCTGGTTTACGGCCGAAACATCTAGCTAGGAATTGGCCAAAATGCGCATTCTCGCCGCGCTCACCGGCGTCCTCGTCGCCGTCATCGCCAGCCACGCTGCGGCCGACGAGATCCCCGTCGCCTCGCGTCTGGAAACGATCACCGTCTTCCCATCGGGCGCCGAGGCGACGCGCACGGCACGCCTGTCGCTTGGCAAGGGCGAGCACACGCTGGTGCTGATCGATCTGCCGGCCGAGACGGTGCCGGGTTCCATCCGCGTCGACGGCAAGGCCACCGCCGGATTGGATATCCAATCGGTGGACACGCGACGCCGCTACATCCCGCGTGCCGATCAAGAGGCGCTGCAGGCCGAGCGCAAGACCATCGAGGACAATATAGAGAAGCTGCGCGACGAGCGCGGTCTTGTTCAAGGCCAGGAGGACGCGGCGCAGACGCAGAAGACGCTACTGCAGAACCTCGCGCAGATGCCGGCGCGGCCGCAGCCCGAGGAAGGGCAGCCGGCCCCTGCGGCGCTGCCGGTGCCGCACGTCGACTGGCAGCAGATATTGTCGCTGATCGGCACGGGCATGGCGGAGGCGCAGAAGCAGGCCCTCGATGCCGAGGTGAAGAAGCGCGATCTCGACCGCCGCATCGAGGAATTGGAGAAGAAACTTTCCGCCCTAGCCCCGGCGCGCACCGAGCAGACGGAGATCAAGGTATTCGTCGTCGCCGCGGCACAGCTCGAGGCCGACCTCACCGTGCGCTACCAAGTGCGCAACGCCGCTTGGACGCCGCACTATGACGCCCGGCTGGCCACGGGCTCCAAGACGGCGCCACCGTTCTTGGAACTCACGCGCCGGGCTGACATCGTGCAGCGCACCGGCGAGAGCTGGGACAACGTCGCGCTTCTATTGTCGACGACGCGTCCCACCGCCAACGCCGCGGCACCCGCTATCGAAACCATGATCGTCGACTTCCAGCCGGAGGCCCACCCGGCTTCCGTTTCAGCTGCCCCGCCCGCGCCGATGGCCGGCTACGATGGTCTAGCCGTGCGCCAGAAGAAGGTGCGCACCGCGTCGGAAGAGATTAGAGACCAGAGCGCCCAGGCAGAACCCGAGGTCGCCCTCGGCGAGATCGGCGCGCAAGTCGTCGCAGCACCGTTCCAGGCCGTATTCGCCGTGCCGGGCCGCCTCACGGTTCCGTCCACCGGCGAGCCCAAGCGCGTCTTCCTGCAGCAGGATGGCGTCGAGCCGGTGCTCACCGTGCGCACGGTGCCGAAGCTCGATGCCAAAGCCTACCTCTATGCGAAGTTGATCTTGCCGAAGGGAGCGCCGGTGCTTCCCGGCGCGGTGTCGCTGTTCCGCGACGGCACCTTCGTCGGCACTGGCAGTTTTCCCGTCCTGTCGCCGGGCGAGGAGCACGAGCTGGGCTTCGGCGCCGACGACCAGGTCCGCGTGCGCCATGCCATCGCGGACGAGAAGCGGGGCGAGACCGGGCTCATTTCCTCGTCGAAGACGGACAGCCGCAACTACCGCATCGCCGTGAAGAATATGCACGAGCGGGAGGTGGAGCTGGTGGTCCATGACCAGATCCCCGTGTCCCAGAACGAGGACATCAAGGTCGAGCTCGTCGGTCCGGCCCAACCCACCAAGAAGGACATCGACGGAAAGCGCGGCGTGGTCGCCTTCGAGTCCAAGCTGGCGCCGGAGGAGGAGCGGGTGCTGGAGTTCGGCTACCGCGTGATCTGGCCCGGCTCGCGCGCCATCATCTATCAATAGGCCCGTTTTCCGGCCCTCGGCCGCCTGCCCGCCCCCAACCCTCTACGCGGGGGCTTGGCAGGCTCGAATCTGCGCTATAAGGCCTCGGATGGCCCCGGCGTCGTTCGGGGCCTAATCGTGAGTGGGGCATGCATGGCGAACGTCGCGGTGGTAGGCGCCCAGTGGGGCGACGAGGGCAAGGGCAAAGTCGTCGATTGGCTGTCGGAGCGCGCCGACATCGTCGTGCGCTTCCAGGGCGGCCATAACGCCGGCCACACCCTCGTCATCGGCGACAAGACCTTCAAGCTGTCGCTCTTGCCGTCTGGCGTCGTGCGCCCCGGCAAGCTCGGCGTGATCGGCAACGGCGTCGTCGTCGATCCCTGGGCGCTTTGCGCCGAGATCGACAAGCTCGCCGGCCAGGGCGTCACCGTCAACCGCGACAACCTGCGTATCGCCGGCAACGCCACGCTTATCCTGCCTCTGCACAGCGAGCTCGACATCATGCGCGAGGAGGCGGCGGGCGAGGGCAAGATCGGCACCACCGGCCGCGGCATCGGCCCCGCGTACGAGGACAAAGTCGGCCGTCGCGCCATCCGCGTGCAGGACCTGCGCAACCCGACGACCCTCGGCGCCAAGGTCGACCGCATCCTCGTGCATCACAACGCTTTGCGCCGCGGCTTGTCGAAGCCGGAGATTTCCAAGGACGCGCTGCTCGCCCAGCTCAACGAGGTCGCGCCGAAGATACTGCCTTTCACCGACGTAACGTGGGAGTTGCTCGACGTCGCACGTCGCGCTGGCAAGCGCATCTTGTTCGAAGGCGCGCAGGGCGCGCTGCTCGACATCGACCACGGCACCTATCCGTTCGTCACGTCGTCCAACACGGTTGCGGCGCAGGCGGCGACGGGCTCCGGCATGGGACCGCGCTCGATCGGCTACGTGCTGGGCATCGCCAAGGCGTACACGACGCGCGTCGGCTCCGGGCCGTTCCCGACCGAGCTCACCGACGACATCGGCGAGCGCATCGGCCAGCGCGGGCGCGAGTTCGGCACCGTCACCGGACGCAAGCGCCGCTGCGGCTGGTTCGACGCGACGCTGGTGCGCCAGACTTTGAAGATTGCCGGCATCGACGGCATCGCGCTGACCAAGCTCGACGTGCTCGACGGCTTCGAGGAGCTCAAGGTCGGCGTCGGCTACATGCTGGACGGCGAGCGCATCGACCGTCTCCCGGCCAGCAGCGGCGCGCAGGCGCGCGTCACACCCATCTACGAGACGCTGCCTGGTTGGACGCAATCGACGGCGGGCGCCCGCTCGTGGAGCGAGTTGCCGGCGCAGGCCGTGAAATACGTGCGCTACATCGAGGAGCTGATCGAGCGCCCGGTGACCATGCTGTCGACGAGCCCCGAGCGCGACGATACCATCCTCATGAAGGATCCCTTCGCCGACTGATCACTTGGGTGCGGGATTCTTCTCGGCGCAGGGGACGTCCTAGGAGATCCATTCGGATTCGAGCCCAAACGAAAAGGACACCCGCCTCGAATGTCCGAGATGCGAGTGTCCTTTCTGATAGGTGGACCCGAACCTCGACGAGGGGATGGGGGGAGGGGAGCGAGGCCCGTGTCCGCACAGATAATGCCGGCGGGTAGAGTTCGTTCCGCGGCACGTTCAAAAAAATTGGGTGCTGAATTGTGTAGGAATTTCAGTGACTAGAGCCAAAAAGCAAAAGGCGCCCGAACTGCGTATGCAATTCGAGGCGCCAGCGCCGGGACGTGCCTGTCGTCGACTCAGATCACGTTGAAGATGTTGAGCAGGATGATGATGCTGATCGGCACGCCCAACAGCCAAAGAAGAACGCTGCGCATGTCTAACTCCTTGTCGTTGCTCTGCCGATAAACTCGGGGCGCAGACAAGAGTTCCGCGGGCCGGCGCAGTTGCCTCTAGAGCTTCTCGGGGAACAGCACTATCGCCTCGCTCGCCAGCACGCCGCCGGTGAGGTCCATGGTGGCGAAGGACGTTGCCTCCGCGATCTGCTTGGCGGTGATGTCGATCTGCCCGATGCGTGTGGCGAGCTGCTCGATCGACGCCGCATAGACGACCCGGGTGATACCGCACCAGATGATCGCGCCCATGCACATCACGCAGGGCTCCCCCGACGTGTAGAGCGTCGTCCCTTTGAAGTCGCTCGGTTCGTGCATGTTCAGGAAGCTGCGGATTGCCACCATCTCGCCGTGCGCCGTCGGGTCGGCGTTGCGCTTGGAGCTGTTGAAGCCGCGGGCGGCGACCTTGCCCTCGCGCACGATCACCGCGCCGAACGGATAGTCGCCCTGCTTCGCCTCGTCGATAGCGAGCTGCATGAAGCGCGCGTCTTCCGCCGTCGCCGGCGAGGGCACCGCCCGGGCGTCGGCCCCGACAGTGAGAACGCGGGTGGCGATGAGCGCGCCGCCGCCTGAGAGCACTGTCCGTCGGTCCATGCGCAATCTCCCGGCCTGGCTGTTGCCGCGGTAAGTTTAAGCGCAGGTCCTTGCAAGTTCACCAATCAAAAATGAGCGCCGGCAATCAGACCATGCGCACCAGCCAGCGACCCCGGCACCAGCTCGGCCGCCAGCAGGCGGCGCGGATCGACCGGCCCCGGCATGGTGATCTGTCCGGGTGGCACGGGGTGGAAACCGAAGCGGCCGTAATAGGGTTCGTCGCCGACCAGTACGACGAGCCGGACGCCGTCGTCCTTGGCCGCAGCCATCGCCTCGGCAATGAGCCGTTTGCCGAACCCCTGTCCGGCAAAGTCGGGCTCCACGACGAGCGGCCCCAGCAGCAGCGACCCATTTGCGCCGCCGATGGTGATCGGCGTGAAGCGCACGGCCGCGATAAGCCGGTCGCCCAGCATTGCCGTGCGGCAGTAGCGCGAGATGTCGGGTGTGCCCTCGCGCACGCGGTAGGCGGTGCGCGTGAAGCGGCCCGGGCCGAACGCCCGCGCGTGCAGGTGGGTGATCGCGGGTAGGTCTTCCGGCGTCACGGGCCGATTGATGACGTTGGGTGACATGAACAGCGAGACTTTCGAGGCGGGCCGCCGGTCAGGCAGGCCCAGTGTCTAGCACGGAAATTCACGCACGCGCGGCAGGTGCACCCGCGCCGCGTCGTCGCAATTCCGAGCCTCGTAGCCGTCTCGTCATGGCGCGCCGTGTAGCACGCGGTCGACAGGTGGTCCAGGGTCACCAGTCGTGGGCGCGCGGTGCGCCGTCGAAGATCTCGGCGATCCGGCGGGCGGTTGGCGCATTGATGTCGGCGGGCAGCGCATCGCGGGCGAACATTCCCTGCTCGGCAATCTCGAAGGTGGGGGCGGGCGTTCTCACTTGCTGCCAGTCGCGCACCAGGAACAAGGCGACGTGGTCGTTGGGGAACAGGCGGAAGTTGGCGTAGATGCCGAACAGCTCCGGCTTGCCGCGCATGGCGACGCAGGCCTCCTCGTCGAGCTCGCGCGCGAGCGCCGTCTCGACGGTCTCCATCCGCTCCACACCGCCGCCCGGGAAATGCCAGCCCGGACGATAGGTGTGACGGATGAGGAGGATGCGGTCGTCCTTGTCGATAACCGCGCCCTGCACGCCCATCGTCAAGCCGCGCGACAGCCGCCAGTAGCGCTGCAAGACTTTGCCAACGATCGGCGGTCTGGACAAACTCTTCGCTCCTTCGTAGCGCGACCTTTAGCGCGTCCCGGACGTTAGGGGCCGTAGGTAATTCCTCAGCGCCGCGTGCTAGGTTCCGCTCCCAATCCTGCACGCAGCGCCGTTAACGACGAGCCCCATACCGAGCCTACGATGAGCGAAACGATTACGCTTGCCCACGTGTCGGATGTGCACCTTTCGCCGATGTCGGGCGTCGCGCTGCGCCACCTCAATCTCAAGCGCAGCCTCGGCTACATCAACTACCGGCGCCAGCGCCGCCATACGCACCACCGCGCCGCGCTCGATCTCGTCGTCGCCGATATGCTTGCGCACAAGCCCGACCATATCGCGGTCACCGGCGATCTGATCAATCTCGGTCTGCCCGTCGAGTATGAGGCGGCGACGACCTGGCTGCACGAGATCGGGACGCCCGACCACGTGACCGTCGTGCCGGGCAACCACGACATCTACACGTCGCTGCGCCATGATCCGGGCGTCGCGCGCTGGGCGGATTACATGCGGCCCGACGCGTGGGGGGAGAAATTCGCTCCGCGCGCCCCGGCGCAGTTTCCGTTCGTGCGCCGCGTCGGTCCGGTCGCGCTCATCGGCGTCAATTCGGCGGTCGAGACGCCGCCGTTCGTCGCCGCCGGCAAGGTCGGATCGCGCCAGCGCGCCGCGCTCGCCGCT
This sequence comes from Hyphomicrobium album, assembly GCF_009708035.1. Lineage (NCBI taxonomy): Bacteria > Pseudomonadati > Pseudomonadota > Alphaproteobacteria > Hyphomicrobiales > Hyphomicrobiaceae > Hyphomicrobium > Hyphomicrobium album. Next base: position 916,663 of record NZ_WMBQ01000002.1, read on the forward strand.
TTGCTGCCGCAGCTCGCCGCCGAAGGCCTCATCCGTGTGGTGCTGATCCATCATCCGCCGCTCCCCGGACAAGCGCCGCCTCGCCGGGCGCTGCGCGATGCTTCCGCGCTGTCACAAATACTCGCCGAGCATGGCGCCGAGCTCGTGCTGCACGGACATAACCACGTCGATAGCCACATGGTGTTTGCGCGACTCCCCGAGGTGGGCGGTTCGAGCATTCCGATCATCGGCGTCGCCTCGGGCTCTGTCGCGCGGGCGCACAAGAACGAGCCGCTCGGCCGCTACAACCTGCTGCGCATCACGCGCAGCGAGGATGGGCGCGCGATCATCGAATGCACGACGCGCGGCCTCGATGCGCGCGACAACGCCATCGTGCAGGTGGCGCGCAGGTTGGTGACGTAAGCGGCGCGCTCTGTTGTCGCACAGCCGCGCGCAGTGCGTGCCCTCGCCGCGCACCATTGCCCAATGGCTGCCCAGACTTTCATCCATGTGCGGCAAGACGCGCAGGCCTTGCTCAAATCTATGGCGCCGGAGCCACGCTGGCGCGTCGAGTGATGCGCGACACGCTCCTCCCCATACCGCGGTCGTCGTGACACTATATACGGCTACGGGCGCTGGCGGAGCGCTCAAGGTAGGCGGGGCGAATGCAAGTGCGATTATTTCGGCGTAACGCTCGTATCAATCTTGCGCTGCAAGGCGGTGGCGCGCACGGCGCCTTCACCTGGGGCGTGCTCGATCGGCTGCTCGAGGACGAGGAGCTCGAGATCAACTGGGTGAGCGCGACGAGCGCCGGCGCGGTGAACGCGGTCGCTGTCGCCTCGGGCTTCAGCGAGGGCGGCAAGACGTCGGCGCGCAACAAGCTGCGCAGCGTCTGGGAAGCCGTGCATAAGGCCGGCGTTCCCGACCTTCTGCGCCTCAACCCGTTTCTCTACGGTCTCAGCCGCACGCCGCATCTGGCGCAGATGGCGAGCCTCTGGTCGCCCTATGAGTTCAATCCGCTGGGCTTCGATCCCCTGCGCCGCCTGCTCTCGGAAAGCATCGACTTCGAGAAGCTGCGCAACAATTCTCCCATCGAGCTGTTGATCGCTGCGACGGAGGTGGCGACAGGGCGCGCGCGCATCTTCCGCCGCAAGGAAATCACCGTCGAGGCGGTCTTGGCTTCCGCCTGCCTGCCTACACTGCATCATGCCGTCGAGATCGACGGCGTCTCCTACTGGGACGGCGGCTTCTCGTCCAACCCCGACATCAAGACGCTGGCGATGGAGAGCCCGGTCGAGGACACGCTCATCGTGCAGCTCAGCTCGCTCGTGCGTCACGCTGTGCCGACCGGCGTGCGCGAGATCGCCCTGCACGCCAACCGGCTCACCTTCAACGCGCCGCTCATCCGCGAGATCGAATTGATCGAAACGGTGCGCGAAAGCCAGCAGGGGCGCATCGGCGGTCCGCGCGGCCGCTACAGCCGTCTGGCAACGCACCGCTTCCACCTGATCGAGGCGGGCCGCTACACCGGGGCGCTCAGCCCCGACAGCACCATGAAGCCCGATTGGCAGCTCCTGAACTACCTGTTCAGCGCCGGCCGCGACGAGGCCGACAAGTGGCTGTCGCTCAATCGCTCGGCGATTGGCCGCCGCTCCAGCGTCGATTTGAAGGAGCGCTTCCTCGCCCACGACACCGGCAGGGGCGCTGAGCGCGACCGCACCTCCGCTAAAGCGAAAGCCGCCGTCGGTAGCGATATTCCCGACTGAATATAACGCTCGACTGTGACCGGGGTGGCTGATTAACTGCCGCCGCAAACGGCACGGAGGATCTTATGAGCGTTACTCTCGGCGCGCTGATGCGCGGCTTTGCGATTTGCGTTTTCGCGCTGACGGTGGCGGGTACGCACGGTGTTGCGCGGGCAGACGAACCGCCGGCGATCGCCGCGGCCGCGAGCCTGCGCTATGCGATCGACGAGATCGCCAAGGGCTTCGAGAAGGACACCGGCAAGAGCGTCAAGATCACCTACGGCGCCACCGGCAATCTCGTGCATCAGATCGAGGCGAGCGCGCCGTTTCAGGCCCTGTTCGCCGCCGACGACGAGAGCGTCAAGAAGCTCGCCAAGGGCGGACTGACGGACGGTGAGCCGGTCGTCTTCGCGCGCGGGCAGCTGAGCGTTGCGACCCCGAAGGGCTCGGCCGTCGCCGTCGATCCGGCCCTCAACGGCCTCAAGCAAGCGCTCGCCGCCGGCAAGGTGAAGCACGTGGCTATCGCCAATGCCGAAACGGCGCCTTACGGCCGAGCGGCTCGCGAATCCCTGCAGAAGGCCGGGCTGTGGGATGAGGTGCAGCCGCTGCTCGTCGTCGGCGAGAACATCGGCCAGACCGCTACATTTGTATCGACCGGTGCCGCCGAGATCGGTTTCATCGCCAAGTCGCTCGCCATTTCGAAAGAGATTGAACCGAAGATCACCAGCGCTATCGTGCCGGAATCCTGGCACGAGCCGATCGATCACGGGCTGGCTCTGATCAAGAGTGCCAGCCCCACCGCCAAGGAATTCGTCGACTACGTGCGCGGACCCAAGGGCCGCGCCGTGCTAGAGGCGAGCGGCTTCGCGGTGCCAACGTCCTGAAGTAGTGCGCGCATGGATTGGACCGCCTTTGCACTTTCGCTGCAGCTTGCGGGCTGGACGGTGGTGCTGTTGCTGCCGCTCGCCGTCGTCATCGCGCGCGCGCTCGCCTGGGGGCGGGTGCCGGGCAAGAGCGCCGTCGAGGCGCTCATCATGCTGCCGCTGGTGCTGCCGCCGACGGTGCTCGGCTTCTACCTGCTCGTCGCCTTCTCGCCCCAGTCGGGCCTCGGCAGTCTCTTGAAGAGCGTGTTCGGCACGTCGCTGGTGTTCAACTTCGCCGGCATCCTCATCGCGTCGCTGATCATCAACCTGCCGTTCGCCGTGCAGCCGATCCAGCGCGCCTTCGAGGCCATTCCGGCGAACGTACGCGAGGCCGCGTTCGTCAGCGGCCTGTCGCGTTGGGAGACGATGCGGCGCATCGAGCTGCCGCTCGCCTGGCCGGGCCTCGTCTCGGCGATCGCGCTCACGTTCGCGCACACGCTGGGCGAATTCGGCGTCATCCTGATGATCGGCGGCAGCATCCCCGGCGAGACGCGTGTCCTCTCCATCGCCATCTACGATCAGGTGCAGGCCTTCCACATCGACCGGGCGGGCGTGATGTCGGCGGTGCTGCTCGCCTTCTCGCTCATCGCCATCGCTATCGTGCACATGCTCGCGCGGCGCCGACGGACGGACGCGCATGCCCTCTGACAACCCCGCGCTGTCGGTCGCGCTGCGCCAGGCCGGCCCCATCCCGCTCGACGTCAACCTCGATTGCCGGCGCGGCGAGCTGTTGGCGCTGATCGGTCCGTCGGGCAGCGGCAAGAGCACGGTGCTGCGCGCGATCGCCGGGCTCTATCGACCGCAGGAAGGTCGCGTCGTCGCTGCCAGCGAGACGTGGCTCGACACCGATGCCCGCATCGACCTGCCGCCACAGGCGCGTAGCGTCGGTCTCGTCTTCCAGGACTACGCGCTGTTTCCGCATCTATCCGCCCGCGACAACGTGCGCCTCGCCATGCTGCGGCTGCCGGAGCCGGAGCGCAGCCGCCGCGCCGCCGAACTCTTGGCGCGCGTGCATCTGCAGGGTCTCGACACCCGCCGCCCCGACGAGCTGTCCGGCGGCCAGCGCCAACGCGTGGCGATTGCCCGCGCCCTCGCCCGCGATCCGAAGGTGCTACTGCTCGACGAGCCGTTCTCCGCCGTCGACCGCATCACCCGCGACGCGCTGAAGGAGGAGCTCGCGGCGTTGCACCGCTCGCTCGATATCCCGATGGTGCTGGTCACCCACGACCTCGATGAGGCGCAGGCGCTCGCCGACCGCATCTGCGTGCTGCACGGGGGAACAACGCTGCAGATCGGCACGCCGGACGAGGTGCGTCTGCGCCCCCGAAACGTTCGCGTTGCGCGTCTCATGGGGCATACGAACCTCATACCGACGCAGGTGCAGGATCATGGACGCATCCGCTGCGGAGCGCAGACGCTTACCGTCGCCTCGACCAACGGCGTCGCCATTGGCGAGCGCGTCACCGTGCTCATTCCGCCCGACGCCATTTCGCTCGGGGGCGGCACTACAAATTCAGCCAACGCAGTCGCCGGAAAGCTTACGAACGTGCAATCGCTGGGTGACCTCACGGCGGTCACGCTCGCCTTCGACGCGGGGGAATTGCGCTTCCGCCTGCCATCGCGCGAAGCAGTCGCGCGCCACCTACAGAGCGGAGCGGCGCTCTCGGTAGAGATCGATCCGGCGCTCGTGCATCTGCTGCGCGAAGACTGAGCAGACACGTCGCCGATGCTCCTTCGCGGAGGCCACGATTGTCGCGGCGGCGGGCTAGGGCTCGATGAGCTTCGCGTAGCCGTCGCCCATCGTGTCCTCGAGCATCTTCTTGTACCGCGCATAATGCGGATGCGCCGAGGTGATGTCGCCGAGGTTGCCGTCGAACTCCTCGCACTTGGCGTAGACGATCGGCGTCGCCACCGGCACCAGCACCGCGCCGTGCTTGTGGATGGTGGTGATGATGCCCCGCATCTCCCCGAAGCGGTCGACCTGCGAGACGACGATCATGCGCATCGCGCCCTTGGTGAGCGACACGAGGTGGATGAACATCGACGAGGCGGGAACGTAGAGCCGCCCGCGGTGCGAATATGGCGCGTCCAGCCGGTCGCGCTCCTGGAACAACAGGCTCGGCCAGTCGGGATCCCAGGTCACGTCGGTGCGGTAGGCGACGATGCAGCCGGGGCGCGAGAACGACGAGCGCAGCGTCAGGTAGCTGCCGATGTAGTGGTCGACGGCGCCGCGCGTGTAGGCGCCCATGTAGAGCGGCGCGACCACGCCGCCGTTTTCGCCATGCAACTCGGGAGGGGCCGCGACCGAGGCATTGGCGCCGGTCCAGGCGCCCTTCAGTTTGTCGAAGTCGAGCCCCAGCACCATGCAGACGTCGAACAAGGTCTGATCCCGGACCGAGCGCCCGCCGAGCAGGTTCTGGATGGTCTTCTCGTGGCAGTCGGACGCGTCCGCAAGTTCAGCCTGGGTAAGCTTTTTTTCGATCATTGCGGTCTTGATCTGGGCAACCGCGGATTCGCGCGCTGATCTCGACACGGTGGCCTTCATGGACGGGCTGCCTCGGAGTGGACGCCATTGCGAACGCAATTTGCCGGAATTTACCGGCAATTCTCCTCTCTGGGCAAACGGAACTACGCGCTAGCGACGTTTCCTGGAAGTTGGGGGTTGGGCGTCGTGTCTTTCCAGCACGATGCGGGCACTGTCGAGGTGGAACTTGCCCAGGGTGCGGCGCGGCCGCACCACCGTGATGAGGAGCTCCTGCCATGAAGGCCCCGAGCATGAATATGAGCGAACCCCGCAGCATTGCCGGCCCGTCGGCGGCCCTCTTCGTCGCCTTCGGCGGGGCCGTAGTCGTGATTGGCGCCATGCTGCTGGTGGCGGTGCCCGAACTCAGCGTCGCCAACTACCTCCCCGATTTCGACACCCTGCAGAGCCTCATCATGGGCTGAGCGGTTCGCCCGCTCGCTCATAGAAAAAAGGCGGCGGATGCACGAGGCATCCGCCGCCTTTTCGTTTCAGTTCGCGCGCGAGCTTAGTTCTTGGCGATGCGCTCGACCGTCACCGGCGCGAGGCCCGACGACTTCATGCCGATGACACCGGCGGCAGCCGTCGACAGGTCGATGACGCGGCCGCGAATGAACGGACCGCGATCGTTGATGGTGACGACCACCGTCTTACCGTTGCGCTTGTTGGTGACGCGCACCTTGGTGCCGAACGGCAGCGTGCGGTGCGCGGCGGTCATGGCGTTCGGATTGAAACGCTGACCCGACGCGGTCTGCGAGCCGGCGCCGTAGCCGTAGAAGGAGGCGATGCCGCTCTGCGTCGAGGTCACGCGAAGGTTGCCCTCGGTCTCGACCTTGGTCTCGACCTCGCGCACAGCGATCTTCGAGTTTTCAGCTGTCGCCGGCTTCTCGGCGGCCTGCTTGCGCTCCGGCAGATCGACCTTCGCCTGCGGCTTCTCGGCAGCCTCGGTGCGGGCAACCTTCTGCTTCTTGACCTCGACCTCATCGGTCTTGGCGACGCGGTTGCGCGAGCGCTTGGACGTCGCCTGGCGGCGATAGGTGCGCTCGCCCGCATAGCCGTCGCGGTCACGGTAGGTCTTGGCGGCAGGCGCGCCGCCGCACGCGAACGCCGGGCTCATGCACTGCCACGGCGCGTTCTCCGCACTTGCCGGGCCGGCCAGCAGCGCGCCCGCAGCCACGGCGGCAATGGCGGAGAGAATGATAGTCCGCATTTCGTACTCCTCGTTGTCGGCGGCGATGCTCGGATGCTGCTCGATCCCCGGACCAGCGCGCTCGAGGGCGGCTGGAGGCGCGCTCGTTCAGCGGCGCGCGATTGGGTGGGAGGGGATCTTCCTGCGCAGTGATAATTCCTGAGCCGAACACCAGAACCCGTTCAGCCGCCTTCAAGAGTGATTGGGGTGTCCCCCGTTCTGGTAGGCGCTACGGACCACCGGTAATTGTGGCGGTCAATGCTTCAATTTGAGAGGCAATTGCGCAACAATCGAAGGAATGACGATGGGCAAAGGAGTTAGCGCTCTCGCGTCGGTCGCGAGGCGCGACGGCGGGTCGCAGATGAAGGGCCCCAATGCACAGGTTCGCGTTGTCGCGCGCGTGTGGTGCGCGTAGGATTGGATCGGGGCATGATCGGCCGCCCCGTTAGACCTCGTGTCCAAGCGCCGTCTCCAACGCCTTTGGAGGCACGCATGGAACCTTCGAGTACCGCGGAAGCGACGCACGCGTCCACCGCACCTTCCTTTTCCAAGCTCATCTCCGTGTTCGGCAGGATAGGTCTCCTGTCGTTTGGCGGCCCCGCCGCGCAGATCGCGCTGATGCACCGCGTGCTCGTCGACGAGCATCGCTGGCTCGACGAGCGGCGCTTCCTGTCGGCGCTCAGCTTTTGCATGCTGCTCCCCGGCCCCGAGGCGATGCAGCTCGCCACCTACTCGGGCTGGCGGCTGCACGGCGTGCGCGGCGGCCTCGCCGCGGGGCTGCTGTTCGTCGTGCCCGGCGCCCTTCTGGTGCTGGCTTTGTCGATGCTCTACGGCGCCTACGGGAGCACGCCCACCGTTGCCGCGGTGTTCGTGGGCGTGAAGGCGGCGGTGCTCGCCATCGTGCTGCAGGCTCTCCTGCGCGTTGCCAATCGCGCCATCAAGGGGCGCCTCGACTGGGCGACGGCGGCGGCGGCGTTCGTCGCCATCTATTTCCTCGATCTGCCCTTCCCGCTGGTGATCGCGGCGGCGGCGGCGGCGGGCTATCTGCTGGGCACGCGCGAAGTCGCGGAGCCCGATGCGCCGCCGCCCGTTGCCGTGCCGCTCGCACAGACGCTGCGCACGCTTTGCATCTGGCTCGCCGTGTGGCTCGTGCCGCTGTTCGCGGTCGCCGCCGTGTTTGGGACCGGGCATGTGTTGGCGCAGCTCGCGTTCTTCTTCTCCAAGCTTGCGGTGGTCACCTTCGGCGGCGCCTACGCGGTGCTCGCCTACATGGCGCAGGCGGCCGTCGATCACTACAGGTGGCTGACGGCGGGTGAGATGCTCGACGGTCTTGGCCTGGCCGAGACGACCAACGGCCCGTTGATCCTCGTCACCGAGTTCGTCGGCTACATGGCTGCCTTGCGCGCCGGTGGCGTGGGCATGGGGCTGCTCGGCGCCCTCGTGACGCTATGGGCAACCTTCGCGCCGTGCTTCCTGTGGATCTTCGTCGGCGCGCCGTACGTGGAGCGCCTGACGCACGCGCCGCGTCTCGCGTCGGCGCTGCGTACCGTCACCGCCGCCGTCGTCGGCGTCATCGCCAACCTGTCTTTGTGGTTCACGCTGCACGTGCTCTTCGCGCACATCGACGAGCGTCACGTCGGCCCATTGCGGCTCTACGTGCCCGATCCCGCATCGCTCGACGTCGTCGCCTTGGCACTCACGGGGCTGGCGCTGGTGCTGGTGTTCGTCCTGCGCGCCGGCATCGCCACCACGCTCGCCGTCTGCGGGGCGGCGTCGCTGCTGTGGCTGCGCTTGGCGTCCTAGAACCAGCCCTTGCGGCGGAAATAGATGATGGGGACGACGGCGCAGATTGCCATGAGGCCGAGAGCCCAAGGGTAACCGTAGGTCCATTCCAGCTCGGGCATGTGTTTGAAGTTCATGCCGTACACCGAGGCAACGAGCGTCGGCGGCAGCAAGATAACGGCCATCACCGAGAACAGCTTGATGATCTGGTTCTGCTCGTTGGAGATCATGCCGAGCGTCGCATCGAGAATAAAGCTGATGCGCTGCGACAGAAACTTTGTGTGATCGAGCAGCGTGTTGATGTCGCGCTGTGCGGCCTTGATGCGCTGGCGGATGCGCGGGTCGTCTTCGCGGTCCTGCGTCGCCTGCACGAAATAGAGCAGGAGGCGGTTCATCGACGCCGCGCTGTCCTCGGCACGCGCGGTGATATCGCCGGCCTTGCCGATGCGCCTCAACTGGACATCGAGGCGACGGTTGCGCGTCTGCTGCCCTCCGCGCAAATCGAAAACCGACTGCGCGAGGCGCTCGACCTCGTCCTGGATGCGCTCGATGAGGTCGGCCATGCGATGTACGACGGCATCGATCAAGCCGGTCATGATCGAGGCGCCGGTCGTGCACGCGGCGTCTCCCTTCTCGACGCGCTGCAAATAGAGCGGGAAGGCCTTCGGCTCGGCGTAGCGCACCGTCACCAGCCGGTCGCCGGCGAGAATGAACGTGACCGCGGTCGATTGCGGCACCGGCGCCTCGACGTTGTAGACGATCGACGCCGTCATGAAGTAGGCGCCGCGCTCCTGATAGAAACGGTTGGACGGCTCGATCTCGCGCATCTCAGCGCGCGATGGGATGTCGATCGCCAGCGCATCCTCGGCGAACTTGTCCTCCTCGGCGGTCGGCTGCAACAGGTCGATCCAGACAGAATTGCCGGTCAGCGGCGTGCCCGGCTCATGCACCGTCAGCCCTTTGCCGTTCGAGTCGTAGATCGTCATCATGCGCAGGCCCCTGCGACCTATATTTCTGGGGGCTTCCTACGCCCGCGCCATGCAGGGCGCAACCGCATAAGCTGCGGTGCTGGGCGGCCGATGGTCGTTGGGATCGGGCCGGAATGGTTGTGGGCGGGCGCGGAGGCTACGCGTGGCTGATCACACGCCGGCCCGGGGAGTCCTCCGGCTTCGGCTTTTCCCGGCTCTCGATGCGCAGCCGCCACAGCTTCATGCGGCCGCCCTCGCGCTTGAGCTCGGCGGTGACATCGGCGACGCCACCCGCGAACTTGCCGACGAAGGAGACCTTCACGGCGCGATTGATCAGGTCGGAGATACGCTCGGCAGCTCCGCCGGCTGATGTCACGTTCTGCCACAAATCGCGCGACCACCGCGTTTCGATGCGCACGTTGTCGGTGTGGAGCAGGGGCCCGAGGGGTTTGAGATCGCCGAGGTCGGCATCGAAGACCGGCAGCAGTTCGTCGCGCGCGTCAGCGACGTAGTGCTCGCGGATGTCCGCCAGCTTCCAAGTGCGCGCCAGCTCGCGCGTCACGTCGACGGCGAGCGCCTCGTAGTCGGCGCTGCGGCGGTCGAGGTCGGCGGCGACGTTGCCGAGGAAGCTCGCGCTGAACACGAGCAGCGCAGCGAACATGACGCCGAGAATCGAAAAGAGCGTGCGTAGCATCCGTTGTCCCGATCGAAGTGCGGGAATGTGCGCACTCGGGCATCGTTGCCCGGGTAGCTCCGCCCGCCAGATTGGAACCGGTATGCAGTATAGGCCGACCTAGGGCTGTTCCGCAAAGCACATGACGGGGAGCCGGGACCCCAAATTTTGGGGGACGTCAGCCGACCAGCTTGGGGTCCTCGCTGTCGTGGGCGTGGCCGACGGCGCGGAGGAGCGCCTTGTCGAGCTTGCCGGGGTCGAGGATGACTTTGCTGTCGTGCACCTTGCGCACAGCCGCGCGGGGGACGGTGAACTCGCCGCCGTTTTCCACGTAAAGGACGATGTGCTCGGGGGAGACCTCGCGCACCGCGGCGATGCCTTCCTTGCCCTCGGCGAGGAATGCCATGAAGCCCTGCTCGATCCGGTCGGTCATCGTCTCTCCTTCCGATTGGTCTCGGCGTCGGGGCAGTATCGCCGTCCTCCCGCCAATGTGCGAGATGGGAAATAGGATATTGCCTGCACAACCATTTACGTGGGTCTAAGTTGCCGCCCGCGGCCGTGGCGCTTGCGCCCCGCAACCTACAATTGGATTTAGCGCGTGTCGAAATCCGCATCCCCGGCCTATGCTCGGGGGCGAAGCGTAGCGTCGCGGGCATGGCGAGGGAGATGCAGATGGCGGTCCGGCGGAACCTGATCGGTATGGCTGTCGCAATCGGTTTGACAGCCACGTGTTGGGCCGCGGCAGGTCTCGACGAAATGGCCAAGTCGATCGTCGGCGCCACGCAGACATCCGACCATGCCTCCTTCATCAACGACAACTTCGTGAAGGAGGTGGCGTCCAAGCTGTCTAGTCCGGGCGAGTCGGACGATGCGGAGGGCATCGACTTCGACATCTTCACCTACTCGCAAGATCCCGACTACGAGCAGATCCGCAAGACGATCAAGAGCGAGGTGAAGCAGGCCGGCGACGCGAATGGCGTCATCCGGGTTACGTTCACCCAGTACGGCGACGAGATCGCCGTCGAGTATCATTTGAAGAAGTCGGGCGAGCGCTGGCTGATCGACGACGTCATCTACCCCAACGACGATTTCTCGCTGCGGTCGGGCCTCGACATGAAATAGGCCGCGAGCACGGTCGGCGCTCGCGGGTGCAACGACGACCAGAGTGATCCTACTCTGCCGCGGCCTTCCCGGCGTGGCCGAGCTTGACGTTGAGCTTGTTGATGAGATCGGATGCAGCCTCGGGAATGTTGGTCCCCGGACCGAACACGGCTTCCGCGCCCGCCTCGAACAGCGCCGGATAGTCGGACGGCGGGATGACGCCGCCGACGACGACCATGATGTCGCCGCGGCCTTCCTTTTCCAGTGCCTGCTTCAAATCCGGAACGAGCGTCATGTGTCCCGCGGCGAGCGAGGACACGCCGATGATGTGCACGTCGTTCTCGACCGCCTGGCGGGCGGCCTCGTCGGGCGTTGCAAACAGCGGCCCGATATCGACGTCGAAGCCGAGGTCGGCGAATGCCGATGCGATCACCTTCTGGCCGCGGTCGTGTCCGTCCTGGCCCATCTTGGCGATGAGGATGCGCGGGCGGCGTCCCTCGTTCTTGTCGAACGCTTCGACCAATTGCAGAACTTTGGCGACGTCCTTGTTCATGCTGCCGGCCTCCGACCGGTAGACGCCGGAAATGGCGCGGATCTCGGCGCGGTGGCGGCCATAAATCTTCTCCATGGCGTCGGAAATCTCGCCGACGCTCGCCTTGGCGCGGGCCGCCTTGACGGCCAGCTCCAGCAGGTTGCCGTTTCCGCGCGCCCCTTCGGTCAGCGCCGCGAGTGCCGCCTGGGTGACCTTCTCGTCGCGCTCGCCGCGCAGCCGCTGCAGCTTGGCAATCTGCTGCTCGCGCACCGACTTGTTGTCGACCTTGAGAATGTCGATCGTCGCCTCGTCGTCGACGCGATACTTGTTGACGCCGACGATCGTCTGCCGGCCGCTGTCGATGCGGGCCTGCGTGCGGGCGGCCGCCTCCTCGATGCGCATCTTCGGAATGCCGGCGGCGATCGCCTTCGCCATGCCACCGAGCCGCTCGACCTCCTCGATGTGGGCCAGGGCCTTGCGGGCGAGGTCGTAGGTGAGGCGCTCGATGTAGTAGCTGCCGCCCCACGGGTCGATGACGCGGCAGGTGCCGGTCTCCTGCTGCAACACAAGTTGCGTGTTGCGGGCGATGCGGGCGGAGAAGTCAGTCGGCAGTGCGATGGCCTCGTCGAGCGCGTTCGTGTGCAGCGATTGGGTATGACCCTGCGTCGCCGCCATCGCCTCCACGCACGTGCGCGTCACGTTGTTGAACACGTCCTGCGCCGTGAGCGACCAGCCCGACGTCTGGCAGTGCGTGCGCAAGCTGAGCGAGCGCTCGTTCGCCTTGAACTCCTCGTGCAGGAGCTTCGCCCAAAGCAGACGCGCGGCGCGCATCTTGGCGATCTCCATGTAGAAGTTCATGCCGATCGCCCAGAAGAACGACAGGCGCGGCGCGAAGGCGTCGATGCCGAGGCCGGCGGCGACGCCGGCGCGCGCATATTCGATGCCGTCGGCCAGCGTGTAGCCGAGCTCAAGGTCGGCGGTCGCACCGGCTTCCTGCATGTGGTAGCCGGAGATCGAGATCGAGTTGAACTTCGGCATGTGCTTCGACGTGTAGCCGAAGATGTCCGAGACGATGCGCATCGAAGGTTCGGGCGGATAAATGTAGGTGTTCCGCACCATGAACTCTTTGAGGATGTCGTTCTGGATCGTGCCGGAGAGCTTCTCCGGCGGCACGCCTTGCTCCTCGCCCGCAACTATGAACAGCGCGAGTACCGGGAGCACCGCGCCGTTCATCGTCATCGATACGGACATCTGCTCGAGCGGGATGCCCGAGAACAGCGTGCGCATGTCGTAGATGGAATCGATCGCGACGCCGGCCATGCCTACGTCGCCGCGCACCCGCGGGTGATCGCTGTCGTACCCGCGGTGGGTGGCGAGATCGAAGGCGACCGACAGTCCCTTCTGGCCGGCGGCGATGTTGCGTCGGTAGAAGGCGTTGCTGTCCTCGGCCGTCGAGAAGCCGGCGTACTGGCGCACCGTCCACGGCTGCAGCGCGTACATCGCCGGGTAGGGGCCGCGCAGGTAGGGCGGGATGCCGGGGAACGTGTCGAGGAAGTCCAGCCCGGCAGTGTCGGCGGCGGTATAGACCGGCTTGATGGCGATGCCTTCCGGCGCCTCCCACGCGACCGCATCGCTGGCGGCGGCTGGAGCAGCCGCGGCAGCCACGCCGCTATCGAGGGCAACTTGCGTGAAGTCGGGGAGGCCAGTCATCCTTCGCCTTGCATCTTTCCTGGGTGTGGCGAACGTTTAGTTGTCGTTCGTTACCATCAACATAGCAGAGCCGCACCTCTTCGCCCCGGGGCGCAGCGTCGCCGTGGTTGGGCAGTTTGCGCAATTTTGTCCGGGAGGCCAACGGCCTTAACGCTATCCCCATCGCCGCGGGAGCCCGCCAGGTCGGCGTGAGGCGTCGGTGGTACCGCTAGGCGGAGCTCGGCTTGACGCTGTCGAGGAAAGCTTGGATTTCCCCGAGGCGGAGCTCCTGAACCAGCTCGAGCACTCTGCCGTTGGCCACGCGCCACCGGTGCTGGAAGGTCGTTTCGAGCACCTTGCCGGTTTGCTTGTGGTGGAAGACCCCCTGCGCCTGCGTGTAGGCGAACTCGCCGTCGTAAACGAACTCTCCCGGCTCGAAGACGACGATGTCGTAGGCTTCAAGAAATTTGTGGCAGATCAGCGTGAACTCCGCCCGGCTGCGCGGGCGCGTCGGATCGACCGGGTCGTTGGGCAGGTGTGTCTTGAACTGGAAGTCGTCGCTGAACAGCGCGACGGCCTCGGCGAGGCGCCTCTCGCGATAACATCGATAGAATGCCAGCAGTGCTGCGGTGTCCATTAACTTGGCGCCGCGACACGCGTCGGAGCAACCGGGCGTGTCTAGCGACACCCTCCCCAAATTTCAGATTGACGGATTCAACCGACCTGCCGTGCGGAAATGCGCGTGCGCCTGTCGGTCATCCGATTGTCAGCATACAGCGGCTTTCAATGCCCTATTTGTTGAACGATGAACAGCAAAAAGCGACGGATGTCCGTCATATATGATCTGACGCGCGGTGGTTCTCCGCAGCAGTCCTGGCAAAACCGAATTCTTCCCTTCAAATCCAAGTGTTGCGTGCAGTTTGTCGACGGGCGCAAGGCACCTGCGCTAGGACTGGCGGCCGGAGAGGGCGAAGAATGACGGGCGGGGACCGCCAAAAGTACGATGCCACCATGCTGGCCGCGCGCCTTGCGTCGGAGGTGCGCAAAAACTGGCGGCTGCTCGTCGGTGCGGTGCTCGCCTTCGGCGCCGTCGCCGTCGCAATCGAGCTGAGTGACCGCCAGGGACGTCACGATCTTCCTGCCGGCTATGCGGCGCGCATGACGTGCGAGCAGGATCCGGAATCGGCGCTTTGGAGCGGCGGCTGTGACCGAGTGGCGGCGGACATCGCCCGCACTGACAAGCCGTCGTTCATCGAGCTCTATCGGGCCTTCGTAACCGTGCATCACCGGCATATCCCCTCGCCGGCGCTGCAAAGGGATATTCGGGAGGCCGCGTGCGATGCCGGCTTCGATCTCGACACCGCACTGAAGGGCACGCGCTACGTCTTCATACCCCTGCGCCCGCACTTTGCCGGTGTGTGCACCGCCGCGCACGCCCGGGCGGTGATGGACGAGCTCGATGCCCGCGACCGTGCGCTGCTGGCCATCGAGCGCGAGGGTCTAAGTCAGGAGGCGCTGATCGCCGGAGCGCTCGCCAACCTCGCTGAGCCCGTGGCGATCCTGGCCGGCATCTTGGTCATCGCCGCCCTGATCATCCTGTGAGATGTCAAACTGCTGATATCACTTTGCTATTGGCGGTCCCCATTTTGGCAGGGGGGTGCGTCCCGCCGGTCATTGTCGGTGAGGTGATGAATCGCCTACCTTGAGCCCGGTAAGGGGTGCCACATGCAATTGAAGACAGCGTTCGCTGCCATCGGTCTGGCTTTGACGGCCGGTCTGTACATGCACGCGCCGGCGACGGCGGGCTGGTTCTGGCGGGACAAGGATCCCGACGCGCCGGACCGCTACCCCTATGTCTACGAGCCGCCGCGCTACTATCCGTACTACAACTCGGGAGACTGGCGCCCGGCGGCCGAGATGCGCCGTCCGCGGCCGTACTACAACCAGCCGCCCTACTATCCGGCCTGGGGCTATCCCATCGGCTGTGGCGACAACTGCGACACCGGTCCGCTGAAGTAGGGTTGACTAGGTCAGCCGCCGCTCGTGCGCGATTCGACGCGCGCGACGAGTATTTTGACGCTCTCGAACGCGAACATGATGCCACCTGCGAACAGCAGCGGGGCGACCGCGTAATGCCAGCCGGTGGTCGCGTGCATGGCAAGCGCGACGCCTTTCGCCGTCAGGGCCACACCGAATAGCGCGCGCAGAACGAGCCAAGAAGTCGGCCGGCTGGCGAGGATGGCGTCGGTACGGGCGTTGTCGCGATCGATCCAGTCGATAATGCGGGACATGATGGGCCTCTCTATGTGGCTAAGGCCCTTCCGCTAGTCCGACTCGCGATGCGGTGCTGTCACGGCGGGCACAGCGCCATGCGCCATGCCCGCCGGCAGCTTACTTAACGTCGAGCAGCTCGACGTCGAACAGCAGCGTTGCGTTCGGCGGGATGACGCCGCCGGCGCCGCGCGCGCCGTAGCCGAGCTGCGGCGGGATGATCAGCGTGCGCTTGCCGCCGACCTTCATGCCGGCAACGCCTTCGTCCCAGCCCTTGATGACGCGGCCGGCGCCGAGCGGGAACTCGAAGGGCTCGCCGCGGTCGAGCGATGAGTCGAACTTCGTGCCCTTGGCGCCGTTCTCGTACAGCCAGCCCGTGTAGTGCATCACGCAGTTGTTGCCCGGCTTGGCCTCGGCACCCGTGCCGACCTTGGTATCGGCGATGGTGAGGCCGGAGGATGTCGTCATCGGCTTTCCTTCTTGTGCAAGGGCGGGGGGAGCGGCGTGCGGCAGGACGCCGAGCGAGGCAATGAGCGCGAGGGCCGCAACGGCTCCCCGGCGCGAGAAAGCGACCATACGATTCCTCCGATGTTTTTTGTCGCGGCTCTAGCGGCGCTACTTAACGCGACGCTGGCAGTCGAGCCATTTAGCGACGACCGTGCGGTCGTGGAACTGAATGGCACCGCAGTTCTGGCAGACGACCATCAGCACGTCCACCGGTGTCGATGCAGTCTGCAAGCTCGTCGATTGCGCGCGCTGGCAGCTGATCGAGTGCACCTCAAGATCGCACTGGGAGCGGAAGCGTCCGCAGGCCGGGCAGGCGGTGATGTGCTTGCCGTAGAGAAAGCGCTCAACCTCGGCCTTGGAAATGTCGCGGGTCGAAGTTTCTGTCATTGTCGTCACCTTGAGCGTCTCCTTACCGCTGAGCCTAGGCGGGTGTTCCAACGCTGGCAAGACAAAGAGTCGCACCCGGCGCCGCTGCCAGGTGATTTCTTCCGTCCTCAAATCTCGGAGTGGAAAGCGGCCTTAACCGGCCGCATGCGAAAGACGCGACGCGGTCGCGGACTGGCGAGGAGCAATCGATGCAGCGGATTTTGGGTTGGGCGGCTCTGTTCGCCCTCGTCGGCGCCCAGGCGCATGCATTGATGGCGCCCGAGTATTACCGGAAGGCACGCGCCGAGGCGCCCTATCATGTGCAGATCGACATCACCAAGGTCGAGGCGCCGCGCACCGGCGCGGGCACCTGCGCCGTCGAAGGACAGGTGCTCAAGATTTTCAAGGACGCGACCGGCAAGCTGGCGAAGGATCAGATCGTCGGCTTCACGGTGGCCTGTCATCGCAAGGGCGACAAGGTGCCGATCGGCGGCACGCTCTGGCTCGACACCGACGCGCTGGAGAAGGCCGACTACATGGAGGTCTATCTCACCGACGCGGCCGCCGGTTTCGACGTGGCGCTGTGGAACTACAAGCTGATCCCGAAATTGTCGGACACGCCGCAGCTCCCCGTCGACTGAGCACTCACGCGTCGGCGTAGCGCGCAATCGCGTTGCGATCGCCGAGCGGCACGACATGCCCGCGCGGCCAATCGACGATGAGCAGAGTTGCCGAGAACGGAAGCTGAGCCAGCGCCGCGAGAAGCGCGTCGAGTTCACCGCGACTGCCGTTCATGACCAGCGCAATCATGGCGACGTGGGCCCGCGTCTTGTCGCCGACGAGCACCGCTCCGGTATTTGCGGCGGGGCCGAAGCCGCGCACGTGCGGCACTGGCTCCGGTGATGAGAGCGTCCCGCTGCTCACGATCTCGAACGCCGGCAGGCGTGCGCCGATTACATCGGCCGCAGCGTCGAAAGGAATGCGCACGCTCTCCAGCGGCACCGGAGCGACGGATCGGACGTACATGTCGGTCCAGCCCGTGCCGTCGGGCGAAGCGTGGTCGCGCGCGAAGTGATCGATGCGCGCGATCTCGGCCTCGCACCACGCTGCGCAGGCGGCTGGAAGCACCTCGATTTGGCCCCAATCGTCCTCGTGCACGAACAACTCGCGCGGGGAACGCCCACGTCGAAGCACCCGATTGAACAGTCGCCGCATCATCGTCGCGCCCGTCGTCATTGTCCGTGGGCCCCGTTTTACGGGGATGGAGACGGTCCGCATGACGCTTCGCGGCCACACCCCGCACGCCAAACTCACGCAGAGCAAATGCGAGACGTCGCGTCGCGCTCGACGGCCGCTATCGTGCCTTCGGGACAGGGCACGATGCAAGAAGGACAGGCAATTCGGGGGAATATCCCAGCATGAGGATCGCATCCTCTGCGCTTTGCCGCTTTGGCTTCGGCCTCGCGGCATCGGCGCTCGTTTTTGCATCGCATTCCGCGCACGCCGAGCCGCGCAGCTGCGCCGGCGTCGACTACAACGCGATGATCGTCGACATCATCCATTCGCTGCCGACGGGTGGCGGCTACAGCATCGGCTCCGATTTCGTCGCGCCGACGATCCAGACGCACAACATCGGCGGTGGCCGGCACGAGCTGCGCGTCTACGACGGGTTCCCCTCGCACTGCACCAGCGCGACCTACGCGCTCTACAGCCACCTCGTGGCGGTGCTGCACAACAATGGCAGCATCAATCTCAGCGCCGACAATCTTCGCTCGCTCGCCGTCCGCCGCTCGCTTCCCGACGGCTCGGAGCTCGTCGACGGTCAAGGCCCGTTCTGGATTTTCAACGCCAACGGCGCCGGCGTCGCGGCGTTCCTGAAGCACACCGGCACGGGACAGAGCTTCCGCGACGACCAGCTCGCCCACGCGCGTCCGGGCGACTTCCTGAAGCTGTTCTGGAACGAGAACGTCGGTGCGTCCGAGCAGGGCCACCAGGTCGTCTACCTCGGCCATCGCAGCGTCGATGGCCGCGAAATGCTCTGCTTCTGGGGCAGCCAACGGCAGAACAAGAAGAAGCGCGGCAAAGGTACCGAGGCGCTGTACTTCCCGGCCAGTGGCGGCGGCAAGGTCGTCAACGGCTACGGCGAGGCGTGCCGTCCGCGCGCCGACATCAAGGCGATGATCTTCTCGCGCGTCACCTGCATGGAAAATCTGGCCGCCGGGCTCGACAGCATGCGGGCGCGGGCGGATGCGCGCGGCCTCGGCCCGATGCGCATGTCGCGGCCGTTCGAGGACGAGTTCCTCGTCTCGCTGCGCCGGAAATCGTCCGACCAAGCGACGCTCGATCGGCACTATGACATCCTGCCGGCGCCTTCCGAGTTCGCCAACCTGGGTCCGCCTGCGCAGTAACGGCGCGCTGACGATCCGCGCCGCGAGCCCCGCACCTCGATGGCGTCCGTTGGCATGGGCGCACCCCCTTATGCAGCCGTGCCGGCGGCTTTTCCCCCTCTGCTTCCCTCGCTATAGTCGGGGAAGCAGAGGGCGTCGCATGCGTTTCCTCTATGCCACGATCGGCGTGCTCGGCGGGGTGCTCAGCATCGCCGCCACTTACCTCTTCTTGCTGTTCGCGATGTTCATGGGCGGCGGCGGGCCGAACCTTCAGTCTGTCATCCTGTACGTCATCGGTGCCTTCCTCCTCGCCTCACTCATCAATCTCGTCGCCGGATTTCTCGACCCGCGCCGGCCCTTGACGCCCCGTCTCCTACTGGCCAGCGCCAGCATCTGGGTGCTGGCCGGCGCATTTCTCGGCGTCTTCTCCTACTTCGCGTCGACGAGCACGGTCAGCGTCGTCGAGACCCTGAAGTTCGTGGCGGTTCTGCTGGTGCCAGCGTTGCTGCCGCTTGCCGCCTGGGCCTTTGCCCGGTGGAAGCTCCCCGTCGCATAGCTATCGGCCTGCCCATTCAAATCCGCGGCCACAAGGCAATCCCCAACGGAATGGCGCCACATTTCGGATGTTATACTATCCGGAATGTCTGCGATTGGAGGATTGTGCATGAAGGCGTCCGCCTCTGGACTGATCGGAGCGATGCTCGTCGGGTGGGTCGGCATGCCCCACGTTACCTTTCCCCAGCCGGAGATCGCGGCTGCGGCGCGTCAAGGCGCGTCAGGGGGTTGGAGCAAGGTAACGCTCGCCCAGAAGGACCGCGCGACGTGCCATTCGCATTCCGGCACGTGTGGATGTGCGCGCTGCACCACCGCTCGCGGCGAATGATTTTCTCGTGCATCTGCTGAACTAGCGAGTGCTCACTCGTCGGCGCTGGTCAACGCCATGATGGCCAGCGCGAGTGCACGCGTGTCGTCGTCGCTCGGCTGGATGGCGCGCGGGCGCTCGATCCAGCTGAGCACAGACGTGCTGAATTCCTCGGGCGCGCTCGCGGTGCGGCCGCCGTCGTATCCGTCCATCGGGTAGTGGCTAACTTTCGGCGAGGTCATGGCGCTTCTCCCTTCGTGAGTTCAGGTCGCGTGCAGCTGCGCCGGCTTGAGAAGTACGCGCTCCGGCGTATTGGCGATGAGCTCGACGGCGGTGCGCGTCCCCGGCTGCGGCTTCTGTCCTGCAGGCAGCGTGTGCGACGTCCACAGAAGCGCGGCGCACGAAAACGCCGTCACCCCGTTGGCCACCGCTTGCCACGTATTGCTCTGAACTTGACCGCACATCGGCTCGGCTCCGTCGCATCTCACGCAGGGAGAGTGGGGCGTCGGGGGTGCTTCAGCCATTGCACGTGCGTAGTTGTGGCCGGCCCATTGGTTGGGCCGGCTAACCCCGTGGGTCGGGGCGACTATCCGATGGTTTAGTGGTCCGCAAGCATAAGCCTGCTGCGCTGCCTAGTTCGACGGTGGCGTGGGGAAGAGGCTCGGCGCTGCTAGCGCCTCAAACCGCCTACTCGATCACGTCGGTGACGATGTTCGCCTGCCGCAACTCGTCGACGGTCGGGAACCAGACCTTGTCTCCCGGCGTCGCCAGCATGTGTTGGATGAACTCGTCCGGCACGTTCGCCGTACGCAGCACGCCGGCCATGTGCGCTCCGACGTTGGAGAGCACTTGATCGGTGTTGCCTGAAGGCGCGTGATACCCCAGCCGCGCTCCGGCTTGCAGCGTCCGGTTATGGCCGCCAAGGTAAGCGAACGTGCAGGCGCTGGCACACATCTCCGTCGTCAGCGTATCGAGACCGTTCTCGTTGATCAGCACGGCCATTCGGCGACCGACCGCGTAGTGTCCGCCGTTGCTGTTCAGCACGATGGTCTGCACCTGGTCGTCGCGCAGCGCCTGCACGAACTGATCGTACAGCCCCCACGACAGTTGGCCTGTGATCACGACCCGATCGCCGTCGACCGTGAGACTATGACCCTGCTGGCCGATATAGTCGGTGTCGTTCATCTCGGAGTAGAAGCGCGCCATGGCGGGTGGCACCGTCGAGAGCACGAACGCCGTCAGCGCGAACCCCGCGACGGCCACGAGCCGCCCCATCCAGCGCGTGATCCACCATCGGTCCGGCGCTTTGCTTCTGGAGCTGGCGCGCCACGTGCCCACGAGTTGCCAGACGCCGACAACGGCGATCAATGAGAAGATGATGGCGCTGGCTATGATGCTGCGCTGGGGCGTGCTTTCGATGGTGTCGGCGCTGAGCCATTGAGTGCCGCCAACGATCAACGCCCAAGGCAGTATCAAGGAAACGACGAGCACGCTGACCCAGAACGGTGCTTCGCCGCGCCACTGCCGCCCAAAGAACTTCAACATTCCGATCTCGCCCTCTGACCCGTGGGCGCCCAAACTAGCGCGCGCAACATTCCCAGTCGACGCGTTCCTGGCTTCGCAGCGCTTGGAACCGGCCGCTCCACGCGGCGCGACGCCTCTGCTTGCATCGGGTCGCTCGCGGTCGTACCGAAGGAGCGAGCCGCTTTGGCGCGGGGCCCGCGATGCGCGACCGCCTGCTGTACCTGATCCTGATGGCCAACGTCCTGGTGGTTGCCGGTCTTGGCGCCAAGGCCGTCTACGACTACCGCGCATTTCGGACGCTCAACGACGAGGGGCGGATCGCCTCGGCGATAGTCCGCGACGTGCGGCCCGCGGTACGCAATCGGCTCGCCAGCCGAGGACGCTGGATACTAGACTACAGCTTCACGACGCCCGCCAACGCGACGGTCGATGCGAGCCTCAGCGTGCCCCGGGATACGGCGGCGCGGTTCCACGCCGGCCAGCACATCGATGTCGTGTACGCGCCCGACGACCCGTCGCTGACGGCGCTCAACCCCGAGCAGGCGTGGGCGGTCGTGGTCTACGACGAATGGGTGCTGGTGCCGTACCTGGCCACCTTGATGATGCTCGGCTGGATTGTGCTCGAGCGCCACCGCAGCCGCGGCAGTTAGCGTGCCGCCGCTACGTGGGAGCCTGCCCTGGTGGCGTTATGCCCATCGAAACGTACACGCTCATCAGCTCGTCGATGCCGCCTTCCGCGGGCTCGACCCACGCGGCGGGAACGTAGACCAGCGCGCCGCCGATCGGCACCGGGGCGGAGGGAATGAGGACGGCGAGATAGTCCTCGCCGCCGAGGCGGACCGGCGTCTTCGACGGGAGCAGCGCCAGAACGGCGGCGCCGGGCTTGCCACCGAAATAGCACCATGCCGGGCTCATGCCCTTCACGCTGTCGCCGTTCTTGGTGTCGACGATCGAGACGAAGCGGCTCGAGAGATCGTAGACGCTCGAGATCAGCGGGACGCGGCGGATAAGTCGTTCGAACAGTGCGGCGCCCCATGCGCCGAGCCGCGAATGCACGACGAGCCCAAGCGCATAAATGGCAGCGCCGATCAAGCCTAGGCCGATCAGGTAGGACGCGAGCTCGGAAGGGCCGCCGCCGAGGCCGAGCGATGCGAGGATGCGGCCGAAGCCGCTGCTCGGCCCCAGATATTGGTTGAGCAGCGACAGAAGCCAGGCGACGATGAAGATCGTGAGCAGCAGCGGCAGTGCGGCCAGCAGGCCGGTGAGGAAGATGCGCCCGATTCTGCTCATCGGTTTTTCCCTTGTCGGCAGGAGAATCCTGCGGTGCGAGAAGCAAGCGTCTGCAACGTTCGCGGCGGCGTCAAGGTCTGTGCCGGGCTACGGTGCGGACCGTTCGGTCCTACTGCCCCGGCCAGCCGGTCTAGCGGGGCGACCGCGGCGGCCCCGCTTCTCCGCTTCGGTTGGCACGTCGACGGTGCGCGGCTCGCTCGCTGAGCGTTCGTTCGCGCTAGCCTGTCCTAACCGATGAGCCTGTCATAGTCCGAATGATGGCCGATCCAGAACCAAAGGAAGCCATAAGGCCGCTCGACGGCTAGCGCCCGATAGGAGCGGCCCACGCGCGCGGACCAGTAACGGCCAACTTTCTTGAACCTGAGTGCCGGATGCTTCGGGTCGTCCTTGAGCAAGCGAAAATTCTTGTCGGCAAGGGCGCGAACGTCATCGGGTAGCGCGCGATAGGCTCGCCGGAAGTCTTCGCTCTTCCGGTGTTCCATGGTTGGCTTTCGCAGTGCTGTTTAAAGTTCGGACGTCGTGCCCGCATCGTCCTCGGCGATCGCCTTGGCGGCAAGCTTGTCGAGCTTGCCCGCCTTCGCATCCCGTTCGATCTTCTCGTCGAACAAGCGCTCATCCAGCTCATCGAGCCACGCGCGGAGCTTTTTCAGATCCGCGGGCGAGAGCTGGGCAACTGCGGCTTCGATTTCCTCGAGCGATGTCATGCTGTTCTGATAGCACGGGACGCCGGCCCGCGCGAGATGCCCTACTGCCCGGGCCGGCCGGTTTTGCGGGGGCGGCCGCGGCGGGCTTTCTTCTCGGTCTCGGTCGGCACGTCGATGGTGCGCGCCGGGCGCGGCCCGCTCTTCACCGGCAGCGACGCGTGCGGCCCCATCTCGTCGAGCGTCGGCTTGTGCGGTCCGCGTACGCCCTCTCCAAAAGCACCTGCCTTGGCGCGCGCATCCACATTCGGCGCCCGTGCGGGAACCTGCGTCTCGCTCACACTCACCGCTTCGCGGCGAGGAATGGCGCGGTCCGTCCCCGGACCCATATCGTCGAGTGACGGCTTCTTGATCCGCGACGTCTGCTGCGCGTGCGTCGGCTGCACCGGTTCGTACTCAGTAGCGATCTTTGACGCGCCCTTGCCGCCACCGATATCGGCTGTGGGGCCGAATTTACGCGCGCCCTTGAAGCTGCCCGCCTTCTCTTCGACCTCCGCCTGACGCGCCAGCGGATCGTCGGAGACGGCAAGCTCGGTGTCGCGCAGCCGCTTGATCTCGTCGCGCAGCCGCGCCGCCGTCTCGAACTCGAGATCGGCCGCCGCCGTATGCATGCGCTTTTCCAGGTCCGCGATGACGGCGGCGAGGTTGTGCCCGACCATCGGCGCATCGGCGAGGCCGATATCGACCGTCACGTGGTCCTGCTCGTAGACCGAGGACATGATGTCCTGGATTTGGCTGCGGATGCTCTCCGGTGTGATGCCGTGCGCCACGTTATACGCCGTCTGCTTCTCGCGCCGCCGGTCCGTCTCGGCGATGGCGCGCTCCATCGAGCCGGTGACGTTGTCGGCGTAGAGGATGACGCGGCCGTCGACGTTGCGCGCGGCGCGGCCGATGGTCTGGATGAGCGACGTCTCCGAGCGCAGGAAGCCTTCCTTGTCGGCGTCGAGAATGGCGACGAGGCCGCACTCGGGGATATCTAGGCCCTCGCGCAGCAGGTTGATGCCGATCAGCACGTCGAAGGCGCCAAGCCGCAAGTCGCGGATGATCTCGATGCGCTCCAGCGTCTCGATGTCGGAGTGCATGTAGCGCACGCGGATGCCGGCCTCGTGCATGTACTCGGTGAGGTCCTCGGCCATGCGCTTGGTGAGCGTGGTGACGAGGGTGCGATAGCCACGCTTGGCCGTTTCCCTCGCCTCGAACAGCAGGTCGTCGACCTGGCTTTTGGCGGAGCGGATAAGCACGGGCGGATCGATGAGGCCGGTGGGACGAATGACCTGCTCGACGAACGTGCCGCCCGTCTCCTCGATCTCCCATGAGCCCGGCGTCGCCGAGACGAACGCCGACTGCGGGCGCATCGCGTCCCACTCCTCGAAGCGCAACGGGCGATTGTCCATGCACGAGGGCAGGCGGAAGCCGTATTCGGCGAGCGTCGCCTTGCGCCGGTAGTCGCCGCGGAACATGGCGCCGATCTGCGGGACGGTGACGTGACTTTCGTCGACGAAGACCAAGGCGTTGTCGGGCAGATACTCGAACAGCGTCGGCGGCGGCTCGCCCGGCTTGCGGCCGGTGAGATAGCGCGAGTAGTTCTCGATGCCGGCGCACGAGCCGGTCGCCTCCATCATCTCCATGTCGAAGATGGTGCGCTGCTCCAGCCGCTGCGCTTCGAGCAGCTTGCCGTTGGCGTAGAGCTCGTCGAGGCGCAGCTTCAGCTCCGCCTTGATCGACTTGATTGCCTGCTGCAGCGTTGGCTTCGGCGTCACGTAGTGCGAGTTGGAGTAGATCTTCACCAGCGACAGCTCGTCGGACTTCTGGCCGGTGAGCGGATCGAACTCGACGATGCTCTCGACGTCGTCGCCGAACAGCGAGATGCGCCAGGCGCGGTCTTCCAAATGCGCCGGGAACAGCTCGACCGTGTCGCCGCGCACCCGGAACGAGCCGCGCACGAAGTTGATGTCGTTGCGCCGGTAGTGCAGGGCGACGAGGTCGGCGATGAGCTGGTCGCGCGACAGGCGCTCGCCCACCTGCACGGTGAAGGTCATCGCCGTGTAGGTCTCGACCGAGCCGATGCCGTAGATGCACGAGACCGACGCGACGATGATCACGTCGTCGCGCTCCAGCAGCGAGCGCGTCGCCGCGTGGCGCATGCGGTCGATCTGCTCGTTGATCGACGATTCCTTCTCGATGTACGTGTCGGTGCGCGGCACGTACGCCTCGGGCTGATAGTAGTCGTAGTAGGAGACGAAGTACTCGACCGCGTTGTCGGGGAAGAAGCTCTTGAATTCGCCGTAAAGCTGCGCGGCGAGCGTCTTGTTCGGGGCGAGGATCAGCGCCGGGCGCTGCGTGCCCTCGATCACCTTGGCCATCGTGAACGTCTTGCCCGAGCCGGTGACGCCGAGCAGCACCTGGCTGCGCTCGTGCTTGGCGACGCCGTCGACCAGCTCGGCGATGGCGGTCGGCTGGTCGCCCTTCGGCTCGTACTCGGAGACGATGTCGAAGCGGATGCCGCCTTCCGACTTCTCCGGCCGCGGCGGACGGTGCGGCACGAATGTCGGCCGATCGCCAGAGACGAGCGGATGCTCGGCGAGCATCGGCTGGGTGAGCAGGATCTCGCGCGCCCGCTCGTTGCGTTGCTCGGGCTTGGCGAGCAGGGCGTCGAGGTACTTGCCGAGCGCCTCGCCGGCGAACGGGGGGCGTGGCCCTTGCTGGCGCAGCGCCGGCAGCGGCTTGTGCTCCGCCTCGCCGTCGTAGGACGGCCGCCCGCTGGTGTCGTCGGTCGCGGGGGCGCCCGGAAAGGCAAGGGCGCGAAGAGCGTCATAGGTCGCCTGCGGCGCCTCCTGCATCCCCGGCGCCGGGGCGGCCGGCTTTCGCCCTGCCTTGCCACGGGCGCGCACCTCTGGCGTGCCGGCCGCGGTCTCGGTCGGCGGCGCCGGCGGCTTGCCGGATCTGACGCGCGAGGCGCGCGGCTTGGGGATCTTGTCGGGGTCCTTGGGGGGAGGGGGCATGCGCCGAATATGGCCTCGACCGCCGCCCCGCTCAAGCGCCCCCGGGGGCGCAGCGCGGGATAGAAGGGGCATTAACCCGCTGCCCCCAAGCTGCCGCATCGAGGCCGCGATTGGGAGGAACACTGCCGATCTGGGGATAACGAGGATCCTGTATGCGTTGGAATAGATTAGCGCTTGCCGTTCTCACCGTTTGCGCCGGCGCCCATGCCGCCGCGGCCGCGCCGCGCGCCGTGCTCGAGCTGTTCACCAGCCCGTTCTGCTCGTCGTGCCCGCCGGCTGACGAGCTGTTCGTCAAGCTGGCCAGCCAGCCGGACCTCATCACCCTGGTGATGCCGGTCGATAGCTGGGACCGCCCCGGCCGCAAGGACGCCCTCGCCAAGCCGGAATTCACCGAGCGCCAGTCCGCCTACGCCGACGTGCGCAACGAGGACAGCCTCTACACGCCGCAGGCGATGGTCAACGGCGCGGCGGAGGCGATGGGCTCCGATCCCGGCGAGATCAAGGACGCCATCGCCCAGACCGCCGGCGTGCTCTCGGTCCCGGTCAAGGCCGCTGTGGCGGGAACCGAGATCGTCATCTCTGTCGGTGCGGCCAAGCGCGCCGTCCAGGGTGGCGCGATGATCACCATGCTGCCCTTCATGACCTCGCGCGAAATTCCCATGCGCCGCGGGGAGACGCTGCACTATGCCAACCTCGTGCGCGATATCGTGCCGGTCGGCCGCTGGGACGGCAAGCCGGTCAGGCAAAAGCTGCAGCTGAGGGACACCGCGCACTACGACGGCGTCGTCGTGCTGCTGCAGGCCGGCACCGCGGAAAAGCCGGGCGCCATCCTCGGCGCGGCGCGCGTGCTGTTGCGCGCCAAGACGGCGGCATTCCCCAGTGCCGAGAACGCCGATAACTGAGCGGCGCAGTAACGAAGGCGCGCGGCGAGCGTACTATGGGCACCGGAAACCGGGAGCTCGCCTATGCGCTGGATGAAGCACGCCTGCCTGATCGCTGCCTTCACGGCCATTGCCGGTGCCGCCACGGCTGCACCCCGCTACGTGCTGGAGCTGTTCACCAGCCAGGGTTGTTCCTCGTGCCCGCCAGCCGATGAACTGCTTGCCAAGCTCGCCGACGATCCACAGTTCCTCGCCCTGTCTCTGCCCGTGGACTACTGGGACCGGCTCGGCTGGAAGGACACTTTCGCCAAGCACGCCTTCACCGAGCGCCAATACGCCTACGCGCGCATCCGCGGGGACGGGCAGGTCTACACGCCGCAGGTGGTCGTCAACGGCAGCGAGCACGCCAACGGTGCCAACCGACGCGCCATCGATGCATCGGCGGAGACCACGACACCTCCGCAGCTGCCGGTGAGCGTCAAACGCTCCGGCGACGAGATCGAAGTTACGGTCGGCGCGACCGGCAGCGGCAGCCCGCGTGCTACGGTCGTGCTGCTGCCGTATCTCGGCTCGCGCGCGGTCGCCATCGGCCGCGGCGAGAACGCCAGACGCAAGATCGCCTACACGAACATCGTGCGCGAAATCATCCCCGTCGGCGAATGGTCCGGCGCAGGGGCGTCGTTCAAGGCGAAGCTGGCGAACGATCAGGGTTACGACGGTGTCGTGGTGCTCGTGCAGGAAGGCACGCCCGCCAACCCAGGCGCCATCCTCGGCACGGCGCTATTGCCGCTGCACGGCCCCCGCGCCTAAGCCGTTTGCCTCCGCGGGATTCTGCTGCGGATGCCATAGAACCGCAATGCCGATCACCGCCGATATAAGCGATGCCGCGAACACGGCGATCTTGGCCGCCGCGAAGTCGCTCGCCGCCGGGAACGATTGTCCGGCGATGAACAACGACATGGTGAAGCCGATGCCGGCAAGGGCCCCGGCGCCGGAAAGTTGGCGCCATGTGTACCCCGCGGGCTTCACCGCCATCGCCGTCCACACCGCGGCTCCCGACGCGAGGAGCATCCCCACCGGCTTGCCGACGACCAGTCCGGCCATGATGGCGAGCATCAGCGGCTCATGGGCGGCGATCACGTCCATCGTCAGCGGCACGCCGGCGTTGGCCAGGGCGAAGATCGGCAGGATCAGGTAGCTCGAGCGCGCGCCGGCGTGGCGCAGCAGGCGGTCGGCCGGAGATTCCATACGATCGAAGATCGCATCGATAGCGCGCAACGCAGGCAGCGACGGCCCGTGGCGCAGCACCTCGTCGCCGTGGCGTGCCTCCGCTGTGACGATCGTCGACAGCTGCGCGGTGAGCGCATCGAGGTTGGCCGGCGGCCGCGTGGGAATGAACAGCGCCAGCACCACGCCGGCGAGCGTCGCGTGCAAGCCGCCCGCATGCACGCACGCCCAAAGCACGATGCCGAGCACCACGTAGGGCGCGACGCGATAGACGCGCGCCTTGTTGAGCAGCGCCAGCGCCACCGTGACGGCCAGCGCACCGGCGAGATAGACCCAATCGATGCCGTGCGAATAGAACACCGCGACGACGAGGATGGCGCCGATGTCGTCGACGATGGCGGCGGCGGTGAGGAAGATGCGCAGCTCGACCGGAACCCGGCTCCCCATCATGGCGATGATGGC
Organism: Hyphomicrobium album; assembly: GCF_009708035.1. Lineage (NCBI taxonomy): Bacteria > Pseudomonadati > Pseudomonadota > Alphaproteobacteria > Hyphomicrobiales > Hyphomicrobiaceae > Hyphomicrobium > Hyphomicrobium album. The sequence goes on from NZ_WMBQ01000002.1 coordinate 945,245, forward strand.
GACGGCGAACGCCGTATCGGTGGCCATCGGCACGCCCCAGCCGTGCGCCCACGGACCCGACGGCAGGATCAGCGCGTAAAGCCCGGCCGGCACGACCATGCCGCCGATTGCCGCCGCGATGGGCAATGCCGCGGAACGGCGGCTCGCCAAATGTCCGACGGTGAACTCGCGCTTTATCTCCAGTCCCACCACGAGGAAGAAGACGGTCAGCAGTCCGTCGTTTACCCAGTGACGGAGCGACATCTGGAAGCCGCCCGCGCCGACGGCGAATCCGAACGGCTGTTCCCAGAAGGCCTCGAATCCCGGACCCCATGCGGAGTTGGTGATGGCAATGGCGGCGATGGTCGCGGCGAGAAGCAGCAAGCCCGCCGAAGGTCCCCAGCTGGCGAAGTCGAGCGCGGCGGTGCGGAAGCGATGGCCGAGGGTGCCCAGCATCGCATCGGAGAACGAGCTTTCGTCCCAGGCGCCGTCGTAGCGGCGTCCGTTGATGAAGAAGGTAGGCGTGATCATCACGCCGCTGGCGTTGGCGCTGAGTTCATCGGCGTCCACCCGCTCCTTGGCGTGCTGCTCGAAATCGGGGGAGGCGGTGGCGTAGGGCACGTCGATGCCGAGATCGCTGGCTACGGCCTTGAGATCGTCCTCGGTCAGCGTCTCCGAGCGCGACATCAGCTTGACGTGCGCATCCCAGAATTTTTCAGCGTCCGGCGCGTGCTCGACGAGTTCGGCGGCGCGGCGGGCCAGGTCGTTGCCGCGCACCGGCCGGTGACGGAACACGTAGCGCAGCCGGTCGCCGAGCTCGTCGCGAACTTGCGAGATGCGCTCGTTGGCGGCGCGGCAGTAGGGGCAGGCGTAGCTACCGTACTCGACGAGGGTGATGGGCGCGCCGGCCGGTCCGAGGACGTGGTCTTGCGCGCCGACCTGCCGGTCGAGGCGGCTGCTCAGGTTCGATTGCTCCACTGTCGCGTTTGCTCTCTAGCTGGCGGGAAAGTTCGCGCCGACACTAGCCGAGGACACGACCAAATCAATGTGCGTGCCCGACGCGGGGGGCTGTAGGGTCGCCCCCCAGTCCGATGTGCCGTCTGCTATTTCCGCCGGAACACGCGTGCAGCCGCTTGGCGTCTTACATCGCCGGTTGCGACACACAATCACCCTTGCCCTCTCTCCCCGCCGCGGTTAACGACGCCGCCAATCGCATTCTCACCGAGCCAAATCCGTCACATGCCTTCGCCAATCGAAACGACCCATAGCGTCGAGCAGCCGCGCGGTGTGCTCGGCAGCGTCGTCGTCCATCTGATCCTCGGCTTCGTGACGCTGATGGGAATCGCAGCATCCTTGGGCGGCATCGCAGCGTTTCATCGCGGCGAGACCGAGCTCGCCGGTGCAATCATTTGCGTCGTGGTCGGCGGCGTATTCACCGCTTTTGGCATCGGGCTCTACTACCTATTGTTCTTCGTCGAGCCCGCACGCGCAGCGCGCAGTGCCCGCATAAGCGCGATGCATCCGGACGCGCCCTGGATGCTCCGGCCGGATTGGGCGGCGCGCAAGGTGACCGATCGATCGAGCCTCGCCGTCGCGATCTTCCTGTGGGTCTGGTCGGCCGGCTGGTGCGGCGCCTGCACGTTCATCTGGAGCGTCAACAGTGACAAGATCATCGCCGCGGCGCGCGAATCGTGGGGCGAGGCGGCGCTCGGCCTGATCTTTCCGATCGGCGGCCTGATCGGCGTCCTCTGCGCCATCGGTGCCACGCGCACGTGGTGGCGTCACGGCACCTCGACCCTGCGCATCGACACGCTGCCGGGTTACCTAGGCGACGAATTCAGCGGCAGCGTGAGCGTGCGTCTTCCGTATGCGATCGCTTTGGAGGCTGAGATTGCCTGCGAGCGGCGCACCTATCATTGGGCGCAGGGCTCGAAGGGCCGTCGCAAGGAATGGAGCACCGAGACGCTCTGGTCCGCGACGCACAAGATCCCGGCCGACCGCCTGATGCGATTCAAAGACGTCACGACCATCCCGATCGACGTCCCGTTGCCTGGTGACAAATTGCCATTCGCGCTCGACGAGGAGGGCGTCGGCATCCAGTGGACGCTCTACGTGCGCACGGACTACGAGGTGAAGCCGCCTCGGCCGGGCGAGCCGCACCCGCGCTACGAGGCGCGGTTCCTTGTGCCGGTCTTCGCCCGCCGTTAGGTCCTGCCTAGGGAAGCTGGCGGGGACGCCGGAGCAACCTGGCGCCATCCTCGGCGCTGCGCGCCTGGCGTTGTCGAAGGCGTCGGTTTCCTGACACGCTCCCATCGATGACCGAAGTGGCGGTTCCCCGGGTTACAGGGCGCGCCCACGCGGACTGCTAGGTCCAGCTCCCGTTCGAGCTTCATCGAGGTCCCATGTCCACGTCTCCCGCCGATACTCCCGCCGCTGCGCGCCTCGCTAATCTGTTCGGCGCCCTTGTCATGCATTTCTTCGTCATCCTTGCCACGCTGATGGGCATCATCTCGGTCGTCGCCGGATTGTCCGCCTATGGTCGCGGCGAAGCCGATCTCGTTGGGGCGATATTTTGCGTCGTCCTCGGCGGCGTGTTCAGCGCCATCGGTCCCGGCTTCTATTACCTCACCTACGTCGCCGCGCCGGTGCACGCCGCCCGCGAGGCGCGCCGCGCCGCGCTCTACCCCGGCCAGCCGTGGATGCTGCACGACGACTGGGCGGCGCGCAAGGTCGTCGACCGCTCCAGCCTCGCCGTCATGATCTTCCTGTGGATCTGGTCGGGCGGCTGGTGCGGCGCCTGCGCCTTCCTATGGAGTGTCAACAGCGACAAGATCATCGCCGCCGCGCGCGACTCGTGGGGCGAAGCGGTGCTCATCGTCTTCCTGCCGCTGGCCGGGCTCATCGGGCTCGTCTGCGCCATCAACGCGACGCGAACCTGGTGGCGCTATGGCACATCGATCCTGCGTATCGACACGCTGCCCGGTATCCTCGGCGATCGCTTCCGCGGCAGCGTCATCGCCAATATGCCGGAAGTCGTCGCCCTCGAAGCGTTGATCGCCTGCGAGCGTCGCGTCTGGCGCTGGACCACCGACGAGAAGGGTCGCCGCACCAAGGAGTGGCGCACCGTGACGGTGTGGTCGGAAACGCATGCCATCGGGCGCGACCGCTTGATGCGCAGCAAGGACGGCGTCAGCATTCCCATCGAAGTGCCATTACCGCCCGATCAGCCGGCGTGTGCGCTGGACGATGACGGCGCCGGCATCCAGTGGAGCCTCTACGTCCGCGCCGTCGAGATGATCGGGCCACGCTTTTCTGCGCACTTTCTCATCCCGGTCTACGCGCGCGGTTAGCCGCGCGCCCGCCGCACGGCGAGCTCGAGCGCTTCGAGAAAGCGCGAGCGATCCTGCCTGGTGAAGCTGGCGTTGTAGCCTTTGCTCTCGCCGGTTTCGCGCAGGTGCTGCGATAGTTCGCGCATCGCTAGCGCCATGCCGATGCCGGACTCGGTGAACGGTTTGCCGGTCGGGCCGATGACCTGCGCACCCTTCTTGAGGCTGCGGGCGGCGAGGGGAATATCGGCGGTGACGGCGATGTCGCGCGCCCCGATGTGCTCGACGATCCAGTCGTCGGCGGCATCGGGGCCTTCAGCAACGACGACGCGGTGGATCAACGGCCCCTCGGGCAGGCGCATGAAGGCGTTCGACACGAAATGGATGTGCAGGCCGTGCCGCTCGGCGACGCGCACCGCCTCGTCCTTGACGGGGCACGCGTCGGCATCGACGTAGATCGTCGGGTCGCCGGTCTCGGGTTTGGCTTCGCTGCTCACGCTGCCGCTGTTTAGCGATTTGTGCCCGGGGCGCAAGCCATCGGCTGCACCGCTCAGGCCATAGGCTCGGAAAGCAGCTTCGCCACACCGTCAGCGTCGAGGACCTTGTCGCCCATGCCGGCAGCCGGCGTGCGCGGATCGGCGTCCATTACCGGACCGGGTCGGACTGCGGCGATGAGGTGCTCCCAGACCGACGGGCAGATCGACTGCTGCCCCCAAGTCGCCGACAAGAGGTATCGCACCTTGGCGTGTTGACGGGCTGCGCGCTCGAGAGGGCCGATCACTTGCGGACCGTGCATCTTGAGCAACGTCTCGAGCGCGCCGGCGCCGAGCAGGGAGACCTGCGCCGACGTTCTGCACTCATCGAGTGCGGCAAGAATGAAGGTAACGCTCGCCTCGGGCGCAGTCTGCACCATCTCGTCGACGCAGTCGTAGGCGCGCATGCGGTCGCATTTGTCGTCGGGGGCACCCTCGGCCGGGCCGATCTTCAAGAGGATGCGGGCAAGCCGTTTGGGATCGAAATGGCCGTCGGCGGCAAAGCAGACGGGCTCGGCGCCGTCGAACTGACAGTCGAAGCAGCTCCACGTGCGTTCCATGGCGCAATTCCCTTAGGCCCGAGCGGCGAGCTCGGTGTTCGGAGAATCGAATAATAGCGGCTTTCCGGCACGGTTATGTAGACGACGAGCATGTGCAGCTTCACGCCATCCGGCCCCCTGATCCGGGGGCCGGATGGCGGGCGATGCGAGGCAGCTCGGCAGCCGATAAGTCTAGCTCGCTCAGGCACTTGCCGATAAACCGCCGCGCCGTCCTCAGGCCGCCGCCGGGTGCCGGCACGCGGTGCCGATACAGGCGATGTGGCGATCGTCGGCGCCGCAGCAACCGCCGACAATGCGAATATGCGGATAGCTGCTCAGCAGGGAGCGGTACTGGGCGCCGAGTTCCTGCGGGTCGCCCGCATCGAGGTCCGGCGCTTCATTGAGTTCGGCATGGCTGCGTTTCGACGCGTTGGCGCGGATGCCGCGCAGCCGCTTCAGCCACGCGCCGCCTTCGCGCAACGTGCTCTCGAAGTGCGTCGGGTGCGCGCAATTGATCATGTAGTAGGCGGCGTAGGAGCCCGTGGCGGCATCGACGCTTCCGATGGCGTCGGCGAGGCGATCGCCGGTCGGCAGCTTGCCGTCCGTCTCCAGTGTGAACGACAGCGCGACCGGCATGCCGGCGGCCTTGGCGGTGCGTGCGATGCCGATGGCTTCCGCGGTGTTGGTCAGAGTGAAGGCGGTCAGCATGTCCGCTTCGGTGTCGGCAAAGACGCCGATCTGCTCGGCATGGTAGGCCTGCGCTTCCTGTGCGCTCATAAGCTCGCCCGCTACGTAGCCGTCGCCGCGCGGCCCGAGCGTGGCACTCACCACCATGGGCATCGCCGGCGTCTCGTGGGCGTCGCGCAGCTCCAGCGTCAGGGCCACGGCGTCGCGATTGACGGCGGCGAGAGCTTCTTTCGAGTAGCCGAGCTTCGTGCCCCAGTCCGAACTGGCGCGCCACGTCGGCCCGTCGAGGATGAAGCCGTAGCCGTTGCTGCGCGCGGCCTCGATGTAGGGAACATGGTAGTCGCGCAGCATCTCGCGCCCCTCGATGGTGCGCAGCAGGTCGAAGGCAGCGAAGTGCGGCAGCTCCACGCCCTTGTGGAAGATCAGCGTCGTCTCGAGACCGCCGTCGGTGAGGAACAGGCCGCCTTCGAGTTGGGGCAGGCGGTGGCGATACTTGGCCATGTCATGGTCTCCGGTCGTTCGGTTCGCTCCGACGCCGCGCAAGCTAGCCGAGCGGCGTCAGTGCCGGATAGCGCACCCGTGGTCCAGTCTCGGCGCCATCTGGTTTGTGAAGTGTTGTCAGCGATTTGCCGGGGACTGCCGGGGCGTGTTCAGCAACACGCGCCCGCGCGCTCCCGCCGCGACTGTACCTAAGGTACAGTTCGGGCATGGACACTGAAGCACCCCGGCGGCGCGGCGACGCCAAGGAACGCATCCTGCAGTTCGCAGAGACGGCGGTGCTGGAGAAGGGCTTCGCCGGCACCTCGATCGACGAGCTGATCGCCGCCGCCGGTATCACTAAGAGCGGCTTCTTCTATCACTTCAAGGACAAGACGGAGCTCGCCCGCGCGCTGCTCGCCCGCTACATCGCCCACGAAGACCAGCTGTTCGACGAGTTGTTCGCGCGCGCCGACGCGCTGAACGAGGACCCCCTGCACGGATTCCTCGTCGGTTTGAAGATGCTGGCCGAGCTGATGAGCGAGCTGCCGACGGGGCATCCCGGCTGCCTCATCGCCGCCTATTGCTATCAGGACCGGCTGTTCGACCAGCAGGTGCGCGACCTGAACGCCCAGGCCGTGCTCGCCTGGCGTAAGCGATTTCGCGCTCGCTTGGACCTCATCGGCGCGCGCTATCCCCCGCGCATCGAGGTCGATCTCGACGATCTCGCCGACATGCTTTCGGCGGTCGCCGACGGCGGCATCATCCTATCGAAAGTGCTGAAGGATAAGAACGCGTTGCCGCGGCAGATCATGCTCTACCGCGGCTACGTGCGCGCCGTGTTCTTGGGGGCGTGACGGCGGATGGCGCCGCTACTTCATGCTTTCGTACCGCTTGTGATGCTTCCAGTGCTTGCGGTGCTTCCACCCGCGTACTGCCCCGGCATCGGCGGTGCGGTAGCCGTGATAGCCGGCCTTTTTCCACTTGCAGGCGGCGGCCGGTGACGACAGCGCGGTGGCCATGACGAGAGCGACCGCAGTAGCGGCTGTGAGCGAAGCAAGTTTCATGATTGTTCTCCTCAACGAGCGGGAAGGAAGGCGCCCGTTGCGGCAACAACTTGAGGCGCGATTGGTTCCCCCCCGGGGGGCGCCGCCTGATGTGGCGGGCCGGGCTGGCTAACGCCGATTAGCCCTGCATTTACGACGTTTTGTACGCTGCCTCGCCACGGGCCATCGCGAATTCCTCCTCTGGCGAGAGGATCAGCTTGTGGCGGCCGATGAGCGCGAAATACACGATGCCCACGGCGAACCACGCCGCCACCCACGAGACGCCGACGACATACACGGGGTCCTGCAGCTGCATGTAGATCGTGATCAGCGCGATGATCACGGTGAGCGCCGCGCCGACGTTGCCGAGCGGGCTCTTGTACGGCCGGTCGATGTGCGGAAACTTGCGTTTCAACTGGATGTAGGTGAGGCCCTGCATCACGTACGAGAACATGGCGCCGAACACCGCCATGTTGAGCAGCGTGCCGCCGATCACCTTGGCGCCCTGGTCGGCGCCCTGGACGAACCACACCGTCAGCATCACCGCGAGGCCCAGCAATGCGCCGACGACCATGGCGATATGCGGCGTCTTGCGCGTGCCGTGCGTGATCGACAGCGCACGCGGAAAATAGCCGGCGCGTGACAGCGAGTAGATCTGCCGTCCGTAGGCAAAGATGATGGCGTGGAACGAGGCGACGAGGCCGGTGACGGCGACGAGCGCCAGCGCGCTGGCAAAGCCCTCGCCATAGATGGCGCGGAAGCCGTCGAGCAGCGGCTCGCCCGAGGTTCCGAGCTTGAACGAGCCGACGCCGATCACCGAGGGGTTGAGGAACAGCACTAGGAATGCGGAAAGCATGAGCGTGAACATGCCGAGCATGATGCCTTTGGGCATGTCGCGCTTGGGATCGACGGACTCTTCCGCGGCGAGCGGAAGCTGCTCGATGGCCAGGAACAGCCACACGGCGAAAGGCAGCGCCGCCAGCACGCCGTAAGCGCCGAACGGGAAGAGAGGTCCGTTGCCCTCGGGCAGCAGGCCACCGCCCTCGCCGATATTCAGCGCCCAGCGGTTAAAATCGATGTGCGGGATGGCGCTGACGTAGAACACCAAAAGGCACAGCAGCGCCAGGATGGTGATGATCAGCGAGAACTTCAGCGACTGCTCGACGCCCAGATAATTGAGGCCGACGAACAGCACATAGCCCGCCACCCAGAACAGCGGCTGCATCTCCACTGGTGCACCGACGATGGCGGCTCCATAGGTGCCGATGAAGAACACGATCACCGCCGCGGTCATCACGTACTCGACGTTTTCGGCAAGGCCGGTGAGGAACCCGCCCCAAGGTCCGAAAGCGGTGCGCGCGAACGAGTAGGCGCCGCCCGTGTGCGGCATGGCGGGACTCATCTCGGCAAGGGAGAAGGTGAGGCCGAGATACATGATGGCGATGAGGATGGTGGCGACGAGCATGCCGCCCCAGCCGCCGGACGCGAGGCCAAGGTTCCAACCCGAGAAGTGGCCGGAGATGACGGCGCCGACCCCGAGGGCCCAAAGGAGCCACACGCCGGCGTGGCGCTTTAGGCCGCGCGCCGCGAAGTACGCGTCATCGACCTTCTGGTAGGTGACGCTGCCCGACGTCGTCTTCTGCTGCATGACATCCCCCGCCCCTGGCGCCCGCGGCCCTAGACCGGTGCCCGAGCTTATGCCAGGGGCAGCGCACGGTCATGTCCTGCTTTTCGGCGAGCCGCGGGATTTGTGCTTATGTTTCAGGCAGCGCCGCCAGTCTGGGTCGCCCGAGAGTATCGTTGAGGGGCTGACAGTCCGCCGGCGCACCGTGGCATCTCGCTTTTGCTTGGCGCTCCGAGCGTCTAGAACCTGCGTGAATTCCGGTGGCTATGCGAAGTCGTGCAGGGAGCTTGTCATGATTGCCGATGTTCCGGTGACACGATTGGACAGAGCGACCCCGACACAAGTCGTGGAGCGGTTCAGCGAGGTATGGGCCGGCGGCGACTTCGATCGCGCCATGGAGTTCATTGCCGAGAATTGCGTCTACGCACTCTACATTTCCGAGGAGCTGTTGCCGGTCGGCGGCGAGACGCGGGGGAAACCGGGGATCGAGGCGGGACTCCGGCAGGTGCGCCGCGACTTCGACTACTTGGTCTACCGGCCGCTGGAAATGCGGGAAAAGGCCGACGAGGTCCGCTACCAGGTCGAGTTCATGTACCGCCATGTTCGCAGCGGCGAGATACTCAGCGGCCGGTTCCGCATGATCATGCGCATCGAGGGCGGCAAGATCGTGCGCGCCGACGAATATCACGACCGCGCCAAGGTCGAAGCGTTCCTCCGCCTGTTCAGCTGTTGAGCTAAGCGCGGGTCACCGCGCGCGGCGGTGGCGATGCGCCCGACGGCGCGGCGCTACTTGCGTCGGCTCGGCTGCGGCGACGGCCTCCAGGCGCGACTTTGGAACCAAGTGTACGACCTTGTAGCTGCGCTTCTTGAGCTCGGCGAGCACGGCCGGGATCGACTTGGCGGTGTTGGCGTGAATGTCATGGAAGAGGATGATGCCGCCGCCCTTCTTGTCCAGCCCGCTGAACACGTTGTGCATCACCTTCTCGGGCGTGCGGACGCGCCAGTCGAAGCTGTCGACGTCGATGCCGAACACCGCGATGTTGCGCTTCGCCAGATAGTCGCGCACGCGCTGGGGGTCGGACAGGTAGGGGAAGCGGAAGAAGGGCGCGACGCCGTTCGGCAAGGTCGCCTCGGCGACGTTGAAGGTGCTCTCGATCTGCTGCTCCGCCTGGCCCATCGAGGTGCCGCCGAGATTGCGATGCGTATAGGTGTGCGTGCCGACCGTGTGGCCTTCGGCCTGCACTTGACGCGCCATGTCGGGGAAATTCTTGATCATGCGGCCGACGTAGAAGAACGTCGCCTTCGTGCACTCGGCGGCGAGCGCAACGAGGATCTGCGGCGTGAATTCGGGATGCGGGCCGTCGTCGAAGGTGATGACGACCTCGCCCTTCTCGAGCAGCGGCCGTGGATGCATGTACTGCTCGCCGTATTCGCCGCCGGCGGTCGTATCGACCTCGAGCACGCGCGAGACGCCGAGGGCATTCTTGCAGTCGACAGGCGCTTTTGCAGCGGGCGGAGCGGCTTGCTCTGCAGTGGCCGGCTTTTCTGCCGTCGCGGCGGCGTTAGCGACGCGGTCCTCGGCTAGCGCCACCGTCGGCAGCAGCAGGGCGGCAAAAAGAAGAGCGTTCTTCATGGCGCATGTCCCTCGGCTCATGGTCGACTTCTCACCCGAGCCGCGCGTACGAAGCAAGCCGCAAACCATCGCCTGCCCCGTCTTAATTGCCGGTGAAGCCTTCACGCTACAGTGGCAAGCGTGTAACGCCGCATATGCGAAAGGCCGGCGCGGACCGGCCTTCCACAATGATGCATTGCGAGAAAAAGTCAGGCGCGAGCGGCGCCCTGCGAGTCCTTCGCCGCGTCCGGACAGGATGGATTGCCCATCGTCTTCAGCGCGTCCTGGATCTCGTCGAGCGTCATGTCCTTCTGATGGGTCGCGATCGACCACGCGTGGCCGAACGGATCGGTGACGATGCCGTAGCGGTCGCCCCAGAACATGTCGGCGACCGGCATGGTCGCCTTCGCCCCCGCCTTCACGGCGCGCGCGTACCACTTGTCGACGTCGGGGACGTTGAGGTGCAGCGTGACCGGCGTGCCCTTGAGGGACAGTGGTGACAGCGCGCCGTGCTCCGGCATCTCGTCATTGAGCATAACCGTCGCGCCGTTGATGCGCACCGCGGCGTGCATTAGGCGTCCGTCCGGGCCGGGCAGGCGCATCATCTCTTCAGCACCGAATGCCTTCTTGTAGAAGTCGATGGCCTTGGCGGCATCGCGGCAGGTGATGTGCGGCGCCAGCGTCGGCGCGAACTTGTCGATGCCGTTGGAATTTTTCTCTGCTGCTTTCGACTTGGCGGCGGGCTTCGTTTTGGTCGACGTTGCTGACTTACTCATGGCGTCTCCTCCAGAGGCTTCGACGAGTTGAACAACAGTTCGATGTAACGACGCAGGTGGTCGACACTTTCGGCGGCGACCTGCGCGCCGCCATTGGCTTTCGCGAGAATGAAGGCGCCCTGCAGCACCGCCTGGGTGTGCAGGGCGAGGCCCTTGGCGCTCCAGCCGGGCCGCATCCCGCGGGCGTCCAGCGCGGCAGCGATGTCAATTTCGACTTTGGCTGCGTGATCGGTGATGGCGCGCGCGCAGGCGTTGCGGATGGCGGGATTGGTCTCGTACGTCTCCTGCACCATCGTCCCGGCGAGGCAGGTGAAGTCGGGGATGTCGCCGACGAGGATTGCCTTGCGGAAATCGATGTAGCCGAGAAGGCGCTGCATTGGATCTGGGAGCGCATGGTAGGGGGCAGCGGCAAAGAACGCGCTCGTCGACTCCCCCCAGAACTCGGCCGCCGCGACCGCGAGGTCTTCCTTGCTTTTGAAGTAATGGAAGAAGGCGCCCTTGGTGACGCCGGCGGCCGCGCACAGATCGTCGACGCTGGTCGCTGCGTAGCCCTTGGTACGGATCACGGCGAGCGCCGACCCGAGGATCTTGCTGCGGGCTGACGGCTTCACCGGGGGCGACATCTGGGCTTCCTTGGGCTGACCCAGAAGAAATACCAACCGGTTGGTATGTTGTCAAGCCGACCATCTCATTCCACGCACGGAGGCGTTCGATCGAACAGGAGAATGCAGGGCGCAATTTCGCTAATAGGCGGGGGTGCACCGCACCGAAGGGCCTCACCAGCGCGTTCCATCTGGAGACGATCAAAAATGCCGCTTCCGACGATCCCGGCGCATATCCTGCCGATCCTGCTGCTCTCCCTCTCCAACGTCTTCATGACCTTCGCCTGGTACGGACACCTCCGCTTCAAGGAGCAGCCCCTTGCAGCGGTGGTGCTCGTCTCGTGGCTCATCGCCTTCTTCGAATACTGCTTGGCGGTGCCGGCCAATCGATACGGAAGTGCCGTCTACTCCGCTGCCGAGCTCAAGACGATGCAGGAGGTGATCACGCTCGCGGTGTTCGCGATCTTCTCGACGCTCTACCTGAAGGAGCCGATGGGTCTGAACCAGCTCATAGGGTTCGCGTTCATCGCGGTGGGAGCGTTCTTTGTCTTCTCGGGCCGCGCCTGAGGCAGGTAAGGTCGCCCAAATCAACAAGCGGTCACCTCAGGAGACCTAATGGCCGAAACACGTATTGCGCTGGTAACGGGCGCCAATCGCGGCATCGGGCTCGAGATCGTGAGGCAGCTGTCGCGCGCCGGCCTCATGGCCGTTCTGGCCTCGCGTGACGTTGCCAAGGGTCGCGAAGCGGCAGCCGAGCTTGCCTCGGAAGGATTGGAGCCACCCGTGGTGGCGCTCGACGTGACCGACGAGGGCAGCATTCGCGCGGCCGTGGACGAGGTGCTGGGTGTGTTTGGGCGCATCGACGTGCTGGTCAATAACGCGGGTGTCCTGCACGAGGGGCAGACCCCCGACGTATCCAAAGTCTTGCAGCTGTCGCCCGCAATGGCGCTCGCCACCTATGAGACGAACACGCTCGGGCCGCTGCGCACGATGCAGGCGGTCGTGCCGATCATGCAGAAGGGCGGCTATGGCCGCGTGGTCAACTTGTCGTCGGGAGCGGGCCAGCTCGCCGAGATGGGATCTGGATTCCCCGCGTATCGCATGTCGAAGGCCGCGCTCAACGCGCTGACACGGGTCACGGCCGCCGAATTGGGGGCGGCGCCGATCAAGGTCAATGCGATGTGCCCCGGATGGGTCCGCACCGACATGGGCGGCCCCGATGCCACGCGCTCAGTCGAGCAGGGCGCTGAGACGGCGGTGTGGCTGGCGACGCTGCCGGATACCGGCCCGACCGGCGGTTTCTTCCGCGACAAGGCGCCGATCGCTTGGTGATCGAGGGGCCTGCGGCCTTCAAACTCCGCGCACGAGATTGCCGACCATCAGCGTGACGTAGGCTGTGATCGCCAGCCAGAACTCCTGGTGCGGCAGGTAGCGCGGGACACCCACGAAGCCGAGCTTGGTGATGAGGGCCAGGATCGCGAGCGTCAGCGAGATGAGGAAGATGGCGATGGTCGGCGGATTGAGACGCATGGCAAGATCTTCCCCCAATTGGCACTCGTCACGGCGCGTCCGGCGCCGCGCGCACGTTCCCTTGCAACAGGGCGACCATATCATGGGGCATAGGCGTTGAGGCAATACGACAGCGGCCCCGACGCGGATTACGCGTCAGGGCCGCCGGTAGGCGCCAACTGTCGAACTTAGAGTGTGCGTGCGGCCTTGGCCGACGACAGGGCCGGTAACTCGTCTCCCGCCTCGATCAGGAAGCGGACGGGGCGGCTCTGCGGATCGGCTTCGTCACGGCACGTGACGAGCAATAGCGGCGTCGGCCGCTCCGATGAGATCGGCAGCACCTGGCTATCGAGCTTATCGACGGTGACCACGTTCAGCACGCGATCGCGTCCGTTGGATGAGATTGTGATTCGGTCACCCACGGTCACGGGCCTGCTCGACGCGGCACCGGCGTCGTGCACCAGGTGGGTCAGCCAGAACTCTTCGCTGCCGGCGACGACGGGCGTCGGCTTGCCCGGGGTTGCCTGGCCGTCCATGTCGGCGATCGCCCGCTTGAAGCCGCGCTCGACCACCGCGTCGCCGTTGCCGAGAGTCACGGCAGCCGCGCCCAGCCCGACAGCCGCCAAACCGACGACGGCGATCGGAACATTCTTCCGGATGGCGCCACTACCCATTGATCAGCTCCGCTTTGTTGCTGTGCCCGGCCTGCTTAACGCCTATTCGCCGAGTACAATAGCCGTATTACCGAAATGTTAGGAGTGGAGGAGAGACCGTCAAGGGCTCCCAGCAGAGCCGGGCCCCTCCTCCACAGCACCTCGCCGCGGGGAGGCGTACTCGCGACGAAGGTGTCGGAAAAAGGCGAGGTTAAAGGCGACTATCCCGGAGAAGATGCCGGCCAGAAGCAGCATTCCCGCGCCTTTGGGGATGGTGTGGGGGGTGCTGAAGGCAGCGGCTTGCGGTACCGGAACGGCGGTCGCTACGACGGCAGCAGCGATCAAGGGGCTGTCATCAATAGAGAATTTGAGAAGATCGCCGGCGTTGGAGCTGATCGACAGTAGGCCGCCGAGACGGTGGGTCGCAGCCGAGTTGCGCTCATAGGCGCCGACCGCAAGAGCGAAGGTGAGAAAGAGGATCAACCCGACGCAAGCATCGGCCGTGGTCCGCACGATCAACCTCAAGTGCCCCGCATTGGACATCGCATGAGATCCTTCTTGGCTCACGCCGGCCGCTCGGCCGACGCTTTCCGTGATGTGAGGATGGTCACCCCGTTTCGTGGCGGGTGTGGGGACACATTGTGGCGATGGCGGCGTATTGTTTTGATTAATGCGGGTCCGCTCTTCGTTGTGGCCCACCGGTCACAACGGCTGTCCGAGACCGCCGATTTCCGTGCCTAACCCACGGCACGGGAATGCAACGGCGCGATGTATTGAAGTCACCGCGACCTGCAGATAGTGTCCGCGCCGCTCGCGCCAAACGGACTATTTCGAAAGGCCAGACAATATGGGTTTCATCGCCGACAGCTTGAATCGCATTCAGCCATCCGCGACCATCGCGGTGTCGACGAAGGCGCGGCAGCTCAAAGCGGCCGGTCGTGACGTCATCTCGCTGTCGGCCGGCGAGCCCGATTTCGATACGCCCGACAACATCAAGCAAGCTGCGGTCAAGGCGCTGAGCGAAGGCAAGACGAAGTATACCGACGTCGACGGCACGCCTGAGCTCAAGGCGGCGATCGTGCGCAAGTTCAAGCGCGAGAACAGTCTCGACTACAAGCCGAACCAGATCTCGGTCGGCACCGGCGGCAAGCAGGTGATCTATAATGCGCTGCTGGCGACGCTGAACCCCGGTGACGAGGTCATTATTCCGGCGCCGTGCTGGGTGTCCTACGCCGACATCGTCATGCTGGCGGATGGCAAGCCGGTGTTCGTCGATACGAAGATCGAGGATGGTTTCCGGCTGAAGCCAGAAGCGCTCGAAGCCGCCATCACGCCGAAGACGAAGTGGCTCATCTTCAACTCGCCGTCGAACCCGACGGGCGCCGCCTATTCGCGCGACGAGATCAAGGCGGTGACGGACGTGCTTCTGAAGCACCCGCACGTCTGGATCATGACCGACGACATCTACGAGCATTTGCTCTACGACGGCCACAAGTTCCATACTGTCGCCGAGGTGGAGCCGGGCCTGTTCGATCGCACGCTCACCATCAACGGCTTGTCGAAGGCCTATTGCATGACCGGCTGGCGCCTCGGCTATGCGGGCGGCCCGGTGGCGCTCATCGATGCCATGCGCAAGCTGCAGTCGCAGTCGACGTCGAACCCGTCGTCGATCACCCAGGCGGCGGCGGTCGAGGCATTGGATGGCCCGCAGGACTTCATCGCCGCCAACAACGCCAAGTTCGTCGAGCGGCGCGACCTCGTGGTGTCGATGCTCAACCAGGCGAACGGCCTGAAGTGCCCGAAGCCGGAAGGCGCCTTCTACGTCTATCCGAGCTGTGCAGGGACCATCGGCAAGACCAGCCCGTCCGGCAAGAAGATCGCCAACGACGAGGATTTCGCCACGGCTCTGCTGGAAGAGGAGGGTGTCGCCGTCGTGCACGGCGCGGCCTTTGCCTCATCGCCGGCATTTCGCATTTCGTACGCGACTTCCAAGGATGTCCTCGAGGAGGCCTGCCGGCGCATCCAGCGGTTCTGCGGGAACCTGCGCTAGAGCACTGTTATGGCCAGCGCGCGAAAAACGCCATGCAACACCTGCCTGATCTGGCGGGTGGGGCTCGCGATCGCCGTGCTGGTGCTGATCGCCGTGTGGGTCGTGCCGAGACTGTAGCGGGCAAATAAAAAGGGCGCGCCAAGGCGCGCCCATTCGGACGTCGAACGACCCGCTTAGGCGGCCGCGCGGTGATCCCAATGGTCCGCGAACCACTGCAACCACATGCGCCGCATCGCGCGCTGTGCGTTGGCGACGACGCCACGATGCACCGGGCGCACGACGACCGCGGTCGATTGCGGAACGCGTGCAACGATCGTGCGCGGATCCGCGACGTCCTCGGCGGCCATGGCATAGCCCGCAGCGTGGGCCGCTGAAATCAGCCTATTCATACTCATCGCACGCCTCATTTCTCCGGGTCGGAATGCCCTCAGCGACCCTACCGGCTCGCTTTCTAGGCTGGACGAACCGGTGAATTCATCATGCGTTAAAAAGGTTCCAAAGCAAGTAATTTCCATTGTGCTGGTGCGAATTGGAAAGTCGAATTCTTGTCTCCTGTTGTGCGACGCAATATTCGTTCGAAATCGACTTAGATCAGCAACTCTCGTCAAGCAGCGCGCAAGTTTTCGCGAAGAGGGCTTGCGCGCGTTCCGTTGCGGCGCGAACATCGAGCAGTCGCGTTCCTCCTAGAGGCGCGAGGCGCGCGACCGACGCGGGTGCGTGCGCCTCCAACCAGAGGAGGAAGACAGATGGCCCAGTCCGAAGTTCCTAAAGCGGGAGCCAATGGGAGCGCCCGCTCCCGCTGCATCGCACTCGTCGGGCCCTATCTCAGCGGCAAGACGACCCTTCTCGAAGCCATACTGGCGCGCACTGGCGCCATTCTGCGGCCAGGCAGCGTCCCCGAGAAGAGTTCGGTCGGTGACGCCAGCCCCGAGGCCCGCGACCACGGAATGAGCGTCTCGCTCAACGTCGCCGACGCCACCTTTCTCGACGACCACTTCACCTTCATCGACTGCCCAGGCTCGATCGAATTTCAGTATGAGGGCGCCCTTGCCCTGACTGCCTGCGACGCCGCCGTCGTTGTGTGCGAGGCGGATGTTCGCCGCGTACCAGCACTGCAAATCATCCTGAAGCAGCTCGAGGACCGCGGAATCCCGCACTTCCTCTTCCTCAACAAGATCGACGAGTCGAACCTCTCCCTGCGCGAATTGATCCCGATGCTGCAGCCGGCCAG
The DNA here is from genome assembly GCF_009708035.1 of Hyphomicrobium album. NCBI lineage: Bacteria > Pseudomonadati > Pseudomonadota > Alphaproteobacteria > Hyphomicrobiales > Hyphomicrobiaceae > Hyphomicrobium > Hyphomicrobium album. Next base: position 961,889 of record NZ_WMBQ01000002.1, read on the forward strand.
CGCGCGTCCGCTGGTGCTGCGCCAGATCCCGATTTGGGAGAAGGGCGTCGCCACCGGTTTCGTCGACCTCGCCTCCGAGCGCGCCTTCGTCTACCGGGCGAATGAACCGTCCGAGATCGTCGATCTGCCCGCGTCGGTTTCCGAGCGTGAAAAGGAAGCCCGCTTCCACATGCTCGAGCAGCTTGCCGATCATGACGACGAGCTAATGGAGCAACTCCTCACCGACATTCCCACCTCGCGCGACAAGATCTATCAGGACCTGACGCAGGAGTTCCGCGATGGACTGATCTGTCCGGTACTTCTCGGCTCGGCGCGCGACAACCACGGCATCTTCCGGCTGCTGAAGGCATTGCGCCACGAGGCCCCGACCGTCGATGTGACGGCTCGCCGGCTGAAGCTGGAGAACACCAAGTCAGCCGCCTACATCATGAAGACGCTGCACACCGCGCACGGCGGCAAGCTCTCTCTGGCCCGGGTGCTGACAGGCGAATTCGGCGACGGCACCGTGGTCACCGGCCCAGCAGGTCGCGACGAGCGAGCTGCCGGAGTGTTCGCGCTGCGCGGCGAGGAGCCGACGAAGCGTCCCACCGCGAAGGCTGGTGAGACGGTCGCGCTGGGCCGCCTGGAAGGCATCAAGACCGGCGATACGATCAGCACCGAGAAAGGCGGCGCGGTACAGGCGAAGGGACCTCCGGCTGCGCCACCGGTATTTGGCATCGGCCTCGGGTTGAAGGACCGCAAGGATGAGGTGAAGCTCTCCGCGGCGCTGGCCAAGCTACTCGAGGACGATCCATCGCTCCGCGTCGAGATGAACAGCGACACGCACCAGATGCTGCTGCTGGGGCAGGGCGAGATGCACTTGCGCGTGTCGCTGGAGCGCCTGCAGCGCAAGTACGGCGTGGCGGTCGAGCGGCAACCGCGGCTCGTGCCCTATAAGGAGACTATCAAGGGCGCGACGCAGGTGCGCGGCAGGCACAAGAAGCAGTCGGGCGGTCACGGGCAGTTCGGCGACGTCGTGCTGGAGATCCAGCCGCGCGCACGCGGCGCCGGCTTCGAGTTCAACGAGAAGATCACCGGCGGCGTCGTCCCCCGGCAGTTCATCCCGTCGGTGGAGATCGGCGTTAAGGACTACTTGCAGCATGGACCACTCGGATTCCCGGTGGTTGACGTAGCAGTGACTTTGCTCGACGGCAGCTATCACACGGTGGACTCGTCGGACATGGCATTCCGTCAGGCCGCACGCATCGGCATGACGGATGGATTGCCGAAGTGCTCGCCTGTGCTCTTGGAGCCTGTCATGGCGGTCGAGATTGCCGTGCCGAGCGAGGCAACCGCGCGCATCAACGGCATCATCGCGCAGCGGCGTGGGCAAATCCTCGGCTTCGACGCGCGCGAAGGCTGGGGCGGCTGGGACGTGGTGCAGGCCCAGATGCCCGCGTCCGAGATGGAGAGCCTGATCGTCGATCTGCGGTCGGCGACGTCGGGTGTCGGTACCTACACGGCGCGCTTCGATCATCTTGCGGAGCTCACCGGGCGCCTCGCCGACCAGGTGCTCGCCGCGCATCGGCAGGCGGCCGAATAGGCCTTCTGCCGGGAGAGTGTCGCGCCGGCGGTCGTATAGGCCGCCGGCGTTCGCGTGTTAAAGTCGGCGCGGACGATTGAATCGCGGCAGCGGAGGACGTGTGCAGCCCTATCTTTGGATCGCCGTCGGCAGCGCGCTCGGCGGCATGGCGCGATATTGGTGCACGGGTGCCGCGACGCGGCTGTTCGGCGAGACGTTTCCGTGGGGGACGCTGCTGATCAACATCTTGGGCTCGTTCATTATCGGCCTCTTCGTGGCGCTGACCGCCCCCGACGGCCGCTACGTCGTCGATCCGAACATCCGCGCCTTCGTCACCGTCGGGCTGTGCGGCGGTTACACGACGTTCTCCGCCTTCAGTTTGCAAACGATGGTGCTGATGCAGGAAGGCGAGTGGCTGCACGCCGGCGGCTATATTCTCGGCTCGGTGGTCCTCTGTCTTGTTTTCGTGTGGCTCGGCCACCTGCTGGCGACGCAACTCAACGCGATATAGCGACGTTCTTGAAGCTTCGTTCTTATTTGAACGTGCAAGGTAGGGCGCATGACAGGCTCCGACCGCGTATCCTACGCCGCAGGCTTTGTTGACCTCGATAGCGAGGTCGAGCCGACGCGCCTGCCGCTGCAAGGCGAGTTCCCGGCGTGGCTGACGGGCAGTCTGCTGCGCACCGGGCCGGCCAAGTTCGAAGCCGGCAGCACCAAGCTCAATCACTGGTTCGACGGCCAAGCGATGCTGCATCGCTTCGCATTCGCGGATGGCGCGGTGACGTACGTCAATCGCTTCCTGCGGGGCGACAGCTACTGCGAGGCAGCGGCAAAGGGCTCATTGGCGCGCGGCGAGTTCGCCACCGATCCGTGCCGGACGCTGTTCCAGCGCGTCGCCGCGGTTTTCTCGCCGCACCTTACCGACAACTGCAACGTCAACGTCGACATGTTCGGGGGCGAAACCGTCGCGTTGACCGAGACGACGCTGCCCGTGCGCTTCGACGCGGAGACGCTTGCGACGCTCGGGCACTACGCGGCGAGCGCCGAGGTGGGCGGCATGGTGTCGATCGCCCATCCGCACCATGACGCGGGGCGCGCCTGCCGTTTTAGCTATGTCGTTGATTTCGGCCGTCGCTCGCACTATCGGCTGTTCGCGATCCCCGACGATGGGTCGCCGGAGCGCGTCGTCGCCGAGATGCTGGTCGACAAGCCGGCGTACATGCACTCATTCGCGATGACCGAGCGCTATCTGGTGCTGACCGAGTTTCCTCTGGTCGTCGATCCGCTACGGTTGATGCTGGGATTGGCGCCGTTCATTCTCAATTATCGCTGGACGCCGGAACGCGACCTGCGCATCCACGTATTCGACAAGGACAGCGGCGCCCTTGTGGCTTCGCGGACATCCGGCGCGCTTTTCGCCTTCCATCACATCAATGCATACGAGGCCGGCGGAGACATCGTCATCGACGTCGCCACCTACGGCGATGCCGGCATCATCGATCAGCTGTACCTGTCGCGCTTACGTGCGGGCTTGCCGGTGGATGCTACCGGCAGCTTGACGCGCTTGACCGTGCCGATCGATGGTGCGACCGAGGTTGGTGTCGCCACGCTCTCCGCCGCGATGCTGGAGCTGCCGCGCATCGACTACGACCGCTGCGCCGGTAAGCCCTATAGCTACGTCTGGGGCACCGGGCGCCAGACCGGTGCCGACTTCCTCGATAGCATCGTCCGCGTCGATGTGAGGAGCGGAAAGGCCCAGACTTGGGCCGCCGACGGCTGCTTCCCCGGCGAGCCGGTTTTCGTCGCCACGCCGGGCGCCCAGCAGGAAGGGCAAGGCGTTCTTCTGTCCGTGGTGCTCGACGCGCGCCGCGGCACGTCCTTCCTCCTAGTCCTCGATGCAACAACGCTTGCCGAAATCGCCCGTGCCGACTGCCCGCATCACATCCCCTTCAGCTTCCACGGAAACTACTTCCCGGCCACCTAGCGGCTGCGACGTCGCGGCGCGGCGCTCGTTGACACGAACGTGTCGGCGGCGGCGAATAGCATCCCGAAGGTTGCCATCAGAGGGAGAACGGGAATGGGAGTGGTAAGAGCGCTAGCCGTCATGGCACTGGTGCCGGCGCTGTTTGCGCTGCCGGCATCGGCGCAGGAAGCACAGCCGGAAGAGTTGGTCGATGCACTCAATGGCGTGTTTGGCGCGCACGCAAAAATGCGGGCGGCCCATACCAAGGGTATTTGCGTCAAAGGGAATTTCACGCCGACACCCGAGGCTGCCGCACTCACCAAGGCGCCTCAGTTCGCGGCGCCTGTGCCCCTCGTCGGTCGCTTTTCACTCGGCGGCGGCAATCCAAGTGCGTCCGACAGCCAGAAGGACAACGTGCGCGGCATCGCCATGCACTTCCAGTTGCCCGACGGCAGCGTCAGCGACCTCTTGCTGATCTCCGCTCCCATCTTCGTGGCCAAGACGCCCGAGGTGTTTCTCGAGCTGCTGCGGACCGTAGCAACGAAGGACAAGGATAAAATCGACGCCTTCTTCAAGGCCAACCCGAACTCGACGAAGCAGAAGGCGTGGCTCACCGCCCGCGAGACGCCGGCCAGCTACGCCACGGCCGACTACTTCGGGGTGCATACGTTCTATCTGACCAACGCCAAGGGTGAGCGGCAGGGCGTCAAGTGGACGGCCGAGCCCGTCGGTGGCTTCAAGGGGCTCAGCGACAAGGACGCGGAGGCGAAGGGCGCCGACTTCTACGCCAAGGAGCTGAACGACCAGTTCACCAAGGGCCCGGTCGAATACAATCTCTTCGCGGTGCTCGGGCAGCCGGGCGACCAGGACGATGACCCGACCTCCGAGTGGCCGGCGGACCGCAAGTCGGTGAAGGTCGGAACGATCTCCATCACCGGCCTGGAGAATGCGGAAGCGTGCGACGTCGGCATCTTCGATCCGAACCAGCTCGCCGATGGCATCGAGCCGTCGCCGAACGACAAGATCCTGCCGATGCGCTCGCAGGACTATGCCGTGTCCTTCGGCCGGCGCACGCAGTGACGAGCAGGCGGCGCGCTTAGTTAGTGCGCTGCCGCATCGGCTTGTGAGCCCCACAGCTCCTTGAGACGGCGGTCGTGGCCGCAGCCGGCGCGGTAGCGCTTGTAGTGCGCCGTGTTCGTGTTGTGGAAGTTCTGGTGATAGTCCTCCGCCGGAGTGAACGGTCCGGCGTCGGCGATCGTCACGGCGATGGGCGTCGAGAAGCGATGGCTGGCGTCGAGCACCGCCTTGCTCTGTTCCGCCGCGCGCCGCTGCTCCGGCGTGCCCACGAAAATCACCGGACGGTATTCCTCGCCGCGATCGCAGAACTGACCGCCGGCGTCGAGCAGATCGACGTTGTGCCAGTAGTGGTCGACCAGCTGCGGATAGCTGATCACCTTCGGATCGAACGTCACCTGCACGCTTTCGGCATGGCCGGTGTTTCCGTGCGAGACTTGCGCGTAGGTCGGGTTGGGGGTTCGCCCGCCCATGAAGCCGGAGACGGTCTGCACAACGCCGGGCGCCTTGTCGAAGGCGTACTCCATGGACCAGAAGCAGCCGCCGGCGAACGTTGCGACCTCCATGCCGGGCGGAACGGAAGACTGCTGTGCCGGCGCCGCCGGGGAGGCCGAGTAGAGCGGCTGCGTCAGCGCCAGGGCGGAGATGGCGACGATCGCAGTGGCGATAGCGACGGCGAGACGTTGCATGGCAAGCCTCCTTTAGGCCGTAGGTGCAAAATAGCGGATGACGGCACCAAGCGTGACGAGCGCCAGGCCGATCCAGACGGCGATGATGACGAAGGCGGCGGTGCGGCTCGCCTGTAGTGGAACCTGCAGTGCCGTGGCGCGGTGTTCGGCCAGCACGCCTGGCGGAATGAGTTTCACCGCGACGATGATCCCGAGCGGAACGAGGATCAGGTCGTCGAGGTAGCCCAGCACCGGAATGAAGTCCGGGATCAGGTCAATGGGCGACAGCGCATAGGCGGCGACGGAGAGCGCAACGGCCTTGGCGTACCAGGGAACGCGTGGATCGCGCGCCGATAGATAGAGGGCGTGCACATCGCGCTTGATGCTGCGTGCCCAGGTACGCAGGCGTCCCACCATGGAGGCATCGCTCGATGAGGCCGTCATGGTAGGTCGCTCCGCTGCGGCTTAGCCGGTCGCTTTGGGTACGAACTTCAAGGAGACGCCATTCATGCAGTAGCGCAGACCGGTCGGCGGCGGGCCGTCCTCGAACACGTGGCCGAGGTGGCCGCCGCAGCGGCGGCAGTGCACTTCCGTGCGCGTCATGAAGTAGGTCTTGTCGACGGTATTCCCGACGGCATTGTCGAGCGGTTTATAGAAGCTCGGCCAGCCGGTACCGCTGTTGAACTTCGTCTCGGAAGAGAACAGCGGCAGGTCGCATCCGGCGCAATCGTACTTGCCGGCGGCGTAGTTCTTATCCAGCGGGCTCGTCCCGGCGCGCTCGGTGCCATGCTCGCGCAGCACCTGGAACTGCTCGGGGGTCAGGATTTTGCGCCATTCCTCAGGCGTTTTGGTGATCTCGAACGGGGCCGTGGTTGTTGTTGTCATTGTCTCCTCGTTGGCGATCGCAGACGGGTCGCGCCAACCGGCGGTCGTGGCGGCAAAGGCGAGGGTGGCGAGACCGAAGTTCCGACGTGTCAGCATATGGCACCTCCGGGGTGCGGACCGTAAAGAGCGCTAAGGCTTCGGTCGGAGATACGTTGCAAGCCGCCTTTAGTTACATGACGGAAAGTTCATCCGCCAATGCCGCTAGCGAACGAGACGCACGGACTTGTCGACCGCGATCTCCTCGGTGCTCATGCGGCAGCTGTAGGCCAGGGCCTCGACGCCGGCGTCGTGCGCCGCTCGGAAGGCCTCGGCATAGCCGGGATCGAGATCGCCCGAGATCGAAAAGCTCTCGGCGTCGGCGCGCTGGATGAGATAAACCATAACGGCGCGATGACCCTGCGCCACCATTGCCGCGAGCTCGCGCAGGTGCTTGGCACCGCGCGTCGTCACGCTATCGGGAAACTCGGCGCGGCCGGCGCGGCGCATGAGGTGGACGTTCTTGACCTCGACATAGCAGCGACCCTTGCGCGGGTCTTCAAGCAGAAGGTCGATGCGACTCGCCTCGCCGTACTTCACCTCGCGCCGCAGCGACTCGTATCCGCCAAGCTTCTTGATGCCCCCCGCGGTGATCGTTTCGCCGACGAGGCGGTTGGGGTGTAGCGGGTTGATGCCGACGAGCGTCGGTCCGCTGCCGAGGTCGGCCTCGACCATCTCCCAGGTATGCGGGTATTTGCGGTTGGCCGCCTCGCTGCGCGACAGCCACACGACTGCGCCGGGCGCCGTCAGCCCGAGCATGGCGCCCGTGTTCGGGCAGGCGGCGGTGATCGTCTCGCCGCTGTCCAGCCGCACGTCGGCGAGGAAGCGCTTGTAGCGCTGGACCAGGCGGCCGCGGACGAGGGGGGAGGGGAATCGCATGCGGCGAGCCTAGTGTGATGATCGAGAAATTCGCAATCATGAGCGGCTAGGTGCCGAGCGAATTTCTCGATCTGAATCACACTAGCAAGGGTACGATTCTAGTGTCCCTTATGATCCCGAAGTTCGCTCCAGCTCTAGCCACGAACACTGGCGAACTTCGGGATCGGGACACTAGGTGCTAAGAAGCGCACTCGCTAGGACACACGGAGAGAGACGTTGAGCGGCGACATCGTCACGGCGGCGGTGCTGGTCATCGGCGACGAGATCCTTTCCGGCCGTACACCGGATCGGAACGTCAACTATATCGCCGCGCATTGCACGCGCGTGGGCATCCGCCTGCAAGAGGTGCGCGTCGTTGGCGATGCCGAAGCGGCGATCGTCGAAGCGGTCAACGCACTGCGTGAGCGCTACACGTATCTCTTCACCACCGGCGGTATCGGGCCGACGCACGATGACATCACGGCTGATGCGATCGCCAAAGCGATGAGCGTTCCGATCGATCACGATCCACGCGCCGTCGAACTGCTGCACGCTTTCTTCGCGCGCCGCGGTATTGAAGCGACGCCCGCACGCATGCGGATGGCGCGCATTCCGCGCGGTGCCGAGCTCATTGCGAATACGGTTTCCGTGGCGCCCGGCTTCCTGATCGGCAACGTCATCGTGCTCGCCGGCGTGCCCGATATCATGCAAGTGATGCTCGACGACGTGACCGCGAAATTGCGCACCGGCGCCAAAATGCTCACCGCGACGATCCAACTTTTTCGTCCCGAGGGAGACGTCGCCGATATTTTTGCCACCCATCAAAAAAAGTTTCCCGATGTTGCAATGGGAAGCTATCCGACGTTCGCCGAAGGTCGCGTCTCTACTCAACTCGTTCTGCGTTCAACAGATTCAGCGCTGCTCGCGCGTGCGAAAGATCAACTGAACGACGCGCTGCGCGCGCGCGGTTTATTGTGAATTTAGCGGCCATCCGTCGCAGCGGCGGCATCACGCAGTGATTTGCCGCGTTATCTCCTCTTCCTGCTGTTTCATGCGGATCGCTCCGGGGGGCGTCGGCGCGGAACTGATCGTTCTGCACCGGTGTTCTCGCGGTCGCTAAAAGAAACAATCATGGAGTTCTGTAATGGCGTGTAACCGATCCACCTGGGCGAAGCGCGTTCGCCTGGCGTGCATCGCATCGATCGCGTCGGCGATCGGCGCGGTGGCCATTCCGGCAGCCCTTACGACAGCCGTTGAGGCCAAGACGCCGGGTAAGACCTATTGTTTCGTTGGCAAGTGCCATCGAGTTAAGACCATTGAAGAGACGCAGGCGCTGGTTGGCGTCGAGCAAGCCGTTGTCGCTTCGCATTACGACGACTGCAGCAAGGACCGCTTCAATCCCTGCGGTCTCACTTCATCGGGCGAGCGTTTCCATCCGGATCGTCCTGACAACACTGCGAGCCCGGTCTTTCCGGACGGTACGCAGATCCTCGTTTGGAATCCGGACAACAAGCGCGCGCTCGTCGTGCGCGTAAACAACGCCGGACCCTACTGGGGCAATCGCACGCTCGACCTGTCGCGCGCCGCCGCCGAGAAGCTTGGCTTCGAGGGCGAAGGGGTCGCCAAGCTGAAGATGCAGGTCATCAAGGCGCCGGAAGTGGCCGAGACGAAGTACGTCAAGAACCGCGAGTATGATCCGGTCCCTGGCGACATCGGCCAGTACGCGAGCCTCGGTGAGGCGCAGCGCGGCATGGCCGTGGTGCTCGCCTTCAAGGCAACGACCGGTTCGCCGTTCGCTCCGGTTACGACGGCCAACGCCTTCTCCGGTCAGAGCATCGGCTCCAACGATATGCTGGTCGCCGAGGCACCGCAGTCGATGGGCCGCACGATGACCATTGCCTACACGCCGCCCAGCACCTCGCTGGCGTTCGGCGGGTTCCGCACGCAGAGCCATCCGGATGAGAACGCCAGCCTCGCGGGCACGCAGTCGAAGTGGGGCGAGGATCGCGTCACCGATGGCCCGGTGAGACTGTCGGCCGTTACCGAGACGTCCTCCGTGACGGAGACATCCTCCATTACGCAGGCGGCTCCTGACTCCACCGCTAAGGCGGCACCTGAGCCCCGAAATGCGCCGGAGCCGAGAAAGGCACCGGAAGCCGAGAAGGGCGCGAAGGCGAAGCTTGCCGCCGCCGCTTACGACGATGCCAAGCCGCGCAAGAAGAAGACGGCGCGGAGCGACGACGAGGACGATAAGTCCGAGAAGTCGGCCAAGTCGAAGAAGTCGACCAAGACGGCGAACAAGTCCGAGCGCCGCCGCTCGCGTCGCGACGTGGCGAGCTACGAAGAGCGTGGCAGCCGCAGCTACCGCGAGGAGAACCCGCGCGTCGCCTACTCGGAGCGTAGCTACGGTGGCGGTAACGGTTACAGCGAGGGCGGCAGCCGCAGCGCCGGCCAGACGATGTCGGACAACCTCCGACCGCTGTAACGCGCGGCTAGACGTTCAACGCAACAGAGCGGCGGGAAGGCTGAAGGCCGACCCGCCGTCTTTGTATGCGAAGAACAGGTCGTATTCCGCCTCGAGGGTGTCGAGGAATTGCGCGACGAGGTCGAGCAGGGCGCCGAGCGGGAGGCGCCGGGCGACCAGGAAGTTTTCGCCAGCTACCAGCGGCGCCGTGTCGACGATTCCCGGCGCGTCCGCGGCGATCATCCCGCGGCTTCTCACATAGCCGACTAACCCGTTTCCGGCGTCGAAGTCGGCGGCGCTGACGTCGGCGCATTCCTCCACGGCATCGAGCAGGATCAGCGTGCCGGCCAGGTACAGCCGCGCCATCATGGCGAAGCGATCCTCGTTGAGCCCGACCTCCACGGCCCACTCGCGACCCTTCAGGATGCGTGCGATCAGCGCCAACTCGAAGGTGCGGATGCGCTCGATCGCGGCGCGCTGGCCGGCGCGCAGATCGGCGATCCGCTCGGGGTCGCGCGGCGGCGCGCCCGGCCAGATGAACAGCACGCTGGTCAGGTCCTCGCCGGCGGCGAGCGCGGCATCCAGATGCTCGGCCAGCAGGTAGACGCTGGCCGGCGCATCGAGGCGTTTCATCATCGCGTCGTCAGTCATTGTCGATGCCTTAGCTGCAGCCCGAGCGATCTTCGAAGTGTTGCGGGCCAACTACCTGCCGAAGCGAGCGGCGCACATTTCTAAATATGGAACGATCTTCCCGTTCTCTACGGTCCACCCGCATTGGGTCATCATATGAAATTCATTCCAGTCGATTCGAAATAGACCCGCCAAACGTACTTGTTCGGGAGGTTCTCCGCGGACGGCCGCCAGATTTTTCCAAAGCCTCAGCTTCTCTGCCGCGCGCCCCGCCGCAAGGAAAGCAGTTACTTCGCCGGGGCATTTCTTCGCGGTTGGGAACTGTGCAAAGCGCAGTGCTGCCTCACGTTGTGGGACGCGACAACACTTAGCCAGCGCCGACGCCGTGAGACTGCCGCGTACGAGCTTTTCCGGCATTAGGAAAGCACGCGCGCCAACCGTGGCCTGGAGCTCGTGCGAGTCGTCATTGTGGTAAATTGCTAGCAAGTCGTCTTTGCAGCGGAAATCAAGCTTCGCGTTCCCGTCGACAACGAGAAAGCTTCGCACTTCGGGATGAAGTACGACGTGAAATAGTTCGTGCGACAGGATGAAGCGAGTCTCTGGATCGTCCGGCTGGTTAAGCCGTGATTCTCTAATCGTGATTTCAGGAGGTGAAGTCGTTGCCCAAGCTTCCTTGTTGTCCATGTGATCGTCACTACGTGGCGTAATCCGCAGCCCATGAAGTGGGCCTGGAAGTTTCGCCAAGCGCCACAAAGCGCGGATGACATCGAAGTCAGGGTCGTCATCTGAGACGCCAGCCCGAGCACGGAGCGAGGCCGCTAATTCCTCCAGATGACGAGCTGGGATCGGACGCCCAAGTCTGTCCTCACGATCGTCCATTGTGGTTCTCTCCACTACAGCCGCGGGCTCTCAACTACAGCCGCTGGTGCCGCCGCACGTGTCGCACTTGAGGCAGGTGCCGTTGCGCACGAGCGTGAAGTTTCCGCACTCGCGGCAGTGCTCGCCCTCGTAGCCGCGGACACGCGCCTCAGCCCTCAAATCGGATTCGCGCGCCTTCACCGAGACGTCGGAGCGGGTCACCGTGCGCCGCGCGTACATCACCGTTTCGGCCTTCAGCGCCGTGGCGCCGTCGGTCATCGGATAGACGGCGGTGTCGCCTTCGACCGCCGGATAAGCGCCGGTGAGATCTTCGAGGGCGGCGACCGCCGTCTCCATCGGTCCGCGACCGCCGGAGGTGGCGAGGCGCAGCTTGTTACCGCGCATGAAGCCCTTGGACACAACCTTGCTGACGCTGTCGGGAAGCTCGAGGTCGAGCGTCTCGTCGGTCGCCTCATCGGATGAGCCGAGGCCCGTCTCGCCGACGATCTCGCGCGGGTCGACGTGCGCCAGGTCGTGGCGGCCGAGGTAGGACACGGCGAGCTCGCGGAAGATGTAGTCGAGCACCGAGGTGGCGTTCTTGATCGTCTCGTTGCCGGTGACGAGGCCGGCCGGCTCGAAGCGCGTGAAGGTGAAGGCCTCCACGTACTCTTCCAGCGGCACGCCGTACTGCAGGCCGAGCGAGATGGCGATGGCGAAGTTGTTCATCAACGAGCGGAAGGCGGCGCCTTCCTTGTGCATGTCGATGAAGATCTCGCCGAGACGCCCGTTCTCGTACTCGCCGGTGTGGAGGTACACCTTGTGGCCGCCGACGGTGGCCTTCTGCGTGTAGCTCTTGCGGCGGTTGGGGAGCTTCTCGCGCTCGCGCGCATTTGCCTGCTGCTCGGCATGCTTCAGATTGCGCTCCAGCTCGATGACGCGCCTGGCGAGCTTCTCGGCGGCAGCCAGCGCCCGCTCGATCTGCGGCTTGTCCGCGGTGAGCTGCTCGGCAACCTCCTCCTGCTCGTCCGCGTCGTCGCCGAGCACCTGCGAGTTGAGCGGCTGGGAGAGCTTCGAGCCGTCGCGGTAGAGCGCGTTGGCCTTCAGCGCCAGCTTCCAGGAGAGCATGTAGCTCGCCTTGCAGTCCTCGACAGTCGCCTCGTTCGGCATGTTAATGGTCTTGGAGATGGCGCCCGAGATGAAGGGCTGCGAGGCGGCCATCATGTAGATGTGGCTGTCGACCGAGAGGTAGCGCTTGCCCTTGCGGCCGCACGGATTGGCGCAGTCGAAGATGGAGATGTGCTCGGCCTTGAGGTGCGGCGCGCCCTCCAGCGTCATGGCTCCGCACACGTGCTCGTTGGCCGCCTCGATATCCTTCTTGGTGAAGCCGAGCGCGGTCAGAAGGTCGAAGGCAGGATCCTTGATCTTGTCGGCCGACACCTTCAGCTTGTCGACGATGTAGCTCTCGCCGAGCACCCACTTGTTGAAGACGAACTTGATGTCGAAGGCGCTTTCCAAGCCGGCGTGGATCTTGGCCAGGCCTTCGGCGTCGAAGCCCTTGGCCTTGAGGCTGGCGTTGTTGACCGCAGGGGCTTGAGCCAGCGAGCCGTGACCGACGGCGTAGGCCTCGATCTCGGCGATCTCGCTCGGACGGTATCCCAGAGTGCGCAGCGCCTCCGGCACGGCGCGGTTGATGATCTTGAAGTAGCCGCCGCCGGCGAGCTTCTTGAACTTCACCAGCGCGAAGTCGGGCTCGATGCCGGTCGTGTCGCAGTCCATGACGAGGCCGATCGTGCCGGTGGGCGCGATAACCGTTGCCTGGGCGTTGCGGTAGCCGTGGTTCTGGCCGAGCGCGATGGCTTGATCCCACGCGCGCTTGGCGGCCTCGATGAGCGACGCGTCAGGGCACGAGGCATGGTCGAGCGGCACGGGGAGCGTTGCGAGCTTCTCGTAACCGTCCTTCTGGCCGTACGCGGCGCGGCGGTGATTGCGGATCACGCGCAGCATGTCGGCGGCATTGTTGTGGTAGCCGGGGAAGGGTCCCAGCTCCCGCGCCATTTCAGCCGAGGTCGCATACGCGACGCCGGTCATCACCGCCGAGAGGGCGCCGCAGATGGCGCGGCCGGGAGCCGAGTCATAGCCAATGCCGCCCGCCATCAGCAGACCGCCGATGTTGGCGAAGCCCAGACCCAGCGTGCGGTAGCGGTAGCTGAGCTCGGCGATCTGGCGCGACGGGAATTGCGCCATCAGCACCGAGATCTCGAGCACGACCGTCCACAGCCGGCAGGCGTGCTCGAAGCCCTCGACGTCGAACGCGCCCGTTTCCTGGCTGCGGAAGGTCATCAGATTGACCGAGGCCAGGTTGCACGCCGTGTCGTCGAGGAACATGTACTCCGAGCACGGGTTCGAGGCGCGGATCGGCCCCGACTTCGGGCACGTGTGCCAGTCGTTGATCGTGGTGTGGAACTGGATGCCCGGGTCGGCCGAGGCCCAGGCGGCGTGGCCGATCTGATCCCACAGATCGCGGGCCTTGAGCGTCTTGTGCGGCTTGCCGTTGAGGCGGCGCATCAGGTCCCAGTCGGCGTCTTCCTCGACCTTGTTGAGGAAGTCGTCGGTGACGCGCACCGAGTTGTTGGAGTTCTGGCCCGAGACGGTGAGATAGGCCTCGGAGTCCCAGTCGGTGTCGTAAGTGGAGAACTCGATCTCCTTGTAGCCCTGCTTGGCGAACTGGATGACGCGCAGGATGTAGTTGTTCGGCACCTCGTCGCGGCGCGCCTCCTTGATGGCGCGCTTGAGTGCCGGGTTCTTCGCCGGATCGAAGCAGCGCTCTTCCATGCCCGCCTCCGGCAGGAGGTCTTTCTTGCCCGCCTCTGGCAGGACATCGGCGTCGCAGTTGACGCACGCCTTCATCACGGCGGCCAGGCGCTTCTGGCAAATCTTGGAGCCGGTGACGAGGGCAGCGACCTTCTGCTCCTCCTTCACCTTCCAGTTGATGTATTCCTCGATGTCCGGATGGTCGACGTCGACGACGACCATCTTCGCGGCGCGCCGCGTGGTGCCGCCCGACTTGATGGCGCCGGCCGCGCGATCGCCGATCTTCAGGAAGCTCATCAGGCCCGACGACTTGCCGCCGCCCGACAGCTTCTCGTTGGCGCCGCGCAGGCTGGAGAAGTTGGAGCCGGTGCCGGAGCCGTATTTGAAGAGGCGCGCCTCGCGCACCCACAGGTCCATGATGCCGTTCTCGTTGACGAGATCGTCGGCGACGGACTGGATGAAGCAGGCGTGCGGCTGCGGGTGCTCATAGGCGCTGTCGGAGACCGTCAGCTTGCCGGTCTCGAAGTCGACATAGAGATGGCCTTGGCCGGGACCGTCGATGCCATACGCCCAATGCAGGCCGGTGTTGAACCACTGCGGGCTGTTGGGGGCAGCCATCTGCATCGCCAGCATGTAGCGGTGCTCGTCGAAGAACGCCTGCGCGTCCTCCTCGGTCGAGAAGTAGCCGCCCTTGATGCCCCAATAGGTCCAGGTGCCGGCGAGGCGGTCGAAGACCTGGCGGGCATCGGCCTCGCCGCCGTAGCGGTCTTCCTTCGGCAGTTCGGCGAGCGCCTTCTCGTCGGGGATCGAGCGCCATGCCCATGAGGGGATCTGGGTCTCTTCGACCTTTTTCAGGCGGCGGGCGACGCCGGCCTTGCGGAAATACTTCTGCGCCAGGATGTCAGCGGCGACCTGGCTCCACTGCGCCGGCACCATGAAGCCTTCGAGGCGGAAGACGATCGAGCCGTCGGGGTTCTTGATTTCGCTGGTCGCGCGGCGGAATTCGATGAGGTCGTAGGGCGAGGTGCCGGCAGTGGTGAAGCGCCGCGTGATCTTCATAGAAGTAGTCCCCCGATGTGCATTGCGGGGCGCTAAGCGAGACTGGAAACGCCGTCTGTTTGTTGTCGGCTGCGTTAGGCGACGGGCACAATTCCGCCGTTGGCGGAAACGCCTTCCAGCGCCTTCGCCTGCCACCTACGCGATGTTTGGATTGGGTCGACGGACCCGATACTGAACGCGAACCTGAGAGCCACAGCGATGTCCCTTGCGGGACACTCGCGGCAACGTGGACCGCGCTCACTCAAAGTGGCCGATTCGACGTCCGACGCCAAAGAGTTTGTGTGTTGCGGGTCGCACCCATACTAGATGTAGATAGACACCCCAATAACTCCCGGGAAAAGCCGTGGATTTCATGTGGGGAGTTTTGTGCGTCGTGCCCGCTTTGCGCCCGGATTTCCGAGGGCTTGCGGGGATGGGAAAACGCATCTCGCCGCAACGGCCGACGACAGCAGCCTATGTCGATTCCGTGGCAGCGGACTGTGGCGCATCTGCCGCGCTTCCGCGCCGAGGTGAGCGGATTGCCGTGCCCGGCGATATCGGCGATGCTGCGGGCGCGAAACAGCGGGCGGGAATGATGGGCTTTTTCAGCGAGATCTTCTGCTGGTGGGGCGGAAATACCTGGGGTACCCGCCTTACGATCTGGCGGCAGGGGCACCTCGTCGGGAAGGACGAGTTCGGCAACCGCTACTACGAGCAGAAGAAGGGCGTGGGGCCGCTCGGCAGGCCGCGCCGCTGGGTGACGTACACTGACTTCGCCGACGCCTCGAAGGTCCCGGCCGGCTGGCACGGCTGGCTGCACTACACGGCGGACACCCCGCCTTCGCAGCAGAACTATCTGCCGCGGCCCTGGCAACGGCCGCATCTGATGAATCAGACGGGGACGCCCGACGCGTACCGGCCGCCGGGGTCGATTCTCGGCCAGGGCGTGCGGTCCAAGGCGACCGGCGACTACAAGCCCTGGCGTCCAGAGGTGTGACGCCTAGTCGGCCGCCACTCCCCAATTCGGCCCAACTCGCGGCCCAACGAGGCACGCGGCGCAGAGGTTCAGAGACATTGCAGTTCGAATGACGAAGATGCGGACGAGTTGGCGCAAATCGCAGGCAGCCTCGGTCGGCGCCATCTTGGCACTCGGCTTGCTCGCGGCGAGCAGTGCGCGTGCCGATCGCATCGACAACGGCGTCGCCGTGTTCTCCGCGCTCGACAAGGTTACGGCCCGCACGTCGAAGTTCGAGGTGCCGCTCAACTCCACCGTCCAGTTCGGCGCGCTGAAGGTGACGCCGCGCGTCTGCTATTCGCGGCCACCCGAGGAGCAGCCGAAGACGACATCCTTCGTCGAGGTCGACGAGATACAGCTCGACGGACAGGAGAAGCGCATCTTCACCGGCTGGATGTTCGCTGAGAGCCCCGGCCTCAACGCAGTCGAGCATCCGGTCTTCGACGTTTGGCTGACCGACTGCGAGAAGCCGAAGGGCAGCATTGCGCAACATAGCGCCGAGGACCCCGCTGCCGCTGCGAGCGACGCGCCGGCACCGGCGCCCGAAGAAGACCCCTTCGCGCAGCGCCGCCGCGTGCGTCGCTAAATAATCCACAGCGCTCGTCGCGCTTGCTCGGGCGCTTTTTCTCTCAAGTTTTCAGCACATATTCGCGTCGCGCCTCACGCCGCGCTCACTGAGCCACCTTCGCAAGATGGAACGAATGCCCACGCGTGGCTATTCCAGAACCGTGATAACCAGAAAAAACGGTATTGGAGGCTGCCAATGTATCCCAGACTTCTCCTTGCTCTCAGCATGGCGCTTGCGGCAGGTGCGATGGCCACTCAGCCAACATGGGCCGAGACCAAAGTCGACGCGGCGTTGATGAAGGTGCTCGATCCAGATGCCGACGGCACCGTTGATCTGGCGGAAGCCAAGGCAGCCGGCGCCGCAACATTCAAAAAGCTCGACCCCGACAACGACGGCACGCTCGACGCCAAGGAACTCGCGGGTCGCGTCACAGCGGACGAGCTCAAGGCGGCCGATCCCGACAACGACGGCACGCTCGATCTCAACGAATACAATGCGCTGATCGAGAAGCGCTTCAACGCTGCCAATCCGGACAACGACGGCACGCTCGACGAAGCGGAATTGAAGTCGCCGGCCGGGCAGTCGCTTCTACTGCTCATCCAGTAACGTAGCTGTCACACGCTGAAATGCACGCGGCGAGCCTGCGCGGTCGGTTGAACGCCGACGGCGCGGCCCGCCGCAGGTGTTCGTTCGGCTCGACAGCGGACTAAGGACACGACAGCGGCAAAGGAACACCACCGTCGGCGTGGACGTTCAACTGCGCACACCGGCAAACGCTTGCCGGCCAATGATAAGGAGAACGTCCAATGAAACGCATTTTGCTCGCTGGATTGCTGTCCAGCGCTGCGGCTTTCGGTGCTTATGCGCAGGCTGCCGATCAGGGCACGATGAAATTGTCGGCCGCTGAATGTGCGTCGCTGTGGAATCAGGCGAGCCCCGACGGCGGACCCATCACCAAACAGCAGGCCTCGGCCTACGTGACCGACTTCAAGGCCGCCAATCCCGACGGCGATACCACGATTGAGAAAGCCGAGTTCACCAAGGCCTGCAACAACGGCCTCGTGAAAAGCGGCGCTTCGTCGGGCGCCGGCACCGGTGAGGGGGGTACCGAAATGAAGTCTGATCAGCCGGCCCCCAAGAAGTATTAGATGAGGGTTGGTGGAGCGGGTGTCGAGCAGAATGCTCGGCGCCCGTTCGCCTGACTGCACGTGGCCGGACTACGCGCGTATCTCGTTGAGCACGGCCGCGGCGCGCGGCGCGAAATAGGTGAGGATGCCGGCGGCGCCGGCCCGCTTGAAGGCCAGCAGGCTTTCCATCATCACCGCGTCGCCGTCGAGCCAGCCGGCATTGGCCGCAGCTTGCAGCATCGCGTACTCGCCCGAGACTTGATACGCGAAGGTCGGCACGCGGAACGTCTCGGAGACGCGGCGCACGATATCGAGATAGGCCATGCCGGGCTTGACCATGATGAGGTCGGCGCCCTCGGCGAGATCCATCGCCACCTCGCGCAGTGCCTCGTCCGAGTTCGCCGGGTCCATCTGATAGGAGCGCTTGTCGCGCTTTTCCGGCGAGGAGGCGAGTGTCATCGATGAGCCGACGGCATCGCGGAATGGCCCGTAGAACGCCGAGGCGTACTTCGCGGCATAAGCCATAATGAGCGTGTTGACGTAGCCGTTGGTCTCGAGCGCCGTGCGGATGGCGCCGACGCGGCCGTCCATCATGTCGGACGGCGCGAGAATGTCGGCACCCGCTTCGGCCTGCACCAGAGATTGGCGCACCAGCGCTTCGATCGTCTCGTCGTTGGCGATTTCCGTCCCGCGCATCAGGCCGTCATGGCCGTGGCTGGTGTAGGGATCGAGTGCCACATCCAGGACAATGCCGATCTCGATACCGGCCGCCTTGATGGCGCGCGCGGCACGGCAGACCAGGTTCTCCGGATTGAACGCCTCGCGCGCATCGTCGCTACGCAGCTTCGGCTCGGTGTAGGGAAAGAGCGCGATGGCGGGGATGCCAAGCTGCACGGCCTGCTCGGCGCTGGCAACGATGTTGTCGACCGACAGTCGCTCGACGCCCGGCATAGAGGCGATAGGGACGCGCTTGTTGCTGCCCTCGATGACGAACATTGGCCAGATCAGGTCGTCGACGGTGAGCCGATGCTCGGCGACGAGGCGGCGCGACCAGCGCGTCGAGCGAACGCGACGCAGGCGCACGCTCGGGTACGAGCCCGCAGCGGTCGGGGCGGCGCGCTCGGGCGCTTCACCGCGGGCGGCGGGCTGCAAAGGGGTGACAGGTTGGCGAGACTTCATCTTGGGCGTCCGGCTGAGCGTGCTCCACACTCACCGTAACCACCGGGTATTGCAAGAGGACCAAGTGCGCGGCACCGCGCGGCGTTAGTCGCAGATTTTCTTAATCTTCCGCTCGGCCATGTCGACGTGGAAGTGATTGCGGTGCGCTTCGTTCGCCTCCGGCCCGAGGGTGGTGCCGAAGATGCGGCAGGCGGCCGCGTGGGCCTCGCGCAGGAAACGGGCGCGCGGTCCGTCCGGCGGCGTTGCTAATGCATCAGTGCTGAGCGGAGCCTTGGCGCCGGGTTGCTCGCCAACCGACCGCGGCTTCGCGGGCAGGCCGTTGTCGGCGGGGCCGCCAAGCCGGGCTGCAACCTGCTGCTTCTTGCTCCCTCCCGGGAGGATGACGGTGACCATGTCGACGCCGCGGGACCGCGTCGCTTTGACAGCGCCGGCCGCCGGCGTGCCGAGCGCGCTCGTCGCTGTGGTGGGAGCCCGACCGGCGCCGGTCTCGGACTTTGCATCTTTCAAGTTGGCGCGCTCGGCGTTGCCGGCCTCGGCCTGCGCCGCCGCCAATGCCTCCTGCTTGATCCTGGCGGCCTCGGCAGCCGCAATGATGTCCCGCTTGGTGGCGCCCCAGCCGTTGAGCACGGCCACCTGCTCGCCCCTGGCAGTGACGAAGCCGCGTATGTCGAGAGCATCGACGTAGGCATGCTGGCTGAGCTTGCGGCCGACCCGCCCGAACGCCGTGCGGCACGAATAGTCGCTCATCACTTCGATCTCGGTGATCTTGGCGCCGAACTGGCGCTGAGCGGCCCGCTGAAGGTCCTTGCTGATCCAGGTGTTAAGCGGCTGGAGCATCCCGCAGTTGATCAGCGCGGCGGGCTTGAACGTGACGTTGCCAAGACGGGAGACGCGAATGGGAGCAGGGGTGCCGCACAATCCCTCTTTGATGGGGGGCTCGTAAGCCAGCTGCACGTTGAGGCCTTTGACCGCTGCGGCGCATGCGGCCTTGGCGATATCGACCTCGGCCTGCGTCCAGGTCTCCGGCACAGGCGGGACGGGCGAGGCGGCGGCCGTCTTGCGTTCCGGCAGTGGCGGCACCATCAGCGGTTGTGCGGTGATCACGGCGCGATCCTTGCCGAGTGCGTGGCGCGCCTTTTCCATCTTTGAATCGGAGGGGACGGCCGTTTCGGCCGACTGGGCTGGCGCGCAAGCCGCGAGCGCGCCGAGCGCAACCGCCAAGCCAAGTCCGAATCGCAGCATCGTCACATCTCCACCTTCGGGAAAGTGCGGGGGAATGGGGCCTTATCGGCCGGGATCTTGGGCGAATCAGCCCCGCAAGTTTCGTCGCAATCGGCCGCAGTGTATAGGTCCAAATCGGCCCGATTGATGATGCGGTGCGTCATGGTGCGGGCCTGGGGGCACAAAGCTGTGCAAGGCAATGCAACAGGAGCGTGGATGACGGCCGACGGTTCCAGCGAACAGCCCGCCGACGAGGTCGTGATCGAGGTGCGAGGCTCGTGTCCGGTGATCACGCTCAACCGGCCTCGGGCGCTCAATGCCCTGACGACGGCTATGCGGGCGCAGCTCTCCGAGGCGTACCCTCGCTTTGCTCGCGAAGCGCAGACCTATTGCGTCGTCATCCAGTCATCGTCCGAGAAGGCTTTCTCTGTCGGCGGGGACGTGCGCGAGATGACCACCTGGGGGCGCGAGGACCGCAAGCGGGCCCGCCGCGCGTTCGCCGACGAGTACGCCCTCAACTGGCTGCACGAGTGCTTCTCCAAGCCGACCATTTCCCTGATCGACGGGCCGGTCATGGGCTCGGGCGTGGGCATCACCCTGTTCGGCACCCATCGGGTCGCCGGCGAGCGGTACCGCTTTGCAATGCCGGAGACCGCCATCGGATTGTTCCCGGACGTCGGCACCGCCTGGACGCTGTCGCGCCTGCCCGGCAACGTCGGCATGTACCTCGGGCTCACGGGACGTTCGATTGGCGCGGCGGATGCCTACGCGCTGGGTCTACTGACACATTGCATTCCGGCCGCGCGCTACGAGGAGATCAAAACGGCGTTTGCCGACACGTGGCCCGTCGATACGATCCTCGATGAGCGCCACGTCGATCCTGGCCCCGGCGAGCTTCCGTTCACGGTGCCGATCATCTCCCGCTGCTTTTCAGCGCCGACCGTCGAGGAGATCATCGCGCGTCTACGAGCGGTGGGGGGGATTCACGGCGACTGGGCGCAGGGCGTGGTCGCCGATCTGGAGAAGCGTGCGCCGCTTTCGCTCAAAGTCACGCATCGGCACATTCGCGATGCGCGGGCGCTCGACCTGCGGCAGACGCTGATCGTCGACTACCGCCTCGCCTGCCGCTTCCTCGACGGGAGCGACTTCTATGAAGGTGTGCGCGCCGCTCTGGTCGACAAGGATGGCAGCCCGAAGTGGCGCCCCGCAGCACTCGAAGACGTCACCCCTGCGATAGTCGAAGACTATTTTGCGCCGATGGGTGCAGAGGAGTTGACGCTCTTGACGCGCCAGGAAATGCAGGCGGCGCGCGTCTAGTTATGCTCGCTCCGTGCATGCAGCAGCGTGAATGAAGCGTTTCGCCGACACCCCGATACTATTCATTTACTATGGGTATTTAGGTGACTTTTAGTTTTATGCCTTACCTCTTGGGCTAACCCGGACAAAACAAAAAACCCGGGACCGGCGTCAAACAGTGTGAGGCAGTTATGAGTGTTGCGCTCGACGTAGCGCGCCATCGTGCGCCAGGGCAATCCGACAGTTTCCGTTCCGAGTACCTGCAAGCGTTGCGCCTTGTCGAACGGCTGCATCGTCTGCTGCTCGACGTGATCAAGGACGAGTTCGACCGCCTCGGCGGTGCCGACCTCAACAGCGTGCAAGCGCTGCTGCTCTACAATATCGGTGACAGCGAGCTGACCGCCGGCGAGCTCAAGACTCGCGGTTACTATCTCGGCTCGAACGTCTCCTACAATCTCAAGAAGCTCGTCGACATGGGCTACCTGCACTACAAGCGGTCGGAGACCGACCGTCGTAGCGTGCGCGTCAGCCTGACCGACAAGGGCAAGGAAGCTTGCGAGGTAGTGCAGAAGCTCTACCAGCGCCAGCTCGGCTCGGTCGAGACGGTGGGTGAGGTTTCGGAGGAAGATTTCCGTGGTCTCAACAAGGCGCTCGTCCGTCTCGAGCGCTTCTGGTCGGACCAGATCCGCTACCGGCTCTAAGCCGCAATTACCACCCACGCACTGGTCGCCTAAGGGGCCGCGGTTCGATCCGCGGTCCCTTTGTCGTTTACCACCCCCAGCCAACCCACTGGGAATGCTTGCCTTGACCATAACCGGCGACGTACTTTCCGGGGGTGGGCACGTGCGGGCATTCAACGCCGTTTACATATGGACGGGAGGGCTGCGTGAGCTCTTGGGGTGATCGGACTGCCGTGCCGCTGGCCGGCGTGGTGCTCTTGCTCGGTGGTGCGCTGTCGCCATCGACCGCTCAGATCAGCTTTGGGCCGGTCGGTGAGGGGCCATCTACCTACACCAGCGGCTATGACCGCAGCTTCATCCGCGAATGGCAGGCGAACCCACCCAAGGGATATCCGACGCTGTCGAAGGCGAACTTGGCGCCGACCAAGGCGGCGATCGCGCGCTATGAGGAGATCGTCGCCAAGGGGGGCTTCCCTCTGGTGCCCGACGTCGAACTCGAGCCAGGAGCTTCGGACCCGGCGGTCGGCGTGCTCCGCCTTCGTTTGATGCGATCCGGCGACCTCACCGAGGAGTCGGGCTATCCGGACCACTTCGGCTCCGACCTCGACGCGGCGGTGAAGCGCTTCCAAGCCTCCAACGGGTTGGCCCCGACCGGCATGGTCGACAAGCGGACCGTCGCCGCACTCAACGTGCCATCCGAGGTGCGCCTCGCGCAGCTCAAGACCAACTTCGAGCGGCTGACCGATCTCACCAAGATCGTCGCCAAGCGCTACGTGCTGGTGAACATTCCGGCCGCGCAGGTGGAGACCATCGAGAACAACGCCGTCGTCACGCGTCACTCCGGCGTCGTCGGCAAGCCCGATCGTCCGACGCCGCTCTTACGTTCCACCATCACCGACCTCGCCTTCAATCCGATGTGGACGCTGCCGCCGACGGTGATCAAGGAGGACCTGATCCCCAAGGGCCGCGACATGCAGCAGAAGGGCGAGAGCGTGCTGGTGAAGTTCGGCATCGACGCCTACGAGGGCGGCAAGAAGCTGGATCCTCAATCGATCGATTGGTCGGGTGCGCAACCGACGCGGCTCTCGTATCGGCAGGCGCCGGGTAAGGAAAACCCGCTCGGATTCTTGAAAATCAATTTCGCCAATTCGAGCTCGGTCTACATGCACGACAGTCCGAAGGAGTCGCTCTTCGGGCGCAATTTCCGAGCTGCCAGCTCGGGATGTGTGCGCGTGCAAAACATCGAGCAGCTCGCCGCCTGGCTGCTGACCGGGCAGGGCACCGCCGACCAGGTCGAGCACATCAAGGAAAGCGGCCAGACAAAAACCGTGCGCCTGAAAAAGCCCGTACCGCTCTATTTTGCTTATGTAACTGCGTGGGCGACCCCCGACGGCGTCATCCAATTCCGACCTGACATTTACCTAAAGGATGGGGTCGGAGAGGTCGCCGCGGCGTACTAAATTGTCGCGCTGCACCGTTGACCCGCATCAAGGTCGCAACCACCCGCATCGGCAAAATTCTTTGCTTCGGCCTTGATGGCCGGCGCGACAATAGACACGTTGCTCGCGTTATCATGGCGGGCGATGATAAGAAAAAAGCGATAAGGGCCTAGGGGAGTGAAAGCGGGCTGATGGACTACGCTAAGAAGTTCCGGGATGCGCTGGACACTGTCCATCGTGAAGGACGGTATCGCGTGTTCGCCGACGTCAAGCGTCGGCGCGGGGCGTACCCCTCGGCCGACCACTTCAACAAATCCGAAGCTGCCCGCCCCATCACCGTCTGGTGCTCGAACGACTACCTCGGCATGGGACAGCACCCGGCCGTTCTCGGCGCCATGCACGAGGCGATCGATTCCGTCGGCGCCGGCTCGGGCGGCACCCGCAACATCTCCGGCACCACGCACTATCACGTCGAGCTCGAGCACGAGCTGGCCGACCTGCACGGCAAGGAAGCCGCGCTGCTCTTCACCTCGGCCTATGTCGCCAACGACTCGACGCTCTCGACCTTGGTCCATCTACTTCCGGGCGCCGTCATCTTCTCCGACGAGAAGAACCATGCCTCGATGATCGCCGGCATCCGCCACGGAGGCGGACCGAAGCACATCTGGCGCCACAACGACATCGAGCACCTCGAGCAGCTCCTCAAGTCCTACGACCGCGCGACGCCGAAGATTATCGCCTTCGAGAGCGTCTACTCGATGGATGGCCACATCGCCCCCATCGCCGCGATCTGCGACCTGGCTGAGAAGTACGGCGCGCTGACCTATCTCGACGAGGTCCACGCCGTCGGCCTCTACGGCCCGCGCGGCGGCGGTATCGCCGAGCGCGACGGCGTCATGCACCGGATCGACATCATCAACGGTACGCTCGCCAAGGGCTTCGGCGTGATGGGCGGCTACATCGCCGCCTCGCGCGACTGCTGCGACGCCATCCGCTCGTATGCGGCGGGCTTCATCTTCACCACCTCGCTGGCGCCCGCACTGGCCGCCGGCGCCCTGGCCAGCATTCGCCATCTGAAGGCGAGCGGCGTGGAGCGCGCCCAGCTGCAGGAGCGGGCTACGGAAGTGAAAGAGCGCCTGATCGCCGCCGGCATGCCGGTCGTCATGTCGCCGAGCCACATCGTGCCGGTGAGCATCGGCGATCCCGTCCACTGCAAGGCGGTGACGGATGCCTTGCTCGAGCACTATGCGATCTACGCGCAGCCCATCAATTATCCGACGGTTCCGCGCGGGACCGAGCGGCTCCGGCTGACGCCTTCGCCCGTGCACACACCGGCGCAGGTCGACGCCCTCATTGCGGCGATGAGCGAGCTTTGGGAGGCCTGCCCGCTGGCTCATGGACAGTACGTGCGGCTGGCGGCGGAATAGCTGCCCGCTGCGCTTCGGCGCACCCCGCAAAAATCGCTAGTTGGAAACCCCAATAAGCTGTACGGGTTGAGCCCGAAGCAGCGGGATCATACTATGGCGGCAGGCTTGCCGCCCGACCCGCGCTGGTCATACAACCTCATTCACCTGCCTGAGAACCAAGGACAAAAACCGATGTTGAATGCGAAGGCCGAGCCCAGCTCGACGAGCGGCTTTTTCAACACCCGCCTGGCCGAGAGCGATCCGGAGATCGCGGACGCCATCGGTAAGGAGCTCGGCCGCCAGCAGCACGAGATCGAGCTGATCGCTTCGGAGAACATCGTCTCCAAGGCCGTGCTCGAGGCTGCCGGCAGCGTGCTGACCAACAAGTACGCGGAAGGCTATCCGGGCCGCCGCTACTACGGCGGCTGCCAGTACGTCGACATCGTCGAGCAGCTCGCGATCGACCGCGCCAAGAAGCTCTTCGGCTGCGGCTTTGCCAACGTGCAGCCGAACTCGGGCTCGCAGGCCAACCAAGGCGTGTTCAACGCGCTGGCGCAGCCGGGCGACACCATCCTCGGCCTCAGCCTCGCCGCCGGCGGCCATCTCACGCACGGCTCGCCCGTCAACCAGTCGGGCAAGTGGTTCAAGCCGGTGTCGTACATGGTGCGTCCCGATACGCACCGCGTCGACATGGACGAGGTCTATAAGCTCGCCCTCGAGCATCGCCCGCGCATCATCATCGCCGGCGGCTCGGCCTATCCGCGCCAGTTCGAGTTCGCGGACTTCCGCGCCATCGCCAACGAGGTCGGCGCCATCCTGATGGTCGACATGGCGCACTTTGCCGGCCTCGTCGCCGGCGGCCAGCATCCGAGCCCGTTCCCGCATGCACACGTCGTCACCACGACGACGCACAAGACCCTGCGTGGTCCGCGCGGCGGCATGATCCTCACCAACGACGAGGACATCGCCAAGAAGATCAACTCGGCGATCTTCCCCGGCATCCAGGGCGGCCCGCTGATGCACGTCATCGCCGCCAAGGCCGTGGCTTTCGGTGAGGCGCTGCGCCCGGACTTCAAGATCTACGCGAAGAATGTCATCGAGAACGCCAAGGCGATGGGCGAGGTGCTGGTGAACTCCGGTTTCGCGCTGGTCTCCGGCGGCACCGACACGCACCTCATCCTTCTCGACCTGCGGCCGAAGAAGCTCACCGGCAACATCTCCGAGAAGGCGATGGAGCGCGCCCACATCACCTGCAACAAGAACGGCGTGCCGTTCGATCCCGAGAAGCCGATGGTCACGTCAGGCGTGCGTCTCGGCGCTCCGGCCGGCACGACGCGCGGTTTCGGCGTCGCCGAGTTCCAAGAGATCGGCCGCTTGATCGCCGAGGTGCTGGACGGTCTCGCCAAGAACGGCGTCGAGGGCAACGGGGCCGTGGAAGAGAAGGTCAAGGCGCAGGCCATCGACCTCTGCAAGCGTTTTCCGATCTACTCCTGATCCTCAGTTACGTACAACGCTAGTGTCCTGATCGCGAAATTCGTCTCAGTGTGCTGCGAGGTTGGAACGAATTTCGCGATCTGAAGGACACTAGCCAACTTGATCAATCTAGTGTGATTCAGATCGAGAGGTCCGCTTCACCACCCGGCCGAGCGCGATATAGCGGACATCTCGATCATCACACTAGAGGCGCGCTTGGGATATCCTGGGCGCGCCTCGTTGCTTCCGGTGTCCACGAACCGCTAATAATCGTCGACCGCGGCCAGTGCACGAGTCTGCGGGCACAGGAGGCACCGATGCGCTGCCCGTATTGCGCCGGCGAAAACACGCAAGTGAAGGATAGCCGCCCCACCGAGGAGAACGCCGCCATCCGGCGTCGGCGGATCTGTCCCGATTGCGGCGGTCGCTTCACGACCTTCGAGCGGGTGCAGCTGCGCGAGCTGCTGGTCGTCAAGCGCTCGGGGCGCAAGGTTCCCTTCGATCGCGACAAGCTCGTGCGCTCGGTGCAGATCGCCCTGCGTAAGCGCCCCATCGAGGATGAGCGGGTCGAGCGCATGGTCTCGGGTCTGGTGCGACAGCTCGAAAGCGCCGGCGAGAGCGAGGTCGCCTCGTCGACCATCGGCGGTCTCGTGATGGAGGCGCTGCGCGGCCTCGACCCCGTCGCCTACGTGCGCTTCGCCTCCGTCTACCGCGATTTCCGCGAGGCGGCCGACTTCCATGAGGTGCTGGGCGAGATTGCCGCCGAGCCTGCGAACGATGCGCCGCATATTGGTTTCGAGGGCTCCGTTGTGGAGACGGCGCCGCTCAAGAAACACTAGCGATGGCCTCCACGCCGCGCGCCGCCTTCGATGCCCACATGATGCAGATAGCGCTCGCGGTTGCGGCGCGGGGTCTCGGCCGCACCGCACCCAATCCATCGGTCGGCGCGGTGATCGCCGATGAGCGCACCGGCGAGGTGATCGCTCGCGGCTGGACGGCGCCGGGTGGGCGCCCGCACGCCGAGACCGAGGCCATTGTCCGCGCCGGTGTGCGGGCGCGCGGTGCCACCATGTACGTGACGCTCGAGCCCTGCTCGCACCACGGCGTGACGGCGCCGTGCGCCGACGCCATCCTCGAAGCCGGCCTGGCGCGGGTCGTGTGTGCCATCGAGGATCCCGATCCGCGCGTCGCCGGCCGTGGTCTCGGCCGCTTGCGGCAATCGGGCGTCGCGGTCGAGCGCGGCCTGATGATCGAGGCGGCGCACTGGCTGACTGCCGGGCACATCCTGCGGGTCACCGAGCGCCGGCCGCTGGTCACCGCCAAGCTGGCGCTCGACGCCTCAGGAGGGGTGCCGCGCGGCGCGCTGGGCCGCCCCGTGTGGGTCACGAGCCCCGCGGCGCGCGCCTTGGGGCACCTCCTGCGCGCCCGCGCCGATGCTATACTGGTCGGCCGGCGCACCGTGATCGACGACGACCCGCTGCTGACCTGTCGCCTGCCCGGCCTCGAGGCGCGCTCGCCCATACGGATCGTGCTGGCCCGCGACCTGTCGGGCTTGGAGAATTCGCGGCTGGCCAAATCGGCCGGACAATATCCGCTGTGGGTCGTGTGCCCCGAGGGCGCCGACCCGGCGAAGCTTGCGGCCATCGGCGCGCAGGTGATCACCGCGCCGCTGGTCGGCGGCGAGCTGTGGCTGCCGGCGGCGATGGAGGCGCTCGTCGCCCGCGGGATCACCCGGCTGCTCGTCGAAGGCGGCCCGGCGACCTGGCAGGCCTTCGCGCGCGCCAACCTGGTCGACGAGGTGGCGTTGTTCCATGCGCGCGGAGACGAAGCCGCCGAGCTGTCGCCCGCCGCGACACTGAAGGCGGCCGGCCGATACATCTCGACCGAAGGCTTCGATCTTTACGATCGGCGAACCATCGGCAGCGACGATATGCTGGTCATGCGCCGGCACTGGCACCGCGGCATCCGCCGCGGCCAAACCGAAGCGAGTTGAAGGCAGCGAGGAAGCCTGGCCATGTTCACCGGCATCGTCTCAGACCTCGGCGAGGTCACGGCGGCAGACAAGGGTCGCTTCACCATCCGTACGCGCTATCCGGCGACGGAGATGGAAGTCGGCGGCTCGATGTCGTGCGACGGCTGCTGCCTGACGATGACGTCACTGCGCACCGATGGTCGGGGCAGCCTCTTCACGGTCGACGTTTCGAACGAAACGCGCGGCAAGACGACGCTCGGCGGCTGGCAGCCGGGCCGCAAAGTGAACCTGGAGCGATCGCTGCGCCTCGGGCAGGAGCTGGGCGGGCACCTGGTGACGGGGCACATCGATGGGCTCGCCCGTATCGTCGATGTCGCCGCCGACGGCGAAAGCCGCCGCTTCTCCTTCGAGGTCCCCGAGCACCTGGCGCCCTATATTGCGCCCAAGGGCTCCGTGGCGCTCGACGGTGTCTCACTCACGGTGAACGAGGTGAGCGACAACCGCTTTGGCGTGAACGTGATCCCGCATACCTTGACGGTGACGACCTGGGGGGCGAAAACCCCCGGGCAATCGGTCAACCTCGAAGTTGACCTCTTCGCGCGCTACATCGCGCGGCTCCTGGAGTTCAGACCGTGACGCACGACGTTGGCAAACACGCCATCTCGGAAGGCCGCGGCTGCCTGTCCTCGATCCCTGAGATCCTCGAGGACATGCGCAATGGCCGCATGGTCGTGCTCGTCGACGCCGAAGAGCGCGAGAACGAGGGCGACCTCGTGATCCCCGCGCAGATGGCGACGCCGGATGCGGTGAACTTCATGGCCCGCTACGGCCGCGGCCTCATTTGCCTCACGCTCACCGGCGCGCGCGCCGAGGAGCTCGAGCTCGAGGCGATGGTCGGGCGCAACCGCTCGCGCAACCGCACGGCTTTCACTCAGTCGATCGAGGCGCGCGAGGGCATCTCGACCGGCATCTCGGCCGCCGATCGGGCGCGCACCATCGCCACGGCGATCGACGCCACGAAGGGTGCCGCCGACATCGTCTCGCCGGGGCACATATTTCCGCTCGTCGCGCGCGAGGGCGGCGCTCTGATCCGTGCGGGCCACACGGAGGCCTCCGTCGATCTGGCCCGTCTCGCCGGGCTCTATCCGGCAGCTGTGATCTGCGAGATCATGAACGACGACGGCACGATGGCGCGCCTGCCGGACCTCGTCGCGTTCGCGCAGCGGCATGGACTGAAGATCGGTGCGATCGAAGAGCTCATCGCATATCGGCTGCAGAATGAGCATCTCGTTCGCGCGGTGGCCAAGACTCGCATTGGCACCGCCGCCGGCCAGTTCGACTTGCACGTCTACGAACCCACCGTCGAGCCGGGCGAACACCTGGCACTGGTCAAGGGCGACCTTTCCGAGCCGGGGCCCGTGCTGGTGCGCGTGCATGCGGTGAGCCTGCTCGGCGATGTCATTGGCGTCGGCGATGCGGGCGAGGGCACGCAGATCGCGAATTCTCTGCGTATGATCGAGAAGGAAGGCCGCGGGGTCGTGGTCCTGATCCGCGATTTGCGGCCGAAGTCGGTATCCGAGTGGATCGCTTCGCGGGCGCAGCCCAAGAAGCCCGCCGAGGGCTCGCGCGAGCGCCGGCAGGTGGAGATCGGCGTGGGCTCGCAGATACTCAGGGAACTGGGCGTGCGCGACATGGTGCTACTGACCAATTCGCCAGCGCACGTGTATGTCGGTTTGGAAGGCTTCGGATTGCGCATTGTCGGCACTCGCGGGATCGAATGAGCATGGTCGTCAAAACTGATCCTCCAGCGCGCAGCATTGGCCGGCCCCCAAGGGCTGAGTTGCGGTCGCGGGTGCTCATCATCGAAGGACGCTTCTACGACCACATTTCCGATGAGCTGATCAGTGGAGCTGTTGCTGCCCTTGATGCGCAGAGCGTCGCCTATGAGCGCATCACGGTCCCCGGAGCGCTCGAAATACCGCAGGTTCTGGCGCAAGCTGCCGCATCGGGTCTCATTCCGCGCCGCGCGGAGAACGGCAAGTTCGACGGCGCAATAGTGCTCGGCTGCGTCATTCGCGGCGAGACTTCGCACTACGATATCGTCTGCAACAACGCCAACCACTGGCTGATGGAGGTTGCCATCAAGCATGCGATTCCGGTCGGCAACGGCATTCTGACGGTGGATACCGAGGCGCAGGCGCTGGCGCGCGCGAAGGGCGGCATCAACGGCAAGGGCGGAGATGCGGCGCGGGCTTGTTTGCGGCTGGTCGAGCTGCAGCGCGTGTTCGAGGGACAAAGCGCATGACGACGACGAGCAAAGCCACGCCCATTCCAGGCAAGATTGCGCTGCAGCCGCGCACGGCGGCGCGCGTCGCGACCGTGCAGGGCCTCTATCAGATGGATCTCGCCGGAACCGATCTCAACGACGTCGTCGACGAGTTCGTGCGGCTGAGGTTCCCGCGCGCGCCGGGCGACGAGGCGGCCGCGGGCGCCGACGCTGCCTTTTTCGCCGAGCTTCTGCGCGGCGTCGTGCGCCGCCAGCGTGACATCGACCCGCTGGTCGACCAGCAGCTTGCCGAAGGCTGGCGGCTGGTGCGCATCGACGCCATCGTCCGCGCCATCTTGCGCGCCGGTGTGTTCGAGCTGATGGAGCGGCGCGACGTTCCGAGCCGCGTCGTCATCAACGAATATATCAATGTCGCGCACTCGTTCTTTTCCGAGGACGAGCCAAAGGTGGTGAACGGCGTGCTCGACAATCTGGCGCGTCAGTTGCGCGCCGCCGAGTTCGATCGCGATGCCACGCGCACCAAATGAGGCGACCGACGAAGAGGCGCTGATAGCCGAGTACTGGGCGCCGCTGGCGGCCGGTTTCGCGGGTGCTTACGGCCTCAAGGACGACTGCGCCACGATCGAGCCTCCTCCCGGCCACGAGCTCGTCGTCACGACGGATGCGCTTATCGAAGGCGTGCACTTTTTGCCTACGGCCGATGCAGCCGACGTCGGTTGGAAGGCCTTGGCGGTCAACGTGTCTGACCTCGTCGCCAAAGGCGCCACACCGCTCGCCTACGTCATGAGCATCGCGTTGCCGCGGCTGGACCGCATCTGGCTGGCCAATTTCACGACTGGGCTAGCTGCCGCGCAGAGCGCCTTTGGGTGCCCGCTTGCCGGCGGGGATACGGATCGCACGCCTGGTCCGCTATCGGTGTCGATCACCGCGTTCGGCAGCGTGCCTAAGGGGCGCATGGTGCAGCGCGCGACGGCGCGGCCGGACGATCTCGTCTACGTCAGCGGCACGATCGGCGATGCAACGCTGGGCTTGGCACTCCGCCAGGACCCGCAGCTGCGCGCTTTCTGGAACCTGGACGACGCAGCCTGCCGGTTCCTCGAGGCGAAGTTCTCCCGGCCGCATCCGCCCGTTGCCCTCGCTCCCGCCCTGCTGGCGTACGCGTCAGCAGCCATGGACGTATCGGACGGGCTGATGAAGGACTTTGCCCGCCTATGCCGCGCCTCGGAGGTCGGCGGGCGTCTCGAGGCGGCGCAGGTGCCACTCTCCGGCCCAGCAAAGTCCGTTGTTGCCGCGAGCGACAATTGGCTGGAGCGGTTGATGAGCGGCGGCGAAGACTACGAGATATTGGCATGTGTGCCGCCTGCAAACGCGGCCCAGTTCGAGCAACGGGCCGAGCAGGCGCACACACGGGTCACGTGCATTGGGGCCATCGACACTTCTGCCGCTGGCATCGCCGCGATCGGCGCGGCGGGAGCGCCCATGCAATTCACCAAGACGGGATGGGATCACTTTTCGGCGCGCTGAGCGTCTTGCAAGGATGATTCCGATTGCCCAGTTCGCGGCCCGGCAGGTACGCCACGCCGCGGGACAATTTAACAGCATCCAATCGTCTTCGTTTGGCCATATCCTGGCGGCTATTGGGGCGGCTGGGCGCTGGGTCCGAAGGGTGGATTCCTAGCCAGGCCCGTCATTTGCGGCACTTGGGGCAATCGGGACGGTTTCATGCTGGCATTTCGCGCGGCTGCGCGGCCCTTCGCTTCGTTGATTGCGGGATTGATCACGAGTTCCGGCCGTCCGGCGGCTCTGGCAATGGCCGTCGCGGCGCTGTCGCTGCTCGGCAACCCCGCCCAGGCGCAAGCGGCGCAAGCGAATTGGTGGGAGAGCATCACGGGCTCGGGGACGCCCGACTATACGGGGCGCCGGTCGGAGGACGGGGATCGCGAGCGCGCCGCCCGCCAGGCAGAGCCGCTCGACGACTTGCGTCCCGACGCCATGCCGATGCGTTCCGACGAGATGATCGCGGCCATCGACGCCGCTATCGCCAAGTATCAGCAGATCGCCGACAGCGGCGGCTGGCCGGTCGTGCCTCCCGGCCGGATGATGCGCGAAGGCGAGGATGACGACCGCGTGCCGCTGCTGCGCCGCCGCCTGCAGATGAGCGGCGATATGCGCACGCGCAACGACGGCTACAACTCATACACATTCGACGGCGAGCTCACCGACGCCGTGAAGCGCTATCAGCGCCGCAACGGCTTGCGCCCCACCGGGCGCGTCGAGCGCTCGACTTATCCGGCCCTCAACATGTCGGTCGACCAGCGGATTGCGCAACTGCGCATGAACCTCGGCCGCATCCGCGAGCTGATGGCGAACCCGGTTGAGGAGCGCTACGTGCTCGTCAATGTCCCGGCGTTCCAGCTCGAAGCCGTTCAGAAATACGAAGTGCAGCAGCGCCACCGCGTCATCGTCGGGCGCACGGAGCGGCAGTCGCCGTCGGTGAAGGCGACGATCCGCGCCCTAAACTTCTTTCCCTATTGGCGCGTCCCCGACAGCGTCGCCCATCTCGACCTGATCCCGCGGCTCCTGAAGGAGCCCGACTACCTGCAGAACGAGAAGATCCGTGTCCTCGACGCCGCGGGCGTCAAGGAGATCGACCCGCAGACGGTCAACTGGACCGCACCCGAGGCGCAGAAGCTCAAGTTCCGCCAGGATCCCGGGCCGCAGAACGCGCTCGGGCTCGTGCGCATCGACATGCCCAACGAGCATACCGTCTACATGCACGACACGCCGATGAAGCCGTTGTTCGCGCAGCGCTCGCGCGCCTTCAGCGCCGGCTGCGTGCGCGTCGAAGGCGTATTCAATCTGGTCGACTGGCTCGCCCACTACGAGCAGGGTTGGGGAGAGCCCGGGCGGGCACAGCAGATCGTCGAGGCCGGTCAGGCGGTCGACGTCACCCTTACGCGGCCGGTCCCTGTCTACTTCGTCTACATCACCGCCTGGGCCGAGCGCGACGGAGACGTCGAGTTCCGCCCCGACATCTATGGCCGGGATGGTGCCGTCGATCAGGTTGCGGAGATGGATCGCGATCCGAGCGAGCCTGCTCCCGCCGTGACCCTGGCGCCCTGAGCTGGAGGTCGCCGGGGCGTCCTTCCATATTTAGCCGGGGCACCGGCATGGTTGCGCGACCGCTTTACCGTGACTGAGCAGCGTTGAGCTCGTCGATTAGCCGCTGCGTCTCGGCGGCGCGCGGTTTCGAAAGCGGCGCCAGGATCCGATACATCACCGGCGTCAGGAACAACGTGAAGAGCGTTGCGAGGCCAAGACCGCCAACGATGATCCAACCGAGAGCCAAGCGCGCCTCGGCGCCGGCGCCGCTGGCGAAGATCAGCGGCACGGCACCGAGAACCGCGGCGGCCATCGTCATCATGACGGGGCGCAGACGCGTGCGGCAGGCCTCGCGGATGGCATCGTCGACGCTGGCACCCTCGTCGCGCCGGATATTGGCGAACTCGACGATGAGGATGCCGTTCTTGGCCATGACGCCGACGAGCAGCACGAGCCCGATCTGGCTGTAGACGTTGAGTGTTCCACCCGACAGCAGGATGGCGAAGGCGGCGCAAGCGAGGCCGAATGGCACCGTGCAGATGATCACGAGGGCGCTGGTTAGGCTTTCGAACTGTGCGGCGAGCACGAGGAACACCACGAGCAGGGCGATGCCGAACACGAAGGTCGTGTTTTGCGTCGTCTCGGCCAGCGTCCTCGCTTCGCCGAGCAGCGTGATCGACATGTCGGGGTCGAGCGTCGTCGCGGCTACGCCCCGCATTGCCCCGACTGCGTCGCCCAGCACCACGCCGTCGTTCAGGTTGGCGGTGATGCCGACGGCGCGCTGGCGGTCCTCGCGTCCCAGCGTCGGCGCGATGGCGACCTCCTTGATCGTCACCAGCGACGACAGCGTGATGAAGCTGCCGTCGGCCGTTTTCACGAACAGGTTCTGCAAGTCGGAGGGATCGTTGATCGGGCGGCCGCCGGACATGACCTGGATCTCGACGATGTCGTCGTCGATGAAAAGGTCGGCCGCCTTCTGATAGTCGATCATCGCGTTGATGAGGCTGGTGATCGTCTCTATCGGTACGCCGAGCTTGGTTGCCGCCTCGCGGTTGATGCGCACCGAAAGCTGCGGCTGGGTCGTGTCATAGTCCGTTCGCACGCTGCGGAAATTGGGCAGCTCCTGCAGCTTGTTGACCATCTTCAAGGCGGTCGCCGACAGCCGCTCGTAGTTCGGTCCGACGATGGCGAAGCGCAGGCCCTGGCCGCCGCCGCGAATGCCGAGGCTGTTGGCGCCCACCAGCGAGACCTGCACACCCGCGATCTTGTCGAGCTTCTTCTGCAGCTCGGCCTGGATCTGCTGCTGGCTGCGCTCACGATGATGCCAATCGGCGAGCGAGACGATCACCATGGCGCGGTTGGCGCCGCCGTTGCCGATCGAGCTTAGGACGCTCGTCACCTCACCCGATTGCTTGTACGGCGCCACGACCTCTTCAACGCGCTGGGTCAGCTTCGACATGTATTCGAGGTTGACGCCCTGTTGGGCAGTGAGGCGGACTTGGATGACGCCGCGGTCTTCCGCGGGAGTGATCTCCTGCTTCAGGAGCTTGAACGCCCCGAACCCCACGACGCCGATCGCCAGGCATCCAAGGACGACGATCCAGCGCAGGCGGATGCAGATCTCGACGATCCACATGTAGAGATTGGACAGACCCTTGCCGATTCGTCCGACGATGCCCTTGTCGTCGTGGCCTTCCTCGCCGGTGCCGAACTTGGACGCGAGCATCGGGCAAACCGTGAGGGCAACGGCGGCTGAAATGCTCACCGAGAAGGCCAGCACGAAGCCGAACTCCGAGAACAGGCTGCCCACCAGGCCGGGCATGAAAGATACGGGTATGAAGACCGCCGCCAGGGTCGCTGTGGTGGCGAGCACGGCGAAGACGATCTCCTTCGTGCCCAGCACCGCGGCGGCGCGCGGACCGGCGCCCATCACGCGATGCCGGGCGATGTTCTCGACGACGACGATCGCGTCGTCGACGACGAGGCCGGTGGCGACCACGAGCGCCAGCAGCGTAATGACGTTGATCGAGAAGCCGACCGCCCAGATCGCCGCCAGCGTGCCGATCAGCGATACGGGAATGGAGATCGCCGGTGCAAGCGTGGCGCGGAACGAGCGAAGGAACGCCAGAATAATGAGAATGACGATGACGTTGGCGAGGACGAGGCTGATGATGACCTCGCGCACGGACTCGCGAATGAACACCGCGTCGTCGCGGGTGATCGAGATGTCGACGCCCGCGGGCAGCGTCTTGCGCAGCTCGTCGACCGCCTGATGCACACCCTCTGAGATATCGATTGTATTTGCCTGCGCCTGGCGAATGATGTCGATGCCGATGGCCGTCTTGCCGTCGAGGCGCGTCATCGCCGTGGCTTCCTGGAAGCCCCAGCGGACATAGGCGATGTCCTTCACCTTCGTCTGCGGGGTGATCTCCAGGTTGGCGACGTCCTCCGGCGTCGCGACGGGCGCCTCGGCGCGGACAAGCAGCTGCTGCGTCGCGTTTTCCAAGGCGCCGGACGGCGCGGTCACCGAGGCTTTGCCGATGGCCGCGATGAGCTCGGCGAGGCTGATGCCGCGCGAAGCGAGCGCCGTCTGGTTGACGCGCACCTCGATGGTCTTGGCGCGCAGGCCGTAGGAGTTCGCCGCGGCAACGCCTTCCACCGCCGCCAGCTTGTCCTCGATGACGTTGTTGACGAGGTCGGTCAACTCGCCCTCGGAAAGCTTCGCGGCCGAGACCGACATCTGCATGATAGGCGTGGCGTCGGCGTCGGCTTTGACGACGCGCGGCTCGTCCTCCATGTCCTTGGGGAGCTGATTGACGACGCCGGCGACAGCATCGCGCACGTCCATCGCCGCGGTATCGAGATTGGTGTTACTCGAGAACTCGATCGAGATGCGTGCCGAGCCGTAGGATGAGTTCGATGAAATGCTGGTGACGCCCTGAACGCGCGACACGGCACTTTCGAGAACGGCGGTGATCTGCGAGTCGATGCTTTCCGGCGTGGCGCCGGCATAAGTGGCGCGCACCGTCACCACGGGACGGTCGACGTCGGGGAGCTCGCGAACCTCGATGCCCTGATAGGCGGCGATGCCGGCGATGATGATGAGCAGGTTGAGAACGAGCGCCAGGATCGGCCGGCGGACGAAAATGCCGATCCAGCCGCCGTCGTCTGCGCTGCGTTGGGGGCTTCCCGGGTGAGCGGCGGCCATCGTTCTAATCCCGTTTGTTGCTTTGGCTGGAAACCGAGGTCGACATCAGGCGCCGCTCACGAGCCTTGCGGCTGAACGGTCTGTCCGTTTCGCAGCACGCTGCCGCCTTCGAACACGACTTTGTCGCCGGCCTTGAGGTCGGCATCGACGTGCACGCGATCGGCGTCACGCGCCAGGATCGCGACGTTGACGCGCTCCACGGCGTTCTTATCGGTCACCCGCCATACGAAGGCGCCCTGGCGGTCCCATTGGATCGCCAATGCCGGCACGACCGGGCGATCGTCGCCCTGCAGCTGCACCGAGATGGAGAAGGTGGAGCCGGGAATGAGCTTCAGATCCGGATTGGGAATCTCGGCGCGCACCATCAGCGTGCGGGTGACGGGATCGATGCGCGTGCCGACTGCCTGGATCTTGCCCTCGTAGATCTCGCCGGAGCGGGTGACGAGGCTGGCGCGCACTGGCATCCCGATCTTCATTGACGAGGCAGTCGCCTCGGGCACCGTGAATTCGATCAATAGGGTGGAGCGATCGTCGATGGTGGCGATGGGGTTGCCGACCGCGAGGTAGTCGCCAGCTTGCAGGCTCGACAGTCCCATCATGCCCTTGAAGGGCGCCTTGATGGTCATGCGGTCGAGGTCGTCACGGGCGCGGCGCAGCGCTGCGTCGGCAACTTTCAGCGCCGTGTCCGCCTGGGCGACGGTTACCCGCGCGATAGTGCCTTCATTGAGCAGCTTGTAGCGCTCCACCGTGTCGGCCGCCTGGGCGCGCTGCGCCTCGGCTGTCTCGACGGCGATCTTCTCGGGCTCGGCGTTGAGCTTGACCAGCGGCTGGTTGGCGTCGACGAGCTGGCCACCTTGGAACAGCACCTCGGAAATGACGCCGGCCACGCGCGTGGTGAGCGTCACCTGCTGGCGGGCACGGGCCGAGCCGACGGCGGCGACGCGCTCGTTCATCCGCTCGACCTTGACGTCGGTGAGGGTGACAGTAGGGGCTGCCGGTCCGCGCGGGGCGCGCTGCGCCTGGGCAATCGAAGCGGGAAACAGGAAACCGGCGAGCGCCACGACTAACCCGAGGTTCGCCAATGAGGCGCGCACTTTCAAAGGCATAGGTTGATCCCCCAGCATGGCGTCGCGGCAGCTCTTGTGCGGCAAGGTAGGCCCGCCCGAGCGCATTTAGCAGGACAAACTCGCCGAGCGGCGCGAATCCGTCGCTGGCTGCAACAGGCAGGCGCAGAGCTTCTAGGCGCCTAGCGCGCGAGCAACAACCGGCCGATCCGCCAGCTCTGCTTCGGTTTGGGGAGTGGGAAAGGAGGCCAAAAACTTGGCTCCGCGGGTAGGATTCGAACCTACGACCATCCGATTAACAGTCGGACGCTCTACCACTGAGCTACCGCGGAATAGACTAGCCTGTAAGGCGATGCGCCTCTTAGCAGAAAGCTTTCGGCCGGGCCAGCGACTTGCGCCGGTCCCCGCCCCCGAGGGCAGCCCCTGCACTCCCACAATCACGGACAATAATCAAGGGGTTCCGGCCGACGCAGGCCCCTTCGTGTCAGCCGCGTTTGCGGGCCGGCACCTGCGTATACCGGTCGCACCAGATGTTTCCGCGGTTGGGCCATTTCTGGGCAAGGCCCTCGTCGAGCAGGATGCGGCTGACGTCGCGTCCGTCGGGCAGGTCGATATCGACCAGGATGCGCCCGTGCGGGTCGCTGCGCCCGCTTGGGCGCAGCCGATAGCCTTCGGCGAGCAACGCCCGCAGCCGGTTGCGCGCGGCAATTCCCACGCGTCGCTCGTTCTCGCAGGCGGGCTCCGACAGCTCCGGCGTATCGATGGCGATGAGACGCCACTTGCGGCCGTTGTCGCGACCCGTATCGCCGTCGATCAAGCAGGTGCGGTCTTCGTATCCGGTGCACAGGGCCACGGGGCCACTGCGGGTTTCGCCGGCGGGTTCGGTCAGCCGTTGCCAGGCGGCGATGGCCGCGAAGCCGATGCAGGCCAGAGCGATGCCGACGAGGATGCGGGTGGTCCGGCGCGACAACCCCGCGCCGCTGCGTCTGCGTCGCGCCCGCCGCCGTGGGGCACGGCTATCTGCGCCCGGCGCGGGTCCGATGTGAGACGTATCCGCCATGTGGCGGAGCTAGCCGCCGCAGCCGCTAAGAATTCGTTGGCGTCGACGCAACATATCGCGCGATCGGGGCAGATTGAGCGTGCTGCCGTCGATTTAGCCGAGATTCCGGACCGCAGCTCACGGGATCGCGCCGATGACGCCGTCGATCAGATAGCTGGTCTTCTGCAGTTCGTCGGCGTAGGGCCCGTAGCTCGTTCCGGCCGGCACGACCTGCTTGCCGGCGTTGTCCAAGATCGGTCCGACGAAGAGCGTGTCATTGTTCTTCATTGCCTGCATGGCCGTCGTCGCGGCCTGGATCGCAGAGGGCGTCGCTCCGGCGCCGAACGGGCTCGAGCGGACGTAGCTCTTGTCGTACCCGCCAGTGACAAAATTGGGCAGCTGGCCGCCGCGCTGTAGTGTCTCGACGAAGGTCTCGAACATTCCCGTCCAGTTGTAGTCGGCCCCGGTGATGTAGCCCTTCAGCGCGAGCGGGGCCTGGTCGAAGGCGTGGCCGCAGGTCTTCACGCCGCGGGCTTCCGCCGTCTCGATCACGACCTTCGGGTCGTCGAGGTGACAACCGATCACGTCGCACCCCGCATCGACCAGCGCGTTCGTCGCCGCGGCGTCGTGCGCGTCGTCCTCCCAGTCGCCGGTGAAGAACACGCGCACGGTGGCATGGGGGTTGGTCTGGCGGCTTCCCAAGAGGAAAGAGTTCAAGTTGAGAAGCACGGGGCCGAACGGCTTGCCGGCAACGAAGCCGAGCTGGTTTGTCTTGGTGCAAAGGCCGGCGGCTACGCCGTTCACGTAGTGGCCCTGATTGATCAACGCATTTTGGCTGCCGACATTGCTCGGGTTGGCGGTGTTGGCAATCGCCGACGCCTGCCGGAACACGACATCGGGATGCTTCTTCGCCACCGCGAGGAGGAATGGATCGTCGTCGAAGGACGTCGAGAAGATCAGCCTGGCGCCATCGGCGATCAGTCCCTCCATCGCCGCCGTGTAGGCCTTGGTCTCGGGTGTCTCCTTGCCGCTGCCGTAGTCGGTGGTCTCGGGCAGATAGCCGGCCTCGATCGTCCTGACGTTGGGAACGCCACGCAGTTCCGCCGCCGCCAGCGCATGCGACTGGTTCCAGCCCCAATCCAGGCGCGGGCCGATATAGACGAAGCCCGCCGTGAGACCGGCCGCGCGTGCGGAACCGGAGGTCAGGTACGCGGGGACAAGGCCGGCAACACCCAGGAGGGCTATTCGTTTAAGGACGTCGCGCCGTTCGGGATCGAATCCGGACATGTCGCCTCTCCAGATGCCCGATCTATTGCAAGGGACGGCAGTTCAACGCCACGGTCTGCATGGTGCGTCCGGCCTTCCCATCGCAGCCGAGGCGCGTCGTGTGGCCGAAGGGCGGATCGAGGAAGTACTCGTAGTCGTCCGGATCGTCGTTCTCGATGATCCGGTACAACTTGTACGGCGCGCCGTCGCAGATCAGCTCCTCGCTATCGACGAACAGCGATGCCGGCAGCACGAGTACATGCTCGACGTTCGGATCGGCCGTGCACCACTTCTCTTTCAGCTCGGCGTGATCCTTCGCCTGGATGATCGAGACTTCGGGCTCGGAAAATGCCGGCGTGCCGGCCGCGAGCACGGCTGCAAGCAGAGCGGCAACGGCCCGTCGATGCACCTTGCGTCTCCATTGGTCTGCGCATCCCTAGGCGATCAATACGCGGCGCCGGTTTGCGAACTGCTAAGTCGATGACGCTATCTGTATGCCTTGCGCGGCGGTCCATGCCGGGACCCGAGCCGCTCGAAGATGCGGTCGGGTGTCAGCGGCAGGTCTACAAATCTGACGCCCGTCGCGTCGGTTACCGCGTTGGCGATGGCGGGCGCCACCGCATTGATCGCGCATTCGCCCTGCGCCTTCGCCCCGAGCGGTCCGACGCTGTCGTGGGTGTCGGCGAAATAGATTTCGCTGCGCGGGATATCGGCGAACGCCGGAATGCGATAGTCGCGCAACGCGGCATTCACCATCGCACCGTTGGCGTCGTAGACCATCTTTTCCGTCAGCGCCCAGCCGATGCCCATGGCGATCGCGCCGTCGATCTGACCGCGGCATTGCATGGGGTTGATCAGCCGCCCGATGTCCGCGGCGTGCACGCTTTGCAATATCCTGATCTCGCCCGTCACGCGGTGAACGGCGACGCGCGCGCCGTGCACGTTGAAGCCAACCGACCGCGGCGACAGGTAGGCTTTGCGCCGCACCTCGAAACGGTCGCCTTGTGCCGCGCCGGCAGCGTGAAGCTCGGCGAGCGAGATCGTGCGGTTGCCGCAAAGCATCGTGTCGTCTTGCAAACGGCAATCGGCGGGGTCGCAGCGAAACTCACGGCTGGCGAAGTCGATGAGGACGTC
Organism: Hyphomicrobium album; assembly: GCF_009708035.1. Taxonomy (NCBI): domain Bacteria; kingdom Pseudomonadati; phylum Pseudomonadota; class Alphaproteobacteria; order Hyphomicrobiales; family Hyphomicrobiaceae; genus Hyphomicrobium; species Hyphomicrobium album. The sequence continues at coordinate 1,003,211 of NZ_WMBQ01000002.1, forward strand.
GCGCAGCGCCGTCGCGGTTTTCTCGACCGCCTGCCCCGCAACGACCGTGCCGGTGCTGGCGAACGTGCCCGTGTCGTACGGCGTGCGGTCGGTATTGCCGTTGATGATGGCAATCCGGCCCGCTCGCGTGCCAAGCACAGCTGCCGCCAGCTGACGATGCGACGTGGTAGAGCCGTTGCCCATCTCGGTCGATCCCACGGCGAGATGGTAGGTGCCATCGGCGAGGAGACGCATTTCCGCGCCGGAACGGTGCTCCGTGGGCGGGCCAGATTCGAGCATCGACAGCGCCACGCCGGTGCCTTCGCGCCAGTCCTCGCCTTCGGGTATGGGATCGCCGCGCCCGCTCGCCAGCGCCGCCTCGACGAGATCGAGGCACTGATCGATCCCATAGCTGCCCATCACGACATCGGACGGCTCTTTCCAGATCGACTCGATCCGGTCGGTGGCGTGGATCTTGTTCTTGCGCCTGATCTCGAACGGGCTGATCCCCAGCATCCTGGCCAGATCGTCGAGAGCGCATTCGATGGCAAAGGTTGTCTGCGACGCGCCGTAGCCGCGGAAGCCACCCGCCGGCACCATGTTGGTGTAGACGGCATAGCCGTCGGCCTTCTTGTTGACGCAGCGATAGGCGGCGATGGGACTGCCGAGCGCGGCGGCAAGCGTTTCGCCACCGTGGCCGCCGTAGGCGCCGGTGTTGGAGACGACATTGACCTGGATCGCGGTCAGCGTGCCGTCCCGCTTTGCGCCGAGCTTGACGCGGGTTTTCATCGGATGGCGCGTCGTGGCGCCGATGAACTGCTCCTCGCGGGTGAATTCCCACATCACCGGCCGGCCGGTCAGCAGCGTGGCGAGGACGCACAGATCCTCGCAGAGCATCTCCTGCTTGCCGCCGAAGCCGCCGCCGATGCGCTCGGTGAACACGTGCACGTCGCGATCGAATATGCCGAACAGGTAGGAGAGCTTCTGCTTGGTGATGAACGGCGCCTGCGAGCTCGTCCTGACATGCAGGCGCCGGTCGTCGCCTCGCCAGGCGAGGCAGCCGTGCGTTTCAAGGTGGACGTGCTGCACTCGCGACGTCGAATACGTTTGCTCGTACATGACGTCGGCGTCGCGGAAGCCCTCGGCGACGTTGCCGAGCTCGCCGTGGATGTCGACGTAGATGTTGTCGTGAAAGGCGATGCTGCGTTCGTGCAGCACGGGAGCGCCGGGCTTCATCGCTGCGTCGGCCTCGAATACCGCCGGCAGCAGTTCGTATTCGACCTCGAGCAGGCGGCAAGCTTCCTCCGCCGCGCCGACGGTTTCCGCTACGACGGCCGCCACCCGCTGGCCCACAAAGCGGACCACATCGTCGAGGATGTAGGTGTCGTCGGGATCGACGAGATGGTCTTCGTGCGTCGCCGTGCTGTAGAGCCGGCGCGGTACGTCGCGCCATGTGTAGACAGCGACGACGCCAGGCACGGCAGCGGCCTTTTCGCTGTTGATCGCCTTGATGCGCGCATGCGGATGCGGCGAGCGCAGCACCTTCAGGTGCAGCATCTGCTCCATCGGCGCCGTGTCGAGGGTATAGCGGGCCTGCCCCGTGACGATGTCATGCGCGAATGGGCTGCTGAGGCTCGCGCCGCAGGCGTTGCCGGCGACATCGGCTTCGACGTTTACTTTGCCATCGAGGGCGTCGGCGATGCTCCCGTAGCCCGTGCATCGGCAGAGGTTCCCCTTGAGCCTGCGTGGCAGGTCGCGGCGCGCGGCTTCGTCAAACGTGGCGGTCGTCATGATCATGCCGGCCGTGCAGAAGCCGCACTGAAATCCCTGCGCATCGAGGAATGCCTGCTGCATGGGATGCAGCCGTCCGTCGCGCTCGAGCCCCTCGATCGTCGTAATCGCCCGCCCCTCGGCGCGGAATGCCGGCGTCAGGCAGCTATGGACCGGCACGCCGTCGAGCCAGACGGTGCAAGCGCCGCAATCTCCGGCATCGCAGCCCTTCTTGACGCCGAAGCAGCCCTGCTCGCGCAAGAACGTGCGCAGGCATTGACCGGGAGCCGGCACCGCCGCGACGCTCCTGCCGTTTATGGAGAACGTCACGTTGGCGCTCCTTCGGCGAGCTCGGCGCGGATCTGCTCCGCGAAGTAGTAGGTGAGGTGGCGCTTGTAGAGCGCCGAACCGTGCACGTCCTCGAAGTAATCGGCGTCGGCGATGGACAGGAAGATCACCTCGCGCAGCAGCTGCGCATCGGGCATGTGGTCGAAGCGCAGTTGGAACGGGCGCGCTGTCGCCGCGGTGATGGTAAGGAGGAGGTCGTCGCGGCTCCGGCTCTGCGTGCCGATGACGATGATGGCCGAGCGCCCCCAATGCGTGAGCGAAGCGCGGCGGAAGGCGAAGCGCTTGGCGAGCGCCCTCGCCGGGATATGGATGGAGCGAAGCAGCTCGCCAGGTTCCAGGATATTCGTGTGGTTGCCGGTGACGAAGTCGACGACGGAGGCGCGGCGCGGAGCCGCGTTGCGTGGCCACAACGTGCAGACCCCTTCGAGCGCCGCCGTCAGCGAGATCATCGATCCGGCCGGCAGCGACATGCAGACGTTGCCGCCTACCGTTGCTGCATTCCAGACCTTGAACGAGGCGAGCAGCGAGTCGCAGCACATCTTGAACAGGGGCGCCGTCGTCCATGCCGCCGGCGCGTCGAAGTGAGCCAGTTCCGCCAAGGTGCATGTCGCGGCGATCTCAAGTCCCTCGTTCGTGGCCTGCAACGACGGCCAGTTGAGAGACTGAAGGTCTATGAGGGTATCGGTCGCGACCTGCGGCGTCGAGAACAGCCAGGTCCCGCCCGCGAGCCAGGCGTACCCCTCGTGCCAATCGGATATCTCGTCGGCCGAGACCGGCCGCATGACCTCGGTGACGGTTTCCAAATTCATCGCCGTTGCCTCTCGGACAGCCGATGCAGTCGCCGGTTTTTGGTCCGCTGCGCACGCATCACAGCAGGTGCCAAAGAAGCGCGATCTCCGCGAGGTAGCAGAGCACCAGCCCGACCGGCAGCGCCCAAGCGAGCCAAGGCGCCTTGCCCTCGGGGAATAACCAATCGCGGAAAACGTAGATCGCCAGCGGCATCAGCGGCCATGTCGTCAGTCCGACACTGATGATGTTGCCAATGAAGGTGCCGACGGCCGGGTTGAGGTCCTTGAGATGCGGGTTGAGGAAGCGAAGCTCCAGCATGACGACGGGAAAGAGCGTGAGAAGGACGAGGCACGCCGTCTTCCACATGTTCGGCGGCGAGCCCGTTTTGGGATCGTTCGGGACCCACCCCGGGAACGAGGTGTCGACACGCTGCGCGTGAAAATGGGCGACGAGGTTTTCGCTCTCCTTCACCATGGCCGCGCGTTCGGGCGATGCGAGCCAGCGGTCGAGGTGCGCCGCCGAGTCGAAACGCAACACCGTCGTCCAGCCGCCCTCCTTATGCTGCGGTGGCTGCACGAATGAGCCGAGGTAGCCGGGAAACGTCGCCTGCAGTTTCTGAATGCGATCCGTCCAGGCCTTATATGCAGCCTCGCTGCCGGGCTTGATCTCGGTGACCATGACCATCGTCACGCCGTGCGCGACGGAGTAGTCGACGGCCGCCTGCCCCACGAGCTGCATGACGAGGCCGCCTTCGACCAGCGGCGCGGCGGTATCGATGAGTACGCGGTTCTGTTCGCCGCGGCGCCACCGCCGCAGCGTGTCCATCGAAGGAAAGCGGGCCAGTCCCACCGTCTCGAGCTGGTCCGGAGGCGCCGGCGGCCAAAACTCGACGGCGCGAGCGTCGGCGGCGAGCAGCGCGCTCTGCCATTGAACCTGCCACTGGGCAAACGCGGCTTCGCGGCCGGGACGGACACGCGCAGAAAGCAGAAGTGTAGAGGGCTGGCCGCTCATGGTTCAGTCACCGCCTAGGACACCTGGGAACGCGCCGGTGATCGCGCCGACCTCGTTGATCTGCCTGGCGACGAGCGTCGTGGCGTCGGGACTCGGCTTGATGAGCTGGAACTTGAGGACCCTGACCGCCCGGTCTGTCTGCGAGGTGCCGCTGAGGAGGAGGTCGGCGCCGATGGTCGTGCTCGTCGCGGCGACGCGCACGCCCGACGTCTGATTGAACGGCCTGAATTCCGCAATGTCGGTGAAGATGGGCGCCGTCGTGTGCGCCGCACTTTGCAGATAGACGCGCGGCCCACCCTGCAGCGACGAGCCGCTGGAATAGACCTTAACGGTGCCGGGTCCGCTCAGCTGGCCGACGATGATCGTCTCGGCACCACCCCACGGTCCAGTAAGCCAGCCCGTCGCCAGCGAAACGCCGCTCGTATATCCGAGACCGAACGGCATGAACGCCGAGGTGAGCTGCGCCTCCTTGGGGCCGGGGCACTGCTTGTCGCCCGATGCAGAGGCCAGCCGCGAGCGGAGGGGCTTCATCAGTGAGAAGCTGAAGACCTTCACCTGCGTGGGCGTCCCCGGGCCCGGGGCGGTGATGATGCTGTAGCGGCCGGTCGCAAAGTCGACGAAGCCGGACGCGACGCTGACGCCGGAGCGGTCGCCGACGTAGGGCGTGAACGTCGAGAAGAGCGGCGGTGCCGTGTCCAGCGTAGACGGCAGCTCCGTGCCGAACACGCGAACCTCGCTCGGAGTGCCGGGGCCCGAGCCGACGATGATGTTGTCCGCCGTGGTGCCATCGATCTGGGCGGCGGTGACGCTCACGCCGCCGCGCGCGGTGCGATCGAACGCGGCGAAGCGCGCAATCGGTGCGCTGAACGCTGGCTTGCCGTCGCTCGCCTTGCCGGAATAGGCCACGACGATCGGCTCGTAGTTCTCGCCTGCCCCGACGATGAGATCGAGGACGTTGTCGTCGTTGACGTCGCCCATGGCGACGCTCAGCGCGCCTTCGTACCCGGTGAATGGCGTGACCGTGGCGATGTTCCGGTCGCCGTTGCCGTCGTAGACGTTGACCTCGGCCGAGCGGCCCGGCGAGCCTTGCACGGCAACTGCATATGCCGAGACCTCGGGGATGACGTTGACCAGCGTCATCAGACCATTGTCCTCGTGGTTGAGGCGGTGGCAGTGCATCACGAAGAGGCCGGTGTAGTCCTCGAACTTGGTGCGGATCGACAGGGTCCCGGGCTGAATGACGGACTCGCCCGGTCCCAAGGTGGGCGCCGGCACATTGGCGTTGTCGACCTCCCATTTCTCCGCCCCGGTCTTCAGGCCGGTCGTGGGGTCGAAGTAGCTCGTCACCTGGAAGTCGTTGACGTGGACGTGGATCGGATGCTCGTCGTTGTTGTTGTTGATGAAGCTCCACTCCTCGACCGAGTTCAGCCGTGGCTGCAGCAGTGGAACGTTCGGGAAGGCCGTGCCGTCGAACGCGTAGACGAACGCCTTGGGATCGGACGTGCTCGCCAGGTCGTTCAGGAATCCGCCCGTTATCGTCAGCTCGCGCTTGAAGTCGGGCGTGACCTGGGAGAGCTCATCGAACGTCGCGTAGGCGTCGAGCTTCTGTCCTTCCGCGAAGGCGACAGAATTGCCGCGCTCTTGCGCCGGCACAGTGCGCGCCAGGACTTGCGTCGGAAAAATGAAAAAGCCGTCGAAATAGCTGATGTCCGAAGGCAGTACGCTCAATGTGCCGAGAGTGGCCGGCGGATTGTCGCTACCGTCGTTCTCGTAGAGAACTCCCTGCGAACTCAGCGTCCGCGCGCCACCCCCCATCGGCGGCATCTCGAGCACGAGGTCGCCGCTATCCGGCATGGTCACGGCGATCGCGTAGCGCGTGGCCGGCGGAATGACGAGCCGCGTGCCGCCCTCGAAGACGGGATAGTGGACCTCGCGGCTCGGGTTGCCGTCCTGGCCGACGATGGCGATCTTCGGGTGTGTGCCCGTCGCCGTCTCGGTGAGCTGAACGCTCATGTAGGCGATGTCGCTGACGTTCGCGAGCACCCAGATCTCGGTCTGCCCGGGCTTGCTCGTGATCACCGGCTGGAACAGCCCATTCACGGTGAACTGTACGTCACGCTGATAGTCGGGCAGCGCGGGGTTCGCTTCGACGTTGCCTCCCGGGCCGCCGGAGTTTGCCGCAAAGCGCTGCAAGCTGCTCGGAATGAATTCGAAGCGCCCGCGCATGTTGTTGATCGACAGCGGGCCTGCGTACCAGACCGTAAAGTATTGAGTTCCTTTGCGGGATTGCGCGAAATTCACCGGCGCGAGCAGCGGCCGGTACGTCCCCTTCGCCAATTCGTCGGCTGCGGGCGCCTTGCCGGAGCTCACCCATTGCGGCCAGTTCGGATTGTTGATCTGGGAGAGACCGCCTTTGCGGTCGAACACCACGTTGTACTGCAGCAGCATGTTGCGGATCGGCAGGGCGTGCTGGGTGACAAGCGGAAGATTGCCGTCCGTGCGCCCGATCGCCAGCAGGCCGGCGAGCCCGTAGTACACGTGCGGGGTCGTCAAGCCATGCAGGTGGCTGTGATACCAGTAGGCGCCCTGCGGCATGTTCTGCGGGATACGGTACGTGTAGGTGTTCGACATCCCTGCCGGTATATGCAGCATCACATTGTCGGAGTTCCCCTTTGGGCTCACGTGCACGCCGTGGACGTGCAGGTTCAGCGGGGAGGATGTCATCTGGCCCGGATAGAGCGGCACCGGCTCGCCCTTCGCTGAGTATTGCGGGTCGAAGAAGTCGCGGATCGTCAGCCCGCTCAACTCGTTCTCGAGATGCACGATCAGCGTCTCGCCCGGAAAGACTTGCAGCGTCGGCGCGGGATACAAGTTGTCGCCAGACAGCTGCCCGTCGGAAGCGGTGCCGCGGATGACCGCGTAGCCGAAGACGAGCATGTTCTCGACCGGCTTCGCCACGGTGTCGAGCACGGCGCGGCCTTGATGCGCCGTCAGCCTCACCTCGAGGACACCGTCCTTGCTCGCCAGCGTGACCGGTTCGCGATAGGCCGGGCGCAGGGACGGATCGAAATTGGTGACGGCTTCTTGCGCGCGCCCTTGCGTCGTGAGCCAAGCCATGGCTAACGCAAGCACGCCGGCGAGCGCCGCCAGTGCGCGCAAAGTGCTACTCGTGCCCGACGACTCGCTCGCCATTGGTCCTCGCCCAGATCTTTGACCGAACGAAAAACGACCGCAGTCCACCGCCCGCACCGAGGCCCGATGCGAGAATCGCCATCTGGCGACGGTGCCCGGCTAGGGTCGTCTAGACAACGTTTACGTTCCGATACTCACGGTTATTAAGAATGCGGGGCTACGCTTGGGTCGAACCGGAGCGACCGATGCTGCACCGCCTTCTCTCCAGCGTGGCGATGATGGCCCTGGCCGCAGGCCTCGGGCCCGTGCAGGCTGTCTCGCCGAACGGTGTCGAAACGCTCAGCCCGCCCGGCGCCATCAAGGCAGAGGGCACCTGGAGCCTGGGCGTGCGGGCGGGAGACTTCGTCTTCGTCGCCGGCATGCAAGGCATCGACCCCGTCACCAATACTCTGGTCCAGGAGCCCAAGGCGCGCATTCGCCAAGCGTTCCTCAATATCAAGTTGATCGCGCACGCAGAGGGCGCGAGCTTGCAGGACTGCGTCCGGCTGACCGTCTATGTGAGCGACCTGCAGCGGTTCGCGGCGATGGTCGACGAGGTCCAGGCGGAACTGTGGGGGACACCGCCATATCCCCCGCGCACGATGGTCGAGGTCAGGCGGCTGTTCGACGACGACATCGTGGAGATCGACAGCGTCTTCTACGCGCCGGCGAAAAAGTGATGCGTGCCACGCCGCGCAACCCACCGCCCGGCTGCCCTCTTCCTCGGTCGCGCCAAGACCGAGTGCCGGCGTGGAAGGAAGCCGAAAGGGTCGCCACGAGAGATGGAGCGTCGATAGTTTCGATTTGCCGGGGATGCTTCGTTTCCAGGTAACTACCTAGAAACCACAGTTAGTCGCATTCGATTCGCATTGGAGGGTAAGCCTTCCGACCGATATCAGATGATCAGATGGCCCCTCATGTGCTCTATGCCACTCATCTGTTCGCCCGTCCCTAACGGCCGCAGCAGATAGAGGACGTCGCCGACCACCCCGTCGGGCGACGTCCTCGACCCTTCGAGCGTGAAGGTGCAGGGGCCGACCGATAAGGGTCACTGCTTGGCTGCGACGCCAAGGGCTCCACCATCCGCCCGACCACCGCAGGGGCGCACCGCAGTATCAGCCGCGCACAATGGTCGAGGTCAGGCGGCTCTTCGACGACGACATCGTGGAGATCGACAGCGCCTTTTACGCGCCGGCGAAAAAGTGATGCGCTCCATCGTTTGAAGGGCGCCCTACGACAAGCTGACCCTCGATCACCCGACGAATTTTACCGAGGCGTCCCGCGATCATTCGGGAACGATATCCTGGGTCCGCGAGATTTCCCGGTGCAGATTTCCATCCACGTCGGTCAACGCTGCATAGGACGCGCACTGGACGCGCGTAGTCCTCGATCTGACCGTTGATAGAGATCGACCGCCTTCCCACAGAAACACAAGACGCGTTTGCAGTTCGATGAGATGACGAGTAGATCGCCCTCGGCTTGAGGGGCGCAAGCTTGCCGCGGCCCCGCGCGCGACGTCATGTTTTGCACGTGCTGCTGCGAACATCCCGACGAATGCAGCCGAGACCTCCCGGCAATTTCCGGGAATGAATTGCAAATCATTTGCCACCTGCCCCACGTCGTTAACTTCAACGTTGACGCGCAGTTTTCCGAGGCCGCACCTTGCCGCGGTGTCCTGAACATCGCCAAGGCGAGTGAAACACCGGCGAAATACCGATCCAAAAGTACGCAATTGGGTACGGGCAGCGCGTGAATTCAAAGAAACGCGCGCCAATTAATGGGGGAAACTATGGCATCCGGGTCTTCAAGAATCGTCTTCAATCCCATCAATGAGAGCCCTGCTTGGGATAGCACAAGCCATCTCTCGGACCCGCACTATGCCCTTCTACCGGATGCGCTTTTTAGGACCATGCCGGCACCGGGCGCCAACCATTTTGCTCGTGAGGAATTCACTGGTGAGGGTTCGGAACCGGTAATTCAGGTAAATCTCGCGGCCCAGTCCCTCGACGCGCCGACGGACCCGCTGTTCGAGCAGCAGTGGCACTTCAATTTCCTTGGCGACATCGAGAAGATTTGGGAGGAGTTCACCGGCGTCGGCGTCCACGTCGGCATCTACGACGACGGTTTGCAATCAGATCACCCCGATCTCGCCGCCAACTACGATGCCTCGAAGGAACTCGACGTTCAGGGCGAGCACCTCGATCCATTGTGGGCCGCCGCCGGCCTGGGCAATCCGCACGGCACCGCGGTCGCGGGTCTCATCGCAGCAGCACGCGACGGCGTCGGCACCGTGGGTGTGGCTTACGGCAGCTCCATCACCGGCGTGCCGATCTTCAGCGGCGCGGCCGACATCAACGGCAACTATTACGGGTTTTTGGAGGCGGTCAGTCACGCGTCCGAGTTCGACATCGTCAGCAATAGCTGGGGCCACATGCCCCTGTTCTTTCAGGGCGCTATTGGCCAGGATAACGATCTGAACGCCATGTGGATGCAGGCCGTCGAGAGCGGCCGCGACGGTCTGGGGACGATCGTCCTCAAGGCGGCCGGCAACGACAATATGAACTCCATCGGAGAGCAATCTGCTACGTCGCGCTCGACTATCATTGTCGGAGCGTACGACGCGACCGGCGACGCCTCCTACTACTCGAATTACGGTGCAAATCTGCTGGTATCGTCGCCGTCGAGCGGGGACTCGTACGACTTTTTTAATCCTAACGCAGATCCTGATCCCGGCCTCGTCACCACCGATTTGACGAACGGCGGCTACAATATGCGTGCCGGCTATGGCGTGCCGTCTGAGTACACCGACCAGTTCGGAGGTACCTCCGGTGCGACGCCCATCGTGTCGGGCGTTGTCGCGCTCATGCTCGACGCCAACGCCGATCTCGGCTGGCGCGATGTGCAGAATATTCTCGCCTACTCCGCGCGCGAGGTCGGCAGCGGCGTCGGCGGAACTCGGACGGCATCCGAAAATTACCAGTGGCTCTACAACAACGCCGACAACTGGAACGGCGGCGGCCTGCACTTCTCGCAGGACTACGGCTTCGGCTCGGTCGACGCTTACAATGCCGTTCGCATGGCCGAAGTGTGGGGACTGTTCGCGGCACCACAGACGAGTCAAAACGAGACGTCCGTATCGTCTTCGACCGCGGGACCGGTGGCGCTCGACGACCTCACGACTACGGATATCCAGTTCGACTTCAGCGGAGCTGAGTTCGACGTCGATTACGTCAACATCGATCTGGACATTACGCACACATCCACGATGCAGCACGTGTTCCTGAACTTCGGGACCATAGACCAGATTATCCAAAAGAGCCTCGCCGACCTCACCATTCAGCTCATCTCGCCCGATGGCACGGTGGTCGAACTGGCCGATTTCACCCAAGATATCGTTATCGATGACGGCTCGCTGGGATTGCATCTTCAGCTGGGTGCCAACGCCTTCCGCGGCGAGGACGCCAGCGGCACGTGGACACTACGCATCATCGACAATTGGTTCGGCAACGGCGCGGGAACCGTCGACGCGGCGACCGTCACGTTGCATGGCAGTGATGGCGCGCAGGTCAACCTCGACGACGACGTCTACCACTACACCAACGAGGTGTTCACCTCGCTCGCGCGCGACGCGAGCCGGCTGACGTTGACCGACAGCACGGGCAAGGACTGGCTCGATTTGTCGGCAATGACCGGCAACCTCGATATCCGCTTGGCGCAAGGGGGTACCTCGAAGGCGGACGGCGTGGCGTTCCTCAAGATCGGCTCTGGCACGCTCATCGAGAACGCCGTGACTGGAGATGGTGACGACAATATCGTCGGCAACGGTCAGGCAAACCGTCTCTACGGCATGCGCGGCGATGATACCGTCGACGGCAAGGGCGGCGCCGACGTCCTCTCCGGCGGCGCGGGCAACGATACGCTGACGGGCGGTGCCGCCAAGGATGCCTTCCTGTTCGACCGCGCGCTCAATGCGCTGACCAACGTCGACATCATCACCGACTTCTCGCACCTAGACGACACCATCTGGCTCGATGTCACGATCTTCTCCGGCATCGCCGCCGGCGTGCTGAGCGCGGACGCCTTTTACATCGGCACCAGCGCACAGGACGCGCTCGACCGCATCATCTACGACGCGCTGACCGGCGCCCTCTTCTACGATGCCGACGGCTCAGGCTCGTTGGCCGCCATGCAGTTCGCCCTCCTGACTGGCTCCCCCGATGATCTATCGTGGGACGACTTCACCATTGTCTCTATCGAACCGCAGACCATCGTCACAACAACCGACAGGACCGTAGACACCACGCCCAACGTTATTATTTCGGAGGCTGAGGCCAAGGGCTCGGGGGTGATATTCGGAACCGACGGTAGCGAGACCATCCGCGGTGACGACGGCGACAACCAGATATTCGCTCGCGGCGGGGACGACCTGATTCTGACCGGCGCCGGCAACCATTACATCGATGCCGGCGAGGGCATCGATACGGTTCTGGCGGGCGATGGCAACGATGTCATCGTAGGCGGCGGCTCGTCGCTCTACTATGGCGACAACCTTGTAGCCGGCGGCGGCGACGACATCGTCATCGGTAGCGACGATCAGATCAACGACGACTCGTGGCGTGTCCTTTTCGGCCATGGCGATGTGATCGGCGGCGGAGCCGGCAACGACAAGATCTACGGCCTCAACGGTGACGATGTCATCAACGCTGGTGAGGGCGACGACTACATCGAAGGGGGCAATGGCAGCGACGGCATATTCGGCGGAGATGGCAACGATCGGATTCGCGCCGGCCTTGGCGAGGTAAATTCTGCCGCGGGCGGAGAAGGCATCGACACTGTCGTTTTCGAGGGGGCCAGCGACGACTATCGCTTCTTCATGCTGAACGTCGAATCTTTGGGGTTCAACTCACAGACGGTCTACGTTGAGAAAATTTCGAGCGGCGCGGTCGAGCGCACCGGAATCAGTCCGTTCGATGTCGAGTTCCTGGAATTCACCGACACGACGATTGACATCACGCAGAGCCTCGTCGTCGTGGTCGGCGTTCCTGATCTGATCTTTAATGAATTTTATGACGACGTGAACCTTACGGTCGACGCATGGGAAATCGGCGCCGTCATATTCCAGGCCGCTGACGTCAACATCGTCGACACCGGCGCCGAGAACGGTTCGGCGGATAAGCTGCAAGCTGTCCTCGTCGACCATGCGTATGGGGAAGTGAATATAAGCAGCGACGCCCTCACGGTGCTTGAACTTGCCGGCCTCGGCAAACACTACCTGGTTGACATCAACAATCCGGACCTCGGCTGGGTCCACGACCCGATGATGGAGTCCGTTACCGTTCATGCTGCGGCGGGCGAGCGCCACCTGACACTCGATCTCGTTGCTGTCTTCCTGGGAGAGACAGGGAAGATCATCGATGACAATGCAACGAGCGTCAGCATCAAGTCGGGTACTGGTACTGGCAGCTCCCTCTATCCGCACGGAGATCTTCTGAACGGCGCGGGCGTCAATGGCTTCAATCTTTCGTTCGCGTCCGCCACTTCTGTCGATTTCCAGAACGTCGCTGGCATGAAGATCAGGTGGTATGTCCCCGAGGCCACGACCATCACCGCCACGTACACTCAGTTCTCGGCCATCGAGCATCTCACAGAAACCGGCAACCACGGCTATCTTACCATCGAGACGGCGCTCGACGACATGTACCTCGCTACCGCGGGCGGCAGCGAGGAGTACTCGTTCGCGATGACAACCGACGCGGTGGCAGGTTATTTCCCTGGCCGCGAATACATTCGCTTCGGCAATCTCGGCGACGTGAATCTTTCGAATGACGGCACGGTCGGCGATGACGCTGGGACGAACGCCGGTTTAGGTCTGCGAGGCGAGATCAGGCTTGGCCTTGGCGACGACGAGGCGTGGATCCTCGGCACCGGCGCTTTCCAGGGCGAGAACGCTGTCCTCGACGGTGGCGTGTCGATAATGCCGACCGACAATGCACCCAGCGAATATTATGGCGATGCGCTTCGCATGACGTTCGCAGTGGCCGGCAATATCGGCGACATCAGCGACTACATCATGAACTTCGAGGTCCTGCGCCTCGATAGAACCGGCTTGGCAGGACAGACCGTCGACGTTGCCAATTTCGACAATCTGCAGAAGGTGCTGATCACGGGCAATTCGCAAGCCGGCGGTGAAAACACCGTCAAGGGGCTCCTCGATGGCTCGTCGGTGACGTTTGCATCGGTGGGCGAGGCGCTTCAGGAAGGTCCGTCGGGTACTAGCGGTGCCGGCTTCTACGTGTTCGATATCTACGGCGACCAGTTCGGCACCGTTAATCTCGACATGTTGGGCAACGAAGCAGACGACACGCTGACCCTGTCGTTCGTGGGCAGCGAGGTCGTCGGCGGCCTCGACCAGGGCACGATCCACGTGCTCGATGCCGAGACCGTCAACATCGTGACGAGCGCGCACGACCTTAACTACTACGACGAGGCATTCGATCCGAACATCCGACCGCCTCACCTCCCGCTGTCGAATAAGCCGACCGATCCATTTGCCCAGGTGCTCAAGCTCGATGCCACAACGAGCATCAAGATAACGGGGGACACGGGCTGGGATTTCACCGTCGCGGGGACGAACATCTCCAACGTTACACTCCTCGATGCGAGCGGAGTAACCACCGGCGGTACGGTCGGAGCGGTGACAGCTATTGCGACCGGCACTTCGGCAGTCACGTTTAAGGGCGGCAAGGGCGACGATACCTTCGGTGGTGCGGCCGGATCGGATGCCTTCGATGGCGGTGCCGGCTACGACACCGTCAAGTTCCACGGTGCATATAGCGATTACACGTTTGCGATGGTGGATGGCGCGCTCGTCGTCACCGACAATCGCGGCGTGAACGCGGTCGATGGTGGCGATACATTGCGCAACGTCGAGCGCATCGAGTTTGGTGATGGCACCTCCGTTGGTACAATCCTCGGTCCCGATGGAGAGCTCAGTGGGCTTCCCAGCGACATATTGATCGCGCAGGCGGCGCCTGTGCCGGAGTATAGCGCGACGGGCACCGTGGTCGGGACGTTTTCAACGTTCGATGCCGACAGCGCCGACACGTTCGAGTACACCCTGCTCAATCCCACCGGCGCCTACAAGATCGTTGGCAATCAGCTGCTGGTGGATAATGGCCTCTTGATCGACTACGAGCAGACCCTGTCGTCCAACCCCGTCAACATCGTTACGGTGGAGGTCAGGGACTCTGCGGGCAACACGTTCCAGAAGGACGTTGAGGTCTATGTTGGTGACGTCAATCCCGAGTTCGTAGTCGGCGATGACAACCCCAACGAGCTGCGGGGCGGGGCCCTGGCCGATACCTTCTACGGCGCCGGCGGGGACGACATACTGCGGGGCAACGCTGGCGACGATATCCTCATTGGTGGCGCCGGCAACGACTCGCTCTTCGGTCAGAACGGATCCAATACCGCGGTCTTTACCGGTAACCGGTCCGAGTACTCGGCTCTCGGCACGAACCGGTTTGATTTCAGGATCGTTGATAGCGTGGCCGGCCGTGACGGCACGGATCGACTCAACCTGATTTCGAAGATCCAGTTCGCGGACGGGACAATCACCGTCCAGGAATTCTTAAGCGGCGGTAACAGTGCGCCGACGGCGGTGTCGCTGATCAACCAGACGCTTTCCCTCGCCGAGGACACGGACACGGGTGGGCGCATCAAGGTCGCGGACATCGTCGTGACCGACGACGGCAGGGGCACGAACATCCTCGGCCTCACCGGAGCCGACAAAGATGCCTTCGAGATCGATGGCAACGTCCTCTACCTCAAGGCCGGCACCTTCCTCGATTTCGAGGCCAAGGCCTCCTATGACGTCGCCGTCACCGTCGACGACACCACCGTCGGCGGAACGCCCGACGCGAGCGTCTCCTTCTCCCTGACCGTCACCGACGTCAACGAAAAGGCCTCTGTATCGCTCACGCCAGTCCTTGCCTCGATCGCCGAGAACGCCTCCACCGCCTCGCGCATCAAGGTCGCCGACATCGTCGTCAGCGACGAAGACAGCAACGCCGCCTATCGGCAGAACAACTTGTCTCTCGTCGGCCGCGACGCGGCACTGTTCGAGATCGTCGGCATGGCGCTGTACCTGAAGGCCGGCGTTCAGCTGAATGCGATCGCCGCCAGCACCTACGAGGTGTCGGTGACCGTCGATGACGACGAGATCCCCGGTTCGCCCGACGGCACGAGCGACACCTACACACTGATCATCGAAGACGTGCCGGGCTACAACGTCATACCTGGTACGTCGGCGAGCGAGATCCTGAACGGCACGTCAGGCGACGACTACTTCATCGGCAATGGCGGAGAGGACGAGTTCCGCGGCAAGGGAGGCGACGACACCTACGTCGTCGACAGCGCCGGCGACAAGGTCGTCGAGACCGCCAACAAGGGCACCGATACGGTGCTGAGCTCCGTCGATCACACCCTTGCCGCCAACGTCGAGAACCTGACGCTGACCGGCGACGGTAATCTCGATGGCACAGGCAACGACCTCAACAACGTCATCATCGGCAACGATGGCGACAACGAGCTGTCGGGCGGCGCGGGCAACGACCGGCTGTTTGGCGGCGTCGGCGATGACACCCTCACGGGCGGCGCCGGCAACGACATCCTTGATGGCGGGATCGGCGAGGACACGCTCACGGGCGGTATCGGCAACGACTTCCTGGACGGAGGAATGGACGCCGACGCGATGAGCGGCAAGGAAGGCGATGACACCTACATCGTCGACAACGCCGGAGATGCCGTCAGCGAGGCGGCGAACCAGGGGACCGACACCGTATACAGCTCGGTTAACTACACGCTCGGAGCCAATGTCGAGCGCCTCTATCTGACAGGGATCGACGCTATCCGCGGCGCGGGCAATGGGCTCGACAACCGCATCGCCGGCAACAGCGCGTCCAACGTGCTGACGGGCGGGGCCGGCAGCGATGTCTTCATCTTCAATACCGCGCTTGGGTCCGGCAACGTCGATAGCATCACCGACTTCAGTGCCGGTCAGGACAAGATGTGGCTGGATCACCTGATCTTCGACGGCATCGGCAGCAGCGGCGCGCTGGTGGCGAGCGCCTTTGCGCTCGGTGCGCATGCGGCAGATGCCAATGACCGCATCATCTATGACGCGAATACGGGTGCGGTCTACTTCGACGCGGATGGCAGCGGGGCGGGCGCGCAGGTGCAGTTCGCACAGCTCGACGCGCATCTTGCCGTCGCCGCCAGGGACTTCTTCGTCATCTAGACATCAGGCGTCGCCGGCCGAGATGCCGGCGACGCCTGTCGCGCGATCAGGTGCTCCCGGGAGGATGTGGCAAATCTGGATGGAGTAGCCGTGAGATGCCTTGCGTTTGATGAGCAGCGGGTTCGTAATGAAATGCAATGTTCAGGGGTGAATGCCCAGCACGCATCAAAGACGTGCGGTCGGCACTGGGATAGGGGGAAGCATGAGTTTGAGATCAGGATGACCCTTTAAATTCTTATGGCTGCCGCACCGCCACGGTGCGTTTGAACGTTGCCGCTGGTCGGCGGCAGCGCCCGAGCTGGTGCGCGCCGCGGGAGTTATCGCGTCATCTGCAAGCCCAACCATCGTCGGCAGGGAATGTCGGCAGCTTTAGCTTTGGCAGTGTGGAGTTAGCGTACATGCTATTTGGAAAGAAGACGGCCGGCGAGGAAGCCGCCAAGCACGCAAACGGCACTACAGGTACGGCAAGCGGTGGTTCACCGTCGGCGTCTGAGCCCGCCGCCGGGCCGGCCGCAATGTCGGAGGGCTCGACCGGCACCGTGGTCAGTGCCGAAGAGGCAAAGAAGCGAGCTTTGGCTGCCAAACAGGTCGCCGCCGCGTTCGGCGAGTTTGTGATGCTGATGATGCGCTCGCCCACTGAGCGTCATCACACCCTCACGGATCTCGAGTGGCTCATCGTGCCGGGTCTGATCAACCGCCAATATGCGCTCGCCGAGGCCCAATCCAAGGAGACCGGGATGGTAAGCCCGGTCGGGGGCGTACTGTGGGCCTTTGTCTCGGAGGAGATCGACAAACGCTTGTCGGATCTCGCGACGCCGCTGCGGCTGAAGCCCTCCGAGTGGCGCTCGGGCGATATCCCCTGGATCGTATCGGCGCACGGAGACAACCGCGTGCTGGCAGGCCTCATCCAGCAGCTGACCACGACCTTGTTCAAGGACCGCAAGCCGAAGATGCGCGTTCGCGGCCGCGACGGAAAGCTCACGGTCGGCCATCTCGAAGTTAAAGAGAAGGACGCCGCCTGAGTAAGGGGGCAGCGCAGCTAGATGCGGAACGGCAAGGCAGGGAGCTGGCGCTCTAGCCCCGTGCGGGCAGCGATTCGTCGCTGCTCGCTCGCAATTTTGGGAGTCGCGATCTTCTCCGGCGTCATCAATATTTTGGCGCTGACCGGCTCCTTCTACATGCTGCAAGTCTATGACCGGGTGTTGACGTCGCGCAGCATCCCCACGCTCGTCGGTCTGACCGTCCTGATGGCCGGTCTGTACGCCGCCAACGGAATGCTGGACTTTTTGCGTGTGCGCGTCATGAGCCGAGTAGGCGTGCGCATCGACAACGAGTTGCGCGAGAATGCGTTTGCCGCCGTGCAGACGCTGCCGCTGCGCTTTCGCAAGTCTGGCGACGGATTGCAGCCCATCCGCGACCTCGATCAGATCCGCTCATTCCTGTCGGGGCTCGGGCCGACGGCATTATTCGACTTGCCTTGGATTCCCCTGTACCTCGCCGTTGTCTACCTGCTGCATCCTTGGCTGGGAACCTTCAGCTTGGGTGGCGCAGTGCTGCTCGTATTCCTCACGCTTCTGACCGAGTTGCGCAGCTCAGCGCCGATGCGGGACGCAGCGCAGAGTGCCGGCCAGCGACTTGCATTGGGCGAAGCCGTGCGACGCAATGCCGAGGTCATCAAGGCCATGGGTCTTGGTGGCCGGATGCAGAAGCGCTGGAAGGAAATCAATTCACTGCACCTGGCCCATCAGCTCAAGGCCGCGGATGCGGTCGGCGGCATCGGCACTGTCTCGAAAGTTCTGCGCCTCTTGTTGCAGTCCGGAATGTTGGGCCTCGGGGCCTATCTCGTGATCGAGGGCGAGCTGTCGGGTGGCGCGATCATTGCCGGATCGATCATCATGTCGCGCGCCCTTGCGCCGATTGAAACTTCAATCGCGCATTGGCGCGGGTTCGTCGCAGCCCGACATTCCCATCGACGTCTCGTCGAACTCTTTCGCCTTTTGGCTGACGATAGCGAGAAGGTTCTTGAACTGCCGCAGCCTCGGATCAACGTCCTCGTTGAGAATTTGACCCTGGTGCCACCCGGCGGAACTCGCGCCGTCCTCCAGGGTGTGAATTTGGGCCTCGCCGCTGGTGATGGTTTGGGGATCATTGGCCCCAGTGGCTCGGGTAAATCCTCTCTGGTCCGCGCTCTCGTTGGCGCATGGTTGCCGGTCCCCAATGGTGGCAGCGTCCGACTTGATGGGGCTTCACTCGATCAATGGAGCCCCGACATGCTCGGGCGTCATATCGGCTATCTACCGCAAGGTATTGAGCTGTTTGAAGGTACGGTCGCCGAAAACATCGCGCGCTTCGACGAGGAGGCGCCAGACGCTGCCATCGTTGCCGCCGCGCAGGTTGCAGGCGTCCACGACATGATCGTCCACTTGCCTGACGGCTATCAAACGCAAGTCGGCGAGGGAGGCGCGCTCCTCTCAGCGGGGCAGCGACAGCGCATTGCCCTCGCACGTGCACTCTACGGCGACCCTTTCTTTGTCGTGCTGGACGAACCGAACTCCAATCTTGACCAAGTGGGCGAGGCTGCATTGACGGAGGCCATTCTCTCCGTGCGCAGGCGTTGCGGAATCGTCGTCGTCGTCGCCCACCGGCCATCGGCATTGGTGGCTGTCGACAAGGTGTTGGGGCTGGTCGGTGGTCGCGTCCAGGCCTTCGGACCGAAGGAGGAAGCGCTGCGCCGGTTGCTGCAGCCGGTCGCCGACGCTGGCCGCGGGCAACGCGCCGAAGGACCGAGCAGCCAAATGAATCTCAAGGTCGTCGGTGAGCGCCATGGCGTCTGACCGCGTGCCGAAGGAGAGTCTTCAACGCCGGGATCTCGGCAGTGTCTGGCGCTATCTACTCGCCGGGTTTGTCATCATCGTCGGACTCGTGGGCGGTGTCGGCGTCTGGGCATCGCAGACGGAAATCTCGGGAGCCGTGATCGCGCAAGGCACGGTGGTGGTCGAAAGCAGTATCAAGAAGGTGCAGCATCCGAGCGGCGGTGTGGTTGGCGAGATCCACGTCAAGAACGGCGATTTCGTTCAGGCGGGAGACCTTCTGTTGCGGCTCGACGAAACCGTCACGCGCGCCAGTCTGCAAATGGTCACCAAGCAACTCGACGAACTCGCGGTGCGGGAGGCGCGCCTCGTGGCAGAACGAGACGATGCCAAAGCGGTAACTGTGCCGCCGGCAGTGTCCGACAGGCAATCAGAAACGGCGATCGACGAGATCCTCGGTGGCGAGAGGAGCCTGTTCGAGAGCCGTCGCAATTCGCGACAGGGACAAAAATCGCAGCTGCGCGAGCGCATAGCCCAGCTCGACCAGGAATTTGCCGGCATCTCCGGTCAGTTGGATGCCAAGGCGCGAGAGATTCAATTGATCGGCAAGCAGCTCCGCGATCTCGAGACGCTAGAAGAGAAGAAGCTCGTCACCGCTGCGACCATGGTTGCCCTGCGCCGCGAGTCGGCGCGGCTCGAGGGTGAGTACGCGCAGCTCAAAGCGGCGGCTGCCCAAACTCGCGGCCGGGTAAGTGAGATCGAGCTGCAAATTTTGCGTATCGACCAGGATATGCGGACCGAGGTCGTCAAGGAGTTGCGCGAGTGCCAGAGCAAGATTGCTGAATTCACGGAGCGGCGTGTGGCCGCCGAAGATCAGCTGAAGCGTGTCGACCTGAGAGCGCCGCAATCCGGAACCGTCCACCAGCTGGCCGTACACACGGTCGGCGGTGTCATCAACGGCGGCGAAGCCGTGATGTTCATTGTCCCCGACAGCGACAAGCTGGTCGTCGAGGCCAAAATCGCGCCCCACGATATCGACCAAGTGCTTGGAGGCCGCCAGGTAATGCTCCGCTTTGCGGCCTTCAACCAGCGTACGACGCCAGAGCTCGTCGGCGAAATTATCTCCATATCAGCTGATTTGGCGCAGGACCCCCGAACCGGCGAAAACTATTTCACGGGTCGCATTTCGGTCTCGGATGAAGAGATGACCAAACTCGACGGTGGAAAGCTCGTCCCGGGAATGCCTGCCGAGGTGCACATCAAGACCCACGATCGCACTGCCTTGTCGTACTTGGTAAAGCCATTCCAGGATCAAGTTGCGCGCGCGTTCCGGGAGCGCTGAGGGGTGGCTCCCCGCGCCCGAGGCCCATTTGCCATTTTATCCCGAATTCGTTTCCGGCCGGAACACCAAAGCCGGGAGTGGCGGTCGGCGGGATGCATCATGCCCTCGAGGGCCTATCCCATTGCCGTCAGAATATCGAATCTCTGGGTTCCCATTGCCTATCGTCGGGACAGCAATTGAAGCAGCGGGGGGTGCTCATATCGCCGCGTACGAGGCCCTGCGGGCTACCGTGTCCCCTGGGCACATTAAGCTGAATGCTGTCAGAGCGTTGGCCTCTCCAGCGGGCTTCTTGGCTCAACCTCGTGGGCGAACTTTTGCGCTTCCTGCCTGATCGGAACTGGCAATTGGCGACGCCCGTGTGGGGAAATACGTCCACAACGGCATCGCCGCTCCGCATTCGCTCCCGCGAGAGTGGTACGGACTTTCTCTGCGTCATTGGTAGTGGGTTCACTGAAACGGCAGTTGTCTGCGACGCTTTTGCAACAGTGATTCCAACATTGCGCGGCTCGGGAATTGCTCCCTAGTCGATGCTAGATGGCAACCCGTAGCGTGTTACTTGGTAACGCGTACTCGATGAATCTTCCAAATGGCAGCACAGTTCCAGCTGCCTGAAAAGCAGACAACGAGAAAGGCGCGTGCCCAACATCGACTGATGGGGGAGTTGAGTAATGTTGCGTTCGCGTCCGCTCGCTGAGCGAAAGCTCAAAGCGATTATTGGCCCGCTGGCCTTTGCACTGACGATGTCAGTGTCTCACGTGGCCCTCGCCAATTGTAATCCACCCAACACTGGGGATACCAGCGTCATATCGACGGGAGTCGGTGGCGACGTGAACTGCGACAACGCGGATGACGACGTCACCGTAAACGCTACCGGCACGGTAGGCGGCGACCTCAATACCGACGGTGGCGAGGACGCGGTCACCATCGATATCGGCGCCGTCAACGGCGACGTGAATACCGGGGGTGCAAATGACACCGTTGACGTGATCAACGGTGGCACGGTTGGTGGGACCATCAGAACGGGCGACGGCGATGACACCATCGAGATCGATGATGGCGAGGTGGGCGGGAACGTGAACGCCGGCGATGGCGACAACCAGATCACCATTGATGACAGCGAAGTCGGCGGCAACGTCGTCACCGGTTCGGGTACCGACACCATCACTATCGAGGAGACCGAGATCGGCGGAAACATCAATTCCGGCGACGGGAATGATACGGTCAACCTCGACGAGGAGGCCGAAATCACCGGCAACGTCATCACCGACGGGGGCGATGACATCATCAACATCAACGGCGCCGAAGTCGGCGGCAATTTGAATACGGGCACCGGCGCCGACACTGTCACTATTAACGCCGGCGGCGAAGTCGAGGGTAACGTCACTACCGACGGTGGCAATGACATACTCACCCTCAACAACGGCGGCGAGGTCGGCGGCAACATCCAAATGGGTGATGACGACGATCGCCTGAATATCAACGGAGGTGAGGTCGGAGGCGACATTCTGACCGGCGGCGGTGTTGACGTCGTCCGCATCATCCTCAGTGGGAGCAACACTCTCGAGTTCGAGGGAACTCAACTCAATACCGGGGCCGGCGATGACAGCGTTCTGCTCCGAGGCTTGTCCAATATCGAGGAAGACGACGAGAACTTCGAGATTGAAAACCCTGACTTCGTCTTCCGTGGCGGCAGCGGTTATGACGTTTTCCGTGCCGATGATAACGACGACGGCTTGAAATTGGGGGCGATCGAAGGGTTCGAAACCCTCCTTGTCGAGGAGTCGATCCTCGTCCTGACGGCCGACGACTACATGTTTAGCCCCGCGAGTTCGGCAACGGGCGGCATTGAAATCGATGGCAGCTCGCAGCTTTGGTTCAACAACGCGGCGACGGTGGAAACCCCGCACATCGAGATCGAAGCCGGCGGCATGCTGATGTTCGGAGCCTTCCCGGCCGGAGAGGGCGATGACGACGACGATGAGGGTGGCGAGGCCGGCGAGCCCGTCAATACCGTGCTGAACATCGGCGACAGCACCCTCGTCAACAACGGCACGGTGGGCACGCTGAACGGCATCGTCGGCGACACCGTGACGGTCAATGGCGGTCCCTATATTGCTGCCTCGGCCACCGCGAAGATGGTCATCGACACGCAGCTCGGCGGCTCCAACTCGCCCACCGACCGCTTCAACTTCACCTATGCTGGCGCCGGCGGGCCGGTTCAAGGCAACACGACGACGGTCACAGTCAACAACGTCGGCGGCATCGGCGCCTTCACCGGGCAGGGTCCGACGGACGGCATCGTCATCGTCTCAGCTCCGGCGGGCTTCGCACCCACCGCCTTCCAGCTCGGCGTGAACCAGCTGACCGGTAAGCAAGAAGTTCTGGCGGGCGCCTTCTCCTACCGTCTGTTCAACTCGCCGACGGCGGCGCTCCTACAGTCGGACATTCTCGATCAGGTTCCTGGCTATGCCATCGTGTCGTCGGTCGCACAGCGCTACGCATCGGCTGGCCTCGGTACGCTCTACAAGCGGATGGGCGAGGTTCGGCTCGGTCGCGGTGACGGCAAGACGATCGGCAATGCCGGTGCAGGGATGTGGGTACGGGGCTTCTACAACGACAGTGATGTGTCGCCTGAAGCAGGCTTTGCCTTTAGCCAGAAAAATCAGGGCGTCATGGGCGGCGCCGACATAGATTTGGGCTCCAGCGCGGGTGGCCATTTCCTCGCTGGTGCGTTTGGCGGCTACGGCACCGCGGATGCCGGCACCTCGGCAACGATCTGGGGTGTCAAGTCGCCATCGACGGTGGACCTCACCGCGTACACGTTCGGCTTCTATGGCTCGTACTACGATGTCGGCCGGCCCGGCACCGGTTTGTATGTCGATGGCGTCTTCAAGGTCGACATTACCGACTTTGAAATCGCATCGGCGGCACGCGCCGCATCCGCCTCGACGGATGGCTATACCTCTACCGTGTCGGGCGAAACCGGATATGGGTTCAATCTGGGCGGCAACCTAACGCTGCTGCCGCAGGCTCAGTTGAGCTACATTTCCGTGAGCAACCAAAACTACCAGGACAACTATGGGGTGAAGGTCGGGAGCGGTGTCGGCGAGTCCCTCGTCGGCCGTGCAAGCCTGCAGCTGCAAGGCAACTACGGTTCCGCCTCTGGTGGTTGGTTTGCGCCGTACGCCATCGCAAGCATTCTCTCTGACTTCCTCGGCGACAACGAAACTGCGATTGGCCGCACGCCATTCAAGAACGACATGGGCCTCACGTGGTACGAAGCCGGCGGCGGCGTTACGGCCGAGCTTGGCGAGTTCGTGTCGCTCTACGGCTCGGCCGAGTACAGCTTCGGCGACATTGAAGGCTGGGGTGGCACCGGCGGCGTCAAGGCGCGCTGGTAAGCAGACAACTTGGAGGGCTGGGGCGGGATCCGAGCTGCCTACACCTTGGATACCGAGAGCCTCCAAACGCAAGGGCCGCTCCGCGCGGCCCTTGCTCTTTTGTTTTGTAGCCGGCCGCGCTGGACCTGGATCCCGGTTGCAAAACCGCGCATCGGCGCTTCAGCCAAAGCGCCCCCGCTCGCCGAATAGTCAAAGAATTCGTGAGCCGGTTTTTGTGCCGACGCGCTCCGCGTTCGTCGCGCGATGCGCCTGTGGCGTTCGCCACGGAAAGTCAGATTTTATCGGAATAACTTGGAGGCCACGCCCGGAATCGAACCGGGGTGCACGGATTTGCAGTCCGTTGCGTCACCACTCCGCCACGTGGCCATACCGCCCGGGCGAGCCGGGGCGAAAAGAATGCGCCGTGTATCATACTGATCAGAGCCTGCAAAGTGCGCCTGTGGGGGGCGCTCGCCTTCAGACTTTTGCCCCGAGGCGCCGCGTCCTGTCGCGCTGCAGCACACTCTCGGTTAAGCTCCCCGCAAGACCCCTGGAAGCCGGAGATAGTTATGGTCGATGTCGCCACACAGCGCCTGAACATGGTCGACAGCCAAGTTCTGACCAGCGACGTCACGGACCGGCGCATCCTGCGGGCCATGCGCGAGCTGCCGCGTGAGCGGTTCGTCCCAGGACCGATGGCGGCGCTGGCCTACATCGACGAGGCAGTGCCGATCTCGCCGGCAGGTTCCGACCGACGTTGGCTGTTGGCGCCGCGCATCGAGGCCAAGCTGCTGCAGCTGGCCGACGTCGGTGCCGACGACAGCGTGCTCGTTGTCGGAGCGGGCACCGGCTACACCGCGTCAATCCTGGCAGGCATGGCACGGGCGGTGCTCGCCCTCGAAAGCGATGACAAGCTCGCAGTCGAGGCCCGCCGCAACTTGGCCGAGCTCGCCCTGACGAACGTCAAGGTCGACGTCGGCATCCTCGTGGCCGGCTGCACCTCCAAGGCCCCGTTCGACGCGATTGTGCTGCCAGGCGCGGTTTCGTGGGTTCCGGATGCGCTCTTCGATCAGTTGAAGGACGGGGGGCGCCTGGTGGCAGTCGTGACAGAAGGTGGGATAGGCAAGGCGACGCTCTGGCGGCGACTCGGTCGCTCCGTCGACTCGTGGGGCGCGTTCGACGCAACCGCGCCGATGCTGCCCGGCTTCGCGAAGACAACGGAGTTTGTATTGTAGGCAACTCGCAGTCTGCTGTGCTTTAGCGGACAAGAATTCGTTGGCGATTTCGCAGGCTTAAATTGGCCTGCTGCGTCTGCGTGACGCGCGCGAGTGTGGGATTGGCGCAACGCCGTACAAGGGCTTTTCCACCAACGGTCCCCAAACACTACACAAATCACCCACCAGCCCCCAGACTCACTGGGCACCTGCGATTCCAAATGGGCTCGGGGAAAGCCCTTGTACGTGCGCGGCTGAGGGGAAGTAATGCGGACGGCCAGTAAAAATAATTCATCACAACAACGGGTTGACCACTTGGGAAGGTCGTCAGCATGTGGCTCGAGCAGTTCGCCCGGCGCACGCCGCGCGTTCGGGCTGATTCTGTCCTGCCTGGTCGTCGTCGTTGGTTCGGCGCCCGCATCGGCCGAGTCGCTGAAGGACGCTCTGTCGGCCGCCTACGGATACAACCCGCGTCTGGATGCGCAGCGCGCCTTCCAGCGGGCCAGCGACGAGGACGTCGCCCGCGCCATGTCGGGTTACCGTCCGACCGTGACCGGTAATGCCGATATCGGCATCGAGCGCACTGACCAGCGCCCCACGTCGATCTTCGACGGCGTGACCAAGCCGCGTGGCTACGGCATCGACGCGGTGCAGCCGATCTTCAGTGGGTTTCGCACATACAACGCGGTCAACGAGGCGGAAGCCAACGTTCGTGCCGAGCGCGAGGTCCTGCGGGACGTGGAGCGCAGCGTGCTGCTGCAAGCGGTCACCGCCTATATGGACGTGGTCCGTGATCAGGAGCTGGTCCGCCTCAACGAGAACAACGTCAACGTGCTGTCGCGCGAGTTGAAGGCAGCGCAGGACCGCTTCGCAGTGGGCGAGGTGACGCGCACCGACGTCGCGCAGGCCGAGGCCCGGCGCGCCGATGCGGTTTCGCGCCTCGATGCTGCGCGTGCCAACCTGCGCACCAGCCGCGGTAGCTACCAGCTCGTCATCGGCCATCCGCCGAGCGGGCTAGCGTGGCCGGGAACGCCCGAGGAGTTCCTGCCCCGCCAGATGCAGGAGGCGATCGGCGTCAGCAACAACGAGGACCCGCTCGTCGTCGCTTCGCTCTTCCGCGAGCAGGCCGGCAAATACACCGTCGAGCGCATTCGCGGCGAGCTCCTGCCGACTATCCAGCTAGAGGCGAGCTACGACGACCGTTTTGGAACGTCCAAGCTCACCAACGAGGTTGAAACCGGCTCGTTGGTCGGGCGGGCGGTCATTCCGATCTATGAAGCCGGCGACGTCTACGCCCGCGTGCGCCAAGCCAAGCAGAACCACCTCGGCCTTCTGCAGCAGATCGAGCAGGTGCGTACCGAGCAGACGCAGAACGTCGTCGCGGCCTGGTCGCAGCTCGAGGCGGCGCGCGCCCAGCTCGAATCCGACCGCGTGGCGGTCGAATCGAACAAGGTGGCTCTGCAAGGCGTCCGCGAGGAAGAAAAGGTCGGCCAGCGCACGCTCCTTGACGTGCTCAACGCCGAGCTCGAGTACCTCAACTCGCAGGTGAACTTAGAGACGACCCGGCGCAATCTCGTGGTCGCCGCGTATGCCGTGATCTCGTCGATGGGTCGGCTCGATGCCGCCTGGATCGGCGCTGCGGCCTACGTCTACGACCCGAACGTCCACTATAAAGAAGTGCGCCGGAAGTGGATCGGCCTCAGCATTACCTATGGTGACGGCCGGACGGAGACGTTCGAGGCGCAGCCCCAGACGGAGCAGGGCTGGGACCCCGTGAAATAATCACGGGTGAAATTGGGCGCGGCACCCCGTCGCGCCACAGAGCTGCCAAGGATGGCAGCTAGCCATTAGGCCATTAACGCAGCGGCTTGCCGGCCGGAGCCAGGGTGCATGCGCCTAGTGGGTGCATGATGGAGCTCCGGAGTCCCTAGGTTGCGTAGGCGTATTGATAGGGGCAGCACCGCCGTTGTACGACCGGGGAAGCGCTAAGGCTCGCGAGCGGGCGATGGCCGATGCGCGTCGTGTAGAGGATTGCCCTCATGAGTAAGCCGCAGGCGGCCTCCGAGCCCAGTATGGAGGAGATACTCGCCTCCATTCGCAAGATGATCTCCGACGACAGGCCGGGCCCCAATCCGATGCCGGATCAGATGGGTCGCACGCCCTTCGGCGAACCTATGAAGTCCGTATCGGAATACAGCGGTCGCGCATCGCCCGCGGAGAGCGGCTCCACGCGGCCGGCTGGCGCACAGCCCTCCAACTTCAATAGTCTCGCCGACGCACTCAAGGTCGCGACGGCACTGTCCGATCAGCGCCGGTCGCTGCAGCAGGAAATAGCGACCGCTATCGAGAAGGGACCGCGCGGCACGGTCATCGATCCGCTCGGCTATGCGACGGGCTCGCAATCCACGCCCGCTGCGGCACGGGGCGAGGGCGTCCGGCTCCCGGAGGGGTCCGCCTCGCCGGCGCCTGCCGGGAACGAGCCGCAACTGCCGAGCTTCCCCGCTTGGAACCAGTCTGCAAAGCCGACCCGCGACGACAGCCCGGAACTCCTGTCATTCGACTTCGGCACCGTGGTGCCGCAGCAGGAGACGTCGCTCAAGGCCGCGCCGGCGACGAGCGAAGGAAAGCCGTCGGCCGACAAGCCGGAGAGCAAGTCCGCGCCGGCGGCATCTGAAGAGTCGCGCGTCGTGAGCATGCCTTCGCGCGGCGCTGCCCCCGCGGCAGCGAGCAGCACGGTCGCGCCGTTCCCGCGTCCGGCCCGCGACGCGACCAAGCCTGGGAGCGATACGGGGCAAGCTGACAAGGCGCCCGACCAGGCCGCCGCTGTCAGTTCAACGGCAGCGACGCCCGCGCCCTCCACCAAGGAGGAGAAAGCGTCCGCTGAAGCCGAGGCGCTGCTCGATGCCGTTGTCGACATGGTGCAGCAGCAGCCGGATTCGCTGTCGGTATTCACTTCGGGCGCATCCTTCATCGGCGGTATCGCCGGCAAGAAGCACAGTGAGCTCGTTGCCGCCGCGACCGCGGCGAAAGCCAAGGCCGTGGCAACGGCTGCACCCGGCGCACCTCCCAAGCTCGACGGCGCCGCGGCGGAGTTGCTTCGGCCGATGCTTCGTCAATGGCTTGCCGACAACATGCCGCGCATTGTCGAGGACGCGCTGCGCAGCGAAATTACGTCGGGCGACAAGGGGCCGGGAAAGAGCTGACGGCGGCGCCGTCCGGTGAGCGTGGCGCACCCCTGTAGTCCGCGAACGCCAGTCCGCGGGCCCGCCGTTGACAGCGCGGGAACGGAGAGCGTAGGACCGCTGGTCCCGCCTCCTCCTAGAGATTTCCGCTCCCATGCTCGATAAAATCTACCAGCCCGCCGAGATCGAGCCGCGCGTCCGCGCGGAGTGGGAGCGCGCCGACGCCTTCAAGGCCGGACGCTCCGACCGGGCTGGAGCACAGCCCTACTGCATCGTGATCCCGCCACCGAACGTGACGGGATCGCTGCATATGGGGCACGCCCTCAACAACACGCTGCAGGACGTGCTCTGCCGCTTTGAGCGCCTGCGCGGCAAGGACGTCTTGTGGCAGCCGGGCATGGACCATGCCGGTATCGCGACGCAGATGGTCGTCGAGCGCCAGCTTATGGAGAACCAGCAACCGGACCGGCGCGCCCTGGGGCGCGAGGAGTTCGTGCGCCGCGTATGGGCCTGGAAGGAAGAGTCCGGCGGCATGATCATCAACCAGCTGAAACGGCTGGGCGCGTCATGCGACTGGAGCCGCGAGCGCTTCACGATGGACGAGGGCCTGTCGAAGGCCGTCGTCAAGGTGTTCGTGGCGCTCTACGAGGCCGGCCTCATCTACAAGGACAAGCGCCTCGTCAACTGGGACCCGAAGTTCCAGACGGCAATCTCGGATCTCGAGGTCGTGCAGGTGGAGGCGCGCGGCACATTTAATTGGACCTCCGGCGACCCCGAGCAGCCATTCGACGCCGAGGCGCTCGCCAAAGCGCTGAAGCACAATCCGTCCGGCCACCTGTATCACTTGCGCTATCCGCTCAAGGACAAGGTACCGGGCTACGACAAGGACTACATCGTCGTCGCCACGACACGGCCGGAGACGATGCTCGGCGATACCGGCGTTGCCGTGCATCCCGACGACGAGCGCTATGCAGCGCTCATCAAGTCGAATGCCAAGGTGCGGCTGCCGATTATCGGACGCGAGATTCCGATTGTTGCCGACGAATACTCCGATCCCGAGAAGGGGACCGGTGCGGTGAAGATCACGCCGGCGCACGACTTCAACGACTTCGAGGTCGGCAAGCGGCACGGCCTCGAGCAAATCAACGTGCTCGACGAGAACGCACAGCTGAATGACGTGCCGCCGCCGGAGTACCGAGGGCTCGATCGCTTCGATGCGCGCAAACGCATCGTCGCAGATTTGGCGGCGCTTGGTCTGCTCGAGAAAATCGAGCCGACGACGCACACCGTGCCGCACGGTGATCGCTCCAATGTGGTCATCGAGCCGTGGCTGACCGATCAGTGGTACGTCAACGCAGCCGAGCTGGCGAAGCCCGCGATCGCCATGGTCGAGAGCGGCAAGACCAATTTCGTACCCAAGAACTGGGAGAAGACCTACTTCGAGTGGATGCGCAACATCCAGCCGTGGTGCATCTCGCGCCAGCTGTGGTGGGGGCATCAGATACCGGCCTGGTATGGGCCAGATGGGCACGTTTTTGTCGCCGAGGACGAAGCCGCGGCCAAGGCGAGTGCAGCCAAGCACTACGGCAAGGCGACGCCATTGAAACGCGACGAGGATGTGCTCGACACGTGGTTCTCGTCCGGGCTCTGGCCGTTCTCGACGCTCGGCTGGCCCGACAAGACACCAGAGCTCGAGCGCTACTATCCGACGAGCGTGCTCGTCACCGGCTTCGACATCATCTTCTTCTGGGTCGCCCGCATGATGATGATGGGCATGCACTTCATGCAGGAGGTGCCGTTCCGCGACGTCTACATCCACGCCCTCGTCCGCGACGAGAAGGGGCAGAAGATGTCGAAGTCTAAGGGCAACGTGATGGACCCCCTGGGTGTCATCGATGCCTACGGCGCCGACGCGCTGCGCTTCACGCTCGCCGCCATGGCCGCTCAGGGCCGCGACATCAAACTGTCGACGCAGCGCGTCGAGGGCTATCGCAACTTCGCGACCAAGCTCTGGAACGCGGCGCGCTTCGCCGAGATGAACGAGTGCGTGCGCCAGCGCGGGTTCGATCCCTCAGGCGTCAAGGAGCCGGTCAACCGCTGGATCGCGGGCGAGACGGAACGCGCGGTGCGCGCCGTCACCGAGGCGATCGAGGCCTACAAGTTCAACGAGGCGGCCGGCGCCGTCTACGAGTTCGTATGGGGCGTCTTCTGCGACTGGTACCTCGAGCTGATCAAGCCGATCCTCACCGGCGATGACGAGGCGGCAATGTCCGAGACGCGCGCCACCGTGGCGTGGACGCTCGACCAGATCCTGAAGCTCCTCCATCCCTTCATGCCCTACATCACCGAGGAGCTGTGGGCGCATGCGGTCGAGCACGGCGAGAAGCGCGAGAACCTGCTGGCTCTGAGCCAATGGCCGGCGCTCTCGGGCCTCGTCGACGCCGAGATCGACGAGGAGATCGGCTGGGTGGTGCAGCTCATCTCCGAAATCCGCTCGGTGCGTACCGAGATGAACGTGCCGGTCGCCGCCAAGCTGCCCTTGGCGCTTCCCAACGCCGCGCCGGTCGTGAAGGAGCGCGCCAAGCGCCACGAGGAGACGATCAGCCGCCTCGCGCGTCTCGACAGCATCACATTTCCCAAGGCGACGCCCAAGGGTGCGGCCGTGATCGTCGTCGGCGATGCGACCGCCGCCCTGCCGCTGGGCGGCGTCATCGACGCCGAGGCCGAGGCGAAACGCCTTGGGCGCGAGATCGAGAAGGCGGAAAGCGACCTCGGCAAGATGGACGCCAAGCTCTCCAACCCGCAGTTCATGGCCAAGGCCAAGGAAGAGGCGGTGGAAGAGGCTCGCGAGCGCAAGGCCGAGCTGGAGGGCGCTATCAAACGCCTGCGGGCGGCCGTAAAGCGGCTCGAGACGGTCAGTTAAACCGCATTTTCGCGGCCGCCTTGCCCGAAGGTTAACGCCAACTGTGAGATGTGGCGAACGGGCCACGATTTGGGCGGCCACTGCCGCCGTTGCGCCACAATACGGCGCCAGCGTCGAGCTAGGGAAGAGCGAGGGAAGCGTGTGGAGGCGGCGGGTGGCCGTTCGCCGCGCGAGCTTTTCAGACACAGAGGCCTGGGCAACCTTCGTTCGTATCGCGCGACACCTCATATGAGTTGTCGAGACTGTGGCTTATCTAATCTGTGGACGGACTGAAAATAAGTATGGACGCGAAAACGTTCGACAAATCAAAGCTTCCGAGCCGTCACGTGACGGAAGGGCCGACGCGCGCGCCGCATCGCTCCTACTACTATGCCATGGGCCTCGAAGAGGAGCACATACATCGCCCGTTCGTCGGCGTGGTGTCGTGCTGGAACGAGGCGGCTCCCTGCAACATCGCGCTGATGCGCCAGGCTCAGGCCGCCAAGATTGGCGTCGACGAGGGCGGCGGCACGCCGCGTGAATTCTGCACCATCACCGTGACCGACGGCATCGCCATGGGTCACCAGGGCATGAAGGCCTCGCTGGTCTCGCGCGAGGTGATCGCCGATTCGATCGAGCTCACGATGCGCGGTCACTGCTACGACGCGCTCGTCGGCATCGCCGGCTGCGATAAGTCGCTGCCCGGCATCATGATGGCGATGCTGCGTTTGAACGTGCCGTCGGTGTTCATGTACGGCGGCTCGATCCTGCCCGGCAGGTTCAAGGGTCGTGACGTCACGATCGTCGATGTATTCGAGGGCGTTGGCATGCACTCGTCGGGCAAGATGTCCGACGAGGAGCTGCACGAGCTCGAGTGCGTCGCGTGTCCGTCGGCCGGCGCCTGTGGCGGCCAGTTCACCGCCAACACCATGGCCTGCGTGTCGGAAGCGATCGGCCTGGCGCTGCCCGGCTCGGCCGGCGCACCGGCGCCGTTCGAGAGCCGCGATTCCTATGCGACCGAGAGCGGCCGGGCCGTGATGCACCTTCTGGCGCGCGGCATCCGTCCGCGTGACATCTGCACGCGCGAAGCGTTCGAGAACGCGGCCGTCATCGTCGCGGCCACCGGCGGCTCGACCAACGCGGCGCTGCATCTTCCCGCCATGGCGCACGAGGCGGGCATCGACTTCGACCTGTTCGACGTCGCCGAGATATTCAAGAAGACGCCGTACATTGCCGACCTGAAGCCGGGCGGCAAGTACGTCGCCAAGGACGTGTTCGACATCGGCGGCGTGCCGCAGATCTTGAAGGCGCTCATGGATGGCGGCCTGCTGCACGGTGATTGCATCACCGCGACGGGCCTCACGATGAAGCAGAACCTCGAGAAGGTGAAGTTCAACGCCGACCAGGACGTCGTGTATCCGGTGTCCAACCCGATCACGCCGACCGGCGGTGTCGTCGGCCTCAAGGGCACGCTTGCACCGGACGGCGCCATCGTGAAGGTCGCCGGCCTGAAGAAGCTGCAGTTCAGTGGTCCCGCACGGATCTTCGACTGCGAGGAAGACGCGTTCGCGGCGGTCGATGCCGGCCAATACAACGAAGGCGACGTGATCGTCATTCGCTATGAGGGCCCCATCGGCGGTCCCGGCATGCGCGAGATGCTGTCGACGACGGCGGCGCTCTACGGCCAGGGTGCCGGCGAGAAGGTGGCGCTGATCACCGATGGCCGCTTCTCCGGCGGCACGCGCGGTTTCTGCATCGGTCACGTCGGCCCGGAGGCGGCGGTCGGCGGCCCCATCGGCCTCATCAAGGACGGCGACATCATTTCGATCGACGCGGTGAAGGGCACGCTCGACGTGGAGTTGAGGGAAGCCGAACTCGCCGAGCGCAAGAAGAATTGGAAGGCCCCTGCTAACCCGTATCAGAGCGGCGCAATTCGCAAGTATGCGCAACTCGTCGGGCCGGCGTCAAAGGGCGCGGTTACTCATGCTGGTGGCAAAGCGGAAGTGGTCTGCTATGCGGATATTTGATCGGACAGTGCGCGTACTCGTGGCCGGGCTCATGCTGAGCCTCGGCGTCATCGGCGCTGCAGCGGCGGCCGGCAAGTACCGATCGGCGCAGGACGCGCTCGATCAGGGCATCGGCGCCTTCAACGGCGGCTACTACGAGATCGCCATCCCGGCGCTCGAGTACGCGGCCGACGCGCACCTGTTCCTCGCGCCCTACTACCTGGCGCGCATCTACTCCGACAACAACGGCTCGCGCACCGACCACGCCAAGGCGTACCAGCTCTACTTGAAGATTGCCGAGGAGCATACCGACGTCGACCCCGACGACGACCAGCGTGCGCCCTACGTCGCCAAGGCGATGACGCGCATCGCCGGCTATCTCGTCAACGGGCTGCCGGAGGTGAACCTCAAGCCCAATCCGAAGATCGCCATGGAATACCTGCGCGAAGCCGCGCAGTTCTTCCGCGACGAGGACGCGCAGTTCGAGCTCGCCAAGCTCTATCTGCACGGCGACGGCGTCCAGAGCGACGAGGCATATGCCAAGCACTGGCTGTCGGTCCTGAGCCAGAAGGGCCATCCCGGAGCGCAGGCGTTCCTCGCCGATCTCCTGTGGCGTGGCAAGTACATGAAGGCCGACCCCGTCCGCGCGCTGGCGCTGATTTCGGTCGCCGTCACCAACTCGCCGCCGTACGAGCGGGTGTGGATCGAGGACATCTACCAGAACATCTACTGCGGAGCCGCGCAGGGCGTCCGCAAGCAGGCGACGGGCATCGTCGCCGACTGGCGCACCCGCTACGGCCGCAAGCCCGACACGCGTGACGACACCGGCCTCGGGCTCCTCAACGTGCAGGCGACGCGCACCTGCGGCAATGGCGAGCCGGTGCTGTTCGACATGAGCGCCAATGCCGACATGCCGGGCACGCCCACGGCGCCGCTGGCGACCGCACTTCCGAAGCAGGCCGATGGCAGCGACAGCTTCGCCAAAGGAACCGCGGGAAGCGGCATGCGCGATGTCGGTGCAAGCACGAGCGCTCCCGCACCGGCGCGCTGATGCTGGTTATTTGAGCAGCGGGTGCTCATGCATGCAGCTTGAGCCCTGCTAGAATCGCTCATATCCTTGAGCGCAAGAGCAAGAAGAAGGTGACGGAGGTCACGTCCAAGGCGGAGTGAGGCACGACGCGTGTGCTTGCTTAGACCTTGGAGGTGCACTTATGACCGGCTCCGCTTCTTGGCTCCGCCAACTGCAGCAAGTCTTTCATCGCAAGCTCAACGCCACTGTCGTCTGCCTCCTGGCCGGCGGCCTGACGCTGGCCGCCGCAGGCTCTAACGCCACGACGATGTCGCCGCCCGAGCGCGTGCGCGGCTTCTTCTGCAATCAGAAAGTCGATTCGATAAACTTCCTGATGTATCAGGCGCAGGGCGAGAACGAGGAGATGGCGGCCAACGCGGTGAACAAGGACCTCGCCAAGTTCTCCTGCGCCTATTACCTACCGGCCAATGCGATCTACAGCGGCGAGCACACCGTCATGCAGGACGGCCTGGTGTTCAAGCTGCACAGCTATGTGTTCCTGCCAGAAAAGGTCGAACGTTGGAGCGGGTCGGTTCTCGGCTCCCTGCAGCAGCCGACCAATGCGAAGCACGACGTATAGCGCGGGGCGCAAGCCCGAACACGAAAGGCCGGATCGCGTGAAGCGATCCGGCCTTTCGCATTTCTAACGCGGTGAAACGATCAGCGACGCGACAGGCTGAGCTGCGCGGCGGTGCCGTCACCCGACAAGCTCACGCTCTGGCTCTTGCCGTGCACCGTGACGCGGATCGAGCCGCGCACGTTGTACTGCGAGTTGACGAAGCTGCCTTTGTAGGAATTGCCGCCCGTCTTGTAGACCGTCGCGGTCTGCGAGGCCTTGCCCGAAGCCGTGGCGCACGTAGCGGTTACCGTGTAGCTGCCGCCCCCGCCCGTATAGCGCGCGTGGCAGCGAGCCTTTTCCTTCGAGCCGCTGGCGAACGAAACCCAGCCGCCGCCGCTCCACGAGCCGGAAAGACTGCTCGGCTCGGCCTCGCTAGGACCAATGAAACCGACAACGGGAAGAGCCGCGAGCGACAGCAAGCCTGCGCCGCGAGCCAAGCGATTGAGTATCTGCATGTTCATCATGGGACCTTGCACAATGAGCCCTGTGTCCACCGAGTACAGATTACACCAGTTCAAAGCTCGGGACACGGGGCGGAGGGTTGTTCCGGGGGCAGACACTGACCGAGAATCGTAACAACTCGCTGAACGCCTCCGCCGTCCGGCGCCTGTCGCCCCGGAGCATGTGGGGATGCTCCTTAACCCGTCAAAGCCCTGCTGTTCCTTGCGGAACAGTGCGTCGCACCCGCTGCGGGTAACGATCTCCCGACCGCTGCCAGAATCGGCGCGGCGCTTTGCGGATGGCTAAGGATCTCGCTCCACGGGAGGCGAAAATGCTACGCGCCTGTTTTGTTTTGATTGGGGGAATCCTGACGGGAGGCTTCCTTCTGGTCGCCCTCATGGCGACATCGGCCTCCGCGGGCATGAGCCAGGACCTATCTAGTTGCACCGCAGCAAAGGACCGCGCCGGCGCGGCCGCGTGCACGCGGGTGATGAGCAGCGGACGCCTGCCGCGCGAACAAATGTACATCGGGCACTTCAACCGCGGCACCGGCTATCGTCGCGCCGGCGACACCGCCAAAGCAATCAACGACTTCACCAGGGTTCTGGAGTTGAAGCCGGATTTCGTGCGCGCCTACGAGGCACGCGGCATGGTCCACGCCGACAGCGGCAACCCCGAGAAGGCGATGGCCGACCTCGACGAGGCCGTGAAGCGCGGCGGCGACCAATGGCAATTTCATTATAGCCGCGCGGTGGTGCGGCGCGCGGACGGCGATCGAGACGGCGCGCTGCGCGACCTCGAGGCGGCGATGGACCTCGACCGCGAGGCGGCTTTTCCGCCGCTGATGCGCGCGCTGATCCTCGCAGACCAGGGATCGTTCGAAAGTGCCCGCAGCGAAATCAATCGTGTGCTGTCGCGTGGGAGTGAAACCGCGGCGGCGCATTATGCGCGCGCTTCGGTCGCCTTCGCTGAGGGCCGCGTCGAGGCGGCGGAAAAGGACGTCGACCGCGCGTTGGATCTACGCGGCGACTTTGCCGCCGCGCACATGCTGAAGGGCCGCATCCTAGAAGAGCGGGGCGTGGCGAGCGCGGCGCGCCAGCGCTTTGAAAAGGCGCTTGCCGATCCGACGGATTCCTTCGACGGGCGTGCAGCGCGACGATTGGCGAAGGCACGACTCGCGATCGGCGATAGGGGCGATAGCGGCAAGCCGGAAAATTCGGCGCGCAAGAAGTCTGTGGCCAAGGCAGACGTCGCCGAGGTCAAGCTGGAGAAGCCGCGGCCGCTCGACTGCAAGGTGTTCCTGCCGGCTACGGGCAGCGTCGTTACGGCGAAGTGCAGCGAGTAACTCAGCCGCTATCGCTCAAAGATCGAGCTCGACCCACGCAGGAACGTGATCCGACGGCTTTTCCCAGGCGCGCGTGAAGCGGTCGACGCCGGCGCAGACGAGCCGGTCGGCCGCCTGCGGCGAGAGCAGCAGGTGATCGATGCGGATGCCGTCGTCCTTCTGGAAAGCGCCGGCCTGGTAGTCCCAGAACGTGTAGACGCCGGGGCCGGGATGGCACAGGCGGATCGCGTCCGTCAGACCGTCGCTCAGGATGGTACGGTAGGCGGCGCGCGTCTCCGGCTGGAAGAGCGCGTCGGAAGTCCACGCGGCGGGACGCTTGGCGTCGACGGGCTCGGGGATGACGTTGTAATCGCCGGCCATGACGAAGGGGATCTCTTCGGCCAGCAGGCGCTTGAAGTGAGCGCGCAGGCGGGCAAGCCACGCAAGCTTGTAGGGGAATTTCTCGGTGGTAATCGGATTGCCGTTGGGCGCGTAGAT
Source organism: Hyphomicrobium album (assembly GCF_009708035.1). Taxonomy (NCBI): domain Bacteria; kingdom Pseudomonadati; phylum Pseudomonadota; class Alphaproteobacteria; order Hyphomicrobiales; family Hyphomicrobiaceae; genus Hyphomicrobium; species Hyphomicrobium album. The sequence continues at coordinate 1,040,364 of NZ_WMBQ01000002.1, forward strand.
GGAGGCGACCTTCAGCACGCCGGACGGCACCGAGATGATCGCCTCGATGAAGCGCGACTGGTCGTCGGCGTCGTTGCCGGGAAGGCCGGTGCGCAGTTCCTCCAGCGGCAGCTTCGACAGGATGGCGACCCCGTTGAAGCCTTTCTGGCCGTGGATGGCGCAGTGGTAGCCCAGCTCCTCGAAGGCTTCGCGCGGAAAGCCCTCGGTGACGCTCTTGATCTCCTGCAGGCAGATAACGTCGGGCGACGCCTGCTTGAGATAGGCGACGGCCGATTCCAGGCGCGCCTTGACGCCGTTGATGTTCCAGGTGGTGACCTTCATGGCGTCGAAGGGGTAGTCGAGAATCGAGGGGCTGGCCAGCGCGGCTAGATCGAGAAGCTGGTGCCGCAGCCGCACGAGGCCGTGGCCTTGGGGTTATTCACCCGGAACGAGGCGCCGATCAGGTCGTCAACGAAATCGATCTCCGAGCCCGCGAGATAGCCCATAGACACCTGGTCGATGACGACCTTGGCGCCGGAGCGCTCGAGCACGACGTCGTCGTCGGCCGCGGCCGGTACGAGGTCGAATTTGTACTGGAAGCCCGAGCAGCCGCCGCCCTCGACGCTGATGCGCAGGGCCCGCGCCGCGGCCTCGCCGGCGACGATCTCGGTAATGCGCTTGGCGGCGCGCTCGGTGACGGTAACGGGGTCGCTCATGGGCTGGCCTCGGGTGGATCGGCGGGAAAGCGGCGGCTAGGGTTGCAGAGCGCCGGATTCTGTCCTTATGCAAGATAAGCGTGATGGGCGCCAAATCAAAGCCCGCGAGGGCCAGGCCGGATGCGGTAGCGACGGTGAAACCTGAAGCCAACAACGTTGGGATGGGCGATTATGGCGCGGGGCTGCGTCCGGGGGAGCGCGCGCCGGCCGGCTATTCGGCCGGTGCGGTGCCGAGCCGCGGGCGCTTGGCCGCCGAACCCGAATGCACCACGCGCAGCCCGTTCCAGCGCGACCGCGACCGTATCCTGCATTCGACCGCCTTCCGCCGCCTCACCTACAAGACGCAGGTGTTCGTCTTCCACGAAGGCGACCACTACCGCACGCGGCTGACGCATTCGCTGGAGGTGGCGCAGATCGCCCGCACGGTGGCGCGACAGTTGCGGCTCGACGAGGATCTGGCTGAGGCGATCGCGCTGGCGCACGACCTCGGCCACCCGCCGTTCGGCCACGCCGGCGAGCGGGCGCTCGATAAGGTGATGCACGACTTCGGTGGGTTCGACCACAACGCCCAGAGCCTCCGCGTCGTCACCGGGCTGGAGCGCAAGTACGCGCAGTTCGACGGCCTCAACCTCACCTGGGAGACGCTCGAGGGGTTAGCCAAGCACAACGGCCCGGTGGACGTCGCGAGCGCGGTGGCGAAAGTGGCGCGGCGCATCGAGCGCTGGCAGAGCTTGGAGCTGGGATCATGGCCGTCGGCCGAGGCGCAGGTCGCGGCGCTGGCCGACGACATCGCCTATGTCGCCCACGACATCGATGACGGGCTGCGCGCCCATCTCTTGACGCTCGGCGATTTCGAAGGGCAGCCCCTGGCGGGCCCGTCGTTGCAGCGGGTGCGCGCCAGCGCCCCGGCCGACAACGGCCGTGCGGTCTACGAGCTGACGCGGCGCCTGATCACCGTGATGATCGCCGATCTCGTGACGGAATCGCGGGCGCGGCTGGCAGCGCTCGCCCCGCAATCGCCCGAGGACATCCGCGCCGCGCCGCAGGCGACCGTCGGTTTCTCCGCAGCAATGGCAACGGACATTGCCCGCCTCAAGGCCTTCCTGTTTGAGCGCGTCTATCGCCACGAGCGGGTGATGAGCGTGATGCGCGACGCCGAGCGCATCGTCGCCGACCTCTTCGCGAAATACCAAGCGGACCCGGCGGCCATGGCGGAAGCCTGGTACGCGGCTTCCCAGCGTCTCGACGACCGGCGCCGCGCGCGTCTCATCTGCGACTTCGTCGGCGGGATGACCGATCGCTTCGCCATCGCCGAGCACCGCCGCCTGTTTGACGCCACCCCCAATTTACGATAGGCGGGCCGCAACTTTTCCCTTGTGTTTCCAGCCCCCAGGATCGCCCCCGTGGACGTTTTCGCCGACATCGAAAGCCGCGTTGCGGCGGCGCTCGAAGCCTTGAAGGCGGAGGGCGAGTTGCCAGCGGATGTGCCAACCTCGAACGTCGAGGTGGAGACGCCGCGCGAGCCGACTCACGGCGATCTCGCCACCAACGCGGCGATGGTTCTGGCTAAGCCGGCGCGCATGAAGCCGCGCGACATCGCCGACAAGCTGCAGGCGAAGCTCTCGGCCGTCGATGGCATCGACACTGTCTCGGTCGCCGGTCCGGGGTTCATCAACCTGACGCTCAAGCCGGCCATTTGGCAAAGCCTTGTGCGCGCCATTCTGGAGCAGGGCGAAGCCTACGGCCGCTCGTCCATCGGCAAGGGCAAGGCTGTCGACATCGAATACGTCTCCGCCAATCCGACGGGTCCGATGCACGTCGGGCATTGCCGCGGCGCAGTCTTCGGCGACGTGCTCGCCAACCTGCTGGCTTTCGTCGGCTACGACGTCACGCGCGAATACTACGTCAATGACGCCGGCGGTCAGGTGGACGTGCTCGCGCGGTCGGTGTTCCTGCGCTACCGCGAGGCGCTGGGCGACGACATCGGCGAAATCCCGGCCGGGCTCTATCCCGGCGACTATTTGAAGCCGGTTGGCGCGGCGTTGACCAAAGAGCATGGCCGCTCGCTCGTCAACATGCCGGAGGAGCGCTGGCTGCCGATCGTGCGGACGTTCGCGATCGCCGAGATGATGCCGATGATCAAGGAGGATCTCGCCGCGCTCAACATCAAGCACGACGTGTTCTTCTCGGAGGCATCGCTGACGCGCGGCAGCACCGACAAGGTGCACGAGGCGGTCGCCGCGCTTCGCGCCAAGGGCCTAATCTACGAGGGTCGCCTGCCGCGTCCGAAAGGCCACGACGACGACGAGTGGGAGGACCGCGAGCAGACGCTGTTCAAGTCGACGGAGTTTGGGGACGAGGTCGACCGCGCGCTGCTGAAGTCGGACGGCACGTACACCTATTTCGCCGGCGACGTCGCCTACCATTACGACAAGCTGCAGCGCGGCTATAAGCACCTCGTCAACGTCTTCGGCGCCGATCACATCGGCTACATTCCACGCATGCTGGCGGTCGTCGCCGCGTTCACGGGCGGCAGAGTCGAGCGTGACGCCAAGGGGAAGCTCAAGGCGTGGGAGACCACGGGCGGCACGAGCGATCTCGCGATCAAGGTCGTCAACCTCGTCAAGCTGTTCAAGAACGGCGAGCCCTACAAGATGTCGAAGCGCGCCGGCACGTTCGTGACGCTGCGTGACGTGGTTGACGAGGTCGGGCGCGACCCCGTGCGCTTCATGATGCTCTACCGCAAGGAGCTTGAGCCGCTCGACTTCGACCTCGCCAAGGTCGTCGAGCAGTCGAAGGACAACCCGGTCTTCTATGTGCAGTACGCGCACGCCCGCGCCGCTTCGGTGTTCCGCAACGCGCAAGAGGTGTTCCCCGAACTGGCGCCCGGCAGCCGGGCGGTGCGGGAGGCCGATCTCTCGAAGCTGACGGACGCCGGCGAGATCGAGCTCATCAAGAAGCTAGCGTTCTTCCCCCGGCTGGTGTCGGGCGCCGCGCGCGCGGAGGAGCCGCACCGGCTAGCGTTCTACCTTTACGACGTCGCGTCGGCCCTGCACGGGCAATGGAGCCGAGGCAATGATTCGCCACATTTGCGATTTATCCAGGCAGATGACGGGGTTATGACCGCAGCTCGGCTTGCCCTTATTGCTGCCGTCCAACAGGTGATATCCTCCGGACTTTCAGTCCTCGGCGTCGAGGCCCCGGAAGCTATGCGCTAGACTCCGATTCGACGCTTGCAGACTGAATCAGCGCTTCGAGGGGTTCTCAATATGTCTCGCTCCCAAGGTGCCCCAAACAATGGATGGCCGACGCAGGGCCGTCCCGCGGGCGAGGGCGACCCCCGTACAGGCGAGCGGCCGGCGCAACGGCCGCAGGCCAATCAATACGCTGTCCCCGGCCAGCAGCAGGCTGGCTATCCTCAGGGCTACGCCGACCCGCAGGCACCCGCCTACGGCGGTGCCCAGCAGGGCTATCACTACCCTCAGCAGAATCCCCAGCAGCCGCAGTACGCGCCTCCGCAGGCGCCCGCGGTGCATACGCAGCCGCCGAGCAATCGGCAGGGGCTGAGCAGCCTCGACAGCGCCCGCAACGCGCAGCCGACCCACGACTTTGAAAATTTCCCGCGTACGCAGCCGCCGCAATACGCGACGCAGCCGCCGCGCCAGGCGGCACCGGCGCAGCGCGCCGCCTACGCCGCTCCCGGCAGCGAGCACGCGCATGCGAATGGTGCCTACCGCCAGCCGGCTCCGCAGGGCGCGCCGCAATATGCACCGCGCCAAGCGCCCCCGGCCTACGAGCAACAGTGGCCGCAGGCGCAGGGCTATGGTCAGGACGTGGGGGGCTATCCTCCCGCCAACAGCAATCAGCCGCACATGGATCCGCTGCAGCAGGCCGATTGGGCCATGCCGGCGACGAGCTACGGCGACCCCATCGACCAGCCGGGCTTCGGCCGCGGCCAAGCCGGCTACGACCAGGCCCACGGCGGCGCCCTGGAGCCGACATACAACCAGGACGAGGCCGGCGCGTACGAGGCCGAGGAGCCGCGTCGCGTCAGCTGGACCATGCGCATTGCCGGCGCGGTGGTGGTGGCCATCGGTCTCGGATACGGATTGGCGCAAGCCTATAAGGCGGTGCTCGGATCGCCGCCCGATTCCAGTCCGCCGGTCATCGAGAGCGACGCCTCGCCCGCCAAGGAGCGGCCACTCGATCCGGGCGGCAAGCAATTCTCGCACACCGACAGCAAGGTTCTTGGTCGCCTGGGCGACAACGGCAGCGCGGCCACCGAGGGACAGGCTGCCGGCCTGTCGGAAAGCGATTCCGGCAACGGCTCTCGCCCGGTGAAGACTCTGGTTGTCGGGCGTGATGGTTCTATCGAAGCACCCACGGGTTCGGCAGAGGCAGCGCCGGCCCACGAGGATCAGGTTTCCGTCCCCGGCCTCACCGTCGTCGATGCATTCGGCAGCGCTGCCCAGGCGCCGCCGCAACAGCGTGCAGCGCCGCAGCCGCCTCCGCAGCAGCAGGCCGAGGCCGAGCCGGTCGTCGTCAACACCAAGCCGCGCGTCAACGTCAAGACGACCAAGGTCATCCCGGCCTCGACCGCCAGCCTTCCGGATGAGATGGCCGCGCCGGTGGCGCCCGCCGCGCCGAAGAAGCAAAAGGTCGCCGCCGCCCCGGTGACCGGTGACGAAGTGGCCCCTAGTGCCTCGGGCGCCAACGGCTATGTCGTCGTGCTGGCCTCGGTGCCGGCATCGGGCAACAGCCGCCTCGACGCGCTACGCAAGTTTGCAGACCTGCAGCAGCAATACGGCACGGTGCTCGCCAACAAGACCCCCGACGTGCGCGAGACGACGCTCGCCGGCAAGGGTGCCTACCATCGGCTCCTGGTTGGGCCGCCTGGTTCAAAGTCTCAGGCGAGCGACCTGTGCACCCAGCTCAAGGCCTCCGGCTACAAGGATTGCTGGGTCACCGCTTACTAGTGAGCGGCGTGCCGCCGCGCTCGACGGGCGCGGCCGGCGATGCTAGGTCCGGCGGGACCTGAAGCTTTCATCGGATAGGTGATGCGGACCGCCCTGATCGTCGGCGTCGCGGGCACGAAGCTGTCGCGCGACGAAGCAGCATTCCTCAAGGACGCGCGGCCGGCGGGGTTCATCCTCTTCGCACGCAATCTCGCCGATCACGAGCAGATCCGCGCCCTGATCGGCGACGTGCACGCGGCCGTCGGGGCGGACGACCTCATGGTGCTCATCGACCAGGAGGGCGGGCGCGTGCAGCGGCTGCGACCGCCGCTGGGCCGGGCGCTGCCGCCCGCCGCCGCCTACGGCGCCCTCTACGCGCGCGACCACGCGGCCGCGGTGCTCGCCGCCTTCGAGGCGACGCGCCTGCTCGCCGCCGACCTCGCCGATCTGGGGATCAATACCGATTGCGCGCCCGTGCTCGATCTTCCTGTCGAGGGGGCGCATGACATCATTGGCGACCGCGCCTACGGGCACACGGTGGAGCAGATTGTCGATCTCGCCAAGGCCGTGGGCGAAGGCTTCATGGCGGGCGGCGTGATCCCCGTGATCAAGCATATTCCCGGACACGGCCGCGCCACCGCCGACAGCCATCTGGCGCTGCCGGTCGTGACCGAGAGCCATGCCGAGCTGACGGCGACGGACTTTGCGCCGTTCAAAGCGCTGAACGGGATGCCGTCGGCCATGTCGGCACACGTGGTGTTCCGCGATATCGACGCGGTTCATCCGGCCAGCACCTCGCGCACGGTCATCCAAGAGGTCATCCGCAGCGAAATCGGATTCGACGGCCTCCTGATGAGCGACGATCTCAGCATGAAGGCCCTGACAGGCCCGATGCGCAAACGCGCCGAAGCGGTCCTCGCGGCGGGCTCCGACCTGGCCCTCCACTGCAATGGCGATCTGACGGAAATGCGTGATGCGGCAGCCGGTTCCGCGCCTCTGGAAGGTCGTGCCCGCGAGCGTTTTGACGCAGCCATTAAGATAACGAAAGCCACGCGGCCGTTTGATTCCGCTGCGGCCGAGGTGCAACTCGCCAAGGTCCTTGCATTTGCGGCCGGCAGCGCTGAATCAGTGTAAACTCAACACCATATGATTGCAGACCGACATGCGGTGGCTGATTCCGGCCGCTGCCAGGATCAAGCCATTACGCGATGAGCGCAGAGACGCAGGACATGGATCAGACGACTTCGGCGTGGGAGGAGCCCGTCGTCGAAGCGCGCGCCGATGCCGAGGACGCGCTGATCGTCGACGTGGCCGGCTACGAGGGGCCGCTCGATCTGCTCCTGGCGCTGGCGCGCACGCAGAAGGTCGACCTGTCGAAGATCTCGGTGCTGGCGCTCGCCGACCAGTACCTCGGGTTCATCGGCGAGGCGCAGAAGCTGCGCTTGGAGCTCGCCGCCGACTACCTCGTCATGGCGGCCTGGCTCACCTACCTCAAATCGCGCCTGCTGCTGCCGCGCGAGGCCGTGCCGGGCGAGGAGGCGACGGCCGAGGAACTGGCGCGGCGCCTGTCGTTCCGCCTGATGCGGCTGGAAGCCATGCGCGAAGCCTCGGCGCAGCTCATGACGCGCATGCGGCTGGGACGTGACGTGTTCCCGCGCGGCATGCCGGAAGGCACCAAGACCATCCGCGAGACCGAGTTCACGGCTAAGATCTACGACCTGCTGCACGCCTACGCCGACCAGCGCCGCCGCACCATCAAGGTCGGGCACGTGATCAAGGTGCGCCCGGTGTGGTCGATCAAGGACGCGCGCCTGCGCCTGGAACGGCTACTCGGAGAAACGCCGACGCAAACCGAGTGGCTGGCGTTCGAGCACTGCATGCAGGAGTTCGCCGGCGCCCACGACAACGGCAAGACGGTGATGGCGAGCTCGTTCGGCGCGACCCTGGAGATGGCGCGCGAAGGCACGATCGAGTTGCGCCAGGAAGGCCCGTTCGAGCCGATCTACATGCGTCCCCGCCGTTCCGAGGCCGGCCAGCCCGATGCGGAATGGCAGCGAGTCGTCTAGTTGGTGAAACCCGTGTGCGTTCCGGACAGCCAATGACGAAAGAGAAGCGCATGGAGCCGCCACGCTTAAGCCTGGTCCCGTCGAGCCAGGAGAGCCACGACCACGCCGGTGACGAGGCGGGCGAGGAGACGGCGCGCGTGGGCTCACTGCCGCGCAACGTCGCGGCGCTGCCCTTCGCTGATCATCGCGAGAAGCTGCGGATCCTAGAGGCGCTGCTGTTCGCCGCCGCCGAGCCGCTCGACGAGGCGAAGCTCGCCGGCCACCTGGCCGAGGGCGAGAATATTGCCGCGCTCATCGAGGAGCTGCGCGCGTTCTATGCCGGGCGCGGTGTCAACCTCGTGAAGGTCGCGGGCAAGTGGGCTTTCCGCACCGCCGAGGATCTCTCCTATCTGCTGGAGCGCTATGCGACGCAGGAGCGGCGCTTGTCGAAGGCGGCGCTCGAGACGCTGTCGATCATCGCCTATCACCAGCCGGTGACGCGCGCTGAGATCGAGGAGATCCGCGGCGTGACCACCTCGGCGGGCACGCTCGACATTCTCCTGGAAACGGGCTGGGTCCGCCTGCGTGGCCGCCGCCGCGCGCCCGGCCGCCCCGTCACCTACGGCACGACTGACGCTTTCCTCAGCCACTTCGGCCTCGAGGGCATCAAGGACCTGCCGGGTCTCGCCGAGCTGCGCGCGTCCGGCCTGCTCGACGGCAATCTGCCGCCCGACTTCACCGTCCCCGATCCGACCGACGTCGCCGCGCTCATGCCGGACGAGCTGCCGCTCGAGGCGGGCGAGGATGAGGACGAAGAGGAAGACGACGAGACCGGCGAGGATACGGACGAAGAGGCCGACGACTTGCCCGACGGCGAGGAGCCCGATAAGTCCTGACGCTGGACGTTGCCGCGTAACCGAGTGCCCGCGTTGTCCTCCGAGATCACACCAGTATCGCAGCGTGGCGCAGTGAACGGCGACGCCAAGGGGCGCGCCGCTGCGACGTTTGCGGCTCGGCTCACCTTCGAGAACCTCACTCGCGACTACGACTCGACGCAGGCGCTAGCCGGCGTCGACCTCGACATCGCGCCGGGCGAGATCGTCTGCCTGCTCGGGCCGTCGGGCTGCGGGAAGTCGACACTCTTGCGCATCGCCGCCGGCATCGAGAAGCCGAGCGCCGGGCGCGTGTTGATCAATGAGCAAGAGGTTGCCGGACCGCAGCGGTTCGTGGCGCCGGAGGAGCGCGGCGTCGGCCTGATGTTCCAGGACTTTGCGCTGTTCCCGCACCTCACTATCCTCGGCAACGTCGCGTTCGGATTGAAGGCGCTGCCCAAGGCCGAGGCGCGGCGCGAGGCGCTCGCGGCCTTGAAGCGCGTCGGCCTCGCGCACCTCGCCGACGAATACCCGCACATCCTTTCGGGCGGCCAGCAGCAGCGCGTCGCGCTCGCCCGCGCCATCGTTCCGCGCCCGGCGGTGATGCTGATGGACGAGCCGTTCTCCGGGCTCGACGTGCAGCTGCGCGAGGCGATGCAGGACGAGACGCTGGGCCTTCTGCGCGAGACGCGTGCGACGTCGGTCATCGTCACGCACCATCCGGAAGAAGCAATGCGCATGGGCGATCGCATCGCGGTGATGCGCGCCGGGCGGCTGGTGCAGGCGGGCGGCGCCGAGGACCTCTACCACAAGCCCGCCGACCTGTTCGTCGCGCGGCTGTTCTCCGAGATCAACGAAATCGGCTACCGTGTCGGGAGCGAGAGCATTGACACGCCGATCGGGGCATTGCCGGCGCCGGCACTTAAGGCCGGTGATCGGGCAACGGTCTGTATCCGCGAGCGCGGGGTTGAACTGTCGCGTAACGGCACGGGGCTAGCGGGCCGCATCCTCGACGTGAAATTCCTCGGCGACGTCGCCCGCCTCGAGGTTGGCGTGGAAGGCTTCGACAAGCCGCTGAAGGTGCGGGCCCGGGAGAGCGACGGCTGGGCGCGCGGCGATGAGGTGCGTGCACAAATCGACCCGGCGAGTGCGCTGGTGTTCCCTACCGAAAGCCAGAAGTGAAGCTTTCGTAATGAGTTAGCGCTATGTGGTCTAGGTTTGGCGGTCTTGCAGGCCCATATGCTTTCTGCGATACCACTACTTAATCTGGTCATTCAGCACAGGAGCGAACGACGATGGGCCTGAGCGGCTGGCATTTGCTCATCCTCGCGCTTGTCGCGCTTCTCGTCTTCGGCGGCAGCGGGCGCATCTCGTCCATCATGGGCGACATGGCGAAGGGCATCAAAAGCTTCAAGAAGGGGCTGACCGAGGACGACGAGGACGAGCGTCCGGAAGCGCGGGCACCCGATCCCCGCATCATCGATCAGCGCCCCGTCAAATCGGCCGAGCGCGACACCACCAAGACGGGCTGAGCGGCGGCGCGGCGCACGTGATGCCGTAGCGCTCGATTGCCTTGAGCGCGGCGCCACCGGAACGACGCATGTTTGACATCACCTCCAGCAAGCTTCTGATCCTCGCTATCGTGGCGCTCATTGTCGTCGGTCCCAAGGACCTGCCGATCCTGTTGCGCACGGTCGGCAAGTATCTGGGCGTCATCCGCCGCCAGGCTGCCGAGTTCCGCCAGCAGTTCGACGAGGCGATGCGGGAAGCCGAGCTCGATCACCTGAAGAAGGAGTTCGAGAACGTGAAGCGCGAGGTGCGCGCCACCATGGATGAGGGCGCGCGCGCCGTGGACAGCCAGATCGAGGCAGCGGCGGTGAAAGCCGATCCGCCGCGGTTCGGGACCTCCATGCCGGTGACGTCGCCATCGCCCGACAAGCCGGCCGAAACCGACGCACCTCTGCCGGCGCCGGCCGTTGCCGCGCCGGACAAAGAGCCGGATCGGGGTGCCGCATGACCGATGTCGTGCCAACAGGGCGTGCGGGCCAGGAGGACATTGATGCCTCCAAGGCGCCGCTCCTCGATCATCTCGTCGAGCTTCGCCAGCGTCTCATCTATTCGCTGATCGCGCTGGGGCTCGCCTTCGTCCTCTGCTTCGTTTTCGCCAAGCAGATCTACAACATTCTCGTGCTGCCCTATCAGTGGGCGCACGGCGGCACCGATCCGATCGAGATGATCTACACGGCGCCGCAGGAGTTCCTGTTCACGCAGATGAAGCTCGCGCTGTTCGGCGCCTTCTGCATCTCGTTCCCGATCATCGCCGCGCAGCTCTACAAGTTCGTGGCGCCCGGCCTCTACAAGAACGAGCGCAAGGCGTTCGTGCCCTACCTCGTGGCGACGCCGGTGCTGTTCCTGCTCGGGGCGCTGCTCGTCTATTTCCTCGTCATGCCGATGGCGATGCGCTTCTTCCTGTCGATGCAGCAGACGGGCGGCCCGGTGGAGATCCACCTGCAGGCACGCGTCTCGGAATACCTCGCCCTGATCATGAACCTGATCATCGGCTTCGGCATCTGTTTCCAGCTGCCGGTTGTGCTCACGCTTTTGGCGCGCGCCGGGATCGTCACCGCCGACACCCTGAAGAAGGGGCGCCGCTATGCGATTCTGGGCATCACGGCGGTGGCCGCGGTGCTGTCGCCGCCCGACCCGTTCAGCATGCTGGCCATGATGCTGCCGACGATTGCCCTCTACGAGCTGTCGATTTGGGCGGTCGAACGGGCGGCGCGTCAGCAGGCCGCCAAACAGGCGTCATCCACCGCGGCTTGATCGCGTCTGGACCATCCCCCGCGCCGCGACTATACGTGCGCCAACTGCCACAACCGAATGTCATCCCCGCGTAGGCGGGGACCCACGCCAGCTTCAACAAGCGCTTTTGGTGAAAGTGCATAACTTCCGGCGAAGCGGCTTGCGGAGACTTGCGTGGATGGCCGGCCGTCTATGCGAAGCATAGCTCCGCTATGACGCGGCCATGACGGTTCTACAGCACGAGATCAGAGGCCGACGTGTTCGACATCAAGTGGATCAGGGATAATCCCGAGAAGTTCGACGCCAAGCTGGCGGCGCGCGGGCTGCCGCCGCAGTCGGCCGAGCTGATCGCGCTCGACGAGGCGCGGCGTGCGCACGTCACCAAGCTGCAGGAGGCGCAGGCGCGCCGCAACGCCGCCTCCAAGGAGATCGGCGCCGCCAAGGCTGCGAAGGACGAGGCCAAAGCCAACGCGCTGATGGCCGAGGTTGCGGCGCTGAAGGATCAGCTCGCCCAGGGCGAAGCGGCCGAGCGCGACCTCGACGCCAAGCTGCGCGATGCGCTGTCAGTCATTCCGAACCTGCCACTCGACGACGTGCCGCTCGGAAAGGACGAGAAGGACAACGTCGAGGTGCGCAAGGTCGGCGAGCCGCCGAAGCTCGCCGGCATCAACAAGCCGCTGCAGCACTTCGAAATCGGCGAGCGCTTGGGCCTCATGGATTTCGCCACGGCGGCGAAGATTTCCGGCGCGCGCTTTGTCGTCTTGAAGGGCGCGCTGGCGCGGCTCGAGCGCGCCATCGGCGCCTTCATGCTCGATCTGCACACGACCGAGTTCGGCTACACCGAGAACGTCGTGCCGCTGCTGGTGCGCGACAATGCATTTTATGGCACGGCGCAGTTGCCGAAGTTCGAGGATGACCTTTTCTTCACCGATCCTAGACCGTCGGATTTTGAAGATCGGACAATGAAACTGGTCGCTGACACTGTTCGACAAACGCTCGGCCGCGGCGATAGGAGCTTCTCCCGCGCGGAGGTTGATGCCCTCGTCGATAAGTTCGCAAAAAATGCTGCGAGCGCATTTATGATGGCGAACCATTGGGCGACGACGGACTACGAAGAGACAAGCCCTGGCGCAACCCGCATTTCTGCAAGTCGCTTCGGCTTGATCCCGACGGCCGAGGTGTCGCTGACCAACTTCGTGCGCGAGGAAATCCTCGACGAGGCAAAGCTGCCGATGCGCCTCACCGCGCAGACGCCGTGCTTCCGGTCGGAGGCGGGCGCCGCCGGCAAGGACACGCGCGGCATGATCCGCCAGCACCAATTCACCAAGGTCGAGCTGGTCTCCATCACCACGCCGGAGGAAAGCCTCGCCGAGCACGAGCGCATGACAGCGTGCGCCGAGGAAGTGCTGAAGCGCCTCGGCCTGCCGTTCCGCACGCTGCTGCTGTGCACCGGCGACATGGGCTTTGCCTCGCAGAAGACCTACGACATCGAGGTGTGGCTGCCGGGAGAGAACACCTATCGCGAAATCTCCTCGTGCTCGGTGTGCGGCGACTTCCAGGCGCGGCGCATGAACGCGCGCTACAAGCCGAAGGGCGCCAAGGAAACGCGCTTCGTGCATACGCTCAACGGCTCGGGCCTCGCGGTCGGGCGCACGCTCGTCGCCGTGCTCGAGAACTACCAGCAGGCGGACGGCTCGGTGGTCGTCCCCGAGGTGCTGCGGCCCTACATGGGCGGCCTCGCCAAGATCGAGAAAGCCGCGTGATGCGCATTCTCGTCACCAACGACGACGGCATCGGCGCCGAGGGCATGGACGTCCTCCGCCGCATCGCCGAGGAGGTTTCCTCCGACGTGTGGGTCGTGGCGCCGGAGAAGAACCAGTCGGGCGCTTCGCACTCGATGACGCTGCACGAGCCGCTGCGCGTGCGCCAGACGGACGAGCGCACGTTCGTCCTGCGCGGCACGCCGACCGACTGCGTGATCATGGCCGTGCGCCACTTCCTGCTGGATCACCCGCCGGATCTGGTGCTGTCCGGCATCAACCACGGCTCCAACCTCGCCGAGGACGTCACCTACTCCGGCACCATCGCCGCGGCCATCGAAGGCACGATGCTCGGCATCCGCTCGGTCGCCATGAGCCAGGTCGGCGGCTCGCTGGAGGAAGGGAAGATCCACTGGGAGACCCCGCTGACGCACGGGCCCGGGTTGCTGGCGCGCGTCATGGAGGCCGGCTGGCCGAAGGACATTGTGCTCAACGTCAACTACCCGCCGTGTCCGCCGGATGCCGTGACCGGCATCGAGGTGACGCGGCAGGGCCGGCGCGACCAGGCCTCGCTGCGCATCGACCAGCGCTCCGATCCCTGGGGCATGCCGTACTTCTGGTTCAACTTCGAGCGCCCGCCGTCGACGATGGTGGCCGGTACCGACCTCGCGGCCATTGACCAACGCCGCATATCGGTGACGCCGCTGTGCCTCAATCTCACGCACGAGCCGACGTGCCGAGCGCTGGAGCAGGTGTTCAAGCCGGTTGCCGCGCGCAAGCGCACCGCCGGCGGCGACAGTCTCTGAGCAGACGCGCTGTTCGTTCAGCCAGCGTTCAGCCATTCGCCATCGCGGCGCCGCGATGCCGACGCCGCAACGTCCTCAACAATGCACAATGGCTGCATAAATTGCTCGCTGTCGGCGGGACGCATTGTGCGTCTCCGACGTTCGCCCAGCGGGTTCTTCCAATGCGTTTTCATCAGCCCTGCTGCCACCTTTAAGGGTCCGTTAACCCCTTAAGGATTAATGGAAGGTTGGCAGTAAAGGTGCGTATCATGATGCGTTTTATGCGTTTCAAGAACCGCGGTGCGTCGATCGCCCAACAAGCGGGCCGCGCCGGCGCCATCCTTCTCGCCACCCTGGCAGGTGGCTGCAGCGCCTCGATCTCGGGCTTCGATTTCCCGAGCTTCAGCCTCAACGACGATCCCAAGCCGCAGCAGACCGCATCCGCATCCGGGCGCGGCAACCCAAGCTATTTGGGTAACGACGGCTATGGCAGCGGCGGTAGCGGCTACAACAACCCGCGTACCAACCGCGAAAGCAGCGTGAGCACGCAGGCGCTCCCGGACGCGACGCCGTCGTCGGGCTATTCCGGCTATTCCGGGGGCCGCACCGGCACGAACTACGCCGCCAACAACGGTCGCTACGACAACCAAGCGCCGCCGTCGAACGCGAACGCGGGCAGCGGCAGCAACGGCCGCTACGACGCGCAGCCGTCGAACTCGTACACCTCGGGCGGCCGCTACGGCACGGTGCCCCCGGCGTCGACCGCCTCGACCAACCGCTACGATCCTCAGCCGACGCCGTCGCTCGCCAACCCGGGCGATACGGTCGAGGTGCAGTCGGGCGATACGCTCTACGGCATCGCGCGCCGCCACAATGTGGCGGTTGCCGAGCTGATGCAGCTCAACAACATGTCGAGCCCCAACCTGAAGCTCGGCCAGCGGCTGTACCTGCCGCAGGGCGTTGCCGCGAGCCGTTCGCCGTCGCCGCCGCCGGTGCAGACGGCGAGCATCCAGCCGCCGCCGCTGCCGCCCTCGGGCGATCTCAACGGCAAGTACAACAGCAGCTACACGGTTCGCCCCGGAGATTCCATCTATGGGATTTCCCGCACGTACGGCGTGCCCGTCACCGAGCTGCAGCAGGCCAACGGCATCACCGACTCGCGCGGCGTCAAGGCCGGCGCCGTGCTGCGCGTGCCCGGTGGCGGCAACGGCTCAGCGCAGCAGCCGCTGCAGCAAGTCGCCGTGGCGCCGCCTGCACAGCAGGGCCCCGGATCGCCGTCGTATCAGAGCGATATCCCCTCGACGCACCAGCCGACCATCATCAATGGCTCGGGTAGCGGAGCTCCGGCACCCTACACACAAGTAACGACGCGCAGCGCCAATAACGTGGCGACAGGTGCGGTTGCGCCGCCGCCCCGCCAATCGTCGGGTAGCGATAAGCTGCGCTGGCCGGCGAGCGGACGAATCATCACCGGCTTCGGCCAACGCTCCGACGGCACCCACAACGACGGCATCAATCTGTCGGTGCCGCAGGGCACGTCGGTGCACGCCGCCGAGTCCGGCACCGTCGCCTACGCCGGCTCGGAGCTGAAGGGCTACGGCAACCTGATCCTTCTGCGCCACGACAACGGGTGGGTCACTGCCTACGCGCACAACGACCAGCTCAACGTGAAGCGCGGCGACAAGGTGCAGCGCGGACAGGTGATCGCCACGGCAGGCCGTACCGGCTCCGTCGATCAGCCGCAGGTGCACTTCGAGCTGCGCCAGGGATCGAAACCGGTCGACCCCGTGCCGTTCCTCGAGCCGCTCTAATTCAATTTGGGTGCTGGAAAAGAGAATGGTGTCAGACCGCGAAGGTCTGACACCGTTTGCGGCGCTTGCGGCCGTCTGACCGGCTGGACCGGTAACGACGTTTAGATCAGAGTCGCGCGGACGATAGAAGAGTCATTTGTGCAACGCGCGACTTGGCTCTTTGCAACGCTCGCATCACTCAGCTCTTGTCGACGCGCTGCATCAGCGCCATCGCCGCGTGCGGCGCGCGCACCTTGCCCTCGTGGATGAAGTAGACGAACGCGTCGCGCGGTTTTTTCGCGGGCTTCGCCTTCGTGTCGACGAGCGGCAGGTCTTGCGGCACGCCGCCCTCAGCCCACGTGTTAAAGCGCGCTGCCCAAGTATCGAGCGCCTTTGGAGCGTAGCCGGTCGTCACTTCGTCCTTGCCCTTCTGCAGCCGCGCGTAGATGAAATCGCCGGTGACGTCGGCGATTTCCGGGTAGGTCTCGTGCTCGGCGTAGACGATCGGCACGCCGTGATCGCGGGCGAGCGCGATGAACTCGGGCACGCAGAAGCTGGCGTGGCGCACCTCGACGACGTGGCGCACGGCAGCATTGCCGACTTGGTGCGGCAGCAGCTCGAGAAACGCGCCAAAATCGGCGGCGTCGAACTTCTTGGTCGCCGCGAACTGCCAGAGGATGGGCCCGAGCTTGGCGCCCAATTCCAGCGGGCCTGAATCGATGAAGCGGTTGATCGAGTCGCCGGCCTCGGCGAGCACGCGGCGGTTCACGGCGTAGCGCGGCCCCTTGAGCGAGAACACGAAGCCGTCGGGCGTTTCGCTCGCCCACTTGGCGAACGTCGCCGGTGTCTGCGTGCGGTAGAACGTGCCGTTCACCTCGATGGTCGGCACGTGCTGGGCCGCGTAGCTGAGCTCCTTCGCGTGCGCCAGCTTGTCGGGATAGAACGTGCCGCGCCAGGGCTCGAACGTCCAGCCGCCCATGCCGGCCCGGATGCTTCCCCGCTTTGCCATACGAACCTCGTCTCCTTGCGCTGGGCGACGGTGGCAACCCCGCTGCCGCAGGTCAAGGCGCCCGTAACAAGCCGATAGAAGCATTTCGAAGCGAATGCGGGTTCCGCGCGCAACCCGACTACAACCGGCATGGGCCGATGCATTTGCCAGCGAGGACGAGCAAGGGAGATCACCATGATTCCGCACACGAGTTCGCCGGCGAAGGCTACGAGCATCAAGCGCGGCGCGAGCAAGGCGTCCCGGACGGAAAGTCCAGTCGTCGATTCCAACACGATGGCGCGCATCAAGGTTGGCAGCGTCGACGACAAGACAATCGATTGGCGCGCATCGTTCGCGAGCTGCGGCGGCAATCACGCTTCGCAGTCGTCGACCATCGTCTACGAGATCGCGCCGGGCGGCCACCTCGGCTGGCACACGGACGCGACCGAGGAGACGCAGTACATCGTCTCGGGCACCGGCGAGCTGTTGATGGAAGATGGCAAATATCCCGTCGGTCCGGGCAGCGTCTTCGTGCTGCCGACCAACGTGCGCCACGACCTCGCCAATACCGGCAAGGAGCCGCTGCGTGCGGTCGCCTTCTTCGCCGCGGCCATGTTTACCCAGGACTTCGACAGCGTGATGCTGCCGCCGAAGTCCCATATCCTCGGCACCCCCAACCGCGAGGGCTAGGCCCAGGAACGATCTGGCGGGGCGCGCATTTTCGCCTGGGAACCCCAGGGAGTGCTCACATGCCCGTCGACACCCAGAAGCACCTATATGATCTGGTGAAGCATTTCGGGACGGCGATGGTGATCACACGCCGTCCCGACGGCCGCGCGCACGCGCGTCCCATGGCGGTGGCGCAGCTTGAGGCTGGCCTCAACGCCTACTTCGCCACGAGCATCGACTCGCCGAAAGTCGGCGAGATCGAAAACGATCCACGGGTCGCCATCGCCTTTCAGAGCCACTCTGAGGATGCGGTCATGTATGGCAAGGCGACGATCGTGCGCGATCGCGACCTCATCCACAGGCTTTGGTCGGAGCCCTGGCGTCTGTGGTTCCCCAAAGGCAAGGACGACCCGTCCATCTGCCTCGTCCACTTCGAACCTGAGGAAGGTGAGTATTGGGATCGCAGCGGGACGGAAGGCATCGGCTTTCTGTTCGAGGCTGGCAAGGCGCTCATGCAGGGGCGCAAGGCGGACGTGGAAGACGATCCCAAGCAGCACGCGAAGGTGCGCCTGGTGAAGTAGCAGCGCCGCTCGCCAGCGGTATTCAAGTCAGGGCCGCGATGGGGCTGCGGTGTTGGCGAGAGATTGCTCAACTTCCTTCGTCGGGGATCTGCAGGGTCGTGCCGCAGGCCTTGCAATGCACGGCATCGGAGTCGTGGCGCATGAGCGCGCAGGTGGGGCAACGGAAGCGTACCTTGTGCGGTGCCACCAGCACGCGCACCAGCATCAAGAACAACGTCACGCCGAGGATCATGATGACGATCGAGATGAAGCGGCCGAACGTGCCTTGGAGCGTGATGTCGCCGAAGCCCGTCGTGGTCAGCGCGGTGACCGTGAAGTAGAGCGCATCGACGTAGTTGTTGATGCCGGGGTTTCGCCCGTATTGGCTCGCGTAAACGATGCCGCTCATGATGAACAGGAACACGGCGAGATTGACGGTGGCGAGGATGACCTCCTCGTTGCGGCGGAACCAGCGGCTGTCCTGTCGTAGCCTGGCGAGCAGCTCGTAGGTGTGTAGGAGACGGACCGTGCGTAGGATTCGCAGGAAGCCCGCCGCTTCCCCGGCCACGGGAGCGAGAAACGAGACGATGGCTGCCATATCGGCGAGCGAGGCTGGGTGTACCAGCTCGCGCAAGCGGTTGCGGCTGATTGCCAATCGCGCCAGGAAGTCGGCGAGGATCACGATGCCGAAGGCGATGTCGAGCCGTTCGAGCACGGGGTTATTCGGCATGAACGACGTCGCGACGATGAACAGGATCGTGACGATGTCGAAGGCCACAAGTGCGTAGCGGAAGCGCTGGGCAGTGCGCGCATCTGATTCATAGAAATAGCGCAGCGTCTCGACGATGCCGGTGGGCTTCGGGTTTGGCTTCAGCATGGACTTGCCTGGCGATATTGCGGCAAGCCGAACAACGGACTTATCACGCTCTTCGTTCCAAGACCGGTCCACGTGCCGCCAGACGCGCCGCTAGGGCAACGGTTGACCTCCGCCGGCGACCGAGCGCCAGACACTGTCGTCTATGGCTTCGAGCACGAGGATGCGGGTCGGCCCGTCGGCCGGCTGAAGCGTCGTCGGCGGTAGCGTGATCTTGGCGCGCGCGCCCGTCTGGCCGCTGAAGCCGATGCGCTCGGGGCGGAACTGCGACGCCCAGGCGTAGGAATACTTGTTCTCGATCGCCGTGGGGCCGAGGGCTGCGAGCGCCGCGCCGTCCCACTTCGCCAGCGTCTGGCCCGAGCCGTCGAGCAGCGAGGCGGCGACGATGTAGGCCGCGCCCGTGTCGGGACCCGCATTGACGTACGCATCGAAGGTTACGCTGCCGTCGGCCGCGACCATCGGCGCCGACAGGGCGATGTGGTGGCGGTGGAAGTTGGTGCGCGAGTGCAGCGGCGAGACGACCGCGCCGAAGAGAATGTGATAGCTCAGCACGGTGAAGGCGATGCAGCCGACGCTGAGCCATACCGCCAGCTTGCGAACGTCCTGGGCGGGGAGCGGGCCGCTGGTGATCCAAGGCACCCAGGGCCGCCGATCGCCGGCGTGCGTCTGCACGAAGAAGCGATTGTCGAGCGCGTAGGCGCCGCTGCCGGCGAGAAATACCGCCGAACTCATGGCGACGCCCGATACGGCCATCGTCCATTCGTCGAGGCAGGTCGAGCCCATCCAGCCGAAGATCAGCATCAGCGCGACGTTGAGCCCGATGCTGACGAAAGCGGCGAGGCGCGTGACGAGACCGAACATCAGGCCCAGTCCCACCGCGAGCTCGGCAAGCGTCCACAGCCACACCGAGGTTACGATCAGGTCGTGGTGGCTGAGCGTCCACTCGATCGGCGTCTGCACCCACAGCGCGCCAGGTACCGCGTGGGTCAATTTCGCCGCCACGTAGCCGGGGATGTCGAAGTCGAGCTTCACCGCGTGATCGACGCCGGCGACGTCGTGATAGTCGTAGATCAGCCGGCGGCTGGCACCACCCCAGAAGATGAAGCCCTGCACGAAGCGCGTGCCGAGAAGGATGAGGGCAGCGAGCGAGAAATCCGCCGCCGTGAACGCGCTGTCCCGCGTCGCCTGCTCTGCGTGCGCCATGCAACCGCTCCCTCTGCCAATGCCGGTGCAACCTTGCGCCGGATAGGATAAGACCGGATTACAACGACGAGACGATTATGGGTAGGGCGACGCGATGAACGACCGGCGCAGCATGGGCAGCTTCGACATCGCCGAGATCGCCGCCTCGCTGCCCGAGCACGCGACGACCCTGCTGGTCGACCGCTATCTGACCGACCGCCCGTCGGCAAGCGCGCGGGTGTTCCGCGTCTATAGGCCGACGCCGCCCCACTACCACGCGCAATGCGATGAATATCTGTACGTTTTCTCCGGACGCGGCACCTTCTGGATGGGCGAGGCCTCGACCAAGGCCGAGTTCGGGCCGGGCGAGCTTTTGCATTTCGAGCGCGGCACCGTGCACGCGCTACCCGACATTCTGGAGGAGCCGCTGGTGTTCTTGTCGATCGATACACCGCGGCGCGATCCGAAGGACGTGATCTTCGTCGATCCGAAGGACGGCACGCCCGAAAGCTTCATCCAGCAAAGCGGCGGCTACTGAGCGGGTGCGGGGGGGAGCGACGTGAGACTGCTGATCCGTACACTGCAGCGCATCGCCATCTTCGCCATCGGCGCGATCAGCATCTGGCTGATCGTTTTCGTCGTCTTCGACTTCGCCGATGCGGAGCTGCCCATCTATTTCGCGCTGCTCGCGACATACGCGATCGGCGCCTACGTGATCCTGCCGTACGCGGTGCGCATGGGGCTCAAGGTTTTGCAGCGCCGTCGCGTTCCCAGCTTTACGCTCGCCGCCGACGGGCTGCCGGCCGATCCGGTCAATCTCGTCCTCGTTGGCACGCTGGATGAGCTGCGCGCCGCCTTCGCCTCGATCGGGTGGGTGGAAGCCGACAAGCTGAACCTCAGAAGCTCGTGGCGCATGGCGAAGTCGTTCTTGTTCAACCGGCCGTATCCCACGGCGCCGTTCTCGACGCTGTTCCTGTTCGGGCGGGGGCAGGACATCGGTTTTCAGAAAGCGATCGGCGACAGTCCGCGGAAGCGTCATCACGTGCGCTTCTGGGGACGCAGCATGCACGACGTGGCCGATGTCGACAGTGCAAGCTTCTGGCTCAACACCGACGTGCCGCCTCCCGGTGCAAGCGTTCCTTGGGTCGGCGCCGGCACGCGCGACACCGGTTTCGGGCTGACCAGCCTGACGTTCCAGATCACGCACGCCACGGATTCCGATACCAACGCCGAGCGCAACTACATCATGGGCGAACTGCGCGATGCCGACGCCATCGGTGACGTCGTCTCGGTAGAGGCGGGCGACCGTGTCGCGGGGCATCACGTCAACCATTACATCACCGACGGGGACGTGGCCGTGGCGCCGCTGGGCAAGGGCGCCGCGCTGCCGACGGGATAGGATCAGCCTTGGCGGTCGCGCCGCTCGAACTCGGCGCGCACAATCTCAGCCAAGGCACGAGGCAGCGCGTCGAGCTGTCGCTCGGTGCTTGTCTTGAAGCGCTGCAGCTCGCTCTCGGCCGTGTCGAACCTTTCATTGGCTTGTTCCTGAAAGCCCAACACAGCGCGATGCACATCGCGGAGCTGTCCGGTCAGAAAGCCGTAGGTGCCTTCCAACTCGCCGACGCGGCGCTTCAAGTCGCGGATTTCGGATTCGACGTCCATGCACGTCCCCAATCGAACGCAGGAACATTACAAGAACAAGAGTGGCAATGCAACCCGAAAGTGCCGCGCGGCGGCCCTAGCCCTGGGTGACCGCCTTCACGTCCTTGAAAGTGATGTCGGGATTGCGCTCGGCGACCCAATTGAGGCTGAACACTGACGGCGCCATGTAGACGCAATCGCCGTCGGCATCGGCCGCGATCGACGAGCGGTTCGCCTCGATGAAACGGGTGAGCTTCGTCTTGTCGTCCGCCTCGATCCAGCGCATCACCTCGCACGGTGCCGGCTCGAAGCCGGTCGACAACCCATACTCGTGCGTTAGCCGGTCACCCAGAACGTCCAACTGCAGCGCGCCGATGACGCCGACGATGGGCTGCATGCCATCGATGGGCGAGAACAGCTGCACCACGCCTTCCTCGGCCATCTCCTTCAGCGCATCTTTCAGCTTCTTCGCCTTGATGGCGTCGCCGAGCCGGATGCGGCGCAGGATTTCCGGCGCGAACGAAGGGATGCCGAGGAATTGCACGTCCTCGCCTTCGGTCAGCGCATCGCCGATCCGAAGCGTGCCGCGATTGGGAATGCCGACCACGTCGCCCGCGTAAGCCTCTTCGGCCAGCGAGCGATCCTGCGCGAAGAAGAACTGCGGCGCCGTCAGCGCCATGATCTTGTCGGTGCGCACGTGCTTCACCTTCATCCCGCGCGTCAGCCGCCCCGAGCACAGCCGCATGAACGCCATGCGGTCGCGGTGGTTGGGGTCCATGTTCGCCTGGATCTTGAAGATGATGCCGGTCATCGCCGGCTCGGTCGCCTCGATGGTGCGCGTCGCAGCCTTGCGGCTCAGCGGTGGCGGTGCATAGGAGATCAGCGCATCGAGCAGATCGCGCACGCCGAAATTGCGCAGCGCGCTGCCGAAATAGACCGGCGACAGCGTGCCATCGCGAAAGGCCTTCAGGTCGAACGCGCCGCAGAGATCGCGCACCAGATCGATGTCCTCGCGCCACTTGGCAAGATCGTCCGGCTCGAGCAGCGTCTCGAACATCGGGTCGTCCGGCCCCGACACGGGCAGACCCTCGTGCGCCTCGTCGACACGGCGGATGCGCGGCGTCTGCAGGTCGTAAGTGCCGCGGAACGTGCGGCCCATACCGATGGGCCAGACCATGGGCGCGGTGTCGAGCGCTAGGACCTTCTCGATTTCGTCGAGGAGCTCCAGCGGCTCGCGCGACTCGCGGTCGAGCTTGTTGATGAATGTGATGATCGGGATATCGCGCAGCCGGCACACCTCGAAGAGCTTGCGCGTGCGCGCCTCGATGCCCTTGGCGGCGTCGATCACCATGATCGCCGAGTCGACGGCCGTCAGCGTGCGGTACGTGTGGTCGGAGAAGTCTTCGTGGCCCGGCGTGTCGAGCAGGTTGAAGACGGCGCCCTCGTACTCGAACGTCATCACCGAGGTGACGACGGAAATGCCGCGCGCTTTCTCGATGGCCATCCAGTCCGAACGCGTGTTGCGCCCGTCCTTCTTCGCCTTCACTTGCCCGGCGAGCTGAATGGCGCCGCCGAACAAAAGCAGCTTCTCGGTCAGCGTGGTCTTGCCGGCGTCGGGATGCGAGATGATGGCGAACGTGCGCCGCCGCTTGATCTCGGCGGCGAGCTTACCCGCCGCACCGCCCGGGGCGGGCGCGGACACGGTTGGAGCTGCGTCGTTGGGCATTCTCGTTGTGGCGCCTGGGGTTGGGAGCGCGCGCCGGGCGCGCCGGGATGATTGCGAGCGGTGCCCTTAGCACCCTTCACCCGGGCCGTCGATGCTTGCCGCCGAACGGCCCCTTCGCTTTTGTCGCGAATGCTGCCACAAGACGTCCGGGCCAGGAGACAAGCCGTGATTCAATGGAAGCAAATCAACGAGTTCACAGAGCCTGACTGGGAGAAGGTGAACGCCGAGCGCCATCCGCCGACGCTCTTCTGGCGCGGGGCCAAGGGCGCCGTGTTCGGGCACATTCGGGACGGCGAGCTGTTCGACCACAAGTGGGTCTATGTCTGCGACAGCAACAAGGTCACCCATTTCACCGAGGTCGAAGGCCCCGAGAAGGCTTGATCCGCCCCTGTTGCTTGCCTATCGGCGACTCCCGCTCGATGCGGGCGGCGACCCTCGCTGCAACGCACTGCGGCTGCCTGTACACGCCCCCGCCAGGGACGCATAGTTCCAGCGTTCTTGTATGCGTTTTCGTCGGGGGACGGGGATGGAGTGCGGATCGCAGGAGTTCCTTTGCGAGCTGACCAATTGGCTATCCGAAAATGAGATGGTCGGGCCCTGGCTGGTCGAGGTGATCGGCCGCTTTGGGACGCAGGCGCAGGGCATCGCCGGATCGGTTGCGCAATTCGTGCGCGAGTACGGCCAGTCCATCGTCGGCTTGATCGGTGTGTCGTTCGGCTTCTGGCGCTGGTGGCGCTACCGCGAGCACATCTTGCACAAGCGGCTCGCCGAATATCTGCGCGAGAACGACGCGCGATTGGCGAACGGAACGGCCGACCTCATCGAGCTGATTCAGCGTCCGGCGCCGGGTCAGCAGTTCAAGGACCCGCTGTTCATCGACGACGACCTTCGCGTCGTCCTGCGCGAGCGCAACTGGGACAAGCCCGCGTACGCGGTTGGTGTCGCTGCGAGTTCGGACTGGCAGCTCGAGAGGGCAATCGGCCGTATCAATCGCCGATTGAGCACTGCGCAAGCAACGGTCGCGTCACTAAACAGGCAGTTGTTTAGTGCGCTCAGCATTCGCGGCGCTATCACTGCTTTGCAACGGGCAGGCAATGACACTAAGGCGCCTTCAGACGCACTCAATCATTTCAAGGCAGCCCTCGCAGTTCCGGGTCACGAACGAGATCTGACGATCCGAGAGCTCGAAGCGCACCAGATGCGCAAGCTTCGGCTTGCGAGCAGGGACGTCTATGGCAACGCACTCAACCTTGCGACGACAATTGACGATCCGCGTGAGCGGAGCTTCCAGCTCGCGCGTCTCAAGCGTTACACGGCTGAGATGATCGTCGGGACCACACCACGAAACGCGTACTGGCTATTGACGGAGTCCGAAGAGGCATTGCCCCTCTTGACGAAGTGCGAGCCGCTCGGTCTATGGGAGCGGCTCGAGAAGGCGGACACGCAATACCTGGCAGGCTACTGCGCAAGAATGTCTAACTTTAACGGGCTAGAGAGGGCGCATCTCTCCGACGCAGAGGCCTCGTACAGCGGCTTGGTCCGGGAATTGTCGTCGCGGAGGTGGCTCAGGCCACGCCAATTTCGACGTCTGCGCTCAATGGCACGAGGTGGGCTCGCGCGCGTAGAAAGCGCGAAGAATGGCACCTACGATACGAGTTGGCTGCCTTAGCCGTGAAGCAGGCGCAGCAGCATGCCGGCACCATACGCGCCGCCAGTAGCCATGAGCGCGTTGAGGAAGCTGCGCACGACGGTGGCACGCAGCGCTTCCGTGAGCCCAAGCTCCTGGCCGCGGCGATAGAGCTGCTGGTGCTCCGAGTAGGAGAATGACGCGAGCGCAATCGCGGCGGCGGCAATCGCCCAGGCACCCAACCCGCCAAACCCAGCTAGCGCCGCGGCGAAGATGGTCAGGAACCCCAGCATGTCGGACCTCGGTCCGGCCGCGACGCGCACCCCCTTACAGCAGCCTGGCGCTGTTATCGGGTGATTCGTCCGGGCAACGCCAAGGCGGCAACCGAGCCAACTGGGGATGAAGAGAAGAAGGTAAGTTTTGCAAGCGCTTGGAAAATGCGCATTCGCCGTCGCGTGCGGCCCGCGGGGCGATCGCAGGGCTAGGGCGCTGCCTCGCCGCTGCATTCCTTGACGAGGCGCTCGCGGGACTCCTTCATCTTGGCGAGCTTGTCCTCGATCGACTTCAGCACCTTCGTCTGGTCGTCGGTCGAGCCGCCGCTCTCGGCAATCTCCGCCTTCATCTCCTTGATGCTCGACTCGCGCTCGGTGATGCCGAGGTCATGGTCGTTGAGCGCGACGTTCGTCTCCTTCTTGGCGCACTTGTAGCCTGCCGCCACTGCCGCCGGCGCGGCGAGACCCATGGCAACGGCAAGGACGACGGCTGATCTCAACATGCTGATGGCTGGCTCCGGCTAGATGGCGCGAGGAAGTCGCGCGCAGCATGCTTGCCGCCCGCTGCGCCGAGCAAGCCGGCACAGTGGCAAGGAGCGTGGAACTTTCGGCAAGCGACGGCCTCGGGCGCAGCCTGCGAACTACTTCGCCGATGCCTAGTGTCCTGATAGCGAAATTCGTCTCAGTGTGCGGCAAGGCGGCAGAACGAATTTCGCGATCTGAAGGACACTAGCCAAGTTAATGCTCTCCAGTGTGATTCAGATCGAGAAGCCGCCTCACTACCCAGCCGAGCATGATGTAGCGGACTTCTCGATCATCACACTAGTGGCCGAGCGCCCAGACGTAGGCGGAGACGGCGGCAGCATCGTCCTTCGACAGCTCGACGCCGCCCATCGGCGGCATGGCACCCGGATGCTGCTTGGGCTCCGGCACGCCGTTGGCGATCGTGTCGGTGATCGACTTGAGGCTGCCGTCGCCCCACAACCACTTGCCGGTCGTCAGGTCGGGACCGACCGGCGTGCCGATGCCGCCGGTGCCATGGCAGCCCGCACACGTCGCGCCGCCCACCTCGCCCGCGAACACCTTGGCGCCGAGATCGACCTGGGCCTGCGTGGCGCCCTCGGGCACCGGCAGCTTCGGCGCGTTGCCGGCGTCGGGGTGGACACCTTCCGGCGGCAGAGCACCAGGTGACGCTGCTGCGCTCTGCTTCGGCGCGGGGGCCGCCTCGATGCCCTTGGCGTCGGGATCGCCCTCGTAAGTGATGCGCCAGATGCGCCCGGCCTTGTCGTCGCTCACGTAGAGCGCGCCATAGGGCCCGACCGCGAGCCCGGAGGGACGATGCGCGGCGCGCCCCGGGTCCTTGTGCACGCCGGCAAAGCCATCGGCGAAGACGATCCAGTCGCCCGACGGCTTGCCGTCCTTCAGCGGCTGGAAGACGACGTTATAGCCACCCTGCGGACCCGGGGCGCGGTTCCACGAGCCGTGGAAGGCGATGAAGGCGCCGCCGCGATAGCCGGCCGGAAAGTCCTCGCTCTTGTAGATCTTGAGGTCGTTCGGCGCCCAGTGCGCGGGGAACGCTGCAACCGGCGGCTCCGCCTTGTCGCAGTCCCCGACCGCCTTGCCGCCGTCGCCGCCGTACTCGGGCCCGAGCACGAGCTTTTTCTGCTGGTCGTCGTAGTAGCACTTGGGCCAGCCGTAGGCTGCGCCCTCCTTGAGGACCGTCACCTCCTCGGCCGGAAGGTTGAAGCCTTGCTCGGCCGTGTAGAGCTTCGGCCAGTTCTCGTGCAATTGATCGCGGCCGTGCTGGGTGACGAAGATGCGGCCGGCCTCGTCGAAGTCGAAGCCTTCCGGGTTGCGGTTGCCGGACGCGTAGCGTTCCTTGGGTGAGAACACCTGGCCGAGCTTGTTGGCGTCGTAGCGCCAGATTCCGGCGCGCGCCTCGAGCTCGGTGCAGGGATCGTGTCCCTTCGACTGCGGCATGCGGTTCTTCAATTCGCACGCGTTCGTCGCCGAGCCCATCGAGACGAAGAGATTGCCGTCGGTGTCGATGATGAACGGATGCATCGGGTGGTCGCCGGTGATCGGCATCCCGGAGAGCACGACCTCGGCGTTGCCCGTCGGCGTGATCTCGTCGTCCTTCAGCGCGTAGCGAACGATCTTGTCGTTGAGCTCGGCGTAGACCCAGTCCTTGTAGAGATAGACGCCGGTGCCGCCCTTGCCACCGTCGGCGAACGTCTGTCCGAAGCGTTCGACGTGCTCGGCGCGGCCGTCGCCGTCCATGTCCTTCAAGGCGACGAGAAAGCCACCGTCGGGCGGCGTGTCGTTGTTGTAGTAGACGCCGCTCCAGGTGTTGACGAACACCGTGCCATTGGGGGCGACCGCTATCTGCCGGGCGTGGCCGATCTTGTCGGCAAAGACGCTGGCGCAAAACCCCTTGGGCAGAACGATGCCGGTGTCGGTTTGCGGACAGCTTGCCTCGGCGCTGAGGGCCGGTGCAGTGACAAGCACGGACATGGAGGCGGCGAGCGCGCCGCAGAGCAGTACGCGCGAATGAAGGGGTCGGGGAGCCATTTCGTTTCCTCGCAATGGCGTGTATCGAGCCTCCTCCCTATATGGGCGCCCGAGGCGACATACGAGAGGGTGCGGCGAGGAGTGCGTCTTACAGGTGGCGTGTGAGGCGTTGCAGTGGGCATACAGCGATGCCGCCGAGGTATCTCGACCGCACCGCTGAAAATGGCTCGTTCCGCGCAACTATCGAGCCGGAAGTTGACCGCTCATATTGTTCGTCGCAGGGAGCTTGCCGTCATTGCCCATCCGCATGGTCGGTCCCTTGGAACCGGCAGGCCCGCCACCTTCCGGCGCCGGCTCCGCGGTGCCCATGTCGGGTACGCTCGTGCTCATTTGGTCAGTGGCCGGCAGCTTGCCTTGGTCGCCCATCGTCTTGGTCGGCGCCTTCTGCACGCGCTCGTCAGCCGTCTCGGCCGAGGCGGTCGTGCCGAAAGCGGCAAGAGCGACGGCACTCGCCGTCGCAAGTGCGAGAATTTTTCTCATCGGCTCCACTCCTTGGTTACGTGGAGCCTTTCGAGTAGGCCTGCCCGCTTGCGGAAGCCTTGCGCGGTGCGGGCGAATTCGCGGCAATTGCACCCTTGTTTGTCGCGGTCTCCGGAACGCCGCCGACGCGCGGAACGGACTAGCCGCTCCAGCGCGCCGGGACGATCCGAGTGAACGTCGCTCGGTCAGTGGCTGAGCTTGATGTTGAGTGCCGCGCGCGCCACGTCGACGTTGTCGAAGGCGATGCGATCGCCGAGATCGACGCTCGGATTGCCGACGGGCAGCGGCGAGCTGGCGCCGATATCGTAGCGCAGGTATTCCGCGCGCAACGACACGCCGTAGGTCATCATCCACTCGACGCCGCCGCCGTAGGCGAGGCCGGAGTCATCGAGACGGATCTTGTGGGCGAATCCAGTGGCCGGCACATTCTGGGTGAACTCGAACTCCGAGAAGCCCCAGCCGACCGAGCCGAACAGCAGCCAGTTGTTGATCGCCCAACCGAGGCGGGCGCGGACGCTGGCGAGGTAGTTCATATCGGCGCCCAGGACCGACGCGTTCGGCACACTCGGCGAGTTGATGTTCTCGCCGCCGTCGGCGAGCGTCATGGCATCGAATTCGACGCCGATCAGCAGTTGCGAACTCTGCCAATTGTAGCCGACCTGGCCGCCCACGACGGCGCCGTTGAGGTCGAAGCCATTGAGGCGCGTGTTGGTGTCCAGGTTGTCGAATGTGCCACCAGCGTCCTGCCAAGCATAGCCGCCGTTGACGCCGACGTAGAAGCCGTTCCACGGGTTGGTCACCTGTGCCCGGGCCGGCGTCATGCTGGCCACCGCGGCAGCGGCCAGCGATGCGGCCGCAAGATAAATCTGTCTCAAAGCTACGTACTCCCTCGCTCGTTATTCCTTCCCCCATACGCGGGCTACGCAACGAGGAAACGAGCTAACATGCCGGCAGGGAGTTCCATTGTTGCGGACCCGCGGTTGTGCACACGGGCGCCTAGTTTTTAAACAGCAGATGAATAACTTTCGGCGCGGGCCCGACATCGCCTTGTTCTATCGGCTTAAGCGGGACGACAGGGTCGCTGGGCGCGACTAGAGCGCCGCGAGTTCTTCGGCGGTGATGCTCAGCGCCGTCGAGATTTGCTCGGGCGTGTGCTCGCTCGTGAGGAAAAAGCGCAGCCGCGCCGCCTTTATCGGTACCGC
Source organism: Hyphomicrobium album (assembly GCF_009708035.1). NCBI lineage: Bacteria > Pseudomonadati > Pseudomonadota > Alphaproteobacteria > Hyphomicrobiales > Hyphomicrobiaceae > Hyphomicrobium > Hyphomicrobium album. Next base: position 1,069,860 of record NZ_WMBQ01000002.1, read on the forward strand.
CGGATAGATGATCGGCAGAACGTAGATGCCGCGCTTCAGCATCCGGTCGGTGATGCGCCCGGCGCTGACGATGTCGCCGACCATAACCGGGCAGATGGCGTAGCCCTGGCAGGTCGCCGTATCAAGGCCGAGGCGTCGCGCCTCGCTCAGAAACATCCGCCCGTTGGCCTGCAGGCGCTGGACGCGCTCGGGCTCGGCGTGTGCGAGCTTGAGGGCGGCGAGGGCCGCGGCGGCGACGGGCGGCGACAGGCCGACCGAATAAACCTGGCCGGCGGCGCGGAACTTCAACAGCTCGACCAGGGCGTGGCTGCCGCAGATGTAGCCGCCGCAGGCGGCGAGTGCCTTGCTCAGCGTGCCCATCCAGATATCGACCGCGGCCGGATCGACGCCTGCCGCCTCGGCGATGCCGTGGCCCGTACGCCCGAGGACCCCGAAGCCGTGCGCCTCGTCGACCATCAGCCACGCGCCGTAGCGCTGCTTGAGAGCGATGAGGCCGCGCAGGTCGGCCATGTCGCCGTCCATCGAATAGAGGCCCTCGACGGCAATGAGCACGTTCTTGTGGCTGTCGCGCTCCCGCTGCAGCAGGCGCTCGAGCGAATTGAGATCGTTGTGGCGGAAGGCGGCGACCGTGGCGCCCGACAGCTTGGCGCCGACGAGGATGCTGTTGTGGGCGAGCTCGTCGTGCAGGATGAGGTCGCCCGGCTCGGTGAGGGCGGCGAGAGTCGACACGTTGGTCGCGTGGCCGCTGACGAAGGTGAGCGCGGCTTCCGTTCGATAGTGTTCGGCCAGCGCCGCTTCCAGCTCGCGGTGCAGTTCGATGTCGCCGGCGACGATGCGGCTTGCCGAGACCGAGGTGCCGTACTGGTCGATCGCAGCCTTCGCAGCAGCGGAAACAGCCGCGTGACCGTTGAGGCCGAGGTAGTCGTACGCCGAGAAATTGAGGAGCGTGCGTCCCTCGACGACAATATGTGGCGTGCGGCTCGGCGAATGGCACTGGTAGAACGGATCGCTGAACCCGAACCGATCGGCGATGGCGCGGTGTTTCATGACGCCGGTGTAGCCGGGCATGTCGTCGAACCGCTGCGAGCGTCGCATCTCCCCGCCGCTGCGGTTCTGGGGTACCGGCGTCAGCTTCTCCCGCCAATACCGCAACCGCGTGGAAGCGTCTTGTGCGGTACCTGCCGCGGCGAGCCCGAGCAAGGTCAGAAGGCGCGCAATTCTGCTGTCGTTGGGGCGACGCAAGTCCTGCCTAACAAGATCTGTCTCACGCGCGTCCAAAGCTACACCCCTTGCTCCCACGTGTTCGCAACCGAAGCGCGTCGGCCGGAACGCGCGCCGATATTGGCCTACTTCGTGTCCTTTGGGCGAGAAATATCGGGCTACGGAGCGTCGCAAGGGCCGCCCCGGCGCGCAAAGATGCCCGCTTGCCGGGCAAGCGGGCATCTCGCGACATCGTCACCGTTAAGGCGCCGGGTTGGAGGTCAGCGGCTTTGTCAGCGCATCGTCGCCGGCTTCGCCGGTGCCGGCACCACTGGCCCCACCGTCATACAAGTCCTCCTGCTTCTGGGGTGCTGTAGGAACCTGCGCGGCGGAGCCCGGATTGCCCGCCTGCGGGTCGGCCGGATTGTTCACGCTCGGGGCCGGGACTTGGTTCTTCGAGGCATTGGGATCGTTGCCGAAACCGGCCTCCTGCGCGAGCGCGACACCGGCGGAAAGGCCGAGGGCAACGGCGGTCGCCAGGGCGATGGCGGAAGATCTCATGATCGAGCACTCCTTGGTCGGGTTTTATCGTACCCCTCGCGTCGACAACGGGATTGTGGCCCCTCGTGTTCCATGAACCGCTCGACGCGCCCACTTTCGACGCCCCCGTAACAAGCTGATTCAAAAGACTAATGTTTAGAGCGGCACCGGGCGGCATTGATGTTCCCGGTGGAACTGTGGGGGCGGCTTCTTCCGCGCATATTCGGGTGACAACAGCAACCGAATGGATACTCAAATGACCCGCACGATCCTCGCCACCGCCGCTCTTCTCGCCGCCACGACGCTCGCCACCACCGGCGCGCAGGCGTGCATCTCCTGCGAGTACGTTCCGGAGGTCGTCCGCAGCTCTTCGACGCTGCCGCACACGGGGCACTACTACGCTGCCGAGCCCTACCAGAAGAAGCGCACCATCAAGGCCGCCATCGTCGATAGGCCGTCACTGCGAGCCGCGAAGGTTGCCAAGCAGGCGAAGTTCGCCAAGGCCGAGCCGGAGAAGTCGGCGAAGGCCGAGCCGGTGAACGTCGCGAAGGCTGAGACCGTCGAGAAGAAGGTTGAAAAGAAGGCCGAAAAGACCATCGCCAAGGTTGAGACCGAGAACTCGTCAGTGACGCTGGCTTCCAATGCTGATGTCGCCACCAATGCGAAGGCGCCGGTGGAACAGACGACCACGACCACCGCAGCCAAGCCGACGGACTGCAAGAAGTTCTTCGCCTCGGTCGGCATGACCCTCACGGTGCCTTGCGAGTAATCAACGCGCAGCATCTCACCAACGACAGCGCCCGCCGGGACGACCGGCGGGCGCCTTTTCTTATGCGGTAGCGCGGAGCTATTTGAAGAGCGAGGTGAGCGAGAACGACGAGCCCTCGACAATGGGCGGTGCCTCGGCGACCTGCGGATGCGGTTCGTCGACGTAGACGGTGACGCCGGTGGCGCGGCCATCCTTGATCAGCTGTGCGACGTAGGCCCAGCCCTTCGGCTCGAGGCCGATGCACGCTTCCGACATCTCGCCTTTCAGTCGAACATGAATAGCGATGTTGCCGCGCGCGAGGATCGCCTTGGTCTGCGCTTTGCTGTAGCGCTCCTTGTTCGCGAGTTTGCGCAGCCAGATGCCGGCGACGTTGCGCTTGGTCTTCGGTCCCCAGCTCACGCGCCGCTCTTTCTCAGCCGAAAACGTGTACTCGCCCGGAGGCAGAGGTCCGACCGCACGCGCCGCGAGACATTCGGGGTCGGGATTGTTGCGGCAGACGTCGCGGCCGGAGATGGCCCAGGCGATGGTCCGTCCGTCGGCCTTGGGATCGTCGGAGACGACGAACAGGCGCCCCGTTCGTATAGTGTAGCCGAGCCTGAAGCTCGCCGCCGAGGCCGGCACCTCGCGCACGACGTCCTGGTACGGATTGCAGATCTCGCCACCGGTCAACTTGCGCTTGAACCCGTTGAGGCTGATCGTCACGAAGTCGACGTTGGCTGCGCAGTCCCACTGCGGCAGCATCTGCTTGTCTTTGATTGCGGCGAGCACCGTCGCCGCCGCCGGCGTCTCGGCTGCGGATTCCTGCACCGATTCCGGCGCAGCCTTCGGCGCCGCGGCAACCTTCGATTTATCCTTCGGCTGCTTCTTCTCGACCGAGAGGGTGGTCTCCCACGGCAGCGGCGCGGGCGCCGGCTGACTGCGCACCTCCTCGCACTTGGCGGACAACTTCGGCGGCTGGATCTGCTTCACTGCCAGCTGGCGGGCGACGGCGCTGCTCGCGCCCTGCTCGATGTAGGCACTGATCAGTGCCTGCTGAACGTCGACCTGCTCGGGCGAGAGCTCGAAGATACACTCGTCATAGAGCTGGTCACCGACCTTGGAGAAGATGTCGGCAATCTGGGCAGCCGCGGCCGATGGCCCGGCGTCGGTGGCTTCAACCGGTTGGGCGAAGCTCTGGCCGGGGGCAAGCAACAGGGTGCCGATGGCGGAAGCGAGCACCGCCCGACGCAGCCCATCCCTGCGCGCATTTCGAGGCATTTGAATGCCCTGCATATCCTCGAACGCATCCCGCTATGTAGACTTGGTAGCCCAAGAGTCGGGGCAAGAGAAAGGCACTTGCCTCCCACGGGCGCTCCAGGGGGCGTCGGTGCGCCATGTGTCGCAAGAAATCGGCGCTGCGGCGCCTCCGAACGATTGCTATAGCGGGGCAGCCAACCGCCCACGGGAGCCCAGCCATGTCCGACGAAAAAGACCTCCACGCCGCCATCGACCGCCTGACGCGTGAGAATGCCGAGCTAAACGGCCTGGTGCTCGCCACGGGCGTCATTCTGACCCAGCTGCTGCAGTCGATGACCCTGCGCGAGTTGAACCCGCAGAACGCGGCGACCCGGATCGTGAGCAACGCTCAGAAGGCGATTGAGGGCTTTCGGCCCGAACCGGCCGGCCCGCTCGACGGCGCGATGAGGGCGCGGGCCCTTTCGGCCGTGAAGCAGTTCGAGGACCAGCTGCGCTCGGTGCTCCCGACCTGAGGCCGACCCGACACCGCTCGGCCCTGAAATGGGTGGCGGGACGCGACGCAGGTGCGCCGCGTCTCCCACACTATTAGCGGGAAGCGCCGGCTTTGGCGTTGCGTTCTTTCTTGGTGATTTTCGCTTCGCGCTTCTTGGTGTTCTCGGCTTTGCGCTGGCGCGCCTGGATCTTCTTACGGCGCGAGTCGGACAAGTTCGGCATTGCAGTTCTCCTCTATGTCGACGGGTGCATACAAGAGATGACGCTGGCCGCGCAAGCCGGTCAGATGCGCAGGTGAGTCCTGCCCGTCGTAAACACGATGCAGCCGGCGCGAGCCTTCGCCGGCGCCGGCCGTTAGAGGTTCGACAGCGCTTGGGTCTACTGGCCCCGAATGCGCTGGTTGATCTCCGCCTGGGTGGGGACACGCCCATCCTGCGTGAGCTTGTCGATGATGCCCGGGAGCGCAGCCGCCAGCTGCGACAGAAGATCCTGCTGACTGCATCCGGCCTTGTCGGCCATCTGCGTCACGGCTCGCTTACCGAGCGCATCACCAAGGTCTTCGGGCTGCACAGGCTTGTTCTGGCCCGTGCCGATCCACGACTTCACCGCGTCATCGAGACCGGCCGCTTGTAACTGGGCGAGCAATCCGCCGAGTCCGCCGGCGCCGGCACCGCCCTGCGGGGCAGCACTTGATTGCGGCACCTCGGCTTCTTGCTGCGGCGAAGCCTGACGCACGCCGGGCTGCTGCGGCTTGCCGACCAGCAGCTCCTGCAGAATCACCACCAACGGCTGTGAGGCGTTACCACCGCCGCCCTGCGTAAACTGCTTTAGTGCGTCGTCGAGAATTCCCATGATCGCTCTCCTCTTACTCGCTTCGCCTACTGTTGACTCAGTCGCTTGTTGCACTCGCTGTAGTAACCGCCGCCTTGCTCGGTCCACTTGGGCTCTGCGACGCCGGCGTCCTTGTTGGCGCGATACTGATCGCGGCAGGTGAGCATGCGGGCCTTGCCGGCGGGCATCCTCGCGTACTTCTTGGCGATGCTCGCGGGGAAGATCGTGCCCATCGTCGGCATCATGCTGCCGCTGCGCTTGGCGACCGTCGTGGGGCAGCCGGCAGAGCGGAACTCGTTCCACGTCATGGCGCCGAGCGTTCCGGCGGATTTCGCCGCCTGATAGCGCGCGCTGCATTCCTGCATCGTCGCACCGGCGGTCTCGGAGACGGGTGCCGACTTCGAGGCGGGTGCCGCCTTCGTCTTCTTGATCGCCATGCTGGCGCCGGTGCCGCACTCGGCGGCGCGGAACTCGTTCCAGCTCATAGAACCGACGCCGCCGGCGTCGTTGGCAGCTTTATACTTCTCGCTGCATTGCTTCATTGTCAGCGCGCTGGCCGGTTGCGCGAACGCACCCAGTATCAACGCCGCGACGATCAAAGTAACTCGGTATTCGCTGTTCGACATTGCGCCCTCATCACGCATCTATTGAGTGGCACACACAGATCACCCGCGCGGCGCGTCGAGCAATCGAAGGTTCTCTGCAGGCTTTATCAATGGCGAACAAAACGCCCTCCATTTTATCGCCGGCATTGGCCACGATCGAGATGTCGTCGCGCCCGCGCTCTCTGCATGCGCCGAAGAGCATGCAGAGAGTTGCGTGGTCGTCCCTCAGAAGCCAAAGCTGCGCCGGAATACGTCGTTCGCCGTGGACCCGCTGCTGACGCGCGCCGAGTAACCGCCGCCTCCACCACCGCCACCGCCGTAGCTGCGGCTGACGACGCGGCGGCCGCCGCCGCTGCGACCCTTGCGAGCCTGTTGCGCGTCATCGAGACGTTGCGCCAGCTCCACCTGCGCGAGGTGATCGGGCCCCTTGTCGATGTCCTTCCATTTGCCTTGCAGCGCCTGGGTAATCCGCTTCTCGTGGCCGTAAATGTCGGGCTCGCTCGTCACCTCGCCGTCGCTGTCGACCTGCGCGGTGAAGTAGGCGAGGTGGACGGGGATGTGCTTGTCGAGGTGCGCGGCGATCTCCTCCGGGTCACCCTTGACGAGCTGCGCGACGTGCTCGGGCGTCCATCCCTTGTCGATGCCGAGCAGGAGCTGCGCCAGCGCGAGCGGGTTCTTCACGCGCACGCAGCCGTGGCTGAAGGTGCGCTGGCTGGCGTCGAACAAGCCCTTGCTCTGCGTGTCGTGCATGTAGACGGAGTGCTTGTTGGGGAAGGTGAACTTAATGAGGCCGAGGGCATTGCCCGGACCCGACGGCTGGTAGATGTCGTAGTTGCGGACGTCCGCCTTGTACCAATTGACGCTACCGGGGCGAACTTCCTTGCCGTTGCGAACGAGCTTCAAGCCCTGCCGATAGAAGTAGCCGCCGCCGCGCGCCAGGCTCGGGAACACCTCTTTCACCTTGATGCTCTCGGGGATGTTCCAGCGCGGGTGGAAGTAGATGGTCTCGAGGTCCTTGGAGAAGATCGGTGTCTGCGTGCTCGTCTCGCCGGTGATCACGCGTTCGTCGAGCACGGCCGCGCCATCCTTCACCACGCGGACGCGGAACTCCGGCACGTTGACCCAGACGTGCACGTCGCCGAGATCCTCCGGCATCCAGCGCCACTGCTCCATATTGGCGAGCAGGGTGGCAAGGCTGACGTTCTGTCGCTCATTGAGGGCACGGCGGGTACTGGCGTTGATTACGCCGTTGGCCGGCGAGATGTTGTGCTTTGCCTGAAAGCGCTTCACGGCGTCGGCGAGCATATCGTCGTAGTGATTGGCGTCCTCGCCGGAGGCGGCGATACCGAGGCGCTCGCGGATGAGCGCGACTTGCTCGTGCGTCGCTCCTGGTTTGATCTTCGAGCCCTTCGGAATAGTCACGGTCTCGCTTGCGGCGCCGTCGCGGCGCGCGAGGTACGCCTGACGCAGTTTTTCGAACTGCTCGTGCTGCGGGTGTAGCTTGCGCAGGTAGTCATCGGGTGCCTCGGCGGCGGCGATTCCAGTCATGACGAGGAACGGCGGACGGACCTGCGGCTTGCGATCGAGATACGAGCTGAGCTGCGTGGCCGGGTCCTCGATGCGGCCGCCACGGGCGTAGCGCGCGTACTTCATCACGGCCAGGGATAGACCGATCTCGGCGTCGACAAGCTGTCGTGCCGGCAGCGGCATGCCTCCTGCGGCGGGTAGCTCAGGAATGTCGAAGGCGGCAGCGTCCAGTCCCCAATCGTCGGCCCGTTTGATCTCGTCGATCACGGCGCGGGCAGCTGGCGTCCAGCCCGTCATTGCCGCCCAGACCGGTGCGTCGCGCCCGGCGTAAAACATCCACAGCGCGTCGCGATCAGCTTGCTGCGTGCCTGCGGGCAGCGGCGACAAGAGCCGGCGGCGCACATCGAGCGCCACCTGCTCCTCCGAACCCAGAAAATAGCTGGGCGGGGACTGCGGCGGTTGCATGGGAGCCGCCGTGGCCGGGGTGGCGACGATGACATTGAGGCCGAGCGTCAGGCCAGCGAACAATCCGGCGACGTGAGTGACGGCGGGCTTGGGCGTGGGGATCTCGGGCATGGGGGGAGCCTCTGCGGTGAGCGGTTCACGACTGGCGAGTTCGGCTTCGGCTGCGGTGACGACGCCGGCGGTGGCGACGGTCTTGAGGACGAAGTTGCGCGCGCGCAGCGCAGCTTCGGCATCGCGATCGGGGCGGCGCGCTTCCGGCGCCTGCGGTAGGGCGACGAGGAGTGCCGCCTCGCCGACGGACAGCTGATGCGGCTCCTTGCCGAAGAATTTGAGACTTGCGGCGCGCACGCCTCGGACGCGTCCGCCGAACGGCGCGAGGCCGAGGTAGAGGCGCAGGATTTGTTTCTTGGTGAGCGAGCTTTCGAGCTGAATGGCGCGCACGATCTGCCGTAGCTTCACCGTCGGGGTGCGGCGATACTGATTGTCGAGCAGGCGTGCGACCTGCATCGTCAGCGTCGAACCGCCGGTGACGATGCGCCCGTTGAGGACGAGATCGCGCGCCGCGCGCAGCAATCCGTAGGGATCGACGCCGTAGTGCGAATAGAAGCGGCGGTCCTCGAACGCGAACAGCATGCGAAGGTAGCGCGGGTCGACCTTGTCGGGATCGAGCGGAGGCTGGCGGGGCTCTTGCGGCTCGACGGCATCGCTCATGTGCGCCGCCGTCGGCATGAGATGGGTGACGCGGGCAAACGGCGGGGGACCCATCTCGGTCATCGCCCAATGAACGCCGGCATAGACGACCAATGCGGCGGCGAGCGCGCACAGGACGGCGCCGATGGCCCAGCGACGCATCGTCTGCGAAGCGCGTGTCTGACTTTGATCGACCCCGTCTTGAGATCGCGCGTTGGCGAGACCGGCGGCTCGATACCCGGCTTCGCCTCCGTCATCAGCAACCGGCATTCAGCCCTCGTCGAAGCACTCGCTCCGGCCCCCCTTAACGGGGCCCGCCGCGGCTCTTCCTGGCGCGGTCACGCGCATGAGCGTGCAAACATCGGGCGACCACAACCGAAACCGGTGAACCGCGTTTACATGTTCCGAACGGGATGCGCGCCATTTGAATCTTCGCGAATTGAGAGTGTTTTTCGCTTTGCCGACAGCGCGCGGCTTTTGGCGCCGTGCGTGCGCGCGGCGTTGTACTTTGTGTCTAGGAGAAAGGCGTCAGCCGTCGCTTTTGGCGACTTCGAGATTTGGCGCACCGCGCTTAGCGAGATGATCGAGCGCCGCGCGCAACCTGCCGCCGACGCCGTCGAGTGCCGACTGGGCCTCGCTGAGCTGATAGCCCTGCAGCAGAAGCACGGCGAGCTTGACGCTGCCGTCGGCCTGGCGAAGCGCTTCACGCACGGGCTCTTCGCTCTGGCCGGTGAGGTGCGCCACCATTCTTTCCCGGCGGAGAGCGAGCTTGGCGTTGCAAGCCTGCACTTCGACCATCATGCCGCGATAGATGCGGCCGAGGCGGATCATTACCAGGGTGGAAAGCAAGTTGAGCGTGATCCGCTGGGCGGTGCCGGCGTTCATGCGCGTCGACCCGGCGATTGGCTCGGGCCCAGTGGCAAGGTAGATCGGGTGGTCGGCGCCAGTGAGGAGCGGGGTGTCGGGATTGTTGGCGATGCCGACCGTCAAGGCACCGCGGCGGCCGGCTTCCAGGAGGCAAGTGAGCGTGAAGGGCGTCGTTCCGCTCGCCGCCACACCGATCAACACGTCGTCCCGGCCGATGTCGTGCTCGGCAATGAGTTCGGTGGCGCGCGCAATATCGTCCTCGGCGCCCTCGATCGCCTGCGTCATGGCGGCGTCGCCGCCGGCAAGCAGCAGCAAAAGCCGCTCCGCCGGCCAACTGAACGTCGGCATCAGCTCGGCGCCATCTTGAACGGCGAGGCGCCCCGACGTACCTGCTCCTACGTAGATAAGCCGCCCCTGCTTGCGCAGGCGGGCCTCGATGGCGAGCGCCGCCTGCTCGATTGCCGACCTCGCACCCCGCACGGCAGCGACCGAGGACAATTGCCCCTCGATCATCGCATCCAGGACGTCGGCCGGTGGCCAGAGGTCGATATCGGCGTAGCGCGGACTTAACTGTTCCGTATGCATGCGTGCAGGGTTGGCTCTGACTGGCTTGTGCCGCGTTTATAGTGACGCGCCTACATAACGTAGATGCTCGGGACCCTGCATCCAATGGCGGTAACGGCGTTACTTCTTGGTGTCGATGGCGGTGGAACCGGCTGCCGCGCCCGTTTGACCGATCTCGAGGGTCAGGTTTGGGGCGAGGGCGCAGCGGGGCCGGCCAACATCCGCTTTGGGCTCAAGGAGAGCTTTGCGTCGGTCATGCGGGCGACCGACGCTTGCCTCGAGCAGGCAGGGCTGTCGCTGGCCGATACCGATATCGTCGCCTGCCTGGCGCTGGCGGGGGCGAGCGAGCCGACCCACCTTGCGGCGGCGCGCACATACAACCTGCCGTTTTCTCATACGTTGATCACCACGGATGCGCATGCCGCCTGCATCGGTGCGCATGGTGGCCGCAACGGCGGGATCATCATCGTCGGCACGGGTAGCGTCGGCTGGGGCATCGTGGCGGGCCGCGAACATCGCGTTGGCGGCTGGGGCTTCCCGGTGTCGGACGAGGGCAGCGGCGCGTGGATCGGCTGCGAGGCGGCGCGCCGGGTCCTGTGGGCCTATGACGGCCGCATTCCCTGGACGGGACTGCTGAAGAGGATCCTGGCGCGCTTTGACGGCGATCCGCACGCGATCGTGCGCTGGATGGGGCAGGCGCAGCCGCGCGATTTCGGCGTGCTCGCGCCGCTGGTCGTCGAGTATTCTGCGCGCGACGACGCCGTGGCGTGCGAGTTGATGCGCGGTGCGGCGAACCATATCGATGGAATGGCATCACGGTTGGCGGCGTTGGGAGTGACACGACTGGCGCTATCGGGCGGCCTGGCGGCGAGCATGGAAAGGTGGCTCTCGCCGCAGACGCGCGAGCGGCTCGTAACGCCGGAAGGCGACGCCCTGAGCGGCGCGCTGCAGTTGGCGCGGCTCGAGGCCAAGGCGATGGCGCAGTCGCTGCTCGCGGCGCAGAATGGATGAAAGCAGCCGGGCTGAATATGAGCGGCGTTGAAGTGAAAATGGCGCAGGAGCTGAGCGAGGCTCCGCTGGCGGTTGTGCGCCAGGAGCAGAGCATGGCCGCGCCGCTGGCAGAACTCGTCGCGCGCCTGCGCAAGCGCCCGCCGCAGGTCGTTGTCACGTGCGCTCGCGGCAGCTCCGCCCATGCAGCCGCCTTTGCCAAGCATCTGATCGAGCGCTATGTCGGCCTGCCGGTCGCGCCGGCGGCGCCGAGCATCGCCAGCATCTACGGCGGCGCCTTGCAGCTCAACAACCAGCTCGTGCTCGCCATCTCCCAATCGGGACGCAGCGACGATCTCTTGGCGTTGACCGAAAGCGCCAAGCGGACCGGCGCACTGTGCGTCGCCGTGGTCAATGCTACGGACTCTCCCCTCGCCAAGATGTGCGACATCGTCATTCCCATTTGCGCGGGGCCGGAACTTAGCGTGGCGGCGACGAAAACGTTCATCGCTACGGCGGCCGCGCTAGCGCGGCTGACGGCGCACTGGGCAGACGATGCTGAGCTCGCCGCCGCCATCGGCCGCTTGCCGTCGCGGCTTGCCGACGCCGCCATGTTGGACTGGAGCGCCGCCGTATCTGCGTTGAGCGACGCGAAAAGCCTCGTCACCATCGGCCGCGGATCGACGCTCGCGATCGCCCGGGAAGCAGCCCTCAAGCTCAAGGAGACGTGCAATCTGCACGCTGAAGCGTTCAGCGGCGCGGAGTTCCTGCACGGCCCGGTATCGCTCGTCTCCGATCGCTATCCCGTGCTCATGTTCATGCCGACCGATGCCGCCGCCCCTGGCATGCGCCAGCTCGCCGGCGAGCTCCGCGGCAAAGGCACTGCGCTCTTCGTTGCCGAGCCGGGCGTTGCTACGGCGACGCGCCTGCCGGCATTGCCGCCGGACCAGCCGGAGGCGGACGCCATCTGCCTCATCCAGAGCTTTTACGCGATGGTCGTGCAACTGGCGGCGCGGCTCGACATCGACGTCGACCGCCCGCGCCACCTCAGCAAAGTGACGAGCACGCTATGACCGGAATGCCCTACCACGCCATCGCCGCGCGCAACGTGTTCGACGGGATCAGCGTCTTGAACGACCACGCGGTCATCGTCGACGGTTGCCATATCGTCGATGTGGTACCGCGCGCCAGCGTGCCGGAGTCGATGCCGGTTCACGCCCTGAGGGGAGACGCTTGGCTCGCGCCGGGCTTCATAGATGTGCAGGTGAACGGCGGCGGCGATGTGCTGTTCAACGACACGCCGACATCGGCTGGCATTCTGGCGATCGCGGCAGCGCACCGGCGCTTTGGGACGACGGGACTGTTGCCGACGCTCATCAGCGATACGCCGGACAAGATGCGCACGGCGATGGCAGCGGCCCAATCGGCTGCAAGCGAGAATCCCGCCGTGCTCGGCATTCACTTCGAGGGGCCGTTCCTGTCACCCGACAAGCCGGGCGTGCATGACCAAGAGATGTTCCGTGCGCCGACCCCGAGCGACCTCGAGCTGTTGACGAGCTGGCCATCCGGCAATGTTCTCGTGACACTGGCGCCTGAGCGTGTGCCGCTCGATTTCATCCGCGAGCTGTCGCTCGCTGGCGTCCGCGTCTCGCTCGGTCATTCGATGGCGACCTATGAGCAGACGCAGGAGGCGCTCGCCGCCGGCCTCACCGGCTTCACGCATCTCTATAATGCCATGCGACCGCTCGGCAGCCGCGATCCCGGACCCATCGCTGCGGCGCTCGAGGCGCCCGCGGCCTGGTTCGGCATGATCGTCGACGGCGCGCACGTGACGCCGGAGATGCTTCGGCTTGCGCTGCGCGGGGCGGCGCATCCGATGCTCGTCACCGACGCCATGCCGCCGGTCGGCGGCACCAAGCAGACCTTCACGCTCTACGGCCAGGAGATCAGCGTGCGTGATGGGCGCTGCATGCGCGCTGACGGGACTTTGGCGGGCGCCGCCATCGACATGGCGAGCAGCGTGCGCAACGCGGTGCGCGACTTGCACTTGCCGCTCACCTCGGCGCTTTGCTTCGCCTCGACTGAGCCAGCTGAGTTTCTCGGGCTCGGAACCGTGCTCGGGCGTTTGGCGCCGGGCTTCCGCGCCGACATGGTCGCGTTCGATGCACCCGATATTCGCATCCTCGATACGTGGATCGCGGGTGTGCCGGCGGCGGCGCACACGCACGTGGCGGCGGACGCCTAGCCCGACCGAGCCTTGCCGCCGGGCGCTAGATCCCTCTCCCAGCCGAACACCGAGCGGCCATCGAGATCGGGTGAGCGCTGACGCTCGCCGGCGATGAATGCGTCAAGCGACGGACCGCCCGCGGTGCGCTCGAGCTTGCGTGCTTGGGCGTCGAGGCGCTTCAGCGTCTCAATCTGCTCATCGCGTCCGAGCTTCGCGTTCTCGACGGCCGACTTCAGGACGCGGATAGTCTCGTCATAGACCTTGATCGGCACGGGGTACGGATGCCGGTCCTTGCCGCCGTGCGCCAGCGAGAAGCGTGCCGGGTCCTCGAAGCGGTAGGGCGCGCCGTGTACGACCTCGGCCACCATGGCGAGCGATTGCACGGTGCGTGCGCCGACACCCGGTGTGAGCAGAAGCTCGGGGAAATCGACAGGCCCTCGATCGGCCGCGGCGGCGAGGGTGCCGTGCAGTCGCCGGGTGAAGACATCGGACGCACGCACGTCATGATGCGCCGGCATGACGAGATGCGGCAGCGTCGGCTGCGCCGACGGCTCATGCACCAGAGCCGCGTACTCACCGACGATGCGGTCCGGACCGAGATCCGAGAGCAGCTCGAGCTGCGCCGACCGCGACGGTGCCGCCCGCTTGTCCGTAAGGTTGACGATGTTGCCTTGGCTCGGGCCGTCGATGGCGCTGTGCGGCGCGTCGACGAAGTCGCGCACCTCGCCGGAATGCCAGTGGTAGCGTCGCGCATACCGCGACTCTCCGTTCATGCCCTGCTGCACGACGGTCCACTGCCCGTCGTCGGTGACGAAGAAGCCGTGCAGGTAGAGGTCGAAGCCGTCCTGCACCGCGGCGCTGTCGACTTTGGCGACGAGGCGGCTGGCGCGCGTCAACGACGGCGCGTTGAAGCCGACGCGCTCGCCAAGGGCGGTGAGCTCGTCGGGCGTCTTGCGCGAATGCTTGCCGCGACCGCCGCACACGTGGATGCCGAGCTCTCCAGACAATGGTGCCAGCCCGCGCTTCAAGGCGCCGATGACGCTGGTGGTAACGCCGGAGGAGTGCCAGTCCATCCCCATGACGGCGCCGAACGATTGGAACCAGAAGGGATGCGCCAGGCGCCGCAGGAATTCTTCGCGGCCGTAGTGATGGACGATCGCTTGCGTGACGATGGCGCCGAGCGTTGCCATGCGTGATGCCAGCCAAGCCGGCACGCGCCCGTTGTGCAGGGGTAGGTCAGCGCTGCCGGTGCGGCGTGCCATCGACAAAACTTTGCCCTTCTGACGATTCGGTAAGTCTAGCAGATGAGGTGTCGGCGCGAGGCATCCCGGAGAAGGAACCCCGAAAGGTGGCAGCGGGTTAGCGGCTTATCTCAACAGGAGTGCGTGCGATGCCACGTGGCGAAAAATCGAAGTACACCGGCAAGCAGGAGCGCAAGGCCGACCACATCGCCGAAGGCTACGAGAAGCGCGGTGTCGGCAAGAAGGAAGCCGAGCGCCGTGCCTGGGCGACGGTCAACAAGGACGACGGCGGCGGCAAAAACCCAGGCGGCTCGGGGCGGGGCAAGCGGACCGGGCGTCCGGCAGCGCACAAGGGCGGGCGTCTCGGCGGCAAAGCGTCGGCCGCGCGGCCCGCTGCGGCGCGCTCGGTGTCGGCCAGGAAGGCGGCGGCCACCCGCAAGCGCCGCGGACACTGACCGCAACACCGTTTAGGGTCGACGTCCTTGGGGCGCGCCTACATATACTGCGCGTTCGCCTGTAACGTGGAGGGTGTGCGCCATGGCAGCGCCGATGACGGTCTCGATCCCCCATTCGCTCGGCCGCGCCGAGGCGCTGCGCCGTCTCAAGTCCGGCCTCGAAGGACTGCCGCAGGCGGGCATCGTGACGGTCGAGCAGCAGGCGTGGGCCGACAACAAGATGACATTCGTGGTGCGTGCGCTGGGCCAGTCGGTGCCGGGCTCGCTCGAAGTTCTCGACGATGCGGTGCGACTCGAGGTGACGCTGCCGGCGCTCCTGCAGAAGCTGTGGGAGCCGCTGAAGACGGTCCTACTCGGGCGCACCAAGGTTCTGCTCGAGAAGAAGTAAGCGCGCTACTTGCCGCCGTAGCCGGTGCTGCCGCCGCCCATTCCGCCCATGCCGCGGCCACCGCCGCCGTAGCCGCCCGGCCGGTAGCCGCCGCCCATGCCACCGCGGATGATGATGTCCATTCCGCGCGCGCCGCCCTCACCATAATCCTCCTGCGGCTCCTCATACTTCTTGCGCTTCACGACCTTGCGCGGCGGCTCGTAGTTGTCATCGTTCGAGGCCTGGCGCTTCGACTTTTTCTTCGGCTTGTCGTCGTTGTCGTCGGCCTTCTGGATCTTCGGCTTCTCCGTATTTGCGCAAGCCTTGGGCTCGGATTCCGGGAAGGCGGCCTCGATCACGCCGTCGCGCGTCGTCGTCGGCAGCGGCTCGATTTGCGGCGTGGTGGCGACGAACGGGAAGGCGACATCGAAATCGGCGGCGTCGCGGCCCGGCATGTCCTTCCAGTTGACCGGCTTGCTGACCGTTCCGGTCTCGTCGATGCGGATGAGCTGTCCCGGACGGTCGAGGACATGACAGACGTTCTTCGACGACGTCACCTCGATGCCACCTTCGTGCAGCAACAGCCAGGCGCTGTCGTCGGGCAGCACGAAGGCATCGAAGATGGTGCCGCGCACGGTGATCGACGCATTGGGGGTGCGGATCTGGTAGGTGGGCTTGGACGCCACACCGGTGATGAAGCGGAAGGCGCCCTTCGTTAGATCGAGAACGATGGAGCCAGCTTTTTTGTCGCTGTCGTAGACGAACTTGTCGAGCACCATGCGCGACCCGGGACCGAGCGCCAGCTTGGTGTCGTCGTTGAGCCGGAACTCGCCCTTGCCGTCGTCGCTCACCTCGATCACCTCGTCCTGACGAACGACGTCGCCGATCGTCAGCTCGCGCTCCTGCTTATCGAAGTCGGCCTTGACGATGCTGATGATGGTGCGCGCGTCCCCGATCTCGTCGCCCGAGCCGGCGCGCGCCGGGGTGGCATGCAGCACGAGGGCCGTCACTGCGGCCGAGGCGATGGCGCGTATGGCGAGTAGCTGCAGCGCAGCCATGGAAGTCTCCGCAAGTCTATGCTGCCTCAGGCTATATCAGTCCGCGGACAGTCCAAACAGGGCGTTCCTATCCCCTTACTAAATGGAGATGGTGACGAGGTTATGGACCTACCAGTGCAGCATCGAGAACACCTAACAGAACGGAACCGAAGGCGCGGCAGGGGGTTAGAGCCCTCGTTCGATCGGAAAGGCCGGCATGCCTCGCTATTTCTTCCACGTCAGATCGCAGACCGGACTCGAGGTCGACCCGACCGGGGTCGAGTTCGACAGCCTCGACGACGCCATCGCCGATGCCCGCAAGGCCGGCGCCGAGATGCTGCTTGACCAGGCGGTCGAGGAGGTTCGCGCCCGGCCGCAGGCCTCGTTCGAAATCGCCGACGCCTCCGGGGAAGTGGTGGCCAAGGTGCCCTTCAGCGGCTGAGGGGAACCGATTGCGACGGCAGGCCGTTGCGTTTGGTTATCGTTGGCAAGGAGCCATTCCAGTGCTGCGCATCAACATTTCCCCGCCACGACCGGCTTCGTGACGACCATTGTGCTCACGTGTGCGTTTGCAGTGCTCGCCGCGGCCATGTGGGTGCCGCGCGGGGACGTGGCGGTTGCCACTGGCGACGAGGGCTCGTCGGCCCCTGCCACGGCCCTGCCTCTCCGACAGGCTGTCCGCTAGCGCAACATGCTCCGGGCTCATGCCGCCTCGATGCGCGCCTCGAGCAGTCGGTCGAGAGCATCGAAGTCCACCGGCGGCAGGGCTTCGAAGGCAGGCCTGGCGAACAGGTAGCCCTGCATCAGCGTGATGCCGAGGTGGCGCAAGACCAGCGCCTCGCGGGCCTCTTCGACGCCTTCGGCGATAACGCGGATGCCGAGCAGCTGGCCGACGGCGGCCAGCGCACCGACGATGGTCTGCCGCGCGCGATCCCTATCGATGCCGCGGATCAGCGCCATGTCGATCTTGACGATGTCGGGCTGGAAGTCGGCCAGCAGGTTGAGACCGGCGTAGCCGGCGCCGAAGTCGTCGATAGCCGTCTTGAAGCCCTGGGCGCGGTAGGTGGCAAAGATCTGCTTCAAGTAGGCGGCATCTTCAACGCGCTCGTCTTCCGTCGTCTCGAAGATGATGCGCTCCACCGGGAAGCCGGTGCGAAGCGCCGCCTCCAGAGTTGTCCGCAGGCAGCGCGAGGGCTCGTAGACCGCGTTGGGCATGAAGTTGATGCTGAGCATGGATGTCATGCCGAGGGCCGCTGCCATCTCCACGGCGCGGACGCGGCAAAGCTGATCGAAGGCGTAGCGGTTCTCGTCGTTGACGCGCCGCAGCATGTCGGCGGCGGGCGCTCCGTCGATACCGCGCACCAGCGCCTCGTGGGCAAAGACCGAACGATCGGCGACGTCGACGATCGGCTGAAAGGCCATCGAGATGTCGAGGTCGAGATGCGCGCCGGTGCAGCCTTGGCAGCCGAAATCGAGCTCTGAGGTCATGCGCTCCTCCAGGTTGCGGAAAGGCTAGGCGCAAAAACCTTACCGGGCGGTGAGGCCTTGTAGGATTTTGAGCATTTGGCGCTGCAACTCACTCAAGCGCGCGGCTCGTTAGCGTGCCGGCGTCAGCTCCGCGCGGATCTCGATGTCGACGGCTTCGCCGACCAAGAACGCGTAGGCGGTCATGTTGAAGTCGTTGCGGTTGATGCGCGTCTTGGCGCGAAACTGGCGGGCTCCGCCGGGACCGGGCGGTGTCAATGCCGAGTGCAGCACGATGGTGCGCGTGACGCCCTTGACGGTGATGTCACCGGTGATGTCGGCGCTCGTCGCGCTCTTCGCGCGCACGCTGCGGCTCTTGAAGCGCATCTGCGGGTAGCGGCCGACGTCAAAGAAATCTGCGCCGCGCAACTGGGCTTGGTAGTCGCCGGCGCGGAGCGTGCGCGTGTCGATGAGGGCATCGACGGTGGTTTGCGTCTGGTCGGCGTCGTTGATGTTGGAAATGCCGGTGACGGAGGTGAAGCGGCCGGTGCCCGTCGAGATCGGCATGCTGTAGGAGAAGAGCACCTCAGACTTCTTCGGGTCGATGGTGTAGGCGACGGCCTGAGCGAAGGCGGGCGCAAACGACAGCCAGCAGGCGCCGGCGACGACGGCAATTCGGGTGGCGACAAGCATGCCAATCCCCTGCAATCGAGCCATAAAAGCGTGGACCCTGGCCGATTCGTCTAGCACGGGCGTTGCCTCTGTGACACACGTGACGGATTAATGGTGAGCGCGGCTTTGAGAGGCCATGCACCCGCCCAATATTGAAGCCACACTCGCCAAGTGATTTGCCGGAAGGAGTGAACCGATGCGATCTGCGCCGACCGTTGCCGCCCTTATGCTGGCCGCCTCGCTGCTGGCATCTCCGGCAGTGGCGTTCGACGTGCAGCACGGCGGCGGCGCGCCGGCGTCCGGCGGCTCGGCCAACTTGGCGCCCGATGCGACGTCGGTACCGGGCGTCAGCATCGATTCCGACCTGCGTGCGCAGCTCGGCCTCTCCGAGCAGAAGGCGGCCGCCGAGAGCAAGTCCGGCCTGCAGTTCAGCACCGGCGCGTTCGGCGCAGCCGGCATGCGCAATCCGACGGCGCTGGGCTACGACGAGAGCCCGTGGGTCGCGCCGCGCACCCGCGCCGGCCGCGACTGATCCCTCGCCTCCGCATCTACCTCGGATCCTGGAGCTCGCCGCGTAGCGGCGGCTAGCGACCGTCCATTCGCGCTGGGTTCCTGCATCGTCGCGAACTAATCCCCACGCACTTGTCCGCACGTGTGCTCACCCTGACCGCTGCCCCGCACGCTGGCCAAAGCAACTGAAGAAAAATCACAAGCGCGTATGCCTTGGTCCGCTATGGGCCAAAAGCTGACGTGCGTTATCCTGTTTGCCTCACCCAGGGACAGCACGCTCGCTATCAGAATATTTCGCGGGAAACCCACATTTCAATTCACGGGCAGTCCACAGCAACCTTTAGAAACTGGACAGGCAGTTCACGGTCGTACCGCTCGGCACTATCTAGATCTTTCTTGCGTAAACAACGCGGTTGTCACCCTCCGCATTCTTGTGCCAAAGCGGCGCCTCAAACGCGCACGAACGACTTAGCAAGGCGGCGATTTGGCGGTCTTGCCCAAGCCCAAATTCGAAAGCGAGCCAGCCGCCAGTCTTGAGATAAGTCACTGATTCATTGATCAGGCGGATATGCAGGGTGACGCCGTAAGGCCCGCCATCGAACGCTTCGCGAGGTTCGCCGTCCAGTAGATGCGCGCGGTCTCCGCTCAAGAGCCGAGATGTCGAAATGTACGGCGGATTGCAGACGATGAGATCGACTTGTCGCTCGAGACCAGTCCCCTGTAGCGGGACGAACATGTCTCCCTGCAGGGCGACGATGCGCTTCTCCAATCCGAGTCGCAGCACGTTGTGACGCGTAGTGATGATGGCATCGCCGCTGAGGTCACATGCCCGGACGCAGGCGTCGGCGCAATGCGTTGCAAGAGCGATTGCCAAGTTGCCCGACCCGCAGCACATATCGACGCAAACAGGGGCTGGTTCGATTTCGTCGAGCAGCTGGCGCGCCGCGCGGCCAAGGAGCTCGGTCTCCATTCTCGGACGGAGAACGTCGCCGTGAATTTCGAGATCAATGCCTAGGAACCGGACGGAATTGTTGGTCTCAGGCTCAGTCTGACCAAACAACTCCATACAATTTCCCCCACCTTGAATAGCCTCGGCGCACAACGAACACGACTGTCGAGGCGCCGCAACGAACAGGCCCGACGATGGTTGAAATGACGTTTAAGTGCCGTGCTCAGCATGCTCGTTGACTACCTGCACGTGGCAATTGCCAGTGTTGCGACGGGAGAACGTACAGATGCTTCGAGAGAAAGTGGCGCGTTTCATACTGGCTCTCTCTCTGTGATGGGAACGTCGCGACTGAGTAGCGGCAGCAACCCTGCCAGCCGCTAACATCCACAAATTGTATACTCTCGCATTGAACATGGGAGGTGATGGCGGTGTCGCTGATGGCAGTGGCTTCTGCGGTACATCGTGATCAAGCAACCCCAGGATCTGACGGGCATGCGCTGAAAAAATATTTTTCGATGGTCAGTCCGCTTCGGGCGTGGCGGCGGCGCCCGGCCCTCGACGAGCGCCGCCGCAGGCATGCCGTGAGGGACCCCGCTGAGTCTCACGGCAAACTGTCTTTGATTGTCAGGCTATGGCGGTAGTCCGCAGCTTGCGGCGCAAGTTCTTAAATTGGCCGCCCCGCACGAACGTCGGCTCATACGCCGCGCGTTCGGGTGTCAGGAAGACCCGGGCAATCCCGAGTGAGTTCATTTCCGCGCACAGTTGCTGGGTACTGTCGTCCAGGTTGGCGGCGATGAAAGCACTGTCGATCTGCTTCTGGTGAACCAGGAGGGATGCGCCGGCGACACTGACAACATGCACGGTTGCGCCGGACTCAACGAGACGTGCGCGCAGGTCAGAGACATCCGGCGTTTCGCCGACGATCAGAATTGTGGAGCCTTTGAGATTTAGCATGGTGGGTACCCTTGGGGCGCGATGCGGTCGCGTTCCGTAGGAGCGAGCATGAGGCCCGCAGTCCCATCGACAGCCACCCAAGTGAGCGCAGCAGGTGACTGACAGAATGCAGCCGCGCAATCCGTACACTAGACCAACTCTAGTGCATGTTGCGATGCGAGATTTTGTGTCGTGGTCAGCAGGTGTTTAACGGAAGACGCCACCGGATGCCGCACGACTGCTGCCGGCCTCGCCGGGATCCCATGTCCGCTAATGGGCCATGAGCGGAAAGTCGACCGTCATCTCGTTCTGAGATGCCACCGCTTTCCGGACGAGGCAGCCCAAGCATCGGGGGTCAATGCCCAATCAATCCCTTGCCAACCTCGGACTTTCATCCATTCGGGGCCATCGCGGCGGTCGATGATCATCGCCCGAACCATCGAGCAAGCCTTTCCACACGGCTGTTGCCACTGGCGGTGTCACCGATGATCGATTTTAGACTGAGAGTGTGAAAGACGTATCGCGCGGCAGCAGGGAGCGGCAGCATGGCGGCGACGGAAACCTGGAATGGCGACTACCTCTGGCGCCAGTTCGAAGCAGCGCTGCTCAACCCGATCCGGGCCTTCCGGCCCCGCTACCTGCCGCTGTTGATGGTTTACTTCGCATACGGCGCCCTCGGCCTCATCGCGGTTGCCGAAAGCTTCTGGATCAAGAAGGCGCTGACGCTCAGCCCCGTGCAGCTCGCCGAGCTCGCAGTTTGGACGACGCTGCCGTGGACCGTGAAGATGGTATTCGGCGAGCTGGTCGACAGCGTGCCGATCCTCGGCTCGCAGCGGCGCGTCTACGTTTTTATCGGAGCGGGGTTCATTGCTACGGGCTTGTTGTTGCTCGCCGGTGCAGCCGGTGGCTGGCTGAGCTTCGCAAGCCCGGAAAATCTCTATCGCCTCGGCGCAGTGATCAGCGTGCTCGGCGTCGTGATCCAGGACGTGGTCGCCGATGCCATGAGCACCGAGGTCGTAGACCGGGAGAACCCGGACGGCACGCCGCGGCCGAAGGAGGATGTCGACCGCGACCTCGGCATGGTGCAGGTGCTCGGACGGCTCGCGCTGTCGGCTGGCATTTTCGCGGTTGCCGGCGTCGCTGGATGGATCGCCAGCGTCTACACCTACGAGACCGTATTCCTTGTCGGACTGATCATCCCGCTCATCTCCATGAGCGGCGCCCTGCTCATTCGGCTGCGTCCGGTGGAGCGGCGTCCCATCGATTGGCGCATCCTCGGTGGCGGCATTGTCTTCGGCGTGTTCGTCGTCGCCGCGGCGCTGACCGGAATGCCCTACAATCAGGAGGTCGTTTTCATCGTCTCGATGGTCGTGGTGTGCGCCATGCTGTGGCGCATCGTCGGCGGCCTCGACCTCGAGACGCAGAAGGTGATCTTCTATGCGGCCCTGATCATTTTCGCCTATCGCGCCATGCCGCTCGCCGGCCAGGGCTACACGTGGTTCACGATCGACGTCTTGGGCTTCGACGAGGCGTTCCAAGGCGTGCTGGCGCAGATCGGGGCGGCGCTCGCGCTCGCCGGCATGTGGCTGTTCTCCGATGCGATCACGCGGCGTCCGGTGGCGCAGGTGCTGTTGTGGCTGACGGTGATCACGACCATCCTGTCGATCCCCGCGTTCGGGCTGACGCTCGGGCTCGCCAACTGGACCGAGCAGGTGTTCGGCTTCGGTGCGCGCACCATCGCCGTCATCGACACCGCGACGACGTCGCCCTTCGCCCAGCTCAGCATGATCCCATTGCTGACCCTGATCGCGATCTATGCCCCTGCGGGGCACCGGGCGACGTGGTTCGCACTGATGGCGTCGCTGATGAACCTCGCGCTCGTCGCGGGACAGCTGCAAACCAAGTATTTGAATGAAGTTTTTGTGGTCTCGCGCGGCAACTACGAGAACCTTCCATATATCGTCGGCATTTGTCTGATCGTCGGCCTCATCGTGCCGCTGGCAGCGATTTTCGCCGTCGGGCGCCGGTTGCAGTAGCCGCGTCAATCGTCGCCTAAGCTTTGCCGACGACACTCCCCGCGAACACAAGGATGGGAGGCTAAGCATGAAACCGACAGTCACGTGGATCCTGGTTGCCGACGGTGCGCACGCCCGCCTGCTCGCCAACCGCGGACCGGGCAAGGGCGTCGAGCAGCTCGAGGCGATCAATGGCGATCACCGGCCCGATAGCGAGCTGGTGCGCGACGGCCTCGGCCGCTCATTCGAATCTTCGGGCTCGGCGGGCGACATGCGCCACGCCATCGAACCGCGCGTCGATCCGCATCGGGAGCTGAAGCGCGACTTCGCCAAGCACCTCGCCAAAATGCTGGCCCAGGGCCTGGCTGACAAGTCCTACGACCGGCTGGTGCTTGTCGCGCCGCCCACGGCGCTGGGCGACCTGCGCGCCTCGCTGTCCGAACCGGTGAAGCACGCCGTCTACGCCGAGCTCGACAAGGACCTGGTGAAGACGCCCACCGCGGAGCTGCCCCAGCACCTCGGCGCCGTCATGCCTGTCTGACCGCCGTTAAGTGTCATCTCGGGGGTCATGCCGGAGGCATGCTTTCAGCATGTCCCCGGGATCCAGCGAACCGCGCGCTCCGCCTCCAGCCGAACGATGGATCCCGGCAACGAGTGCCGGGATGACACTTTCACTTGCCGCGAGAGGACTGTGGCGCGTTGGCTCTTGAGGCCGGGCAACTTCGCCGCTAACGTCGCGGCCATGGTTTGGGGAGTAAAGCGTACGCATCGTCGGACGGCCGCGGCCTTGGCGCTGCTGGGCGTCGCGTTCTATGCGCTGCTCCTCCCCGGGCACCTTACGTCGCAGTTCTCCGCGCAGCTTTATCGCGCCGACGTCGGCATGTTCGCCGACTCGATGTGCTCGCCCGACGGCTCCAATCCGGCGCTGCCGGCGTCGAGCTGTCCGATCTGCAAGGGCCTCGCGGCTTTCCAGCTCGCCCTCGCGACGCCTGACACTGCATTGCTGCCGGTGATGCCGCACGCCTCGCCAGTCCTCACCATTGTGCAGGACGACGTCGCCGGCGTAGCCGTCCCCCATCCGCGCAGCCGCGGCCCCCCACCTCTCTACGCCTGAGAACGGATCGTCGGAGACGCGCCAGCTGCATGTATGCGGCAGCACTCCGTCGCCGCTCTATGCACGCGTAGCCGCATTGCCGCGCCCTGTCGCCGGCATGCCGAGTGGTGTTGGGGGAGTCGAGTACCATGTACCGGAGTACGAAGGCGTCGCTCGTATGCGCGACTGCCGTAGCTGTTACGAGCATTCTAGTGGCTGAGCCCGCGGGCGCCCAGTCGGCCAAGCCGGAAGCGACGCCGTTGCCGCCCGTGATTGTCGAGCAGAGCGCCGTGCCGGCGCCAGCCAAGAAAGCCAAGAAGAAGTCAGCCAAAACGAAGCCCGCGGCGCCCGCAACGGCGGCAACCAGCGAGCCTGCCGCCCCGGCGGCGAGCGCTGCCAGCGGCGTCGCCGCTACTCGTTCGGGCAGCCTCTCGGTACCCAGCACCGCAGAAGCGCGCGCCGAGATCGAACAAACACCCGGCGGCGTCGAGCTGGTGCCGGCCGAGGCCTATAAGGCCTCCACCCCATCCGCGACCATCAAGGACGCGCTCGACTATGTGCCGGGTGTGTTCGTGCAGCCGAAGTGGGGGGAGGATTCACGCCTGTCGATCCGCGGCTCGAGCCTGTCGCGCAACTTCCACCTGCGCGGCGTCCAGCTGTTCATGGACGGCATCCCGATCAACACCGCGGACGGATACGGTGACTTCCAGGAGATCGACCCGACGGCCTACCGCTACATCGAGGTCTATAAGGGCGCCAACGCGCTGCGCTACGGCGCCAATTCGCTCGGCGGCGCCATCAACTTCGTCATGCCCACGGGTTACGACGCCGACGCTTTCGGCGCGCGCGTCGACATGGGCAGCTTCGGCTTTCACAAGCTCGCGGCGAGTTCCGGCGGTGTCGCGGGCCCGGTCGACTATTTCATCACCGGCACCTGGCAGGAGCAGGACGGCTTCCGCGACCATAGCTGGGGCGAGAGCGGGCGCGGCGCCATGAACGTCGGCTATCGCCTGTCGGAGAACGCCGAGACGCGCTTCTACGTCAATGCCAACTGGGTGCGTCAGCGCATCCCGGGCGCGGTGACCAAGAAGAGCGCCCTGACGTCACCGGAGACCGCGGCAGCTGGAAACATTGTCATGGACCAGCAGCGCAACATCGACACGCTGCGCATCGCCAACAAGACGGCAATCCGCGTCACCCCGGGCACGCTGGTCGAGTTCGGCGCCTTCGGCGTCGATCGCCACCTGATGCATCCGATCTTCCAATGGCTCGACTACGAGTACGAGGACTACGGCGGCTTTGCGCGGATCACCGACGACAGCCGCATCGCCGGGTTCAAGAACCGCTTCATCGCCGGCGTCAACCTGCACAATGGAGAAATCGACAACAAGCAGTATCAAAACCTTCCCGGCGCGGTGAAGGGCAACTTGCTGTCGAGCTCCCTCGACAAGTCGGCGAACGTCTCGGCCTATGTCGAGAATTCGTTCTATTTCATGCCGGATGTCGCTTTCGTCGCCGGCACGCAGTTCCTGCATGCGACGCGCGACCGCGATGCGCGCTTCAACAGCGTCAGCGGCGAGACCAAGTTCGATCTCTGGAGCCCAAAGGTCGGACTACTGTGGGACGTGGCGCGCGAGTGGCAGGTGTTCGGCAACATCTCACGCTCGGCCGAAGCGCCGAGCTTCGGCGAGAGCGTTGCCCTGCAGAAGATTCCGTTCACCGCTATCAAGCCGCAGCGGGCGACGACATATGAGATCGGTACGCGCGGCCGAACCGCGGACTACACCTGGGACCTGTCGGTCTACCGCGCCAACATCGACGACGAGCTCATCTGCTTCACGGCTGCCGGTCAGCCGAACAACACCTGCCAAGTCGGCAATGCCGATAAGACGGTCCACCAGGGCGTCGAGCTCGGGTTCGGCGCGGCCCTAGTGCGCGGGGTATTCGCGGGCGGCGCTAAGTCCGACGAGCTGTGGCTGAACACAGCCTACACCTTCAGCGACTTTCGCTACGACGACGATGTACTGTGGGGAAACAACGAGCTGCCCGGCGCCCCGCGACACTATGTACGCGGCGAGCTGATCTACAAGCACCCCTCGGGCGTTTATGTCGGACCGAACGTCGAGTGGGTACCGGAGGCGTATTTCGTCGACAGCGCCAACTCGTTCACTACGCAGGCCTATGCAATCTGGGGCGCTAAAATCGGCTTCGACGACGGCGGTCCTATCGCAGCGTATATCGAAGGTCGCAACTTGTCCGACGAGGCTTACATTTCTTCAACGGCCATTGCTGCCAATGTGAATGGCATCGATACGGCGCTGTTTGAGCCGGGCAATGGGCGCGCCCTCTACGCGGGCGTCCAGGTGCGTTGGTGATGATCGCAAGGTTGAAGCAAAGAACAATGCTTGGGAGAGATGAAATGCTAAAGGGCTTGCGCGTCGGAGTCTTCGCGCTCGGTATCGTCGGCGTCGGCACCGCCGCGCACGCGCACGTCTCGCTGGAGACCAAGCAGGCGAAAGCGGGCGGAAGCTACAAGGCGGTGTTCGGAATCCCGCATGGATGCGAAGGCCAGCCGACAACCGAAGTGTCGATCGAGATTCCCGAGGGTGTCATCGGCGTGAAGCCGATGCCGAAGCCCGGATGGACGCTGGCGCTGGAGAAGGGGCCTTACGCCCGCACCTACAAGTTTCACCACGGCGAGACGAAGAGCGACGGCGTGAAGCGGGTGACGTGGAGCGGCGGATCGCTGCCCGACGAGTACTTCGACCAGTTCGTGCTCTCGACCTACATCGCCGGCGAGCTGCCGCCCGATACGCGAATCTACTTCCCGGTGACGCAGAAGTGCGCGTCGGGCGAGCTCCGCTGGAGCGAGGTTCCGGCGGAGGGACAGGATGCGCACAGTCTCGAGCATCCCGCGCCCGGACTTGCGCTGATTAGCGATGAGGTGAAGAAGCAGGACAAGGTCGCTGGAGCCATGGCAGTTGCCGGCGGCGCAATAGAGATCGGCGCGCCGTGGACGCGGCCGGTTGGCAACGCTGGCGGCATCGGCGCCGGCTATGCGATCATTACCAACAACAGCACGGAGACCGACGAATTGCTCGGCGGCTCATCGGATTCAGCCGAGCGCGTCGAGATGCACGAGACGTCGATCGACGACAAGGGCGTTGCCAGCATGAAGAAGCTCGACAGCGTCGCGCTCCAGTCGGGGCAGAGGATCGAGCTGAAGCCCGGCGGCATGCACATCATGTTTATCGGTCTCAAGGAGCCGCAGAAGGAAGGCGGCATCCTCAAAGCCAAGCTGAAATTCCAGAAGGCGGGTGAGGTCGACGTGGAGTTCGCCGTGAAGGCCGCCGGCCCGGGTTCGGCTGGCGGTCATGGGGGCCACGAGCACATGCATCACGACCACTGACGCGCAGGGTGTCAGCGGCAGATCAGCAAAGGCACGGCGCTGTGCGCCAGCACGCGAGTGGCCTGGCTGCCGAGGATGAACTTGGCGATGCCGCGCCGCCCGTGCGAGGCCATAACGATCAAGTCGCAGCCGCGCGCTTTCGCCTCCTCGACGATGCCCTCGGCCGCGTACTGATCCTTGACGTGCACGCCGTCGCAAGTGACGCCGAGGCTCGCCGCCGCCGCTTGCACGCCGCCGAGGATTTTCTCGGCGTTGGCGGCGGTGGCCTTCTCGTATTCCTCGACCGGAAAGGCGACGGCCCATTCTCCCGAGACAGCAGCCGTCCACGGCTCGGTAACCGTGACGGCCGTGACCTTGGCATTCAGGGCTTTGGCCAGCGCGAGGCCTTGCTCGACGGCGCGCTGGGCGAGATCAGAGCCGTCGGTTGCGATGAGTATGTGCGCGTACATAGTCTGCCTCCGCATAGGCCCGGCTCGTTGCTCGGCCAAGGCCGACATCATCTCTGCAATCTCTTAAATCATGGCAAGGATCACGCATTTGTGGTCGGCGCGGGCGATTTTCTTGAGCCGATGCGGCCGGCTGGTCGCCACAATCCCGCACGCCCTTGCCCAATCGGCTGAGACCATTCAAAACTTAGGTCCAATGAGAAAGGTCACGAGCGGCATGGGGCACGGGGTGGGGCGCGGTTCGGGGGCGTTTCGGCAAAGAAGCGCACAGCGGGCGATACTGGCAGGTGTTGCAGCGCTCATCGGTGCCGTCGCAGTAGTGACGGCGGCATTCGCAGTCAGCGGCGACGAGGTCGATACGGCACTCATCGTCGCCATCGACGTATCGAACTCCGTCGACGATCAGCGCTACAAGCTGCAGATCGAAGGCATCGCCCAGGCATTGGAAGACCCGGGCGTCATTCAGGCCATCGTCGGAGGCGCCAAAGGCGGCATTCTCTTCTCGCTCGTGACATGGGCCGACCAGCCCACGGTCAGCGTGCCGTGGACGCACGTTGCCAGCGAGGCGGATGCCAAGGCCACAGCGAAGCGGGTACGCGGACTGCCGCGGCAGGGTGGCGAATTCACCTGCATGGCGCGCATGATGCGCGTCGTGTCCGATAAGATCGTCCCGCAGATCCCGTCCAAGGCGGCCAAGGTCGTGCTCGATGTCTCCGGCGACGGCAAGGACAACTGCAACAGCCAAGAGCCGATCGAGCAGGTGCGTGACGAGCTCGTGAGCTACGGCGTCACCGTCAACGGGCTGCCGATCCTCGAAGGCGCGGGGCCGGAGGTCGTGACCCCCGGCGCACCCGCGGCGCAATCCTACCTGCCGGAGAAGCAGCAGCAGGATCCGCTCGAAAAGTGGTACATCGAGAATGTCAAAGGCGGTCCCGGCTCGTTCGTGTTGCCCGCCAACGGCTATGCCGACTTCGGACGCGCGATCCGGCAGAAGTTCGTCCTCGAGGTGAGTGAGCTCGGCAGCCGGGTGCGTCGGGTCTTCGCCGCTAACCGCCCCAGTTTTTTCACGCCCTAGCCCTCAGTCGATGTAGGCGCGCTCGCGATTCTTCACGTTGTCGAAGTAGCGTGCCTTGTCCTTGCCCTTGAGCGACAGGAGCCGCGTGGAGTTCACGTCCGCCTGGTTGAAATTGGCGTCGGCGACATTGGCGCCGGTGAGGTCGGCGCCGGCCAGCTCGCTGCCCATCAGGTTGGCGCCCTGCAGATCGGCGTCCCGCAGCGACGCATACTCCATCAAGGCGCGGGCGAGATTGGCATTCTTGAACGACGCGCCCTCGAGCTTGCTCGAGCGGAATACGCCGCGCATCAGACCCATAGATTGGTTCTTCATGTCGGCGGAGAGATCGGCGCCGCTAAAGTTCGCCCCCTTTAGATCGGCGCGGGAGAAGTCGGCGGCGATGCGCGCGCCAGTGAAGTCGGCGCCGGGCATCTTGGCGTCCATGAACTGGGTGGAGAACAGGCTGCTCTTCTTCAGGTTCGCCTTGCTGAAGTCGGACTTCAGCGCCCATGCCTGATCGAGAACGACGCCCTCGAGGTTGGCGCCGGCGAAGTTCGCGCCGTTGATGCGGGCGCTCTGGAGCTTCAGACGCCGCAGATCGAGGCCCGACAGATCGAGCCCATTAAGACGACGGCCGGAAAAGTCAGCCGTGCCGTCGGCGCCCGCCTTGGCGATCGCCGCCAGCACCTCATCGCGAGTGACGTCCGCCTTGGTGAACTCGTCGGATTTGAGATCGAGATGGTCGACCATGTCGGCGCGCACCGCGGGTACGACAGCCAGGCCGACGGCGGCTGACCAGAGGGCGGTGGCTATGAGTCGATGCAAGCGAAGTAAAATAGACATGCGCGCCTCTGCGGTGCGTGGCTTCGCTCAAAGATCCTGATAGTCGCCCGAGGCGCAGCGCCAGCGCTTGATCGTCCACTGCGGATGCTGCTCGGCCCACCTCGGGAGGTGCGGCTGGGCCCGAAAAAGGCATCCCTTGGCGTCGATGTTGGACGCCAGCGGGACGCGGTAGTCCTTGCACACGGTCGGGTTGCTGATCAGGCAGGCCGAAATAATGATCGATATCATGTGTGCTCCTCGACCCGGTTGAGCGGTCCGGACTATTGCGAGGGCGGCAGGAGCCCCTGCCGCCTCCGCAACTTATACGATGTGTGGCGGCGGAAGGTTACAGGGTAGCAACCGGACCTTGGACTAAGGCTTAGGCCGTGAGGAGGATTTCGCCCTTGCCGACGGTCGCCAGATCGCCCGCATATTTGCGTACCGCGGTCGGCAGGGGCTTGGGTGCCTGCGAGCCCAAGGTGGCGCTCATGTACCGCGACAGGATGCGCAGGATAACCAGGTCGTGCCGCCCGGCGTCGGCGAAGGTCGGAAGCATCTGTTCGACGGACGGGCCGATGAGCGTGCCGCGGCGCAGGAGCAGCCCCGGATCGGCGCCGAAGCCGAGTTCCGTCCAGATCGTGCCACCAACCATACGCGAGCCGGCGAACGAGCCGCACTTGCCGCGGATGTAGATGGTACCGCGGCGCATGCGGTCGCCGGTGCGGTCGCCGGCATGGCCGTCGATCACGATCAGGCCACCGGTCATGCCGAACTTGTCGCCGGCGCTGAGCCCACCGACCTGGCTGGCGGCCGAGCCCTTGACGAAAATCTCGCCGCCGCTGATGCCCGAGCCGAGCAAGTTGCCGGCGTCGCCTTTGATCTCGAGGCGGCCGCCGCGCATGTTGCGACCGGCGCTGACGCCGACGTCGCCCTCGACGATCAGTGTGCCGTGATCCAACTCGGCGCCGACGAAGTCGAGGCGCGCCGAGCCGCTTTCGATCCTCACGGTGTCGCCGGGCTTGCCAGACACCGCGAACACGTCGCCGAGGCTCAGTCCGCTCTTGGTGGAGCCGACGTTGAGCTTCAGCACCTGGGCGAGCGGGGTCGACGACAGCTTGCGGGGCGTCAACTGCGAAAGGTCGAGACGCTCTTTCGGAGCCGACGTCAGGCGGAAAGTTAGACCGCTCATGGCAGCAGCTCCCGGAGCTTGTAGTGGTGTTGGCCAAGCTTGCCGCCGTAGTTGCCGGCGGTGACCCGGGTCACGCCCTTGGCGGCGCCGGTGTCGATGACGGCCTTGAGGCCAACGCGCATGGCGTCGGCGACCGACTTAGATGTCAGGCCGTCGATGACGATCTCGAGCACGGCGACGGTGTCGGGGCTGAGCTCCGACTTCACCCGGCCGCGCAGCGTCGGGCAGAAGGCGTCGTTGGTCGAAGCGACCGCGCCCTTGTACTTGGAGCCGACCTTCGAGCCGGAGCGGACGATGCCGCCCGGGAACGGCGTGATCACATCGGGCACTCCGCCGATCGCGTCGACGGCCGCTTCCGCCGTCGTCAGAAGGCCGGCGCGATCGTTGCCCAATATGATGAGGTTGCCGCCGCCCACCGCATCGGTGACGACGCCCGTCGTTTCCTCGATGACGAACTCGCCGTCCATTACGGGCACGCGCCAGTAGCGCTTCTTGCCTAGCCGCTTGGCGGTCTGGAAGCCGTCGCCGAAGAAGCGCGGGCCTTGACCGAGGCCGATCCGCTTGTCGGATTCGACGCCCGCGTAACAGGCCGAGCCGGGACTGGTCAGGACACACTGGCCGACACGGGTCTTGAGCTGCGATGTGGCGGCTTCCGGCGAGAAGCCAAACAGCAGCACGCGCACGCCGGGACGCCCATCGGGCGTCTCCTCGGGCTTCAGCTCGCGGTCGATGCCGACCTCGGCGCCGGCGCCGATGACGGAGGTGCCGAAGCCGGCCATGGTGGTGGCGGCGATGCGCGCCCACTTCATGGTATCGGCGGTGATGATGACGCCGGTGCCGGCCATGCCGAAGGCCTCGGCGAACGTGTCGTCGATTAGAATGCCGTTGACCTTCATGACACCGCTCTGGCCTTGGTTGGCTGCACGATGATCTCGCCGCGGCCGCCGTCGATGATCTCTTCGTCGCTCAAACGGAAGTTCTCCATCCGCACCGTGTGGTAGCGGTCGAAGTACTCCTTCAAGGGTTTCTCGATGGAGCGGTTGTACTCGGGCCGGGCGACGTGCGTGGCGCCGTTGACGACCTTGACGACCTTGCCCTGGCGCACGATGAGCTCGCCGTTCTTGAAGACGTACTCGGGCTTCTCGAACATGCGTTCGCGATTGGAGTCTTCGTTGTAGACGGTGATATCGGCCTTGGCGCCGGGGCCGACGTGGCCCAGGTCCTTAAGGCCGAGGCTGCGGGCGGGGCCGGCCCGCGTCAGGATCGCGATCTCGTACATCGAGTATTCGCGCTCGAGGCTCGGGAGCGTCGAATACTTCAAGGCTTCCTGATTGACGCGATGCAGGGTCTCGCGGCGGAAGTCACGATCCATGAGCAGGCGGATCAGGTGCGGGTACGTGTAGAACGGCGCGCCGTTCGGGTGGTCGGTCGTCAAGAAGATGCGCCACGGGTCCTCGCACAGGAGGAACGTCTCGAGGCCGATCGCCCACTGCAGCGCGTGAACGTAGCTCTTGTCGCGATAGCGGAACGGCACGACGCCGCAGCCGGCATCGCACTCGATGTCCATCACCACCCAACGCTTCGGGTCGGCGTTCTTGGCGCCATTGTACTGGCGCATCGAGTCGCCGGAGGCGGTGCAGGTCTGTCCGAACATCACCTGGCCGACGTCGATGGAGATGTGCGGATACTTCCTCAGAAGGTCGGCGATCTGCGCCGCGCCCGACGAGAAGTGGCGCTCGCCCTCGGTGGCGTAGCTGTGGAACTGGATGTGCGTCAGGTGCAGCGGCAGGCCTTCAGTGGCACGGATCGTCGCCATAGTCGTCTCGACGTTGCCGGGGATGCCGAGGTTGCAGCCGTGCACGTGCAGGGGATGTGTGACGCCGAGTTCGAGTAGGCCGCGTGCCAGCGTTAGGATGATGTCGCGCGGGGTGATGCCGTAATAGACGTGCTTCTCGTCGAGATCGAGCTTGCGCTGGTTGAACTTGAAGGCGCTGATGCCGCCGGGGTTCACCACCTTCATGGCGATGGCCTGCGCGGAGTGCATCGTCCAGGCCATGTAGTCCTTGATGAACTCGAAGTCCTTTTTCTCCGCGATGGCGCGCAGGAGGAAGTCGTCGCTGCCGAGCATGACGAACGCGCCTTTGTCGAGCAGCGGCGTGTCGGCAAGCTCCATGTGCGCCTGACGCGCGTTGGCGGGGAGCATGGCCGGCTCGAAGCAGGCCGTGTAGCCCATCTCGGCGTAGCGGTAGCCGGTGATCATGGTCGACGGCAGCGCGTGGCCCGTGCCAGCGCGTGTGAGCGCAGTGTGGGCGACCTCGTCCTTCTCGTGATCCTCCGGCATCAGCGTGCGGGCGATGGTCACCTTGCCGCCGCCGATGTGCGTGTGCGGGTCGATTCCGCCCGCCATCACGACCTTGCCGCGGACGTCATATTCCTTGTCGACGCGGGCGTCTGGATTGGCGGCAACGATGCGTCCGTCCACGATGTAAATATCGCGAACCTCGCCGTTCACGTTGTTCGCGGGGTCGTAGACCTTGCCGCCGGTCAGCTTGATCATCATAGCGCTGGGCTCACGTCTAAAGGGCGGCTTGGATGGCGGCGAGAACGTTGGCGGCGCTCGGCAACTGCGAGCGGCCGAGGTTCTGCATCGGCAGGGACACGACGTTATCGCAACGGACCATCTGGCCCGTGTGATCGATGCCGGGTGTGCCGACCGGAATGTAGACCGTCGGCGGCTGCGCCATGCGCACGCCGGGCGTCCCGAGCACGATGGTCGGAACGCTCGTCTGCGGTAGGCCGATGTCAGTTCCGATTGAGGCGACCCACAGCAGCATGTCGCCTTCGCCGTCGGTGAGCATGCGGCTGACGTTGTAGCGATAGGAGTCGTACTCGGGCGTGCCGTTGGCGAAGCTGACGCGTAGCGGATAGCCCGTCTGCCACGTGCAAGTCGATGCGGCGCTGGGGGCGCCCTCGTTGCCGCCGAGAGAGAGACCGGCGAAGCGCGTCGTGAGGTTCAGCTCGCGCACGATCTCGGTCATCATGTGAACGGTGAGGTCGGCCTGCGGCATGCTGAGCGCGGGCGGCGCCCAGACGACAACGCCGTACTTCGCCTTCTTGCACTTCTCGGCCACGGCCTCGATGGCGGAGTAGGGAACGCCGGCCACTTCGGGCGCGGCCGTAGCGGCCGAGGTTCTGCCGGGGAGCAGCGACGAAAGAATTCCGCTGCGCTTGGCGGGCGCCGCAGCCGGCGCCTCGGGCGACGGAATGGCATGGCCGCGGACGAGGCCCGAGATGGCAGCCAGCACCTCTGGGATGCGATCCTTGCCGACCGGCAGTGTTATGACTTCGTCAATGCGGGGGCCGGTGGCCGCGGACGTATCGAGACCCTCGCCGATGAAGATGACGGTGCGCTTGTTGGCGACGCCCTCGAACATCGATTGGGCAGGGGTAACGATACGGTCGAAGAAGCGGCCATGCAGCTTGTGCACGTCGGTGCCGACGATGAGGATCAGGTCGGCGCGGTTACGCGTCTCGGTGAGCGTGGACATGATCCAGCCGCTCGTCTGCACGACGCGGAAGTTGCGGTACTGGCCTTCGCTCAACGCGTGATCGACGACGCCGCACGTGCGATCGGCAATCGACAGGACAGCTCGGGCGCCGGCGACGTCGCTGGCCATGCCGCCGTAGAGCGGCAGCTTCGCGCCCCGGATGAGTTCGGCGGCGGTGCGCACAGCCTCCTCGAAGGTCGCTTCCTTCTCGCGCACCAGCGGCTTGGCCGGTGGGAGGGGACGTTGAAAGCCCGCGGTGGCGCGCGGGCAGCCATTGCTGACCTTCAGCGTCGATCCGGTACGGGTGATCTGGAGGTCGTCGCACAACAGTCCGCAGAAGGGACAGGTGACGTTGTCGTAAACATGGGAAGCGTCACCCGGACGATCGCCCTCGGCGTGTGCTGTCATTTAGTGCAGTCTCCTTCGCGCGCGGCGCAAGTAAGCACGGACGCCAGGGCAAAACAACACCGGCGCGAATGCGGCGGTTTGCCGGGGCGCGCTCCGATTGCGGAGCGTTTGGAGCGCCACTATGGTCGCACCCGAGGCGCGCTAAAAAATCGATACTCGGAGGAAACCTGAATGGTGAGAGCTGTTGCGCTGGGGCTGGCTGTGCTGGCCGTGTTCCCGACCCTTGCCTCGGCCCACGGCCCGACCCGGCAGAAGGCGACGGAGACCGTTGAGATCAACGCGCCGGCCGACAAGGTCTGGGCGGTCATCGGCAATTTCCAGGACATGAGCTGGCACCCCGCCGTAGCTAAGCTCGAGGGCAATGGCGGCAATGACGCCAATGCAACGCGGACCCTGACGCTGACCTCGGGCGGCACGATCGAAGAGAAGCTCATTCAGAACGATCCGGCCAAGAAGCTCTATAAATACGAGATCACCAAGGTCGATCCCAAGGTGCTGCCGGTCAATAACTACTCCTCCACGCTGAGCGTGAAGGGCGAAGGCGACAAGTCGACTGTGGAGTGGAAGGGCGCATTCTATCGCGGCTTCATGAACAACGACCCGCCGCCGGAGCTCTCCGACGAGGCGGCCGTGAAGGCCGTGAAGGGCGTCTATCGCGGCGGCCTCGATGCGCTGAAGCAAAAAGTCGAAGCTGGCGGCTGACGCCGGACGCAACACATGCCCCGTCCAGTCACGCGGCTTATGATGTCATTGACGGCGATGCTGGGAAGCATCGCCGTTGCCGTTTCCGGGGCCGCCGAATCCGCCAAGACCGTCAGCGAGGCTTTCGTCACAAACCAAACGGGTGACTCGCTCAGCGTCGTGTCGCTTAGCGATATGAAGTCCGTGGCTGAGATCGCCATTGGCGGCAAACCCGCAGGCATCGCCATGTCCCCCGACGGCAAGCTCGCCTACGTTACATCGCCGGAGAGCAAGGAAGTCGTCGTCGTGGACGCGCGGGCACGCAAAGTCGCCAACCGCTTCAAAGTCGGCGAGGCGCCGCTCGGCATCGCGGCGCATCCGACGAACGGACGCCTCTACGTGGCCGACTGGTTCACGCATTCGATCTCGGTGGTCGATCCTGGGGCGGGAAAGGTCATCGCGCAAATTCCCGTCGGGGAATCGCCCTCGGGCCTCGCGGTGACGCCGGACGGCAGACTTTTGCTGAGCGCCGACCGGGACAGCGACCAGGTGTCGATCATCGACACCGCAACCAACGCGCGACTGGGAACGGTGGCCGTCGGCAAGCGCCCCTTCGGCGTGACGATCGACGCCGGAGGAACGCGGGCCTACACCGCAAACGTCGCCAGCGACGACATGAGCGTCATCGATATCGCCGCGGGAAAGAGCGTCGGCACGGTCGCCGTCGGACACCGACCCTATGCGGTGGCCCTCTCCTCGGGGCGGGCCTTCGTCACCAACCAGTACGCGGGCACCGTCAGCGTCGTTGAGCTCGACGGCCTAAGGGTCGTGCAGACCATCGAGGTCGGCGATCACCCCGAGGGGATCGCGATCGATCCCTCCGCTGCCAACATCTACGTTGCCTGTTGGTTCGACAACGTCCTGATGCGGATAGACACTGCCAAGCTGGCCATAACGGGCGAGGCCGCCGTCGGCGACGGCCCCCGGGCTTTCGGGCTGTTTTTGCGCTGAAACTCCGTCGGTCCCCTGACGTATCTTGCGGTGCAGCGTTCACGCCCCCGTCAACCGAATGACCAAACGTTAAGGTCGGGCCTGTTTACGGGTGTGCATTCCGAAGGCTAAAACGGGCGCGAAAAGCAACAACGTTACGTTTGCGTGGCAACGATCTCTAGGAAGGAAGCGTTACTCATGCGGTTCTATGGTTTGGGTGCTGCGATTGTCGTCGCTGCCCTTGCAGTCGGGTTCCATGCTGTGAGCGTCAAAGCCGCCGACGATCCAAAGCCGGCTGAGGCAGCGGCGTCCGGTCAGCCGAAGGCGACCGACCTCATCTTCGAGCACAAGCATCTGGCGAAGGTCGAGCCCGGCAAGCAGATCGACTACAAGTTCAATCGCAAGGTCAGCGATCCGAAAATTCTCGGCGTGCCGTACTCCGATGACATTACGTTGAAGGTCGTCGCCGACAAGGAAGACGGCAAGAAGGACGTCGAACTGCAGATCTATACGGGCGACCGCGCTCGGGAGCTGCAGAAGCTCGAGAAGTTTTCGATCAATCCGGTATTCGCGGTGTTCTTCTCGCAGGCCGTGAGCACGTTCAGTCAGCTCGCTGGCGGTCAAGTGAACTACCTGCAGCGCAGCTTCTCGGATGGCTGGCTGAAGGCCAAGGTCGAACCGATCCAGGTCGACTACAACGGCAAGAAGATCAACGCCTATCGCATTTCCATGACGCCGTACGCCGGCGACAAATTCGAAACCAAGATGCAGGGGTGGGAAGGCGCCAAATACCAGGTCACCGTCAGCGACGAGGTGCCCGGCGAGATCGTCGATCTCTTCGCCACCTATCACAACCGCTACCCGCCGGCGATTTTGAACATGAGCGAGCGTATTACGCTTGCCGGCATCACAGGATTGGAGGCTCAGCAATGAGGAAGGGCATCCTTGCGGTCGCGTTCGCCGCGCTGATCGCGACTGGGACGGCGGCAATCGCCGAGACGTCGGTGAAGCTGCCGCCGAACGACTACCCGACGGCGGCGCGCGCCGACTACGTGTTTGCCTGCATGCAGACCAACGGGCAAAACCGCATGGTTCTCGACAAGTGCGCCTGCTCCATCGACCAGATCGCGGCGCTCCTGCCCTATGCAGACTATGAGGCCGCCGAGACGATCATGTCGGTACGCCAGAAGGGCGGCGAGAGCGTCGCGATGTTCAATAGCTTCGCGCCGCTGCTGGAGAAGGTGAAGAACATGAAGCGGGCGCAGGTCGAAGCGGAGCTTCGCTGCTTCTGAACCGAGCGGAGCTTCGCTGCTCTTAGTGAGGCGCCGCTTCGCGGTATCTGGACAAACAAAAAGGGCGCCTCCTGGGGCGCCCTTTTTCTTGTGGTTTCGAAGTCAGGAGGCTTTGCCGGCCGAGGTGGCGGTAAACACCTTGCCGTCGCTATCCTTGGCGATGACCTCGATCAAATCCTCGCTGCCGGGGGCGAAGGTGAAACGGAAATTGGGATTCTCGGAAATCGAGATGCCACCCTCCATCTTGAAGATGCGCGCCCCGTCACGCTTCACGTCCATCTCCTGCACGATTTTCATCGGCGTGTATTGGCGCGTGACCTGATCCATCTGCATGCCCGTGAAGTTCGGGTGGCGGATCATCACTTGCGCCTCGCGCTGGGGCGGCGTTTGCGCCTTCAGCGCCGGATCATCGAAAGTGCGCACCTGCATCTTGCCGAGGTTGGCGAATGCCTCATCCGCATCCTTCGAGGCGGCCGCGGAGCATCCGCCCGACGCTTTCACAAAGTTGGTCGCCATGTGCAACTTGCCGTCCGCCGTCTCAACGATCGCGCGGATGTTGGAATACATGTCGACCCGGACGCGGGTCGACAGCATCCGATCGCCGGTGCCGGCGGCCTCCCCGAATTTGAAGGTCGCGGCGACGGGGACTGGGTTCTTGTCGATCACTAGCGTGAGGGTCTTCACCTCGCCGACGCTCGCCGGAATGCGCATCGTGACGGGCACCACCGCGGCGTCCTCGGCGCGGTAAGGCGTCTCGAGCGACACTGTTTTGTCCTCGACCACCTCGCGGCCGTCGAAAACGTTGCGGCGGATGTCCTGCCACGCCGCATCGTCGGCGGCGACGGCGGGGGTCACCACCGCCAACGCCAATACAGCAGTTAGCGCTGATTTCCCCCAGTTGCATCTTGTCGTGTGCATGGCAGTTCTCTCCCGCCGCTCAGAATCCGATCATTCCCACTCTAGTTCGGCGAAGGCGGCTGAAACGTTGCGTGCATGATACTCTTTGAACAGAAGCCACGCATCTTTTTCAGAAAGGCCGACCTTCTCCGCCGCCTCGGCCAGCGTCTTTCCTTGCTTGATCATCGTGCGCACCTCGTCCGCTACGGTGCTGAGGTAGCGCTTCTCCGCGTCCAAGGCTGATGGCCAGGGCATCGACGCCGGACCGTGCCCAGGCACGGCAAGCTTGATGTCGCCCCGCGCGGCGAGCTTGTCGATGAGGGTCAGCCAGCCGCGGATCGATCCATCGAGCGCTGGAACGTGCTTGGAGAAGAGAAGGTCACCAAGGAACATCGTGCCCGTCTTGTCGTCGAGAACGGTGACGTCGTTGTCGGTATGTGCCGTTGCATAGGCCTCAACCGACAACTTGCGGTCGCCGAGATCGAGCTCCTGCTTGTCCTTGACGAGGTCGGTCGGCGGGATGAGGCGCGTGCCGTCGAAGGCGTCGCCGAGCAGTTCCTTGTTGATCGCAAGATAGCGTTCGGCGCGTGCTGCCAGCCCGCGCGGAAGCTTGGCGTGGCCGACAAAGACGGGCTTCTCGTCCTCGAATGCGACGTTTCCGAAGACGTGATCGGGGTGCATGTGCGTGTTGATCACGTACTTGATCGGCAGCTTGGTGCGCGCGCGGATGGCGGCGAGCAGGGCGCGCCCGACGCGCGGGCTGCCGCCCGTATCGATGACGGCGACGCCGTCGCGGCCGACAATGAAGCCGGCGTTCGCCGTGTCGCCGGAGTTGCGCGGGGTGAAGATTTCGTAGCGCCCCTGATGCACGAACACGCCCGGCGCGACTTCGCTCACGCTGAGCGGTTGCTCGGCTTTGAACGGAGCCTCATCCAGCGCTGCGAGCGGCGTCGCCAGAGCGGTCACAGCACCCATAAGGAGCAACGCTGTAACGTTCGGGAAAAACTCCCGAATCCAGGTTCCCCAGCTTGCTCGATGACGCATCTGAACCTCGTTTGAATCTGCTCGCGATCGATCACGCGCGCGAGAGCGCCGCGTGAGACTCGTCACACCGTCCCGCCACACCGGTAAATGCGCGGTCCTGCGCACGATGGTGGCGTAGCCTCCCGTTGGATGACAGCGGTATGACGACTTATTCAACAAAATCGGCTCCAGTTCAGAAGGTTGTCGTGCGTCGCACAATTTTTCTGTGCAGCGCAACAAACCGCGATGGGACACGGCGGAATTTACGTCAACGATCTTGTCCTATTCACGGACGCGTGAATTTTCGTTACCCAGGTGTCTTGCAGCCGAGAAAAAAAAGTGCGTAGATGTGCCGCGGTGTGACACGGCATCCGGGACTGACTGGCATCCGCTAGTACGTCCAGGTCGATCGCCACAAGGGATTAGAAGGGGCAAACCCCATCCCATAAAAAATAGGGTGTGAGGCGCTGCTGTTCACCACCGCTGCAAGCGTGGCAAGAACCTTAAAATGGAGGAAGCGCAATGCGCAAAAGCGTATTCGCAGGTGCTTTGGTTGCGACGGCTGCCCTCGCGGCACCGGCGTTTGCCAATGATAGCGTTATCAAGTGTATCGCTGACGACAATAACTGGTGCATGCAGCAAGGCAACTACGATGCCACCCGTTATTCGAACCTCGACCAGATCAACACGAAGAACGTCGGCAGCATGAAGGTTGCTTGGACGTTCTCGACCGGCGTGCTTCGCGGTCACGAGGGTTCGCCCCTCGTCATCGGCAGCATGATGTATCTCCACACTCCGTTCCCGAACATCGTGTACGCCCTCAACCTCGATGACGAGAACAAGATCGTTTGGAAGTACGAGCCGAAGCAGGATCCGTCCGTGATCCCGGTTATGTGCTGCGACACCGTCAACCGCGGTCTGCAGTATGCCGATGGCAAGCTCTTCCTGCACCAGGCTGACACGACCCTCGTGGCTCTCGATGCCAAGTCCGGCAAAGAGGTCTGGAAGGCCGTCAACGGCGATCCGAAGCGCGGCGAGACCGGCACTGGTGCCGCCATCGTCGTTGGCGACGTCGTCATGATCGGTGTGTCGGGTGCCGAGTTCGGCGTCCGCTGCTTCTTCACCGGCTACGACATCAACAGCGGCAAGATGCTGTGGCGTGGCTACTCGATGGGTCCGGACTCGGACATCCTGTTCAACCCCGAGAAGACGATGTCTCTCGGCAAGCCGGTTGGCAAGGACTCGTCCCTCAAGACCTGGACTGGCGACCAGTGGAAGCTGGGCGGCGGTTCGATCTGGGGCTGGTACGCCTGGGATCAGAAGCTGAACCTCGTCTACTACGGCACGGGCAACCCGTCGACGTGGAACCCGGCTCAGCGCGCTGGACCGGATGGCAAGCAGATCGACCAGAAGTGGTCGATGTCCATCATCGCTCGTAACCCGCAGACCGGCGAGGCCGCCTGGGCATACCAGATGACCCCGTTCGACGAGTGGGACTTCGACGGCGTCAACGAGATGATCCTCGTCGACGACATGGACGTGAAGGGTTCGAAGCACAACGTGCTCGTGCACTTCGACCGTAACGGTCTTGGCTACACGGTTGACCGCAAGTCTGGTCTCCCGCTGGTCGCCGAGAAGTATGACCCGGCCGTCAACTGGACGACTGGCGTCGACCTCGACCCCAAGAGCGAGAAGTATGGCCGCCCCGCGGTCGTGGCTTCGAAGTCCACGTTCCTCAACGGCCAGGACGTCAACACGACCGACGTCTGCCCGGCCGCTCTGGGCACGAAGGACCAGCAGCCTGCTGCTTACTCGCCTCTGACGAAGCTCTTCTACGTGCCGACGAACCACGTCTGCATGGACTATGAGCCCTTCAAGGTCGAGTACACCGCCGGCCAGCCCTACGTTGGCGCCACGCTGTCCATGTATCCGCCGAAGGGCGAGAGCCACATGGGCAACTTCATCGCGTGGGATGCTTCCAAGGGTAAGATCGTCTGGTCGAACAAGGAGCAGTTCTCGGTTTGGTCGGGTGTTCTCACGACCGCTGGCGGCATCGCCTGCGTCGGCACCCTCGAGGGCTACTTCAAGTGCGTCGATCAGAAGGACGGCAAGGAGCTGTACAAGAACCGCACTCCTTCCGGCATCATCGGCAACGCCTTCACCTACGGTCACAAGGGCAAGCAGTACATCGGCATCTTCTCGGGTGTTGGTGGCTGGGCTGGCATCGGCCTCGCGGCTGGTCTCACCAACCCGACCGACGGTCTCGGCGCCGTTGGTGGCTACGCTGGTCTGAACAGCTACACCGCTCTCGGTGGCTCGCTGACGATCTGGACGCTGCCATAAGCTGACGTCACGACAATGGGGGCCGGCGCGGGATTTCCCGCGCCGGTCTTCTCTGTGACTGGAACAAGCCCGGATCAATGGGCGCTTGTGCACCGCACTGTCATCACGCTGCACCGCAACATGCGGAACGCTATGACATTTTGCCCGTTGCACACTCTCATCGACCCGCCCAAATGGTCATCGTATCGATGCCAGCATTACCTGCCGGCGAAAGCACATAGGGGAAACGCGTGAGAAGGATTAGTTTGGCGGTCGTGACGGCCATTGCCCTCGGTGGCGTCTATTGGTCGGCCATCGCGCAAGATGCCAAGGAGCCCGCGAAGAAAGAGGCTCCTGCCCCTGCAGCCGGTGCCGAAGTGCAGCCAGGCCTGCAGAAGGAAGCTACCCTGGCGGACGGCTGCATCAGCCAAGAGGGCGCTGAGTTCAAGGACGGCAAATGGGTTCTGCCGGATGGCACGCCGACCTTCCGCGTTTGTCACAAAGATGGTGGCGCCTTCGTCGTCGATTGGGCGACCTATAACGGCTACCGCCGCTATCATGGCGAGTGCCACGTCTGCCATGGCCCCAACGGCCTCGGCTCCACCTACGCTCCGGCGCTGGCGGACTCGCTGAAGAGCATGCCCTACGGTGATTTTCTCGGCGTCGTCGCCTCGGGCCGCGTTCGCGACGCCGCCGGCACAAAGTTCGTCATGCCCGCCTTCGGCGACAACAAGAACGTGATGTGCTTCATCAACGACTTGTATGCTTACTTGAAGGCTCGCTCGAGCGGCGCCTTGCCCGCCGGGCAGCTCGGCGGTCGCAATCGCGATGAAAAGCCCGAACAGGCAAAAGCAGAAGAGAAGGCTTGCCTTGGTAGCTAAAAATTCCAGTCTCAATAAGCTCGCCGGGGCCGCAATTTGCGGCCTCGGCTTTCTCACCGCCCTGACGAGCGCGGCATTTGCCGTGGAAGGTCACCGCTCCGACCTCGTCAATCGCCAGGTGCTCCGCGTCTGCGCCGATCCGGCGAACATGCCTTTCTCGAACGAAAAAGAAGAAGGTTTCGAGAATAAGATCGCGCACATCATCGCCGAAGAGCTCAAGGTACCCGTCACGTACACGTGGTTCCCGCAAGCCACCGGCTTCACGCGCAACACTCTTCTCGCCAAGCGCTGCGATGTGATCATCGGAACCGGGCAAGGCGACGAGTTGGTTCTCAATACCAATGCGCTTTACCGCTCCGCCTACGCGCTGATCTACAAGCCCGGCACCGGGCTCGACGGCGTCGAGAGCATTTTCGACCCCAAGCTGAAGGGTAAGCGCGTCGGCGCCGTGCAGGGCACACCGTCGGCCACGCTGATCGCCAAAGCCGGGCTGATGGACAAGGCGCGTCCCTACCGCCTGATGGTCGACCGCCGCTACGACGATCCCTCGGCCGACATGGTCAAGGACATCCGCTCGGGCGAGATCGATGCCGGCGTGATGTGGGGACCGATTGCGGGTTACTATGGCTCGCACAACGGCGACAAGTTGACGGTCGTGCCGCTCACGAAGGACGTGGACAAGGCAGGGCGGCTCGACTTCCGCATCACCATGGGCGTTCGCCAGGGCGACGATCTCTGGAAGCGTCAGCTCAATGACATCATCCGCAAGCGGCAGGCGGACATCGACAAGGTGCTGCTTGAGTACGGCGTGCCGATGATCGATGAAGACAGCAAGCCTATCACCAGCCCGCGGAGCTGATACGGAGGCGCCGCACGAATCCGCCGTGCGGCCCTCGTTCCCTCATTCCAAGGCACCAAATCCTCCAACGATGATGCGCCAGCGCCAAGCCCGCCAAAGGTCGAGCGCCTGTCGCATCAAGCTTGCGCTCTACACCTGTCTGGCGCTGCTCGCCGCCGCACCGGCCGCGCTGCATGCCGCCGACGATGGCGCCGGCGCTACGGGAGGCCCCGCAGCCGCGCCGCACCCCGATGTCCCGCCGCCCCCCGCCGAAGGCGCGCACACCGGCCCGGTGGAGGAGCCGGCCGACTACCGCATGGACAACTTCCGCACCCCGGTGCCGCCGACCCTGCGCGGCGCCAAGGTGCTGAGCAACGACCAGGCGGCCGATCTGTGGAACAAGGACGGCGCGGTGTTCATCGACGTCTACCCGCAGGCACCCAAACCACCCAATCTGCCCGCCGGCACGTTCTGGCGCGAGCCGTCTCATCGCAGCATCGAGGGCGCGCGCTGGCTTCCCAATGTCGGCTACGGCGCGCTCAATTCAACGGTCGATGCATCCTTCCGCGCCAACCTCAAAGAGCTGTCGAAAGGCAAGCGCGACGCGCCTCTGGTCTTTTTCTGCCTCAAGGACTGCTGGATGTCGTGGAACGCAGCCAAGCGCGCGCTGGAATACGGCTACACCAACGTCATGTGGTTCCGCGACGGCACCGACGGATGGCAGGAGCTGGGCTACCCGCTCGCCGAGGTCAAGAAGACGGAGTGATGGCCGCAGCCAGCCCGCGAGCGACCGGCGTGGCGCCCGAGAAGTAAGTGCGATGCGCGGGTGCGCTACCGTATCGGCGCCTGCGTGGGCCGCGGGTCGGTAGTCGGCGTCGGTGTCGGCACCGTCGGCGACGTAGAGGGTGATGGCGACGGCATCACGGTCTTTACCGACGGGCCGGCGTTGGTGGTGTCGCCGACGCGCGACAAGTCGTTCGACTGATAGAGCATCGCAATCAGCGCAACCACGATCGCGGCTGCCAAGAGCAGCGGCATCAACATGTTGCCCGCATGGGGCCGGCGCGAATGGGCGTCCGGCGCTCCGGGGGTGATGCGATCGTGCGGCCTGTCATA
This sequence comes from Hyphomicrobium album, assembly GCF_009708035.1. Taxonomy (NCBI): domain Bacteria; kingdom Pseudomonadati; phylum Pseudomonadota; class Alphaproteobacteria; order Hyphomicrobiales; family Hyphomicrobiaceae; genus Hyphomicrobium; species Hyphomicrobium album. The sequence goes on from NZ_WMBQ01000002.1 coordinate 1,114,512, forward strand.
GATCGCCATGGGCATCCTCCATTGGTTATCTAGGGTTATCTAGGCAACCAGTGGCGGTGCGCAAAGTCCCGTGTTCGGCCTTAAACGCGCCGAGTTAGGATTAACCTTCCAACGGCTGGCCGTGTCAGCTCTTCATCAGCCCGCGAATGAGCCGCCCAATCTCGTAGGCGCGCTGCTCGATGAGCACCGGGATCTCGCAGGCCATGGTGAGGTTCTGCTGGCGTTCCTGGAAGATGCGCGCGTTCCAATTGTACTCCTGCTGCTCCGGCGTGAGCTTCGTCTCCGTCGGCAACAACTCGTCGGTCGCGGCCATGCCTTTGTCCGCGAGGTTTTGCCCCTCGCGCTCGAGCTCTACGGCGCGCCCTTTCTGGCGCTTCTGGAACTCTTCCACCTTGCCCATGACGAACTGACGGTCGGTATTTATCTCGTTCAAGAAGGCGGCGAAGAGCTCGGTCAGCTTCTTGTCGCGCTCGGCACCTTCAGGAAATTGAGCGCCGTATTCCTTGATGGCCTTTTCTGCATCCTCGGGGCTGACGCGGCGGCTCTCCAAGAGCTCCGTGAGGTCGCGGGTCGCCGGGTCGAACTCTTTGATGCCGTCGATGGGCGGCCCGTCCCACACCTGCGCGGGTGAAACCACGGGGACCTTGCGCTGGACGCAGGGCCAATCCGGGCTCGCAAGAATCGCGGAAGGCGAGTAGTCGACTGCCGCGTTCTGCTCGGGCGTCACCGGGCTCGGCGCGAAGGCCGGATGGTTGGCCGCGCCGACGGGTGGACCACCGACGCCACCCGGCTGGGCGCCGGGCGTGACGCCGGGCGCGATGCCCGGTTGTGCTTCGCTCTGAGGTTCCATGCCGCCGGGGCGCGCGCCGGGCGTTACGCCAGGGGCGATTCCGGGCGCCAGCTCCGGAGCAGCTTCGACCTTCGCGGGGGGATCCGCTTTCTGCTCCTGCGCCCGCAGCGCCAGAGACGAGGCGAGTGCGAGGGTAGCCGCCAGCGCGACCGCGCTGACGCCGTGCTTCAGATTGTTTGCCACGCGTTTTGTCTCTTTTTGCATTCTCTTACGCTCCCGAGCCCGGACCGCCACGGCGGGCGATCAGGCCCTTAGATGGATTGTAGGCAAAGATCGCCGCACCGAGGAACACGGCGGTGCAGGCGAGAACGATGGCGAGCGACGGCCAGTCGACCTGCCCGTACAGCGCGAAACGGATGAGCTCCACCGCGTGGGTGAAGGGATTGTACAAGCAGAGCTGGTAGAGCAGCAGGCTCGACTCTTTTACGCGCCAGAGCGGGTACAGTGCCGAGGAGGCGAAGAACATCGGGAAGATCACGAAGTTCATCACGCCCGCGAAGTTCTCGAGCTGTTTGATGACCGACGACATGAAGAGGGCGAGCGAGCCGAGCATCAGCCCTGAGATGACCAGGGCCGGTGCGACGGCGATGTAGTTCATCGACGGCGGCGACAGCTTCCACGCGTAGATGACGTAGGCGATGACGGCGAGCTCGGCGAGCAGCCCGAAGACGAGCGCGTGCTGCAAGAAGCGCTCCGACAAATGGTCCGTCGCCGAATTGTAGATGTTGAGTGCGAACAGCGCCGCGGGGGCTGCCAGCAGCAATGGATAGCCCCAGCCCGACAGCTCGGCCTCCCAGAAATAGAAGATGGCGAGGAAGACGTAGGCCTGGATGGCCGCGACCGCGACGCCGCCTATAAGCTTGGAGAGCAAGAGGAACGAGCGGGGGAAGGGACTGACGAGCAGCGTGCGCATGGCGCCGGTTTCGCGGTCGTAGACCATCGACAGCGACGACTGCATGGCGTTGAACAACAGGATCATGCCGAGCAGTCCCGGCACGACGTAGACTTCATACAAAACGTAGGTCTCGTAGGGCGGAATGATCGACACGCCGAGCGTCTGACGGAATCCGGCCGCGAAGATGAACAGCCAGATGAGCGGGCGCACCAGCGCCGACATGAAGCGCTCGCGCTGGTGCAGGTAGCGCAGCACCTCGCGCCAGACGATGCCCTTGAAGCAGGTAACGTACGCGCGCACGCCGAGGCGCGGCGGCTCGCTGCCCCAGGCGCCTTCGCTCATGCTGCTAGTCGCCAAGGGCGCATGCCCGGCGGTGGCGCTCATGGCAGTCATGCGGCGAGCTCCTGAGTGCCGGTCCCGGTCAGCTTACGGAAAGCATCGCTGACGGATTGCGTTGCGGTTTTGGCGAGTAACTCGGGCACTGAGCCGGTGAACAGGACGCGCCCCTTGTGCAGGATGACCACGAGATCCGTGGGGCGAACCTCGTCGAAGAGATGGGTGGCCCACAAAACGCTCAGGCCCTCCTTCTCGACGAGCGAGCGCACGATGTTGACCACGCTCTCGCGCGAGCCGATGTCGAGGCCGACGGTGGGCTCATCGAGCAGCAGCAGCGACGGTTGGTGCAGCAGCGAGCGGGCGATCTCGACACGGCGGGACTGGCCGCCCGACAGGTTGCGCACCTTCTCGCGTGCCCGGTCAGCGAGGCCGACGATCTCGAGCGCCCGCTCCGTGCGTTTGCGCGCCTCGCGGCCGCGAATGCCGTGCAGCGCGCAATGGTAGAGCAGGTTCTGCTTGAGCGTCAGATCGAGATCGAGCGTGCGGCTCTGAAAGACGACGCCGAGGCGCTGCAGGGCCGCCATCGCCCGGCGGCGAATGTTGTGCCCGAAGATGCGGATCTCGCCGGTGATGTTGTCGTAGAGGCGGGTGATCAGCGCGAACAGCGTCGACTTGCCGGCGCCGTTGAGGCCGAGCAGCATGACGAAACGGCCGCGCGGAATCTCCAGCGAGACATCGCTCAGAGCTTTGTTGTCGCCGAAGCTGTGGCTGACATTCTTGACGACCAGCGCGGGAGCGCTGGCCTCAGGCGGGTTGGATTGCGCTGTCATGTCCATGCGACGATTCTACCGCTAGCCCATTTTTCAAGCCATTGGAAACATTGATTGTTTCTCTCCAGGCTTGGCCACGCAGAAGGCGAGCGGCCCTTTCGTCTTTCTTGCTCCAGTGCCACGACATCTTTGTTCAGCCGGGCCGCCGAGCCCCGCTAGAACGCGAAAACTAGAACGGCGCCACGACCACGCCCCACGGGTAGCGGCCCGTCCTGATCGACTTCACAACTTTCAACGCTTCAACGTCGATGACCGACACGTCGTTCGAGGCGCCGTTCGTCGTCAAGAGCTTCTTGCCGTCGGGCGTGAACGCCATCTGCCACACGCGCTGGCCGACGAGTAGATACTTGGTCACCTTGAAGGTCGCCGTGTCGACGACGGCGACGCGGTTGGCCGGACCGAGGGCCACGAAAGCCGTTTTCCCGTCGGGTGTGATGCGCACGCCTACGGGCTGGATCGCTTCTTTGGTGATGCCGGGGATCTCGAAGTGGATCTTGGAGAGGACCTTGCGATCGGCCGGATTGATCACCGTCACCGTGCCGCCGATCTCCGAGCTAACCCACAACTGCGTGCCCGCCGGATTGAAGATGGCAACGCGCGGGCGGCTGTCGACGAGCACGTTGTCGAAGGTCTTGTGCGTTGTCGTATCGATGAAGTGCGCCATGTTGGTCGTCTCGGACGTGTTGACCAACACTTTGCCGTCGGGGCTCATGCCCATGCCTTCCGGCTCGACGCCGACCGGGATGTCGCCCAGGATCTTGCCGCTCTGGATGTCGACGATGGTGACGAGGTTGTCATCCTCGTTGGCGACGTAGAGCGGATTGCCCGACGGATGCAGGATGAGCAACTCGGGGTCGGGGCCGGACGGCAGTGTCTTGATGAACTCGTAGGTCTTGGCGTCGTAGACCTGGATGATGTTGTCGTCGCTGGTGCAGACGATCAGCCACTTGCCGTCGTTCGAAAGGATGACACCGCGCGGGCGCTGGCCGACGGGGAACGTCTTGATCACCTCGAGCTTCTCGGTGTCGATGACCGAGACGGAATTGTCCTTCTCGTTGGTGACGAACGCCGTATAGGCCATGGCGGCGGGCGCCGACATTGTTAGTCCGAAGCCGATCGCGAGCAGTGCAGCGATGCCGACCTTGAGGCGCATTACCAAAGTTCCTCTAGAGTTTCTTGGGAGCTGTGACGGCGGAATTTCTGCCGCCCTCATTGTGTGTAGGCTTGGCATTTGGTCTCCGGCTTGTCGACGCCGAGGGTGTCGAGTTCGCTCGACTGATGCAGGAAGCCCTGTTGCGGCGAGACGCTGACGAGCATCTTGGGCGTCGTTACCAGGATCGGCTCACGGATCTGGCCGTTCCAGTTGCGCAGCGACAGCCCGACACCCTTGAAGCCGGCGACGTCGAAGTTCGGTCCCTTGATGTAACCGATCAGGTCCTTGTACTCGGCCGACTTGGTGCGCGATGCGGCTTCGCCGATCATGCGCACCGCGAGCCACGCGTTGTAGTCGATCGGGCGCATGGTGCGATCCGCCAAACGCTTGAAACGGTTCTGGAATTGTGTGCCGCCCCACAGCTCGATGGCCGGGTGCCAACTCTCCGCCGTCAGCCCCGCGGTGCCGGCGACGGGACGTGCGTCCCACGTCCGATACGGCAGGTAATCGCCGAACAAGTTGCCTTCGTCGGCGACAACCAGCACATGATAGTCGGGCGCCTTCTGCGTGAATGTCGGGATCTGCTGCTGCACCTGCTCGAAGCCGCCGTCGGTGCGCCGGCTACCCGAGTCGTATTGGAACGTCCGCTCTTCGACGATCTTGGCGCCGAACCGCTTGGCCGAGCGGCGCAACGCGTCGGCGTAGAGCTTGTCCTGCTCGGTCGGGCCGAGCACCAGAAGCCAGTGCGGCCACTTCTTCCAGACGAGGTACTGGGCGAGTGCGTCGGTGAGCATCGATCGCGTCGGCGCCGTATGCAGGATCTGCGGGCGGCAGTTCTCCTCGCGCAGGCTGTCGTCGGGCGCGCTGTAGTTGATCAGGATGGCTTCTTTGCCCTTGATCGCATCGGCCATCTTGAGGAGCGTGTCGGGCGTCGCGTCGACGATGATGAAGTGGGCGCCGGCGTCGACCTTCTGCACCACGTCCTGGATGAGCTTGGCCGGATCGGCTTCCTCGATCAGCTCGAGCTTGAACTCCTGGTTCATGAAGCGGCCGGTCGTGTTGTTATCGGTGATCGCCAGCTTGGCGCCGGCGATGCCGAGATCCTTCGGTGGCAGGTCGAGCAAGGAGAGCGGCAGCGGGTCGTCGCGCAACTGGCGCGCGAGCACTATCGGGATGACGGCGTGGCCGGGCGCGGCTGCTTCCGCTTTGGGAGCAGCGGCTGCAGGCGCCGGAGCGTCAGATTTGGCAGAGTCGGCAGCAGGTGCAGCAGGGGCCGCCGGAGCAGGCGCAGTGGCCGCGGGCGGCGTCGGGGCCTGTGCAGGGGCCTCTTGCGCACTGGCGAGCGAAGGCGCCGAAGCCATCACCAGTCCAGCGAGTACGCTCCGACGCACAAATGCGATTACGCTGCCACGCGAGTGCGGTTCGGCATAGCCTGCTGCCATCAGCCCTTTTCCTCCTTGGCCTCCGGGCCCGCAGTTGGCGGGCCGCAATCTTGTTTGTCTTATCCGGCGACCTGTTACTATGTAGCAGTAAAAGGGTATGGGGTACCCTCGTTGTCAAGGTCTCCCGTTTTTACTCGCGTACTTGTGACCTTCCCTGTGCTGCCGCGTGGCAATAACCCCCTTGCAATTACCCCCCTGTTCGGCACACCTAACCCCTAACACTATAACACTCTAAGCAGCCGGAAACGCGGCGCGGCACAGGGGAAACGCCTTGATTGCTAAACGTATTGTCACTCTAGCGTTAGCTTTTGCGCTGTATCCCGCAGCCGCATCGGCTGCGCAAAAGGCGATCATTTTTCCCTTTGATCTGATCGATCAGCAGCAGCAGTTCGAGATCGGATTGATGCCGACGGGGCTTGATCCAGAGGATAAGCGACGCCTCGAGGTCATCACTGCCGAGCTCACCAAGCTCATCAAGGACAGCGGTCGCTACGAGGTCGTCGACAGCGCGCCGATCGCGAAGGAGATCGACGACAAATCTCCGATTCACAAGTGCAATGGCTGCGAGGATGACCTAGCCAAGAAGGTCGGTGCCGACGTCGCCTTCATCGGTACCGTGCGCAAGGCCTCCGACGTTCTGTTCACCGTCAGCATCTACGTGCGCGATGTCGCCAACCAGAAGGTGATCAACCAGGGTTCGAGCGAGATCTACGGCAACACCGACAAAATGTGGCTCCGAGCCGTGAACTACATTGTCGACCGCCGGTTGTATGCGGACAAAGGTGCGAAATGATCGATCGTCGCCGCCTTCTCGTTGCCGGTGGAGCGGCTGCACTGGTGGGGTTTGGATTGCCGGTAATGCGCGCAAGCGCGGCCGGCTCGCTGCGGGTCACCTCGCTCAAATTCGGGTCGTTGAGCTGGCTCTTGGAGACCATCCGCGCCGAGGGGATTGCCGATAAGCTCGGGCTGCAGATCATCATCGTCGAGGTGGCGACCAATCAGGCCGGTCCCGTTGCCCTGCTTTCCGGCGAAGCCGACGTCATCGTCAGCGACTGGCCGTGGGCGCTGCGCCAGCGTGCGATGGGCGAACCCGTCAAGTTCGCGCCTTACTCGTCAGCGCTGGGTGCGGTGATGGTGGCGCCGGACTCGCCCATTCGGAAACTGGGCGATCTGAAGGGTAAAAGGCTCGGCGTCGCTGGTGGTGCTATCGACAAAAGCTGGCTCCTGCTTCGCGCTTATTCGAAGAAGGAACTCGGCACCGACATGGCCCAGTTCGCGCTGCCCTCCTATGGCGCAGCGCCGCTGCTGACCGAGGAAACGCGCTCCGGGCGCCTCGATGCCGTGCTCAACTTCTGGACCTACGCCGCGCGCCTGCAGGGCGACAACTATCGTGCCCTCCTCGAGATGGACGACGTTCTGAAGGCGCTGGGCATCGATCCAGTACCTTCGATGGTCGGCTTCATCTGGCGCGAGGGCACCGAGGCAAAGAAGGGCGCGGAGCTCACCGCGTTCCTGTCCGCCGTAGAGCAGGGCAACGCAGTGCTGGCGAAGTCGGACGCCGCCTGGGATCGCATCCGCAATCTTGTGCGCCCCGAAACCGACGCTGAGTTTGCCGCTATCAAGGCCTACTATCGCGCCGGCATCCCGCAACCCTGGACCGGGGCAGAGACCCGCTCGGCCGAAAAGTTGACGCATCTCCTGGTGGACGTCGGGGGCGCGCAGCTTCTCGGCAGTGACACCCAGTTCGATCCCAAGTTGTTCCATGCGGCAGGCAGCTAACGCCCCCGCGCGCGGCTTCAGGGTCGGGCGCCTCGGCTGGTCGTTGATCTCGCTCTTGGCGCTGATCGCGCTCTGGGAGGTCTCCGCGCTGATTGCCCAAAGTCGCTACCTGCCGGGACCCTTGGCGGTCGTCGAGGTCATGGTGCGCGAGGCCGAGGCGGGCGAGCTTTGGGGCAACATCGCCGCCACGTTGACGCGCGTCGCGTTCAGCTTCGTCATCGCTATGTTCATCGGCTCGGCCATCGGCGTGGCGCTCGGCCGTCATCCTATCGCCGACCGCTTCTTCGATGCCTGGCTGATCTTCTTCCTCAACCTGCCAGCGCTCGTCATCATCGTCCTCTGCTACATCTGGTTCGGTTTGACCGAGGTCGCCGCCATCACCGCCGTCGCCATCAATAAGATCCCCAACGTTGCCGTCACCATGCGCGAAGGCGCGCGCAGCCTCTCGAAGGACTTGAGCGAGATGGCGCACATCTATCGCTTCGGCCGGTGGAAGACGCTGCGCCACGTGACGATTCCGCAGCTGGCGCCGTTTTTCGCGGCGGCGTCCCGGTCCGGGTTGGCGCTCGTCTGGAAGATCGTGCTCGTGGTCGAGGCGTTCGGACGTTCGGACGGTGTGGGCCATCAGCTCAACATCGCCTTCCAGCTGTTCGACGTGCCCATGATCCTGTCGTACGCGCTGGCCTTCATCGTGGTCGTGCAAATCATCGAGATGGCGATCCTGCAGCCGCTCATCGCGAGGGCCAACAAATGGCGGCGGTGAAGCGCCCGCTGCAGGTGCGGGTCGGAAGCAAGGTGTTCCCCGCGGTCGGCGAGCGGCCGGAGAACCCCGTGCTGAGGAACGTCGAGTTTCAGGTCGAGCCGGGCTCATTCGTGGTCATCACGGGACCGTCGGGCGGTGGCAAGTCGACGCTGCTCAACATCATCGCCGGCCTCGACAAGGATTTCGACGGGACGATCGATTTCGACGGGGACAAGCCGCGCCTCGCGTTCGTGTTCCAGTCGCCGCGCCTGCTTCCCTGGCGCACGGTGTACGAAAATATCGCCCTCGCGCTGCCGAAGGGCGACCCACGCCTCGCCAACATCCCCGAGATGCTGAAGCGTGTGGGGCTCACCGACGCCGCCACCGCCTACCCGGAAATGATCTCGCTCGGCATGCAGCGCCGCGTGGCGCTCGCCCGCGCGTTCGTGATCGAGCCCGACCTCCTGCTCATGGACGAACCGTTCGTGTCGCTGGACGACCCCACGGCACACGCCCTGCGCGAGCTGTTGGTCGAGCTCTGGCACCGCAAGCCGACGACGGTGCTTTTCGTTACCCATGACCGGCCCGAGGCCGTCATGCTGGCGACCCGCATCTTGCGCCTGTCTGCCGCTCCTGCAACTATCTCCCAGGATGTTCCCGTGCGGCTTTCGGTGGCCGACCGGTCCGACCGCGAGAAGGTGCGGGCGGAGCAGCGGCGCATCTTCGGCGAAGCGTAAACGACCCAATCGAGATTGATGAAAAACGTGCGCCAGACGGCGAGGATGCTGGCCAGCGTGACGGACGAGCGCGAGGCAGAGCTCGTCGCGGCGCTGGGGGCCGACATTGTCGACGCAAAAGACCCGGCGGCGGGTGCGCTGGGTGCGCTGCCGCACACAACCGTGTCGGCGATACGCGCTCGCGTGCCGGCCAGCGTCCCGGTCAGTGCCACCATCGGCGACCCGAGCCCTGACACCGAGGCGACGGCGATCGCCGTCCTGCGCATGGCCGAGACCGGCGCCGATATCGTCAAAGTCGGCTTCGGCGCCGCCGCCGAGCGCACCATCGATCGCCTTGCGCGTCTCGACCTCGGCTCTGTACGCCTCGTGGGCGTGCTGCTTGCCGATGAGGGTATCGACTTCGACCTTATCGGCGGCGCCCACGCTGCCGGCTTCGCCGGTTTGATGCTCGACACCGCCGACAAGCGTCGCGGATCGCTCCCCGATATCGTTCCCGCCGAAGTCATGGGCCGCTTCGTCGCCACCGTGCGCCGGGCAGGCCTGTTTGCCGGTCTCGCCGGCTCGCTGCGCGCCGAGCATGTGCCGTCGCTGCTGCAGCTTGCGCCGGATATCCTCGGCTTCCGCGGCGGACTGTGCCGGCTCGGCGACCGCACCGGCGGCATAGATGCCGAGGCCGTCCGCGCCGTGCGGCGCATTATCCCTGTTTGCGATGCAGCACTTTCCGCCGCTTGCCGCGTACCGGCACCGGATGCTATGGCGCCGCGGCAGACGGAAGACGCGGCATGAGCGAAAAACACAGCATAACCAGGCGCGACGGCGTCGTTCTCGACCGCATTTTCGTGCGCGGGTTGGTGCTACCCGTCGCCATTGGTGTGTACGACGAGGAGCAGGGCATCACCCAAAAGGTGGGCTTTCATATCGAGGCTTCGGTCTCCGCCGGCGTGTCGCCGAGGGGCGATAACATCGACGAAGTGCCGTCCTACGATGACCTCGTCGGCGCCGTGAAAGCGATTATCGCCGCAGGCCACATCAATCTCGTCGAGACGCTAGCCGCCCGTATCGCCGAGCGCTGTCTCGCCGACAAGCGCATCGTCTCGGTGCTGGTCCGGGTGGAGAAGCTCGAGCGCGGTCCGGATGCGGTCGGCGTCGAGATCGTGCGGCCGCGCCAGACGTGAGCGCGGCGTCCAGTCCGCTCGTCGTCAAGCTCGGCGGCAGCCTGGCCGAAAGCAAGCGGCTAGCATCCATCCTCAAGATCGTCGGAGCGTCGCGGCAGTCATGCGTGATCGTGCCCGGTGGGGGCGCCTTCGCAGACGCGGTACGCGCCGCATACAAGAAACATGGGCTGTCCCAGACGGTAGCGCACCGCATGGCATTGCTCGCCATGCACCAGACCGGCATGATGCTGGCCGGCATGCATGCGCGGTTGGTGCCGGTGGAGACGCTGGCTGAGATGCGCCGCGTCCTCTCCGAGAGCCGCGTCCCCGTGTGGATGCCGCTGAAGCTGACGGCATCCGACGCGCACGTCAGCGCCGACTGGCGGACCACGTCCGACGGCCTGGCCGCGCGGTTGGCCGAGCGGCTGGGTGGGGCGACCGTGGTACTGGTCAAATCCTGCCGAGTCGATCGCTCGGCATCGGCCGCCCGTCTCGTCCGGAGCGGCGTTGTCGACCCTACGTTCGCCGAGATCGTAGCGCGGGCGCACCTGCCGTGGCGTGTTATGGGTTCGGGTGACGAGCGGGAACTGGCGCGGCTGCTCGGCGTCCTGCATCGATCGGGTCGACGCAGCCCTGCCAAGCGTGCTATCGCGCGGCGGAAATGAGCGCATGCGGCGTCGGCTGAACGACGCGGTCGAGGCACGGCTCACATGACGAAGAAGCTGCTTTTCCTGACCGGGCGCCTCGCCGAGCCGCGGCTTGCCGAGACGGTTGCCGCCATGGGTCTGCCGAACGGCTCATGGCGCATCGCCAATCTGGGCATCAAGGTGGCGGCGCTCATGACCGAGAACATCGTGCGCAACCGCCTGAAGGAGCCGCTCGAGGCCGATCGGGTCATCGTACCGGGGCGGGCGCGCATGAACCTGTCGCACCTCGCGGAGCACTATGGCGTGCCTTTCGAGCGCGGCCCCGACGAAATCATCGACTTGCCGCAGTACTTCGGCAAGGACGGACAGCCGCCGGATCTGTCCAAGCAGGATATCCGCATCTTCGCCGAGATCGTCGACGCGCCGGGGTTGTCGGCCGAGAAGCTCCTGGAAAAGGGGCGCGAGCTCATCGCCAAAGGCGCCGACGTCGTCGACATCGGCTGCCAGCCCGATGTGTCATTCCCGCACCTCGAAGAGACCGTCGCGGCGATGAAGCGCGCCGGACTCAAGGTCAGTGTCGATTCCGGTGACGTTGACGAACTGCGCCGCGGCGCCCGAGCCGGGGCCGACTTCGTTCTCTCTCTCGACGAGTCGAACCTCGATGCCATCGACGGCACGAGTTGCGTGCCGATCCTGCTGCCCAAGCCGCACGGCGATCTCGACTCGCTGCTGCGCGCCATCGACCTGTGCAAGGCGAAGGGCATACCGCACATCGCCGATCCGGTGCTCGACCCGCTCAACTTCGGATTCACGACCTCGCTCGAGCGCTACGCTCAGCTTCGCCGCCTGCGTCCGGATGTCGAAATCCTGATGGGTACCGGCAACCTGACCGAGCTGACCGACGCCGATAGCCAGGGCGTCACCGCGATTTTGATCGGCATTTGTGCCGAGCTTGCCATACGCAACGTGCTCATCGTGCAAGTTTCACCACACACGCGCCGCACGGTCGAAGAGCACGACGCGGCGCGCCGCCTCATGTACCGCGCACGCGAGGACGGCAACCTGCCCAAGGGCTACGATGCGGGCCTCTTGTCGCTGCACGACCTGCGCCCATACCCCGATACGCCCGAGCAGATCGCGGCGGATGCAAAAGCGATCAAAGACGCGAACTACCGCATCGAGGCGGCGGCGGACGGCATCCACATCTACAATCGCGACGGCCATCACGTCGCCTCCGATCCATTCAAACTGTTCGACAAGCTCGGCGTGGAGAAGGACGGCGCGCACGCGTTCTATCTCGGCTACGAGCTCGCCAAGGCGGAGATTGCGCGGGCGTTGGCCAAACGCTATGCGCAAGACAGCCCGCTCGATTGGGGTGTCGCCGCCGACCGCAAGTCCGAAGATCTCACGCAACACGCCCCGGAAGGCGCCACGCTCAAAGCTGCCCGCAAGGAGAAGCAGGATGCCGCGTATCGTCGAAACGATCGTGACGACGACCAACGCGAAGGGTGAGGCGCACATCGCGCCGCTCGGATTGATCGAGGACGGCGATAACTGGATCATCGCGCCGTTCCGTCCCTCGCGCACGCTCGATAACCTGCACGAGGTGCCCTACGCGGTGGCGAGCCACACCGACGACGTGCGCGTGTTCGCCGGCTGCGTCACCGGCCGCAAGGACTGGCCGACGCGGCAGGCGTCCCGCGTCCCCGGCGTCGTGCTCGCCGATGCCGTCTCGCATTGGGAGCTGGCGGTGCAGAAGGTGACGGACGACCCGCAGCGGCCGCGATATTCGTGCGCGCTCGTGCACGAGGCGAGCAACCGGCCGTGGGAAGGCTTCAACCGCGCGCAGGCGGCCGTGCTCGAGTGCGCCGTTCTCGTGACGCGCTTGAAGATGCTGCCGCCGGAGAAGATTGATGCCGAACTAAAGTACCTCGAGATCGCCATCTCCAAGACCGCAGGCCCGCGCGAGGAAGAGGCTTGGGGCTGGCTGATGGAGAAGATCAACGCCTTCCGGGCCGCGCAGTCGTGAACATACGCAACGAGCAGGCCGGCGATTACGTTGCAATCCGGCGTCTACTGACCGAGGCGTTCGGCGGCGACGGTGAAGCGAAGTTGGTCGATTCCTTGCGCGCCGATGGGGATATTGCCATCGCGCTCGTCGCCGATATCGAAGGCGAGGTCGCCGGCTACGCGGCGCTGTCGGTGCTCAAGTCTCCGCCGCGCTCGCTGGCCTTGGCTCCGGTCGCCGTGGCACCTGCCCAGCAACGCCAGGGGGTGGGTAGCGCTTTGATCGAGGAGACCTTGCGCCGGGCACGCGCCGCCGAAGGCGGCATGGTGTTCGTTGTTGGCGACCCGGAATACTACGCGCGCTTCGGTTTTAGCGCTGACGCGGCGCGGAGCTTCGACAGCCTATATGCCGGCGAGCATTTCATGGCCATCGCGCTGACGGAGACGCCGGCGCCGGCGGCACCCGTCCTCTATTCCCGACGCTTTGCCGAACTCTAGTTCTCCCCCGCCAGGAGCGCGACGGCGACGGCGGGAGCGCAGTATGTCGCCCAGTCAGCGCAGTCAGCCGCCGCGTTGGCGAGCGTGCTGAAGTGGACGATCGCCTTGCCCTGTTGCGCCATGAGCGCCGCGATCTGCGATGCGCCGATGCCGGCGACCACGACGGGCGCGGCGCTCAGCTGTTTGAACTCAGCCATTACGCTGGTGGCGGCGAGGCGGATCTCTTCCATCTGTTTGTCGGCGATCTCCCGAGCTGCGTCGCGCCATTCCGCCGGCGATGCGTTTTCAGCGTCGCGGCCAAACACGCGGGCGAAGCGGGCGATGCTTTCCTCGATCGATTTGCCGCGCCCGTCTGCGGTAGCGTGCTGGTCAATGCCATCCGGCAGCTCGCCGAGGATGCGCCGCACGTCGGCCATGCTGGCAAAGCCACCCGCGGCGAGCCGCTGTTCGCGACCCCGCAGCCGCCCGGAGTGCGCAACAACGCATGGGTCGGTGCGTGTGAGGCCGGTATAGATGAGTTCGCTCGTCATCAGGCGCTCGCCGTCGGTGATGCCGCGCGGGCAGGGCATGCTGTCCACGATCGGAATGATGTCCGTGGTCGTCGAGCCCATGTCGATGAGCAGGGCGCCAGGGAGGCTGCGGGCGACGAGAGCGGCGCTGGCCAGGAAGTTCATCGATCCGACGCTTGCCGGCTCGGCCATCGCCGTCGCGGTACCGGCGAACCCGCGCAGGCCCATGTAGACGCGAAGGTCCGCATCGAGCTCGGTGGCGAGGTGCGAGACGATCTCGCGCACGCCGGTTTGCCGGTCGGGGAACAGCTCGCACAGCTCGCCGGTCATGGTTACGGCGTGCTGCTCGGCGCGCGCGATGAGTGCGATGGCCTCGACAAGAGCGGCGTCGAGCTGCTCCATGCCGCGCCACAGCGGGCAGGGGATCTGGCGCACGGCGATGGTGCGGCCGTCGTCGGTCAGCGCTACCTTCAGATGCGCGCCGCCCACATCGTAGCCGGCTGTGATGGGCATGACGCCTCCTTGGTGCGGAGCCTTCCGCGCCGGGCCGTGTTACACGCTGCACGCACGGAGGCAAGCTAGTGTGACGATGGATGTGATCCCGGTCATCGATGTGCGGCACGGCGTGGCGGTCGCTGCCGTGCGCGGCCAGCGCGCCGACTATAGGCCGCTCGCAACGCCGCTGGCGGCGGGCAGCGATCCCGTCGCCGTCGCGCGCGGCTATGCGGCGCTCTTTACCTTTCCGGTGCTGTACGTCGCCGACCTCGACGGCATCGAGGGGCGCGGGCGCAACGCGAGCCTCGCGGCCGAGCTGACGGCTGCGCTTCCGGGCGTCCGCATCTGGATCGACGACGGCCTGCGAACCTACGAGGCGGCGGAACGGATTGCCGAGCAATCCGACATGATACCCGTCGTCGGCACGGAAAGCCTGCGCGGCGGCGACGATGTCGCCGACATGCGGACGCTTCCGCCCGACGCTTATGTGCTGTCGCTCGACTTCAAGGACGGAGAGTTCGCTGGACCCGTTGCCGTGCTCGATGAGCCGCAGCACTGGCCCGACAACGTGATCGTCATGACACTTTCCCGCGTCGGCGCCAGTCGGGGTCCGGCAATCGCCGAGATCGCCGCCATCGTCAGCCGCGCCGGTAACCGGCGGATCTACGCTGCCGGCGGCGTCCGCGACCGCGCGGATGTCGTCGCCCTGCATGCTGCCGGCGCCGCCGGCGTGCTCGTCGCCACCGCGCTGCATGCCGGTACGTTAAAGGCCGGCGACCTCAATGAGATCGCCGGCCTTTGATGTCGTAGCACGAAGGGTTAGAGCAGAACCGCGCGCCGGGGGCTCTTACCCATTCCAACGGCCAGAAAGCAATCTACCCAATCGCTGCAGCAGACCCCTCTTCATAGGCGGGGCATCATCCTGCTGTGGACGGTTTCCGCTTCAAGCCTTCGCACTGAAGGGATGCTGAGCCGAGTTGCGCTGAGCAGTAGCCTCGGCAGCGGTCGGCTTGCCGGCGACGGCGCGGGCGATCGACTCCTTCACGGCGCGATAGTTGTAGTCCTGGATCTTCGCGTCGTCGGAGGCTTCCCAGTGAATGAACACGCCGACGCAGATGAAGATGTCGTCAGCTTCCGAAGCGGGAATCACGCCCTCGGCGACCGAGTCCTGCACGGCCTTGGCGACGGCGTACTGGGCAGGTCCGAACATCTGAACGGCCTGGCGGGCGTCCTTGATCGTGACCTTGTTGTAAAGGATCGTGTTCGGCTTGCAGGCAAGGTTCGGCGCGATCACGGCGAGAAGCGTCGTAAAGCCGTCCTTGTTGTTCGTCAGGGCGTTGCAGAATGCCGTCTCTGCAGCCGAGCCGCGCGGACCCATAAGCAGGTCGATGTGCGCGACTTCGTTACCGTCACCGACGAGCGATTCGCCGACGAGAACCTTGTTGATCTTGGCCATTCGGGGTTTCTCCCAAGCTATAACACCACGAGCACCAACGCCACCCCGCCGAGGCCGAGCTGCACCGGTTCTGCCCAATTTCGAAAAGCTATCCTTTGTTTCGGCGTCCGGTGACGTTGTCCCCGAACCGGTTGGCTGGATAGCGGCGCGCCTTTAGCACCGCCACTAGATAACGCAACGCCCCCTATAGAGACAAGGGCCTAAGGGAGGCTCGCCTGGCCCAATGCGTCGCAGAGGGAGGCTGCAAAAAGGGTGGCTACAACAAGGTCGGCAGTCGTCCCGGGATTAACGTTGTGGCGCTTCAATTCTGCATCGAAATCGAGCAGTTTGGTCAGCGTGTTGCGTTGCGCAACCGGGTGCCAAAGGGGCGTTAGCCCACGTGCCTCCTCGCGGACGGCTTCTGCGACGTCGGCGCCATGCTTGCGCAAAATATGGCTGTCCGGGAAATAGGCCAGAAATGCCATGTGCAGGGTTGTGACGGCGAGGGCATCGTCGTGCGCGTGGCGGCGGGCGTTCGCCAAGACCCCGAGGCCGAACTCGAATATTTCGACGTAGTCGGTCAAATAGGCGGACGCAATTCGGTCGCGCTGGACCGCCATGCCCATCGCTTCGAGCAGCGAGACGGTCGGCGGAGCGGCGACATCTTGCTCAGGCACCGCGCCAAGTCCACCGGGGCTGGCCAAGCGGATGGCGGCAAAGACCGCAGCTGCATCCTCGTCGTCCAAACTATTGAGCACTTCACGCAGGCGCTCGCGCAGGCCCTCGTCGCGCGGTAGCGCCGCTGCTGCGGCCAGCGGAGCGCATAGCAGGAGGATGCCGAGGTTGGTGTTGCAGCCGGCGGCTGCAAACGAGGCTTCGACCGCGCGCAGAACGCGCATGCCGACCTTCGCGTCCGACGCCGCGACCCACGGCGCTGCCGCCTCCGCGCTCGCCTCGAATTGGGCGACTTCCATGCCGTGCCCGCCGGCGTGAACGTGCACGTTGCCGGGCTTCAGCGCGGCGAGCTCGGCGCGGCAGGCGGCGAGAAACAGCTCGGCGATCTGCGCCTCGCTCAAGCGAGGCATGGCTGGGTCTGCGCTGCGAGGCGCGGTTCGGGCTGATGGCAGCGGTGCTCGGCGACGGCGTGCAGGAAGTCCTCGGCAATGGCTTCGCCGATGTTGACCTCCGAGACGCTTTGCAGGCCGCGCCAGGATGGATTGCTGTTGACCTCCAGCACCAGCAGGCGGCCGTCGGGCGTGCGGATCAGATCGATGCCGCCATAATCGGCCCCGACGGCAGCGAGGGCGCTGCCGGCGAGCTGCGCCATTTCCTCGCTCGGCTCGTGCGGGCTCGGCGCGCCTCCCTGATGCACGTTGGTGATCCAGGTGCCGGCGCGGCGCGCCATCGCGGCGACGACGCGGCGGCGGGTGACGATGACCCGCCAGTCCTCGAACGTCGCGCCTGAAGGCGGCACGAAGTCCTGCAGATAGTAGATGTTGTCGGCCGCCTCGGCAGCCGGCAGTCCGGCGGCATCATCGACGCGCAACAGGCCCTTCCCCTGCGAGCCGAACAGCGGTTTGTAGATCAGCGGGCGCTGCGCCTCGTCGACATAGGCGACAGCGGGCGGCTGCGTCTCCATCGTACGCGTGCGCGGTGTCGGGATGCCGGCCTTGTGCAGGAGGAACGTCGTCGCCGACTTGTCGACGCAGCGCTCGATGGCGCGCGCGTCGTTCCACACGCGCACGCCGCTCTCGCGCAGGGCATGCAGGATGCCGAGACGGAAAGTGACCTGCTCCAGCGTCCCAGCCGAGATCGAGCGCACGAACACCGCGTCCGGTAAGGCTCCGTCGAAACCGGGTATGTCTATGCCGCTCGCCAATTGCGTGTCGAAGGCGCAGCGCGGCAGGGACGTGACGACGACATCGACACCGCGCGTGCGCATCGCCTCGGCGAGGCGGCGCACGTGCCAGTTGCCGCTCTCTTCCTCGAGGAAGAGTGCGACGCGCAAACCGGTTCCGCTACTGTCAGCGGAAGCTTTTGTCGACGACATCTGGAGCAAGCTCGCCCGCATGGAATGAGGTGCCGGTATCGAGGTTGGAAACGATCACCTCGGCTGGGCTGAACAGCATGGGATCGATTTTGTAGAAGTCGCCGCCGGCCGCCGCGAAGATGTCGGCGAAAGGCTCGCCATAGGCGGAACACGTCGAGCTGGGGAGTTGCTGAGCGAGCTTTTGCGCCGCCTCGTCGCCGCCCCGCACGAAGAGCTGCACGCGGCCGCCGTAGATGATCGCGTCATTGGTGCGGCCCATGGCCTTGACGAAGTCCGGCACCGGCGGGGCGATGGGCGCGGTTCCGATACCGTCCTCGATATGCTCCAGCGGGAAGTGCAGTTCGTGCGCCTTGTGCAGCGCCACTTCGAGCACGCGGGCGGCGATCTGCACTGTGCCGGCGAGGCTGCCCGTGGGGGCGAACAGGATGGTGAGGTCGGCAGGCTGCACACCGCAGGCCGAGGCGATTGAGCGGGCCACCGAGGCGGGCGGCGCCTTGTCACCCTCGATCACCAGGGACGCCTTGTTGAAGTGGTCGACGTAGCCGAGGTCCTTGTAGAGCGCCTCGACGCGCGACAGGGCGCGGGCCGGCCCGGAGCCCAACGCGAAGAAGCCACTCTCCTGCTCGCTGATCTGCCAGCCGGCGTACTGGCTGGCGAGGCAGGCAATGACCGGGTTGGAGGCGTGCACTGTGATGCCGAGCGGCCAGCGCTTCAGCCCCGAGGACGTGTGCAGCGATACCGTGCCGAGACCGCCCATGCATACCTCGGCGAGGCGGCGGCCAGCCTCCAGGCCACCGATCGCCTGGGCACCCATATCGATGCAGCGCTCGCCGGCCCCCCCGGTGGTCACATGACAGCGCAACGCGTTGGCGTCGGTGACGATCCCGTCAACGAGCTTGGCTGCGCGTGCCGAGACGCTCGGGGCTGGACCGTTGTACTTCTGCATTGTTCGTGGGCTCCCTGTTTGGCGCCTGTGCATACAGCATCTCACCCAATTCGTCCAAGCGCTGGCGGACGCTGCGCAAGGCCGCTTCGGGGCTGGCTTCCCGGGCGAAGACGGTGGCGATCGGCCGATGGTGTGGGACGCGGCTGCCGGGGGCCGGGCGGTCGGCCGCCCATTCAGGCCATGCGACCTCGCCGACGCGCAGGGGGGCAGGCTCGGCGTAGAGGATTGCAGCGGCGCGAGCGCCTTCAGTGACGGGCAGGCGCGGCTCACGGTCGGCGCAAGCGTCGATGTGGGCGCGAAACAGTGAACCGTTTTCGTCATCGAAGACGTCGAGGGTGGCGCTCGGCCGCGGGTTAACCTCCAGCAGGAAAGACGTTTCACCGGCAAGAATGAAATCGAAAGAGACGAGGCCGACGAGGGCAAGCGCCGCGCAGATCCGTTCGGCCGCCGAGCGCAGCGCGGTATCGATAGCCGGGGTGAGCGATACGGGACCGACAGCACCGCCATAGCGATAGGGCCGTGGGCCGCTGCCGATCGTCCACTGGCGGCTGATGCCGACGATCTGCGCCCCGCGGCGCGTGGCCACGGCGAGGACGGAGACCGGCTCGCCATCGAGCTTGCGCTGAACGTACCGCTTGGCGCTGCGTTCGGCGTTCGCCGCTGGGACGATGTGCGTGCCACCGCTGCCTCCCGTGCGCTTCGACAACCACCCGGCTGCGTCGGTGGGCGGAGCGACGCGCGTCTCGGGGTGGGCGATCTGGAGCGTGTCGAGTAGGGCGCCAAGCGCTGCAGGATCCTTGCAGCGCGCCACGGTCGCGGCGTCATTGCCGATCAGCGCAAAGCGGCGTGAAAGCGCGGCGATGAGCTTGGGGCGATCTTCGAAGCCGGAGCCGAGAATCAGCCCGAGGGGTGGATGCCCGGCGCCCGCCTCAAGCGCTCCAAGCGCGCCAAAGACCGGCTTGGCGCGCAGGCCGATGCGCACGGCATCTGCAATGCAGACAAAGTGAGCGGCGTGGTCGCGCGTGTCAGCGTCGGCGAATGCGTCGGCGACCAAAGGCAGGTAGCCCGCGCGCCGGGCGGAGGCAGCGAGCCCCCGCCCGGACAGCGCAGCGATCAGGACGGTCTCGCCCGTCAAGCGGTGAGCGTCCGCGCCAACTCGAAGGCCGCGCGGAAATCGTAGTGCACCGGCTTGTCGGAGGTCAGCATGCGCTTAAACAGGCCGGACTCGGTCTTGTACTTGATGTCGCCGATGGCGAGCGGGCCGACGCCAAGCGCGTTGCAGCCAGGCAGCGGCGCGCCATCCATGAACAACTCCATGCCTTCGACGCCCGGCGGCGGAACGGCGTTGACGTCGGCGACGACCAGCAGGTTCTTGGCGAGCGCTTTGTCTTCGGCGCTGATGACACGCACGCCCGCGGCGGCAGCGGCAAAGATCACCTCGGCATCGGCGATGATGGCTCTCTTCAACTCCTCCGTCTCGCCCGACTTGGCGATCAGGTCGACGCCGAAGCGCTGCTTCGACACCTCAGCCGACTTGATGACGCGGTCGACACCGCGGTGGGCAACGAGCGTGACCTGCGCGCCCTCGAGCGCGGTGATGATCGACGAGGCAAAGCCGACGACGCCGGTGGCGCCGAACACGGCGACGCGAGTGCCCTTCCAGCCGCGATTGAATTTGGTGCGCAGGACGCGCTCGACGCAGGCGACCATGGCCGCGGCGGTGGTGAACGAGCCAGCCGGATCGGCGAAGGTGGAAAGACCGAACGGCGGCACCAGCGCCTTCTGCGCCGCTTCCATCATGTCGAGCGCCAGGATTGCATCCTTGCCGCCGATGAACAGGCCCGTCCTGGTGCCGTAGTTGGGCGGACGCGAGAAGATGGCGTCCTGGGTGAGTGCGGTCACTTCCTCGAGCGTCACGTTGATGTAGGGGACGATGACTTTCCAGCCGGCATCCGCTGCCATGTTCACGTCGAACGGAGACATATGTTTCTGCGGCGAGAGCATGTGCAGAATCGGAGTGACGTCGCTCATGTTTGGTCTTCCTCAGTTCTTTTAAAATTTATGTGCTTGCGATCTTCTCGACGCTTGCGCCCCTGTTGCGCCCCTCGGCGATCACGATCTCAAGGCCCTCGGCTCTAGCGAGTCCAATCGAAGAATCATAGAGGCGGGCGGCAATTTCCTGAGAGGGTGCGAACGCGAAGCCGGTCGGGCCCCATGAGCTTTGACCGATGCCGTAGGCACCATTGCGACGCAGTCCCTCGACGACGCGTCCAACTGCCGAGCTAGCCCACGGGCTGCCGCCTTGTGCAGCTGCGAAATGACCGCCGACAATTCTCTGAATCTCGGTCAACGCATCGCCGAAGGCCTGCATGTCCGCTTCGGCGAGGCCCGGTACGAGCTGCATGAGAACGAGGCGGCAGAGCTTGGCTGCCAAAACTTCTGGCATGGGCGGAAGCGTCGCAAATGCCTTTGTCTCCGCCTCGCCATGCACGCCGGCCGTATGGGCGTCGAGCACGAGCAGCGCCCGCCAGGCGGTCGGGAAGTCGACCCGAATGAGAATTGGGGGCGCGCGATCGAGGGCACCCCGACCGCCGTCAACGATGAAGCCGCCCTGCTCGAACGCCGCCATGCCGATCGCCGAGCGGGCTCCCCGGTCGACGATCTCGCCGAGGCGTGACGGGTTGTAGTCGATGCCTTCAAGCGCCATCAGGGCCGCTCCGGCCGCAAGCGCCAGCTGCGTACCGGAGCCAAGTCCGGCGTGCGGCGGGATCGCGGACGTGACATTCACCTCGTAGGCGCCGTCGAGGGCGTAGGCGTCGACGATGCGGTGCAGCATGGCGACGGCGCGGGCGTGGTCTGGCCCCTCACCCTTGAAGGTGCGGCTGCGCTTCAGGACGAGCTCCGTGCGGGGCACATCGACGGCGAGACCGATGCTGCCGAACATGCGCCCGAGCCCGCCGTTGAGGTCGAGGAAGCCAAGGTGCAGGCGCGCCGGTGCCACGGCGCGAACGGAGCCGGGGTGTGCGCGCGCGCGCTGGGCAGGTGCCTCAGTTTGCGTTGCGTCGGCCAGTGGCATTACGGTCCAACCTGCTGGTGCGAAACGTCCCCACTTGAGGAGAGGACAATATGGCGGCTGAGCGCGAAAAGCCCATGCCTGATGCCGAAGTCAACGCGTGGCTGCAAAAAAACCTGCCAAAGTGGCGCCTGGAGGACGGCTGGATCCGGCGGACATACAAGACGAGCGGCTGGAAGGGTACCCTTATGGTCATCAATACGGTCGGCCACCTGGCCGAGGTGGCCTGGCATCACCCCGATATCACGGCATCCTACGCCTGGGTCGAGGTGCGCCTTATGACGCATACCGCCAAGGGCATCACGGACAAGGATCTCGAGCTGGCCAAGAAGATCGAAGACGTCGTTCATTGGCAGCCGGGCAAGGAGGAGGGAGCTCTCGAGGGCACCCCCCACGGTGACCAGCGGTTCGCATATATCAAATACGACTGATCGGGGGGCATGGCGGCGGGTGGCGTGCTTGCCACCTTGCCGGCGACGCGATAACGAGCGCGCTGCTTTGCAAGCCGTTTCAGCGAGCCGCGATGCCCGAGACCCGTTCCTCTGCCGCCGATGAGATGTCCAACTGCATCATCGCGCTTGGCTCCAATCTGGGCGACAAGGCAGCCAACATCGACAAGGCGATCGCGCTTCTTACCGAGCCGGGCGACGTGAAGCTCGTCGACAGGTCGCGCAACTACGCAACCGAGCCGTGGGGCAAGACCGACCAGGACTGGTTCATCAACGCCGCCATCGCCGTGACGACCAAGCTGGCGCCGAAGGATCTGCTCGCCCGCTGCAAGGACATCGAGCGGCGCATGGGACGCGTGCCAACCGAGAAATGGGGCCCGCGCATCATCGATCTCGATCTTCTGGTTTATGGCAACGTGGCGATGGATGATCCGGTGTTGGTGCTGCCGCACCCTCACATCGGCGCCCGCGCCTTCGTGCTGGCGCCGCTGATGGACATCGCACCCGATCGCGTGATCGCCGGCCGGCGCGTGCGCGACATGCATGCCGCGATCGATGCGACGGGCGTTCGCGCGGTTGATTAATCCCAAAACAAAAACGCCGCCGACATCATGTCGGCGGCGTTTTTTGCAACTCGCTAAACGGAAGCCTACTTATTCGTGCCGTCGGCGTTGAACGATTCGATATAGGCGATGATGTCATCGCGCTCGACCTCGTCTTTCACGCCCGGGAAGAGCATCTTGGTGCCGGGGACCAGCGCCTTCGGGTTCTCGAGCCACTTGTGCAAGTTGGCGTCGTCCCACTTGAGGCCCGACTTCTTCAGGGCGTCGGAGTATGCGAACCCTTCAACCGAGGCGGCGGCGCGGTCGAGAATGCCATTCAGCTCCGGACCGACCTTGTTCTTCGCGCCGGGGCCAACGGCGTGGCACGGCGCGCACTTGGTAAAGAGCTTCTTGCCGTTCGCGGCGTCCTGCGCCGACGCAACTGCCGGCAGCGCGAGTACTAACCCCGCTGCGACTACCCACTTGAGCATCCCGTTTCTCTCCCTGTTTACGACGATGACGCGTCGTTGATGGCGCGCGTATCATCGGATGGCGATCGTGAATGTGCCAAGTCTTTTCTGAACTTGGACTGAACACGATGCCGCACCCCCGGTTCCCCGAGGGCAGGAGTCAGGATTTTCGCTCGTGCAACAATCGCCCTGCTAAACGTCGCTTGTGACCGGCGTTTTCTCGACGGCCGGTTTCGGGTTTGCACCGCCCGGACGGCGATACACAAACGCGGGCGATGACTGATGTGACTCGACATCTGCCACCTTTGCCCACTCGTCGTGGAGGGGTGACAGCGAGCACGCCGGGTCGGTATTCGCCGCGTCGCCGGTGAGCGCGAATGCCTGGCATCGGCAGCCGCCGAAGTCGATCTCGCGTCTCGGACAGGTGCTGCAGGGCTCCTTCATCCAGCTCGTGCCACGATATTTCTGGAAGGCGGAGCCGTTGAGCCAGATGTCGGCCAGCGGCCGATCGCACACATTGTCGAACTCGAGGTGCGTGATCGATTCCGCTGCGTGGCAGGGCAGCACGCGGCCGGACGGCGTGACGTTGATGATGCCGCGGCCCCAGCCGCCCATGCAGGGCTTGGGGAACTTGGCGTAATAGTCGGGCACGACCGAGTCGATGACGATGATGCCCTTCAAGCGCTCGCGCTCGCGCTCGACGATGCGGGCCGCGTCCATGAACGCTTCGCGCGTCGGCATCAGCGAGCCGCGGTTCTTCAGCGCCCAGGCGTAGTACTGCACATGGGCGATCTCCACACGTCCCGCGCCCAGCTCGACGGCGTAGTTGATGATCGCCTCGACGTTGTGAACGTTGTGGCGGTGGATCGGCGCGTTGATGGTGAGCGGCATCCCAAGCTCGCGCACCCAGCCGGCGACTTCCTTCTTCTTGGCGCTGCCGCCCTTGTAGCCGGCGATGCGGTCGGCGTTCTCGGCCGCCGTGTCGACATCCTGAATGGAGATTTGAACGTGGTCGAGGCCGGCCTCTTTCAGTTTCTCGAGGCGGTCGCGCTTCAGGAGCACGGCGGCGGTGATGAGGTTGGTGTAGAGGCCGGACTCGGCCGCCGTCTTGACGATCTCTTCCAGGTCGCGACGTGCGGTCGGCTCGCCGCCCGATAGGTGAACCTGGAGAATGCCGAGCTGCGCCGCCTGGCGCATGACCTTCTGCCACTGCTCGGTGGTCAACTCGACGTTGACCTTCTCGAGCTCGAGCGGGTTCGAGCAGTAGGGGCACTGCAGCGGGCAGCGATGCGTCAGCTCGGCGAGGAGGCCGATCGGCGCACGGACGTTGCACGAAGGATCGGGCGTCGTCGACGAGGACGAGGCTGCGTCGCAGCGCATCTCGCCGGCGTCCATCGTCACCGTACCTTCCGTGACGTGCTTGACTTGGGTAGGGGCAGATTCGTTCATGCCTTCACTACTCCCTTGTCCGCGAGGTCCTGCAGCATCGCGATGATGTCGGCCTCGATATCCTCCGCAGGCGCATTGTAGTCTTTAGATAGCTGTGCGGTGATGTCGCCAACAGTGCGGACGCCATCACAAAGTTTCAAAACCTCGACAGCAATTTCGTCGGGGTCGAACAGCCGCTCGGGTGCCAGGATGATCCAGCGGCCGCGACCGGCGTCGTGGCGCATCTTGATATGGGGTGGCATCACCGGCTTGCTGGCGACCGTGATGATCGCGCGCTGGCGTGGTGCGGTTTCACCCATTCTCAGGCCTCCGCACGGAATGCGCCGGGCGGAACGTGCCCTTCGACATAGGCATTGTGTAGCGCATCGAGCTGCACCCACAGCACGTTGCACTTGAAGCGCACGGCGTCGACGCAGGCCTCCTGCTCCTCGCGCGTCTTGGCGTTCTTCAAGACGTAGTCGAGCGCGAAGTCGGCATCGCGCGGCGCCTGCGTGAGGCGGCGCTTGAAGTAGGCCATCACCTTGTCGTCGATGAAGTCGGGATAGTTCTCCAGCATGCCGGAGATGCGCTCCTTGTGGATCTTGGGAGCGAATAGCTCGGTGAGCGAGGAGGCGATGGCGACGGTGATCGGCTGCTCGCGGACGAAGGTGACGTAGGATTCCACGGCGAACTTGGTGGCTGGCAGCGCCCCCTTCATGGAGACGACGTAGTCGCGGTCGAGGCCGAGGCCGTCGGTCAGCACCAGCCAGCGCTCGATGCCGCCTACCTCCTCGCCGTATCCATCATGGTCGAGAAGACGGTGCACCCACTCGCGGCGCAGCTCGCGGTCATAGAGGCGGCTGATGAGCGCGGCGTCCTTGCGCGGCACTGCCGATTGGTAGCAGTAGCGGTTGAGTGCCCAGGCCTGCACCTGCGGCTTCTTCAATTTGCCGCCGTGCAGCATGTGATGGAACGGGTGCTTGTCGTGATAGCGCTCGGCACCGACGGCGCGGATAGCCGCCTCGAATTCGGCGACCGGCATGAACTCCTGCGCCTTCCGCTCGATGCTCTTGCGTTCCAGGCTGACCGCTTCACTCATAGGCGCACCTCCATCCCATCGTACCCGACTTCCCATCCCGCGCCATCTATGGCTTTGCGGGCGGGCGAGTTCTCGTCCAGCGCCGGGTTCGAGTTGTTTATATGAACGTATATGAGCCTTCCGACGCCAAGTTTCGAGAAGGCGGTGATCGATCCGGCGTCCCCCGACATGCTGATATGGCCCATTCGGGCTCCTGTTTTGTTAAGCAGGCCCTGCTCGATCATCTCGTCGTCGGTAAACAGGGTGCCGTCGAAGAACACCACAGGTGCGCCCTTCAGCCGGGCGGCGAGCTCCTCATCTACGGCCGCGCAGCCGGGGATGTAAAAGAAGGACTTCTTTTCGGCGGGATCAGAGATTTTGAGGCCGATCGTGTCGCCCTCGCGGCCGCCGTAGTCCCCCGATGACTTGTCCTCCAAGTAAAGGGCGACCTTGCCGGGGACGGCGAACGCCTCGACCGTCAACCCCAGGTCGACCCCGCCGCCGGCCAGCTTGAAGGGCTGGTCGAGGGTGATTTCGTTGCGCGGGACCAGCGGGTCGGCAAGAACCTGGAACACCGAGTTGGCGGCGAGGACGTCGAGAATGCGCTTGGAGGCATAGATCGCGAACGGCTGCGCCTCGCGCAGATTGATCAGACCGATGATGTGGTCGACGTCGCCGTTGGTGAGCACCGCCGCCTTGACCGGGCTGTGGCGCAGGCCAGCCTTGAGGTGGGGCTGCAGCTCGCGGTTGTCGTTGATCTGCTGACGCAGATCAGGCGAGGCGTTGAGCAGGGCCCAATCGATCCCATCGCGGCTGACCGCCAGCGATGATTGGGTGCGCGCTCGAAAGCCGGGTGTCCCGGCGCGTGCGGCGGCGCAGTTGCGGCAGTTGCAGTTCCACTGGGGGAATCCGCCTCCCGCAGCGGACCCCAGGACTTTGATGTGCATGGACGCCGTATGGCTACGGGCGCGCCGACGCCCGATAAAACAACGGCGGCCGAATGTTCGACCGCCGTTGTCGGAAACTCACAGAGTTCAGTGAGTGGATCGACAGTCGTTAGATGATGTCGATCTCAGCCGGCATGTACGAGGTAACCTCGAGGCCAACTTCCTGCTCACGAACTGCGGGCTTCGACCAAACCTTCATGACTTCCTCCTGTTTCGGCAAGATGCCGTCCAAAATTGGATGGCCCCGCCGAGGGCCCACCCACTGGAGCGATGACCTCTTCTTAGGGTCGCTCCAGTCCGCGGATCCAGAACACGCAAGTCCGGACCGCCATGGCGGCTATAAACCACAGGCCCCTCACGAACGGAAGTCAAAGGGTCTCACAAACGCGTGTGCTATCCGTCATCAAATCGGCATCTAATCGGCGTGCGTAGACGCACTTATCATCGGCCTTCGAGAGCGCGACGCGCGTGGCCGATCTGGTGCCTCTAACGGTTAGCGCCGGGCCGACACCGCGGTGTCGTTTCGGTGTCGTTACAAGGGAGGCTTCGGACCCCGAGTGTAACGGCAGATTTCGGGGTCGAGGCGAAAAGCCATCCCGACGGACGACGAAGGCCTGGAAAATGGTTCTTATTTTGCCGCAACGTGCCGTCGGCAATAGAAAATTCTACTTCGATAAACTATAAGAAGCGGCACCGGTCGTCATGGCGCGAGGGGTGTCCATGAGGCGGCCGGTTTACCCTTCCGCCAAACTGGTCCGGCGCGCTGGCAGCGAGAGGCAAGGCGTTGCGATACTTCCCGATTTTCGTAGACCTTGAAGGTCGCGACGTACTCATCGTCGGCGGCGGCGAGAAGGCTTTGCAGAAGCTTCGCCTGCTTGCCAAGACGAGTGCCAATCTCAAGATCGTCGCCCCCGAAGTGAGCGAGGACATCGCTACCGCCGGCGTTCCAAACTTGACGATCAAGCTGCACAACTTTGTAGAGAGCGACCTCGACGGCGCGGTGCTGGTGTTCGCCGCCAGCGATGACCCGGCGCTCGATGCCCGCGTTGCCGCCGCCGCGCGGGTGCGCGGCCTTTCCGTCAACGTCGTCGACGGCCCGGCGGAGAGCAACTTCATCATGCCGGCGATCGTCGACCGCGATCCGATCGTCGTCGCTATCGGCACCGAAGGTGCGGCTCCCATTCTCGCTCGTGAGATCAAATCCAAGATCGAAAGCTGGCTGCCGGCGCAGTTCGGCCGCGTGGCGCAACATGCCCAGACGCTACGCCGGCGCGTGCAGGACGCCATCGCCGACCCGACTGTGCGCCGGCGCACGTGGGAAGCGTTGCTGCAGGGGCCCTGGCGCAACGCGGTGCTGGCCGGAGAGGATGCCGCCGCCGACCGCGAGTTCACGCGCCAGCTCGACGCAAGCCGATCCCAGACCGAACTGGCAGGCAGCGTCACGCTGATCGGCTGCGGCCCCGGCGAGCCCGACCTCATCACCCTCAAGGCGCAGCAGCATCTGCAGTCCGCCGACGTGCTCGTCGTCGATCGGCTCGTCAATCCGGCGATCCTCGAATACGCGCGTCGCGACGCCATTCGCATCGATGTCGGCAAGGAGCCTGAGGGTGACTCGGCCGCACAGTCCGACATCAACCAGATCCTGGTGCGCGAGGCGCTGAAGGGCCAACGCGTCGTCCGTTTGAAGGGTGGCGACGCCTTCGTGTTCGGTCGCGCCGCCGAGGAGATGGCCGCCGTGCGTGCAGCAGGTGTCGCCGTGTCGGTAGTTCCGGGGATCACCGCCGCGCACGCCTGCGCCGCGAGCATCGGCCTGCCGGTGACGCTGCGCACCAAAGTTCGCCAGTTCGCCGTGGTCACGGGCGCATCCGCCGACGGCCCGATCGATCTCGATTGGTCATCGCTCGCACATCCCGGACAGGCCTTCGCCATCTACATGGGCGTGCGCACCGCGCAGCACTTCCGCGACAAGCTTCTCGGTGCGGGCGCGGCGCCGCAAACGCCAGTGGTTATCGTCGAGAACGGCACGCTGGCGAGCGAGCGCGCCGTGGCGACCGATCTCGCCTCGCTCGCCTTTGCCATCGCGGATTCGGGCATCCGCGGGCCAGCGGTTATCTTCGTCGGGCTCGATTGGGCGAGTGCGGGGCTGACGCGTCCCGACAAGGTCGAGGTGTACGGCGCGGGCTATCCGCGCGATATGGAGCCGGCCAAAGGCGGCGCCGCCGCAGTCCATCCACGGTGAAGCATTGCCGATATTGACCATCGGCACTTGAGACGAAAGATTTCGAGGAGGCGTTTGTGACCGCCCAGCCGTTGCTTCCGAAGAACGCACCGTTCACGCCGGAAGACATTGATGCCCTGAACAGCGTCGTCGCCCGCACGACGCCGCAGCAACGCGCTTGGCTCGCCGGGTTCTTCGCCGGCTTCGAGGCTGCCCAGGCAGGTGGCGCCGTGCAGCCGCAGCCCGCCGCCCCAGCCAAACCGCGCCAGGCGCTGACCGTCCTTTATGCCAGCGAGAGCGGCAACGCCGAAGCGCTCGCCATGCGCACCAAGAAGCTCGCGCAGAAGCACGGCCTCGACGCCAAGATCGTCGATTTCGCCGACGCCGACTTCGCGGTTTTGTCCAAGGCCAAGAACATCATCGTGTTCGCCTCGACCTGGGGCGAGGGTGACCCGCCGAGCCGCGCGGTCGACTTCTACACCTCGCTTATGAGCGATGCTGCACCGCGCATCGAGGGCGTGCGCTTTGCCGTCCTGGCGCTCGGCGACACGGCCTACGCCCAGTTCTGCGCCACCGGCAAGGCGATCGACCAGCGGCTCGAAGCGCTGGGCGGAACGCGCGCCTTCGACCGCGTCGACCTCGATCTCGACTATGCCAAACAGGCGGCGGAGTGGACCGAGAAGGCGCTGACCGAGCTCGCGCCCGCTGACGCCACCGGCACCGCTACCGTCGTGCACGTCGACTTCAAAGGCGGCGCTCAGTTCGCCGACGACGACGAGCCGCAGTTCACCGCCGAGAGCCCGCTGACCGGCGAAATCTCCGCTCTCGTCAATCTCAACGGCACGGGCTCGACGCGCGAGACTTGGCACGTGGAAATCGCCGCGGACGCGCCGGGCTTCTCGTATCTTCCCGGCGACGCGATCGGCATCGTGCCGGAGAACGACCCGAACCTCGCGCTGGCACTTGCGGAAGCGGTCGGCCTCGGTGCCGACGGCAGCGTCGTGCAAAAGCTGCGCGAGCGCTACGACGTCACCACGCTGTCGCGCGCGCTGGTCGAGAACTACGGCAAGCTCACGCAGCGCACCGACGTGAAGGCGCTCGCCGAGCAGAAGGCGTTCACCGAATTCTCCGAGGACCGGCAGCTTGTCGATCTCTTCGAGACCTATGCGGAGAAGCTGACGCCCGAGCAGCTCTTTTCGCTTCTGCGGCCGCTTCCGGGCCGGCTCTATTCGGTCGCATCGAGCCCCAGGGCGCATCCCGGTGAAGCCCATCTCTTGGTCGGCGCGGTGCGCTGGGCGTCGCACGGCAAGACGCGAGGCGGCGTCGCCTCCACCTACTTCGCCGACCGGCGTAAGGTGGGTGATCCGGTGCGCGTGTACGTCAAGCCCAACCGCCATTTCCGTCTGCCGGAGGACGGCAACCGCCCGATCATCATGATCGGCGCGGGCACGGGCGTGGCGCCCTACCGCGCCTTCATCGAGGAGCGCGTCGAGACCGGCGCCGGCGGCAAGAGCTGGCTCGTGTTCGGCGAGCGCAACTACACCAATGACTTCCTCTACCAGACGGAATGGCAGGAGCACCTGGCGGAAGGCGCGCTGTCGCGCATCGACGTGGCCTTCTCGCGCGACCAGCCGGAGAAGATCTACGTGCAGCAGCGTCTGTGGGAAGCGCGCAACGACCTGCTCAAGTGGGTCGATGACGGCGCCCACATTTACGTGTGCGGCGATGAGAAAGGCATGGCGCGCGACGTCGATGTGATGCTGGCGCGCGTCCTCGCCGAAGCCGCGCGTGGCGACGACGAGGCCGGCCGCGCCAAGCTGAAAGAGTTGGCCAAGGCCGGCCGCTACCAGCGCGACGTGTATTGATGCGCGGGCCTTAAGGCCTCGCCACAGGACGAACGACAATGACCGACGACAAGCGCAGCAAGAACGAATTCATCAAGGAAGGCAGCCGGCAGCTCCGCGGCACCATTGCCGAGGGCCTGGCGGACGTCGCCACCGGCGCCATCTCCGAGGATGACAGCCAGCTCACCAAGTTCCACGGCACCTACCTGCAGGACGACCGCGACGTGCGCGGCGAGCGCGCCAAGAAGAAGCTGGAGAAGGCCTACAGCTTCATGATCCGCGTCCGCCTGCCCGGCGGCGTCACGACATCGAAGCAGTGGCTGCAGCTCGACGCCATCGCCGGCACCTACGCCAATCACACGCTGCGGCTCACCACGCGCCAGACGTTCCAGTTCCACGGCGTGATCAAGTCGAACATGAAGCGCACCATGCAGGCGATCAACGCCGCGGCGCTAGACACGCTCGCCGCCTGCGGCGACGTCAATCGCAACGTGCTCGCCGCGTCGAACCCGTACCTGTCGAAGGCGCATGCCGCCGCGCACGACCTCGCGGTCAAGATCAGCGAGCATCTTTTGCCGAAGACCGGCGCCTATCACGAGATCTGGCTCGACGGTAAGCAGGTGATCGACGAGAGCGGACCGGCCAAGAACGACGAGGAGCCGATCTACGGCGTCCACTACCTGCCCCGCAAGTTCAAGATCGTCATCGCCGTGCCGCCGTCGAACGACATCGACATTTACGCCCACGACTTGGGCTACATCGCCATCACCGACGAGAAGGGCAAGATCGCCGGCTGGAACGTCACCGTCGGTGGCGGCATGGGCATGACGCATGGCGAGATCGACACCTTCCCGCGCGCCGCCGATGTGATGGGCTTCTGCACGCCAGAGCAGGCGGTCGACGTCGCCGAGAAGGTCGTCACCGTGCAGCGCGACTGGGGCAATCGCCACAGCCGAAAACGCGCCCGGCTCAAGTACACGATCGAGGATCACGGACTCGGCAACTTCCGCGCCGAGGTCGAGAAGCGTCTGGGCTACAAGCTCGGCGAGCCGCGCCCCTTCGAATTCAAGTCGACCGGCGACGTCATCGGTTGGGAGCAGGGCGCCGACAAGAAGTGGCACCTCACGCTGTTCATCGAGAGCGGCCGCATCAAGGATATGCCCGGCTGGACGTTGCGCACGGCGCTGCGCGAGATCGCCGAGATGCATCCCGGCGGTTTCGTCGTCACCGCCAATCAGAACCTCATCATCACCAACGTCACCGCCAAGGCGAAGTCGAAGATCGAGGCGCTTCTCAAGGAGCACGGCATCGCCATCGGCACCGGCTTGAGCGGCCTGCGCCGCAACTCCATGGCCTGCGTGGCGCTGCCGACGTGCGGCCTGGCGCTGGCGGAGAGCGAGCGCTTCATGCCTGAGCTGCTGACTGCACTGGAAGAGTCGCTCGACAAGGCCGGCCTGAAAGACGACGAGATCGTCATCCGCATGACGGGCTGCCCGAATGGCTGCGCCCGGCCGTACCTCGCCGAGATCGGTCTCGTTGGCCGCAACCCCGGGCTCTACAACCTCTACCTTGGGGCGGCGTTCAACGGCGACCGGCTGAACAAGCTCTACGCCGAGGATGTCGATAAGGCGCGTATCGTGCGGCTGCTCGAGCCGATGTTCGCGCACTACGCCAAGGAGCGGGAGGAGGGCGAGCACTTCGGCGACTTCGCCATCCGCGCCGGCTACGTGAAGGCGACGACTGCGGGCAACCGCTTCCATGCCGACTTGGCGCCGCTCAAAGCCGTGAGCTGAGACAGGCGTGCGCTGCTGTCGTCAGTGGCGCATGGGGTTGAGCAGCGAGTAGGCCGCCCAGAACAGCACCAGCGCCAGCGTGATGCGAAGCACCCAATCCGGCACGAGGCCGGTGATGCGCGAGCCGAGCGCGATACCAGGCACCGACCCGAGCAGCAGGAACCCCAAGATCTTCAAGTCGACGTTGCCCATGCCGAAGTGGCTGGCGCCGGCGAGGAAGGTGAGGGGGATGGCGTGGACGATGTCGGTGCCGACGAGGCGGCGCGCCGACAGAGAATGATAGAGCATCGTCAGCGCCACGACGCCGATGGCGCCTGCGCCGACCGAAGTGAGCGCAACCAGCACGCCGAGGACAAGTCCCAAGATGAGCGTTGGACCCTGCCGCACGTGTGTCGGCTCGCCGGCGTCAATGGCGCTGGCGGCGAGGCGCCTCAACAGCGGGTAGGCGGCGACGCAGAGAGCGCTCACCACGAGCGCGAAAGCCAGCACCTGGCGGATGATCGCTGCCAGCACGTGAAGATCGGGCTGGGCGAGATAGATCCAACCCAACACCACAACGGCGCCGGGTAAGCTGCCCATCGCCAGCCAGCGCACGATCGACCAGTTGACGTTGCCGAGCGAGTGGTGCCGCCACGCGGCGCTCGCCTTGGTGATGGACGCGAACAGGAGATCGGTGCCGACCGCGAGCACGGGCGAGATGCCGATGCCGGAGATCAGGAACGGCGTCATCAGCGATCCGGCGCCGACGCCGGTGAGGCCGACGAGGAAGCCGACGGCAAAGCCGCCAAAGACAATGATGGGCCAGGCGCCCGAGTGCAGAAATTCCATAAAGCCAGGCTCGTGAACGTTTCTTGGGCGCCTCTCGCGGGCGACCATATCCGTTATCTTGGATCGATCAACCGCAGAAGCGGCACCGCGACGGTGAGGCCATTAAGGCTCAGGTCAGGGCCTGGACGATGGTGCGCAGGCTGAGAATGGCCACCACGCAGCCGACGAGGATCATCAGCACCTTGTCGGGGAGCACTTTGGTCGCATAAGCAGCGAACGGTGCGGCGATGACCCCGCCGATGATCAGGCCGGTGATGATCGGCCACAGCTCGAGACCGATGGTGGCAACGAACGTCGCCGAGATGGTTAGCGTGACGAAGAACTCGGCGAGACTGACCGAGCCGATGGCGTAGCGCGGCGTCGCGCCCTGGCCGATCAGGCTCGAGGTGACGATCGGTCCCCAGCCGCCACCGCCGATCGAATCCAGCAAACCTCCGATGAAGCCGAGCGGTGCCACAGTTGCCGGCTCAGCACCCTCCGAGACGCGCTTGGTCAGCGCCTTCCAGACAATGAAAAGGCCGATGAGAAGCAGATAGCCGCTGATGAACGGCTTGATCATGTCGCCGTCGAGGTTGGTCAGCAGGTAGGCGCCGATGGCACCGCCGATAGCCCCCGGCAACGCCAGACGCAGCAAGAGCTTGCGATCGACGTTGCCGAATTTCCAGTGCGAGGCGCCGGATACCGCCGTCGTGAAGGTTTCCGCCGCGTGTACGCAAGCGCTGGTCGTCGCGGGAGGCACGCCGAGACTGAGCATGACAGACGAGGAGATGACGCCGTACGCCATGCCGATGGCGCCATCGACCATTTGCGCGGCGAAGCCGACCGCCACGAACAACAACAAGTCTTCCCACATGCCCTGGCTCACACTCGCTCTTTTCTGCACACGCATGTCCGCAATTGCGGACGCCTCAGGCGCAGGTCCCCCCTGCCGTGACGATCCGTTAGAGCTCGATCTTCACTTGGATACCGGCCGCATGCAGCAAGAGCGCCGCCTCGCTGGCGCGCCGCTGGAACTCGCGGCGATCCTCATCGCTGTCGGCGAGATCGCGGCATAGCCCGCGCGACAGAAGCTCGCGCGTGAGCCTGAAGGCCGAGGCATCGTCGACAGCTCCGGCCCTGGCCGTGGTGATGACGCCACCGGCCACCGAGGCGCCCGTCACTGCATCGATAATGAGGAAGGCGCCTGTACCTTGGTTGTCGACGAAGGTGTCGACCGCGACCGGGCGTCCAAGCGTGATCCAGATGTTGGCGATGTCGTTGACGCTCGCCTTGTCGGCGGGCTGCACCGCCAGCGTCTCGAGATCGAGGAGCGACGTGATGCTCAACGTAGAGATCGGCGCGAGGTCGGTCGCCGTGCGCAGGAAGTAACCCGCGTTGGGGTCGAACGGCGTTTCCCATAGCCAGACGGCGCGCGCTTCGAGATGCGCGGCGACGGTCGGCGGCGCGTCGGCAGCCGACAGGATGGCGCCACGCGCGACGTCGATGTCGGTGTCGAGCTGCAGGGCGACGGCCTGGCCCTGCTTGGCGATCTCCAGGTCGCGATCCATGGTGGCAATGCGCAGCACGTGCGCGCTCTGCCCGCTCAAGGCGTCGGTGACACGGTCGCCGACGCTGATGCAGCCAGACGCGACGGTTCCGGCGAGGCCGCGGAAATCGAGGCCGTCGCGCAGTACCGTCTGCACCGGCAAGCGGAAGGAGCCGCGCGGGGTGATGTCGCGCGGCGGGATGCGCTCCAGGTGCTCGAGCAGATGCGGGCCCGTGTACCAGGGCATGTGCTCGGACCTGCGGGCGACGTTGTCGCCGCCGACCGCGGAAACGGGAATAGCGATCGCCTCGCGAAAGCCGAAGCGCAGTGTCAGCTCGCGGAAGTCGGCCTCGATGGCGCGAAACTTGTCCTGCGACCAGTCGGCGAGGTCCATCTTGTTGACGGCGAGGACGACACGCTTCACGCCGACGATGTCGAGGATGGCGGCGTGGCGGCGCGTCTGGCGCTTCACGCCGTGGCGCGCATCGACCAGCATGATGGCGACGTCGGCGTGCGAGGCGCCCGACGCCATGTTGCGCGTGTACTGCTCGTGACCTGGGCTGTCGATGACGACAAAGCGGCGCGTCGCCGTATCGAAGTAGCGCCAGGCGATGTCGATGGTGATGCCCTGCTCACGCTCGGCGACCAGGCCGTCGAGCAGGAGCGAGAAGTCGGGATGCGCACCGCCCGTCGCCGCGTTCGACGAGCGGTTGATGGTCTCGCGCTGGTCGTCATAGAGGTCGGAAGCATCCCACAGCAGACGGCCGATCAGTGTCGACTTGCCGTCGTCGACCGATCCGCACGTCAAGAGGTGCAGGATGCCGTTGAGGTCCTGGTTGAAGGCAGGCGCCAGATCCTCGCGCCGAATAGCGGTGAGCGCCGTCATCAGAAGTAGCCTTCCTGCTTCTTGCGCTCCATGGCGCCCGTCTGGTCATGGTCGATGAGGCGGCCCTGCCGCTCCGAGGTGCGTGCGCCGAGCGTCTCCTCGACGACGCTGTCGAGGTCGGCGGCGGTGGAAGGCACCGCGGCGGTGAGCGGCCAGCAGCCGAGCGTGCGGAAGCGTACGCTCTTCATCTGCGGCACCTCGCCCGGCTGCAGCGGCAGGCGATCGTCGTCGACAACGAGGAGCTGGCCATTGCGCACGATGGTGGGGCGCTTGGCGGCAAAGTAGAGCGGCACAACGTCGAGCTTCTCGCGGGCGATGTAGCGCCACACGTCGCGCTCGGTCCAATTCGACAGCGGGAACACGCGCACGGTCTCGCCGGCGCCGAGGCGACCATTGAGCAGGTTCCACATTTCCGGTCTTTGGCGGCGTGGATCCCAGCGATGGCCGGCGGCGCGAAACGAGAAGACGCGCTCCTTGGCGCGCGAGCTCTCCTCGTCACGACGTGCGCCGCCGAACGCGGCATCGAAGCCGTGCTTGTCGAGCGCCTGCTTCAACGGCTGCGTCTTCATCACGTCGGTGTAAACGGAAGGGGAATAGTCGTAGGGATTGATGCCCTTCTTCAGGCCTTCCTCGTTCGTGTGCACGATGAGATCCAGGCCGAAGTCGCGCACCGTCTTGTCGCGGAAGGCGATCATGTCCTTGAACTTCCACGTCGTGTCGATGTGGAGCAGCGGGAACGGCGGCTTCTGCGGCCAGAATGCCTTGCGCGCTAGATGCAGGAGGACGGTCGAGTCCTTGCCGATCGAATACATCAGCACCGGCTTGCGGAACTGCGCGGCAGCCTCGCGGAAAATGTAGATCGACTCCGCCTCGAGCATGTCGAGGTGCGAGAGCGGCGCGCTCATGCAGCTACTTCCTTCTGGCGGGGCCTGTTGTGCAGGCCGCATTCCTTACCGTCCTCGTTCTCCCACCACCAGCGGCCGGCGCGGATATCCTCGCCGGGCTTGATGGCGCGCGTGCACGGCTGGCAGCCGATGGAGGGGAAGCCGCGGGCGTGCAGTGGATTGACGGGGACATTGTGCTCGGCGACGTAGGCCTCGAGCTTCTCGAGACTCCAGTCGGCCATCGGGTTGAACTTGAAGAGCGCGTCCTCCGCATCCCAGGATGCGAACGGGACGTGCGCGCGGCCCACCGATTGCTCGCGGCGCAGGCCCGTGACCCACCCCTTGGCGCCTTCGAGCGCACGTTTCAGTGGACGTACCTTGCGCACGTCGCAGCAAGCCTTGCGGTTCTCTACGGCGAGCCGGAAGCCGTAGATGCCGTCGCGCGCCACGAGCTCCTCGACCTCGCGCGCGTCAGGGAACATGACGCGGATGTCGATGCCATAGCGGTTCTGACTGGCCTCCAAGGTGTCGAGCGTCTCGGGGAAGTGCCGGCCGGTGTCGAGGGTGAAGACGTCGATCTTCGCCCGGCTGGCAGCAATGGCGTTCAGTACGGCCTGGTCCTCGATGCCAAGGCTGGTCGAAAAGGTGACACGGCCGGGCACGGAGCGGACAATTTCGAGGAGCCGGTCCTCGAGGCTGTCGATGGAGGCGAGGCGCCGGTCAAGCGCCAGCGCCTCGGCAACCGGGTCGGACGCCGGCACAGAGTTGGATGTGCGCGAGGATGTCCGGGCGGCCCGCGCCATCTTGGCGCCGCCCCCGGTCGAAGTCTTCGTCGGCATCGTGATCCCTTCGCTGGGACCCCAAAAATAAGGGAAATCGAATTCTACTTAAAGCCTCCCGGGCAAATAAAAATAGGATCGCATTCCGCTTGGTCGCCCGCGCAGAAAATTTTTCCCAGGTAGCGGCTTGTTGGAACGGCGTGCTGTTGGCCGGAGACCGAAGGGACACGCAGGGGATGAAGGGGCGCCCTCTAGCAACTCCTAACCCTGGTTCGCCACCGTCGAGGGCAGCGCCAGAGAGTCGGAGCCGAAGGGGCGGTTTTCGGGGTTCTGACGACGAATCAGTGTGCCAGCAATTCGAGCGTTTGGGGCGGTCAATTCCCGTCACCCAATTATCGCAGGACGTGTGCCCGAGCTGTTCCAGATGAAAATGTGGGGATGAAATGGATTGGCAAAAAGATGTGGTGTGCCAGACGGTTATGTTGGCTCATTTAATGTGGACATCTGCGTGACATTCCGGCCTCGGCAACATCGGAGAAAATATGCCCCTGGCGGCTTGGTTAACAGATGGTATTCTCGGGACCGCTTCGAGACGACGTCGGACATGAAGAGGGCTCTTCCATGATCCGTCGCCGTTCCGGGGCAGAAAAAGCTAACGTTGAGCAAGTAGCGGGGTACCACCAATGGGGGATTCTAAGCGTCCCGATTTTCCTTCTTTCGACCAGCCGACCGAGCTTACTCGTGTCCAGGCCGAGGAAGCCGGGATCGAGGTCTTCGAGGTCGTCGGATCAATTAAATGGTTCGATGCATCAAAGGGTTACGGCTTCATAGTTCCCGATAACGGGCTCGCCGACATCCTGCTCCACGTCACCTGCCTGCGGGCAGGAGGCTACCAGACAGCCTACGAAGGAGCACGAGTTCACGCCGAGGTCCTGCGCCGCCCGAAGGGCATGCAGGCTTTCCGCATCCTCAGCATGGACGAGAGCACTGCCATCCACCCATCGCAGCTCCCGCAGCGGACGCACGTCATTGTCACGCCGGAAAGCGACTGGGAGCGGGCCATGGTCAAGTGGTTCAACCGGGTGCGGGGTTTCGGCTTCTTGACGCGGGGTGAGGGAACGCCTGACGTATTCGTGCACATGGAGACGCTGCGGCGTTTCGGGTTCACGGAGCTACGTCCCGGTCAAATGGTTATGGTTCGCTGGGGCCACGGCTGTAAGGGCTGTATGGCCGCCGAACTCCGGCCCGACGGGCAACCCGGACTGCCGCCAACGCACTGATAGGTGTGATGGCTCATTCGAGAATTCAGAGCAGGGCTGCCCAATGGGCGGCCCTGTTTGCCGCCGCGGTAATGTTGTCGCTGGCGCCGCCCGCCGGCGCCAAGATGCGCAGCGAAACGCTGTGGCTCGTCCCTGCGAGCGGGCCGGAGGCCGCCATCGACATCGAGATCGCCGAGGATCCGAAGGAGAAGGCGATGGGCCTGATGTTTCGCACCGATCTCGCCGACAACCAGGGGATGCTGTTCCCCTATGGCGATGCGAGCGAGCTCAGCATGTGGATGCACAACACCTACATTCCGCTCGATATGCTGTTCATTCGCCCCGATGGCGTCATCCATCGGATCGAGACGCGCGCCGAGCCGATGTCCGATCGCGTCATCAATTCCGATGGTCCCGTCTCGGCGGTGCTGGAGCTTCCCGGCGGCACGTCCGAGCGGCTTGGCATCAAGGCGGGTGACCGCGTCCGTCACCCACTTTTCAAGGCTTCGGAACCAGCCTCGGCCAAGTAGTCGGACCTAGGCACCAGCCCGTTGATCCTGCGGTCCGGCGCCGCGCTGGATACGCCGCGTTTACTCCCCGGGCGGCATCGCGTAGAAGGCATCGGACGTCACGCGTCGGGGCGTAGCTCAGCCTGGTAGAGCACTTGCTTTGGGAGCAAGGGGTCGCGAGTTCGAATCCCGCCGCCCCGACCAATGACGTGACGTCACTCACAGCGAGGGGCCGATGGTTGCGCGTATCTTTAAGCCGGCGAGAACGGCGATGCAGTCGGGCGAAGGGCGCACCAAGGAGTGGGTGCTCGAGTTCGCCCCTGCAAGCCCGCGCGAGATCGAGCCGCTGATGGGTTGGACCGCGACGCGCGACATGAGTGCGGAGGTGCAGCTCGCATTCGATTCCAAGGAGGAGGCGATCGCCTACGCCGAGCGCGAGGGCATCGCCTACCAGCTGCTCGAGCCATCGCCGCGCAAGATGATCCGCAAATCCTACGCCGACAATTTCAAGTACGGTCGCATCGGGCGCTGGACCCACTAGGCCAGACTGCCGGTCATTCGCCGCGGATCCTACTGGGCGGACAGAACAGCTTCCGCCCCGGGGCTTTTGGCTAGTGGAAGAGCACCAGCGCCTTCTCGACTGTGTTCCAGATCCCCCACGCCAGCGGGATGCCGACGAACAGCCAGAACAGCGTCGATTTGAAGTCGACGCCACCCATGCCGATGCCACCGTCTGACGACGTCGCAGCATTGCTGCTCGTCGGGACGTGCTTGGCGTGCTCGGCCGCGAGGTCGCCTTCGCTCATATGCCACTTCGGATTGACCGGGCGCACGAGCAGATTGGCGATGAAGCCTACGACCAAGAGACCAGCGAGAATGTAGAAGATCGGCCCGTAGATCTGGTCGGGCGCGATGCCCTCGGCCTGGCGCGTGTCGTGCATGTAGTTGACGATCACCGGGCCGACGATGCCGGCCGTCGACCAAGCCGTCAGCAGGCGTCCGTGAATGGCACCGACGAACTGCGTGCCAAACATGTCGGCGAGGTAGGCAGGGATAGTCGCGAAGCCGCCGCCGTACATCGAGGCGATGACGCAGAAGCAGGCGACGAACAGGGCGAGGATCTTCCAATCTGCCGCAAAGGAAGCGAGCACGTACATGGCGGCGCCGAGCACGAAAAAGATGAAGTAGGTCTGCTTGCGCCCGAGCCGGTCGGAAGACGACGCCCAACCGATGCGGCCGAAGATGTTGAACAGCGAGATGAGCCCGACGAAGCCGGCGCCGACGCTGGCGGCAGCGGCGGCGAGTGCAATGTCCTTCTTTAGATCGAGGTAGCCGAGCGCCGGATTGTCGACGAGCGCGCCGGCGAACGTCTCCTGCAACATGGGCGAGGCGGCGCCGATAATGCCGATACCGGCCGACACGTTCATGCATAGAATGATCCACAGCAACCAGAACTGCGGCGTCTTGTGTGCATCCTTGAGGTGCACGTTGTTGGAGGTGATCATCCGGTTTCCATTGACCGGTGGCGTCCAGCCTTGCGGCTTCCAGCCGGCCGGCGGCAGGCGGTAGCCAAACACGCCGACCATCATGAATATGAAATAGATGCCGGCGAGGGCGACGAACGTTTGCCACACGCCGACGTCGGTCGCGGTGCGGAAGCCGGCCCACGGCAGTGTGAACCCACCGGCCGAATAAGCCCCGTCCTTGAAGCCGTTCATCAGGATGGTGGCGAGCGGCGAACCGATCATAGCGCCGCCGCCGAACCCCATGATGGCCATACCGGTCGCCATGCCACGGCGGTCGGGAAACCATTTGATGAGGGTGGAGACGGGCGAGATGTAGCCGAGCCCGAGACCGATGCCGCCGATGACACCGGCGCCGATCCACATCAGCCATAGCTGGTGGATGTAAACGCCGACGGCGGCGAGCAGCAGGCCGCCACACCAACACAACGCCGAGACGAACGCCGCCTTGCGCGGACCGACGCGCTCAAGCCAGCCGCCCCAGGTGGCGGCCGAGACGCCGAGCAGCACGAAGAAGAACGTGTACATCCAGCCGAGGTCGAACTGGCTCCAATTGCAGTCGGTGGCCGTAAGGGCGGTGAGCGTGCCGAGCGATTTCTCGGCAAAGGTGACGGCGCCCTGCGAGCACTCGGGCAGCGGCTTGCCGTCGGCGCCCAGCAGCGCCGCCTGCAGCGGCTTCCAGAACACCGAGAAGCCGTAGGCCATGCCGATGCACAGATGGATGCAGAGGGCGGCAGGCGGAACGAGCCAGCGATTGAAGCCCGGTTTGGCGATGATGCGCTCTCTGGAGAAGAGCGGCGCGCCGGCGTCCTCCAGGCTTGCAGTGCTGGCCATTGGTACGTTTCCCTTCCCCCAAATCCCTTTACATGGCGGCTGGCGCCTGGCGCCGCCGCTCTTATTCCCTTTATTGGCATGGGTTTGCCGTCACGATCAACGTGCATGCGTGACATCCCCGTCTGGGGGCCGCGGCCATTGGTCCGGACGGAAGCGGCGCATGAAAATAGGGCGGGGCGCTGGGCACCCCGCCCAAGATGGACCGTGATGGGTCTATGGAAGTCGACTAGGCGGCGCGGTCCGTGCTGAGCGGCGCGTGGCGCCCGTCGACGAAGAAGGGCACGCATTCGGCGGCGATGCGATTGGCGCCCATGCCGTCGAGCGCCGCCAACATCCGCCCCTCGCGCTTCAGGAAAGCATCGGCGAGCGCCACGAAGCGCCGGTTCGGCACCGCCGTGTCGGAGGCACGCCGCAGGGCCAGGGCGATCGCCCGCTCTGGCGCATTCGGGTTGAGTGCGCACAGGGCGATGAACGCGGCGGCCGTCGAGCGGCTCAGGCCCGCATAGCAGTGGATCAGCAACGGGGCTTCGCGATCCCAACTTTGGACGAAGTCGATGAGCTGGCCGACGTGCTCCTCGGCCGGGGCCGTGGCGCCATCGCGAACATCCTGGATGTCGTGCATGTCGAGTCGCAAATGCCGCTCGGGCATCAGGCCGGTCGGTGTTGCGGGTGCTAGCTCGGCGTTGATAGCGCTGATCAGGTGGCGCGCGCCGCTGTTGTTCAGGACCTCCGGGATATGCCTCAGCGCGCAGACGTGGACTGAGGCGGACCGTCTAACCTGCATGATCAAATCTTTCTGGCTTCCAATGCTTAGCGGGTGTGTGCCAGCGAACCATGACCGTTTCAAGAACCGCCCGTTAACAACAGTGAAACGGACGTCCGCAGCGCACCCAATGTCTTGCCTGGCGGCGGCGCGCGGCCTATCCACGGCACTCACCAAACCGTGGCGCACCTATGATATAGGTGGCCGGCGAGAGATCCCGTAGCTCAGTTGGATAGAGCATCTGCCTTCTAAGCAGAGGGTCGCAGGTTCAAATCCTGCCGGGATCGCCAAATAAAACAGTCCGTTATGTTTGATGCACGTTCCGCAGCTAAGGGGGCGCGGAACGTGAGTGGACTTGAAGCCCGTTACATGGCTCGCCAATCCGACCATCATATGAGCCTGACGCCGCGCACAATTAGATCGCCGTCGCGATCTTCCACTGGAACCCCAGC
The DNA here is from genome assembly GCF_009708035.1 of Hyphomicrobium album. NCBI lineage: Bacteria > Pseudomonadati > Pseudomonadota > Alphaproteobacteria > Hyphomicrobiales > Hyphomicrobiaceae > Hyphomicrobium > Hyphomicrobium album. Next base: position 1,157,101 of record NZ_WMBQ01000002.1, read on the forward strand.
CTCGTTGAAGAGGCACCCTGGCTCTCGCGCAAAGTCGGCGCGCCCGATAAGCGCCATTAGCGGATATTGCGGAGTCGTTCTGTTTCCCCGCGGAATCAGTATGCGCCGCACCTATCCAGTTTTACGGGGAGCATGTCAGTTATCACGGCGCACAAATATGAATCCCGCGGACGGAGCACCGAATTCCACGAGTAGTTCGTAGTCCGCGTGGGCTCGCAAGAAATCGGAACGCGGGAGTTTGGTGATTGGATAACTAACCATCCCATCCTTCAGTCCGGGCGGCATTGAGCCATGACCGTTTTCAGAAAGCCACGATTTCTGCGTCTTAGTCACAGACCGACCATCCTCCACGAGGGCCATTCGCGTCCAAACGACAACGGGAGGCGATAAGGACAGCGTGAGCGAAAGCGCTTCTATTGGCTTGCTCATGTATTGGAGCGTACCCGATGAGAATAGGAGATCGACACCACCCAGCCAATCGTTGGCAGTTCGTATATCGGAGAAAAAGTTCAACTCGTCGCTGGCAAGATCAGCAGCGCGAGTAGCCATCGCCGGCGATTCGACCACTGCCCAACGAAGGGGAAATTTCAGCAGTTGCGCGACAGCGTAGTGGACGCCGCAAGCCCCACCCAAATCGATAACGCGAAGCGGACGCGCGGCGCATCTAGCGGCTGCAAGTGATGCCGCAAGCAGCGTTCGCTCAGCCCCCGGCATATTTGGGATAGATCTGCGGTCCAACGCCCGTGTTTTACGGTAGACAACTTCTGCTAAGCTTTCCGCCGCGTAGCTTGTTTCGTTCGCACGAAATGGCGCTCGTGCAAGTCCAAGGAGCATTGGCGTTGCTGCAGCTTTGAGGGCAGCCACATAACTGGCCGGCATGGCGAGGCCTCTTGGATCAAGCGTTGATCCGCGATACCACTGTTGACACAATCTGGGTAAGCAGTGCGGGGCTTCTATCCACAGATAACGGTATAGAGGCCGCGGGAGTATGCCCGGAGCGGAGGACAAATCCCTTTGCCAGTTCGGGGCCATATGGTCGAGGCGAGCGGCCACTGTTGGCCGCGGAGCTTGCGTTCATCTGCAGGGTCGTAATCTCGCGTCGTTGTGTTCTCTAAGCGGGGAAAGAATGATCCCCCTTCAGATTAAGGCTCCGCCACCCACGCGATGGATTTCTCCGAGAACCACTTGTATCCGGAGACCTATGGCGAAGGACGCGTACCCACCCGAGCTCATGGAATTGATGTCGGCCGCTTTCGACGCGGCCTACGACCGGCTTCTGTTTGAACCGAGCCAAGCCCTGCAGCTTCAGCTCGCCACCCGCATCATGGCGGCGGTGAACAACGGTGAGCGCGATCCCGAACGGCTCCCCGCAATCGCCCTGGCCGAAGTGCAAGGCGAACCTAAGGACGCGGAACAAACGCCTCCTCCGCTCCATGAAGATTAAATCGCCGGGACAGAACGAGCATTGTGCTCGGCTACAAAGTATCATCGCGGGTACGTGGAAGGGCCGCTTCGACGATGCGCACGCCTCTCTGAACGATGTGTGTGATCCACTCGACGTCTGCGCGTCAATTCTCCCGCCGAATATCCTCTTGAGAGTTGCAGCGTAGGCGAGCGGCCGCGCTGTGTTTCTGTTATACTTGGCAAGTCGCTTTCGGCTTGATGGCGCGTCTCTGGACGTTGCCCCGAATTGAAGACCCGCGGCTCTACTCGGGCAACGCTATGTGGGATGGAAGCGACATCTAGACTTCGAGCTGCGTCATCACGTGACCGGAAACGGGAGCGTTGTCATGATGAGGGTCCTCGAACAAGCCGTCGCCAAGATCGAGGGGTTGCCGGAAGAGCGGCAGCGCGCTGCTGCCGAAGCCCTCGAGACGATAGCGGCGCAGACACGCGTCGAGGCGCACAACCAGCCGGGCGTCGACTTGCGATGGCCTGCCTCTGCAATATGGAGGCCCGGCGAGCCGGCAATTAACGTGATCGGGTTGGCGGACTTGAGAGATGCGCTGCATAAGGGCATCGAAGATTTCAAGGCGATTCCCAGCCACGCGGTCTTCCTTCTCCTAATCTATCCCGTTGTCGGTGTCATTCTGTTCAGGCTCTCGTTTGGATACGATATCCTGCCGCTGGTCTTCCCGCTCATTGCCGGATTCTCCCTGGTCGGACCGTTGGCAGCCGTCGGCCTTTATGAGCTGAGCCGCCGCCGTGAACAGGGTCTCGACTCCTCGGCGTGGCACGCTCTCGACGTTCTTCGGTCTCCGTCGATCGGCGCCATCACGCGGTTGGGCCTGGCATACATGGCAATCTTCTTCGCTTGGATGTTCGCCGCCCAACTCATTTACGACCGGATTTTCGGAGGCGCCGTGCCAAACTCCGTCGGGGAGTTCGTCACGCAGGTACTGACGACGCCGGCCGGCAGGCAGCTGATCATCGTGGGCAACGGCGTGGGCTTCCTTTTTGCGCTCGTAGTTCTGGTAACCGGCGTGGTGTCCTTCCCGATGCTCGTCGATCGCAATGTTAGTGCCGCGACAGCCGTGCGGACGTCGGTTCGCGCCGTGCTCGAAAATCCGACGACGATGGCGATATGGGGCCTCTTTGTTGCGGGTGCTCTCATCCTCGGGGCCTTACCCCTCTTCTTCGGCCTCGCCATCGTTTTTCCGGTGCTCGGCCATTCGACGTGGCATCTCTATCGCAAGGTAGTGGGGCGCTGACTGGCCGGCCACGCGCCGCACTAGGCCCGTCATTCCTCGCCTCGCCGTTCTCTGGCAAGGTGGAAACCATGCTCACAATCCCTCTGATCGGTGCCATGCTCATTCTTTGCGGCATTGTGTATATGGCCGGAGCCGCCATCTATCGCGGCAGGATGAGCGATCCTCATATTGATCCCGGCGATGACGCGCCTACGCTCGAGCCGCGCCATCGCGGCATGCGTTTCCTCGGTTTCAAAGCCAATTGGCCAGGCCTACTGCTCGTCGCGATCGGTGCGCTAATGCTGCTCCTGCCACCGCCGGCGTAACGCTTTGTGTCTGCAGTGCGAGGGATGGCGGGATATGATTGGTATGCACCTACTCAGCACAGCCGTTCGATCATAGGCATCGTCTGGCCTTTGTCCGAAATGGGCTGCACCGGATCTTCTGCGATTCCATCACGGAAGAGATCGACATGGGCGCAATGCTCACAAGTCTGCGCAACACTGCCGCAGCCGGCCTTGTGCTAGCAATTCTGCTCGGTGTTCTCATTCGTCTCGTACCCGGCGAGGGGGCCGGGTTAGAAAGCGCATGGTGGACACTCTGCCTTCGCTGGCTGCATGTCATGAGCGGCACGATGTGGATCGGGCTGCTTTGGTATTTCAATTTTGTTCAGCTGCCGAATATGGACAAGATCCCGGATCATCAAAGAGCAGCCATCGGCAAGGTAATCGCGCCAGCCGCGCTGTGGTGGTATCGCTGGAGCGCAATGGCGACCATGGCCACAGGTCTGCTCCTCGCATGGACCCACGGCTATCTGTGGGACGCTCTTGCGATGGGGCTGACTGATGACGGCCGAAGCATGCCAATGGGTATTGGCATGTGGCTCGGGATCGTCATGTGGATCAATGTTTGGTTCGGCATCTGGCCAAACCAAGAGAGAGCGCTCGGGATCGTAGACGCCACTGCAGAAGAGAGATCCGCGTCGGCCCGAGCAGCGATGCTGTTCTTGCGGGCAAATGCCCTTATCTCAATTCCCATGCTCTTTTGCATGGTGGGCATGTCGCACGGTCGCTTCGTCTAGGTGCGACGCGATCATCAACGCGTCTGAACATCCGTCGCCGAGTTCACTATGGGCCGCCGAAAGCCATCGTGCGCAGCGCATGCACATATTCTGACTCGAACACCATAATCGCCACGAACACCAGCACCAAAACTGGCGGAAGCAGAATGGCGTACGTTAGCGCCAGTCGCTCCCAGGCCATGTGCATGAAGATGGCCACGATCAGTCCGGCCTTCAGAATCATGAATAAGAGAATGAGAGACCATCGGAGATAGCCCTGCAAATGAAAATAGTCGACGAGGTAGGAGAACGTGCTGAGCACGAACAGCCATCCCCACACCACGAGATAGAGCTTGATCGGATGCTCTTGTCCCTCGTGGTCCACAGTGGGGGCTGCGGAACCGACGTGTGCCTGTGCCTGTGCCATGGCTCCCTCCTACCAAAGATAGAAAAGTGCGAAGATGAAGACCCACACGAGATCGACGAAATGCCAATATAGGCCCATGATTTCGACGCTCTCGTAATTGCCCTTCCTGCTCGTGAAGAAGCCCGGCGCTCCCCGATCGTAGTCTCCCCGCCAGACCTTGCGGGCAACGATGAGAAGGAAAATAACGCCGATCGTGACGTGGGTGCCGTGGAACCCCGTGATCATGAAAAACGTCGATCCAAATTGCGGCGCACCCCACGGGTTAGCCCAGGGTCGTACGCCTTCGCTGATCAGCTTGGTCCACTCGAATGCCTGCATGCTGACGAATGTGGCGCCGAGCAGCGCAGTAACCACCAACAAAATCGCGGTTGCGCGCCGGTAGCGCCGGTAGCCGCAATTGACAGCCATGGCCATCGTGCCGCTCGAGCTGATCAGAACGAAGGTCATGATCGCTATCAGGATGAGCGGAATGTGCTGGCCCCCGATCTCCAGCGCAAAGACCTCGCTCGGATTGGGCCACGGCACCGTCGTCGACATTCGCACCGTCATGTAGCCGATCAGGAAGACGCTGAAGACGAATGTGTCGCTGAGGAGGAAGATCCACATCATCGCCTTGCCCCAGGGAACGTTCTTGAACGCCCTCTGGTCAGACGACCAATCCGCAGCGATGCTCCGCACGCCTTGCAGCGACGAATGTCCGGTATTTGTCACGGCGACATCTGTCATGAGCTTTCACCCAATCTATTTGAGCCCGCAAATTGCCAACAAGAACCCCAAATTTTCATCCCCCGAGAACAGCAGGCCAAATAGAACCAGCCATACCGCCAGCAAGTAGTGCCAGTAGATCGCGCACAGCCTTACGCTCAGGCGCAGCCGAGCTAGATCGACATCATCGCTCAGCCGGGTCGCAGTTCCTCCCCACGCCACCAGGCCGCCCAGCATGTGCAACGCATGCAGCCCGGTGATCAAACAGAAGAAGGCGACCGCCGGATGAGTGATGTCGAACGAAGGCATTGAGTTGAGTTGCCACCAGGCGACCATCTGCCCGCCGAGGAATGCCGAGCCGAACACGCCGGCAGCAATCAGCCCCCACTTGACGTGCTCCATTTCTCGCGGTCGGGACAGAGGCGAGCTTTCCGCCCGGTCCACCCCGATCTTTGCCCATTGGAACGCTGCGCTGGCTAGGACGAGCATCCCAGTGTTGAGCCACAAGAGCCGCAGCGGCGGTGCCGGCCGCCAGCTCTCAGCGACCATGCGTTCCGCGTACGCGATGGTCAGAAGCATGAACAACACCGTCACCACGGCAAGGAAGATCCGCAGAGCCAATTCCGCTTTGGGCAGCGAGAAGGCGGCCCCATCGTGGAGGTCGTCGATGCGACCCTGCGCGGGGAGCCAGGGCTTTTCCGTCAGGTGTCCGAAGAACCTCACGCGCCGACTCCTTCGTGCACACCCGCCTTTTGGTCGACGTACTTTATTTCGTTGGGCGGAAGATTCTGCGGGATGTAGTCCTCGACGACACCCGGCACGCTGTAGTCATAGGCCCAGCGATAGACCACAGGCAGCTCCTTGCCGAAATTGCCATGCCCTGGCGGCAACTGGGCCGTCTGCCACTCGAGTGAGGTGGCGTGCCAGGGGTTGTGCTGGGCGCGTTGTCCGTTGAAGTAGCTCCACACCAGATTGTAGAGGAACAAGATCTGGGCGGCGCCAACGGTCAACGCTGCCACGGTGATAAATTCATTCAAGGTCGCAGCCGACGGCGGATAGATTGCCACGTCGCCCATCTCGAAATACCGCCGCGGCACGCCGAGGAACCCGAGATAGTGCATGGGGAAAAAGATTGCGTAGGCCCCTAGGAACGAAACCCAGAAGTGCACCTTGCCCATTGTCTCGTTGAGCATTCGGCCGGTGATCAGCGGATACCAATGGTAGATCGCTCCGAAGATGACAAAGATCGGCGCCACGCCCATCACCATGTGGAAGTGGGCAACGACGAACATCGTGTCGGAAAGCGGAACATCGACCACGGCATTGCCGAGGAATAGCCCGGTGATCCCTCCGTTCACAAACGTAACGATGAAGCCGAGGGCGAACAGCATCGGCGGCGTGAGATGAATGTCTCCCCGCCACAGGGTTAGTATCCAGTTGTAGACCTTGATGGCGGTAGGGATCGCGATGATGAGAGTCGTCGTGGCGAAGAAGAATCCGAAGTAGGGATTCATGCCGCTGACATACATGTGGTGCGCCCACACGACGAAGCTGAGCGCGCCGATGGCTACCAGCGCCCAGACCATCATCCGATAGCCGAAGATGTTTTTGCGCGCGTGACAGCTGATCAAGTCCGACACGATCCCGAAGGCCGGCAAGGCTACGATGTAGACCTCGGGATGGCCAAAGAACCAGAAGAGGTGCTGGAACAGGATCGGGCTGCCTCCTCCATATTCAAGGTGGCCGCCCATTTCGACGATGGACGGCATGAAGAAGCTGGTACCCAGCGTACGGTCGAGCAGCATCATTACGGCGCCGACGAAGAGAGCGGGGAACGCCAACAGCGCGAGCACCGTCGCCATGAAGATGCCCCAGATCGTGAGGGGCATACGCATCAGCGTCATTCCGCGCGTTCGCCCCTGCAAGACCGTCACCACATAATTCAAACCGCCCATGGTGAAGCCGACGATGAATATCGCCAGGGAGACGAGCATGAAAATGATGCCCCACTCGTAACCCGGAGTGCCGGAGAGAATTGCCTGTGGAGGATACAGCGTCCAACCGGCGCCCGTCGGGCCGCCTGGCATGAAGAAGCTGCCGACCAGCACGAGCACGGCGAGCAGGTAGAGCCAATAGCTCAGCATATTGACATAGGGGAACACCATATCGCGGGCCCCCACCATCAACGGGATCAGGTAATTGCCGAAGCCGCCGAGGAACAGTGCGGTGAGAAGGTAGATCACCATGATCATGCCGTGCATGGTGATGAACTGGTAGTAGTCGGCGGGATCGATCAGCTGGAATACGTGCGGGAAACCCAATTGCAGCCGCATCACCCATGACAACACCAGCGCTACCAGCCCGATGCCGAGGGCGGTAAATGAGTATTGAATGGCGATGACCTTCGCGTCCTGGCTGAAGACATACTTCGTCACCCAGCTCTTCGGATGATAAAGCTCGGCCTCTCCGACTTCTGCAGGTGGAACGAAGTCAACTGCGCCCGGCGCGATATCGGTCATCGAAATACTCCTCGCCTACTCTGGCCACGAGCTAACGCATACGGTCGTGGCTCCTCATTTGGTGAAAGCCGGCATCTTCTCTCCCGAGGCTAGATCAGATTGGCCGCGTCGCTTCGCGGCGCGGTCAGCCACTTGCTTGAAGGTCGGCTGCTTCTTCAGCCATTCCTGATAGGCGGCCTCTTCCTCCACCACGACAGCGCCACGCATGGTGTAGTGCCCGGTGCCGCACAGCTCGGCGCACATGGCCTCGTACGTGCCGACTTTGGTGGGGATGAACCAGAAATAGGTGGTCATTCCCGGCACACCGTCCATTTTGGCTCGGAACTGGGGGACGAAGTAGTCATGCAGCACATCGATGGATCGGAGCGAGAGCTTCACGGGCTTACCGATCGGCAGGTGCAAAGCGTCACCCACGATGACGATGTCGTCGTCGCCGTGACGATCATTCGGCATTAGCCCGAGGGGGTTCTCAGTGCTGACTGTCTTCGTATCGGCTGTGCCTAGCACGCCGTCTTTCCCAGGCAGGCGGTAGTTCCACATCCACTGCTGACCAAGGACCTCGATGGTGGTCGCTTCTTTCGGAACCGTAATGAAATCGTTCCACACGACCAGACCAGGCGCCAACATGGCCGCCACGCCGACGGCGGTGACGATCGTGAGCCCCCATTCCAGCTTCTTGTTTTCGGGATTGTAGGCCGCCTTTACACCTTTGCGGTGACGGAAGCGGAGCACGCAGTAGGCCATGAACAAAAGAATGACGACGTACACCACGCCGGTGATCCAGAACGTGATGACGATCGTTGAATCCATGTAGCCCCAGTTTGAGGCAAGGGGGGAGAACCACCATGGGCTCATCACGTGAAACAGCACTGAGCCCAGGGCCAGCAGGACCAGGATGAGAGCTACAGGCATTTCCACTTCCTCCTTAGACCCATAGGGTCCAGGCATGGGTTCAGTGGAGTCTATTTTCGATTCACGAACCCATTCCTGGCAAAATTCTCCTCGGCCAACCAAAAAATCGACGCTAATTCACCAACGAATGACCGCCGCAATTGGTCGACGATCAGACACCAACCATCATTCCACGACCTTACGGTACAAATGCCAGGTGGAATGACCGAGCACCGGAAGAACGACTGCGAGGCCGACGAGGCACGGCAGGGAGCCGAGCGCCAGACCGGCGGCGACGATGAGCCCCCACATTGCCATCGTCATCGGGTTCGCAAGGACAGCTCGTACGGACGTTAAAACCGCCGTCGCTGCATCGACGTGCTTGTCCAATAGCATCGGGAAGGACACGACGCTGATGGTCAGCACGGCGACGGCAAAAAGAAAGCCGACGCCGCAGCCAACGAAGATGAGCGTCCAGCCGGCAGACGTCGTGAACACCTGGTGGGCGAAGTCCGCGATCGAGACAGGCACCGCGCTGCCGAAGATAAGATGGTAGATGGCCTGCGCTGTGCCCAACCAGATGAAGAAGATCACCATGAGCACGATGCCGAGTGTCAGGATGGAGTGCAGCGACGGGGCGCGGTGCAACTTCATCGCCTCCCCGCCTAATCCCTGCTCGCGAAGGCGGCTCAGCTCACACAGGCCGACAGCCGCAAAAGGTCCGATGAGGCTGAAGCCGGCGGTGAGCGGGAAGACCAACTGCAGCAAATTGGATTTGAAGACGAAGCTGAATAGAATGAGACCGATAATCGGGTACAGAATGGCGAGAAACAAAGCGAAGGTCGGCATCGCTTGAAAGTCGGCCCAGCCCTTGGTCAAAGCGTCGCGTAGGTCCGCAGCACCAATTGTGCGGACCACAATCAGCCGATCGACTGACGCGTTAGCGGCGGGGCTTGCGACGACCATGCGCGCGCCTCCCAGATCGCTCCTACGAGCGGTCGCACCTCACCGGTGACTCTGGGCGCTCTGACAGGCCCACAATCATGTGAGGCGCAACAGGCAAGCTTAACTATACCAAGTGGGACTGAAGCTGTCATCTGCCAAGCTTCGGCTGACGCACTTGACGCTCTATCTACATACCGAATTTGACTAACGCGTCAGCCGCTTGGGGCCCTTATCTCGCGGGGGATCGGCGCGCAACTTCGTGCGCGACATGCACACGACGCGCGAGCGCGTGCTCGCTCGCTGATGCGGAAAAGTCTGAAAACGCCGCCTCGCGCGGCGCAACCAAACGGAGATTAGATCGCAAGCCGTCCGGCGCGTTGCCCGCACCGCACCGCAATATCGATGAACGGTACTGCGACTAGAGAAACTTGGAGAAGGCGCCCAACAATCCCAGCAAGAAGACGCTTGCCCCAATTATTGCGGCCACCTGGAGGGCGGCTCCATTGTCAAAGTCTTCTTCCATCGCTGTGCCTCCGCGCCTCGTGTTCGGCCCGATTGCTCAAGGCATGGGTAGTCTAGTCGTTTGTGCCGATCCTCTCAATCGCCGCATCGCGGGCGGCCCGCGCGAGGCGCCTGGCGTGCATTATGCCGGCACTGTGCTGAGAGTAGTTGCCGGCCACCGTGCCAACCGGGGCAGACGCTAGTGTCGGTCGAATCGGATGGGGGCGAGGCTGCCCACAAGGCGCGAACCCGTACCTTCGAGCTGCAGCCAGCGCAGGAGCGGCCGCAGCTTCAATGCTGCAACAATGCGGCGCATGGAGTTGTAAGCATTGCAACGCGCCCAGGTCGAAGGGCCCAACTTGCGGAAATTGAAGACGACGCCCTCCGGCGTATGCAATGGGTTTCCCGTCCAGCAGTGGCGCGAGGGGATCGGCAGGCCGCGGCGTTGGCGCGAATGATTGCCGAGATCGTGAATGACCGAGCCGAGTGACTCGCCGGCACTGATCAAGCTTGGCGCGACGCCGTAGATCTCGAGCCCGAACAGCCAGGGCTGGCGGAAATCGGTGTCGATCGGCCAGTACCGCTTCATCGGGCGGAGAAACTTGCGGGCGCCCGCGCGGCTGACGAGATAGCCGGTGGTGACCTCGGGCACGCGCGAATAGCGAACGATGCGCCGGCCGTCGTCGAGCTCGGCAATCGGCTTGATCGCACGGTTGCTGTCCCTCGACACGTGCACGAAATCCCAGTCGGCTGGCAGGTTGTCCAGCACATCGGCGAGGCGGGCATGCAAGTCGACAGGCAGGCCGGCATCGTCTTCGAGTACGAGCGCATAGGGCAAATCGCGGTCGACGATCAGCTGCATGACCGTGAGGTGGCTGGCATAGCAGCCCACTTCGCCCGGGCGCAGTGTCGAGTGCAGCCGCTCGCCCGTGAAGAACATCGGCCGGAAGTGCGAAGGAACGGCAGTCCCCTCGACGCCGGTGACGCGTTCGGCCGGGAGTTGCGCAAGCCGCAGGTAGCCGGTAATCGCGGCGCGGCGCTCGGTGTCGACCGACCGGTTGATGTAAAAGACGGGGATGCGTGGAAGCAGTTTGCGGCTGGGCGCATCGCCCGGCCCTTCGAACGCGCACGCGAAGTCCGCCATCACTTTCGACGCGGATTCAACGAGCATGCGCAGCAACTCCACTTGGCGGCACCAAAAACCGGCGTTCAGACACGCCGCCAGTGTATCCAGGTAGCATTGCTGACGGGCCCTCGGCGAGCGAATTGGCGACGCGGTGACATGCCCCCGCGGCCTGCCCCTCAGCCGGGATGGCAAACCGATGCGGCGCGAGTAGGGCGATACTGCCGTTTCATCCGTGCAAAACTGGCGGAAAGCGCGGATATCGGCTTTCGCGCACTCGCACCCAATGTCGCACCGAACTAGTGGTGCCTATCTGGGCGACATAACCACGTGGAGAGGCGGGGCGATGCGGGGCAGTATTCGAGACGTCTACTGGTTCAATTCTCCACTATACACATGGTCGGCATTGGCCTGGAATATCCGAACACTCGGCATTCCTTGGTGGCTGTATTGCCTGGCCCTGAATACTTGCGCCCTCATGCGCGAGCGGCTAGGTGCGCTTCGTCACGTCGGTGCGGCGCCGCGGCTACAGCTGCGCGTCGTGCACAGTCGGAGCCGCTAGGCAGTGGGAGTGGCCGTGTGGCCACCCTCACCAGCTGAGTCAGCTCTTGTCGATGAGCAGGACAACCTTGTCCTCGTCCGGATCGACGATTGCCAATTGATCGTCGGCGACAAAGTAGCGGCAGGCGCTCAACTCTGCGGCCTCGGCCAAGACCGGCTCCGGGAAGCGCTCGAGTGCAATTTCACTCGGAACGCTCCATCCGATCTCGAGGTCCGAGACATCCACCTCCCGACCCGAACGGACCAAGTCGAGAATGAGCTCACGTTCGTTGGCGCTCAACTCGATGCGCGTCGAGCACTTCCCGCTGGGGCCGCCTGAACGCGAGGCGGCGGCGTAGCCTTGCTCGCGAGCTGGGATGACCGCCACCACCTCATACGTAACGGGGTCGCAGATCAGGTATTCCTCTTCAACCCAGACGTAGACGTAGTCGCGATACTCCGGGACGATCTCGATGACGGCGATCGGTACAGGCGCGAAGTCCCAATCGCGGGGCAGGCGCCGGCCGATGGATATGTCGATATGGACGTCGGTGCGGTGCTTGACGTCGGGTTTGTCGCGCAAGGCGGTTTGGACCCGGTCTCGCTTCTCTCCCGACAGCTCGACCTGCTTGGCGCGCTCCGGCTTTGCGGAACCGGCAGTATCGGCACGCGGCGCTTCCTTGTCAGTGGTCTCGCCCTGCGCCTTCTTGGCGTTGTCGGTAGCCTTCTGGTCAGCCGCCTCCTTTCGCTCAGCCGTGTCTTTGGCGCGTGCCCGGTCGGCTTCATCGGCGGATTTGCGCGTCTTGCGGGCGCCGTCGCCGGCATCCTCGACCGCTTTGCGAGCGCCGCTATCCGAGCGATCGGCGCGGTCGCTCTTGGCATCTGGTTGCGGCGCCTCGCGTTCCGGCTGCGCTTCGCGCGCCGCGCGCGGGGCATCGCCTAGCCCGGGACCGCCTGCGTCTGAGCCGCCAGTGCCTGGCCCTTCCGGACCGGTTAACGCCGGCCCGCCGCCGTCCGATCCACCACCACCACCGCCCTCTGGCCCACCACTAGGCGCGCCGCCGCCGGGACCCGCTGGACCTTCCATTCCTCCACCCGCAGGACCTCCCATCCTGCCGTCGGGCCCTCCTTGAGCGGACGCCACGCTCGCCGTTGCGAGCAGCAGCGCCGCGACAATTGCTGTGGTTCTCATCGTTGACTCCATCCATGCGCGAGCTTGCGTAATGCGAACTTGGAGGGCCAACGGGCGGAGGATCGACGCGTTCCGATCTCGGTTAAGTAAACATGACGCATGATTTTTGGCGCAAGCCGAGGTTGGGAAGCGCGCGGCAACTAAGCTGCTCTTCGGTCGAGACCTGAACTTATTGGGCGCGGGCGAGTTATGGCTCTACTCAAACAGGAGCAAAGCTATGGGATTCTTCGCCTGGATTTTCGTCGGCCTCATCGCCGGCTGGATCGCCGAACAGATTGCCGGCCGCGAGCACGGTCTCATCACCAACCTTGTCGTTGGCGTCATTGGCGCACTGATCGGCGGCTTCCTCTTCGGCTCGCTGCTGGGCTTCCGCTACGACGAGGGCTTCAACTTCGCGACTATCGCCTCGGCGACGGGTGGTGCCGTCATCCTACTTTGGATCGTCGGCGCGATGCGTGCCCGCAACTCGATGTCGTAAGCGCAAAGATCGACGCGCCGAATGCCCTCGCTATTTCTCGCTGTAAGGCATTTCGCCTTCGACGTAGGGGCGCACCTTGCGCCACAGGCGGTGGTAATCATTGGCGAGCTGGCGCTGCTCTTCGACGTCATCGGCGAGGCGTGACGCTTCCCGCAGCCGTTCCATCTCCCGCAGCGCCGTCTCGACCTGCTCTCTTGTCATACGAGGCTCCTCGTCGTGCACGACCTCGGTCCGCATGAGGCGCGCTGCCGACAAGAGTTTATCGCCAGTCGGCCTAACTGAACAACGCGCTACATCCATGTTCTCCCGACTGCTAAGCCCTGGCACGGTGACGCAGATCAGCGCAGTTGCCAGCCCCTGGCTATTCCTGGAACCGCGACAGCCGGTGCGTGTTTGCTTAACCGACCAAAGCGCCGATCGGTTCTGTGCGCGTGCAACCTGCATTGGAGCTGAAATCGTCATGCGGATAGCGTCCGTGTCGATCGTTGTTGCCATTCTCGCCCTGAGCCTGCCTGCGAATGCTGAAGATCAGCCGGGCGTGGGGCCGAGCCCGAAATTGCCTGAGCCGCAACAATCCTTGATCCCCACCGTCCACGTCGCGCCGGCGACCGGCTGGCCCGACGGCGGTAAGCCTGTGGCAGGAGAAGGCTTGAGCGTCGCCGCGTTTGCCTCTGGCCTCGAGCATCCGCGCTGGCTTTATACGCTTCCCAACGGCGACGTTCTCGTCGCCGAGACCAACGCGCCCCCGAAACCCGAGGATGGGCAGGGCATCAAGGGCTGGTTCATGAAGCTTTTCATGCGCCGCGCCACAGGCCCGTCCAAGAGTGCAAATCGCATCCGCCTGCTGCGCGATGCGGACGGCGATGGCGTCGCCGAGGTCAACAAGGTGTTTCTCGATGGGCTCAATTCGCCGTTCGGCATGGCGCTGATCGGCGACAACTTCTACGTCGCCAACACCGATGCCATCATGCGCTATCCCTACAAGGACGGCGCGATCACGGGCGGCGGGGAGAAACTCACCGACCTGCCCGGTGGACCGCTGAACCATCATTGGACGAAGAACATCATCGCCAGCCGCGACGGCAAGAAGCTGTTCGCGACGGTCGGCTCCAATAGCAACGTTGGCGAGAACGGTCTCGACGAAGAGGAAGGACGCGCCGCGATCTGGGAGGTCGACGTGGCGACCGGCAACAAGCGCCTATTTGTCACCGGGCTACGCAATCCCAACGGTATGGCCTGGGAGCCGGCCACAGGTGAGTTGTGGACCGTCGTCAACGAGCGTGACGAGCTCGGCAACGACCTTGTGCCCGACTACCTCACCTCGGTGAAGGACGGCGCGTTCTACGGCTGGCCCTACAGTTATTGGGGTCAACACGTCGACACGCGCGTCAAAGAGCAGAAGCCGGGTCTCGTCGCCAAGGCGCTCGTGCCCGATTACGGCCTCGGCAGCCACGTCGCCGCGCTAGGGCTCACGTTCGATCAACCGACGCTGCTGCCCGAAGCCTATCGCGGCGGAGCATTCATCGGCTTGCACGGCTCCTGGAACCGCGAACCGCGCAGCGGCTACAAAGTGATCCATGTCCCCTTCGCCAACGGCAAGCCGGCCGGTCCGCCGAAAGACGTGCTCACCGGCTTCGTCGACAAGGATGGTAACGCGCTGGGCCGCCCCGTCGGCGTCGCGGTCGACAAGACAGGTGCGCTGCTCGTCGCCGACGATGTCGGCAACCGCGTTTGGCGGGTCACGCCAGCGGGTGGCGCGGCATCACCCACGAAGCAACCGCCGCCAGCGGCCTCTCAATAGATGAATGCCTTGTGCCCCCGGGCACAGCGCGCCACCGCAAAGAGCCCTACGAGTGCTCCGTTAGAAACCAGTGGAGTACGCACCATGCCGCTCTTCCTCTTGCCGTTTCTCTATACGCAGCTGGCGCTGACCAACGCGACCAACTATTGGGCCGAAACAAACGGCCAGGTTCACAGCCCGTCGCTGCCGTGCCCTGAAATGATCGAGCAGGTGCTGCGCTAATGCTGCAGGTTGTTTCGATCGGGCGTGCGGACTAAACCAGGGCGCTTACCTTCTCCGTGCCCTGGTGATGTCCCATGCCGCTGTTGCGCTTTGACCTGATCGAAGGCCGTACTGACGCCGAGCTGCAAACGCTCCTCGATGCGGCGCATCGCGCGATGCTCGCCGCCTTCAAGGTGCCCGAGCGCGATCGCTACCAGATAGTCAACGAGCACAAGCCCTCGCGCATGATCGTCGAGGACACCGGGCTCGATATTCCGCGCACCAAGGACGTTATCGTGGTGACTGTCGTCACCCGTCCGCGCGGCAAGAAGGCAAAGCAAAAGTTTTATAAGCTGCTCGTCGATGAGCTGCAGAAAAGCTGCGGCATCGCGCCGGCCGACGTCATGGTGTCACTCGTCGAAAATTCCGACGAGGACTGGTCGTTCGGCTTGGGGAGGGCGCAGTTCCTCGAAGGCGATCTATAGGGCCTGAGATCAGCTCTTCTTCGGAGCGTGCTCGGCGAGCAGCGAGCGCAGCATGCGCACCACGCCTAGCGCTGGGCCGCTCGAGCAGCATTGGATGGAAATCCGCGCACCCTCGAACAGCAGGAACACTTCGTCGGCGAGCTGTTCGGGCTCGGCATATCCGGCGTCGCGGAACAGGTTGACCAGCCGGTTGCGCTTGCGCGTCTTATAGTCGTCGATGATCTGCCGCGCCGGATGCTCGATTTCACGCATCTCGACCGCTGCATTGGCGATGGCGCAGCCACGCTCCCCGCCGTCGGTCAGGACTTTCTCGACATATCGCACCCAGCCTTCCAGCTGGGCGTTGGGGTCGCCGGGGTAATCGCGCGCCAGCGTCTCCCAGACCTCGTCGCCTTCTTTAGCGAGTTCGGTGATGTAGGCGGCGATCAACTCATCCTTGGAACCAAAATGACGATAGAGCGTCATCTTGTTCGTGACCGCGGTTTCCGCGATAGCCTCGACGCCCACTGCCCGGATGCCGTGGCGATAAAATAGCTCCCGCGCAGCGTTAAGGATACGCTCGCGGGGCGGTGCCAAAGCGGTCTCTGCTGTGCGGTTAATAGTTGTAGCCATGGCCTCTTGACATAGGGTGTTACCGGTCAGTATACGAGTGGGAGTTACCGGTCAGTAACATAGTGTGCGGGTGCTGTCATGCCCCTCGTTTCGCACCGCACCAAATCCCGCGAGCATAACCATGCAGCCAACCAGTACCGCGCAGCGCAAGAACACGCAGTCATACGGTTTTGTGCGCAATGAAGCCAATAGCAATATCCTTTGCCTGACGAGCAGCCCGCGGCGCGATACCTCGTACTCGAGCCTGGTGGCCATGCGTGTCCTGCGGGAGCTGCGCCAAGTCTATCCTGACGCCACCGTCACGATTCGCGATCTCGCCCGCAACCCTCTTCCGCACCTCGACGAGGATTTCGTCATCGCCACGCGCTCAATCGCCGGGGCGCGGACCGACCGCCAGCGCGAGCAGATCGAGCGCTCGGATGCTCTGATCGACGAGCTGTTTGCCGCCGAAACCATCGTGATCGCGGCGGCTATGATTAATTTCGGAATACCATCGCCGCTGAAGGCTTGGATCGACCATATCGTCCGGCCAGATCGCACCTTCCGTTACACGGAAGGGGGCTCCCAAGGGCTGTTGCGCGGCCGGCGCGCCATACTCGTCTTGTCGCGCGGAGGGATCTATTCTGGCGGTCCGCTGCGCTCGTTCGAGCACGACGAAAGCTACCTGCGCTCCGTCCTCGACTTCGTCGGTATCACCGACGTGCAGGCGATCCTCTTGGAGGGCATGGCGTTGGGACCAGACTTCGCCGAGCGGGCAGTCGATGCCGCAATGCGGCGCGCCGGTCCGGTCGCCGGTGTCCTCGCGGCGGCCTGACTATACCTTTGAACAACTGACGGCACTTCCACTGCACGACTAAATCATGGGGCCAACCGGCCCCAGTGCCACATCAAATGGACTCTTTATGCCGATCTCCCCGCTTGCCCGTCTCGTCGTTCCGTTGGCCGCAATCTCCGCCCTCTTGGCCGGTTGCGGCCAGTCGCAGGCGCCGGCGCAGTCAGCGCCGCCGCCACCGCAGGTGAGCGTCGCCAAACCGACGAAGAAGATGGTGACGGACCACGACGAGTACGTCGGCCGCTTCATTGCCTTCGACTATGTCGAGGTGCGCGCCCGCGTCTCCGGCTATCTCGATAAGATCCTCTTCAAGGACGGCCAGCTCGTCAAAGAGGGCGACCCGCTGTTCGTCATCGACCGGCGCCCCTTCGAAGCGACGGTGGAGCAGTCCAAGGCGGCGGTAGAGCAGGCGAAAGCCAATCTTGCGTTCGCCGAAAGCGACCTCAAGCGCGGCGAAAGCCTGCGCACCGGCACGACCATCACCCAGCAGGCGCTCGATCAACGGCTGCAGGCATCGCGTGTCACCGCGGCTTCGGTGACGGCGCAAGAGGCGGCACTCAAGCAGGCTGAGCTCGACCTGAGCTTCACCGAACTCAAAGCCCCGATCTCGGGGCGCATCGGTGACCGGCGCGTTTCGGTCGGCAATCTCGTGACGGGCGGCGCAGGCGGGGGGACGACTCTGCTGGCGACGATCGCCTCGATCGACCCGATCCGCTTCGAGTTCACCATGGATGAAGCGTCCTACCTGCGCTACCTGCGCATGGCGAGCGGGGCTGAGTCCAATGCAGCCAATCGCGGCATGAGTCTGCCGGTGAAGCTCAAGTTGATCGACGAGGACTCTTACGCTCACGAGGGCAAGATCGACTTCGTCGACAACGCCATCGATCGCTCGTCGGGCACCATCCGCGGTCGAGCCGAGTTCAGGAACGCCGACGGGCGGCTTACACCCGGCATGTTCGGGCGCGTCCAGATTTCTACCTCGGCGCCCGCCGAGGCATTGCTGGTTCCCGATACGGCTATCGGCACCGAGCAGGTGCGGAAATTCGTCTACGTGCTCAATGCCGACAACGTGGCGACGCCGAAGTACGTGACGCTGGGCCCACTCGTCGACGGACTGCGTGTGGTGCAGGGGCTCAAGCCTGACGACACCATCGTCATCGACGGCCTGATGCGCGTGCGCCCCGGCGCCAAGGTCGCGCCGCAACAGGCAGAGGCCGAAACCGGCACGGTTCGCGACACGTCCTCCATCCGCACCAACTAAGGGCCGGCGATGCGCTTTTCGCACTTCTTTATCGATCGGCCGATTTTCGCGGCAGTCATCTCTATCGTGTTCGTGATCCTCGGCGCCGTCGCCGTGGGCCGCTTGCCGATTGCCCAGTATCCCGATATCGCGCCGCCAGTGGTCAACGTCACCGGCCAGTACCCGGGTGCGAGCGCGGAGGTCGTCGCGTCGACAGTCGTCGCGCCGCTCGAGCAGCAGATCAATGGTGTGGAGCACATGCTCTACATCTCGTCGAACTCGACGGTCGACGGCCGCTTCTCCATCTCGGTCACGTTCGATCTCGGCACCAATCTCGATACGGCCCAGGTGCAGGTGCAGAACCGCGTGGCGATCGCCCAGCCGCGCTTGCCCGCCGACGTGCGCAACATCGGCGTCACCGTCGCCAAGGCCTCGCCCGACCTGATGATGGTCGTGCACTTGTATTCCCCCGACCAGTCTCGCGACACGCTGTTCATCTCCAACTACGCCAGCGTCAACGTCGTCGACGTGTTGAGCCGCATCCAGGGCGTCGGCTCGATTACCGTGTTCGGCAGCCGCGACTACTCGATGCGCGTGTGGCTGGACCCGGATCGCTTGCAGTCGCTGGGCCTCACTGCCAACGACGTGACCACGGCGCTGCAGCGGCAGAACGTGCAGGTCGCCGCCGGCATTTTGAACCAGCCACCGGTGCAGCAGCCGGGCGCATTCCAAATTTCGGTGCAGACGCAGGGGCGTCTCGCCGATCCCAATGAGTTTTCGCAGATCGTCGTCAAGCAGAGCGGCGATGCGGTGGTACGCCTCAAGGACGTGGCGCGCGTCGAGCTCGCCGCCCTCGACTATGGCGTGAACTCCTATCTCGACTTGAATCCGGCGACCGGCCTCGGCGTCTTCCAGCTTCCCGGTTCGAATGCCATCGAAACGGCGGAGAAGATCAAGGCGACCATGGAGGAGCTCTCCAAGAGCTTCCCCGCCGGGCTCAAGTACGACATCATCTACAATCCGACCGACTTCATCCAGCAGTCGGTCGACGCGGTGGTGACCACCATCCTCGAAGCCGTCGTGCTCGTCGTTTTGGTGGTCATCCTCTTCCTGCAGACATGGCGTGCCGCGATCATTCCGATCGTCGCCATTCCCGTATCGCTCATCGGCACGTTCTTCCTGATGTCGCTGTTTGGCTTCTCGCTGAACAATCTGTCGCTGTTCGGCCTCGTGCTCGCCATCGGCATCGTCGTCGACGACGCCATCGTCGTGGTCGAGAACGTCGAGCGCAACATGGCGGCTGGCATGAGCCCGCGCGAGGCGGCCTACCGGACTATGGAAGAGGTGGGCGGTGCGCTCGTTGCCATCGCGCTCGTGCTCTCAGCCGTGTTCGTGCCGTCAACCTTCATCACCGGCATCTCCGGCCAGTTTTACCGCCAGTTCGCGCTGACCATCGCTGGCGCCACGGTCATCTCGCTGGTCGTCTCCCTCACGCTGTCGCCGGCATTGTGCGCGCTGCTCCTCAAGCCGCACAGCGAGAAGCACAAGACGCCCTGGTACATGTGGCCGGTGGAGGCCTTCTTCCGCGCCTTCAACTGGTCGTTCGAAAAGGCCTCGCACGGCTATGCCTGGATGGTTGGGCGCCTCGTCCGGCTGGCAGTGCTGATGTTGCTCGTCTATGTGGGCGTCATCGCCTTCGGCCTGAACGAGTTCCGCAAGACGCCGATCGGGTTCATTCCGGCGGTGGACGGTGGCTACCTCATCACCATCACGCAGCTCCCCCCCGCCGCCTCGCTCGACCGCACCGACGCCGTCAACCGGCGCGCCGTCGAGCTGGCGCTCGATACGCCGGGCGTCGCGCACGCCGTGAACATCGTCGGCTTCTCGGGTGCGACGCGCACCAACGCGCCCAACGCCGGCGCGGTGTTCGTCGTGCTGAAGCCGTTCGAGGAGCGCGCCAAGGATCCGAACCAGTCGGCGCAGGCAATCCAAAAGGCGCTGATGGGCAAGTTCTCCACCATCCGCGACGCGCAGGTGCTCGTCGTCGCGCCGCCACCGGTGCGCGGCATCGGCAGCGCCGGCGGCTTCCGGATGATGATCCAGGATCGCGGTAACGCTGGCCCTGGAGCGCTGCAGCAGGCGGTCTACGCGATGATGGGTCGCGCCAATCAGACGCCCGGCCTGCAACAGGTCTTCTCGCTGTTCGAGAACGCCACGCCGCAGCTCTACCTCGACATCGATCGAGTCAAGGCGCAGATGCTCGGCATCAATGTCACCGACGTGTTCACGGCGCTGCAGACGTTTCTCGGCTCCGCCTACGTTAACGACTTCAACCTGCTCGGCCGCACCTTCCGCGTGACGGCGCAGGCTGACAGCGCTTTCCGCGTCAACACCAAGGACATCCTGCGGCTGCGGGTGCGCAACTCGCAGGGCGATACTGTGCCGCTCGGCACGTTCACGACGGTGCGCGACATCTCCGCTCCCTCGCGCGTGCCCCGCTACAACCTCTATCCCGCCGCCGAGCTCGACGGCTCCGCCGCGCCCGGCTACTCGCAAGGCCAGGCGATCGACATGATGCAGAAGATCGCCGACGAAACGCTGCCGCAGGGGTTCAGCTACGAGTGGACGGAGCTCGCCTACCAGCAGATCCGCGCCGGCAACACGGCGGCCTTCGCCTTCGCGCTCGGCGTCGTGTTCGTGTTTCTCGTGCTCGCCGCGCAGTTCGAAAGTTTGACGCTGCCCCTGGCCGTCATCCTGATCGTGCCGATGAGCTTGATCGCCTCGATCACCGGCGTCGTCATGCGCGGAATGGACAACAACATCCTCACGCAGGTCGGCTTCATCGTGCTCATTGGTCTCGCCGCGAAGAACGCGATTCTGATCGTCGAGTTCGCGGCGCAGCTCGAGCAGCAGGGCAAGACCAAGTTCGAGGCGGCGACGGAGGCGGCGCGGCTGCGCATGCGCCCTATCCTCATGACGTCGCTCGCGTTCATCCTCGGCGTGGTTCCGCTCGTCTGGGCGATCGGCGCCGGCGCCGAGCTGCGGCAGGCACTCGGCACCGCCGTGTTCGCCGGCATGATCGGCGTCACGTTCTTCGGTCTCATCTTTACGCCGGTGTTCTACGTCACCTGCCGGTGGCTCGGCGACCGCTTCTCGCGCCGTCGTCCAGAGGACGCCGCCCCCGCGGGGGCCGTGCACCCGGCCGAATGAGCCGCATTGTTTGGAGGCGCCACATGCACCGATCGGTTTTCGCCCGCCGCATGTCGTGGCGCACATAATTCTATCATTGTTGGAGGAGCCCGCCGCCACCTGAAGCGTTGACCTCTGCAACACGTGATTGCTCTGCACCCAGCCAACTCAAGTAAGCGAGGCGCCAGATGATCAAATTGACTGTCAACGGAGCCCCAGCGACTTTCGACGGCGATCCGTCGATGCCGTTGCTGTGGTTCCTTCGCGATGTGCAGGGATTGACGGGCACGAAGTTCGGCTGCGGCGTCGCTCAATGTGGCGCTTGCACGGTGCACGTGAACGGCGAGCCGCGCCGCTCCTGCGTGTCCCCCATTGGCACGCTGGAAGGCGCTGACGTCACCACCATCGAGGGCGCGAAGGGCAAGGAGACGGAAGCGGTACGTGCCGCCTGGGTCGCCATCGACGTGCCGCAGTGCGGCTACTGCCAGTCCGGCCAGATCATGTCGGCCGTAGGCCTGCTCAGCATGAACCCCAAGCCGACGGACGAGGACATCGACCTCGCCATGACCGGCAACGTCTGCCGCTGCTGCACCTATCACAGAATCCGCGCCGCCATCCACGACGCGGCCGGACGGATGGAGGGCTGAGCATGAACGTTCCCGTTTCAGCCAATCGCCGCCAGTTTTTGCAAGGCTCCGCCGCCGTCGGCCTCGTCGTCGGCTTCCACCTGCCTGGACAAGAGCGCGCGCATGCGGCCGACGCCACGGGCGAATTCGTGCCGAACGCCTTCATCCGCATCGCCCCCGACAACACGGTGACGGTGCTCTCCAAGCACATCGAGTTCGGCCAGGGACCCTATACCGGTATTGCCACCATCCTCGCGGAGGAGCTCGACGCCGACTGGGCGCAGATGCGGGTCGAATCCGCACCGGCCGACGCGACGAAGTATGCCAACAGCGCCTTCGGCATTCAGGGCACTGGCGGCTCGACGGCCATGGCAAACTCGTGGGATCAGCTGCGTTCGGCGGGTGCCGAGGCACGCGCCCGGCTCGTCGCCGCTGCAGCAAAGCAGTGGGGCGTCGACGCCGCCTCGATCACGGTCGAAAAGGGCGTCGTCAAGGACGCCTCAGGCAAGCAAGCGACGTTCGGCGAGCTGGCCGAGCTCGCGCAAAAGACCGAGGTCGCCGGACCCTTCAAGCTAAAGGAGCCGGACGCCTGGAAGCTGATCGGCACGCCGAGGCTGCCGAAGGTCGACACGCTGCCGAAGACGAATGGCACGGCGATCTACACCATCGACGTGAAGATGCCGAACATGCTCACCTGCGTGCTCGCGCGGCCGTCGCGCTTCAACGCCAAGGCAAAGTCGTTCGATCCGGCGCCGGCGCTCGCCATCCCCGGCGTGAAAGAGGTCTTCGCCGTGCCGCAGGGCGTCGCCGTGCTCGCGGAAAACTTCTGGGCGGCGAAGAAGGGCCGCGATGCGCTCGACGTGATGTGGGACGAGACCGGAACCGAGGCGCGCTCCACCGCCGACATCGTCAAGCAGTACGTCGCTCTCGCCAACACGCGGGGTACACCGGCGCGCAATGACGGCGACGTCGAGAAGGCGCTCGCGGCCGGCGCGAAGGTGCTCGACGCGACGTACGTCTTCCCCTACCTGGCGCACGCGCCGATGGAGCCGAACAACTGCGTCATCCATCGCACCGCCGACGGTGGCGTGGAAATGAACTTCGGGTCGCAGCTGCAGACAGTTGACCAGAACGTCGCCGCCGCAGTGCTCGGGCTCAAGCCCACGCAGGTGAAGATCAACACTTTGCTCGCGGGCGGCAGTTTCGGCCGCCGTGCGACGCCGGCCGGAGACATGGCAGCGGAGGCGGCCGAGGTCCTGAAGGGCGCCAAGCACAACGGCCCTATCAAGGTGCTGTGGACGCGCGAGGACGACATCAAGGGCGGCCGCTACCGGCCGATCTTCGTGCACAAGCTGCGCGGCGCCGTCGACGCGCAGGGAAACATCGTCGCCTGGGACCAGGTGATCGTCGGCCAGTCGTTCATGAAGGGCTCGCCGTTCGAGGCGGGCATGATCAAGAACGGCATCGATCAGACGATGGTCGAAGGCGCGAGCACGTTGCCCTATCAAATCCCCAACCTGCGCGTTTCGGCGCACATGACCGACGTCGGCGTGCCGACCCTCTGGTGGCGCTCGGTCGGCTCGACCCACACGGCGTTCTCGACCGAGACGTTTCTCGATCAGCTGGCCGAGGCGGGCGGCGTCGATCCGCTCACCATCCGCCGCAAGCTGCTCGCCAAGCATCCCCGTCACTTGGGAGTGCTCGAGCTCGCGGCCGCAAAGGCGGGGTGGGACAAGCCGTTACCGCAGGGACGCGCGCGCGGCATCGCCGTGCATGAGTCCTTCAGTTCCTACGTCGCCCACGTCGTCGAGGTGTCTATGGGCGAGGACGGGCTGCCGAAGGTGGAGCGGGTCGTCGTCGCCGCCGACTGCGGCATCGCCATCAATCCCGATGTGATTGCCGCGCAACTCGAGGGCGGCATGGGTTTTGGCCTGTCGGCAGCGCTGTTCGCCTCGGTCGATTTAGAGGACGGGCGTGTCGTTCAATCGAATTTTCACGACTATCGGGTGCTGCGGATTAACGAGATGCCCGATGTCGAGGTACATATTGTGCCATCGAAAGAGAAGCCGACCGGCATCGGCGAGCCGGGCACCCCGCCCATCGCTCCGGCCATTGCCAATGCCTGGTCGAAGCTGACCGGCCAGCGCGTGTTCACGCTGCCGTTCGCGCACTCGGCCGCCAAGGCGTAAGGAGAACACCATGCGTGCAGCATCGATCCTGCTCTCCGGGGCCCTGGCGATCATCGCGGTGGGTATGGCTGTGTCCGCCGCGCAGCCCGACCCGGTCCAATCTCTCAAGTCCGTGCAGTCTTTCGCATCGATCGCCGACGACAAGCAGCGCTCGTTGGCGCTGTTTCAGGAGGTTGGTAAAGTCATCACGCACGCGCGCTGCATGAACTGCCACCCGGCAGGCGACCGGCCTTTCCAGGGCGACGACCGGCATCCGCACATGCCGCTCGTCGTGCGCGGTGTCGACAACTTCGGCGCCATCGGCATGCGCTGCACCACCTGCCACGGACCGGCAAACTTCGATCCGGGCGGCGTGCCGGGCAATCCCGTGTGGCACCTCGCCCCGATCGAGATGGCGTGGGTCGGCAAGTCGCTCGGTCATATCTGCGAGCAGATCAAGGACCCGAACCGCAATGGCGGCAAATCGATGGACGAGCTTCTTCATCACATGGCGGAAGACCCGCTCGTCGGCTGGGGCTGGAATCCTGGCGTCGGCCGCGAGCCGGCGCCCGGAACCCAAAAAGAGTTCGGTGCGCTGTTCAAGGCATGGATTGACACGGGAGCCGTCTGTCCGGCTGCTTGATACGCGAGCGACGCGCGAGGTGTGCGCATGAACGTCATTGCAGCTGACCGGCGTGGAGGCACGGCGCGCGACGCGTGGGATGTAGTGCGCGCCTGGCTCGACGAGCAGGGGCAGGTCGCCATCGCCACCGTCGTGTCGACGTGGGGATCAGCGCCGGTGCCGGCCGGTGGACAACTCGTCGTGGCGCCCGGCGACCGGTTCGAAGGCTCGGTGTCGGGCGGCTGCGTCGAGGTTGACGTTCTCGTCGAGGCGGCGGATGTGATGGCCTCCGGCAAACCGCGGCTGATCGAGTACGGCGTTAGCGAGGAAACGGCGTGGCGTGCCGGCCTGCCGTGCGGCGGCAAGCTCACCGTTCTGATCGAGCCGCTGACCCGGGCTGATATCGCCTTCGTCGACGGCATCATCGAGGCGCGCCGCGAGCGCCGAACGGTCGTGGTGACCTCGCGCATTGGCGACGGTTCGCGGCGCGTGCACGCCGCAGACGAAGCCTTGCCGACCGTATTGGCAAGTTTCATTGCATCCGCCACCGGCGGTCTCATCGACACCCCCGAAGGGCAGCTTTTCGTGCAGCCACTCGTGCCGCCGCTGCGCATCATCGTGGCCGGTGCGACCCACATCGGGCAGGTATTCGCGGAGCTGGCGCGCCAAATCGGCTACGCCGTCACCGTCGTCGATCCGCGCTCTGTGTTCGCCAGCGAAGAGCGGTTCGGGGCCGCGGCGACGATCGCCGAATGGCCGGAGGCTTCCTTCGATAAGCTGGGGCTCGACAGACGGACGGCGGTCGTGGCGCTGACCCACGCCTCGCACATCGACGACGAAGCGCTGACGGCGGCGCTGCGCTCGCCCTGCATGTATATCGGCGCGCTGGGCTCGCGGGCGACGCACGCCAAACGTTTGGATCGCCTGGGCGCCGCCGGCTTCAGCACAGAGGATCTGCAGCGCATCCATGCTCCGATAGGTCTCAACATCGGTGCCAAGGGGCCGGCCGAGATCGCCGTATCCATCCTCGCGGAAATCATCAAAGTCTCCCGCGGTGCGGCCTGACGGCGACATCGCCGCCGTGGTGCTCGCCGCCGGCGCCTCGCGGCGCTTTGGTGAAGCCAATAAGCTATTGTCCGAGATCGGCGGACGCACTCTGATCGAACGGGTCGTCGCCGCCTTGGCCGCGGCAGACGTCGGCGACATCTTGGTGGTCACAGGTTGGGACCGTGAGGCCGTCGAAGCGGCGCTGCGCGGCCAACGCGTGCGTTTCGTTCACAATGAGCGCTGGGACGAGGGCATGGGAGCGTCGATCGCGGCAGGCATCGCCGCTGTCGAGGCGGCGGCATCCGGCGCATTCGTCGTTCCCGCCGACTTGCCTATGCTGACGCCACAAGCCATCGCATCGTTGATCGCGGCATTCCGGGCTGCGGGCGGCAATCGCATCGTCTTCCCGACCACTTCTGCCGGCGAGCAGCGCAATCCCGTGCTCTGGCCGCGCGCGCATTTTGGCGCGCTTCTGTCATTGCCGCCGGAGAAGGGGGCCAAAGCTCTGCTGCAGCTCATTGCCGCCCAATGTCTGCCGGTCGCCGTCGACGATGCTTTGCTCAGCGACGTGGACACGTCGGCCGACCTCGACGCGTTGCGTGGCGAGGATCAGAGTTAGGCGAAAATGCCCCGCAACTTTTATTCGCCTCCGCGGTCAGGGATAAATTTCCCTATACCTATGGATAAGACTCCCTGCGTTGACAGGAAATACGGGCAAGCGCAGGCTCCAAAGTTCCCGGCGAGGCTCGCCATGCGAGCTGCTTTCGAGCGGCCGTGCGCGCGCCCGGGCGGGACTGGAGGAAGCCATGAACCGAACGAAGGACGCTCTCGTCCGTTCCTGTATTGGTGCAGCGATCGTTTACTGCGGCGTGAGCGCAGCGAGCGCCCAGGAGATCGAGCAGAGCGCGGCGAAAGCCGCAGCGAGCGCACCGGCGACGGCGGTCACGCAGGAGCAGCTGAGCGCGGCCGCGAAGGACGCGAACAACTTCCTCCACACCAACGGCAACTACGACCAGACGCGCTACTTCCCCGGCAAGCAGATCGACACGTCTAACGTCGGCAAGATGCATCCGGCTTGGATATTCCAGACGGAGGTGAAGGAGTCGTTGGAGACGACGCCGATCGTCGTCAACGGCGTCATGTATGTCACCACGTCCTTCAATCACGTCTACGCACTCAACGCCAAGACGGGCGAGCAGTACTGGCACTACAAGCACAAGATGGGGCCAATCACGACCTACTGCTGCGGTCCGAACAATCGCGGCGTCGCCGTCAATGGCGACAAGGTCTTCATGGGGACGCTCGACGCCAAGCTGGTGGCGCTCGACGCGAAAACGGGCAGTCTCGTCTGGGAAACGCAGATCGCCGACCCGGAACTCGGCTACAGCGAGACGATGGCTCCCACCGCCGTCAACGGCAAGATCCTCATCGGCACTAACGGCGGCGAATACGGTATCCGTGGCTTCGTGCGCGCCTACGATGCCGAGACCGGCAAGCAGGTGTGGAATTTCGATACCATCCCCGAGAAGTCGGTTGGCGTGTGGGCGACGCACGATGCGACAGGCCGCGACATGCATCGCGATATCGCGGCGGAGAAGGCGGCGTTTGAGAAGAACGGCGACCCCTACAAAACACTCGGCGGCGGAGTGTGGCAGAACCCGGCCGTCGATCTCAAGACCAACCGCATCTACTTCGTTGTCGGCAATCCGTCCCCTGATCTCGACGGCTCGCTACGTCCCGGCGACAACCTCTATACGGACTCTCTTGTCGCTGTGGACCTGGAGACCGGGAAGTATGTCTGCCACTTCCAGTACATTGCGCATGACGTGTGGGACCTCGACGCGGTGAGCCCGCCGATCCTGGTCGACGTCAAAGGCAAGGACGGCAAGACGGTTCCCGGCGTTATTCACGGCGGCAAGACCGGCCACGTCTATGTGCACAATCGCGACGACTGCAGCCTCATCCGCTTCTCCGACGCCATGGTGGCGCAGGAGAACATGTGGGTGCTGCCTACCAAGGAGGGCGCGCGCATGCTGCCGGGCGCCAACGGTGGCGTCGAGTGGTCGCCGATGGCGGTCAACCCCGAGCTGGCCCTCGCCTACGCCGTCAACCTGCATCAGCCGATGACGTACCACGTCGAAAGCTCACCCTATCCGGATGGCAAGCTGTGGCTGGGCGGCGCCTTCAAAGTCATCCCGACCGAGGAGCAGGCAGGCAACATCACGGCGGTCGACTACAACACCGGCAAGATCAAGTGGCAGGTAAAGACGCCGCAGCCGATGATGGGTGGAGCGTTCACCACTGCCGGTGGCTTGATGTTCACCGGCGAAGCCAACGGCTGGTTCCGTGCCTATGACGCAGCCAGCGGTAAGGTGCTGTGGTCGTTCCAGGCGGGCGCGGGCGTCAATGCGCCAGCATCGTCGTATGGCGTCGACGGCAAGCAGTACATCGTCGTCGGTGCGGGAGGCAACACGCAGATCGACTTCAAGCGCGGTAACAACATTATCGCGTTCACCGTGGACTGAGGCGGCGCCCTCGCCGAGGGCACCGTGCTCCACTACATTTGGAGACGGGGCTACGCCCCGTCCCTTTATTTGTTCGCCAGCGGAGGAAGATATCGATGCCGCCAAGCTCCGCTCGCGCTAGCAGCATCCTCGCCGCTGTGACCTCTGGTCTTGTCCTCCTGGGTTCACAAGCGTTCGCTCAAACCATCGAGGAGAAGGCGCAGGTCTGCTCGGCGTGCCACGGCGAGGCCGGCATCCCGCAAGAGAAAACGACGCCGGTCATCTGGGGGCAGAACGAGGGCTACCTCTATCTGCAGCTGCGCGACTTCAACAAGGGTTCGCGCAAGAATGAACAGATGTCGCCCATCGCCGCCGACCTGTCGAAGGACGACATGAAGGCGCTGGCCGCATACTTCACGAAGCTCGCGTGGCCCAATCTGCAGCAGCCTTCCGCCGCGAAGGACGTTTCCACCAAGGCACTAACAGCGGTCGGATCCATCGGCTGTCCGAGCTGCCATCTCGATCAGCTGCAAGGTGACGGCACCACGGCGCGGTTGGCCGGCCAGCAGAGCGCGTATCTAAAGCAAACGATGCTGGCGTTTCGCGATGGGTCGCGCGGCAATAACCCCGGCATGTCGGACCTGATGAAGGCGATCTCCCCGGAGGACATCGACGCGATATCGCAGTACGCCGCCGGCCTGCAGATACTCGGCGGCAGCAACGGGCGCTGACGTCGGCACAGGTCTATTTTGCGGCAAGGCGTGCCCGCAACGTGTCGTTCGCTGCAAGGTCCCTTGCAGTTTTTCCGCTCTTGTCGCGCAGGCTGGCGTTTGCGCCGTGACTGAGCAATAGCTCGGCGGTGGCCGTGTGTCCGACGGCGGCGGCGATCATTAGCGCCGTGCGACCGCGGTTGTCGGCATCGTCGATGTGCGCACCGCGCTCGATGAGCAGCTTAATAATTTCGGCCATGTCGCCGGTGCCGGCTTCCTCGGTATAGCCCGCCGCCCACATCAACGCGGTGAGATCGTTGCCGTACCGTGCATTGGAGGCGACGCCGCGCTCGAGCAACTGCCGCACAACGTCGGGAAAGCCGCGGCCGGCAGCATAGCAGATCGCCGTCTTGCCAGTGCCATCGGCGACGTTCGGGTCGGCGCCCTTGTCGAGCAGCAAGCGGACGAGCGTGTCGCTGCCCATGAATGCCGCGGCAGCAATCGGCGTTATGCCGGTGCGTCCCGGCAAATTGACGTCGGCACCATGCCGCAGGAGCACCTCGACCGCCGTTCGGTTGCCCGCTTCGGCTGCGAGGTACAGCGCCGTCGAGCCGTCGAGGTTGCGCGCATTGATCGCCGCGCCGTTCTGCAAGAACAGATCGACGATCTCGGCTTCTCCGGATTGGGCGGCGCGGCTGAGCGGCATGGCGCCCAATCGATCGCGTGCCTGCAGCGAGGCGCCGTCCGTGAGTAGCCGGCGGGCCAATGCGGCGCAGCCCTTGTCGGCGGCGGAAAATAGCGCGGCGTTGACCTCGAGCGTTGTCGCGACGGGTTTGATCTGCTCGTAAGCCTGGTCCTGGCCCTGGCAGACACGCACTTTCGCGGCGGCGGCAGGGTCGCACGTCGTGGCGCCGACCAGCATGGCGACTGCGGCCGCAATGAATCGGGGTTCGGAGTTGCCGTGCATGCGCTCATGCTTCACCGAAGCGACCAGCGACGCAAGCCTCCAAACGCCGTCAAGCTTACGATTACTTTGCGGCGTCGAGGCGCTCGAAACCCGCTTCGAGATCGGCGCGCAGGTCGTCGACGTCTTCCAGGCCGATGTGGAGGCGCAGTGCGGGCCCATCGGCGGTCCACTTCGTGGCAGTCCGGTACGGCTTAGGGTCGAACGGAATGATGAGGCTTTCGTAGCCGCCCCATGAAAAGCCCATGCCGAAAAGCTGCAGCCCGTCGAGCATCGCAGCGACCGCCTTGTCGCTTGCCGGCTTCAAGACGATCGAGAACAGACCAGTGGCGCCGAGGAAGTCGCGCTTCCACAGGGCATGCTGCGGGTGGCTCGGCAGCCCCGGATGCAGCACGCGCGCGACCTCGGGCCGGCCTTCGAGCCAGCGCGCGATTTCCAGGCCCGAACGCTGGTGCTGCGCCAGCCTCGTCGCCAGCGTGCGCAGGCCGCGCATGCCGAGGAACGTCTCTTCCGAGCCTGGGCAGACGCCAAGCTGTTCCTTGGCAAGGGCGACGTGCTTGGCGGCGCGCGCGTTCGAGGTGATGGCGCCAAGCATCGCATCGGCATGACCGACGATATATTTGGTCGCCGCTTGGATCGAGACGTCGACGCCGTGATCGAACGGCCGGAAATAGAGGGGGCTCGCCCAGGTGTTGTCCATCAACAGCCACAGGTCGCGCTCGCGGGCAACGCGGGCGATGGCCGGAATGTCCTGCACCTCGAAGGTCTGTGACCCCGGGCTCTCGGTAAAGATGATGCGCGTGTTGGGCCGGATGAGGTCGGCAATGCCGGCGCCGATCAGCGGATCGTAGTAGGTCGTCTCGACGCCGAGCTTTGCCAGCATGTAGTCGCAGAACTTGCGCGTCGGCTGATAGACGCTGTCGACCATCAGGATATGGTCGCCGGACTTCACGAAGGCGAGGATGGCCGTGCTCACCGCTTGATAGCCTGAGGCCGTCAGCGCTGTGGCAGCCCCGCCCTCGACCTCGGCGATGGCCTCCTCGAGCGACCTGACTGTCGGTGTGCTGGAGCGGCCGTAAGTGTAGAGCTGGTCGCGCTTCCACAGCTTCTCAGCCGTGGGAAAAAGCACGGTCGAGCCGCGGTAGACGGGCGGGTTGACGAACCCGAAGTTGTCGTGCGGCGCGCGCCCCGAATGGACGACCTTGGTCGCCGGAGCATGCGGACGCGGGGGCTTCTTGCCTGAGGAGGACATCGGGCGGATCCTGGTCGCCGCGGCTGGCGGCCCGTGTGACGCATGTTTGCCGCTTGGTCAAGGTCTTGACCCCATCCCGGTTCCGGGAGATTGAGCGGCAACTGATCCTAGAGGCAGGTTTACGCTTCTGCGTGTCGCAGCATCGTGTCCCTTGCGCCTCCCGTCCTATCGCCCCACACTGACGCGACGTCATGAAAATGATCCAGCATCTCCGCTGCCTTTTGACCGCGGTTCTCGGGCTTGGCGCGCTCGCCGCCCTGGCGGGGACGGCTGACGCCGAAACGACGACGCTCGATGCCATTCGAGCGCGCGGCTACTTGCTCTGCGGCATCGGCGAGGTGCAGGTGGGCTTCTCCCAGGCGAGCCCGGCGGGCGAGCGGTCCGGTCTAGACGTCGATTTCTGCACGGCCCTTGCCTCGGCCGTGTTCGGCAGCAAGGACGCCGTAAAGTTCTGGCCCCTCAGCGCCAATGACCGCTTCAAGGCGCTGCAGAGCGGCGACGTCGACGTTCTGGCCCGCGGCGCGACGTGGACCTTGAGCCGCGATACCGAGCTCGGGGCGCGCTTCACGGATGTGCTTTTCTACGATGGCCAGGGCTTCCTCACCCGGCGCGGCAACGCCGTGGCAAGCGCCCTGGAATTGTCCGGCGCGACCGTCTGCGCGCTGCCGGGCGCCATGGGTGAGCAGGGGGTTGCCGAGTTCTTCGGCGCGAAGCGCATGCGCTACCAGATCGTCGCCCAGGACAGCTGGGACGATTTGGTCAAAGCCTATGCCGGCGGGAGCTGCACGGTGCTGACGGGGGACGTCTCGCTTCTTGCCGTGGCACGCAGCAAAATGGCCACGCCCGGCGATCACATGATCCTTCCCGAGCTGATCACCAAGGAGCCCCTCGGGCCGGCGGTACGGCAAGACGATGCGCAATGGTTTGGTGTCGTGCGCTGGACGCTGATGGCGCTTGTCGAGGCAGAGGAGCTGGGGCTCACCAAGGAGAACGTCGATGCGCAGCGCGCCGCGACCGAGCCGAGCATCCGCCGCTTCCTCGGGCTGGAGGCCAATCTCGGGCAGGCGCTAGGGCTGCCGCGCGACTGGGCGTACCAGGTCGTGAAGAACGTGGGCAACTACGGCGAGGTGTTTGACCGCAACCTCGGTGCCAAGTCCGACCTGAAGCTCGCCCGCGGCCTGAACAATCTTTGGACCAAGGGCGGCCTGATGTACTCGATGCCCTTCCGCTAAAGGCAGCTTCCCATGGATCCCGCCCTACCGATCGATGTGGGTATCGCGTTGGTCGGCTCGTTTATGCTGGCGCTGCTCGTCACGCTCATCGCCCTTGCGCTACGCACCCGCCGCCGCGCGCGTCTAACTATTCCAGCCGCCGACGTTCCTGTCGTCGCGAACGAGCGCGCCTTGGATGGTGCCGCGTTGCTCGCCGCCGTCGGTGAGGCGGAGGCCGCCGGGCAAACCCAGCGGCTTCCGGGCCTCTACTTGTCGCTGGCGCAGTGGCGGCGCGATTTGGGCGAGACGGACGCGGCCGAGGACCTGTTGCGCAGGAGCATCCGCGCCGCGGCGAGCGCCGGCCTCAAGGAGACGCACGCCAAGGCGCGCGTGGCGCTCGGCGACATCGCCCAGGCAAAAGGCGACCCCGCCACCGCCTGCGAGCATTGGCAGATCGCGCGCGGGCTGTTCCACGAGCTCAAGCGGCGGGGCGAGCACGACGCTGTCGATGCGCGCATGCAGCGCAACGGCTGCCCCACCGATTGGGTGCTGACCGACTTCTAGGGCGGTAACCGACCGGCCTATTGCATCAGGACCTCGACCTGCGAGACCTCGCCATTGGCGAGGGTGAAGTCGCGCTTGTAGACGCCCGCCGCCGATTTGGCGGTTACCGAGTACGTGCCCGGTGCGAGGATGTGGGTCGGCAGCGCGCCGACGCTCTGCAGCACGAGCTCGCCATCCGGCGCGTGCACCGTCCATTGCGTATCGGGCAGCGCCTCGCCGCCCAGGCGGTTGACGAGCTTGAAGGTGACGCGCGCCGCTGAGTGCGTGACGGTCGCCTCGGTCAGCTTGCCGGCCTCCACCGTCACGTCCGCCTCGACCTTGGCGTTGGCGTCGCCGTAGCGCGACGCGATGCGGTAGATGCCGGCGTTGAGGCGATTGATCACGTTCGGCTTGGCCCCCGCGAGCACCCGTACGCGATTGTCGGACTGGTCGCGCTCGCTCGACAGGATGTCATACGTAACCGTATTCGCCGCCGGTTCGACGCCGCCCACCATAACCTTCACCTTGAGACCCCCCGCGTTGAGCACGAACTTCTCGCTCGATGCGGTACCCGCCGTCACCACGATCTTGCGGGTGATGTCGGCGCGCCCGAACGCGGCGTTGACGATGTATTCGCCTGGGTCGAGTTCGATGGTCGGACTGGCCTCGCGTTTTGTCATCACCAGGTTGGGCGCCGCGCGCGGATCGCGCGCCGAAGCAAAAATGCGCCACACGAGGCCCTTGTCGATGCGTTGGCCGTCGACGGTCAAAAGCGCGACGAGGTTCACCTGCCCACCGGTCGGCACCGTTCCGTCAGCCGCCGGCGCGCGCGGTACGACGGTGGTGTTTGCGGGCAGTGTCGGGCCGGGCACGACGGGTGACGGAGCCATGCGGCCGGTGTCGGGCGGAAAGGCGCCGCGCAATTGCGCGCCGCTGTCCGGCGTCGCCTCTTGCGCCACGGCTTGAGGCATGGCGACGGCGAGCGCCGCGACGACAGCGCCGCCTATCGCATATCGCCACTGGATGCAATGCCTCGCCATGTTCGCGCCGGTCGGAAGAGTATCGCTCAATCAGCTGTTACAACGCGACCCGCGTGGTCGAAGTGTGACGCCGGAGAGCATGTCCCCGGCGGGGCGCTCACTGCCCCGTAAAATCGAAGGTTCGGTGCTCGTTGGCCTTGACCTCGATGCTGCTCATCAGAGGCGTCGAAGTCTCCGAGCTCACCGCGTAGCGCCCCGGAGCCAGCACCGCGGTCGGCTGCGGCTGACTGCTGCGGAGCACGGTTTTCTGCTTCTCGTCGCGCACTTCCCAGAAGATGTCTCCCGGCGCACCCGTGTCGGTCCGCTTCAGCGTCAGGCTGCCGCCCTGGAGGGGAAGGTTGACCTTCTGCGTTTGACCGGCTCCGAGAGCGAGGTCGACCGCGGCGATGACATTGCTGCCCCCCAGCGATGCCTCGAACCGATACTGCCCAGCCGAAAGTTCGAACTCGGGATCCTTGGCGAGCGTCCGCGCAATCTCGTGCGGCTCGGCGCCGAGGCGCACGATGCGATACGTGACCGGCGCGGTGCCGGTTGGCGGCTGACCGCCGAGCGTCGCCGACAACTTCACTTGGGCGAGCGACAGAGGTAGCGCGCGCTTGACGACATCGCCGGCACCTATGGCGAGCTGGTCGCGTGCCTCCGACGTCGCGGTGCGTGCGGTGACGTAGTAGGTGCCGGACGGCAGCATGAAGCTCGGAGCCGGGGCAGCCGAGCGCGCCACCTCGCGTCGGCCTTGCGGGGCGTCGGGGTCGTCTTGGTGAAGGATGAAGGTCACGCCGTCGTCGACCGCGTCTCCAGGGACGGCGGCAGTGCCGCGTGTGGCACTCAGCTCGAGCGTCCCCGAGGCGAGCATGGAATTGAAGCTCGTACCCGTTGCCGCCCCGATCGTGACGCTGGTCTGCTGGCGTGCCAGGCCGTTCTGTGCCGTGACGACGTAGTCGCCAGCGGGAAGCAAGATCTCGGGCTGGGTATCGCGCCCGACCCAGATCGGGGCGTCGCCGGCGTCGGCCTTGGCCGGGCTGACTGTGAACACCGGCGACGTGAGCGGTGGCGCCGCGGTCGTCGATCGCGCCTGCATCTTGAGGACGCCGGCATTGAGATCGACCCGGACCTGTACCGCCTGGTCGGCAGCGACATCGACCGTCTGGCGCGCGCGGGCCAAGCCGACATCCGCCTCGATGTCGTAGCTACCCGGCTCGAGCTTCTCGAACACTGCCGCGGCGCGCGTGTCGCGCACGGGCTGCCCGTCGGCACCGGATTTCGTGATCCGCCAATGCACCGGCGTGTCTAGCGTAGCACTCGTCGGTCCAAGTCCAGCTGAAAGATAGAGTCCCGGCGGTGCACCCGCAGCCGGCTTCTGCGCTTCGGCTTGCGCGGGCTCCGGCGCCGGAGCGGTCGGCCCGCTCTGCAGCAGCGCCAGCTTGACGGCCTGGCCGATTGCCGAGTTGAACCCGACAGCGTCCTGCGCATCCCACAGCTTGCCGCCTGTCTGGCGAGGAATGCAGCTAATGTGGTCGAGCTTCGGCTTGTCGAAACCGATCGCTACCGTGTGCACGACCAGGTTGGGGTTCGTGGCGAGAATGTCGCCGAGCGCCGTGCAGACGTCCTGTCCGCAGTTATCGAGGTCGTCGGCGACGAGCACGATGCTTGCCGGCGTTGCCCCGGCGATGGCCTGGGCGGATTCGCGGAGGGCGAGGACAAGCGGTCCTTTGCCCATTGCGTTGAGTTTCTCGACGGGCTGCGTCAGCCGCTCCGGGCCGTTGATGTCGGGCGGGAGAATGACTTCCGCGTCGCCGCAGTTGCCGCGGCGGCGGTGTCCGAACGAGGCAATGCCGATGCGCGCATCGGTGCGCAGGCTCGGCAGAAGCGCGCGCAGCGCCGCCCGCGCCATTTCGAGCTTGGAAAGCTTTTCGGTGCCGAGGTTACCCCACATCGACCCTGAGCCGTCGAGGACGATCATCGTCGTGGGGGGGGCATCTTGCCCCTCGGCTCCCGCACAGGCGAGAGCGACGACGGCGGCGACAAGACAACCAGCGAACATTCTCGAAAGCGGCGGCATGCGTCCCCTGTTTCATCCGCCGGAGCGCAAGAGGCGGATTCGGGCGGGAGAATAGCCGATCCGACGGACGTGCGGTATCGGGCGCTGGCAGGGGCGGCCGCCGCCCCTAAGAGCTTAGCCCTGCGGCAAGCTTGGCCTGCGGCGAATTTGGCTTGGCAGCGCGGGGCCCGGACGGGTAAGGAGGCCTCCCATGGAAAACCCCGTCATCTCCTTCCTCGCCAAGCGCCGCTCGGTAAAGCCCGACCGGCTGGTGGCGCCCGGCCCCACGGACACCGAGCTCGAAACCATCCTCACCATCGCGTCGCGGGTGCCCGACCACAAAAAGCTGGCGCCGTGGCGCTTCATCCTGATCGAGGGGGATGCACGGGCGCGGCTCGGCGATGTCGTCGCCGAGGCGTGCGTGGCGGCGGAGAAGGAGCCGCCCTCGCACGTGCGGCTTGAGACGGAGCGCACACGGCTGATGCGCGCGCCGCTGGTCATTGCCGTGGTGTCGCGGGTCACGCCGCATCGGAGCGCGCCCGAGTGGGAGCAGGTCCTGTCTGCTGGCGCTGCCTGCTTCAACCTGTGCCTCGCTGCCAACGCGTTGGGCTACGGCACGTCCTGGATCACCGAGTGGATCGCCTACAACAAGGCGGTGGGCGCGGCCCTGGGCTTGGGTGAGAACGAGCGCATCGCCGGCTTTGTCTACGTCGGCACGCCCTCCGAACCCTCCGACGAGCGCGAGCGTCCGGCGCTCACGGACATCGTCAGTCGCTGGCCCGGGTAACTTTATTTTCATACCTGTCCCAGCCTGCGGCGATCCTTAACGCGATCTTCACCCTTTTATTCCTAGCCTCGAGCACTGCCTCTTTTTCGGGCGGGGTTGGTCGTTCGTCCCGCATGCCGTGCGGAGTGCCGCGCATGAGTTCGCTATTCGAGATCCCGGCCCAGCTCGCGATGCTGCTGTCCCTTGCCGCTTCGACGGCAGGGCACGACGCGCCCGTGGAAGCCGCAAAAGCCTTTCCGGCGACCGCCCCTGAATTGGCTGAGCCGATCGAGGGTCCGCTGCGCTTCACAGAGCGCGGATGGATGCGGGCGCTATACGAGAACCAAGCGCAAGCGGATGGCCTCGGGGCGCGTATTTTCGTGACCAGTGCTGGCCGGTACTACGTGCCGGTCGCCAGCGACCGTGGGCGCATCCTCGAAACGCGCCAAAACGTCGAGATCGCAAGCCGCGTGACGAGCGCGGCAGCCGTCCGCGATGCTGCCCGCATCCGCAACGCCCTGAAACGAGCACCTGCGGCGGCCGACCTTTACGTCGCGCACGTATTCGGTCCCGAGACGGCGATCAGCTTGATCAAGGAAGTTGGCCGGGCGCCCGATGCCCCGCTCAAAGAATCGTTCCCGATGCTGGCCGCGCTGCCCGAGGTCAGCCAGGGCAACGGCGCGCCGCCGACAGTCGCCCAGTTCTACCGGCGCCTCGGTGCGGCGCTAGGCGAGCCGCCGCGGCTTGTCGCCATTGGCCTCAGGCCGCCTGCGGTTGATCCAGAACCCGGCCATCGCAATGCCGAGCCGCCGGCTCGTGACAGCATCGTGGCTTGGCAGGCAAAGGTAGATATCGCCAGGGTCGGCGGTCGCGCTCAGTAGCGAAACTGCTCCGCAAGCACGCGCTCGTCGAGGCTGTGGTCGGGATCGAACATCATAAATAGCTCGACGTTACGCGCTTTTTCGACCTCGACGCGGGTCACGCCGCGCGTCTCGAAGTGGTCGGCCACGGCGCTCACCGGCCGCTTGTCGGCTTCCAGCACTTCAATGGCGATACGCACCTTGTTGGGGAGCAACGCGCCGCGCCAACGCCGCGGACGGAAGGGGCTAATCGGCGTGAGAGCCAGGAGGGGCGCGTTGATTGGCAGGATCGGCCCGTGGGCGGAAAGGTTGTACGCCGTCGAGCCGGCCGGCGTGGCGACCATCACTCCATCGCACACCAGCTCTTCCATCCGTGCGGTGTCATCGACGAGAATGCGCAGCTTCGCCGCCTGATGGCGCTCGCGGAATAGCGATACTTCATTGATGGCGAGCGCCTTGTGGGCCTTGCCGGCTTTGTCGTAGGCGATCATCGAGAGCGGATGGATGCGGCTCACGTCCGCGTCGGCGAGGCGCTCGCGCAGGTTCTCCTCGCTGTAGTCGTTCATCAGGAAACCGACCGAGCCGCGGTTCATGCCGTAGATCGGCACGCCGTCGTTCATGAAGCGGTGGAGCGTCTGCAGCATGTGGCCGTCACCCCCTAGGGCGACGATCGCGTCGGCTTCGGCCGGATCGGAATCGCCGTAGAGGGCTCCCAGGCGCTCGCACGCAGCTATCGCCTCCGGCATCTCGCTGGCGACGAACGCAATCCTGTCGAATTTGGTCTTCGTCTTTGGCATGGTTGGTACTGGGCGGCGGCGCAAGGCGTGGGAGGCTCGCTCAAGTGCAGGAAAACAACAAGCCCGTTCTGATTTATTCGACCTTCCCATCACCGGAAGCCGCCGAAGCGGTCGGACGCGAGTTGGTCGAGCGGCGGCTGGCCGCCTGCGTCAACATCCTGCCGGGCATGACGTCAATTTATCGTTGGGAAGGGACGATCGCGCGCGACAGCGAGGTGGTGATGATCATCAAGACGCGCGAGGCGCTGGCGCCGAGCGTCATCAAGGCGGTGAAGAGCCGCCACACGTACACGAACCCGGCGCTGGTCGTGCTGCCGATTATCGACGGAGCGGCCGATTACCTGAGCTGGCTGCTCGCTGAGACCCTGCCGGAGAGCGATTGAGGAGGCGGCGCTCAGTAGACGCCGCCAAGGCTCAGCATGAGATTGTAGCGCGGCGTCCCGTGGGCCGGCTTGCGCCAGCCGCCAGATTTCTTGGCCTGGCGCTTCTGCGGGGCTGCCGAGGGCGAGGCAACGCCCGGATCGAGCGCCGCCGTGGCGACGCCGGGTTGACCGGGCGTGCCAGGAACGAGCGGCGCCTGTTGCGCGGCTGGGAACTCCTTCGGGCCGCCGATCGTCATGCGGCCGGGCAGCGGCTCGCTGGAGACGACGCTGTTGGGCATCGGCTTATAGAGCGAGTTCGCCTGATTGGCCTTCCAGGGAAGAACCTCGGGCTGCGCCGCGGCGACCGTGTCCGCATTCTGCGGGTGTGTCGCGACGGTCGTGGTTTCGGCAATGCCGCAGGAGCGACCGCTGTTCTGCTTCAAGAGCGAGAGCAGTAGATAGTCGGGCTTGTCGACCGGGAGTGCAGCATTGGTGTTCGACGTGAACGTCCGCAGCGCTTCGCGCGTGGAGTTGTTCCAGGCGCCATTGGCGCGGCCCCAATAGCAGCCAACGCGCTTCAGTTGCTGTTGGATGTCTACCACGAGCTTGTAACGGCTCTCGGGGTCGGTCGGCTCGAGTGCCGTGCCTGCAGGGGCAGGGGCGACGCTCGTCTGCCAGTTGGCAACGGATTCGACTTTTGCCGTTGGTGTGGTCGCGGTCGGAGCCGCAGCGGCGAACTGCGCGTTCGATCGTGCAGGCGACAGCGTCAGGGCAGGGGAGAAGCGCGCTACGCTCGGCGGCGCAGTCGCGGCGACAGGAGCGATCGCGGTCTCACCGCGGGCGGCGACGCGTTCGAACGTCGCGCGCTTTGCCTGCTCGAGCGTCGTATCTCGGTCGACCGGGGCAGGAAAATAGACGAACAACCCTACGCCTATACCCGCCAACAACACGAAGCCGCCAAGGCCACGCATATCAATGAACTCCCTACGCTTCCCGACATGCTCGTGGTGCGATGCCGTTCGAGAACGTGCGGCAGCGTTAATCGGTTCGCATGAGCCTAAGAAGAAGCGATGACAATGAACTTAAGAAGCCGCGACAAAATCCCAGTTTGTAAGTCCCTACCGGGCCTTAACTAAATATATCCGCCCGCGGGCTTATGCAACCACCGGACTAGCTCGGTCCGCACACAACTCGGAGACCGCCGTGCGGGCACGCCTGTGCAATTTGCACCCGTGCTGGGGGTAACTGTCGTCCAGTCAGTGGGCAATCTGTGGACGACATCGTGACCGCTTTCCGTGGTTAATTGCGGCCGGATCCTGGCGCCTCCAGCTACAGGGCTGATTCTCTTAACAAAAGATTTCGAATCGCGTAGCAAAGGCAACTGAGGGGGCAGTCCCGCGTCCGTAAACTTGTCGCCTCGCCCAGTGGGGAAAGTTGCGCACAGGGGGAAATCGAGCGGCGATTTCCCGCCCGTGCCGGCACCCAAAGGGTGAGGCTCCAGCTCTCGGTACGACGTCTACGTGTGCGGTTGCCGGTCTGCCGGATGCCATTGGGGAATGGAGCCGGAGCTCAACGGATCGACCAAACCAAGCACGCCAGCACGAAGTGCCCAGTACCTCGTTGGAGATGGAGAGGTTCTGTTCCAGCCCTGAACAGAGACAAGCAAGCCCGGCATCGCTGTCATGCGTCGAAAGCCGGCGTCCATAATTCATGAGGGCAAACATGAGACATGCTCTAGGCGTGTTGGGGGTTCTCGCGGCCGGCGTACTACTCGCCGTTTCGTGCGCGATGAACTGGCGGTTTGGCGTCAGTCTCGGA
The DNA here is from genome assembly GCF_009708035.1 of Hyphomicrobium album. Classification (NCBI taxonomy): domain Bacteria; kingdom Pseudomonadati; phylum Pseudomonadota; class Alphaproteobacteria; order Hyphomicrobiales; family Hyphomicrobiaceae; genus Hyphomicrobium; species Hyphomicrobium album. The sequence continues at coordinate 1,197,860 of NZ_WMBQ01000002.1, forward strand.
AGGACCGAGTTCGACGGCCAGATCTACGGAGCGGCCAGCGCGGCCGCCGACTGCATGAAGGCACTCGTGCCTTTCTTCTTCTTCGCCGCAATACGCAATCGGATGTGGTCGCAGGCTCTCGCCTCCGCCCTCGTCTGGGTCGTCGTCACGTCCTACTCGCTGACCTCGGCTCTCGGCCACGCGGCGTTGAACAGGTTGGACACGGCCGGCCAGCGCACCGCCTCGGCGGATAGCTACAAGGATCATCGTGCCGACTTGGCTCGGGCTCAGGAACAGTTGTCCTGGATCCCGCAGCATCGTCCTGCTCAGGCGGTGCAAGCCGACATCGACGCTGTGAAAGACGAGCGCGCATGGGCCAACACCGAGCAATGCAGCAAGGTGACCGGCAGCAAGTCGCGTGGCTTCTGTCAGAAGTATCACGCCCTTTCGGCGGAGCTCGCTTCAGCGCAGCAATCCATCGCGCTCGAAGCTCGCATTGCCGATATCCAAGGCAAGATGACCAACGTCAATGGTGGTCATGCCGTGATGACTGAGGCCGACCCGCAAGCTGCGGTTCTTGCCAAGCTCGCTGCGCTGATTGCCCCAACCGTCAAGGTCGAGGACGTGCAGACCGCACTTACGGTCTTCATCGCGCTTCTGCTCGAAGTCGGATCGGGTTTCGGTATGTACATAGCTTTTAGCCAGTGGCGCCTCTACGACAGCCACTCGCCGGCCGCGCCGCGTATCGCGCCGGTCAGCACCGCTGCGGCAGCGGTGGCGGCCCCCAAGGCCGTTGCGATAGAAAAGCCGCGTTCTGGAGCGAACGACAACCGATCGACCACAGAAACCAAGGTCGCGTCGCCGGCTCCACAGAGACTGATCGCTCCCGAAAACGACGTGGAGCGCTTCTATAAGGAGAGAATCGAGACACAAGACGGATCGAGCTTGACTGCAACTTCGCTATACGAGGACTACTGTGCATGGTGTGAAGAGCAGCAGAAAGAGCCGCTGGCACTGCCGACATTCGGTCGGGAGTTCGGTGAGCTCGGAGTCCAGAAAGCAAGGATAGCAGGACGCGTGCGGTACATCGGCATTGCGCTGAAGTCCGCCGGCGAGCTCGAGGAGGATAAGAAGCTGACGGCTTTCAGTGAGAAGGCCGCCTAGAAATAGGCTTCGACGAAAGGCCGCGAGAGCGGCCTTTCTCTTTTTCAGCGACTGATTGGACGAGGGCGGCTCTCAGGCCGCCCTTTCTTTTTGCCTGACGGGCTCGGCCGCCAACCCGGCGATCTTCAGCGCGAACGCATAGTCGGCTGCCATCTCGCGCAGCTGCTCGTAGCGACCCGACGCGCCGCCGTGACCCGCTTCCATATTGATCTTGAGCAGGATCAAGTTGTCGGAGGTGTTGCGCTCCCGCAGGCGTGCAACCCACTTCGCCGGCTCCCAGTACGTGACGCGAGGATCCGTGAGGCCACCATACGCAAAGATGTGCGGATAGGGCTTGGCCTCCACGTTCTCGTACGGGCTGTAGGCGTGAATGATCTCAAACTCGTCGCGCCTAGTGATCGGATTGCCCCACTCTGGCCACTCCGGCGGCGTGAGCGGCAGGTCCTTGTCGAGCATGGTGTTCAATACATCGACGAAGGGCACATCCGCGATGATGCCGAGGAACAGATCCGGTGCCATGTTGGCGACGACGCCCATGAGCATGCCCCCGGCCGATCCACCATTGGCGACGATGCGACCGCGCTGCGTCAGGCCCTGCGCGACGAGGTATTCACCGGCGGCGATGAAGTCGGTGAACGTGTGGACCTTCCGCGCCAGCTTGCCGTCGGTGTACCAGCGATATCCCTTGTCCTTGCCGCCGCGGACGTGGGCGATGGCATAGATGAAGCCGCGATCGACGAGCGACAGGCGCGTCGTCGAGAACGACGCCGGGATGGAGATGCCGTAGGCGCCGTAGCCATAGAGCAGCACCGGCGCTGACCCGTCGAGCGGCGTGCTCTTGTGATGGAGGATCGAGACCGGGACCGTCTCGCCGTCAGCGGTGGGCGCATAGAGGCGGCGCGTGACGTAGTCGACGGGGTTGTGACCGCTCGGAATCTGCTGGCGCTTGCGCAGCACGCGTGTCCGCGCCTGCATGTCGTAGTCGTAGGTTTCCGCCGGCGTCGTCATCGATGAATAGACGAAGCGCTGCGTCGTCGTATCGAACTCATAGCCGGGTGAAATGCCGAGCGAGTACGCTTCCTCAGGAAACGCGATAACGTGCTCGCTGGCGTCGGCGAGCTGACGCACGACGATGCGCGGTAGTCCATTCTCGCGCTCCAGCCGCACCATGTGATCGCGGTAGAGGACGGTATCGAGGATCAGGCAGCCGGGCCGATGCGGCATGATTTCGCGCCAGTTGGCCATGGCGGGTGTGGCGATCGGCGCCTCACAAATGCGGAAGTCCTCCGCCCCCTCCGAGTTCGTCGTAATCACCAGCTTGTCGCCGTGATGCTCGACTGAGTACTCGTGTCCGATCTGGCGCGGCTCCACCACGACAGGCAATGCCAACGGTGCATCGGCGTCGATGAGGTGAACCTCGCTCGTCTGATGGTCGTGCGCCTCGATGAGCACGAACCGCGACGACTGCGTCGAGGCGATAGCGACGTAGAAGCCGACATCTGTCTCCGCATAGACGAGAACGTCGTCCTCCACCGGCGTTCCGACCACGTGGCGGTACACCAGGAGCGGCCGGTGGTGATCGTCGAGCCGCACGTAGAACAGCGTCTTGCTATCGTTGGCCCACACGACGCCACCGCGCGTGTCCGGAATACTGTCGGGGAGATCCTGACCAGTCGCCAAGTCGCGCAGACGAATGGTGTAGAGCTCGGAGCCCTTGTCGTCGCTGGCATAGGCGAGCAGGCGGTGGTCGGGACTGTGCTGGAAGCCGCCGAGGTCCCAATAGGGCTTGCCCTCGGCCTCGCGATTGCCATCGAGCAGGACAACCTCGCTCCCACCAGTGCGGGCCTGCCGGCGCACGACCGGGTACTGACCACCGGCGACGAAACCGGTGTAGTACGCATAGGGGCCATCGGGGGCCGGCACCGAGGCGTCATCCTCCTTGAGGCGACCGCGCATTTCGCGGAACAGATCATCCTGCAGCGGCAGCGTCTCGGCGAGCTGCGCCTCGCAGTAGGCGTTCTCCGCGTCGAGATAGGCGCGGATGTCCGGGTCGAGCACCGAAGGCTCGCGCATGACCTCCTGCCAGTTGCTGGCCTTCAACCAAGCGTAATCGTCGACAAGTTCGACGCCATGCCAAGTGTCCACCTTGGGCTGGCGCGCGGCGCGCGGCGGCTTGACGAACGCGTGACGGTCGGCGGGGCCGGACATGGGGATCTCCAGGCGGGGGTTAGCGCAGCAGGTGTGACCGCGGGGGCGGGGTCGAGGCGTCGGCTGTCATCTAGGGGCGCTCACTGGAGCGGCAATGGCGCCAGCGGGCAGGAGATGAGACGGATAGGTCCATGCCTTGTCAACTTTAGGGAGGCAGCCGGCGCACAACCTCCCCGCGCACATAAGGAAAGTCGAGTACATGTGTGAAGTGAATAAGGAATTCTAATCAAGAGGCATAGCGGTTCTGGAGCTATCTCGGGACGGCGGCTTGCATAGCGTACCCATTGTTAGATCGAAAACTTTGCGTCCCGAGCACTTAGTCCGCCGAAATATTAAAACGGGGTCTGAGAACGCCGTTAACAAACGCGCCGGCCCGAAATGACGTTCCCAAGATTAGCCATATCAAGTGTAAGCATGTTACCTCTTGTTGACTTTACTTCGGGGCGGTGCGAAATCTGCCCTCCGCAGCGTATTTCCCGGTAGTAAATTCGATGCGACGGCTGTTCAATCTCGCGACGTCTACGCAGCCGGTCGTATTCATTCGGTAACGTCGGTGCATTGCGAATAAGAGCTTGTGCCTTTTCGCCTGGAGGGCGACGTGGAAGACCCAACTGAGCCGGAACTCGTCGAGCTGACGGCCAAGATTGTTTCGGCTTACGTCAGCAACAATTCCGTCGTCGCCAGCGAGCTGCCGCACCTGATCAGCGAGACCCACGCGGCATTGAGCCGTGCAAGGGGGGGAGCAGTACCCGTCGAGCGCGAGGAGCAGAAGCCGAAGGTGCCGGTGAAGAAGTCGGTGATGCCCGACTATTTGATCTGTCTCGAGGACGGCAAGAAGTTCAAGTCGCTGAAGCGCCACCTCCGCACGCACTACAATCTCTCGCCCGAGGAGTATCGCGAGAAGTGGGGCCTCCCGCACGACTACCCGATGGTCGCGCCGAACTATGCCCGTGCCCGCTCCGACCTCGCCAAGAAGATGGGCTTGGGTACCCGGCGCGAGAAGTAGTTACTCAGACATTGCGGTAGCGGCACATGCGCTCCCACCGCGGCGCATATAAAGCGAAACCTCGGCTCGATAGGCGCGCAGCAGCTGCGCGTGACGCGCGAGATCGTAAGCCCAATGCCCACCGCGTCCCCGCTGGCGCTCGATGCGCAGGGCACGCCGCATGCGCGCGAGCAGCCGGGCGTGCTCTCCAAGACTCGCGGCCTCGATCTCGTGCGGCCAAAGGGGAAGCAGACGCGGCAGATCGCGCCGCCGATCGTACATGTGCGCAGCGACGGCGGGTTCGACATGTTTTGCGGTTGGCATGGGACGGCCCTCGGGGAGCCGAACTTGCGCATCGCGGCAGCGCATGGGGATTTCTTCGGCATCGCCGACTTATCCCCCTCGTTCACCCGGCCCGTAGTTTGCACAGGGGGAGCGAGCGCTTCGCTCGTATGATCCTTCAACGAGTGAACCTGACCGCCGTTTGAGAGCCGCCCGCATGCTGCAGTCATCTTCTCCTATCGTCCCCGATGTCGCTTCCGCGCGATCGCCGATGCAGAACACGGCGACAGCCCTGCACACGCACTTTCGCCGCGCGGCCATCGAGCACGCGGTCATTCAGGTCTTCGGGATAGCTGGCCACGACCTGCGCCGTGCCACGCGCGGTCGCGCGAAGGTCGCACTCGCGCGCCAGGTTGCTATGTACCTGGCGCACGTCGGCTGCGGGATGTCGCTCACGGAGACAGGGCGCCTGTTTGATCGCGACCGCACAACCGTGGCGCATGCCTGTGGGATCATCGAGGACCGACGCGACGATCCGCTTTTCGATCGCGCATTGGACTTGCTTGAATGGGCGGTGCCGGCCCTCGCCACCCGCGCGGTGCCAACAATTGCGACGGCGTGAAAGCATGGAGAGCACCCACGCGCGGCGACGAACCTCCGCCGCCATCAATCCCGACGAGAGTCCCATCGCCTGGTTGCGCCGACGCAAGGATCGGAACGGCGAGCCGATGATCTCGCAAACGCAGTTCGACGCCGGTGAGCGGCTGCGTGGAGACTTCTGGTTTGCGCAGATGACGCCGCGCACGACTACGAACTGGTCGTCGTTGTCGCCGCAGCAGCGCGGCCGGCGCTACGGAGCGGCGCGACACTCAGGAGCCGACATGCTCGACAGTGCCGCGGCCGCAGCGGAGCGGGTACGGCGCGCCCTCTCGTCCGTCGGGCCGGAACTCTCCGGCGTGCTGATCGACGTGTGCTGCCACCTGAAGGGATTGGAAGAGGCCGAGCGCGCCGCGGGTTGGCCGCAGCGCTCGGCGAAGATCGTGCTGCAGCTCGCACTCACCCGACTAGCGCGCCATTACGGCTTGGAGACCCACACTCCGCCAAATGCAGGGGGCGGAGTGCGCCATTGGGGTAGCGCGGACTATCGCCCGCAAATTGACGCGCCGTCGGAGCGCGAGGGCTAGGAGGCATCCGCCGCCTGCGCCATCGCGGACGCATCGGTCCGGATGCGGGCGACCATCGACGCTAGCCCGTTCGACCGCTGGGGCGTCAGATGCTCATTCAGCCCGAGCTTGGCGAAGACCGGGTGGGGATCGAGCGAGACCGCCGCATCGACGCTGCGGCCATTATAGATGGCGGCGAGAATTGCAATGAGACCGCGCACAATGTGTGCATCGCTGTCGGCGACGAAGCCGAACTCGCGTCGGCCGTCGGTGCCTTTCATGCTCGTCGCGAGCCACACCTGGCTGGCACAGCCACGCACCTTGTTGGCGTCGGTGCGCAGGGCCTCGGGCAGCGGCGGCAGAGTCCGGCCGAGCTCGATCAGGTAGCGGTAGCGATCCTCCCAATCGTCGAGGAGGGAGAAATCGGCGGTGATGTCCGAAATATTCGGCAAGCGCTCGCCCTAAGAAAAGTTGATGCAACTCCTGACATAGGTTGCCGAAGGGTAAAAACGCAAGGGCCGGCGTTTAGGCGCCGGCCCTTGGGATGTGCTCGAAACCTTCGGCCTAGATGCCGCCAGGGCCAGAACCGCGCCAAGCCGGCTCGAGATCGTCCGCGCGCAGCGTGCCGCGCGGTTTCATGTCGACGGCCGGCTCGATGAGGCTCGGGCTCTGAATCTTGCCAGAGTTCTTCGTGGCGAGCTCGTAAGCCATCGCAGCGCCGAACTGAGCCTTCTTGACGAAGCCAGCCCAGATCACTCCGGCCTGCTCGCAGGTCGGACCATTGCGATCGCAGAAGGTCGCCGTCCAATGCACGGCGGAGGCGGCCCTGTTATAGAGAGCTGCCTGCTGCTCGCGGTCGGCCGGCAGAACGGCGACGACGACGGCGACGAGAATTCCTATCTTCAAGATGGACATGTTGGTTGCTCCAACCCCGATCCCAGCGTCCTTAATAGCAGGCCGATATCAACAAACTGCCTCATGCAATCGGTAAAATTGCGTCGATTTGCATGCTATCTGCACGCCCCCTAGCGCCGCCGCTGCGGGCGATCACGCAACGATCCGTAAACCAGGGTTAAGAGATCGTTTACACCCTCCGCCGCATACTCGTGCTTCATCGTTAGCAGCGCGTACGGGGTGGAGTGATGCTGCCGAAGCGGATGACCGTGCAACTTATTGCCTTCCTCGTCTTGAGCGGAGGCGTTGCCGCAAACGTATTCTTCCTACAGACCAGCGGACGCGGCGCGCCAAGCGCGCGGGTGAGCGATACGACCGCCTGGAACATCGCCGCCATCGAGGCGGCGGAGTTCAACACAGGCTCGATCGAACGCGGGGCGCGCGATACAACTCAGGCGCCGGCCATCAATCTCGCGGCTCCCCCTTCCACGGGCGGCGCGGCGAAGGGCAGCGCCACCGAGGTCACGCGCGCCGTCCAGCGCGAGCTGCAGATCCGCGGCTATGAGACCGGCGGAAGCGACGGCATTGCCGGGCTCATGACCCGCGGCGCCATCATGGCCTATGAGTACGATCACAACCTGCCGCTGTCGGGGCAGCCCAGCGATCGTCTCCTCAAGGCGATCATCCTCGGTGAAGCGGGCAAGGCGAAGGGCAAGGGCGGCGAGGTGAAAACGGCCGAGGCGCAGGACGTCGTCCGCTCGGTTCAGCGCTCGCTCGTCAAGCTCGGCTACAAGCCGGGTGCTGCCAACGGCCGGCTGACGCCGGACACTCTGCGGGCCATCCGCGCCTTCGAAGGCGACCAGGCGCTCCCCGAAACGGGCCGCATCTCGGGCCCGCTGATCGCCCGCCTATTGCGCCTGTCGGGTGACGGCCGAGTGGCCGCCGCGCCTTAGCGCCGCTTTGCCAGCGCGGCCGGTGTGACTAGAGTGCCGGCCATGCGACTGCGCGCGGAATTCTGGGTGAAGGGCTATATCCGCCGGTGTGCCATCGAGGGCGCGTCGGCGGTCGTCGTGCGCCACGGCGACGACGACGCCGGCGCCATCTTCATCAAGGTCGATCGCCTCGACGGGAGTTGCCTCGTCTTCGGTCCTGCGCCGGCCGGGCTCGACGGCGCGGATAGCGATCGCCGGTGGACCGCCCCGCTCGGGCCGGCCGTCGTCGACACCGCCAAGGCGGACGAGTTCCTCGCGCGTGAAGCGCGGTTCGATACGGACCTCTGGCTCATCGAGGTCGAGGACCGCCGCGGTCGGCACTTCCTGGATGACAGTCTCGTCACAGCCTCCGACTAACCGTTACGCGGCGTTTAGGTTTTGGTAACGCCTAGGCTTGCCAACTTGTACACTGTGATTCTCGTTGCTCGCGTCGAAGAGACTTGACGACGCGCGCGAATCACTGGGCCGCCATGTCAACGGGGGAAGCACATGGCACAGATACTCAGCTTTCGTACCCAAGAGTATAGATCCAGCGACGCCGGGGCGCGTCGTGTCGGCATTTCCGCAGAAGTCATTTTATTTCCGGGCGTCCGTTACGAGCGCTGGGGCGATCGCGATGCGGCAGCGGCAAGCGCTGACCGCGATGCGGCGCGCGACGTGCTCGAGCTCGCCGAATAGTTCACCGCGTACTTGATGGATCAGAAGGAACGCGCGGCGCAGTGCGCGTCCTGCAGCACGGCTTCGACCTGCCGCTGGTAGGCGAAGCCCTTGTCGGGACCCCGCACGATGACGATGCCGCGCGTCGCGGACACAGCCGTCGGCGGCTGCACGTCGCGAGCAATGCCGCGCGCCTCGGGCGTGACGCCGAGGAACGCGTCTTCCGAAGGCACCAGAGCCAGAGTGATCGGCGTCGGGCGCGATGGCACCGACGCGGCGGCGTAGATGTTGTCGCCTTGCGGCGTCATCACCGTCAGCGTCCAGCCGAGATCGGGCGGCAAGGTGGCGGCCACGCTGACCGGTCCGCCCCTGGCGTCGAAACGGCACATGGCATAACGCGCATCCGGCGACATGAAGGGCACCGGTTCGGCGCCCGGAGCGGCGACGCTGAGAACCTGCATGCGATTGACCGGCAGCCCGGGCGCGAGCCGGCTGTACGCAGAGGCAGCTGTCAGATACGGCGACGCCAGCGTCGCGCAGATGTGCAGAATCCCAGCGGCGACGGGTGCCGCGAGAATGAGCTGCCAATTGGCGCGCGATAGAACTTCGGCAATCTTCATCGGCATTGCACGCGGCGTATGACGGGCAGCACGCGCGCCTGTTCGGTCTTTCCAAGCATCGGCGTCGCCCCCTCGAAGGTCGTGTACATCAGCGCAAGGCGCCCGGCGCCGCCGGTCGGTAGCCAGTTGCCCGGGCTCGCCTCGCGTCCCAACCCAACCGCGAAGCTGCCGTCGGGACGCAGCGCGACCGACTGGCTGGTGTAGGCGTGGCGCTGCGCGGCGTTTGAAATGAGGTCGCCGCGATCATTGAAGACGGTGAGGCTCCACCAGTGGTCACTGGCGTCGCGACCCTCGACGACATAGTCGCACGAGGAGTGCAGCCGGTTCCCCTCGCTGTCGGTATAGGCAAGGTAGGTGAGTGCCAGATCGCTGGTGAGCTGCAGCGTGCCCAGTCGCGCGAAGTGCGCGCGCGTGTAGGGATCGGCGTCCGCCTTGCCGGATGACGTCCACGCAACCCACGGCCCGTGGCGTTCGGTCGTCAGCTTGGTGCCGACGTCGACCATGTACCAACTGGTGCCGAGGCCGAGGATCAGCACCGCGCCGAGGAAGGCCGCCCAGTCGCCCAGTATCCCGATGAACATCGAGATGCGCTTCTGCAGGCGATGCAGACCGACGTGAACGGGGGTGAGGGCGCTATGGGACAGCACGTGCGGGCGTTCCATCGAGTGGCGGCTGAGCGACGCCTAAGGTTGCGCGGCGATGATCGGCAGGCACGGTGCCGTCAGCCCGCTTGTTGGGCGGCGGGGGCGGCGGTGATCCCGGTGTGCTGCCGGTACTGTTCGGTGTGGTGGATGGCGGCGGCTCGGCGATGCCGCCGGCCTTGCGCAATGCCGCGGCCGTCTTGCGCAGCGCGTCGCGGGCCTGGTCGGACATCAGGCTCGAGCTCGTGCGCTGCGTCTCCGGCCCCGCCGCCGCACCTTCGGGGTGGATGGCGGCGATGCGCTGCTGCTCGGAAACCTGGACCGGGTGCGGCTGCAAGCCGGGGATGGTCGGGATGTTCATGTCGGTATGCACGACCGACATGAACGAGTGCCACACGGGAGAGGCGAAAACACCGCCCGTCGTGCCTCCCGACATCGGCCGGTTGTCGTCGTTGCCGAGCCAGACGACGCCGACGTACTTGCCGGTGAAGCCGACGAACCAAGCGTCCTTCGGGCCAGTCGACGTGCCCGTCTTGCCGGCGACATTGGTGAAATCGAGCTGCGCCCGCTGGCCGGTGCCCTCGGTCACGACCTTGTTCATCATCCAGTTGAGGCCCTCGGCGACCTTGCGCTCAACGACCTGCGGCGCCTCGGGCTCGTCGCGGTCGCGGCTGTAGACGAGGTCGCCCTTCGAGCTGACGAGGTCGAGGATCGCGTACGGCTTGGCGAGCTTGCCGCCGTTGGCGAAGGTGGCGAGGCCGCCGCCGTGCTCGAGCGGGCTGATGCCGTAGTCGCCGAGCGCCATGGAGCAGGTCTTGCGGATGCCGGTAATCCCGACGCGCTGCGTCATCTCGATGACCTTGTCGCGTCCGACCGCGAACGACAGCTCGGCCGCGACCGTGTTGAGCGACTTCGCCAGCGCGTTCCACAGCGGCATGCGCCCGCCGCCGCCGTGACTGCCGCCGTAGTTCTGCGGATGCCAGCGGCCGCAACTGCGCGAGGCGTCGCGCACGGACGTGGTCGGGGTGTAGCCGTTCTCCAGCGCGGCGGCATAGACGTAAATCTTGAACGACGAGCCCGGCTGGCGCCTAGCGTGCGTGGCGCGGTTGAACTGGCTTTCGCCATAGTCCGGGCCGCCGGTGATGGCGCGCACGGCACCGTCCGTCTCCATCAAGACGATAGCGCCGCTGCCGATGCGGTTGCCGCGGTAGTTGCGCAGCGCTTGCGTAAGCGCCTCGTCCGTCGCCTTCTGCATGTTGAGGTCGACGGTGGTGCGGGCCGTCAGCACGTATGCGCCGCGGCCGGCAGCGATGCGCTGCACCTCCTCGAAGGCCCAGTCGAGGAACCAGTCGGGACTGTTTGGGTTGCGGGTTTCGATGGTCTTGGCCGGGTGGACGCGCGCCCAATGGACTTGTCCGGCGGTGTAGAAGCCGGCTTCGACGAGGTTGTTCAAGACCTCGTTGGTGCGCGCCCGCGAGGCCGGCAGGTTGACGTGCGGGGCGTACTTCGTCGGCGCCTTGAAGAGGCCGGCGAGCAAGGCGGCCTCGGCGAGATTGATCTGGCGCACCGACTTGCCGAAGTAGAATTGCGCGGCCGCCTCGACCCCGAAGGCGCCGCCGCCCATGTAGGCGCGGTCGAAGTAGAACTTCAGGATGTCCCGCTTGGAGAAGCGGCTCTCGAGCAGCAGGGCGAGGAACGCTTCCTTGATCTTGCGCTGGAAGGAGCGCTCGGACGACAGGAAGAGGTTCTTGGCGACCTGCTGGGTGATGGACGAGCCGCCCTGCACGACCTCGTTGGCCTGCAGGTTGGTGGCAAGCGCGCGGAAGGTACCGTAGACGTCGATGCCCCAGTGCTCGAAGAAGCGCCGGTCCTCGGTGGCGAGCGCGGCCTTGACCATGGCATCGGGAATTTCGTCGAGCGGCACCGCGTCGTTATGCAGGATGCCGCGTTTGCCGATCTCGTTGCCGTTCTGGTCGAGGAACTTCACGGCGAACTGGCCGGTGAGGAACTTGCCCTCGTTGAATTCGTGGAAGGCGGGGATGGCGAGGGCGTACATGACGACGAAGCCGCCGGCGCCGAGCGACAGGCCCTCCGAGGCCGCTTCGTTCAGGAGACGCTTCCAGCCGGTAATCTTGAAGCGCGAGAAAAAGCTCGTGCCGGCGTTCCATACGTCGCGGAACCGCTCCCAGCTCTCGGCGATCGTGGAGTCGATCTTGGAGTCGAGGCTGAGCCAGTCGATGACCCGCTCACGCCGTCCGCGCTTGAAAAGCCAATCCTGCACGTCGATTGCTGTCCCGGGGTCCGCTTCCACCGCCCCATATGGCGCCGCCCTTTGGCGGGCTTGAGGCGCGACTCAGTCGCGTTCGTTGAACGAGGTTACTTATACATAAGGCCGGGTGGAGATGTTAAGGCCGGACTCCGCGGAAAAACCGCTTGAATGGCGCTAGTTACCACGTCTTTTGGCGGGAGTAGGCGCGGCAGGCTCCGGCTGGGCGAGCGGACGGCGGTAGTTCCCGCTGTCGAGCGCTGGCTTCCGTCTCGGCTGGCGAGCGGCTGGGTGCCGAAAGTCGGCAACCCAGCCGTCGCACCGCTGACACCTTTGGAGCGACCCGGGGCGTCAGACGTTCAGTTCATGGGAAGTGAAGGACGCGAACTGCCCCTCGAACGCCGTCCGGGCGTCGCGGTTCCGGGATTTCAGGGCGATCTTGCGCCTTCGATGCCGGTTGTTGCCCGTCGGCACCAGCGATCTGAGCGCGCGTAGCCCCCCATGGTGCGACCAGCGGGCAATGAATACCCCCGTGTCGGAGGCGTCGCCCGGGCTACGCGTGGGCCGCTCGGAGAGGAGCGGCCCGTTGACCCCACGGCCGAGTTAGCAGACAAGAGTGGGTCCACAAGCTGGACATTCAACCCCTACAAGTGAGGAATTTCTCGTGGCTCAAGGCACCGTCAAGTGGTTCAACTCTCAAAAAGGCTTCGGCTTCATTCAGCCGGACGGCGGCGGCAACGACGTGTTCGTGCACATTTCGGCTGTTGAGCGCGCGGGCCTCAGCAACCTCGGCGAAGGTCAGAAGATCTCCTTCGAGACCGAGACCGGCCGCAATGGCAAGGCGTCGGCAGTAAACCTGAAGGTCCTCTGACCGAACGACCCGCATCGTAGCGACATGATCCTCGCGCCAGTCCGATGGCGGCGCGAGGGTCCCGCTGAGAGGAGCAGGGGTTGAAGATTGAAACCCCGTCGCTCCACTCACCGCTCGCCCGCCCGCTTCCTCGGCCGAATGTCCGAAGGCGCCAAGCCCGCGCCGTTCCCCGGCTTCGTCGAGCCATGCGGGCCGACGCCGCGCCAGCACCCTCCGTCAGGTGACGGCTGGCTCCACGAGATCAAGCACGACGGCTATCGTTTCCAGGCGCACGTCCGCGAAGGCGCGGTCGCCCTGTACACCAGCGGCGGCAACGACTGGACCCTACGCATGCCGACCATTGCCGCCAGCGTGGGCGCGGTGCCGGTCAACAACGTCATCCTCGATGGCGAGCTGGTCGCGGTCGACGCCAAGGGCAACGCCGTCTTCTACGAGCTGCCGAGCGAGCTGAAGGCGCGGGTGAAAGCCAAGCTCGTCTACTACGCGTTCGACCTGCTCCACCTCGACGGCTTCGATCTACGGGGCGCCGACCTCGTCGACCGCAAGCGCGTGCTGGAGGCACTGCTTGCTGACGCGAAGGGAATGCAGCTGATCAAGTATGTCGAGCACATCGCCGGCAACGGCGAGGCGGTGCTCGACCATGCATGCAAGCTCGGCCTCGAAGGCATCGTGTCGAAGCGTGCCGACGCGCCGTACCGCTCGGGCAAGCGGCCGGAGTGGATCAAGACGAACTGCGCCGTGGCGTGAGGCCAACCGCGATCGCTTCGAGTTAGTGTAGAAGAAGCGGCAACGCCGTCATTGCGGGCGGCAGACGTATTCGCCACCTTCACAGACGTTGGTGCCGTAGCTGTTCTTGAAACAGGTCCGACCACGCCATTCGCACTCCGGCCCTGCCGCTTGTGGCTCTGGCATTTCCGCTTGTCGCTGAATTTGACGATGCCTGCGCTTGTGCCTATGGCGGCTGGCTTCCGCACCGATAATCGCGAGAGCTATAATGCCAACGGCGATTCCGGCGGCGATACCTCGGCCGCGTCGAGCCTGCGCATCGTTGACCGGAACGACGGCTAGACTCACGGCGACTGCCAGGACGACAAGCGATTTTGTAGCTTGCTGGAGCATGAGCTTACTCCCCCTCGTGCATTAGTCAGTACGCGAAGACGTGGGCGAATTAGAGGCGAGGAGCTGGTAGTTTCTCTGACTGGCTCACGTCGGTCGTCGAGTGATCGACATGGTCGGCGAGCATCCATCTCAGACGCCGCTTCCCGGCGCTGGTGATCCGCACCTCTGGCGGTGTGAAACCGATACCCCGAACACCGAGAGTTGGCGGCGCATGGTTCTCCCGCTGAGGAGGACGAGAAGGCCGTCATAAACTCTCTACTAAGCATTTGCTCAGATGTCTGATCATATTGACACCAATTGCTGTAGATTGAGATGGGACGAAGCGTTTGAGGCATGCCATGACCGTCGAGATACGGCAGGCGGGCGAACATTGGTCCGTTGAAGTGCTCGGAGCTTCAATCGGCGTAGCTGAGACACAATCCGAAGCACAACAGCTCGCCGACTATTGGCAGGCGCGGATGAATTCTGTGGCTCGCTGGCGCGGTCATTCTCAGGCGAAGACCCGGCTCCCCGCCTGGTTCACTCGCGTGCTCAATCTTCAACGATGAGATTTGCTGTCGTGCGTCGGCATTTGAGCCTTGAGAGACTGATTTCAGAGCGCGCTCGCGTAGCTCACGACATCTCGAACATCGCCAGTGGTATCGAGGACATGCTGGCGCTGGTGGCCGCACGGCAGATCACCAGCGATCGTGCGGACTGCGTCGTGGCTCAATGCCGCGAAGAGCACAGGATGCTCGGTGACCGCTTGGAGCTGCTCGACGCGGCGATCGCGGAATGCGGTAAGTTCTAGCATTCGGCTATGCGGCCAGAGTGGATCAAAGGGCGGCTAAGCGGCCAGACCTAATCGCCGGCCCCATCGCTGTTCTTAAGCACGCCATAGTCAGCCGACCGCATTCCATGATTTGGGCCCGCATTGAGGGCCAGCAGACCCAGCCTCAGAAGCTGCCGCACTGCGGCTGCCCGACTGGGGATCCTGTTTTGAAAGCGGTAGTCGTCAATGGCGGCGAGCTCCGCGTCATCCAGCATGATTTGCAGGCGCGTCTCGCGAGATAGGCCGGACATCGGGATACCTCCCCAACCGCGTTGAAGTAAGCCAACAACGCTAAATTAGGCCATGTAGTTCCATGGGTCAATTGCGTCAGTTACTCATTCCACTAATTAGCCTCCCTTCAAGGCAAACTTGTCTAGTGGTTCGAGCGAGTTAGCGGCGGATTTACTTGGGTGTCACTGAGCCTAGGTTGGGAGGGGGCAAGTGGGGCCAGGAGTAGGTTTATGATGATCCACGGCAACGAAACCCTGCAGCCAGAAGAGCTCACTCAACTGGGCGTCGTGTTCGACGAGGTCTGGGCCGAATTTAGCGACACAGCCGGGCAGGAGAACACTGAGCTACGGACATTCCTCGCCAGTATCCTGTTGCGGCTGGCCAATCTAAAGCAGCTTGGTCCTGAGCAAATGAAGGCGACCGCACTCCGGATTATCCGCGGCGAAGCCATCCAGGACACCCACTCGGATGCGCCGCTTGCAGAGATCGAGTGCCCATCCAGCCTCGCAGAGGAAAGGCAAGGCTGCTCAGCGCCAGCGGCTATCCCGTCTGCTCCCCAAGGTGCATAAGTTGGAAATGGTCGTCGAGGACAGGAAAGAAGGTGCCAAGCAATCGCTGCGGCTGGGGAGCCACGAGACCGAGCTCAATCGGATCGACACCGCGTTTATAGCCGCGGCCAGGACCGGAAGTCGCCTACCCTCCGCGACCAAGATTTTCGGCGCGCTGACCGACGCGTCGATCGTTTGCGCTGAAGTGATCGATTCGTATGAAGCCAGGCCCATTCCGACGAACGTCCGAACCGGCCTCTCTCGGGTCCATTGCGCGATCACTGATCTAGCGGCATCGCTCAAGCTCTATGCGGCGCTGTCCGTCTCGAAAAAACACTAACAGCCCACCTTTCACTGTGGATACGCAAGCAGGCCGCTCGTTCGCGACGAGCGTTGACGCCACGCAACCTGCGGTAAGCGACGGCGGGGCCGTCCCACCGCGAAAGGGTAGTTACCCCATCGCCGTCGTCGCGCCCATTAGCACTTGAGCGGTCGCTCGCCTTCGCTGTCCGGCAGGCTCAATTCCGCTTTGAGGCGCGCTCTCTCTTTTTCATCCAGGCAGTTGACGAGCTCCAGCCACTTCTCGGGAAGCGGCTCACGGATAAGACCGTCGTGCCTGGCGCGAAGCAGCCAGCCGAGGCCGCGCGCAGCATTCGCTCCGTCGAAGCTTCGAGAGCCCATCAGACCTGTCCAATGCGTTGGTGTTCCCGCGAATGCAACGCCTTGGATGACCCGCTGTTCCGTGTTTGGTGGACGGGTGCTGGCACCGCGCTATACGGGGGCCAACGGATCGATTGCGGGCCCAATTTGTAGCGGGCCAAAATCCGCCGAATGACCGGGGCTTAATGCTGCTTCGGCGTGTCCATTGCGGGTCGCGACCTGCCTACCGCATAAGGAAGTCATGGGGACCTACCCGCGAACATTGTTCCGGCTACTCGGTTACGCGCCTGTCATGTTGGGCTTGGCGACAGCGCTGACGGTCGTGGCGCGCGCCGCGCCGGACGACAAGCCTGCAGCGCCGTCGAAGGCGCCGCTCACCGTTGAGCAGCCGGCGGGGCAGATGCCCGACGCCTACAAGCTCAACATGCTGATCCGCACGACTCTTATCGCTTTGAACCAGGCCAACCAGACAGGCAACTATTCGGTGCTGCGCGATCTGGGCACCCCGCAGTTCCAGTCGCTCAATAGCGATGCGCGCTTAGCCGAAATTTTTGCGGCCCTCCGCAACCGGAAGCTCGATCTCTCGCCGCTCTTGTTCTTTGATCCAAAGCTCATCCGCGAGCCGGCATTGCTGCCGGGCGGCCTTTTGCGACTCACCGGCTACATCCCTACCGACCCGAAGCGCATTCTGTTCGATCTCGGGTTCGAGCGCATCGGTAATGACTGGCGCCTGTCGGCCATCGTGATCGACGTGCAGCCATTGAAATCGGTGCCGCCGGCCTCGGATCTGCAGTCGAAGGCTGCCTCCGAAAAGAAGTCTGCGCCGGCAAAGGCGGGTGCTCCGGCGCCGCCCGCTAAACCATAAGTCTGCGACAGGTATGTGTTCGGGCCGGGTGCTAGTGGGAGCCGGCTTGTGCGTCGCCGTCAGCGCGGCCGGTATACTCGCGCACGGCTAATTCGCTGGTGCCTCCGAGGGTTATCATGCGGCGGCGGATCATGCGGGCGGGAATTTTTCCCGACATGCGAGCGTTGCGCGTTCGCCACGCGGGATAATTGAATGTTGCCCACGGGTCCTTTCCTATTGCGGGGCATGCGGACGAAAGGGCTAGCTGTGGGCAACCTGTCGAAAAGTACACAGACAGCGATCAAAAACGACCGGGGCGAGGGAATTTCAGCCTTAGCAAGCCTCAACCGCGATTGATCGACTGAATTTTAGAGTTGCGTGTTTTTGTGTGGGGAGTTGCGTAACATGCGTTCGCGTAAAGTGGCGTCTAAGGCCGTTGTGCTGCCCATTCTCCGGTTCCCGCATTGGCGGAACTGCTCGGCCAGCGCTCTGGCTCTGGCTCTCGCCGTTGGAGCGCCAGTCGCTCTCTACCCCACAGCCTCGATGGCCCTGGAATGCCAGAACAACGCGGCCACTAGTGCCTTCCCAGGCGGCCCCTCCAACGACAATAACGGCTCAACGAACACTGCGTGCGGCAGCAACGCCAATGCCGGCCCGGGTACGAATAACTCCGCATACGGAGCGGACTCCAATGCCTCCGGTCCGCACGGTACCGCCATCGGCGCCCAGTCCGACGCAACCGACCTCGATACTACCGCGGTCGGCTACTACGCAGAGGCGAGCAACAACGGCGCGACCGCTATCGGTGGCGGTGGGGCGCTCGATCTCAGTTCCGAAAATGCGGCTCGCGCCCGCGGGGAGAACTCCATTGCAATTGGCGGCGGAAACGGCGACGCCGGGCTCGGAGGTCCTGACCATGGCGCGCTGGCGCAAGGCAACTTCTCAATCGCCGTAGGTCAGGGTTCGGATGCAATCGGCCCAAGTGCCATCGCGGTCGGTAAGAATGCAAATGCGGCCAGCGCCGACACGATTGCTTTCGGCTCGGATTGGGACGGAAACGGAACCGGTGCCAACGCAACAAATAGAGGCTCGGTCGCGATCGGCTCCGACGCGCGTGCGGGCGGTCCCACTCCGGATGACGTAGGCACGGCGGTCGGCACGAACTCGACAGCTACCGGTAGAAGCGCATCTGCGTTCGGCCAGAATGCGACAGCGACGGGCGGCGACTCGACGGCCACTGGATACAGCGCCCAAGCTCTGACCTTCGGCTCAACCGCTACCGGTGTAGGTGCCCTCGCGACCGGGAACTCTGCCGGAGACAATCAAGCAACTGCAACAGGCTATCTGGCGCGCGCAGAGGGCAGTCAGACCACTGCGACGGGTGCTGGCGCCCAGGCGACGGCCGACAGGTCGACGGCGATTGGCGCTGAGACCCACGCCTTCGGTGAAGGTTCGACGGTCGGCGGATGGCTATCGGAAGGCACCGGCGCGCGCGACACCATTTACGGTACCAACAACCAGACCGCCCCCGGGACCGGCGGAGACAATACTTTGATGGGCAACGGAATAGACATTCTTGGTGCAGGTAGCGCCAACAATGTCGCCGTCGGCAAAGGGCATCAGATCACCGGCAGCAATAACACTGCCATCGGCGATCCGATCGACATCGTCGGTGACGGCAACTTCGTCGCCGGCAATGACAGCGATGTTTTCGGAAGCAACAATCAGGTCGTTGGCAACAACAACGCGGTTGGGACTGCCATAAACAACGGCAGCAACAATTTCGTCGGCGGCAACGGCAACACTACAACCGGGGACAACAACATCCTCGTCGGTCAGGGCAACAATACGGGCGACACCTCCGACAACGTCATCGTTGGCAACAACAATGACAACGTGACCAGCAACAACAACGTCGTCGGTAGCGGCAACGACATCATTGGCGGCACGGAAAACAACGTGCTAGGCGACGGCGCCGACATCAGCGGCAACCAGAACGTCGCCGTCGGCCAGAACGTCAACGTGACAGGCGACGACGCCATCGGTATCGGCACGGGGGCTACAGCAAACGGTCCGGAAGCGATCGCAATCGGCGAGTTCGCCAATGCGGACGGCAACTGGACCGTAGCGCTCGGCTCGGCCAGCAACGCCGACGGCCACCATGCCGTTTCCGTCGGCTCGGAGTCGGATGCCACCGGCCTCGACTCGACAGCCGTGGGCTATTTCTCACAGGCGACTGGTCAGGGCTCCACCGCTCTCGGCGGCGGACCCGGTGCCACGGCGGCCGCCAACGCCGGCGGCGCCTTCGCCATTGCTGTCGGTGGCGGCGCGGGGGCCGGGGATGGAGCGGATGCGAGCGCCGCCAACTCCATCGCCATGGGGCAGCAGTCGACCGCATCCGCAGCGGGCGCTGTAGCCATCGGCCAGGGTTCCTCTGCCATAAATGACGCGGGCAACGTTGCGGTCGGCCAGTCATCGCAGGCAACAGGCACCAATTCCACGGCGCTTGGTGAATTGGCTTTCGCCACGGGCAGCGAATCTACGGCCATTGGCCAGAGCGCCGAGGCGAACCAAGCCGAGTCGACCGCCGTCGGTCAGAACGCCACGGCCAGCGCCGTGCAGAGCACGGCGATCGGCGAGGACTCCGACGCTCTCGGGCTCAGCGCCACCGCGGTCGGCAACGACGCCACCGCGCTCGGCGACAACTCGACGGCTTTGGGCGATGACTCCTTCGCGCAGGGCGATGAATCGGTCGCCCTGGGCGACAACGCCACCGCCATCGGCGACGACACCACCGCCGTCGGTCAGAATTCAGCGGCTATCGGCACCAACACCACCGCGGTCGGTCAGAACGCCGCCGTGGTAGGTGCCTTCTCCAACGCCGTCGGTGCGGAGTCGTCGGCGCTGTTCAGCCTTGGCTCAAATGCGTTCGGCAGCTTCGCGAACGCCGACGGCAGCTTCCAGTCGGACGCGATCGGCTTCTTTGCCAATGCCGAGGACAGCTTCTTCTCGCAGGCGTCAGGCGCATTCTCGACAGTCGAAGGCAGCGTCTTCTCGGTGGCGAATGGCTACTTCGCCGACGCCAGCGGCCAGATTGGCGCCACTGCGACCGGTGCCTTCTCCGACGCTGCCAACACGTTCGCGACGTCCTACGGCTTCAACGCTGACGCGTTAGGCACGAACTCGACGGCAGCTGGCGCCAACTCGCTCGCCGTTGGTGAGAACGACACCGCCTACGGTGCCAACTCGCAAGTGCTCTCGGCCAACGGCACGGCGGCCGGCGCGAATACCACGATCGGGGCTAACTCGGACAACAGCACGGCCTTCGGCTTCGGGGCGACCGTGGCTGCGAACTCACCCAACTCGACGGCCATCGGCTCCAACACGCAGGCCAATGCGCCGGGGTCCGCCGCCTACGGCGCCGGCGCCGTGGCCAACCTCGCGAACGAGCAGGTGTTCGGTACCACGGCAAACACCTACACGACGCCGGGGATCACTTCCGGCCTCAGCAAGGCTCGCCAGGATGTCGGTCCGCTAGAGGTCGTAACCTCCGACCAAGCTGGTCATCTCGCCACGGACGGTGGGCTCATCTTCGATGAGCTCAGCAAGCTCAACGGCGGCGTAGCGGTCGCCATGGCGATGACCAACCCCGACCTAGTCGGCTCGGAAACCTTCGGCCTGTCGGGCAACGTCGCTTACTGGGAGGAGAACGTCGCCCTCGGCTTCAGCGCCATGGGCGTACTTGGCCGCAATATCTTCGGGGCGGGTGAGCGTCTAGCAGTCTCCGGTGCCGTGGGCGCGAGCGTCGAGGAGAAATCCTTCGGCCGCCAAGGCAGCAACAACTCGGTTGGTGGCCGGGCCGGCGCGCAGATTACTTGGTAAACGGCCTGCTCTGAAAAACGCATCACGGACCTTTGGTCCGTGATGCTTTTTTTGCCTTTTTTTGGGGGTAGTCGGAGCGTTCGGAGTATTCTTTTGAGGATCATTGCCCGATGCCTATTGATCTTCGCATTGCGCACCTGCCTGCACTGACCGCCGCACTGTTTTTCGGTTTCATTTCGATCGTCCCGACGTTTGCCCAGGAGAAGGGTAAGGTCGAGGTTCCGAAGGCGGCCGCGAAGCAGAAAGATGCTGCCCCGGCAGCCGCAAAGCCGGCCGCAGTCTCCCAGCCGATGCCCGACGGCGCTGCGTTGAACATCCTGATCCGCCGCACGCTGCTAACCGTCAACGACGCCAATATGAGCGGCAACTACTCCGTCCTTCGCGATTTGGCGGCGCCCGGCTTTCAGCAGGAAAACGACGTGAAGAAGCTGGCCGAGATCTTCGCGGCTTTGCGCAATAGCAAGATCGACTTCGCACCCATCGTCTATTTCGATCCAAAGCTCGTGCGCCAGCCGGAGTTCATCAAGGAGGGCCGCCTGCGCTTGACGGGTTTCATGCCGACCAAGCCGCAACAAGTGAATTTCGACATGCTGTTCGAAAACATTGCCGGCACTTGGCGCCTTTACGGCATCGCGGTGAATACGTCCGCGCAGTCGAAGACATCGTCGGCGGATCCGGCCAAAGCACCCCCCGCTGCAGCACCGGCGAAGAAGTAAGATCGACCATCGTCCTGTGACTGGGTGCCTCCCGCGTTCGAGCGCGGTCAATTGCGTTGTCGCAGAACCACACCCGCGCCTCGGCGCTCGCTCCCGCTTCACCGTGCGGATGGGCGTCAGACCAGGGTATTACCCGCAAATCGTAGCCGATCTGACACAGGATCGCGTTATCGCCGTTTGAGTGTGAATCCCGAATCGCCTTAGCGATCAAGTAGCGCCATTCCGCGCACGGAGCGCCTGATCATCCGGCGCTTCGCGACGAACCCGTTAGTTCACAGATCCGGATACTTGCGGAACCAGCAGGGAGGTTCGCCATGTATCGATATTTCATATTGCTTTTGGCCATGTTGATGGCGACGACCACGGTTGCAGCGCGCGACAAGCATCGCTCGAAACCCCGCGAAGACTCAACAGCGTCGGAGCGGCGAGATGATCGCGGAAGGGGTCGCGTATGCCTCGATCGCGTGCGCGGGCTCGGTACCCAATGGATTGGAGAGCAGGGCGCTTTGGATGCAGCCAAGAAGGACTGGATGGAGCGCGTTCGCTATTACCACGGCGAAACTTTCCTCGATCTCAGTCACGCCGCGGACTTCGCGAAGCGCTGTGGCCGCGTGTCCATTGGAGAAGTCGCAGGTCAGGTTTTGTATCGCTGCGAGATTGAAGCGCGCCCGTGCAAGGGCAGCTTCGAGTCCTTGGACGCTCAGAAGTGAACCGCGATCAACGGGCCCGGCGCTGGCGCGCGCGAACTTTCGACCCCGGCGCGCATCGTCGTTAGGGTCGTCATCCCGCTGGGCCATGCAGGCTCCTAATCGATCGTCGCTTTTTAACGGCGAGACGAAGTTATCCCCAGCGTGACGCTGCCGAGGTACGCCGCTGACTGGTCAGAATACTTCGGACACCAGCCACCGGATGGAACGGGCGACGTCTATTTCCATCTCGATCCGCTCTGGGCATCGGACGCGATCGACGCCATCGGCATCGACGTCTACTGGCCGCTCGCCGACTGGCGCGACGGGCGCGAGCACCTGGACTACCAGGCCGGGACGCGTACCATCTACGATCTCGGCTATCTGAGCGGCAACCTGCGCGGCGGCGAGGGCTTCGACTGGTACTACGCCTCGCCCGAGGACCGCGCGGCGCAGGTGCGCTCGCCGATCACCGACGGCAGCGGCAAGCCGTGGGTGTTCCGCTACAAGGATATAAAGTCGTGGTGGCAGAACGCGCACTATGACCGGCCCGGCGGCGTCGAGGCCGCGACCCCGACGGCCTGGGTGCCGCAGTCGAAGCCGTTCTGGCTGACGGAGATCGGCTGTCCGGCGGTCGACAAGGGTGCCAACCAGCCGAACGTGTTCGTCGACCCGAAAAGCTCGGAAACGGCGCTGCCGTATTTCTCCAAGGGCACGCGCGACGACTACATGCAGCGCCGCTTCCTGCGCGCGTTCATCGAGGGGCTCGACCCGGACTCCGACAACTACCTCGCCGGCGCCAATCCGCTGTCGAGCGAGTACGACGGGCGCATGGTCGATCTCGACCGCATCCACGTCTACACGTGGGACGCGCGCCCGTATCCGGCGTTTCCCAACGACACGGGCGTGTGGGGTGACGGCGACAACTGGCGGCTCGGCCACTGGCTGACCGGCCGCTTCGCCAATGCGACGCTGGCCGAGACCGTGGGGCAGATCCTCGCCGACTACGGCTTTGCCGCGCACGCAACGGGCGGGCTTAACGGCACGGTGCCGGGCTACGTCATCGATCGCGTCATGGCGGCGCGCGATGCGCTGCAGCCGCTCGAGCTCGCTTACTTCTTCGATAGTCTGGAGAGCGGCGGCGCGATCGCCTTCCGGCATCGCGGCGTCGAGGCGACGGCGGTTGAGCTGAGCGAGGCCGATCTCGTCGAGACGCGGGCCGAGAACGCGCTCCTCACCCTGACGCGCGGGCAGGAGACGGAGCTGCCCGCCTCCGCCAAGCTGCGTTTCATCTCCGCCGCCGGCGACTATGCGCAAGCCGTTGCCGAGGCACGGCGCATCACGGGTGCGAGCGGGCGCGTCAGCCAAGCCGACATGCCGCTGGTGCTGGAAGGGCAGCAGGCGGACGCCATCGCGGAAACGTGGTTGTTCGAGGCGTGGGCGGCGCGCGAGCGGGCGAGCTTCGCACTGCCGCCGAGTATGCTGGCGGTCGAGCCGGCCGATGTGGTGCGCGTGACGCATGCGGGTAGTGAGCGGCTGCTGCGGGTCGTCGAGGTGGGCGAGCACGGCGCGCGCGACATCGAGGCGCGCAGCGTCGATCCGGACATCTACGGACATGGTGCAGGCAGAGAGCGTCCGGTGCGGCCCGGGGTGCCGGTCATCGGCGGTCAGCCGCTCGTCGAGTTCATCGACCTGCCGCTGTTGCGCGGCGACGAGCCCCCGGCGGCAGGCTACGCGGCGGCGACGCAAGTACCCTGGCCGGGCAGCGTGGCGGTGTACGGATCGCCGGAGTCGACCGGCTATGCCTTGAAGGCCCTGGCGACGGCACCGGCGACGATCGGCGTGACGCTGAACGTCCTCCCCGCGGGACCAGAGGGACGCCTCGACCACGGTACGCGTCTGAGCGTGAGGGTGGAGGGCGAAGCGCTCGTCTCCTGCACGCTCATGCAACTCTTCGCCGGCCGCAACGTGGCGGCTGTCCGCAACGCCGACGGCGAATGGGAGGTCATCCAGTTTGCGACAGCGACGCTGACCGCGCCGGGAACCTATGAGCTGACGGGGCTGTTGCGCGGGCAGGGCGGCAGCGAGTTCGCCATGCGGCCGGCGGTGGCGGCGGGGGCGCGCTTCGTGCTCGTCAGCACCGCGCTGGCGCGCCTCGACCTGACGGCGGCGGAGATTAGGCTGCCGTACAATTGGCGTTTCGGTCCGGCGGCACGCGACATCGGCGATGCGTCGTATGCGACCGCGACACACACGTTCCAGGGGCTCGGCCTCAAGCCGCTGTCGCCGGTGCATGTGCGCGCGGCGCGGAGTGGCGGCGACGTGGCGCTGTCGTGGATGCGGCGCACGCGTGTCGGCGGCGACAGCTGGGAGACGCCGGAGGTTCCGCTGGGCGAGGACGTCGAGAGCTACGAGGTCGACGTGCTCGACGGCGCCGACGTGGTGCGGACGCTGGCGAGCAGCGCGTCGGCCGTCGTCTACACAGCGGTGCAACAGGCCGAAGATTTCGGCGGCGCGCAGGAAAGCTACACCGTGCGCGTCTACCAGCTCTCTTCTTCCTATGGCCGCGGCACCCCCCGCGCCGCAGTGGTGTGAACTTCAGCACTGTCATCCTCGGGCTTGTCCCGAGGACCCACCCATCAACTGGCTCTGTCACAAGTGCTTTGGTGAGAGGCTTCCGCAGACGACATTCGTCGGGCGCAAGCGGAGCGTTGGGTCCTCGGGACAAGCCCGAGGATGACACAAATCTAGAACATCGAGAGTTCGCAAGATGGAACAGCCGGCGTGGCTCGCGGCGGCGTGGGCCGAGCTCGGCCAGCGCGAGGTGTCGGGTACGGCCGACAACGCGCGCATCCGCGCCTTCTTCCGCGACGTGGGCCAGCCGGCGAGCCTGCACGACGAGGTCGCCTGGTGCGCGGCGTTCGCCGGTGCGTGTCTCGAGCGCGCCGGGCATGCGTCGACGCGCTCGCTGATGGCGCGCTCGTACTTGCGCTGGGGCGAGGGACTGGACGAAGGGCGCTTCGGCGCCGTCGCCGTGTTGAGCCGTGGCAGCGACCCGGCGGCCGGCCATGTCGGGTTTCTGCTCGGCGAGACGGACGCACACGTCGTATTACTGGGCGGCAACCAGGGCGATGCGGTGAGCGTCGCCGCGTTCCCCAGGGCGCGGCTGCTCGGGTTGCGCTGGCCCAAGGAAATGATCGCACCACCGGCATCGGCACCGGCGCCGATGCAGGACGACCGGTTGTTCGATGCCGCACTCGGCCACGTGCTCGAAATGGAAGGCGGATTTTCCGACGACGCGTACGACCCTGGCGGCCCGACCAATTTCGGCATCACGCTCGCCGTCTACGCCGCCTGGAAGGGCGTGGCGCTCACCGAGGCGACGTGCGCGGCCCTGAAAAGTGAGCTGCGGCGCATCGAGCACGGGACGGTGCGCGACATCTATTATGCGCGCTACTGGACGCCGGCCTGTTGCGCCGAGATGGCGCCGGCGCTGGCCTTCTTTCACTTCGATGCCGCCGTCAATCACGGTGTGACCGGCGCCATGCGCCTGTTGCAGCGCGCGGCCCGCACCGACGCCGACGGCGAGATCGGCCCCAACACGCGCGCGGCGATCGCGGCGCTGCCGCTCGGCGTCCTCCTGCAACGCTATGCCGGGGTGCGCCGCGCCCGCTACCGCGCGCTCCGCCACTTCTGGCGCTTCGGCCGCGGGTGGCTGGCGCGCGTGGACAAGACGTTGGCGCGCGCCGAAGCGCTTCTCAATGCAAGCGCAACTCAAGCTTCCGAACAGACAAAAGGAGAGAGCGAGATGACCGACACGACATCCGAGACGCAGCCGGCGGCGAAGTGGTGGGGCCAGTCGATCACCATCTGGGGCGCCGTCATCACCGGGTTGTCGACGGTGCTGCCGGCGCTCGGGCCGGCGTTCGGCATCGACATCACCGGCGACCTCGTGCGCGAAGCGGGCGCAGGAATCGTGCAGACGGTGCAAGCGGTTGGCGGTCTCCTCGGCACGCTGATGACGATCTACGGACGCGTGCGGGCCACAAAGCCGCTCGCACAGCGCAGCGTGCAGGTGAAGTTGTGACGCGCCGCGGCGGCGCGCATTCATGACGAGTTCAGGCGCGCCTCCGTAAGAGTACGCCAATGCTCAACGACATTTCGCTCATGCGCCGAATCATTTTTCCCCTCATTGCCGTCGTCGCCACACTGCCGCCCGCCGTCGCGACGGATGCGTGCATCGCCGATTGGTCGGACGCCGCATCGATCGTGCATCAGAAAAAGCTGACGACCGTCGAGGCGCTATCGCGCCTCGCGGCGGCCGAGCTTCCCGGCGCCATCGTCAAGACGACGCTGTGCGAGGAGAAGGGGAGCTTCGTCTACCGGCTCGTCGTGCGCGACCCGCAGGGCAAGCTCACCGCCCACACCGTCGACGCGCGTGCGCCGTTCGGCCGCTGACAATCTTTGCCACGCGGGTTCGCAATAGTGCGCGCATGTCCTAAGGTTGCGCCAAGCCCCATTTCGAGGGCGCAACCAACGGAGGAGCGCAATGGCTTACGTCGACGGATTCGTGCTGGCGGTACCCAAGAAGAACCTCCCAGCCTACAAGAAGCTGGCGCAGCTGGCCGGCAAGGTCTGGATGGAGCACGGCGCCCTGGAGTTCAAAGAGTGCGTCGCCGACGACGTGAAGGTCGGCAAGCTGACCTCGTTTCCCCAGGCGGTGAAGCTGAAGGCGGGGGAGGTCGTCGTCTTCTCCTACATCGTCTACAAGAACCGCGCCGCGCGCGACAAGATCAATAAAAAGGTCATGGAGGACCCGCGGCTGACGGCGATGATGGCGGGCAAGGACATGCCGTTCGACGGCAAGCGGATGATCTACGGCGGCTTCGAGACGCTGGTGACGCTCGAGGCCTGACGGCGCCCCTAGTGTGATGATCGAGAAATTCGCCAGCATCAGTGGCGAGGGATCGAGCGAATTTCTCGATCTGACTCACACTAGAGAATCTATGTTTCTAGTGTCCCTTATGATTCCGAAGTTCGCTCCCGATCCCAGCCGCGCGCGCTGGCGAACTTCGGAATCGGGACACTAGGATCGCGCCACCTGCATCGCTATAGTCCCCGCGAGTCAACGAAGCAGTGAGGGACTGAGGTCGTGCGCGTCCTGGTGGTCGAGGATGACAAGGATCTGAACCGGCAGCTCGTCGCGGCGCTGGGCGACGCGGGCTATGCGGTCGATTCCGCGATGGACGGCGAGGAGGGTTACTTCCTCGGCGACACCGAGCCCTACGACATCGTCATCCTCGACATCGGCCTGCCGAAGATGGACGGCATCTCCATCCTCGAGCAGTGGCGTCGCGCCGACCGCAAGATGCCGGTCATTATCCTCACCGCGCGCGACCGCTGGAGCGACAAGGTCGCCGGCATGGACGCAGGCGCCGACGACTATCTCGCCAAGCCGTTCCACATGGAGGAGCTGTTGGCGCGCGTGCGCGCCCAGGTTCGCCGCGCCTCCGGCCACGCCAAGAGCGAGATCGAGTGCGGGCCACTGCGGCTCGACACCAAGACGGCGCGCGTCACCTGCAACGGCCAGCAGATCAAGCTCACCTCGCACGAGTACCGTCTGCTCGCCTACATGATGCACCACAACGGCCGCGTCGTGTCGCGCACGGAGCTGGTCGAGCATCTCTACGAGCAGGACTTCGACCGCGACTCGAACACGATCGAGGTGTTCATTGGCCGCCTGCGGAAGAAAATACCCGTGGATGTAATCGAGACGGTGCGCGGACTGGGCTATCGGCTGAGCGAAACGCCCGCTAAGGGCTAATGCGATGATCGAGAAATTCGCAACCATCTGGGGCGAGCTGTCGAGCGAAATTCTCGATCTGAATCGCATTAGCAAAGCTAAGCCTGCAGTGTCCCTTATGATTCCGAAGTTCGCTCCCGGCGCCAGCCGCAAGCTCTGGCGAACTTCGGAATCGGGACACTGAAAAGAATGCGCTTCAACTCGCTCGCGTTCCGTCTCTTCGCCACCGCCGCAATCTGGACGCTGCTGGTGTTGCCGATTGCCGGCTTCATCATCTATCGGCTCTACCGCGACGACGTGCAGACGAGTTTCGACGGGCAGCTCCTCAAGCTCGTCAACGCCATCACCGTCGACAGTATGGGCTCCTCGGGCGATACGCAGCCGCTGCCACCGAGCAATCTCTACGAGCCGCTGTTCGAGGTGACGCATTCGGGCTGGTACTGGCAGATCCTGCCGCTCACCTCGGGCGGCGGCCGCAAGCTCGTCTCCCCGTCGCTCGCCACCTGGTCGCTGCCGTCTCCCGCGGCGAAGAGCGTGAAGCCCGACGCGTCCGGCGCCCGCTGGATGAATGCCAAGGGCCCGAAGAACGAGCCGCTGCGGCTGGTCGAAGTCATCGACACGCTGGGGCACGAGCCGGGCAAGCCGAAGTATTCGATCGTCGTCGCCGGCCCGCAGGACTGGCTCGACCATCTCGTCGGCAATTTCCGCTACCGCTTGACGACCGCGCTGGCGCTCGCCGGTCTCGGGCTCGTGGCGGTGACGCTCTTCCAGGTGCGCTTCGGACTGCTGCCGCTGCGCCAGATCGAGCGCGGCCTGGCCGGCATCCGCTCCGGCACGGCGACGACGCTCGAGGGCGATCTCCCCGCCGAGATCGAGCCGCTGCAATCGGAGCTCAACGCCCTTATCCGCTCCAACCAGGCGATCGTCGACCGCGCCCGCACGCAGGTCGGCAACCTGGCGCACGCGTTGAAGACGCCGCTCGCCGTCATCACCAACGAGGTGCGCGGCGACAAGACCGGTCTCGGCGACAAGATCGTCGAGCAGTCCGAGATCATGAAGCAATCGGTGACGCGCTATCTCGACCGTGCCCGCATGGCGGCGCGCGTCGGCGTCATCGGGCGGGTGACACCGGTTGCCCCCGTGATCGAGCCGCTGGTGCGCACCCTGCAGCGCATCCACCAGGAGAAGGCCGTCGTCATCAAGGTCGAGTGCCCGCCCGACGCGCGGTTCTCGGGCGAGAAGCAGGACCTGGAGGAGATGCTCGGCAACCTGCTCGACAATGCCTGCAAGTGGGCACGCCGCGAGGTGGAGCTGACGGTGGAGGTGCCGCCATCGACCAGCCGTGCCAAGAACCGGCGCCTCGCCATTACCGTCGCCGACGACGGCCCGGGCCTCAGCGAGGAGGAGCGCGCCCGCATCGGCAAGCGCGGCCTGCGGCTGGACGAGACGAAGCCCGGATCGGGCCTCGGCCTGTCGATCGTGCTGGAGCTGGCACATTCCTACGGCGGCACTTGCCAGCTTGAGCAGGCCCGGCAGGGCGGCCTGGCGGTACACCTGAACCTGCCGGCGGGATAAACTACCCGCAGTCCGATTCGCCCTATTGCCGCCGGTATTTAGTCACGGCCGGTGCACATTCGTTGGCTAGTCGGCTACACTGTGATGCAAATACATGGGGCGAGGGCGGCCGGTCCATGCGGAGGTCCATGCGGAGTATGGCTCCGCCATGACGCTTCGCCAAGACGACAGGCCGCTGTTCGGGGAGACAATCGCCATGCGCAAAGCGCAGCTATTCGCCGTCGCGCTCATTCCCGCGCTGCTGCCCGCCTGCAGCGGCGAAACCGCTAATCAGGACACCGGTCTTATCGTCGGCGGCATTGCTGGCGGCATCATCGGCAACCAGGTCGGCAAGGGCTCCGGCAACGTGCTGGCGACCGTCGCCGGCGCGATGATCGGCGGCATCGTCGGAAGCGAGATCGGCCGCTCGATGGACGAGCAGGATCGCCGTCTCGCCGAGCAGGCGGAATACGCCGCGCTTGAGGAAGGCGAATCCGATCGCCCGCGCCGCTGGCGCAATCCCGACAACGGCCGCTACGGCGACGTGGTCCCGGGACGCCCGTACAAGCGGGCGAGCGTCGACTGCCGCGACTACACGCACACCGTTTATATCGAGGGCAAGCCGCGGACCATGCGCGGCACCGCCTGCCGCAATCCCGACGGCACCTGGAAGAACATGGCCTGACGCTGCCGGGATTGAATGTCGCCTGACGGCGATGGGGCGCACCGTCGCCAGACGGGAGCAGGACGCTGCCGCACGTGTCATCCTCGGGCTTGTCCAGAGGACCCAGGGTCTGGCAATCTCCGACGTTGATGCTATCCGGCAGACGTCGGAGCCAATGGAGAGTTGGGTCCTCGGCATAAAGCCGAGGATGACAGTGGGGGCTTCGCTCGCGATTCCCACCTCTTCCGGGATGCTGTAACCGTACCCGTGTGACCCAACCCCTTAATCCCCCGTCATCTTGCGCTGCGGCAGAAATCTTGCCGCGGCGCCCGAGGCTTGTCAGCCGCGCCCCCGAGCCCTATTCCAGCCCGAGTGCCCCCATACCGAAGTTCGCCGGTGCTTGCCGCTGGAGGCGGGAGCGAACTTCGGAATGATGAGGGGCACTCGAATTGTCGACTTGCTAGTGTGATTCAGATCGAGAAATTCGCTCGATCCCTCGCCGCTGACTTTGGCGAATTTCTCGGTCATCACACTAGGGGCGAGGCTTGGATAGCGCATGGTGCTGTGGGTTCTCTTTGCGGTCTTGGCGGCTGCCGTCGTGTGGGCGGTGACGCGGCCGCTGCTCGCGCCGGGCCCCTCCACCGCCACTGCCGATAGCGAGCTCGCCGTCTACCGCGATCAGCTGGCCGAGATCGAGACCGAGCGCGCGCAGGGTCTGCTTGGTGGCGCCGAGGCCGAGGGCGCCCGCGTCGAGCTGGCGCGCCGCGTGATCCGCCGCTCCGAAGAAAAGCAGAAAACCGGCGCCGCGGCGCAGGAGCGGTTTTCGGGAGTGCGCCAGGCAGCGGTCTATGCGGCGGCTGCCATTCCCGTCATCGGCATCGGCATCTATCTCGCATACGGCTCACCGCAATTGCCGGGACGACCGTACGCGGCGCGCCTCGAGGCGCCGGTCGATCAGTCGACGGCCGCCGATCTCGTCGCGCGTGTCGAGTCGCACCTGCGCGCCAACCCCGAGGACGGCCGCGGCTGGGACGTGCTGGCGCCCGTGTATCTGCGGATGGGCGACTTCGTGCAGGCCGCCGACGCCTTCCAGCGGGCCACGCGTATTTTGGGTGAAAACCCGAAGCGGCTCGCCGGCTTGGCGCGCGCGACGATCATGGCGCAGAACGGCATCGTCGGCGAGACCGCGCGGGTGTCCTACGAGAAGCTGCAACGGCTCGAGCCGCAGTCGATCGAGCCGCAGGTCTGGCTCGCCATCGCGCGCGAGCAGGACGGCGACGTCAAGGGTGCGGAAGCCGAGTATCGCCGGCTGCTGCCCGGCGCAGAGGACCCGTGGAAGGGCCTCCTCGAGTCGCGCCTCGCGTCGGTTACGGCGAAGCTCGGCGGCGCAACGTCCGAGCCACCGAACGTGCGCCCGGCCGATGCCGCGGCAGCCGCGGCGCCGACCAATCCGGCCGACCGGGATAAGATGATCAATCAGATGGTCGACGGTCTCGCCGCCCGTTTGAAGGATAACGGCAAGGACCTTGATGGCTGGATGCGCCTCGTGCGTTCCTACGTGGTGCTCGGGCGGCGCGAGGAGGCGACGACGGCCCTGGCGAGCGCGCGCGGCGCCTTCGCCGGGGACGAGAAGTCGCTCGCCGAGCTCAATGTGCTGGCGGAAAGCTTGGGGCTCGGCTCATGAGCAAACGGGTAGGATAAGGCATGACGCGGAAGCAGCGGCGCGGCGTTCTGATCGGTGTCGGCCTGGCAGTGCTCACGCTCGCCGTCGGCCTCGTGCTGTTCGCGCTGCGCGATTCCATCGTCTTCTTCCATACGCCGAGCGACCTCGCCGAAAAGCCGATCGCCACCGGCGAGCGCTTCCGTCTCGGGGGCCTCGTCGCCGCCGGATCGGTGAAGCGCGGCGAAGGCACGCGGGTTCAGTTCGTCGTCACCGATACCTTGAAGACCATTCCCGTCGCCTACGAGGGCGTGCTGCCGGATCTGTTCAAGGAAGGGCAGGGCGTGATCGCCGAAGGCAAGCTCACGGACGACGGCACCTTCCACGCCGACAGCGTGCTCGCCAAGCACGACGAGAACTACATGCCGCCCGAGGTGGCGAAGGCGCTGGAGGCGAAGGGCGTCAAGCTCGGCAAGACGGCGCCGCACCCTGCGGAGGCCACGCAATGATCGTCGAGATCGGACATTTCGCGCTGGTGCTGGCGCTGCTGGTCGCCATCTTCCAGATGGTGGTGCCGGCCTACGGCGCGCAGGTGCGCGATCCGCGCCTCATGGCCGTCGCCGATCCGGCGGCGCTCTGCCAGTTCGGCCTGCTGCTCGTCGCGTTCCTGGCGCTGACGATTGCCTACGTGACGTCGGACTTCTCGGTCGTCAACGTCGCCAACAACTCGCATTCGACGAAGCCGATCCTCTATCGGATCTCCGGCGTGTGGGGGAACCACGAAGGCTCGATGGTGCTGTGGGTGCTGATCCTCACGCTCTTCGGTGCCGCCGTCGCCGCGTTCGGCCGCAACCTGCCGCCCACGTTGAAGGCCAACGTGCTCGCCGTGCAGTCGTCGATCGCCGTCGCCTTCATCCTCTTCATCCTGCTGACGTCGAACCCGTTCCTGCGCATCGATCCGCCGCCGGCCGACGGTAACGGCCTCAACCCGATCCTGCAGGACCCGGCCCTCGCCTTCCATCCGCCGTTCCTCTACACGGGCTACGTCGGCTTCTCGATCGCCTACTCGTTCGCGATGGCCGCGCTGATCGACGGCCGCATCGACGCCGCCTGGGCACGATGGGTGCGGCCGTGGACGCTCGCCGCCTGGATGTGCCTGACCATTGGCATCGCCATGGGCTCGTGGTGGGCCTACTACGAGCTCGGTTGGGGCGGCTGGTGGTTCTGGGACCCGGTCGAGAACGCCTCGTTCATGCCGTGGCTCGCCGGCACAGCACTCTTGCACTCGGCGCTGGTGATGGAAAAGCGCGACGCACTCAAAGTGTGGACGGTGCTGCTCGCCATCCTCACCTTCTCGCTGTCGCTGATGGGAACCTTCCTCGTCCGCTCCGGCGTTCTCACCTCGGTGCACGCCTTTGCCGTCGATCCGCAGCGCGGCGTGTTCGTGCTGGGCATCATGGCGCTGTTCACCGGCGGCGGCCTGGCGCTGTTCGCGCTGCGCGCCCGCGATTTGCGGCAGGGCGGGATTTTCGCGCCGATCAGCCGCGAGGGCGCGCTCGTTCTCAACAACATCATCCTCACCGTTGCGTGCGCGACGGTCCTCGTCGGCACGCTCTATCCGCTGTTGCTGGAGTCGCTGACCGGCGACAAGATCTCGGTGGGGCCGCCCTACTTCGATTGGACGTTCGGGCCGCTGATGGTGCCGCTGCTGCTGGCCTTGCCGTTCGGCCCGTTCCTCGCCTGGAAGCGCGGCGACGTGCTGGCTGTTGCGCAGCGACTAATGTTTGCGGCGATGCTGGCGGTGGTCATCATGGTCGTCGGTATGATCGGGATGCAGCGCGGCCCGTGGCTGGCGCCGTTCGGCATTGCGCTGGGCGTGTTCGTGATGGCCGCCTCGCTGTCCGATCTCGCGTGGCGCGTGCGGCTCGGCGACGTGCCGCTGGGCGAAGCTTGGCGGCGGTTCGTCAACCTGCCGCGCTCCGCGATTGGCACGGCCATCGCCCATTTCGGCGTCGGCATGATGGTGGTCGGCGTCGTGGCGACGAGCGCCTACCGCGAGGAGCACATCCTGGTGATGAAGCCGGGCGAGCAGACATCCATCGCCGGCTACGATTTGACCTTCCGCGGCGTGGCGCCGGCGAGCGGTCCCAACTACCGCGAGGAGCTGGCCGTATTCGACGTGAGCCGCGGCGGCAGCGCCGTGACGCGGCTCGAGCCGTCGCGGCGCATCTACGACATGCCGCCGGAGCCGACCACGGAGGCCGGCATCCACGCGGCGTGGCGCGGCGATCTCTACGTCGTGCTGGGCGACAAGCAGAACGCCGGCGGCTATGCGATCCGCATCTATTTCAATCCGCTCGTCCGCTTCATCTGGCTGGGCGCGGTGGCGATGTTCATCGCCGGCGCGGTGTCGCTGTCGGATCGGCGATTGCGCGTCGGCGCGCCGGGCCGCGCCCGCCGCATCGCCGCTGCCCCCGCCGAATGAGGCGGTTCGCGACATATCTCGGTGCGGTGGCCGCCATGCTGCTGGCCGCCGGCGTAGCGCTCGCGGTCGATCCCGACGAGATCATGCAGGATCCGGCACTCGAGGCGCGCGCGCGGGCCCTCTCCGCCGGCCTACGCTGCCTCGTCTGCCAGAACCAGTCGATCGACGACAGCAATGCGCCGCTGGCGCGGGACTTGCGCGTCTTGGTGCGCGAACGGCTGAAGGCCGGCGACAGCGACGCGCAGGTGATGCAGTTCGTCGAGGATCGCTACGGCGAGTTCGTGCTGCTGCGGCCGCCGCTGAGCTGGCGCACCCTGGTCCTCTGGGCATCGCCCATCCTGGCGCTCATCGTTGCGGTATGGATGACGGCGCAAGCCTGGCGGCGGCGGCAGATGCCGGCGGCACCGGGCGGAGCGACCGCGCCTCTCTCAGCCGACGAGGAAGAGAAGCTGCGCGCGATCTTGGCCGAGAACGAGGGTGAGCCGCCGGGGCGCGACTAGCGCCCGGCCGCGGTTTCCATTCCAGGAATTTTTCCGGTCACCACATCGCTCTCGCCGACGAGGGCGTGCAGCACCGTGTGGGTTGCAAGCCCCGTTACCGGCATGTGAGACGCCCGCTCGAAAACCTCGATCGAGGCGCGCAGCACCGGTCCGAAGCGGCCGTCGCGGGTGCCGATATAGAGACCGCGCGCGGCGAGCGCATCCTGTAGTTGCCGGACATCGCGGCGCTCGGTGAGCGTGTCGGCGGCGACGAAGGTGGCGAACGCCGGCGCGAAGGCCGAGGCATTGACGCCGGTGTTGGCGACGTCGTCCGACTTGAAGCGATGCAGCACCTCGCCGTTGAGCATGATCACCTTCGACTGCACGTAGGTGCCGACGTTGATGCCGACGACCTCCGGGCCGTCGGCTCCGTCGACGAGCAGCGGCGAGCCCGACGACGCCGCGCCGGTATCGCAGGTGTGCAGCAGCAATTGATCGGGATTTGAGAAGTCGCGGCGGATGGTCTGCCAGTCGGCGTCGGCGAAGTCTCGCTTGATGCTGCAGCCGGTGTTGAGCATCGGCTGCCACTTCGGCAGGTCGCGGTGGTAAGCGATGTTGAACACCTGGCCGGTGCCGGCGAGCTTCATCACCTCGTCGACCGGCTTGCTCGACACCTTGAACACGCCGGCTGTGCACGCCGGATGCGCCAGGCGCACCAATGCCCAATCACGTGTGGCGTCGATCGGCGGGTGCACCTTGAGCTTGGTCGAGCCGGAGGTGACGTTGGCTTCGGCCGCCCCGGTCTGGGCGCCGGCAATCTTCACGGGCTTGGCCGCGCCGTCGAGGCGGAAGAACAGGTCGGAGAGCCGCAAGGGCTGCTCGCCGCTGGTGCGGTAGAGGCAGTGGGCGGCGGTGGCGACGACGTCGGGGGCCACGCAAAAGGCTGTGCACACCGAATGCGAGGCGGCGTCGGAGAAGACACCCAGCTTCGCCGCCGCGGGGCGCAAACTCTGGGGGAGAGGGACGCGCTCGTCGGGGCCGAAAACCGAGGCCGCGGCTGGCGGTCCCGTCAGGCCGAGGCAGGCCAAAATCCCTAATGTTGACAAGGCCGGCAGCCGCCGGAGGGTGTCTAAAACGGGACTCCTGGGACGCTTCATACGTTGCTGCCTCGGCTCGCCAGCATGGTGAACGGTCCCTTTATTACCAACTGTTAAGGCAATCGAAAGGCTGCCGTAATCCCCGTTTCGCTAGGCCTCGAAGGGAAAGAGAATTTTCTCACTTCGCTGAATGGAGGTCCGTGCGCATGCCAACCCAATCCAACTCGCCCGAGGTCGAAGCAAAGAGCGGGCCAACGAAATCACTCGGCCGCGATTTGCGGCGACTGGCCGCCATCGCGGTCGTCGGTGCCGGATTGGTGGGCATCGGCATTGCCGAGCACGCAGGTCCGGCGGTCGCGCAGTTCAAGCCGGGTACTCCGGCTGAGACGCTGTCGTTCGCTGACATCGTCGACCGCGTGAAGCCG
Source organism: Hyphomicrobium album (assembly GCF_009708035.1). Classification (NCBI taxonomy): domain Bacteria; kingdom Pseudomonadati; phylum Pseudomonadota; class Alphaproteobacteria; order Hyphomicrobiales; family Hyphomicrobiaceae; genus Hyphomicrobium; species Hyphomicrobium album. The sequence goes on from NZ_WMBQ01000002.1 coordinate 1,234,246, forward strand.
GCCGTCGTGTCCATCTCGACGACCAACGAGGTGAAAGTCGCCGACCGTAAGGGCGGCCCGGGTGGTCCGGGTGGTCAGGGCGGCCGTCCGTTCGAGGGGATTCCCGGTCTTCCCGACGATCACCCGCTGAACGAGTTCTTCAAGAACATGCCGCAAGGCCCCGGTGGCGGCGGCAACCCGATGCAGCAGCGGCCGCGTCAGGCTGCGGGCTCTGGCTTCGTCGTTTCGTCCGACGGCTACATCGTGACCAACAACCACGTCGTCGACGGCGCCACCAAGGTGAAGGTGAGCTTCGACGACCAGGAAGAGATCGATGCCAAGATCGTCGGCACCGACTCGCGTACCGACCTTGCGCTGCTGAAGATCGAGCCGAAGAAGCCGCTCACGGTTCTCAAGTTCGCGAACAAGACCCCGCGCGTCGGCGAGTGGGTTCTGGCGGTCGGCAATCCGTTCGGTCTCGGCGGCACGGTGACTGCCGGCATCGTCTCGGCGCTCGCCCGTAACATCGGCGGCCCGTACGACTACATGCAGATCGACGCTGCCGTGAACCACGGCAACTCCGGCGGTCCGACCTTCAACCTCGAAGGCGACGTCGTCGGCGTGAACACTGCGATCTACAGCCCGACCGGCGGCAACGTCGGCATCGCGTTCGCGGTGCCCGCCGAGACGGTGAAGCGCGTCGTCGAGCAGCTCGAGAAGGGTGGCACCGTCAGCCGCGGCTGGCTGGGCGTGAAGATCCAGAATATCGACAAGGATCTTGCCGGCAGCCTGGGACTGAAGGAGCCGAAGGGCGCCATCGTCAGCGAAGTGATGAAGGACGGCCCGGCTGCCGATGCCGGTCTGAAGGTCGAGGACGCGATCCTGTCGATCGATAGCAAGCTGATCGAGGACAGCCGCGATCTCGCCCGCACCATCGCCGACTTGCCGGCCAAAGCGACGGTCGACGTCAAGGTGTGGCGGAACAAGTCCGAGCAGAGCGTGAAGGTGAAGCTCGGAACGTATCCGAATACCGCGGCGACCGAGGAAGGCACGACCGAGCCGGAAGAGCCCAACAAGGAGCTCGGCGGCAACGTTGATCTGAAGCAGCTCGGCCTGAGCGTGAAGAGCGGTCCGACCAAGGACGTCATCATCTCTGACGTCGACCCGAACTCGGACGCCGCGTTGAAGGGCATCAAGGAGGGCGACATCGTCCTCAAGGCCGGCAACGAAACGGTCAGCTCGCCTCAGGACGTCGCCAAGGCGGTCAAGAAGGCCCAGGACGACGGACTGCCCGCCGTGATGTTCCACATCAAGCGCGGCAGTGATCAGACGGTGCTCGTCGCCATCCCGCTCAACAAGAGCTGAGGCGATCTACAACGATGAAGACGTGGCGGCCCGCACCCTCAGGCAGAGTGCGGGCCGCCTCGACGTTCAGGCCCCCCCAGGGCACAATGCGAATCGAGGCGGTTAAGCCTCGCCAACGACGACGCGGTGAGACGATGCACGTGCTGGTGGTCGAGGACGACCGGGAAACCGCCCACTTCCTGCAAAAGGCGTTGAAGGAAAGCGGCCACGCCGCTGACCTCGCCGAGGACGGCGAGACGGGCCAGTCGCTGGCCGAGCAGGGCGTCTACGACGTGCTGATCGTCGACCGGATGCTGCCGCGGCTCGACGGACTGTCGATGATCCGCGAGCTGCGCACCAAGGGCATCCGCACGCCGGTGCTCATTCTCTCGGCGCTGGGCGAGGTCGACGACCGCGTCAAAGGCTTGCGCGCCGGCGGTGACGACTACCTGACGAAGCCCTACGCCTATTCCGAATTGCTGGCGCGCGTCGAGGCCCTGGCGCGCCGCGCCGTGCCCGAGGAGCAGGAGACGCGCTACGTCGTCGACGGGCTGGTGCTCGACCGGCTGTCACACCGCGTGACGCGCGACGGCGAATCCATCCAGTTGCAGCCGCGCGAATACCGGCTGCTCGAATACCTGATGAAGCACGCCGGGCAGGTGGTCACGCGCACCATGCTGCTCGAGCACGTGTGGGACTATCACTTCGATCCGCAGACCAACGTCATCGACGTGCACGTCTCGCGGCTCCGGGCCAAGATCGACAAAAACTTCGACAAGCCTCTACTGCATACGGTGCGCGGGGCGGGATATACGATCCGCGATGGCTCTGCCTGATCGCCTTGCACGCATCGTCTCGACGACCGCCTTCCGGGTCGCCGCCATTACTGTGGCGGTCTACCTGGCGTTCGCCGGGCTCGTGGTCGGCCTCTTGCTGTGGCAGACCAATCGCGTCCTGACCAACGAGGTGCTGGCGACGCTGCGGTCCGAGGCCGCGCTGCTGAAGGCCGAAGCACAGGACGGCGACGCAGCGGCCCTGGTGCGCGCCGTCGAGACGCGCAGCCGCCCGGGCGGGCCGGGCCTCTACTATCTCGCCGATCCGTCGGGCAAAAAGGTCGCCGGCAATTTGAGCCGCCTGCCGCCGGAGATCGTCGACAGCGCCGCCGGCGGCGTGTTCCGCTACGCGCCCGATGCGATCTCCACCCGCGAGCGGTTGGCCGTTGCCATTCCCGTCGACATCAGCGGCGGCGTGCAACTGATCGTCGGCCGCGACGTCGAGGAGTTGCGCCGCTTCGCCGGCGAGATGGGCACCGTCTATTTCCTGGCGCTGGGCTTTCTGACACTCGGCGGCCTCGTCGCTGGTTTCGCCGCCAGCCGCGTCGCGCTGAAGCGGATCGAGACGATCAACGTCGCGGCCCGCTCGATCATGGCCGGCGACATGTCGCGGCGCATCTCCGTCACCGGCGCGGACGACGAGTTCGACGCGCTCGCCACCAACCTCAACGCCATGCTGGAGCGCATCGAAGCGCTGATGAGCGGCCTGCGCGAGGTATCCGACAACATCGCTCACGATTTGAAAACGCCCCTGACGCGGCTGCGCAACTCGGCGGAGGCCGCGCTGCGCGAAACGGGCGAGGACGCCTACCGCGAGGGCCTCGAGCACACGATCGAGAAGGCCGACGAGCTGATCAAGACGTTCAATAGCCTCTTGCTGGTGGCACGGCTGGAGGCCGGCGCTCTCGAAGGCAACGCCGAGCGCTTCGACATCGGCCGCGTGGTGCGCGACGTGGCTGAGCTCTACGAGCCGGTCGCCGAAGAGCGGGGGATGCAACTCGCGGTCAACGTGGGGGCGGGCCCGGAGTTCACGGGCAACCGGCAGCTCATCGTGCAGGCGGTCGTCAACCTCATCGAGAACGCGATCAAGTATTCGGCCAAGCCCGGCACCGCGACCGACGGCGCAATCTCCATCGACCTTGTCAATGGCACCGCGGGCGTCGAGATCGCCGTGGCCGACAACGGCCCCGGCATTGCGCCGGAGGATCGCGAGCGCGTGCTGAAGCGCTTCGTGCGGCTGGAGAAGAGCCGCACCGAGCCGGGCACTGGCCTGGGCTTGAGTCTCGTGCAGGCTGTCGCGCGCCTGCACGGTGGCTACGTGCGGCTGGAAGACAATCGACCAGGATTGCGAGTGGTGCTGACGCTTCCGAAACGCGGCTAGAATCGGGGCACTAGGACGGCTAAGAGGTAGGCCCCCTGAGCGCCGGGCCGCGAGGCAGCGACAATGACGGCCGACACATCGACCAATCAGCCGCTCGTCGCCCGCATCGGTGAGACGCCGCTGGCGCGCGGCGATCAGCGCGCGCGCGCCGCGGTGCAGGCGCTGAAGGACCGCGCCGCGGCCGATCCGTTGCTGGCGCCGCTTGGGCGAGCCCTGGCCGAACCGCACGCGACGGACCTGTTAGAGGGCATTTTCGCCGGCTCGCCCTACCTTTCCGGTTTGATCGAGCGCGATCCGCTGCGTATCCAGCGCATTCTGACCACGGCGCCGGAAGCCCGGCTCGCCGAGCTGAAGACCGAATTTGAGAATGGTCTCAGCGCCGTGGCGACGCGCGCCGACGCCATGCGCGCGCTGCGCGGGTTCAAGGCCGAGGTCGCCCTGCTGACGGCGCTGGCTGACCTCGCCGGTGTCTGGCCGGCGCTGCAGGTGACGGGTGCCCTGACCGAGTGCGCCGATGCGGCGCTCAACGGCGCGGTCGACTATCTGTTTCGCGATGCAGTCGCGCGTGGCCAGTGGAGGGCCGAGGCGGACGGCCGCGTGACGTCCGCCGGTTACATCGTGCTCGCCATGGGCAAGTACGGTGCCGGCGAGCTGAACTACTCCAGCGACATCGACCTGATCGTCTTTTTCGAGCGCGAGCACGTGCGCACTGCGCCGAACGTCGAGCCGCAGGAGTTCTTCGTCCGCCTGACGCGCGATCTCGTGCAGATGATGTCGGAGCGCACCGGCGACGGCTACGTGTTTCGCACCGACCTCCGGCTGCGGCCCGACGCGGGGGCGACGCAGCTCGCGCTGTCGACCGAGGCGGCGCTGATCTACTACGAAAGCTTCGGGCAGAACTGGGAACGTGCCGCGCTCATTAAAGCGCGCGCCTGCGCCGGCGACATCGACGCCGGTCGCGATCTAATCCGCGAGCTGGCGCCGTTCATCTGGCGTAAGTACCTCGACTACGCCGCGATCGCCGACGTGCACGCCATGAAGCGGCAGATTTTCGCGCATCGTGGCTTCGGGCGCATCGCGGTGGCCGGCCACAACATCAAGCTCGGGCGCGGCGGCATCCGCGAGATCGAATTTTTTGTGCAGACGCAACAGCTGATCGCCGGCGGGCGGCAGCCGGAGTTGCGCTCGCGGCAGACGCTCGAGGCGATGGCGAAGCTCGTCGAGCGCGGCTGGATCAAGGCGCGCGTCGCCGAGGAGCTGGCCGAGGCCTATCTGTTCCTGCGCCGCATTGAGCATCGGCTGCAAATGGTCGCCGATGAGCAGACGCATGAGGTCCCCGACGATGCTGCGCGGCTCGAAAGCTTCGCGCATTTCTGCGGGTATCCCGATACGGCGACGTTCTCGCGCGAGCTCACCAAGCGCCTGGAGACGGTACAGAAGCACTACGCGGCGCTGTTCGAGGATGCGCCGGTGCTGTCGTCGGGCGGCGTCAACATGGTGTTCGCCGGCGAGAAGGACGATCCCGGCACGGTGGCGGCCCTGAAGGATCTCGGCTTCTCGCAGCCCTCGGAGGTGCTCGCCATCGTCCGCGGCTGGCATCATGGCCGCTATCCCGCCGTGCGCAGCGCGCGGGCTCGCGAGCGGCTCACCGAGGTGCAGCCCTTGCTCATCACGGCGCTCGCCGACACCGCCGATCCCGATCGCGCCCTCGCCAGCTTCGACCGCTTCATCGCCGCCCTGCCGGCGGGTGTTCAGCTCTTCTCGCTGCTGCGCGCCAATCCGGGGCTCCTACGGTTGCTCGCCGACATCATGGGTTCCGCGCCGCGGCTGTCGCACAGCCTATCGCGCCGCCGTCGCCTGCTCGATGCCGTGCTCGATCCTGGCACGCTCGACGCGCTACCGACGTCCGAGGAGCTCGACCGGCTCATCGCCGCCGAGATCGGCGACGGCGAGCACGACATGCAGTACGTGCTCGATCGCGCCCGGGTGGTCGGCAGCGAGCAGCAGTTCCTCATCGGCGTGCGCGTGCTCTCCGGCGCCATCAAGGCGAACCAGGCGGGCGGCGCTTACGCGCTGCTCGCCGAGCGGCTGATCGATGCCTTGAAGCGTGCCGTGGAGCGCGAGCTTGCCCGCGCGCATGGAGAGGTGCCGGGCGGCGCGGTGGCGATCATCGCCATGGGCAAGCTCGGCGGGCGCGAAATGACCGCGGCCTCCGACCTCGATCTCATCATCATCTACGACTTCGACGACACGGCCGTGCACTCGAGCGGATCGCGGCCGCTGGCGCCGACGCAATACTACGCGCGCCTGACGCAACGCCTGATCACCGCGCTGACGGCAGCAACCGCCGAGGGGTCGCTGTACGAGGTCGACATGCGGCTGCGCCCTTCAGGACAAAAGGGGCCACTCGCCACGCAGCTTAAAAGCTTCGTCGACTATCAGACGAGCGAGGCGTGGACCTGGGAGCACATGGCGCTCACCCGGGCGCGCGCCATCGCCGGCCCGCCGGAGATGCGCGCCCGCGTCGAGGAGGCGGTGCGTGCCGCGCTGGTCAAGCCGCGCGACCGCGCCAAGATCGCGGCCGACCTCATCGAAATGCGCGAGCGGGTGTTCAAGGAGAAGGGCAGCGCCGATATCTGGGAGCTGAAGCAGACGCGCGGCGGCCTTGTCGACGTCGAGTTTCTCGCCCAGTACCTGCAACTCATTTATGCGGCCGAACATCCGCAAGTCCTCGACCAGAACACGGTCGAGGCCTATCGCAAGCTGCGCGATGCCGGCGTGCTGGCGCCCGAGCACGCCGACGTGCTGATCCCGGCGACCCGGCTGCTGCACGACCTCACCCAGATCCTGCGCCTGTGCCTCGATGGGCCGTTCGATCCGGCGACCGCCCCGCACGGGCTCAAGGAGCTTCTGGTGCGGGCCGGGGACGCCCCCGATTTCGCCGAGCTGGAAAGCCGGCTGCGGGACACGCAAGCCCGCATTTCCGAGCTTTTCCGCCTGCTGGTCGTCTGAAACTGCCCCCACTGCATGGGGGCGTGGCGAGCGACGGATTTACCCAGCCCCAGCGTTGATAGCTTCAAAGGTCGCAAAATGCGGCCATTGGGCCCGCCGGCAAGGTCACAGAACCGGCCCAACCGGCGCTAGACTGGAGCGGAACGTTCGGTGGCCATGTCGAGGCTAGCGGTGGTGGCAAAGGGACCGGGGCCCGGCACGCACGGAGATCGCGTGATGGGGGCTGAGGCGAGGGAGGACGCCGCTTTGGTGGCGGCCGCGGCGCACGGCGATGCCGCTGCGTTCCGTACCCTTGTCGACCGGCATCTCGCCGGTGTGCTCGCAGTGGCCCGTCGCATGTTGCGCGACGACGCGGAGGCCGAGGACGTGGCCCAGGAAACGATGCTGCGGCTGTGGCGCTCGGCGGACGGCCTGGAGGTCGGCCCCCCCGGCCTGCGTCCCTGGCTGCGGCGCGTAGTTTCGAATTTGTGCGTCGACCGCATGCGCTCGGGCAAGCGGCTGAGGGTGACCGATGAAGTGCCGGAGCAGATCGAACCGGCAACGCAGCATTCGCAACTCGAGGCGCAAGATACGAGCGAGCGCGTCGAGGCGGCACTCAGGGCTCTGCCCGACCGGCAGCGGCTGGCGCTCACCCTCTTCCACTACGAGGGCTTGAGCCAGATCGAGGTCGGCAAGGCAATGGGCATATCGGACGAGGCAGTTGAATCGCTGCTCGCCCGCGCCCGAAGAACGCTCAAGGCGGCGCTCCGCGATCAGCTGAGCGAATTGCTCGCCGACTCTCACTACGAATAAGACGAAGTACAGACAGGCGCGATTTTAGAGACGAGACGAACAGAGATGACGAACAAGGACACACAGGCAACGGATCGGGAAGCGCTGGCGCGCCTCTTGGAAATCCACGGTGCCGATCGGACGCGCTGGCCTGCGCGCGAGCGGCTGCGGTTTGCCGGCGTCATCAGCGAGGACAAGACGGCGGCGAAGTTGCTTGCCGAAGCGGAGGCGCTCGACCGACTGCTCGATCAGGCGCCGCGCGCAAGCGCTGCCGGCATCGAGGCGCTGAAGGAGCGCATCGTGGCCGCGGCGTTGCGGACGCACGAGCCGCATCTGGCGGTCATTGCCGGCGGCAAGAAGGTTGCGGTGCTGCCGCAGGCGCGCCTCGGCCGCCGCTCGCTGGTAACGCGCTTTGTCGAGTGGCCGGCAGCGGCGGTGCTCGCCGCGTCGCTGGTGCTGGGCGTGATGCTGGGAACGACCGGAACGTTCGAGACGACGATGCAGGAGGTGGCGCAGGTCACCGGGTTCGGCAACGGCACCTCCGACGGCGCCCAGCTCGCATTGGGCGACGACGCCCTCGGGCAGATCGACGAGGACCTGCTATGAGCGAGGCAACGCAGCCTTCGTGGCTCTCGCCGCGCACCCTACGCTGGGCGCTCATCGGCTCGCTGGCGCTCAACGTGCTGATCATCGGCGCTGTGGCCAGCTCCCTTTGCTTCGGCCGCTTCGGCGACCGGCCGCACGGCAAGGGCATGAAGGGCTCGGCGCTGTTTCACTTTGCCCGGACGCTGCCGCGCGAGCGGTCGGACTTCATCCGCCAGAAAGTTGCCGACGCGCAGCCCAGCTTGGAAGCGGCGCGCAAAGGCATCCGCGACGCGCGCGCTGCGGTGCGCGACGTGCTGAGCGGCGAAGGGTTCGATCAGGCGAAGCTGAACGCGGCGCTCGACGGCCTCGTGCAGGCGCAGACCAACGAGGCGCGCGCCCGGACGACGCTGTTCGGCGACACTGTCGGGCAATTGACGCCGGAAGAGCGCCGCGCCCTGCACGACTGGCTGGATAAGAACCGCCAGATCCGCTAGCGGCGAATTCTCAGACGCCGACCGTTTGCTTCCACCGCTCGACGACCTGGCGTACGGCGAAGAAGTCGGGCTGCGCCGCGCGGTCGAGCACGGTCACGGCGCGCCAGCCGCCCCCCGGCGATTCAATTTCGAGCAGCGAGGTGCCATGCATCTCCAGCAGCGTGCGCGCGAGGCAGATGGCAAGCGAGCCGGCGCGCGGCACCGAAGCGGTCTGCTCGCCGGCGACGGTCAGAACAACCTCGACAAGCTCGCCGTCGGTGACGGCTAGGAGCCTAACTCGGCCTCCCGGAGCGGCGCGCATGACACCCTCGGCGAGGATGTTAGCGAGGACCTGGCGCAGTGCGCGAGGCTCGGCAATGACCTCGACGTCGTCGGGCATGGCGAGCTCGAGATAGACGTCGCGGCTGGACGCTTTGCGCTCGACGAACGCCCAGGCCTCGGTGATCGCCTGGTCGAGCCGGCAGGCGATCCGCGTTTCGGTCGGAGGGGGGCCGGTGAGGAGGGCGGTCAGGGCGAGTGTGTCCTCGGCCGATTTCAGCAGATCGCTGGCACTGTCGCTGATGTGGCGCACGTACTCCTTGTAGCGCTCGTTGCCCATCGGGCCGAACATCTCCAACGCCATGACCTCGGTGAAGCCGATGACGGCGTTGAGAGGCGTGCGCAGCTCGTGATTGATGCGGGCCATCAGCTCGGCCCAGTCGTGCCGGGGGGCGGGGAGCGTCTGCGGGCGGCGATGGCGGGGAGCGTGGGCGGGCGGCTCGGAATCGTAGGCGGGAAACGGCGCGAGAGGTTGGGAGACCCCGCTATCTTTATGGAGTGACGTCACGGTGCCGGCGAGGTTGGCTCCCGCCCCGATCATTGCGAGGGTGATGCCCGTCATCAAGAGAACGGCGGCAAGGAAGCTGGTGGGGAGCAGCGGCGCCAGAACGCCGAGGCTGACGGCGGAGAGGGCGAGGAACAGCGCCGGCTGACCGCGCTGAGCAAAGCGGCGCGCGGAGGCGAGGAAAAATCTCGCAGCCTTCAGCCATGTCGCGACGGTGTCCGACACAGACGGGCGCGCGCGCAGGCAGGCGGACATGGTCCACGCCATTCTTTTCCCCCGAATTGTTCTTGAATGCCTTGCGGACCCGAGCGAATCCGCCACACCGAATCACCCAAATCAGTTCACACCATCGCGATTCGGCTGTCGAGTGTGAATAAGCCCTTCGGAACGATAAATTTTCCGAGGCTATGCCTCGAGCACACGCAAGACGATTTCTTGCACGTCCGGGGACAGCGATTTGGCGCGGGCGATGCGTTGTAGCGCCTTGCGCGCCTTGGCGCGGCGGCCGCTTTCCAGCGCTCGCCAAGATCGCAGCGTGCCGAGCATGCGGGCGGCGATCTGCGGGTTGATCTTGTCCAGCGCCAGCACCTGGTCGGTGAGGAAGGCATAGCCGGCGCCGTCGGGGCGATTGAACTGCACGGGATTGGCGGCGGCAAAGGTGCCGACAACGGCCCGCACCTTGTTCGGAGCGGTCAGCGAGAACAGGGGGTGCTTGATGAGCGCCTTGACACGCGAAAGCGTGCCGGCGAGCGGCGACTGGGCCTGGGCGGCGAACCAGGTGTCGATGACGACGTTGTCCTTTTCCCAGGTCGCATAGAAGTCGTCGAGCGCCACTTTCGCTTCCGTGCCGCCCCGCCCGGCGAGCAGGAAGAGGGCATGCGCGCGGTCGGTCATGTTGGTCGCGGTGCCGTAGTGTTGTGCCAACCTGGCGACGTCGGTCGGCGTGCCGCGCGCCGCGAGCAAGGTGAGGGCGGCGTTGCGCAGGGCGCGGCGTCCGGCGCTTTCCGCATCGGGCGAGAATGGCCCGCGGTCGGCCATGTCGCGGTAGAGGTCTTCCAGCAGCGGCCCGAGCGTCTTGCCGACGAGCTTCATGAGCTGCCGGTGAGCGCGATGGACGAGGGCCGGATCGACGTTCTTGCCGATGATGCGGGCGATGTCGGACTGCGTCGGCAACTTGAGCAGCTCGGCGCGGTAGGCCGGCTCGAGCTTGTCGTCTTGGACCGCCGAGCCGAGCGCGCGCGCAAACCGCAGGCCCTGGTTCGTGCGCTTGCCGGTCGTCAGCGCCTTGACGCTTTCGACCAGCGTGCGCGCCGCGTAGGTGTTGGCGGCCTGCCAGCGGTTGAAGAGGTCGCTGTCGCTGGCCATCAGCAACTCGGCGTCCTCGTCGCTGAGGTCGAGCGTGACGTTGACCGGGGCGGAGAAACCGCGCAGCAGCGACGGCACCGGGCGCGAGGGTACGTCGGAGAAGCGGAAGGTCTGCTTGCGCTTGGTGAGCGAGACGACGCCATCCTCGAGCGGCTTTCCGTCGAGCCGCAGATCGAGGTCGTGGCCGTTGGCTCCGAGCAGCCCGAGACGGATCGGGATGTGCATCGGCTTCTTGCTCGGCTGCCCCGGCGTCGGCGCTAGGATCTGCTCGACCTCGAGGTTAGCGACTTTCTTGTCCTTGTCGTAGCGCAGGTTGGCGATGAGCTCCGGCGTGCCCGCTTGCGAGTACCAGAGCTTGAATTGGGATAGGTCGACGCCGCTCGCGTCCTCAAAGCAGGTAACGAACTCGTCGACCGTCGCCGCGTCGCCGTCGTGGCGCTCGAAGTAGAGGTCCATACCTTGGCGGAAGCCGTCGCGGCCGAGAATGGTGGCGATCATGCGCACCAGCTCGGCGCCCTTCTCGTAGACGGTCGCCGTGTAGAAGTTGTTGATCTCGATGTAGCTCTCGGGCCGCACCGGATGCGCCAACGGACCCGCGTCCTCGGCGAATTGGTGCGTCTTCAACCCGCGCACGTCGATAATGCGCTGCACCGTGGCGGAGCGCTCGTCGGCCGAGAACTCCTGGTCGCGATAAACGGTGAGCCCTTCCTTCAGGCAGAGCTGGAACCAGTCGCGGCAGGTGATGCGGTTGCCGGTCCAGTTGTGGAAGTACTCGTGCGCGACGACGCTTTCGATCGCCTCGAAGATGGCGTCGGTCGCGGTCTCGGGCGAAGCGAGGATGAGGCGGTCGTTGAAAATGTTGAGCCCCTTGTTCTCCATCGCGCCCATGTTGAAGTCGGAGACGGCGACGATGTTGAACACGTCGAGGTCGTACTCGCGCCCAAACCGCTCCTCGTCCCACTTCATCGAGCGCTTGAGGGAGTCCATCGCCCAGGCGGCGCGCGCTTCCTTGCCGTGCTCGACGTAGATGGCGAGATCGACGTTGCGGCCCGACATGGTGCGGAACGTCGAGCTGATCGGCGCGAGGTTACCGCCGACGATGGCGAACAGGTAGCAGGGCTTGGGGTGCGGGTCGCGCCAGATGGCGTAGTGGCGGCTGCCGCCGGGAAGCGTGCCGCGCTCCAGCAGGTTGCCGTTGGCCAGCAGGATGGGCGCCGCGGCGATGTCGGCTTCGAGCCGCACGGTGTAGGTCGCGAGCACGTCGGGGCGGTCGAGGAAATACGTGATGCGGCGGAATCCCTCGGCCTCGCACTGGCTGCAGTAGACCTTGTTGGAGCGGTAGATGCCCTGCAGCGCCTTGTTCGCCTCGGGATTGACGAACGTCGTGATGTCGAGCGTGAACGGCCCGCTTGGAGTCTTGGTCAGCGTCAGGGTCGTGTCGGTGAGCTTGTAGTCCTTTTTCGCCAGCGGCCGCCCGTCGATGGCGATCGAGGCCAGCTCCAGGTGCTCGCCGTCGAGGCGCAGCGGCTCGCGGCGGCCGACCGCCTTCGGGTTGGCACGGACCGCGAGCTTGGAGTGCACGCGCGTGCGGGTCGGCTCGAGCGAGATGTCGAGGTTGACGCGATCGATGAGGTAGGCCGGTGGACGGTAGTCCTTGAGATGGACCGGCCGGGCAGTTTCGAGTTTCATAGCCTCACCGTAGCGCCGGCCTTCGGCATTGCGAGGGCCGCAAGAATAGGTCGGTGAAGACTATATGGGGCTTTGCCTTAGCACGGCATAACCGCGGCCCCAGGCAGCGGCTGAATGTCCCGAGTTAACAGCCGTTTACGACCGACGCCGCCGCGGTCAACGCTCGCCCGAGCGGGCGGCGGCCTTGATGGTCTTGCAAAGAAGGTGCGGCGATATGGGTTTCGACAGCACGAGCTGGTGATTGTCGCGGCGCACGAGGACGCGCGGATACCCGGTCAGTACAACGAAAGGGATGTGCCGCGTCTCGAGTGCGCCTTGCAACTCCTCGCTGGTCTTGTCGGCGAGCGCGTAGTCGAGCAACGCCACATCGACCGCCTGGCTCGCGACGACGTCCATTGCCTCGGACGCCGAGCCCACGGGGCCGACGATCTCCGCACCGGCTTCCGCCAGGCGATCGCAATAGTCGAGGGCTTCGAGCGGCTCGTCCTCGACCACGAGTACTTTCCAGCCGTGTAAATCATCCGACTCCATTGCCGGCACTCCTTTACGCATTTGCCGAGGCAACGGGGGCCAATGCGTAATCGTTCCGGATCAACGGAGTGCAGCTCCCACCCTTGGCGCGGCTCGGTTCACGCGCAGGGGCTGGAACGGGGGGAAACGTCCGGCGTTTCAGTTATACTGTTTTCCGCCTAACCTCCCGCTATGCGCGCACGACATGACCGCCTGCCCGCGGACATCGGCGGGTGAGCGACGACAAGGGGAAGAGCCGTGGCCGTAAAGGGCAAAGCAATTCTCTATCTGCGCGGCGCCATGATCTTCCTGGCGCTGCTGCTGCCGATGATCTCGCTGATGCCGCTCGGCTGGCTGTGGCTGTGGCAGCGCGGCTATGCGCTCTATTGGTTGGCGGGCGCCTTCTCGCTGGCGATCATCGGTTATGTCGCGCAGGTCATCACGCTGCGCCGGACGTTGCGCGAAACGCCGGAGCCCGCGCTGGACACCGTCGCCGACAAGGTGGAGGCCGATCCGTCGTGGACGGCGCGGGAGCAGGCGGCGTGGACAGCCGTCGAGGCGATCGCCGCCAACGTGCGTCCCGCCGAGCTGACCGACCGCGACCGCGTCTTGAACCTCGGCATGCGCACCATCGAAGCGGTGGCACGGCAAATTCATCCGCAGGACCGCAACCCGCTGTGGAAGTTCACGATCCCCGAGGCGCTGGCGCTCATCGAGCGGGTGAGCGCCGACATGCGCCCGTTCGTCTCCGACAATATCCCGCTCGGCGACCAGCTGACCGTCGGACAGGTGCTGAAGATCTATGGCTGGCGCTCGGCCATCGGCTTCGCGGAAAAGGCGTATGACATTTGGCGGCTGATCCGCCTGGTCAATCCGGTCACCGCCGCCGCGCAGGAGGCGCGCGAGCAGATCACCAAGCATCTCTATGCCAACGTGCGCGATCAGCTCGCGCGGCAGCTGGCGCGCGCCTACGTGCGCGAGGTCGGCCGCGCCGCGATCGATCTCTACGGCGGCAGGCTGCGGGTGACGCAGGCGGAGCTTGCCGGTCACGTCAGCGCCTCGACGCAGCGCGACCGCGGTCAGGCGACCGGACGGGCGGAGCCGCTGCGCATTCTCATTGCCGGGCAGGCGGGAGCCGGCAAGTCGAGCCTCGTCAATGCGCTGTCGAAAGAGGTGCGCGCCGTGGTCGATGCGCCGGGCGGCACGCGCGACTTCCAGCCCTACGAGGTCGAGCTGGAGGGCCTGTCCGGCTCGATGGTGATCGACAGTCCGCGCATCGGGGCGAGCAACAAGGAGCAGAAGGCGTTCGCCGCCAAGGCCAACGACAGCGACCTGATCGTCTGGGCGCTCGCCGCCGACAAGTCGGATGCGCGCATCGATCTTGTCGCCATCACCGGCATCCGCAATCACTTCGCCAAGCGCCCGCACCGCCGCCAGCCGCCGATCATCGTCGCCCTGACGCACATCGACAAGCTGACGCAAGCCGCGCACGGCGCCATCGACTTCGACGATCCCGCCATAGTCGAGCTCGTGCGCACAGTCGCCGAGGGGCTCGGCATCCCGAAGAACGACGTCGTGCCGGTGAGCCTGGCGCCCGGCCGCGTGCCGACGAACACCGAGCAGCTCTCGGCGCGCATTGCCGCGCGGGTGCCCGACGCACGGCAGGCGCAGCTGCTCAGGTTGATGGAAGATGCGGCACCGCGGTGGAGCGCGCGGCGTCTGCTCGGTCAGGCAGGCAACGCCGCGTGGTCGGCGGCGAAGTCGGTATCGCCAGCCAATATTCTGAAGCGCTGATCAGGAGGCCGCGCGCACCACGACGGCGTCACGCGAATGGCCGGTCGTCTCCTCGTCGGCCGGCGTGCTCGCCGCCTTGAGAGTGAACGTGACGGCCTCGCGCAGCGTGTGCGCCCTGGCATCGACGGGAATGCTGTCGAGGATAATCTTGTCCTGACTGTCCTCGGGATCGAGCTTCCAGAAGCAGCCGAGCAGCAGCGCGTTGGGCGCGGACCGTTTCAGCCGGCGGACGAGGAAGCGGGCGTGGGCGCTCTTCTCGCGCACGTGCAACGCCGAAATGCAGATGAGGCGGATGCCCTTGACGTCCTCGGCCGACAGCGCGCCGTGGCGCAGGTGGTCGACGTCAACGACCTTGACGCTCAAGCCGCATTTGCTGACGAGCTGCGCGAATACCATCGCTGCCGTCTCGTCGAGCGCCGTGCGGCTGGCGACGCAGAGGATCGCATTCTCGTTGCGCCAGGCGGGATCGATGGCCCCGCCTCCGACGGTGCACAGGTCGAGCGCCAGCTCCTCCTCCTCTTCTTCCTTGTCTTTTTCCTTTTCCTCGGCGCGGCGGCGGGCCGTGTCCTTGCGCCGCCGGTCGGCATCGGTGTCGGCGACATCGGGCCCAAGCTCGGCGTCTTCCTCGCTCGCTTCCTCGATGACGCTCTTCTGGGGCTTGGGCACCTTCTTTGGGGTGAGGTCGTAGTCCTCGAGCGTATCGATGACGACGTCGGCGGTGTTGCGGATGTCGATGAGACGTTCGGGTTCGAGCGTGCCGCGGTCGGCGTCCGCCTGGGCGAGGCGCAGGGCCTCGATGACGACGTCGTCGTAGTAGTCGACCAGCGGCTCCGACTTGATGAACGTCTCGGCCTGCTCGACCGCCTCGGCGGGATCGCCGGCGAGCATGCGCTGGTAAAAGCGTTCGGCGGGTGACAGGGGCGGCTTGTCGCCGAGCAGCACGTTGAGGAACTCCAAACGCTCGACGTGATGGCCGAGCACCACCAGAACCACGGTCAGCGGGATAGCGAGTAAGAGGCCGATCGGTCCCCACAGCAGCGTCCAGAAGGCGGCCGACAGCACGATGGCGAGCGGCGACAGGCCCGTGCGCTGACCCTGCACGACCGGCTCGATGACGTTGCCCATGATCGGCTCGCTGACGACGTAGAGCGCCAGCGTCATCAGGAACATGCTCCAGCCCGGATCGACGGCGGCGGCGAGAATGAGGGGACAGGCGGCAGCGATGAACGAGCCGAGGAACGGCACGAACCGCATCAGTGTCGCCAGCACGCCCCACAGCACCGGGCTCGGCACGCCGATCAACCACAGGCCCAAGGCGATGAACATGCCGAAGCCGATGTTGATGAGGGTAAGGGTGAGGAAGTAGCGGCCGAGCCGTTTGCCGGCGTCGTCCATGGCGGTGGTCGACTTCTCGAGGTCGTTCGATCCGAGAAGCCGTATGGCGCGGTCGCGCACATCTTCGCGCTGGAGCAGCAGGAAGAGTACGAACAAAAGTACGAGGCCTGCGGTAGCCAATGGCGCCAGGACGACCCCGATGATGCCTTGCAGCTGGTCAATCGCGGTCGGAGCCGGGGTGCGCACTTCGACCGGGACTGGGCGCCGCTCCCCGGTAGCTGGGCTCAGCCTCTCGGGCGCCACCGGGGCCATCGTCTGCGGGGCAGCCGCCGGAGTCTTCGGCGACTCCAGCTCCTCCTGTAGCTGCTTGAGCGTCTCGCTTGCCTGCTGGATGGCGCCGCCGCTACCCGCAGTAACGTCCTTCAGGGACTTGACCTTGTCGCGCAGCGTCGCCTGGTAACGCGGCAGCTCCTCGACGAGATCGCCGACCTGCTGCGTGATGACGGTGCCGACACCGAAGATGATGGCGAAGGCGATGCCCACGACGACGAACACCGACGCGGTGTTGCCGATGCCGGTACGGCGTAGCATGCGGACCGGCGGCGCCAAGACGAATGCCAGGATGACCGCAAGCGCCAGCGGCACCAAGACGACCTGCCCGATGTATAGCGCGATGACGATGAGAAAGCCGATGACGGTCATCTCGTAAACCGAGGCCGGCATCGTCGGCCCGCTCACCGAACCGGTCGTAGCTAGTCGTTGAGCCGCCATGTGGCACCCCTGGGCGAAGGCCCGCCGCGCGGGCCGTGTCGAATTAAAAGTCGTCAGCGCCGCAAGCGTCGCGCCGCACCGAGCCCGAACAGGAACGCGGTGCCCACGACCTGCAGCGCTCCGAAGTAGTCGACCGCCTGCTTAGCCTCCTCATCGACGGCGGCAACGGCCGTCGATACGGAAGAGCCCTTGTTGCGCCGGCGCGCCTCGGCCTTGTCGATGATCACCGGCACGGACATGCTGATCAGGCCGGCGAGAACGCAGCCGCCCGCAATGATGCCGATGGCGGCGAGCGGCCCGAAGCGCGGCTCGGCCACCATGTACGCCGCGATGATGGCGAGCACCATCGCGGCGACCAGGAACACGCCGGAAATCGCCATCCACGTCAGGCGGCGCGAGACGTTCTCGAGCGCGCTGTGCGTGGCGCGGCTGGCAGCGTAGAGAACTGCATCCCCAATCATGCTCCCCTCCAGGGCTTAGCGTCTGGCAAGCAGTGCGAGCACGAAGCCGATGCCGGCGGCGATGCCTGCCGCCTGCAGCGGGTTGCGGCGAATATTGGCGGTGAGCTTGTCGTATTGGTCTTGCGCGAGCGCTTGCGCTTGATCGACGGTATCGCTGATCTTTTCGCCCGCGGCGTTGGCCATGTCGCGCGCCTGACGCTCAACAGAGCTGGCGGTCGACGATCCGGTGCCGGTGCGGTTGGGGCTGTATTGCTGGCTCATGACGATCCCTCCTTGGGATTAGGGGCTAGCGCGAGAGAATGAGGCCGAAGACGAAACCGACGCCGGCGGCAATGAGCGCAGCTTGGCTCGGGTTGCGGCGGATGGCGGCTTCGACGTCGCTGATCTTCTCTTTGGCTTTGTCTTGCACGTCCTCGACGCTGGTGCCGATCTGCTCGGCGGCGAGGCGCTTCACGGAATCCGCCAGGCTGGAGATGTCATCACGCAGGGCCTGAACGTTGTCTCCGACGTCGGCCGCAGCCGAGCGGGTGCCGGAAGTGGAATCGGGAGCACGATTGGACGACGAGAATTGCATGGGGCGGGTCCTCCTCTGACCCGGGATCGCTGATCCCAGGCTCCGAAATCGGAAATCAACAACATGCGCAAAACGTCGCCGCGGCCACCGCGGTTCCGTCCATTGTCCCAATGGCCAACGAGATTTTCCGGGAGGAACCGATCATTCAATCAAAACGTTCAAATGCGGAGCGACGAGGCCCCGGCAAGTCGCAGTACCCATAGGAGGCGAGGGAGATGGTCAGCCCAATGAAGGAAGTAAGTTCGGCGGCACGGTCCGTTCAGGACACCGCTGAGACGACGATCGCGGAGCTGCGCGACAGCGTCTCCGCCCTCGCCAAGGAAGTTGCGACGATTGCCGAGCGGCGAACGCGCGCCGCGCGCGAAACCGCGGTCGAATCGGCGGAAGCCGGCGCGGCAGAGTTGCGCCGCACGATCCGGCGGCAGCCGGCGGTGTCTATGGCCGTCGCGGCAGCGGCCGGCGCGGTTCTAGCGCTGCTTGTCGTCCCACGGTTCGGCCGTGCGGCGGCACCGGTGTCGCGCTGGGATCGCTACGCGCCGAACGTGACCCGCGCCGACCTCTACGACTTGGCCGACAACATTCAGCGCTCGGTCTCGCGCGCGGCACATTCGGTTGCGGCGCCAGTCACGCCGGCGTTCGAGCGCATGGTCGACGCGCTGAGCCGCGCCGACACATCGACATTCAATTCGATCCTCGATCGGGCCGGCTCCTGGTTCCAGAAGGCCCAGGACAAGGCCAAGCAGAAGATGAGTTGAGTACCCCGCTAAGCTTCCCTCCACGCAAAGCATCGACTGCGCTCCGGCACCCCCGGAGCGCTTTTTTTGTTTAAGGGCGATCGTCGGGCAGCGGGATGAACTCGTCGCTGTCGCCCGGCACGCTGGCGAAGCGCTTCGCCTTCCAGTCGGCCTTGGCGGCGCCAATACGATCCTTCGACGATGAGACGAAATTCCACCAGATGTGACGCGGGCCATCCATCGGCTCGCCCCCGAGCAGGATGAGCCGCGACTGTGCGGTGGCGAGCACCGAGATGCGGTCGCCCGGCTTGAAGACCAAGAGCCGCCCCGCCGCGAAACTGTCACCAGCGATGTCTATTTCGCCCGAGACAATAAAGATCGCGCGTTCGTCGTAGTCGGCGTCGAGCGGCAGCACGGCGCCAGGGGCCAGCACCGCCTCCGCGTAGAAACTCGGATGCGGGAATTCGGCGGGGGAGCTCTGCCCGAACATCGACCCCATGACGACGCGCACGGTCTTGCCGTCGCCCGAGATGCGCGGCAGTTGCGCCGCGTCATAGTGGGCAAACTGCGGCGCCGCCTCCTCGTGCGACTTAGGCAACGCGGCCCACGCCTGGATGCCGTAGAGCCGCGGACCCTTGGCGCGCTCTTGCGGGGCGGTGCGTTCGGAGTGAACGATCCCGTTGCCGGCCGACATGAGATTCAACTCGCCCGGCTTGATGGCCATCGCCGTGCCGAGGCTGTCGCGGTGCATGATCTCGCCGTCGAACAGGTAGGTGACGGTAGCAAGCCCGATGTGCGGGTGCGGCCGCACGTCGATCCCGGTGCCGACGAGAAATTCGGCCGGCCCCATCTGGTCGAAGAAAATAAACGGCCCGACCATCTGCCGCCCGGCGGCGGGAAGCGCGCGGCGCACGGAAAAGCCGCCCAGGTCGCGGGCGCGCGGGACGATCACCTGCTCGATGCCGTCGCAGGCGTGCGCCTCACCGGTCAGCGGATCGTTGGTGGGTGTCCAGCTCATGTATCGCTCCTTGCCCGCGGTGACCTGCACCCTCACATAATGTATAGGACTGGCCCCACCAATCTCTGCAGCCAAGAGGAGAGTGAAATGGCCGGCAAACTCGCAGGCAAGGTCGCCATCGTCACCGGCGTCAGCCACGACGGCCAGGTCGGCCAAGCGGTCGCCAAGGCACTCGCGGCGGAAGGCGCCTCGCTCGCCGTCTGCGCCCGCACCAAGGACGACGTGGTCGCCCGCGCCGCCGAATTGAAGGCCGAGGGGGCAAACGTCATTCCCGTGGTCGCTTCGCTGACCGACGAGGCCGACGTGAAGCGCCTCGTCAGCGAGACGGCCTCCGCCTTCGGCCGCATCGACATCGTCGTCAATCTGGCGGGCGGCCTGACCGTCTACAAGCCGTCGGCCGAGGTCTGCGTCGATGAATGGACGCGGGAGGTAAACAACAACGTTTTGAGCGCCTTCCTCGTCACGCGCGAGGTCTTCCCGCACATGGCGAAGACCGGCGGCGGCTCTATCATCAACTTCGCGCGCGCGGGACACGCGCAAGCGAACATGCTCCCCTACAACGTGGCGAAGGCCGGCGTCGTCGCCCTTACCCGCACCTTCGCCCTGGAAGGCAAGGACGCGCAGATTCGCGTGAACGCGATCGGCCCCGGCCTCGTCGACACGGCCTCGAACGTCGCGATGATGAAGCCGAAGGACACCTCGAAGTGGGCGAAACGTGACGAGATCGCCGACGTCGTCGTGTTCCTCGCCTCGCCCGAATCTATCGGTGTGACAGGGCAGGTTCTGGATGTGACCGGCTGGGGCTTCAGCTGAGCGGATCAGCGGCGGCGGGGTGGGACGACCTCGCCGTCCTCTTTCGTGAACGCGTCGGCGGGTGGCGTCTCGAGAATCTCGAGCACGGTTTCGGACGGCCGGCAGATGCGTGTCCCGAGCGGGGTGATGACGATCGGCCGCTCGATCAACTTCGGCTGGTCGAGTATGGCGTCGAGGAGCTGATCGTCGCTCCACACCTGATCGTCCAAGCCGAGCTCGGTGTAGATCGGCTCCTTGCGGCGCATCAGCTGCCTCGGCGACGAGAAGCCCATCGCCTTCATCAGGCCGAGCAGCTCGTCACGGCTCGGCGGCGTCTTGATGTACTCGATGATCTTCGGCTCGACACCGCTCGCCCGGATCATCTCCAGCGTGTTGCGCGAGGTTCCGCACTTCGGATTGTGGTAGATGGTGATGCTCATGGGCGCATTCTTAGCCGCAGAGGCCGGCTAACGCCACATCTCGCGCATCCGGGCGCCGACGTTGATGCGCACACCCTGCGCCGCGCTCCGCGCCCGATCCTCGGCTGAGGCCATCGGCCAGGTCGTCGCCTCGAACAGCTTCAGGAGCGCATTGGGGATGAAGCGCGTGCGCGCGGCATAGACGTGCCGGTCGCCGTTGACCGCCTGGCCGTGCGTGAAGAAACGCTGCGGCACCATGAGATGAAGGTCGTCCTTGGCGCGGGTCATGGCAACGTAGAGCAGGCGCCGCTCCTCCTCGATCTCGGCGGTCGTGCCGGTGCCGAGGTCGGAGGGAATGCAGCCGTCGACGACGTTCAACACAAAAATCGATTTCCACTCCTGTCCCTTGGCGGAATGGATGGTCGACAGGATAAGGTAGTCCTCGTCCTGCAGCGGTGGACCGGCCTCGTCGCTGGTCGCATCGGGCGGGTCGAGCGTCAGCTCGGTGAGGAAGCGCTGGCGGGATGGATAGCCCGCAGCGATCTGCTCGAGCTGCAAGAGATCGGCGCGGCGCGGCGAAGCATCCTCGTGCAGGCGTTCCAAGTGCGGATCGTACCAGGCGCGCGCCTGGGCGATCTCGGCGGGCCAGCCGGCGCCGCCCGCATGCAGGGCGACGACGGTCGAGACGAAGTCGCTCCATTCGGCATTGACGACCCGCGCCGGCGTCGGCACTTCCTCCAGCGTCGATACGGGATGCGTGGAGGCGTGCATACGATCGAGCACGCGCTGCGCCGTCGTCGGTCCGACGCCAGGCAGAAGCTGCAGCAAACGAAAGCCGGCGACGCGGTCGCGCGGGTTCTCGGCGAAGCGCAGAAGCGCCAGCAGATCCTTGACGTGCGCAGCGTCGAGGAACTTGAGGCCGCCGAACTTCACGAACGGAATGTTGCGCTGGGCGAGCTCGACCTCGAGCGGGCCGGAGTGATGCGAGGCGCGGAATAAAACCGCCTGATGCTTCAGGAGCGCGCCGGCCTCGCGGTTCTCCAAGACGCGCTCGACGATGTAGCGCGCCTGGTCGGCCTCATCGCGCACGCCGACGAGGCGGGGGCGCTCGGCAGCCTCGCGGTCGGACCACAGGTTCTTGGTGAAGCGCTCGGCGGCGAGATCGATGACGCCGTTGGCGGCGGCGAGGATCGGCTGCGTCGAGCGGTAGTTGCGGTCGAGCGTGACGACCTCGGCCGGCGGGTCGAAGTGCTTGGGGAAGTCGAGGATGTTGCGCACCGTGGCGGCGCGGAAGGAATAAATCGATTGCGCGTCGTCGCCGACGACGGTGAGCCCGCGCCCGTCGCGCTTCAAGGCGAGCAGCACGGAGGACTGCAGCCGGTTGGTGTCCTGGTACTCGTCGACGAGGACGTGATCGAAGCGGCCGCCGACGTCGGCGGCGAGCGCTGGATCCCCCATCATCTGCGCCCAGTAGAGCAGTAGGTCGTCGTAATCGAGGACGTTCTGGCGCTGCTTCGCCTCGACGTAACCGGCGAACAGCTCCTTCAGCTCCTTCGCCCAGGCAGCGCACCACCGGAAGGAAGAGTTGAGCACGTCGTCGAGCGGTTGCTCGGCGTTGACGCAGCGCGAGTAGATGGCAAGGCACGTGCCTTTGGTCGGGAAGCGCGTCTCGGTTTTGGAGAAGCCGAGTGCGTGCCGCTCCAGGTTCATCAGGTCGGCGGAGTCCTCGCGGTCGTGGATGGTGAAAGCGGGATCGAGCCCGATCTGCTCGCAGTATTCGCGCAGCAAGCGGGCGCCGATGCCGTGGAACGTCCCGGCCCAGGCGAGCGCGTCGATGCTGGCGCCGTTGCCGCCCAGCACGGTGCGGGCGATCCGCTCGACGCGGCGCGACATCTCGACGGAGGCGCGGCGGGAAAACGTCATCAGCAGGATGCGGCGCGGGTCGGCACCGTTGAGGATCAGATGGGCGACGCGATGTGCCAGCGTGTTGGTCTTGCCGGAGCCGGCTCCGGCGATGATCAGCAGCGGCCCCGCGGGCGCGGTCGCGCGCGCGCCGACGCCATGCTCGACCGCGCGCCGCTGCTGCGGGTTCAGCTTGTCGAGATGGCTGGGCTTTTCGAGCTGGGCGAGGGCCATGGGGGCACTGAAGCTGATTCTCGTTTTGTTCACAAACGCGGCAAAGCTGCTTATCCGCAGCCGCGACGGCGCGGAACGCACAACGATCAGTTGCCGTTCTGCCTGAAACAAAAGGAGGAACCGATGCCCGATAAGACAATCGACTTCGATGAAAATACCGAGGTTGGCGGGTTCAATCCGGAGCGCCGCAAGGAAAAGAAGAAGGAGCAGGTCGGCCCGGCGCCAACGGACGACCCGCATGGCGACGCCGACGGCGATATCCGGCGCAAGATCGAGGAAGGTCTCACCAAGCTTCCGCCTGGTTAAAGGCGTGGCGCGGCGTCTCCCGCACGGCGCCGATGCAACCCGGGGCAGTGAGCTTGTTGTTAAGGGAGCAAGAGTGACGCTGGTCCCCATGGCAGGCAAGCTCGCCAAATACCGGTCGAAGCGCGACTTCGAGAAGACGCAGGAACCGAGCGGCGACGCCAAGGTCCGCGCGGCCGAATATCCGCGTTTCGTCATCCAGAAGCACGACGCGACGCGCCTGCACTACGACCTGCGCCTCGAGCACGATGGCGTCTTTAAGTCGTGGGCGGTGACGCGCGGCCCGTCGCTCAATCCGAAAGACAAGCGCCTGGCGGTCGAGGTGGAGGACCACCCGCTCGACTACGGCGACTTCGAGGGCACCATTCCCAAGGGTGAGTACGGCGGCGGCACGGTGATGTTGTGGGACCGCGGCTATTGGCTGCCCGAGGGCAACGAGAACGTCGACGAGGCCCTGAAGAAGGGCGAGCTGAAGTTCGTGCTCGCCGGCGGCAAGCTGCAGGGCAGCTGGGTGCTGGTGCGCATGAAGCACGACCGCGACGGCGGCAAGCGCAACAACTGGCTGCTCATCAAGCACAAGGACCAATGGTCCAACAGCGACGGCGAGGCGGCGCTGCGCAAGGACAAGTCGGTGGCCTCCGGCCGCACGATGAAGCAAATCGCCGAAGGCAAGGGCAAGGCGCCCGTTCCGTTCATGCTGGGTGGCAAGCACGCATTCAAGCCGGACGCCGTGTGGAACTCGCGCAAGAAGGGCGAGCCCTCAGCTCCACCCCCGGCTGCCAAGCGTCGCGCGCCGCGCAAGAAGCCGGCCCGCAAGGCACCCAAAGCGAAAGCTGCCAAGGAGAGCGGCCCCGACAGCGTGCTGGGGATCACCATCTCCAAGCCGGACAAGGCGCTGTGGCCGGCGCACGCCGGCGAGCCGCCCGTCACCAAGATGGATCTGGCGCGTTACCTGGAAGAGGTGAGCGACTGGATGCTCGGCCACATCGAGGGCCGCCCGTGCTCGGTAATCCGCGCGCCGGATGGTATCGAGGGGGAGACGTTCTTCCAGCGCCACGCCATGCGCGGCATGTCCGACACCATCGACCTCGTCACGGTGGAGGGCGACCGCGAGCCCTATATCGAGATCGACCGCGCCGACGGCCTGATTGCCATGGCGCAGGTCGCGGCCGTCGAATACCACCCGTGGAACTGCGCGCCGTTCAATCCCGACATTCCCGGGCGCCTTGTGTTCGATCTCGATCCGGCGCCGGATGTCGAATTCGATACGGTGATCGAGGCGGCGAAAGAGATGCGCGAGCGGCTCGAAGCGCTGGATCTCGTCGCCTTCTGCAAAACGACCGGCGGGAAGGGACTGCACGTCGTCACGCCGCTGAAGGTCGGCAAGGCGAGCAAGCTCGGATGGGACGAGGCAAAGACCTTCGCGCAGACGGTGTGCGCGCAGATGGCCGAGGACAGCCCCGAGCGCTACCTGATCAAGATGACCAAGAAGCTGCGCACCGGCCGCATCTTCCTCGACTACCTGCGCAACGACCGTTTCTCCACGGCGGTAGCGCCACTGTCGCCGCGCGCGCGTCCCGGGGCGCCGGTCTCGATGCCGCTGACCTGGAGCCAGGTGCGCGCGGGCCTCGATCCGGCGCGCTTCAATATCCGCACCGCGGCCAAGCTCATCGCCAAGAGCAAGGCGTGGGAGGACTACTGCGACAGCCAGCGGCCACTGCACAAGGCGATCGAGCGCCTCGTGCGTCTGCGCGCGGCGTGAGGGTTGCCAAGTGCGCCTTGCCGTCCCGACAGATCTAGAGCCGATGGAAGCACGCCTCGTCGAGGTGCTGCCGCGCGAGCCCGGCTGGCAGTACGAGCCGAAGTGGGACGGGTTCCGTTGCCTCGTATTTCGCGACGGCGGCGAGGTCGAGCTGAAGGCCAAGTCGGGCAAATCGCTCAACCGCTTCTTTCCCGATGCCGTCCGCACGATCGCGGCGCTGCCGATGAAAAAGCTCGTACTCGACGGGGAGCTGCTCATCGCGGTCGACGGCAGCTTCAGCTTCGAAGCGCTGCAGATGCGGCTGCATCCGGCCGCTTCCCGCGTCGCCAAGCTCAGCGCCGAGCAGCCGGCAACGTTCGTCGCGTTCGACTGCCTGCTCGATGCACGTGGGAAGTCATTGCTCGCCGCCCCGTTCGAGCGACGACGCGAGGCCCTCGAAACCGTATTCGAACGCACCGGCGAAGGCGACTACTTCGCTCCGACACCCTTCACCCGCGACGTGAAGAAGGCGGATCGCTGGCTCAAGGGCGCGCAAGTGCAGACGGACGGCGTCATCGCCAAGCGGCTCGACCTCGCCTATGAGGCGGGCGAGCGCGCCATGCTGAAGGTGAAGCGGCTGCGCACGGCCGACTGTGTCGTTGGCGGCTTCCGCTACGAGAGCAATAGCAAGCTGGTCGGCTCGCTGCTGCTCGGGCTCTACGACAAGCAAGGCCTGCTGCACCACGTCGGCTTCACCTCGGCCATCCCGGCGGCGGAGAAGGCGGCGCTGACCAAGAAGCTGGAGAAGTTGATCTGGCCACCTGGTTTTACCGGCGACGCGCCGGGCGGGCCTAGCCGCTGGTCGACGGAGCGCACCGGAGAGTGGGAGCCGCTGAAGCCGAAGCTCGTCGTCGAGGTGCGCTACGACCACGTCACCGGCGGCCGCTTCCGCCACGGCACCAAGCTCGTCCGCTGGCGCCCCGACAAAGCGCCGCGTCAGTGCACCTTCGAGCAATTAAAGGGGCCGGCGAGGGAGCCCCGTTAGCGCCTACTCTCTCGTCAATAACTCTGGGGTTTCCCGCGAACGCCGCGCCGCGGGCGCGGTTCCATGCCAAGATGCATTGAGCCGGCGCTAACCTTGGGATTGCGGCCCATGCACCTGATCGAGATCCTGCTGCCGCTGCGCGACGCGGACGGCGAGGCGTTTCCCGCCGAGTACTACGACGACCTCGCCCAGCACCTCACCGACAAATTCGGCGGGGTGACGAGTTTCCTGCGCGCACCCGCCGAGGGGCGCTGGCACGGGGGTGGCGCAACGCAGAGGGAGGACATCGCGGTGATGGAGGTGATGGCGCGTAGCTTCGATCGCGAATGGTGGGCTGCGCTCAAGAACGAGTTGACGGCGAAGTTCCGCCAGGAGGAGCTCATAGTGCGCTGCCAGATGGTGGAGCTGTTGTAGGAATGGCGAAGCGCATCCCCGCTTTCGACGCCGTGCCGCAGCGCCAGGTGCATGCGCTGGGCACCGCAGACCTGCCGCCGGGGACGGTCGCGCTGGCGAAGTTCCTGATCGGCAAAGTGCTCGTGCGCGACGGCGTCGACGGGCGCCTTACCGGTCGCATCGTCGAGACCGAAGCCTATCCCCCGGGAGACGAGGCGTGCCACGCCCGGAGCGGCCGCACGGCGCGCAACGCCTCGCTGTTCCTGGCGCACGGCCACGTCTACGTCTATCGCGCTTACGGCATCAGCATGATGCTCAACATCTCGAGCGAGGCGGAAGGCAACGGCGCCGGCGTTCTGATCCGTGCGGTCGAGCCGCTGAGCGGCATCGACGTCATGCGCCGGCGGCGCGGGATCGACGACGTCTACCGCCTGACGAAGGGACCGGGCTGTCTCGCTCAAGCCTTCGACATCGATCTCAGTCTCGATGGAGCGCCGTATGCCGCGGGGGATGCGCTGTGGCTGGCGGATGACGGCTGCGGCACGCCCAAGATCGGCCGGTCGGTGCGCATCGGCATCACCCGCAATGCGGAGAAGCCGTGGCGTTTCTTCCTTCGGGGAAATCGCTGGGTGAGCGGCCCCGCAAAACTCAACAACGGGCCATGATAAGCCCGGGCGGTGTTGCCGCCCGGGCTCGAATGCGCGTTACGTCTGCCAGACCTGCATGGCTTGGTCGCCCGGGATGTTGAGGCAGACCTTGTCCTGCTCGACATGGTCGACCTGCTCGAGGCCGAGATAGTGATGCTTGCCGCCGGCGGCCGGGTCCGACTTGGTGAGCTTCACGCGCTGGCCCTCCATGTGATCAACGGTGCCGACGTGCTTGCCGTCCGAGCCGACGACTTCCATCCGCTCCCGGATATGTGCGCTTGCATCCATGGCCTTTGTCCTCTGCAGATTTCACTGTCCCCTGGGCGTCAAAACGCGTGGCCGCAGCGACCGTTCCTCGCGAGCGCAAGGACGTCGCGGACGACTGTCATTTCCGCAGAATATGGGGACCGGTGTTTCCCGGCGCGACGAAGCGAGGTCCGGGAACGGCCCGTGGTGCCGAGATCGCCCACCAGCGTGGGCAGGCTCCTTGGCAGAGCCGCTACTTGTCCCCGTCGCAGGTTCGCTGCGAGCCGGGATGAGCAAAACTCGCACAGGAAAGCGCCCGCGGTGGCGCCGGCGATGAGCGCGGCAAGCGAAATAATGCCGTCGTCGAGGCCCGGCCGCGCCGTGACGAAGTACATGATGGCTGCCCCGGTGGTGCCACCGGCGGCGCCCGCCAGCGTTGCGATCACTCCGCCACGCGAGAGCCCCACGAGCGCTCCCACAATGATGCCCGGATAGAGCGACGGCCAGAAGTGGTCGTTCATGCTGAGTCTCCGCTTGGGATCATACGCCTGGTGCGTGCCGCGCCGCAGCGCTGTCGAAGTAGGAATCGAAGCAGGCGGCGATGGAAGCGGTCGGTGACCGCAAACGAAAGTTGGCTCGCTGACGGGATGCCGCACCGACCCCTCAGGCATTATTTCCCTTGCGACGGACCGGCACGCCAACGGCCCGGCCGTAGCCTATTGAGTGGCCAACCGGCCGCCTCCCTCTGGGCGAGGTACGCCACCCCCCGGGGCGGTGCGACATGGCCGCCACGTACGTATTCCGCCCGCGTTGACATGTGCCTGTTACACACGCCACTTAGCCTTGCCTGGGGTTTCGTGACAGTTTTGGGGATAAGGGCAGGTGTTCGCGCAAGCCCTGGGTGCTTGGTTGTGCCGCCGTATGCTCGCTTGCGTGACGTGCGTCGCAGCGCTCCACTTGGCAACGGGCAGTCCGTTCGCATATCAACCGAGCACGCGCACGATTTCCTTCGACATTCCAAGCCAGCCCCTCGCGCAGGCCCTTGAGGACTACGTCGCGGCGACGGGGTTGGAGGTGTTCTATGACAGCGACTTGGCCTCCGGGCGCCGGTCCACGGCCGTTGCTGGCCATCTCGCGGCGGATGTTGCGCTGCGCGTCTTGCTGGAGGGCACCGACCTAACCGCACTCTATGCGACGAACGCCTTTTCCGTCGTGCCCGCTGCGCCAGTGGGTCCGGGAGGCGAGGGGCTGGTCAGTCATCCTTCGTATCTGGCTCTCATCCAGCGGCGCATCGAGCAGGCCTTCTGCCGTCGTGCCGTGACTATGCCGGGGAGCTACCGCCTCGCCGTGAGATTCCGCATCGGTATGGAGGGAGAGGTTCTGCAGCCAGAGTTGTTGAGCACGAGCGGCAGCGCAGATCGCGACGGCGCGATCGCTGCAGTGCTCGGCGGCGTTCATATTGGCAGCGGGCCGCCGTCAGGGATGCCGCAGCCCATAGTCATGCTGGTCAAGCCGCTTCCTCCGAGCCAGACAGGCGATTGCCTAGCCGATGATCATCGCGCATCGGTTCGACCATGACCGAGACGACCTGGGCCACGTTGCGTCAACTGCTGGTCGATCGCTACGATGATCTCCGCAGGCATCTGGCACGCCGGTTGGAGTCGGAGGAGCTCGCCCGCGAAACCCTGCACGAGACTTGGCTGCGTCTCGATCGAACGGGTGAGGTCGCATCGATCAAGAGCCCAACGGGCTATCTTCTGCGGACGGCTCTCAATATCGCCGTCGATCGCAGACGCGCTGATAGCCGCCTGGCGCGCCCCGCCGAGATCGCAGCAGTGCTGGAGGTCGCCGATCCGGCGTCCGATCCTGCCGCACAGGCCGAGGGCCGCATGGAGATCGCAGCTCTCGAGCTAGCGCTCCAGGAGCTGACGCCTCGCCGGCGCGCGATCCTCCTCGCGTCACGTCTGGACGGAACTACCCTACGCCAGATTGCCGCGGAGCTGGGGATCTCGCAGCGTCTCGTAGAGATGGAACTGAAGCATGCCCTCGACCACTGCGCCCAACGCCTTGGTCGCAAAGTGGTTAGACTTTTCGGTCCGCGCTCTCCGGAAACGTCCTAGAGCAGGAGGCGTATCGCATTGCCCGAGATAAAAATGCCACGTCATACAGCCGCGTCTGCAAATGACTCACACTGACGATCAGAACATGGAGACGGAGCTGAACCGAGAAGCGTTGGCCAGGCTTCGATGTCTCGTTTCCGGCGAGGCAACGATCGCCGACGTTGAAGAGGTCAAGCGCTGGCGGCATCTCAGTCCCGCGCACGAGAGGGCTTTTGCGGCGGCGAACAGGCTGTGGGACCGGCTCGGCCCCGCAGGTCGCAGCGTTCTCGAACGCGAAGCAGCGCGCCCCACTCCTCGGCGTAGGTCGGGTAGTGCCCGAACTCTAACCCGCCGTGCCGTCCTGGGAGGCGCGGTAGCGGCCACGGCGGCCTATCTGGTCGTTCGTCCGCCGGCGGACATCTGGCCGTCGCTGTCCGAGCTCGCTGCCGACTACCGCACCGCCAAAGGCGAACAGCAGCGCATCATCCTCGGCGACGGCTCCTTGATGCAGCTCAACACGCAGACCAGCGTTTCCCTGCAGGCGCCGGCCGGGAATCACGATCGCATCGAGCTGGTCAGCGGCGAGGCCGCCATCACAACGGGACACAAACTGGAAAGGCCGCTCATTGTCATTGCCGGAGAGGGTCGCATCAGCGCCCAAGGCGCGAGCTTCAACGTCCGCTTCGATGGGCGCACGGCCTGTATCACTTGCATCGAGGGCGGCGTGGATCTGCAGTACGGTGCCAATCAGCTGACGCTGAGCCCCGGCCAGCAGGTCACCTATGGCGAGCGCGGGCTTGGTCGGGCTGCAGCGATCGACCCTCGCATGGTGATGGCATGGCGCGACGGGCTGCTTGTGTTCCACTCCACGCCGCTCGCCGAGGTGATCGTCGAGATCAACCGCTACCGGCCTGGCAGGATCGTGCTGATGAATGGGCAGCTTGGGCGCCAAACCGTCAATGCTCGCTTCCGCATTCACAACGTCGACGAGATCTTGACGCTCGCACAACGCGCTTTTGGAGCACGGATCACCCCCTTCCCCGGAGGCATCGTTCTCTTGAGCTGATCAGAGTAGGCCCGGTCTGCTGCAGGAGAACGCGTAACTCTTTTTTCGGTCCCGGGCGGTGCCGAACGTCCTTGTGGGTCAGAGGGTGCTTAGGGCGCAAGTTCGATGCCCAGGCACCTGTTGGACATCGACTGAGAAAGCGCACCATGCCCTTGGCCCATCCAGCCCCTCGCCTCCGTCCATGCAAGCTTGTCAGAAACGGAGGACTGCGTTTCTGCGCAAGCGTACTCGTGCTCAGCATGGCCTGCTCGGCAGCACGGGCTGTTGACCTGCTCGGTGGCGGCAATTCGGGAAGCGGCGCAGCGAGCGGAGCGGCGCAACAGGCAGCAACGGCGAGCCAGGCCGCAAAGCGCTCGATCGATATGCTTGGGCGCGCAAGCCAGGCGATCCAGGACATGCGCGCGGGCCAGGACGCGGCGCGTGCCCTTGCCAGGCAGGGCGTGAGCCCGGTGCCGAATGGCCTGCAGC